>CAWDMN010000086.1:0-10232 GCA_963803155.1 uncultured Acidobacteriota bacterium
TGTTCCTCTCATGACGATGTTGAGGCAAAAGCGCAATGGTGATATCTTGGGAAAGCAAGTTTCAGATTGATAATAATACTCCATCCACTCGAGAAAAACGAGTAGAATGGATGAGATTTTGAATTCAATGAGCCTCGACGTTATCTCTATTCATGAGAACTCTTCGCCGCTATATCTTTTTTGAAATAACAGGACCTTTTTTTCTTGGACTCTTGGTGTTCAGTTTTGTATTGTTGATTGGCATCATTGGCCAACCCGGCGGCCGCAATCCCCTTTCCCTGCTGGTTCAGAGAAACATTACCTTTCAGGAAACCTTCCTGATTTTCTTCTACTTGACGCCTCGCATACTGACGCTTTCCCTGCCAATGGCAGTGCTGTTGGGGATTCTAGTTGGATTGGGAAGATTGTCGGCGGATTCTGAAATTACCGCAATGCGTTCCAGCGGAATCGGGACAATGAATCTTGCCCGGCCGGTTTTGCTTTTTGCGTTGCTGGCGTGGGCAATTGCCTTCATGAATTCTGCTTTTTGGTATCCTAAATCTTTGGAGCGGATGCGGACTCTGGCAAATGAAGTGGCCTTGCGGTCCATCAGCACGGAAGTTCGGGAAGGAGTGTTTGAAGAGGGTTTCTCAAACCTGATTCTTTTTGTCCGGAAGACTTCGATTGACAAGACAGTCTGGTCGAATATTTTTGTGGCGGATGTTTCCAATAACAATCAGTTGAAGGTAACGCTTGCGGATTCCGGAGGTTTGATTTCTGATCCGGCAAAGAGAACTCTGCAACTGCACCTTGCTGGCGGGGCGCATCATAGTGTGGAAAATCACAATCCCGGCGTTTACCAAGTGATGCCATTTGACCGGATTGAAATACCTGTGGCATCTGCCAATTTGGCCAACCTGAGCACATCTTCGAAAATACCCGTGGAGGAGGCCCGTTTTGTCGATCTGTGGAAAGAAAGCAGTTTCGATGACGCCGCGGAACCTCTGCAGGCAAAAGAGAAACGAGCACGTCAGGTGGAGTTGAGTGATCGGTTGGCGTTATCCTTTTCCATATTTATATTTTCTCTGGTCGGAATTCCTCTTGGAGTGGTCTCGAAACGCGGTGGGAAATCCTATGGTTTTGTTGCCAGTCTGATCATCTTCATTGTTTATTACCTCCTTTTTTTGCAGGGGAACAATTTTGCCAAATCCGGGCGCCTCCCTGCCCTTCTTGGGCCCTGGATTGCCAACATATTTTTCCTAATTCTGGGAGTGCGACTGCTCTGGTCTTCGGATCGGCGTTTACAGTATTCTGGTCTGATTCACCGAATCTCAGAAGCTATGGTGCAATTATTGGAGCGCATTTACAGAGAGGGGAATCGTTTGCCCGGTCTCCGCCGATTGATCACTGGATGGAAACTGGGGCCACAAAAAATCCGTCTTGCTTTCCCCATGATTTTGGATCGATATATTATCAAGGGATTGTTGGTCTATTTTGGCATGGTGTTGATGGCATTTGTTTCGATTTTCATTATCTTCACTTTTTTTGAATTACTTAATGATGTAGTCGAGAACCGAATCCCTTATGCCGTTGTACTGGATTATTTCTTTTTTTTGTTGCCACAAATTCTATTTTATATGTTCCCCCTCAGCTTGCTAGTGGCGGTCCTGGTGAATTTTAATTTGCTTACCCGCACGTCGCAGATCACCGCCATCAAAGCCTCTGGAGTTAGCCTATATCGGATTTCAGTATCGGTGGTTTTTGTATCGCTTTTTCTTTGTGGATTTTCATTTATTCTGCAGGAATTTTTATTGCCGCCCTGCAATCAAAAGCAGGATGCATTGCGAGCCGTTATCAAAGGAAAACCCCCTCGCACTCCGTGCTCACCCTGGACGCAAATGGATAGTGGGTGAGCAATCGAAGATCATCAACTACACGTTATTTGATGAGGACCAAAACCTCTTTGGAGAAATATCCATTTTTGAATTTGAGCCCGACAATTTCAAATTGAAACAAAGGATTTATGCCACCCGGGCAGAGTGGGATTCCGCCAAAAGGAGAAATGGGAGTTCTTTGATGGATGGAGTCAAGGATTCAAGCAGCAGCATACTATTCCTGAAGAATTCCATCGGTTTGAACATGCTGAATTTGCCTCCATGACTGAGCAGCCTCAATATTTCAAAAAAGAGGTGAAGCTGGATAGTCAGATGCGTTATGGGGAACTGGCCAATTACATTTCCGATTTGAAGAAGAGCGGCTTCGATGTGACAAAGCTCGAAGTGGCGCTCCACAAGAAGCTCTCGTTCCCCACGGTCAGTTTGATTATGTGTTTGCTGGCCATTCGTTTCTCATTAAAAGGTCGTCACGGCTCACTTTACGGAGTGGGATTAAGCATCCTGATAGGCATTATCTATTGGGTAATGGTGGGATTCTTTGAGCAGATGGGGGGGGTGGGGAAATTGGTTCCCATGCTGGCGGCGTGGGCGCCAAATCTCATTTTTGGCGCTGCGGGAACCTACATGATCTTCACTATGGAAACCTGATCATTCATCCCCTGCCTGATCATGGCCAGAACTAAATGATCCGCGGACACGTCAAGGTATTTGAAGAGCGGGAATCTGTGGATCAATAAAAAAGCGTGATGTATTTTAGCATCACGCTTTTTTTTATTGAATTCGCGACTGGCTATGTCCCTTCATCCCAAGAGGCCAAATAAGCTTCTTGTTCGGGAGTCAAGATATCAATCTTAGCCCCCATCAACTCCAATTTCAGACGGGCAATTTCCTTATCAATCGCCGCAGGTACAGGATATACTTTCTTCTCCAGATCCTTAAATGTTTTTG
The DNA here is from genome assembly GCA_963803155.1 of uncultured Acidobacteriota bacterium. Classification (GTDB taxonomy): domain Bacteria; phylum Acidobacteriota; class Terriglobia; order Versatilivoradales; family Versatilivoraceae; genus CAWDMN01. Next base: position 2,823 of record CAWDMN010000086.1, read on the forward strand.
CCATATATTCAGCGGATAGAGCCTGGTTGGCAAAGCTCATATCCATCACGGAGGCTGGATGACCTTCAGCAGCAGCCAAATTAATCAAGCGGCCTTCTCCGAGCAGATGAATTTTTCGACCATCCTTGAGATTATACTCCTCGACAAATTCGCGAACTTCCCGATGGCTGACGGAAAGGGACTCCAAGGCGGGGATATCAATCTCGACATTGAAATAGCGCGCAGAATTGCAGACAACGGCTCCATCCTTCATGGCCTCGAAATGTTCCTTGGTAATCACATTTTTTATTCCCGGTCGCCGTTGACATAGATGTCCCCAAGGAGAGCTGCTTCCCGCATAGTCATTACCTGGAAACCATCCATCACGGCTTCGATGGCCTTGGTGGGATCAATTTCCGTTACAATCACTTTGGCGCCCATGCCACGAGCTCGTGATGCGATACCCCGGCCACACCAGCCATAACCTGCCACTTCAATGTAGAGCCCCGCCACCAGCAGATTAGTAGCCCGGATAATTCCGTCCATGGTGGACTGTCCTGTTCCATAACGATTGTCGAAAAGATGTTTGGTGTCCGCATCATTCACTGAAATGACTGGGAATTCGAGAACTCCCTCCTTGGCCATACTGCGCAGCCGAATTACACCAGTGGTGGTCTCTTCTGTCCCGCCAATTATCAGCTCCAAGAGATCCCTTCGAGTGGAATGGATTGTAGAAACCAGATCCGCTCCATCGTCCATGGTAATATGCGGCCGATTGTCCAATGCCTCCGTGATGTGCTGATAATAGGTTTGATTATCTTCTCCTTTGATCGCGTATACTGAAATCCCGAAATCCTTGACAAGAGAAGCCGCCACATCATCTTGCGTTGCTTAAAGGATTAAGAAGCACATAGGACCACTTCAGCGCCGCCGTCTTTCAAAGTAGTTACGAGGTTGGCGGTTTCAGAGGTCACATGCAGACGAGCCACAGGATAGAGACGCAACCCTTTCAAGGGCTGTTCCTTGAGGAATCGCTTTCGAATCAATCCCAATACTGGCATTGATCTCGAGGCCCACTCGATTCTTTTCTTCCCCTTTTCCGCCAAGGCAAAGTCTCTGACATCGCAATTGACATCACAGGAAGTCACCATATTTTTGATTGCTCCTTATTTTTTTTCTTCCCCCAGAATAATTACTACAACCTACCATGTTACGAAGTTTTGGCGTCAATCATAAACCCTGATGAAGATAAAGAAATCAAAAGCTTTATAGGTTTCTGCCGACATGATGGCCGTGGAAATCTACGCTGAATTGAAACGATAATTTTTCCGACTACTGCTTCCATTGAGAGGTCGGAGCGGGAGATCTCGGTCATATCGCGAGATGCGAAAACGATGCGGGCGGTCTGCTGTTTCAGCCGTGAGTTGGATCTCCGTCGACCTGGCAAATACAAAACACCGCAGCCGGGCTTTCGGAAAGGTTCTAGCCCTCCAATCATGGTCGAACGGGCTTATGATATGATCCAAATCGCAAGCTGTTTCACGAGGTTGATTTTAAGAGATGAAGGGAAAAACCTGCTTGGCGAGATTGCCCGCTTGGGGAGATGGCATTCCCATCACCAAAGGTAATCCTTGGCAATGGATCGTTTGTCGTGGCTATCCAAAATGTGGACGATGCGGATTTTTTTCAGGCTAACGGGGGAAAGCTTCCAACGGGAATATACACAACTATCTTTTTATTCATTCTGGAGGCAATTGTTTTAAAAATGGAACGAGGAGGCCGGGCGGCGACGTAGACGACCCATCTTTGAAGGGAATAATCCAATGCGGCCAGAAGAAGAAGCTCAGGCTTCGATTCCGCGAAGCAATAATCGGGATCATGCCAAACATCCCCCATGCGCATGGGTGGATAAAAAAGAAGGAATCCACCGTACTCAGCACGGGCAATTCCAGGTCCTGCGGCATCGTACGGCGGATCGGTGGAATAAAATGCCATGTCGGGTTTCTTGTTGATGTTCCCCCAACCAAGTCATTCCCCAGTTATAGCGATTTTGAGAATCTTCGTCTAATATTACGACAATTGCTCCTACGTCTCCGGCGATTTTTTGAAATTCTCTTACGTAGATTTTTTTTTCATGCCAATTTCTGAGAGTTTCCCGCAGATCGATGCCATCCAATGACAAGGTGGTAAATGGCTCGACGCGGGAACACTCTCCGAGAGGATACTTTTTCCCTTTTTTTTTCAAGAATAATCCATAGTTCTCCAAAACCAAGTCTTCGGGAGGATAAGAACAAATCCGGTTTCCAGCAAATTCTCGCGCCCGTTGTCCGGGAAAATCTTCTCTTTTCCGTGTTCGCAAGCCGATGGGATGAGGTCGTGTCTTTGGTTTTGGCAACCGACGATGCAACTGAACACGCTTCATATTGAGCCACATTTCCTCCCCGGAGATTTTCACAGTCTCCAGGTCCGTCTCGGCTCTTTGATGGTGGTAATTGGAAATCAATGCCAACCTCCCAGGCAAAATTGTCATCAACCACAGCTCGGGCGGCAACAGCAGAGTCAAAGGCGCCAGCTACCAGCATCTTCGAGATCAGGGCGAGATTGCGGGAATATCGGGCCCAGAGGCACCTTTGCCAGTGAACTATCTTTTCCCCAGTGTTCTTTTCATACAGACGTTCGGCTTCGACCAGAAGTCTAAAATTGAACCGCTGACGGTCCAAAGAAGGAACAATCTGAAACCCTTCCAAGTCAAATACTGCCGACTGAGAACCTGCGAGCGGCTGATCATTAGGCTTGTCTTTCTCATTCTCCTTATGCCAGTTGCAATGTCGCGCGAGGCGCTGGATTGTTAATTCATCAGGATTCTCAGGTTTGTCGCCTCGATCCCGGGAGAAACCCCCGGCTCCCCCGTGGATCGAAGACAGAGCCTCTGTCTCCTTCTCAGATTCAACCTCTTCTGAAATCCAAAAGCGCCGGGCCTCATATACAGCCTGAAGTAAAGGGGGCTCGGCAAGGATTTCCGCCAGACAATCCGGGTGTAAATTGTAGACTTCGACTCCTTCAGGGGAAACTGTTACCGGAGATTCGGTCTGCCGGAACTTCCATCGCCTCCAAGACGAGGGATAATAAATTTAGAGAAATAACCGTGACAACTAAGACAGTGCGGTCCAATCCCTGCAATTTCCAAGCAATTCCCGCCGCATGTCGTCAGCATTTCAGAGTTGGCGGGCTGGGGATAGTGGCTGTAGGCATTTTGATATTTTGATAATCCAAGGCGCCGCACCGCGTAACTATCCGGGTAATAGTAGTTATAGTGAGGGCGGACTCCAGCGTCGGGATCCACAAAGGCGATTTCCGCCCCAATCTCTTCGAGCAGTGCGGATTGCCTCGACAAATGGATCTGTGAGTTCTACTGGCAAATATACGGTTTGCTCCTGCTCGGCATCTTCATAAATAATGACGGAGATCTCAGGAAGTCGGGCTACTGCCCGCTGGAATGCTTTTTCAAGTGCGACGGGAAGTTCCACGGCCACCACCTGCGGATGCGCGGACGGTCTGGCATTGCGCACCTCCTCGGCAAATTCCAATCGGCCCGGGACTACTGGAAGAAATTGGATAAGTCCGCGCTGCAGCTGAGTCAAGTCAGCCTCGCTGAACATAGCGGAATGCCTCCTCTCCCAAGGTTTGTTTCAAGGCAATCCTAAGAGCATCAAGTCCAAATCATGGACGCATTCAAGTTCAGCAGCTTAATGGCAAATCTTGCTAGGATTGATCCCATCTCGAACGGTATATCTTTCATCGGCTTCATGAGCGTTCTGTAAAAAAGCAGTCACATAATCCAGAATTTGGTCCTCTGCAAATGGGAGATTTTCTTTGAGGATTAGCCGTTCCTCTTCCTTTTCCGGAAAATCGATCATGATTTGAGGTTGAAGTCGAGAATGGATGTATTCTGGCAATTCAAAGGTTGAGGCATCATCATTCATGGTTGCAACCAACCTGAAATCACGATGAGCTTTAATTTTTATTTCCTGCCACAATTGATTGCCACAGTGCACCGCGGCGGCTGTCGAGCAACGGAGCCAGGCTGGCCCAGCTCTTCTCGCTCATGCGATTTCCTTCATCCAAAATCACTATTCCGCCGCGCAGCATGGCCGTCACCAAAGGAGATGCGACATAGCGGAGCTTTCCTTCCGCTTCAATCACGGGCGTGACGAGCAAATCCTCCGGACGCGATTCAAGGTGGCTTGCAGGATAATCACTTCCCTTCCCATTTGTTTGGCCACGGCATATGCGAGTGTGGTCTTCCCTACCCCAGGTTTTCCCAAAAGCCGGGGATTCATCGGCGTATCTTGATTGTCCACCACCAGCCAGGCCGCCAACAATTGTCGAATTAGCTCATCTTGTCCCACCCAGCAAATCGAAGTTCATCGGGGTGGGCCAGAAATAGTTCGACGCCATCAGATCAGAATCGTGCGAGGACTGCTTGAATTAGTCTGAGTCATGTTCGGTTCACCGCTTCAGTTGGAAAGAAATCTTACTTTTAAACTTTGCACCCACTTATAGTTTCATTATACTTCGTTTAGGACATCTTGATGCTATCATGAAGCGACTTCAGTTTTTATCTATCTTAAGCGTACTTTTGATTTTGGTTTTGATTGGAACGGCTGGATACCATTGGCTGGAGGGATGGAATTACTTGGATTCCCTCTACATGACGATTATCATTCTATCCACGGTCGGGCTTGGGGAGTTCCGCAACCTTGATCATGCCGGCAAAATTTTTACCATCACCTTGATTTGTTTTGGTGCTGCCTTTGCAGGATATGCCTTAAATATTTTGGGGCAGCGGCTGCTGGAAAGCCAGTTTGGATCCTTCTTGAGCAGGCGAAAAATGGAAAAAGAGACAGAGAAAATTGAGCCGTCATTTTATTGTATGTGGAGCTGGAAGAGTGGGGACCCGTGTAATACGGGAGCTGAGAGCAGGAAAATGCTCCGTTTGTGATTATCGAAAAAGATGTCTGCTTGGCGGAGCGCTTGATCGGAGAGGGCTTTTTGGTCATTATTGGCGATGCCTCTGATGAGGAAGTGTTAATTCAGGCGGGAGTTGAAAAAGCCCGAGCGTTAGTGGCCTCTCTCTCCACGGATGCAGAAAATGTTTACGTGACCTTAACCGCCAAAGGTTTGCGCCCTGACTTAGTAATTGTGGCGCGTGCTCAGGAAGAAAGCGCAAGATCCAAATTACTTAGGGCGAGCGCCAGCAAGGTCGTTTTGCCCTATCAATCCGCGGGTCTCATTTTGGCTCAATCAATTCTTAAACCTCATGTCTCTCATTTCTTAGAATCTGTGACAACGGGGGAAATGGCCGCCCTTAATTTGCAATTGGCTGAAGTATATATTGCAGACCATTCTTCTCATGCGAACCATACTCTTCAGAAATCGGGAATCAGACAAAAGCTTGGGATTATCATTGTGGCGATCAAAAAGAAAAATGGACAGATGCTTTTCAATCCAACCTCAGAATCTGTCATTGAAGCGGGGGATTTCTTGATCGCATTAGGTCCAGCGGAAAACATCCGACAACTCAACGAGATGGAAAGCGTGGCTTCCTCTTAGGCACAAAGGAGTCGTCTTTCTCATGAAATGGATTCTGAAATCATTATCCAGCATTGGCATTTTATGTTTTTTTTGTTCCTATATGAATGGCCAGTCTCTTGGCGATTTGGCTCGGCAGGAGAATGAAAAGAAACGACAGACGAAGAAGGCCACCCGGATCATCACCAATGAAGATATGGGTTCAGGATCGGCCGAATGAGCTGTGACAAATCCCCAGACCTTCCAGGATTCCCCGGATCTTTCTTCAACAGGATCGAAAACATCCTCTGAACCCTCTGGGAAAAAAGATGATCCTGAAAAAAAATGGAGCAAACGCTTTATAGACGCCAAAGCGAAGCTAAAAGCCTCACAAGACAAGGGAATCGAATTGCAGACTAAGCTAAATGATCTGAGTCGGAAATTGTTGCTTCAGTCCGATATATATAACCAGGAACACTTGCTCACTCCCATGATTGCGGACACCCAAAAACAGTTGGCTCAAAACAAAGAGGCCCTTCAAACCGCCGAACAGGAACTTGAAAACCTCCGGGAGGAATTGCGGAAAAGCGGAGATCCTGTTTTTATTTTTGGGAAAATTCAGAAAAGGCGCTTCAGGCGGAACCTGAAAAAGCCTCACAGTAGCTCCGGCAAAGAAGATCAACAATATTGGCAATCTCAACTCAATGAAATCGATAAGAAGTATGATGATTTGATCCATCAAATGGAAGTGGAGCGATTTCAACTCTTAAATCGGCGGCCCCCTTCCGAAAATGAATCGCTAATTCCTTCCGGCAATATTGGAATGGGCGCCCCTCCTCGTGTTTATGAAATTGAACAGCAGATCAAGGACTTGCGTAAGAAACAAGAACAAGAGAAGACGGCCTTGCAGGATAAAGCCATTAATGAAGGGGCTCTCCCGGGCTGGTTTCGCTTAGCTGAAGTTGATAATGCGTTTTCTGATATTTTCCGTCGCTTAATGAAAATAAACTTATCGAGGAGAAAAATGAATCGAAGACATTTTTTGCACTCAAGTGTATTGACTGCAAGTGCTTTGGGTTTATCCCGAACATTTATGGCGGAGTGTGGTTTCTGCCAGGAAATATTCTGATTCCTTTGCTGACTTGAAAGTCGGGGTGGCTTCTTATTCATTGCGAAAATTTTCCTTGGACGACGCCTTGGCCATGACCAAAAAACTCGGAGTAAAATACATTACCCTCAAAGATTTTCACCTGCCTCTCCAATGCACATCGGATGAAGCGGCAGTGGCCAGGAAAAAGGTTGAGGCCGCCTCTTTGATTTTGATGGGTGGCGGAGTCATCTATATGGAAAATGAAGCTGAAGTCCGAAGGGCCTTTGTTTACGCTAAAGCAGCTGGCATGCCAACGATTGTGGCCAGCCCAGCTCCAGAGTTGTTGGATCTGGTGGCAGCTCTGGCAAAAGAATCAGGTATGGAAAAAGTACGTTAGCAACATCAATTATTGGTTTGCATGATCATAATAAGACACGCATTCAAGGTGAAATTTTATTTAAAAATAAAAATTTAGCCCGTATGACGACGCAACACACAGAGAGAGAGAGAGAGAGAGAGAGAGAGAGAGAGAGAGAGAGAGAGAGAGAGAGAGAGAGAGAGAGAGAGAGAGAGAGAGAGAGAGAGAGAGAGAGAGAGAGAGAGAGAGAGAGAGAGAGAGAGAGAGAGAGAGAGTGGTGGGAGGGAGAGAGAGGAAGCAAAATGATCTGAGTAAAACAAATCACAGAGTGAGAAGAAAACATGGAGGAAGATCTGGCATCTGGTGGCACTGGTGACACTGGAAGAGAGATAACAGTAACTACATAGAGTGA
>CAWDMN010000087.1:0-129399 GCA_963803155.1 uncultured Acidobacteriota bacterium
TCTACCTCTACGGCTCGCTCGCCGCGGTCATCGGCTCCCACTTTTCTCGGGCCTGACCCAATCCGGCCAATTCATCTTTGCCCTGCTGGCCTTTGCGGCGGGCTTTTTCGTGCGGCCTTTCGGCGCCCTCTTCTTCGGGCGCTCGGGCGATCTGGTCGGCCGCAAATACACCTTCCTCATCACCATCGTGATCATGGGCCTGTCCACCTTCCTGGTGGGCGTGCTGCCGACCTACGGCACCATCGGCGTCGCGGCGCCAGTCATCCTGATCGCGCTGCGACTGCTGCAGGGCCTTGCGCTTGGCGGAGAGTACGGCGGTGCCGCCATCTATGTGGCCGAGCATGCCGAGCGCAGACCGGCGCGGCTACCGCACCAGCTGGATCCAGACCACCGCCACGCTGGGCCTGTTTCCTTTCGCTGATGGTGATCCTGCTGTGCCAGCGAACTCGCCCTGGCTCGACCGCCGCCGAAAAGACGCTGTCTTTCAATGCCGAATGCGGCATGTGGCGCGTTCCATTCCTGCTCTCCATTTTCCTGCTGGCGATCTCGGTGTGGATTCGGCTCAGCCCTCGACGAATTCCCCGCTCTTCAGGAAGATGAAGGAGGGAGGGCACGCGCATCCAAGGCGCCGCTTTCAGAGGCGTTCGGCCATTGGCGGAATGCTCAGGAATCGTCATCCTTGCGCTGCTTGGGCTGACCGCGGTCAGGCGGTGGTCTGGTACACAGGGCAGTTCTATGCGCTGTTCTTCCTGACTCAAACGCTCAAGGTCGATCCCTTCTGGGCGCAAATCATGATCGCGCTGTCCTTGTGATCGGCACGCCGTTCTTCATCGTCTTCGGCTGGCTTTCGGATAAAATCGGCCGCAAGCCCATCATCATGCTGGGCTGCCTGCTCGCGGTGCTGACCTACTATCCCGCCGGGCATTCTCAAACACATTCCCGGCGGCAATGCAATACAGCCTACCCCGGCATATTCGAACTCTTGACTCGATACCGCCAATCCCGAGTTGGCCGCGGCAATCGCAGCGGACGCCGGTGACGGTCGTCGCCGATCCGGCACGAGTGCCACTTGCAGTTCAATCCGGTCGGCAAGTCGAAGTTCACCGCGCCGTGCGACGTCGCCAAGGCGGCGCTCGTCGGCGGCGTGCCCTACAGCAATGAGGCAGGCCCGGCGGGCTCCGCCCAATCAAGATCGGAGACCAGGTCATCCAGTCCTAGATGCCGCGCCCCCGATGCGAAGGCTGAAGGCGATCGTTCAACAAAGGAACTCGCCGGCGCCTTGAAGACGGACGGCTATCCTTCCAAGTCGCAAATCGATGGCGTCGATTGGACCGTGGTTGGCCTTCTGACCATCCTGGTCCTCTATGTGACCATGGTCTACGGCCCCATCGCCGCCATGCTGGTCGAGCTGTTCCCGACCCGCATCCGCTACACCTCATGTCGCTGCCCTATCACATCGGCAACGGCTGGTTCGGCGGCTTCCTGCCCATCACCGCTTTCGCAATCGTCGCGGCAACGGCAACATCTATGCTGGGCTCATGTATCCGGTTATCGTGTCGGCCATGACCTTTGTCCTGGGCATGCTTTTCATCCGCGAAACGCGCGGCCGGGACATCGTGAACTGATATGAGACCGGCTCGATTGCTCACGCGGACCGTCATCCCGGAAACGCCAATGGCGCTATCCGGGATGGTTACAAGTGCCGGTGTTCTTTAATATCCCGGATACGGCGCTTGGCGCCGTTCCGGGATGACGATCTGGGAAGCATCGAACCGGATTCGCTATAACAGTTCGCGGCACCGGTGGAATTAGAGACCGGGCCGGCGCGCTGAATTTCTTTTTCGCAATCGCGAAGTTGTGAACGGATTTGCGCAACATGAAAAAACTGTTACTTTTCCCGCCGGGCGGGAAGCCTCCCGCAAGGATCGTTAGTACGGAGGGGCCGCGGTGAGCAAGAACGCAGAGACGGGAATGGCCGCGGTGGACGCCAGCGCCCCGTTGCTCCCCCCGACGGCCAAGCTGCCGGGGTCGCTCAGCTGCTTATCGCACCGGCTCCGCCCGCACCGCTGGCGCGATCCTTTCCGCCGTCACCGCGCCATCGCCGCCAAGGCCTTCGAGCGTTATGCAAAGAATTCCGCTTAGCGCCGGAGGCGCCGGGGGCGATTTACGGCGCGCTCGATCTTGGCACCAATAATTGCCGCCTTCTGGTGGCGAGGCCCTCGCGGCGCGGCTTTTTCGTCATCGATGCCTTCTCCCGGATCATCAAGCTTGGCAGGAAGGCGTCAGCCGCACCGGCGCCGGGCTTTTATTGTTTTCCGAACGGCTGGAGATGTGAGCGCTTCCATTTCAATTTCGCGCTGCGAAAGCAGTCTTGTGGGAAATTCTCTCGGTGTCTGATCAACATACCCAGGATGGCACATCAGCTCATTTACACCCGGCTTGAGTTTTCCCAAAATGTGATGGAGGCTCTGCTCATCCAGAAATCCAGTTTGGGATATGCCCCAAAAAAAATCAGGGCTTTTCAAGCCTGAGGGGAAGCCTGCGGACCGATTCATTCGAGACAGCATAGAGAGTAATAACCCCAGAGCATATTGTTTAAGAATTTGACAATGCCTGTCTCTTTTTAAATCAGACGTGGGCCAGCTTCTCATAACAGGACAGACAGCCAGACGGATAGCTGAAATCTTATATTCCAAAGCCAATTGGACGACAATGGCAAAAAACGGGGGCCATAAATGAAAGTGCTTGTGCCCATCCAAATGAGTGGGGTTCAACCCATGTTGTAAAGCCATCTCGATTTGAGAACGAATTTCTCGCACAATCTCGTCTCGAGGAATTCCGCCTCCAAGATCCGCTTGAATGAGATCTGCCACACTCCTCTTAAACACACCGCTGTTATCAACAAGGCACGGGACCCGTTCTGGAATCGATACAGGCTTTCCCTGAACCAAATTAAGATGGATCCCCACACCCAAGGTGGGATTCTGAGCGGCAATTTCCAACGCGGATGCAAACGCATATCCATTTGTCATCAGAGTCGCACTAGTCAGAATCCCCCGCTGATGAGCTTCCCCGATTGCCCGGTTTATCCCCTCCGTCAGTCCAAAATCATCTGCATTAATAATGAGTCGAATCATGATTGGTCATTACCAGGAAGAATTGTTCCCCCAATAAAGCCAAAGTATACCTGACTCCATGCCATTGTTCCAACTTTCCCATCTTCATGGATGCCAGAGAGTCACAAACACTCCTCCCCGGGAAATCCCTTCCCAAAGTCAACCAGGAAAACTCGAAAATGCCAACCGACAAGCAGCGCTGGCGGACGCGTGTGATGGCTGGCATCCGGTGCACGCTCGCCCAAAAGAGCACGCCGACGAGGAAATGTGCGAGGGATCGCACGTTCCCCATTGCTGCATATTTTCACTATTTTGTATCGACGGCGGCGCCTTTACGTTTGGTTTTCTTGAATCCGCTAGCGAGATGAAATGTCCTCAAAGCATTAAAAAAAGTATCTCCGTCAGGACCGAAAGTCCTGCCCCCCGCAAAATGTTGAGCACTTGCTCTATTTGCACTCCTCATATATCCCAACATTTCTGCCGAAATCCTTGAAATGACCTGCATGAAAATCGATATTATGCGACGATCCTAATTGATTGACCGGATTATCTAGCTGCCGGCCCCTGATCACTCGTTGTGCTGGCAAGGCATGAATATCTGGGGACATTCCACCCGAATAAGGGGGTGGGCATTCATTTTGAGGCCTATTTTGCAGCAGCATTGAAGATAAAAATCTGGGAGGAAACTGAAAAATGACTTTTATTCCTCCAAAGCATACGGTTTTTTCTTGGCTTCTGGTTGTCTTTGATTGATGACGGGTATTTGGTTTTTTTAAAAAAAATGGCGGACTTGCATACACATTATCCTCCGAATCTGGTAAATTATTAATGATCAAAGTGTTTGGTGAGCGAAGGCCAACTCTCACCCCACACGGCGTGGATAATTACATTTTCTGCTCCCTTTTGAGTTAATGCGGAAGAAACAAATAATCGTGTTAGTGCAAGGATGACGGAGCATGATAATTCCAGCAGGAGTTCAGAAAGCTTGGCAGGTCAGGTTAGTTGAATCAAAGGAAGAAAATGACCTCCAGCGGGTTTTACGGAAAGCTCAAGAATATTTGTTGCGGATTCAAAAGCCCGATGGCCATTGGTGCGCAGAATTGGAAGGGGATACTATCCTTGAATCCGAGTATATTCTTACGATGTTGTTTATTGGCCGTCTGACAGACCGCCGAATTCAGAAGGCGGCTGAATTTATTCGCCGCTGTCAATTGCCTGAGGGGGGATGGGCCACATATCCCGGTGGTCCTCCAGAAGTGAGTCAGTCTGCAAAAGCCTATTTTGTTCTCAAACTGGCCGGAGATTCCCCTAAGGCTCCCCACATGCAAAAAGCCAAGAGGGTCATTTGCGAATTGGGCGGGCTGGATGCATGCAACAGCTTCACGCGGATTTATTTCGCGGTTTTTGGCCAATATCCATGGGATAAATGTCCGGCCGTCCCCCCGGAATTGATTCTGCTTCCCAAATGGTTTCCCATAAATATTTATGCGATGTCTGCCTGGTCGAGAGGGATTGTAGTTCCGCTTTCTGTAATCTGGGCCAAAAAAGCCAGCTGTCCGGTCCCGGATAATGCGAGCATCCAGGAATTATGGCTGCGACGACCCACTAATTGCTCGATGCAAAGGGGCTTCTGGGCCGCATTTTTCCGAAAAGTGGATTGGTGCCTGCGCTATTACGAGCGATTTAAACCCTGGTCTTTCTGGCGTCGACACGCTTTAGCCGCTTGCGAAAAATGGATGGTGGAACATTTCAAGAATAGCGACGGCATTGGAGCGATCTTCCCCCCCATTATCAATTCGATTATCGCTCTGCGTTGCTTGGGTTATGACAACGAACACCCGCTGACGAAATCACAGATTCGTGAATTAGAAAACCTCGAAATTGAAGAAGATGAAATCTTGAAGATTGCTCCATGTTATTCCCCGGTGTGGGACACAGCCATTTCGTTTTCCGCGCTAGTCGAATCCGGAGTGTCCACTCAACATCCGGCCTTGGTCAAATCTGCGCATTGGCTGATGGAAAAAGAAGTCAAGGTGGAAGGTGACTGGAAGGCAAAAAATTCGGGAGGGAAACCTGGCGGTTGGTTCTTCGAATATTCCAATCCTCTCTATCCGGACATCGATGATACAGCTCAGGTGATTACCAGCTTGAGCCAATTTCAATATCCGGATCGGAGACGGAATCAAGAGCTTCGAGGCACTCTGCATCGCGCACTGGAATGGACGCTCAGCATGCAGAACAAAAATGGCGGCTGGGCTTCTTTCGACAAGGGATGCGACATGCAACTTTTGGTAAAAGTTCCCTTTGCCGATCATAATGCCATGATCGATCCCAGCACGGCTGATATCACCGGACGAGTTTTGGAATCCCTAAGCAAAATGGGGCTGAACCGAGAAAATGATGAAATACAACGAGCCATCCGGTTTGTCTTAAAAGAACAAAAACCCGAAGGCCCCTGGTTTGGGCGTTGGGGCTGCAACTATATTTACGGGACTTGGCTTGTGCTTAGAGGCTTGCGCTGCATTGGCGAAGACATGCGGCAGCCTTTTGTGCGACGTGCTGTCTCTTGGTTGGAATCAGTTCAGAATCCCGATGGGGGCTGGGGGGAATCTATTGCCAGCTACGACAATCCCTCCCTGAAAGGAAAAGGCGTCAGTACTCCTTCCCAAACCTCTTGGGCCTTGATGGGGTTGATGGCCTCGGGTGAAATGAATAGTGAGATGATCGATTGCGGTTTCCAGTATCTGGTGGATCGACAAAAAGAAGATGGCTCCTGGGAAGATCAATCATGGACTGGAACAGGATTTCCGCGAGTCTTCTATTTAAAATATCACCTTTATGCCACTTATTTCCCCTTAATGGCCCTTGGCATATATCAGCAGAATTTGAATGGCAAAGGGAAGATGGAAGATTAAAAAAATGGCCATTCTGATTTAAACTCTGGCATTTGCGTGTCATCCGGTCTTGCTGGCCGGGGACATCACGAAGCAGTGCCGAAATGTTTTGACGGCTTTGGCCAGGCCAAGTGGATTGAAATGAGATTTCCTCTACATATAATCACGGATAATATCCGGCATCAAATCCGGTATGCCCTCAAGGGGGAAAAGCGCATTCCGATGGTCTTGATGCTTGAGCCTCTTTACACCTGCAATTTGGCGTGTCTCGGTTGTGCCATGGAACGGCACACCGGCAAGTTGGAGGATCGACTGCCGGTGGGAAAATGTCTCAAAGCCGCCGAAGATTGTGGCGCTCCCGTCGTATCGATTTGCGGGGGTGAACCAACCATATATCCGGAGTTGAAGACGCTAGTGGATGGACTAATTGCTCGAAAGCGGCATATTTATCTTTGCACGAATGCTCTTCTGCTGGAAAAGAAAGTGTTCGGAGTGATTCCACCCAATAAGCGGCTGACTCTCAATATTCATCTGGATGGCCTTCAGAAGACACACGACCTTGTTTGCGATCGCAAGGGAGTATTCGATCAGGCTTTGCTCATGATCAGGGAAGGAAAACGGCTCGGGTATCACGTCACTACCAACACTACGGTTTTTAAAGAAACGGAAGAAAGTGAAATCGAGGAACTCTGCCTGGTCCTCGCGGAATTGAAAGTGGATGGCATCTTGATCGCTCCTGGATACCAATATGAATCGGTGGATCGCGACATTTTTCCGGCCCGAAGGGAGATTCATCGAAAATTCAAGAGAGTCCTGGAACTTTCAAAGCGGTTCAAACTTGTCTCCACACCGATGTATTTGGAGTTTGCCGCCGGTTTACGCGATTATCGTTGTTCTCCCTGGAGCACAGTCACCTATACACCCAAAGGCTGGAAAGGTCCCTGCTATTTGATTGGCAAATCCTTCCATTCCACTTGGGAGGAATTTTGGACCAGCATCGACTGGGATTATTGGGAATCGCGCCAGGATCGGCTTTGCCAGAATTGCCTCATGCACAGCGGCTTTGAAGCCTCCGCTGCCATCGAACTGCGCAATAGCCCCCGCGATTTGCTCCGCATGGCTCTGTGGAATTTCATCAGCTGAAACGAAAAATCTGACCCCATGAAAATCTTTGTCACAGGCGGAACTGGATTTGTGGGCGCGCATCTAGTCCGGCAATTGGTAGACCTGGGTCATGAGGTGGTCTGCCTGGCCCGCAATTCCAGCCGTTTGGATAACCTGCAGGGATTGTCCGTAAAGGTGGTGCGGGGGGACTTGCGCCAACTGGGTGCCCTGCGATTCGCTTTGCAGGGCTGTCAGACAGTTTATCACTGCGCGGCCGATTATCGGCTTTGGGCCAGAAATCCCGCGGATTTATATGCCAACAATCTGGGCGGAACGCAAAATATTCTGTCCGCGTCTTATGATGCGGGAGTGGAACGGGTGGTCTACACCAGCACGGTTGGCTGTCTTGGGTTGCGCGCCGATGGACTCCCCTCCTGTGAATCCACGCCTGTGGCTTATGCCGATCTAATCGGCGCATATAAGCGCAGCAAATTCCAGGCGGAACGGGAAGCGGAAAAATGGGCGCAAAAGGGGTTGCCGGTAGTGATTGTCAATCCCAGCACCCCGGTTGGAGAGTTGGACATTAAACCAACTCCGACGGGGAAGATCATCGTCGATTTCCTGCGGGGTCGGATGTTTGCCTTTATGGAAACGGGATTGAATCTGGTGGATGTGCGAGATGTCGCCGCTGGACACATCCTCGCCGCCGAAAAAGGGATACGTGGCGACAAGTACATTCTGGGAAATCGAAACATGACGCTAAAGGAGATTTTTGATCTCCTCTCCCGGCTGACCGGCATTCCATCCCCTCGTTTTAGAATCCCGATCACGGTAGCAGCTATCTATGCCCGGATTGAAAATTTTTGGTCGATCCGAATTCGGAATCGCGAGCCTCAAGTGCCTCTTGAAGCGGTCAAAATGGCCCACCATAAAATGTGGTTTGATTCCTCGAAAGCTGTCCGCGAATTAGGGCTTCCTCAGAGTCCTATCGAAAATGCCTTGGAACGGGCTGTCCACTGGTTCAAGGAATCCGGACATGTCTGATGTTCCTCGATTCTCCGGCAAATCCGATCCTTTGGTGGGGGTAGTGGCCGCTTTGCCCATCGAACTGGCAAACTTCCGTGGGAGAGCCTCTACGCTGATCACGGGAATCGGGTCACAAAATGTAGAGAGTAATCTCAGACCCTTCCTCCTCAAGCAAGAGCTGAAGCTGATTGTCCATGTGGGTTTTTCGGGAGGATTGAGTCCCGGATTCTCCACCGGTGATTTGGTGGTGATCCGGGAGATTCGTGAACTTCAAACCGGAGATTCCTTCCAAACGGATGAGGACTGGACAGGCCGGGCCCTTGCTTTGAAATTAGCCGGAATCAAACTTCATGCTGGGTTGGCGGTTTGCTCCCATGAAGTGATTGTTCAAACTCGGCGGAAAAATGAATTAGCCTCAATGATAGGAATTACAGTCCCCGCTTGTGTGGACATGGAATCCTCAACAGTCGCCCGAATTTGCCAGGAGCAGGGGATCCCGTTATTGTCAATTAGAAGTATAAGTGATTTGCTGGAAGATGATCTTCCACTGGATTTTAACCTCTGCCGTGGGAAGTCGGGGACTTTGAGTGTTTCCAAAGTCCTTTGGGAAGCACTGAAAAATCCCGCGAGTCTGGCCGGTTTGAATCGGTTGCGCGGAGTAGTTCGGATTTGCTCAAACAACATGGGACGCTTTGCCGAATTCCTGCTGGAGAAGTATCCCGTGTAATTGGGTTTTGGTGGAGAGTGGTTGGGAAAAATATTCGGCTGCCACGAACGCATGGATATGCCGTCTCTGGTTGTCCGCCGGAAGAGTTCCCACAAGTGGAAATCAGTTGACTGAAGCCTCTCTTTAGAAAGGTGCAGCGGGGCTAATGGATGGACGATGGAGGGAGCAAAAATCCAGTGCGCTCTCGCCATCGGCTGTGGTTAAATATAAACCTGTTACAGCGCCCCTTGTATCCAACTGGGGCATGGAGATAAATTCAAAATCATGATGCGAACCTTGTTGCTCAATCCACCCTCGTTTCCTAAGTTCGATGGCGGGGCGAGTTCTCGCTGGCCCGCGACCAGAGAGATCACCTCCTTTTGGTATCCTGTCTGGCTAACTTATCCCGCCGGATTAATCAAGGAGAGCCGTCTGCTGGACGCCCCTCCGCACGGGATTACGCCGGAACAAACCGTTGACATTGCCCGTGACTATGAATTTCTGGTTCTCTTCACGAGCACTCCGGGGTTCAAGAATGAAGTGCGATTGGCTGAAATGATCAAAGATGCCAATCCTTCCATCAAAATTGCTTTTGTTGGCCCACATGTGTCAGTCAAGCCAGAGGAAAGCTTGCGAGCTTCCAAGGCGATCGACTTTTTGGGGCGCAAGGAATTCGACTTCACCGTGGCGGAATTCGCCAGTGGGAAAAATTTGGAAGAAATTTCCGGCATCAGTTACCGGCAAAATGAGGATGTCATTCATACCGCGGATCGTCCCACCTTAAAAGACTTGGATTCCCTGCCCTTTGCCGTAGACACATACAAGCGGGACTTGGACATTACCAAGTATAATGTCCCTTTTCTCCATCATCCCTATGTGGCCTTCTACACCTCACGCGGATGTCCGGCCCTATGCACTTTTTGTCTATGGCCGCCCACTTTGAGCGGCCACCAATGGCGAGTTCGCAGTAGCGATAACGTAGCCTTGGAGGTGCGCCGCGCCCAGGAATTGTTCCCCGAGATGAAGGAGATCTTCTTCGATGACGACACTTTTGCCTGGGGCAAGAATCGAGTCTTGGATCTGTGCCAAAAACTGAAGCCTCTTAAATTTACCTGGTCCTGCACCTCCCGCGTACACACGGACTATGAGACGCTAAAAGCCATGAAAGAGGCTGGTTGCCGTCTGATGATCGTGGGATTCGAATCCGGCGATCCACAGATTTTGAAGAACATCAAGAAAGGCGCCACAGTTGAGCAGGGGCTGGAATTCATGAAGAATTGCCGCAAGGTGGGGTTAACGGTTCATGGCGATTTTATAATGGGATTGCCTGGGGAGACCAAAGAAACCATCGAACGTACAATGAAATTTGCCGAAGATCTCGACTGTGAAACCATCCAGGTTTCCATTGCTCATGCCTACCCTGGCACGGAGTTTGATGAATATCTCAAAAAAAATAAATATGCGACCGAAGATGCCATGACTGACGAGGCAGGACATCAGTTGCCTAACATTCAGTATCCTGGATTGACCAGAGGGGATATTGTGAATTCTGTTGAAGATTTTTACGGGCGTTACTATTTCCGTCCGCGCATTGTCTTCCGCATTGTCAAGCGGGCGATTTTTAATCGGCAGGAACGAGTCCGGCTGATGCATGAAGCAAAGGAGTATTTGCAGCTTCGTTCCCGGCGCCGCGCTTTTGCCAGGAATTCCACTTAATCATCGAATCTGCCGATTCCACCGGCCCCGAATCCGAGAGGACCGGGCGAGGGGCAGCTCCAATTTTTCAACGTCTTGGAATTATAAAAATAAGGACTCTGCGCGGAGCCTCGAAACAGATGACCTTCCTCGTAGTCCATTCTCTGCTATCCTCATGGATGCTAATTTCCAAACACAATGAAATTGATCGTCAATGCAGATGATTTTGGCTCTTCCCTGGAAGTCAACCGGGCGATTATACGCGCGCATCAGGACGGGATCCTCACTAGTTGCAGCCTGATGGTAGCGGGAGAGGCATTCGAGGAAGCGGTTGGGCTGGCAAGAAGGAATCCCGGCCTGGGAGTTGGATTGCATCTGACGACCGTGCGGGGAAAATCTGTTCTCGCTCCACGGGAGATCCCGCATCTAGTAGATGAATTAGGAAAATTTTCTCCCCATCCCGCACCATCAGGGTGCCGGTATTTTTTTTCTCCCTTGGCCCGCCGTGAATTGCGCCAGGAGATTCAGGCACAATTTGAAAAATTTGCGGCCACAAAGCTGCCCTTTTCCCACATCGACGGGCATTTGCATCATCACATTCATCCAGTCATCTTTGCGGAAGCTGTTCGACAGGCATCCCGGTTCGGGGTGAAGGCAATGCGTGTCCCCTTGGATAATCTCCATCTAAATTTGAAATTTGACCATGGTCACTGGGTTGCCAAGATTATTTATTCTCTAATTTTTGGAGTGCTATGCCGGTTGATGAAAAAACAGCTGCGAAGAGCCGGGATAAGGTTCGCGGACCAAGTATACGGTCACATTCAAAGCGGGAAAATGGACCGGGAATATTTTCAGTTTTTGCTTCGGCATATCAAAGAGGGAGTGAATGAGGTATATTTTCATCCTGCTGCCCACGATAAAGAGCGGTTGCTTTATCCGCATCACATGCAGCAGGAAATCGAGTTGGAGATTCTTCTCAATCCCGAAGTGAAAAGAGAAATCCAACAACTCGGCATTCAGTTGATCAATTACTGGGATTTGCAATTCAGACTATAGACTCCAGGCCACGGACTTGTATGGCCAATGATGGCCTAACCAATAAGCTGGAAGTGGGCGTCATGGGATCAGCGAACTATTAAAAATATAGAACTGCGAGATTTGAGTCCAAGGTCCGAACTGCCGGACGAAAAAAACATGAAAACCGCCATTGTCTTGATTTCTGCCATGCTAGCCCAAGCAGTCGGAGATGTTTTGCTGAGCCGCGGGATGAAACAAGCCGATGGTTTTTTCCATGCTCATTCAGGCTCCTGGGGGAAAGCAGCCTGGCAAATTGCCTCCTTGCCGGAGGTCTGGATGGGAACGATTCTGCTGATTCTATTCTTTGCGCTTTTCGCGGCGGCTTTATCCTGGGCGGATCTCAGTTTTGTGCTTCCCACAACTTCCTTCGGCTATATTTTGAATGTAGCGTTTGCCGATGTCTTCCTGGGAGAAAGAGTCACCGCCCTGAAATGGATCGGATCAATCCTGATTGCCTCGGGTGTCCTGGCCGTTGCTCGTTCCGAGTTCCAAAAAAAACGGGATAGCTCCGTTCCACGGGAGGATCTAGCCTGATTTCGATGCTTATTCTTTTTTTGATTTTGCTGGAAGTTCTATCCACCTCGATTGGAAATCTCCTGATCACTCGCGGCATGAAACAAATCGGAGAAATTTCTACAATTGCCCCGAGGGAAATATTGCGAATTGGCGGCCGCATTCTTTGCAACGGGCATTTCATGGCGGGTTTCCTCCTGATGGCGGTTAGTTATTTTTCATTCATGGGAGCATTGGCCGTTGCTGACATGAGCCTCGTAGTGCCGGCCACTTCGATTAGTTTTGTGTTTGCCACCCTGGGCGCCCGTTTTTACCTTCACGAAAGGATTGACCGGCTACGCTGGCTTGGCACCACATTAGTTCTGATCGGCGTGATGCTGGTTTCATTACCGTAAATGTCGCTGTTTGTTCTCACCCTGCAAATCATTTTTTTCATCCTGGCGAGCTCTTCCATCTTTTACTACGTAATCTCCCTGGCAGCCGCGGAACAGTTCTTTCGGCTTCCACGTCCCAAAGGGGCGGAAGCGACTTCCCCGGTTTCCGTTCTTATCCCACTTTGTGGGACGGATCCCAACGCTTATGAGAATTATATGAGCTTCTGCCGCCAGGAATATGCTTGCTTTCAACTGATATTTGGAGTTCATGACCCAGATGATCCCGCTATTCAGGTCATCCATCAAATTTGCAGGGATTTTCCGGAGGTTGAAATTGATTTGGTCATTGATGCCAACTCTATCGGGCACAACTTAAAGGTGGGCAATCTCCACAACATGCTCCAAAAGGCCCGGCATGAGCAGATCATCATCGTTGACAGCGACATTCGCGTCGGCTCCGATTATCTTACTCAGGTTCTCTCCGATTTGCATGGAGATCACGTGGGTTTGGTGACTTGCCTATATCGGGCTACACGAGCCCCCAACCTGGCTTCTGTCCTGGAAGCCATTGGCATCGCTGAGTTCCAGGCAGGAGTGCTGACTGCCCGGCTATTGGAGGGAATCAATTTTGGTCTGGGCGCCACATTGGCCACCACCAAGACTGTGCTGTCTAGCCTTGGGGGATTACCAGCTATTGCCGATTACCTGGGGGACGACTTCATGTTGGGGTACCTCATTTCCAGCCAAGGCAAAGAGGTTAGATTGTCGCATTACATTGTGGAAACTTCTTCGGAACAGGATCGCTTGGGGAGCATGATCCGGCATCAAGTCCGCTGGGCACGGGGAATCCGTGCCTGCCGGCCCTGGAGTTATCTGGGATTAATCTTCACGCATGGGACAGCGGCGGCTCTATTCTTTGCCATAATTTCAGGTTTTAGCCGAACCGCCTGGATCTTGTTAATAATAACGCTCTCAGTCCGGTTAATTGCCAGCTGGAGGATCGGCACCCACTGGATGCAGGATCGGATTCACCGCCGCTACTTCTGGCTGGTCCCCATCCGGGATTTGCTCAGCTTTCTCATCTGGCTCATGAGCCTTGGTGGTCAAAAGGTGGAATGGCGGGGAATTCTTTTTAAATTGGTCACGAATGGAAAGATTGTGGAGATTGGCAGAGTTGGAATGAATCCCCTCCAGAGTTCATCCCTAAAATCAAAAAATGTCTATCGTAAATCATAAAAAGTCACAACCAATGATGAGGAAATGGTGGATGCGCCCCTTGGCAATCTTAATCGCGGCCTCCTGGCCATTGCTGGGAGATGATCCCCCTTTTGCTGAACTGGACAGACTCTTTGCGGGACGAGACGAATTGCGGAACCTGCAAAGGGCAGAAGCGCTGCTAATAGCCCGCACCAAAGAACATCCTTTGGAATACGAATCACTCTGGAGAATCGGACGAATCCAATATTGTCTGGCAGAAGCTCAACGAGAGAAGAATGCCAAGCTGAAATACTATGAATCCGGTGTGGAGGTTTCACAACGAGCGGCGAAATTGAGGCCGGATAGGCCGGAAGGTCATTTTTGGCTGGCTGCCAATTTGGGATCATCCTGCGAATTGAGAGGAGTCTGGGCGAGTTTGCGCTCGCTCTCTACAATCCGCTTGGAATTTGAAAAAGTCATTGAAATTGCCCCGTCTTACGATTACGGCAATGCTTATCTTGCCTTGGCTGAAATAAATATGCGCCTTCCAGGTTTCATGGGAGGGAACGATCAAAAAGGGATAGAGCTGCTCGAAAAAGGATTGCAGCTAGCTCCTCACAATCATGACCTAAAACTGACACTGGCATCCGCATACTCCAAAAAGAGCCGAAAACCAGAAGCTCGCCAACTTCTTCAGCAAATCCTGGAATCCACCGATCCGCAGATGTCGCCAAGAGAATCAGCGGAGGCTCGATCCCAAGCTCAAAAACAATTGCAGGCTCTCAAATAGAAGTGGAAGGGAATTCCCGCTTAAGTATTTGCCATTCCTTTCCCACGAAATAGTTCACTCGGCAATCTTGAAATCAAACTCGCAACAGCCTCTGCATACTCTCAAAAGGGCCGAAAATCAGTAGCCCACGATCCCCTGCGACATATTTTGGAATCTCCCAATCTTGCATAAAACCCAAGGATATACCGGATGTTTCGGAACTAAGTATTCCATTTCGCAAGTTCGGTGACGTATTTTCACTGCTAAGGCGGTTTTTTTATTAATCCCGCGCTTCATCGCGGGGTCTGGAGCTTCAACACTTCTAAGTTGTTGCAACTTCTGCCAGGCCAGCATGGGATTCCAGCCTGTAAGGCTGGATTTATTATAGCCCAAGGCGACGCCTTGGGTTATGCCATTCCCCTTAGGTGCAGGAAGCCCTAAAGGGGCGATTTAACCGGTGGCGCTACGCCAGAAATTGAGGGCAGTATCGTTAACGTGCCCTTTCAGGGCACTCGCAAAAATTGCGCATCTTCGATTCCCAGGGCGTCGTTCGGCCTGTGGGCCTCACTTTGCCCTGGGCTATAATAACTCCGGCCCTTCAGGCCGGTAGCACAAAAATGTTGAAACTCCAGTCCCCGCGCCGATGCGTGGGGTTAATGACATCCCAAAGAATTCGTCACTGTTTTTATGAAATCAACTACTAAGGACAAATACGGCTCATCGAGCTCAAATGAATGGCAAGCGGCAATTTTTGATCTCCCCTCCGCGAGAATCTCCCTATTTGAATTCGATAGATCGATGAGGAATAATGTAATAAAATATTTTGTTTGTGCATTTTGAATAGTGGTATCGGCCATCTCGCCATTGGGCGGCTAAATGAGTGTTTATTGTTAGCTAAGACATTCAATCTCACAAAGACACTGAGATACTAAGGGAAAAAGGAATTTGATGCTTCCGGCATCTTGAGGAAAAAAATCTTTCTCCGTGACTTTGTGCCGTGAGAAATAAAAATTAAGAAAATGAGGATCTGTCTTTAAGATTATTTGACAATGCCGTTTGAATGTTAAGTTTAAAACACCTCCGGAATGGGCAAGCATACCATCCCACCCGGAAAACTCGTACCAACAGGCTTAATCCACTTGACCAGCGCGGCAGGCCTGGTGGCAGGTGAGCAGCAACGATATCATGAAAAACATCTTCGACCTAAAATGCCTCCTCCGAAATGCAAGTTTCCGCAACCTCCCCAAGGGAAAACTTTTTTTTCTGCAACTCTTTCTTCTGACCTTCCCGCTATTTTTCAGCCAGCTCTGCGTGGGTCACGCCGGCACCTTGCGGGTTATTTTACATGATGAAGCTGGAGCGCCCATCCCGGGGGCCGCTGTCGAACTCAGAGAGGGCGAACAAGTCCTTACCCGGGGATTGAGCAATGATGCCGGAGAATTGCTCTTCCCCCATTTGTCTGTCGGAGAATATGCTTTGGAGGTCAATCGCGGAGGATACCAACCTCAATCCAAGACGGGTATTGTGCTCGGATCCAGTGGTGATTTGGAAGTTGAATTTACTCTGATTCCTCGACTCAAACGTCAGGAATCGATCGACGTCGAGTCAGAAGCAACGCCACTGGAGGCTGGCTCCAACGTCCCCACCGAATTGAACCGGGAAAAATTCATGGAGACTCCAGTGCGGCCTTCTTCCATAAAAGACATATTGCCATTGGTTCCTGGAGTGGTCCGCACTATGGAAGATGAAATCCGGATTTCTGGCAGCAGTGAAAATCGCAGCGCTTTTGTCGTAAATGGCGCTGATGTGTCAGATCCCGCCACCGGACAATTCGGTATAAGCATCCCGGTTGACAGCGTTCAATCCGTCAGCGTCTTTAAGACTCCTTATCAAGCCCAATATGGACGCTTTTCCGCTGGGGTGGTGGCTGTTGAAACCCGGCGAGGCGGTGAAAAATGGAACTTCGAGTTCAACGATCCTCTCCCTGAATTTCGCATCCGGAGCTTGCACTTAGTTGGCATACGCGATGCCACGCCCCGCGTGGTTATTGATGGACCGTTATTGCCGGGGAAGCTTTATGTCTCGGAAGGAGCCGAATATGTGCTCCACAAACAGCAGGTCCGCACGCTTTCCTTCCCCGACAACGAAATCAAACAAGAATCGGTCAATTCATACACTCAGCTCGATTATATTCTGTCTCCAACTCATCTATTGACGGGATCGTTCCACTTTTCTCCCGGCCACACCCGTTATGTGAACCTCGACTATTTTAATCCCCGTCCGGTAACCCCCGATTTTAGCCGGGGTGAATACACCACCACTCTGGTAGATCGGACCACAATCAAAGGACAAGTGTTGGAGAGTCTTTTGAACACAAAGTTCTTCGAATCTGATGTCTGGGCACAGGGGACGAATGAAATGATAATTACCCCGAGCGGCAATCGGGGCAATTATTTCAGCGAACAGCGGCGGGATGCTTCGAGAATCGAATGGGGAGAATCTCTTTCCCTGACTCCGATCAAGAATATCGGAACCCACAACCTGCGGTTCGGCTCAGATGTTATCCGGACAGCCAACAGTGGGAGTTTTTTGGCGCGCCCAGTCAATATTCTGGACCAAACTGGGACGTTGCTTCGCCGGGAGGATTTCCAGCAGAAGGAGCCGTATCAAGACATCGATCTTGAAGTCAGCGCCTATGGCCAGGATCACTGGACCATCAACTCACGCTTAGCCGTTGATATGGGAATGCGCTTTGAACATCAAGGGATCACGGAGACTACTCGTGTAGCCCCCAGGTTCGGAGTTGCCTGGATGCCTTTTCCCCGGGTGGGGACCATCCTGCGCACTGGCATTGGCATATTCTATGACCGGGTCCCCTTGAATGTATATTCATTTTCCGGGCTTCCGGACCCAATTGTCACCACCTATGACGCGAATGGCAACCTGATTGACGGCCCTAGGCATTACTACAATGTGACGCAAACCTTGGTCGATAGGCGACTGCCTTTGCTCAGTTCAGAACATGTCCCCGGAAATTTCGCCCCTTACAGTATTACTTGGAGTGCTGAGATCGAACACCCGATTACGCGGTGGCTGCGGGTGCGGGCCAATTACCTGCAGGGGAATTCCAATGGGTTGATCACTCTGGCTCCCGGACAAATTCTTGAACAAGGGACATGGCTGGATGCCTTGATCCTGGGCGGCAATGGAGAGGCTCGTTATGAACAGCTGGAATTGACCGCGAAAATGTCTTGGCGGGAAAAGCATGAGATTTTCTTTTCCTATGTCCGAAGCCGTTCCAGCGGAAATCTGAACGAGTTTAATAAATTCCTCGGCAATTTTCCTTTCCCCATCATTCGTCGAGATGTGGTATCCAATTTGACTGGAGATGTCCCCAACCGGATTGTCAGTTGGGGGCTGTTCAAACTGCCCAAGAAATTCAGCTATTCGCCCCTGGTGGAGTACCGGACAGGCTTTCCCTATGCTATAACAGATGCTTTACAGGAATATGTAGGACTTCCCAATTCGGACCAAACTCGTTATCCGAGTTTTTTTTCATTTGACTCCCGTCTTTCCAAGGATTTTCAATTTCGCAAAAAATACACCATGCGCTTTTCGCTGCGCGGCCTGAATCTTACCAACCATTTCAATCCCTTGGGCGTCCATGCCAACATAGCCGATCCAATGTATGGAGTTTTCTTCGGCCATTATAAGCGCCGTTTTCTGGTGGACTTCGATTTCCTTTATTGAATAGCCTGCGAACTAGGCAATTCACACTGAAGAACAAGGGTTTTTCTTCATTTCAAGAATTATTCATAAGGTATGATAAACATCATCCTTTTTTCATACTGGATTTAATCTTGACTCCAGGCATCCAACCTGTGTAAATTGGCTTTTTTGTTAAGTGGCTTGGTTTAAAATTCCCGCCGGCAAAACCTTTAAGGGTTACATTTGATCATTGAATTTCTCCCAATTTACTCTAAATCATCATCGGGCGCTCTCCTACCAGCCCCCCCAGTATCTGAGAAAGGCTGGCTATCGGTTCTGATGGACCTGTCATGGAAAAAAGATTTCCTTGCCTGTCCTATTTCATCGCGGCGAGATGATGCAGTCTGGAAAAGGATAAAAATCGCTTGCCGGCCGTTGAACTGGATTTTTCCCAAAGACCAATGTCACGGGGGAAAGAGAAGACGGTTGATTGGAAAAATTACCCGTCAAATGAATCGTTTGGGAAACAATCCGTGCCCCATTTCCAAGAATTTTCCCCTTCGGAATCAATAAAATGCAGCGTCGGGAAATGCCTTGGTCATCCCCCTGCAAGTACCACAGCTTCGCAGCAGTGTGGGGTTTGCGGAATATTGTGGCCAGAAACTAAGGACAATCATCAGTCGATGTGAGCTTCTAAAGAGTTTGGGAGATGCTTGATCCCAATTATTCACCAAGATCTTTGTTAAAATCGCATTCCTGGCAAAACAAGCGATCAGCCTAATTAAAAGGAGTGCGGTGGAGAATGACGTGACTCAGACTTTACATAATCCACTGGCAGTGGTGGGGATGGCCTGCAGGCTTCCGGGGGGAATCAATTCTCCCCATGATTTCTGGGAAATCTTGACGAGCGGCCGTGAGACAATTGGCAATTTGCCTTCCGATCGGTGGGATTTAAATTCCTGGCTTCATACCGATCCTTCCAAGCCAGGCAAGTCTTATGCAACCAGGGGAGGCTTCCTGGAGGGAATCGATCAATTCGACGCGGCATTTTTCGGCATCTCTCCGCGCGAAGCCAGCCACATGGACCCCCAGCAGCGGCTCCTTTTGGAAATGACGTGGGACGCCTTGGAAGACGCGGGGCAATCGGCAAAGGCATTGGCGGGTTCCGACACAGCGGTTTTCGTTGGAATCTCCGCGATCGATTATCAGCATTTGCAGTTTCTGGATCCTGAATCTGCCAACGCGTACAGCAATCCAGGCAGCAGCAACAGCATTGCAGCCAATCGTATTTCTTACGTCTTCGATTTCCACGGTCCAAGCATAGCTTTAGACACTGCCTGCTCTTCCTCCCTCGTAGCCCTGCATCTCGCCTGTGGGACTTTGTGGAATGGCCAATCGCCACTGGCCATCGTGGGCGGGGTGAACGTATTGCTCTCCCCTTTCCCCTGGGTGGGCTTTAGCAAGGCTTCCATGCTGTCTCCCACCGGCCGTTGTCTGGCCTTCGATGCCAACGCGAATGGATATGTGCGTTCAGAAGGAGGCGGGGTATTAGTTCTAAAGCCGCTCGATGCCGCGATTCGGGATCGTGATCCAATTCGCGCTCTAATCATGGCAAGTGGAACGAACTGCGATGGACGCACTCGCGGCATGTTGTTGCCAAGCGCGGCAGCGCAGGAAACCTTGTTGCACAAGGTATATTCGAGCGCTCAAATTCAAGGCAGAGATGTTTGCTATGTCGAAGCTCACGGGACCGGAACGGCAGTTGGCGATCCAATCGAATGTTCCGCTCTCAGCGGCGCCTTGAGCCAGGATCGAAAAGATCAGCTTCTTATTGGATCCGTAAAGACCAATATTGGTCATTTGGAACCTGCGGCGGGAATTGCGGGAGCCATCAAGGTCATCCTCTCAATGCAGCACCGTCAATTGCCCCCTAGTCTGCATTTCAATGCTCCAAATCCCGCCATCGATCTAGAGGCGAAAAAGCTAAGAGTTGTAACACAATTAACGTCGCTCAAAGACCATCCAGCGCCCCTCCGGATGGGAGTGAATTCCTTTGGATTTGGAGGAGCCAACGCGCACGTCGTTTTCCAAGAATATGATGGCCACTCAACGGAAATCTCAGGTCCACCTCAGGACCCTCCGCTTCCCATGCCGCTGTATATTTCCGCGCACGGCGAAGAGCCATTGAAATCCCTGGCCGAAAAATATTGTCAGCGGCTATCCAGCCCGATGGAAGACAGCCTCTATAACCTTTGCTACACAGCCGCTTTGCGCCGAGCTCATCATTCCCATCGACTGGCCGTCTTCGGCAGGACAAAGGAAGAAATGGCTGGGCATTTATCCAATTATGTCGAGCAGCGTGAAAGCCCATTTGTCGTGGGCGATAGAATTCTCCAGCACTCTGCTGGCCCCGTTTTCGTTTTTTCAGGGAATGGTTCTCAATGGGAAGGAATGGGCAGTGAGCTTATGGGCGGATGGCCTCTTTTTCGTGAGGCAATTCAACGTATTGATGCCTACTTTGAACCCATGGCAGGATGGTCAATCTTCCGGCTTTTGTCGGATCGCAGCCCTGCCGGGGTGATGTCTCGCACAGAATATGCCCAGCCGGCCTTGTTTGCCGTTCAAGTCGCCCTTGCTGAGTTGCTCAACCATTATGGAATTTCCCCAGTGGCTGTTCTCGGCCACAGCGTAGGCGAAGTGGCCGCGGCCTATGTTGCCGGAATTTTTACTTTAGAACAGTCTGTCCGGGTGATTTTTGAACGGAGCCGGGCCCAAGCTCAAACTGCCGGGTTGGGGAAAATGGCGGCTTGCGGATTATCCGCCGAACAGGCCAAAGATGCCATTGCTCGATATAATCATCGTTTTGAACTTGCCGCCATCAATGCCTGCAATTCGGTTACACTCTCAGGAGAACCGGAGATGCTCACCGCGCTTGGTGCGGAATTGGCCCCGGCTGGAACTTTCTTCCGCTTGCTCGACTTGGATTACGCGTTCCACAGCCGCGCCATGGATGAGATTCGGCAGGAATTGATAGACTCATTGGCTGGGCTTGCTCCCGGGTTCGCCAAAGTCCCATTGATCTCGACTACCCTAGGCAGCGCCGTTCAGGGACCAGAGCTTGGCGCTGAATACTGGTGGAAAAATGTGCGCCAGCCGGTGTTTTTTGGACCCGCGGTAGAACTCCTAATCGAGAATGGCAACACCGTCTTTATCGAAATTGGCCCTCACCCTGTGCTCGATTTCTACCTCCGCCAATCGTTCGACACAAAGAGTGTTTCAGGCCGTTCGATTCCGACTCTGCGAAAGGAGCAGGCGGAAAAAGCGGCCTTTTTGAATGCGGTCGGCCGGTGTTATACTAGCGGTTGTGAGATGAATTTGGGCGCTCTCTTTCCTGCCGCAGGCCATTGTGTGCCGCTGCCCGCCTACCCCTGGCAGAGGGAGCGTCACTGGAATGGAAGTGCTATCGGCCGGCCCCGGATCGCCCCGGATATCTACCAACATCCCCTGCTTGGATATCGAGTCCTTTCGGCGGATCCCCTCTGGGAAAACCTTCTCGACCCTTCCCACCACCGCTATTTGGCCGACCATCAGGTGCTGGGAGCCATTGTGCTTCCCGCCGCTGCCATGGTGGAGATGACACTGAAAGCGGCCGAATTTTTCCGCGGGACGAGCTTATGCCACATTGAGGATCTGAATATTCGCAGACCCCTGGTGCTGAATGAGACTGAACCCGTCCCCATTCAGTTTACGATCTGCGCTGAGGACGGCACTTTCCATCTCCGAGGCTGCCAGCGGGGAATCACCCCTAGTTGGACTCTTCATGCGACTGGGAGAATATCCCCCCCCACGGAGGGAGATAGGCCGCCAGATGTGAATCTCGCTGAGTTGATATCCAGTTTTCGCGGGCACTTGGACGCCGAATCGTTTTATGAAGAGTGTCACAACAAAGGTCTTCAATATGGTCCTGCCTTTCGTCGAGTTAAAGAAATTTGGCTGAGTCCAGGCCAAGCTCTAGCCCAACTGAACAATGAAATCCGGCCTGATGAAGAGCCTTTTATCTTCCCTCCGACATTGTTGGATGCCTGTTTTCAGGCAATGGTCGCAGCCAGTTTTTCAAAGGATGGCAGCCATCAGGACTCCCTTTACCTGCCTGCCCAACTGGGCCGCTTCCGAATTTTTTCTGCGGCCGCCGAAGCAGCATATTGTCATGTGATTTTGGAATTGCGATCGGCCCGATCCCTGGTGTTCCATGTTGATATATATGATGCGCAGGGTCACGTAGTTGCCTCCATCGATCGGCTTAGGGCGCGCCGCATGGGATTATCTTCTGCTTCCGCAACGATGCCCATGTTGGAATTAGCGGCGGAGAAACAGCCCAAAAAAAATGTTCCAAGCACATCGACCTCTGCCCGCACATTTGCTTTGCTGAAGCAAAAAATGACGGCGGGAGAAGAGAATTGGCTTGCCGAGTTGGGAACACGGCTCTCTGCCGCCGGACACTCCGTGGTCACTTTGGAGATGAATCCAACTTGTCCGCCGGATGGGCCTGCCAGCGACGTTCAGGGGAATCTCGACACTGAGAACTTTAAACGGGCTTTTGTCCGCCACGCCACCTCGGCACTTCCCATTACCGATGTAGTGCATGGCTGGGGAATTGCCGATGGGCCGTATGATTCCTCGAAAATCCGGGAATCTGTTGAACATCAATGTCTCATAGCTTTGAGCCTGGTTCAGGGGATGCTGGATGCTAATCTTCCCTCGCTGCCGCGCCTGTGGTTTTTTACGCGGGAAGCCATGACGACGCCGGAGGGCAAAGCGGAAATACGACCGGACCAGGCTGCTCTCTGGGGCTGGGCCCGCGTGCTGCCCCATGAAATCCCCCATCTGGATTGCCGATTAATTGATTTTCATGGATCTCTTCAGTCGAGTTCCTCGATGGACCTGCTCATTTCTGAATTAATCGAACCAGATGAGGAGGATGAGATTATCCTCTCCGACACTGGGCGCTGGGTTCACCGTCTCCGTCGAACGAGCCTGGCCGAGCGGCGCTTGGCAGAACAGGAGCCCGCTCGCGATGATCCTTATCGCGTCGTCCTCTCTCGTCCTGGGTCTCCAGATAACCTTGTTTTGGACCGTTGCAGCCGTGTAGATCCGGAACCGGACCAGGTGGAGATCCGTGTCTCCGCCGTCGGGCTAAATTTTCACGACATGATGTGGATCATGGGACTGCTGCCGGATGAAGCTGTCGAAACCGGATTTGCCGGTCCTACCCTGGGAATGGAATGCGCCGGAAGAGTCTTGCGCGTAGGGAGCGGAGTCATCGACTTTCAACCGGGAGATGAAGTGATTGCTTTCGCTCCACAATGCCTCAGCGCCTTCCTCCTCGCCAACCAAGTGAATGTTTTTCCTAAACCGCCCGGCCTCAGTCTCGAAGCGGCTGCCACGCTTCCGATTGTATTTTCCACGGTAATTTATGCTCTCGAGAAACTTGGCCGTTTGCAGCGGGGGGAACGGGTGTTGATTCACTCCGCATCCGGAGGAGTGGGCTTGGCGGCAGTCCAATATGCCAAGCACGTTGGAGCGGAAATTTACGCCACCGTGGGTACGGAGGAAAAACGTGAATACCTGCGCTCTCTTGGTGTTCAGAATATTTTCAACTCACACACCTCCGATTTTGCTGACCAGATTCTAGCCGCGACCAACGGCGAGGGCGTGGATGTGGTTTTGAATAGTCTGGCGGGTGAGATGGTAGCGCTTTCGTTTTCAGTGCTGCGTCCTTTTGGCCGCTTTTTGGAGTTAGGCAAGCGAGATTTCTTCGAGTTTTCCCGCATGGGCATGGCGCCTTTCCGAAACAACCTCTCTTATTTTGGCATCGATCTAGATCAGGCTCTCGCCATGCGTCCTGAATTCGGACGGGAGGTTATGAGTCGGCTGATCGAGGGGATCCGCCAGGAGGAATTTCAGCCCCTTCCCTTTCAGCTGTTTCCCATTTCTCAAATCCGCGAAGCGTTTCGCTGCATGCAACAAGGGCGTCACATCGGTAAAATCGTGGTTTCTTTTGAGGACGCTGCCGTGCGTTTACCCCGGAAACGCAAAGGAGCTTTCCATGCCAGGGAAGACGGAACTTACTTAATCGCGGGGGGCTTGCGCGGCTTCGGATTAGAAACGGCCAGCTGGCTGGCAGACCACGGGGCGCGCCATTTGGTCCTGGCCAGCCGCACTGGCGTCATCGATCCTGAGGCGGCGGAAATTGTCGATCGGATCAAGGAAACCGGCGCCCATGTGCTGACGGCCAAAGTGGATATCACAAAGGAGGATGAGCTTAGCGCCCTAATGAGCCAGATCAGTGCTGACATGCCTCCCTTGCTAGGGGTAATCATGGCTGCCATGGTGCTGGATGATGTACTGGCTCAGCACATGACGCCTATACAGTTTTGGCGTGCGGCAGAACCCAAGATTTTCGGAGCGTGGAATCTGCATCGGCAAACGTTGGAAACCCCGCTGGATTTCTTCGTGATGTTTTCCTCTGCGACCACTATCCTTGGCAATCCGGGCCAGGCCAATTACGCCGCGGGGAACGCTTTTTTGGAAGCGTTGGCTCATTATCGCAGGACGAAGGGATTGCCGGGAACGGCCATTTCCTGGGGGGCCATTTCAGAACGCCGGCTTTCTGGCACGGAACCAAACGGTGCTCGAAACGCTGAAAACGCGCATTGCTTTGCGCCCCATGACCGCAAAACAGGCATTGCAGAATCTGGGAGAGATTCTCACGCTGGATTGGGCAAACCCCATTCTGGCCGATTTGGACTGGAACGCACTTGGCCGCTCGCGCATTTCCCTGGTGCGCTCTCCCCGGTTTTCTCACTTGTTGGAACAGTTGAAAAATGAAGAAACCGTTGTCGCGGATGCGAGAGCCCAATTGGAGGGCCTGTCTGCGGAAGAAGCTCGGCTGTTTGTCTACAACCTGCTGGCCCAGCAGTTGGCAAACATCCTCCGGACCTCTCCGGCACGGCTGGAGCGTGACCGCCCCCTCACGGATTTGGGCATCGATTCTTTAATGGTCGTCGAACTTTTGTCTGCCATTGAAGAGAAATTTCATGTGCAGTTTGGTTCCATGGAGATTATGGGGACCAGCACGCTGGCCCAGATATCCGACCGTATCCTGGCTAAGATCGAAATTGGCAAGGGTGCCCAGCCGGTTTCGAGCGCCATTCCAGTGGAGCAGGAAGTGGATTCCCTTTCCGATCAGGCGGTCGACAAGTTGCTTGAGAATTTGCTTGCCCAAGAGGACAAGCCACAGGAGACCCTATAATGAGTGTATCGAAGGAAATGATTGAGAGCATGTCGTCGGAACAGAAGCGCGAATTGGTCAAACGATTGATGAAGGAGCGGGCTGATGCAGCCGTAGCGGCGGCAGCCAAAACCCCCGCCGACGTTAGCAAGTCCGCGATTCCCTTGGCCGATTTGGATTTCAGCAAACACCCAGGCTATATCAAAGTGAAAACTCAACGGGAGATGGCGGAACGCTTCGGGGTGGAAATGCCCTATTTTAAGAAGTTGGAGGGAGTAGGCCGGAACAGAGCAAAAATCGAAGGCCGTGAGTATGAAAATTATGCGAGCACAAATTATCTCGACTTGTGCGGACATCCCGAAGTTACACAAGCGGCCAAAGAAGCCCTCGATTGCTATGGAACCTCAGTCCAGTCCAGCCGGCTGGCTGGTGGAGAATGCCCACTCCACGGGGAGTTGGAGCGGGAATTGGCGGGAATTCTTTCCGTTGATGACTGTATCGTATTCTTGAGCGGTTTCATTACCAATGAAACTTCCATCGGTTACCTGTTTGGCCCTAAGGACCTGATCCTCCACGATTCGCTGATGCACAACAGCGCCGTACAGGGTTGTCTGCTTTCCCATGCACAACGAATGACATTTCCCCATAATGACTGGGCAACCCTCGACCGGTTGCTGACTGAAAATCGCCGCTCTTATGAACGGGCACTCGTCATTATTGAGGGTCTTTATAGCATGGACGGAGATTTCCCCGACCTTCCGCGGTTTATCGAAGTAAAAAAGCGCCATAATGCCTATTTGATGGTCGATGAAGCGCATTCGATTGGCGTCCTGGGCGCGCGCGGCTTTGGAATCCAGGAGCATTTTCAAGTCGCGCCCAAAGACGTGGACATTTGGATGGGCAGTTTGAGCAATGCCATGGCCAGTTGTGGCGGATACATTGCCGGTTCCCATGAGCTGGTGGAAAACTTGCGATTTTCCGCGCCAGGCTTCATCTATACCGTGGGCTTGCCCCCAGCCAGCACCGCCGCAGCCATCGCGGCATTACGAATCATGAAGGCGGAACCGTGGCGCGTTTCCAAGCTTCATGAAAATGCCAGCCTCTTCCAAAAACTCTGCCAGGCGCAGGGATTGAACACTGGCACCAGCCAAGGAATAAGCGTCATATCGGTCATCACCGGTTCTTCTTTGCTGGCTGTTCTGATGAGCAACCTTTTGTTTGAAAATGGATATAATGTCCAACCAGCAATTGCTCCAGCTGTCGAGGAACAAACTGCCCGGCTGCGGTTTTTTCTTTCCTGCGCCCACACCGAAGAACAAATCCGGCATGCCGTGGATGCGACCGTGCAACACATGAAAAAGCTCGGCGGACATCGATAATCCTCGCCCGAGTTGGCACAAAATTAAGGACCATATGAAATCGATGGATCACAGCATCATCACCGGCGGATCCAGCGGTATTGGTTTGGCTCTTGCCCGTATGCTCGCCCGGCGTGGGCAACACATAACCATCGTTGGGCGCAGCGAGGCCAAACTGGAGGCCGCCAAAAAAGAGATTGAGGCCTGCCGGACCTCACCTGGGCAGAAAATTCTTACATTTTCCGCTGACGTTTCTTCCCAGGCCACAGTGGAAGAAATCATTGCCCAAGCAGTGTCATTGGCAGGCCCCCCGGATTTGCTCATCACATCTGCCGGAGCTGGAGGTGTAGTCAGCAGATTTGAAAATGTTCCCATTGAAGAGTTCGAAAAAGTGATGGCTGTCAATTATTTCGGTTCGCTCTTCGCCATTCGTGCGGTTTTACCCTGGATGCAAACCCGCCGACGAGGACATATCTGCCTCATTTCCTCTGCGGCAGGCTTGATTGGGATATATGGTTACAGCGTCTATGCTCCCACCAAATTTGCTTTGCTGGGTCTCGCCGAAACATTGCGTAGTGAATTGAAAAGAGACGGCATCCAGGTGACGATTGCCTACCCGCCTGATACTGACACTCCCATGCGCGAGGAGGAAATCCGCATGATGCTGCCAGAAACCAAGGCAATTGTGGATAGTGCTGGCGTCTGGAGTGCCGAAGCCGTGGCCCGTGCCGTATTAAATGGCATCGACAAACAATATTTTGAGGTTGCCATGGGCGCCGAAGTGAAATTCCTGCGGTGGTTTCGCGGGCTTTTTTCGCCAGTCATTCGATGGTATCTGGACCGGCTGATTGCGAGGGATTCTGGAAACCAACACTTTGCGGAGGGGGGGGGGAAGAGAAAGGCCGACCCCTAAGGGGCAGCCGCACTGTGTCGCCTCTACTCCTCGCTCAAAGGGACAAATTTTATCTTCTTGGATTCTTCTGAGCGATTTTCCTTACGGGGAAAATCAGGGATGCATGCTCGTCCCCCGTCTCTCTGATTGCTTTGCCAAGGCGGCGGCAGCATCTTTGAGACGAAGAATTTTCAAAGCGCTACTTGCATGCAACAATTCATCAGCGGAATAACTTCCTCAAAGATGGCCAACATAGCTTCAACTAGCTCCACTCCACGCGAACCTTTTACTTCCTGTTCGTCCATGGTGTAATAAACCTGAAATCCGCCCCAAAATTGCGGGGAAGCTTTTTCTAGAATCTGTTTGATCTTTTTCATCTCTGGGAAATTGCTTTTGGAGAATGTTTTCAGCCCTTCATCCCAAGCCCCCCCTGCAATGCAAAACTCTTCTTCGCAAACCAGCCGCTTTAGTTCCGCTTGCAATGGAGATTTCGATTTCAAACCAGCCAAAAGGCGGAACCAGTCCCAATCCGGCTGTAGCTGAGAATCCGGGTACTCTTGAGAGGCTTGAATCAATCCACGTTCCACTTGCATTCCACACTTGAAGAGTTTATCTTCCCGATCGACCATGATGAATAATTTTGAGCAGCCAAAGCTTATATGACTCGAAATCGGCTTCGCCAGACGATTGGACCGGGTTAAAAATCCCAACCATTGCCAGTAGCTTCCGCGTCCGTATTTTTCTGTCACAAAGGGTTGCTTATGCCGGTCTTCCAGGGCCAATTTAAGGATCTTGCTGATTCTTTCATTTTCCTCCAGGTTCCCAACCCGAATCCCCCGCTGAAAATCAAGATACCCCGGACGAAATGCAGTGGCTGAAAGTGAAAAAGGCATAAGCGCTCCTCAGAAAATCGCCGTGTGGGAGGGCGAGGCTCCCGCCGAGCCGAGCGGAGGTTATACTTCATAGGTGGCTCGCCAGGAGGCTCGCCCTCCCTATCACACATTTTCATTGTCTTGTTGAGCCAGCCGTGCTGGCATGTGCAGCTCCCTAGAAAATAGCGTGGATGGAGGCGGGGTGCCCCCACCCTGCCGGGGATTGCCACGTTTGCTGAGACGGCCTGAGGGCAGGCCGCCTCCATCATTCCATTTTCGTCTTCTTGTTGAGCCAACCGCGATGGCTAGCGCGGCTCCGCGAAAGATCCTCACTTTGCCGCAGTCTGCGACAGCATGTCGCGCAGAGTCGCATCGACAACTCCGCTTTTCTCCCCTTGCCAATGGCCGCAGACCCCTTGGGGGAGTCTGCGCTACAAGTTCGAACCACGTAACAAAGAGAACAATCGGAGTCCAAACCGTTCTAATGAACCACACTATGATCCCGCTTTATTTTAGGTTGCACCACATTTTTGCGGTCAGGATCAAATCAGAATATTTTCGGACCACCCAATCTTTTCCAGCCGAATCTCTTCCCAACGGCTGGTGCCGAGGCCATATTTCTCATCGGCAGCTGCCACACAGAGCGGGGGGGGGGGAGAGGGGCCAGGGTTCGCCACGCATTGCTTGTCGTTTTTGATTGATAATTTTTAGACACACCGCCTCCACTGCCACTGGGTCCGTCCCGGCGATAAGACCCTTGTAATCCCAAAGGTAGCGAGGATCCGGCTGGGGGCCTTTGTCACAGAGCGGACGAAGAGCATCCACCAAGACAATTTTGGTCTTGCCTTTGACGTGCGGCATCAACCAAATTTCACCCAAGCGGGCATTATTGGCATCGTGATAACTTGACGGATATCCGGAATAGGTGATGTAATTCTTCAATACAGTCCCAATTCCCGTCAGCCAATGAGCTTTCAAGGCAGGCAAGGCAATGAGCGCCGTGCAAGCTTTGGCTCGATCTGGTCCGCCTTGGGCCTCCACAATCTTATTAGCGGGAAACCCCGATTCCAGCAGGGTCTCTCGAACCAAATCTACTACTTCGCGATGAGTAGGATTTAAATGAGGAGTCGAAACCAAGCCCACAATATCGGTGGGTTTCATCAGGGAGAGCCATGCCTCTTTCAAGCTGCTCTTGCGGGCCATTCGCGTGACCGCTTCCGTCAACATGGCTTTCAGAATTCCGGCATCAATATTGCGCCCCCCGCTCATCACCTTTTCGTCGCGGACCAGTATCACCTGGCTGGAGCGGGGCTGACGAGTTGCCTGGCCAAAAACCTCCGATCCAACCGCCGCAGCTCCAAGAGCTGTCCCCACAGTACCGCGCACAAAATCACGGCGGGTCACCGCTATTTTTTCGTGATGCATTTTCCCCCTCCTCTGCCAGACAAATTTGGGTTTTTCATTTCCTCAGGCATCGCATTTGAATCAACAGTGCCGTTATTGCGAGAACTTCCGAGTTTGCCGGCTTGGAAACGCGCAACGGAAAGTTTCGTCACTCGCGCGCGTTTCACTGCGGGTTGAGCCAGCTCAGGGTTGGCTCGCGTTGATTCCTCGCGCGACTCTCCGCCTTGCACGCAGGCCACGTCGGCAGAGCGAACGCGCGCGGGAGCGCCCGTTCCACCATTTTGCCCCGGCGATTTCTCCTGAATTTCTGACATACAGCCTTATTGCGAAGCCCAATTTATTGAAGAGCCCGCATCGCCTCCTGAATGAAACTGGCGGCACTGGATTGGTCCGGACATTCAAACACCAAAGCCAGGGTCCTCTCCCGTCGAGCGTATCCCACCCAGCCATCTTCAATCTGATGGGTCCCCTTGATTTCACTTTCCTTTTCGGTTGCTCCCCCCGCCTGATTCAGATATCCCGTCAGAAAAGATTTCAGCGCGGTTCTTGCCGCACCTTCTTCCGGATAGCGCACCAGCAAAAGCCGGGGATGTTTGGCGTCAGGATCCGTCAGAGTTCCTTTATAGGGCAAAACCACCGCTTCTACCGAAGAGCCAAGCTGTAGGAGGTTCTCAGTGCTCAGGAAATAAACGGAATTCAAGACCAGGTGTGATCGCAGATAACTGAGCCTCTCCCCTTGAGCCTGCCATGATTGCCCCAGCTTCGGCGGGACGCGTCGAACGAATTCCGGCAGAGGCGCCACCGTCCTTCCCTGCATAATCTGGCGGCCGAGTTCCAGAACCGCCTCACGGGCCTGCGGAGTCTCCTGGTACGCCATGACACGGGCAAAAAGATTCCCTGACCTCAGACGCAGCAATCCCGCACCGTACAAAACCGTCGACTCCGGAGCAACTCCCGTTGAATTTGGCGAGAATAGAGCTTTTGGACCGACAGACTCCCCGCCCCAATCTCCCGAAAGCAGTCCATAAGCATCGTCCGCGGTTTTCACCCAGTAGAGTTCAACCAGGATGGAATCCAGACTCTGACTGCTGTATTCGAAGACCTCCAACCGTTCCAGCTGATAGGCAAGATATAATTCGCCGGCCCCGTCCATGTATTCGAAGATTTTTGGCGGAAGAACCGTTTGTACCGTATCCGCCCGCCTCCAGGCGCCGACTTGGAGAGGCAGAGAAATAGCTGAGGGTGAAGCGTCAGATGAATTGAGTTTGGAATTCATGACTGGGCTATTTTCCTCTCTGGCCGCCGCGAACAAAATCAAGAATGAGAATAATAAACCAAAAAGCGCGCATATTCTTAAGCTCATTTTCCAACCCTGAGTTTTTAACATTAATTTAAGAGCCAAACTGCCCGGTCGATGACTGCTTCATTGAGCGCATCAACAAACGCTTTATCCTCTCACACCCAAATCCAACACTTCTTTGCAGTATCGGATGCTCTTTTCCAGCTCTGCTTTCTGGTACTCTTGTTCAGCCATTTTGGGATCTTTTCCAGACACGGGTTTAAAAGGAAGAAGCGGATGCCCTTTTTTAGCAAGGACAAGAAACTTCGCAAAATCGCTGGCTTTAGCATTAGGATATATTTTCCAAAAATCTTCCTCGAAACAGGCATAGCTGCGCGGGAAGCCGGAAATAATCTCCAATTGTACCGGCACACCCGGACAAAGCTGCGCAAATCGTTTGAGGTAAGCTTTAAAATCAATTAAACCCTCTCCAATAGCCGTCCATTGAACCACAACTCCATCGGGAGTTTCCCATATCATGGAGTCGCGCAATCCTGTGGCGATGGCATAGGGCCCAAGCACCTCCAAATTCTGGAGGGGGTCTTCCAAAGTCCACGCTGCATTCCCTGAATCCATCGTAGCCCCGACAAATTCTCTTCCGGCTTCCTCAATCAAGTTGGCCAATTCCCAGGCCTGCATGTCCCCCGCATGATTCTCGATACCGATCTTCACTCCGGCTTCCATGGCTTGCCCTCTCACACTGCGACAAACACGAACCATCGGTTTGAAATGGGACTCAATACCGCCCTCCGCTTTGCGATCTTCCATAGTTCCCAAATAGCATCGGGCCATCTTTGATCCCAAGGCTTTTGCGACTCGAATCGTTAAAGCTAATTGTGCTTCCGCTGAGCCATACTTTTGGTTGAAGGCTTTTGAAGTAGGACAAACACTGCCCGTGCCAACCTGAATGGCAATCCCCAAACTGTCCGCTTTCTCGCGGAGAGTCTTCAAATAAGAGTCAGAATGATTTTCATAAACATCGAGATCAGAAAAAAAGACCGAGTCGAGTTTTAAAGATGCGGCGTACTCTATCAATTGAGGAGCTTTCCAGCCCATCCCGCGGATGGAAAAATTGTCGAATCCCAAGGCGATCTTTCCGCCTGGTGAGGGAGCGGCAAAGAGATTCTTCCCGCCTAAGCCCGCGGTTAGCATTCCGCCCGTCACCAAACTCGACTTCAAAAAATTCCTGCGCGAACTCATTCTTGGTTGGTCCTTCATTGAGTATGCAATTCCCCCGTTGAATTTTGTTCAATGTAGCATTGGGGATAAGTGGCTGCAAGAAATTCTTGCCCCCCCCGGCTAACGCATCTCGATGCCCTCTTGTTCTCAGATCGGTCGCGATTCCAGACCAATCTACTCTCAACGTCGAGTGAAACTGACACTTTTGGACTTCAAAGAGCTGGAATGGGAATCATATTCACATCAAGCTTGCTTTTCCTCTGATTATCGGTCCATATGGTCCGAAGACCGAATTCGTCAGAAGAGGCGGAATTCCATCCCCCCTTTGATCCAACAGCCCGGCATATCGACCCCGAGAACTTCCTGATAGCGGCTATTCAATAAATTTGCCCCCTCCATGAAGAAGACCAAGTTTTGAATTTTCTTGGAAAGCCGGGCATCTAAAAGCCAGTAACGTCGCCCATCCAATCGGAGCCGATAACTCAATTGCTGTCCCAATGCCCATTCCTTTGGCAATTTCATATTCCAAGTTTCCGTTACGGAATGGCGGGCATAATCCAGCGCATATTTGGAAAGAAAATTGACGACACCGGCGTTGGCATTGAGACGCGTATACCGCAACTGAACTCTTCCGGCGGAACCGACATGTCGCTGAACACCCATTTCCACTCCGCGGAAATGAACTCTGCGGATGTTGGCAGTGATCCATTTTTGAAGAGGGTCATACCGGATCCAATCGATCACATTCTCTTCATTTCGCGCAAAGACCGTGCAGGTTGCCAACCAATCCCGGCGTATCAGCCAGTCCACTCCACCTTCCCCTTCCCATCCGGATTCCGGCTGAAGGTCCGGATGAGCCTGGTTGTTGGGATCGTGATAATACAACTCCGTGAAGGTGGGAACACGGAAGGTATGGCCAACCGCGGCTCGTGCTTTGAGACGGGACAAAAGCCACCAGCTCCCGCTCAATGATGGGCTCATTGCAGTTCCAAAGTGGGAATAACGGTCTAAACGCACTCCAGCGGAGAGCATCCCCCGGGAACCCAGCTTTTGTTGTAGTTCGCCTAGCATATTGAAACTAGAGTAGGAGTGATCTCCCAGATTGCCTGAATTGACACTCTCGACTCCGCTTCCAAGCCCTAACGCCAAGTGAGTGTTTTCTGAAAACTCTCGATGCAGGCGCAGCTGTCCGGAACCTGCGTGAGTGCGGTGACGATTCTCGAAAAGTCCGGGATGATTCTGGTCCCAAAGAAATCTGTCTCCATGCGTGCGATAGCTCAATTCCCCTTCCAAATCCCAGCCTTGACGGCGTAGAATCTGATGGTTCAGTGAAACTAAGGTCTGGTTTGTCCACTCCCGGGAAGGACTGCTTCCATAAAAACCAAAAGCTCCAAATTCCTTGTTGAGGTAGCCCAATGAAAGACGAGTCTTTTCACCCCAAGCGGTCTGGGAGGAAAAATTAAAGGTTCGGAAATCACGGTCCGGGCTGGAGCCGGAGGATTGGTTGAAATTGAATGCCAGCGACTGGCTCAACATTCCCTTTTGCAGCCCTCCAGCCAAAGCCCCCTCAAGTAACCCAAATCCACCCGCTGACATTTTACCGCGCAGTCCCCTGGAATCGGTCCTGGTGATGATGTTGATGGTCCCGCCGAAAGCATCCGCCCCGTAAAGAGAGGAGCCAGCCCCTTGCAGCACTTCAATTCGCTCAATTTCATCCATGGGGACGGGAATATCGGCATTGTGGTGTCCTGTCTGGGAATCGTTGAGACGAATTCCATTGACCAAAATCAAGCATTGGCTGTATCCGGCCCCGCGGATGGAAAAATCGCTTTGAACACCCATCGCTCCGCGGGAACGCACATCGATGCTGGAGATGAATTGCAGCAGTTCTGGAACAGAATGCGCGGGCAACCGGGATATTTCCTCGCGGGTGATCACCGAAACTGTTCGGGATAGGTTTTCAAAAGTGACTGGATCGGCTTGAGCGGTCACAGTGATGCTTTGTTCCAGCGGGTGCACGGTTTGTGAAAATACAATTCCAGAATTAACCGACACTAATGGACATGCCAGAGTGCATCCGGAGAGAAGTTTTGCGAGTGAAATCTTCATTTATTTTCGAATCGGCCTGCTGTATCCATTGGGCAGAATGGTAGCGCCATCGGGATTTTCGAAGGAATAATATTGGGTCTGAAAGTTGGAATACCGCCCTGGATTATATGCTTCCGAACCAGATCCCGATTTTTAAATTGCCGGCAGTCAAATAGAAAAGGAATATCAGCGGGTCAATTCATGGACCAACATCTCCATAAAAACCGCGGTATCCAATGCGGAACGTTTGGTCATATCATCCACCACTCCCAAGCGGAAGAGTGCCGTGTCCAGAGTCTTTTGGGGGAACTGCCGAGCCTGCTGCTGGATGCGGCCAATGACGCCACTAGGCACTCCAACAATTTTGGCAATTTCAGCCGGCGGCACCCGGCCTGAAAGTTCCCTGACCTGCAAAAATTGTCTAAGCTGCCGGGCCAACAGTGCCAGCACCCCGGGCACTTCTCCCGGATCGGAAATCATTTCTTCCAACAACCGCAGGGCCTTTTTTTTATCTTGGGCCGCAACCGCGTTTAGAAATTCAAAGACCGTGTGTTCACGGGAAAAACCGACTGATTCGCTCACCCGCCCCATGGATATCTGACGCTCTTCTCCGGCCAGCAAAATCAATTTTTCCACTTCCTGGCTTAATCTTCCGGAATCTGATCCCAACATTTCCATTAGAAAATCCATGGCATCCGCATCCATTTTATATCCCGCGGCCTTCATTTTAGCCGCCGCCCAATCCCGCAACTCCTGTTCTTTAGGCGCCTCCAATTCAACAGCCATCGTTGAATCCAACAACACCTGATAGATTTTTTTCCGCCGGTCAATTTCACCCCCGACAAAAATCAGCGTGGTAAATGGGCTGGGATTCTTTAAATACCCCACCAGGCGAGTCAGATTCGCATCTTTGATTTTTTCAAGGCCGCGGATCATGACAATTTGGTGGGAGGCAAACATCGGCAGATTCAGCGCCAAGTTGAGGACTTCATCCATGGATCCCTGGTCCAAATCGATCGTAATCCGTTGAATTTCCGATCCGGCTTGCGTTTCCAACGCCTGGACCAGCTTTTTCCGCGCCTGGCTGATCAGGTATCCATCGGGCCCATAGAGGAAATAGTTGGGACGAAATTTTTTCTTTTGGAGAAGATTTTGAAAGTCAGAAAAGGTCATAAGCTCGTCAAAGGGTCCGGCTGGAATATGCGATCAGCCACCGGCTTCAATTCATTGAGGGCCGGACAGAAAAATCAGACAAAACATTCCTCAATGGAACCAATCTCAAAATTGCCATGGGATGGGAACAATCGCCCCCACTAGGGGATTATTTTCTCGAAGACCGGGATCGGGCGAATCATCCCAGCCATAAATTTGGTGATCAAAAAAATTGACTCTACTTGAAATCATCCAACAAATTATTCAACAAGGATCGGGCCAATTGGTGAACCAACCGGTCCATGGCCGGCCCCTCCTCGGGAAAGTAATCTTTGGATTCCCGGCTGATTTCAAACTCTTCTCTGAATTGGAAATCCCGGTTTTGAAATATGAATTTCCCGCTGGATTGATCTTTCAGGGTCATTCGCACCCGAATCGTGACTTGATAAGTCGATCCCGAATCACCGGCAAAAATAACCGGGAAGGAAGCAAAGTCCAAAACTTCTCCCGTGAGCAATCCCCGAGCCTCCGCGGGATCACGGCTGATCTGGCAGCGTGTCCTTTGAATGAATTCGTCAATCATGGCGCCGGTCAATTTTTGTTCGATGCGGTATTTGGTGGTTTTGTTCACAATAGGGAGAATGGCAATGGAATCCAAATTAGCCGGAGCCGCCACATTTTTCCTGGCAATCCGATATCCACAACCCGCTTCCACCAGCACTGTTGCCAGGAGAAACGGCAAGAAAGATCGAATCAGCCAGTCTTTCTTACCCTGTAACTCTTGGTTTTGAATGAAAAAACTCATTGGACTTTCCGTTCCCTGCCGCTGGAAATGCTCTTTTCCTCAGCATTATCTTTGAAGAGAAAAATATCCCGGGTCACGACACAACGTTCACTAGTTTTCCAGCAACATAGATGACTTTGCGAGGAGTCTTGCCACCTAAATGCCGCACTACCGCTTCGCTTTCCAGCGCCACCTGGCGGGCCTGATCTTCGGTCAAATTGACCGGCATGGTCAGGCGGCCACGCACTTTGCCATTGACTTGTAGCACCAAAGTGATGACCTCATCCGCCGCCAATTCCTCATCATGCTTGGGCCAGGCCTGCTGATGGATGGAATACCGCCGGCCTTTGCATTCCCAAATCTCCTCGGTCATGAATGGTGCGATGGGGGCAAGCAGAAGCAGCAATGCATCACAGGCCTCTTCAAAAGCGGCATCACTCAATGGCTTGCGTTGGCTGTCCTGCAGGGCATTGGTAAATTCCATCAGCGCGGAGATCACGGTGTTGAAACGGAAATCTTCAACATCCTTGGAGACTTTCTTGATCGTCTTATGAGTCCAACGCCGCAGTTCGCGATCAACCGTCTGGGTAGTTTCATCCTCGGCCGGACGAGCGGTGGAATGGAGCAAAATTTCCCAAACACGCTTCAGCCAGCGATGGACGCCAGCCAAGCCGTTCGTATTCCAGGGAGTTGCTTGCTCAAAGTCGCTGATGAACATTTCATAGGCACGCAATGAATCGGCCCCAAAATCATTCACCATCTCATCGGGAGTAATGACATTCCCTTTGCTCTTGGACATTTTTTCTTTTCCATCCGGCGCCAGGATCATCCCCTGGTTGCGCAGTTGCCGGAATGG
Organism: uncultured Acidobacteriota bacterium; assembly: GCA_963803155.1. Classification (GTDB taxonomy): domain Bacteria; phylum Acidobacteriota; class Terriglobia; order Versatilivoradales; family Versatilivoraceae; genus CAWDMN01. Next base: position 37,395 of record CAWDMN010000087.1, read on the forward strand.
CTCGACGAACGGCAGAAAACCCAGGTCATGCAAGGCCTTGGTCCAGAAGCGGGCGTATAACAAATGCATCACCGCGTGTTCGGCGCCGCCGACATAGGTGTCGACGGGCAGCCAGTAAGCCACCTCTTTCACATCAAAAGGCTGCTGTCCGTTGTGAGGATCGGCAAACCGCAGATAATACCAGGAGGAGCAGGCAAAAGTGCCCATCGTGTCGGTTTCCCGGCGTCCTTTTCTGCCGTCAGGCAGATTCAAATGGACAAATTCGGGGATGGCCGCCAGTGGGGATTCCCCCGTATCGGTCGGTTCATAATTCTCGACATCGGGGAGCCGCACGGGAAGCTGGTCGTAAGGCACCGGGATTTCACCCTCATCGGTGTGGATAATCGGAATCGGGGTTCCCCAGTATCTTTGACGGCTGATTCCCCAATCGCGGAATTTATATTTGACCGAAGCCCTTCCCTTCCTCGTTTCTTCCAGCCACTCATTCACCTTCTTTACGGATTCGCTGGCAGGTGTTCCATCAAAGTGGGCAGAGTGCACCATCACCCCTTCGCCGGGCCAGGATTCCAACATGGTTTCGGAATCGAGAACCTGCCCGGCCGGTTGAATGACCACGCGGATGGGGAGGTGATATTTCCGGGCAAACTCAAAGTCCCGCTGATCATGGGCGGGCACTGCCATAATGGCGCCAGTCCCGTATCCCATCAATACATAATCCGCTATCCAAATGGGGATCTTCTCTTCATTCACGGGATTGGTGGCATAAGCTCCAAGAAAAACTCCCGTTTTTTCCTTCCCTTCCGCGGTGCGCTCCACATCACTCTTGCGCCGGGCCTCAGCCACATACGCTTCCGCGGCCTCCTTTTGTTCAGCCGTGGAGAGCAGCTTCACCATGGGATGTTCGGGGGATAAGACCATAAAAGTCGCACCCCATAGGGTGTCTGGCCGAGTGGTGAAGATCCGCAAGGGACCGGTCTCCGTCGGGAAGTCAACCTCGGCGCCCTCGCTGCGTCCGATCCAGTTCCGCTGCATGAGTTTGATGTGCTCCGGCCAATCGATGGTCTCTAAGTCTTCCAACAGACGGTCAGAATAGGCCGTAATCCGGAAGAACCACTGCATCAGGGTCTTCTTCTCCACCAGAGCGCCACTGCGCCAGCCCCGCCCGTCAATCACTTCCTCATTGGCCAGGACGGTTTTTTCCACTGGATCCCAGTTAACCACCGAGGCCTTGCGATAGGCCAGACGAAAATCCGACAGGAAATCCAGCTTTTCCTTATTGTTCATCCGATTCCACTGGTCAGCTTCGATCATTGGCGCATTTGGAATGTCGCGAGTCCCTTGAGCCGACAACTCTTTCTCCAGGTCGGCAATGGGACGGGCGGCATTAACTCTCGGGTCATACCAGGAATGATAAAGCTGCAGAAAAATCCATTGGGTCCAGCGGTAGTACTCTGGAAACGAAGAATTGATTTCCCGAGTCCAGTCGAAAGAAATCCCGATGAGGCGGAATTGCCGTTTGTAATTCGCCGAATACTGTGCGATCAGTTTGGCGGGGTTGGTTTTCAGCTTGATCGCAGCATTCTCCGCGGGAAGCCCGAAAGCATCCCATCCCATTGGGTGAAGCACATTGTAGCCGTGCATCCTGTAATACCGGCTCAAGACATCCGTCGGGACATAATTCCGGCAATGGCCGACACTTAAACCGTCTCCCGAGGGATAGGGGAAAAAATCCAGAATAAAAGCCTTGGGACGTTCGCTGGCCCGTCCAGTTTTATAAAGCTGATCCTCCTCCCATCGCGAGGCCCATTTCGGCTCGATTTGCTGAGGATCATACCTTTCACTCATACCAATACCCCTAAATTAGAATTTGCTTGATCAGGCTGATTCGGCCACGGTCAGTCCAATATGGCATTGGGCCGGCTAAACAATAAACTGGAATCTTAGCAAGCGAAGCATCCAGCGTCAAGGCGCTTCCCCATGCAGCTGCCGGAAGTTTCTCCATTGGCAAAGAGATCCAATTATGGCAATCTGTTTTCGTGGATCTCGTAAATGTTCTCTCATTAGCTGTCGGTTTGTCGATGGACGCATTTGCGGTTTCGCTCAGCATCGGAACCACGCGGATGACAAATCGGGCTCGACCATTCTTTCGCCTGTCTTTTCATTTTGGCCTCTTCCAATTCCTTATGCCCATTCTGGGCTGGTTTGCTGGAGCGACTGTAGCAAACTTGATTGCCAGTTTCGATCATTGGATCGCCTTTGGTTTGTTGGGCTTTGTAGGAGGAAGGATGATCCAGGCGGGATGGAATCCTGGACAGCCATCCTTCCCCTCCGATCCTTCGCGTGGCAAGTCGCTGGTCATGTTGAGCGTGGCTACCAGTATCGATGCCTTTAGTATAGGATTGACGTTGGCAATGCTGGGAATCGACATTTTTTATCCAAGCGTTATAATCGGACTGGTCACATCCTTTCTCTCTTTATGCGGATTATTGGCGGGACACCGACTAGGAACCACCTTTGGAAAAAAGATGGAAATCCTTGGCGGCGCCATTCTTCTTTTCATCGGATTTCGAATTCTCTTCATGCACTTTTTTGGATCTTAATAAGTCCAATCTGCCCCATTTTGAATTCCCCCGGGACAAGGTGCGGTCTGCTCCTGGACGTACATTCCGCAAAGGAAGCACCCCAAGCATTCCCTCATTTTTGGGATCGAAGGGAAACAGTCTATCCCAAAAGAAAACCCACATCCAACTTTTGCTTTTTTTTGTGCATCCCATTTTTTATTTTGAATGACTTGTAGAGTCCGCTTTTTTTTCTTATAGTTGAACTAGGCAGATTTTAAAAAAAAGGTACAATGTAGGCAGATATATTAATACTGGCGTGAGGCTGGCCATGGTACCCGCGGTGGAAGACAAATGGACCTTGATGTCCCGGTCGAGCGTTCTTGTTTCATGCCTGGTTTTGATCGCCAGCATAGGCGTTTGCGTAATCGACAGTGAGTCACAGTCGCTAACTGGAAAGGTGCCCCTCCCCGCCGACTCCCAACCAGGCGCTCTCTCACCGGAACGTTCGCTTAAAATCGATGTGGATTTGGTATTGGTCAATGCAACGGTCACGGATCTGAACAACCGTTTTGTGACAGGTTTGGAAAAAGAACATTTCCAAATTTTCGAAGATAAAGTCGAACAGAAAATTTCCCACTTCAGCAACGAGGATGTGCCCGCTTCGATCGGGCTCCTGTTTGACGTCAGCAACAGCATGACTGAAAAGCTGGCTAGAGCCAAAGACGCCGCCGTTGCATTTTTAAAAACCAGCAATCCGCAGGACGAATTTTTCCTCGTGACTTTTTCCGACCGGCCTAGAGTGGACGAAGAATTCACCTCCGATATCGGCGAAATCCAAAACCGGCTTGCCTACAAGAGTTCCAGAGGATGTACCACCTTGTACGATTCGGTCTACCTCGCCTTAGAGAAGCTCAAAAAATCGCACAATCCCAAAAAAGCAATCCTGCTGATTACCGATGGCGAAGATACCTGCAGCCGTTATGTCTTGGCAAACGTGAAATCGGCCGTGAAGGAATCCGACACTCAAATTTTTGCCATTGGCATTGTGAGCGCTTATTACTCCGAGCTTTCCCAAGGACGAGTGGGCCGGGCAGTTTTGGAGGAGATGGCGGAAATGACCGGCGGCAAGGCTTATTTCCCCTCTTCAGTCTATGAATTGGAAGATATCTGCACTAAGATTGCCATCGAATTGAAGAACCAGTACATCCTGGGGTACACCCCGGCCAACGCCACACGAGACGGCCGTTGGCGGAAAATACGCGTAAAAATCAATGCACCCAGGGGTCTTCCAACGTTATCCATTCGCTCCAAAAGCGGTTATTATGCCCCCGCCGGATAAAAATCAATTTTCATCTAAAATCTTTATTCAGGGGAAAGAGGAATTTTGCGATTCTGCCTCTCGTCCCCGGCCATCTTTTTACTCAGCGGGAAATCGGCTGGCGGCGGCGAGAGGGGAAAAACAACACAAGAGCTTTTTTCGTCATCTCAGTACGCAGAGGTTATGTTAAGGAGTCGAACTTCATGATAAGACAGTTGGCCATTGGTGGGCTTATTCTCGCATTGTTGACGGGGGCTGGGTTGATGGGAGCACAAGATCAGCCCAAAAAGGGCCAGGGGCCTTATACGCTGAACGTCGACGTCAACTTGGTGGTTCTCCATGTCTCCGTGATGGATGAAAAAGAAAATATTGTCAAAAACCTTCGCCCCCAGGATTTTTCGATCTTCGAGGACAAGGCGCCACAAGAAATTTCCCTTTTCCGACAAGAAGATGTTCCGGTTTCCATAGGCATGGTAATAGACAATAGCGGAAGCATGCGCACCAAAAGAGAGCGGGTAAATAAATCAGCCCTGACATTTGCCAAAACGTCTAAGCCGGAAGATGAATTTTTTCTAGTCAATTTTAATGATCAGGCTTTCATTGACCAGGATTTTACCAAGAATAGGCAAGATCTTACCGACGCCTTGGACACCATTGACGCTCGGGGAGGGACAGCTCTCTATGACGCCATCTACCTATCTTTAGAACATCTGAAGGAAGGAAAGGAAGATAAAAAAGTGCTTTTGTTAGTCAGCGATGGGGAAGATCGCGACAGCCGATACAAGTTCGAGAGCGTCCTGGATTACGCACGGGAATCCAGCGCCAGCATTTATGTAGTGGGGCTTTTCGATAAGGAGGACGAACGGACTCGCGCGCAAAATCGAGCAATTAAAAACCTGAAGGAATTGGCGTCCGAAACCGGAGGCAAATACTTCTTCCCGGAATCCTTGGATGAAGTGGAGACCATCTGCACTGAGATCGCCTACGAAATTCGCAACCAGTACACCTTGGGATACCGGCCTTCCAACACCCACAGGGACGGCGCTTGGCGAAGCATAAATATCCGTCTGAATAATACTCATGGCGCAAAAAAACTGATCGCCCGCACCAAGCGGGGATATTATGCCCCCACTGAAGGATGATGATTCCCCCCTGCATGAACAAAATTTCCAGTAAAGCCATCAAGGATAATTCTCCCAAGAAAATAACTTGGATGGAGGCGGGGCGCCCCCACCCCGTCTGAGTTTGCCAAGCCTGCTGAGACGGCCTGAGGGCAGGCCGCCTCCATCATCCTATTTTCATTGTCTTGTTAAGCCAGAGCTGTGCTGGCATGAATGGCTCCCTAGAAAATCAAAATTGGGCAAAGATGGAGCGGGCACTCTGTGCACGCTGGCTCGGCAGGCGAGGCTAGCCAAGCGACACGCGAAGGATCGCGCGTCCCACCTTGTATTCATCATCTTGTTGTGACAGCCTCGCTGGCATGAGGAGCTCCTCAGAAAACTCCTGGCAGGCCGTCGATCAGGGACGATGCTTTCACTGCCAAGCGACGAACTATTTCGGTGGGCGGGTGCGTGTGACCGCTGTCACCCGGTGCACGCCCGCTCGGCGGGACAACGCTCGGCGGGTGACTTCGTCACACTCGCGCGTCCCTCCTCATCTTGCCTCGACGGTCGAGCGGATGACTCCTTTTCGTTTCTTCCTTTGCTTAACCGCTATTAAAGATTAGACTATATGAATTCTTGTGGAGTTGGCGGATATGTCCGCGCTTATTTCTCTTCGTCCGCTCTTCGCGAAAAGCGGAGAATGAGTTTGTCTATCGGCGGATGCTCACGCGCTTTTGAGGGACTGTCACGGGGGAATAAATGTCTTCCGTGGGAAAACAACCTCTTGCATGCCGTGTCACCGACAGAAACGGCTCCTGTTTTGTCTGCCCCCTAACCTCACTCGAGTTCATTGCGGAGGCTTTATGATTGGACGATTCGGGAAGATCATCTTAATTATTGGCATCCTGGCCCTTCTAGTCTTGGCGGATTCAGCCATCTATTTCTGGGTGGATTGGCAGTGGTTCCAGGAGTTAGGCTACACTATTCTCTTTTGGAAGGGGCTGCTGGCCAAGGGGATGTTGTTTGTCATTACCGGCCTCGCCTTTTTTGCGCTGCTCGCCGTCAACATTTTGATTGCGCGCCGTCTTTCCAGCCGCTCCGCTCCGGTCTATGCTTTCGGAGAATTTGAAATTCCGCAGTTGGCGATGGTGAAGCGGTTGCTCTCCGGTGGCGCCTGGGTGATTGCATTGGTTTTCTCTCTAATGATCGCGCAGTGGGGGGCATCCCAATGGTCCTCTTTGCTGCAATTTCAAAACGCACTTCCTTTTGGCGCCGTTGATCCTCTATTCGGACTCGATATTGGCTTCTATCTTTTCAGCCTGCCGTTTTATACTTTTCTGTTCCAATTCCTGTTTTTGAGCCTCCTGTTGGCGCTGGCCTTGAGCGCAGCCATCCACTTCTTTTCTGGTGGGATTTGGCTGACTGGGCGCGGATTGCAATTATCTGCTGCGGCTCGCTGGCATCTCAGCACTCTGGCCGCCATAATTCTCGCCTGGTACAGTTTCCATTACCGGCTGAAGATGTTCGATCTTCTCTATTCGGAGAGGGGGATCCTTTTTGGCGCGGGTTACACTGACATCAAAGTGGAATTGCCGGCCCTTTGGATGTTGGCGGGCTGTTGCTGGCTCGCCGCGGCCTTGATGCTGTGGGGAGCGCTGAAGAAATCTTTCAAGCCGGCTCTCGCGGGTCTGGTAATTTTATTGGCCACCTCCATCTTGGGCCGGGGAATCATACCTGGAGTGATCCAACGATTCGAGGTGGCGCCCAATGAAATCAACAAAGAAAGCCCGTACATTAAGCATTCAATTCATTTCACGCGTCAAGCCTTCGGCATTGATCAAATTGAAGAGAAGGAATTCCCCGCCATCGAAAACCTGACAGTGGATTCACTCAAGCGGAATGAATTGACGTTGCAGAACATTCGCCTTTGGGATCACCGCCCTCTGCTTCGGACATTCAGCCAATTGCAAGTAATCCGACCCTATTATGATTTTGTGGACGTGGACAACGATCGCTACCAGATCAACGGACAATACCGTCAGATCAGCCTTTCACCCCGCGAACTTTCATCCGAAAAATTGCCAAGCCGGATCTGGATTAACGAACATCTCATTTTTACCCATGGCTACGGTTTATGTCTCAGCCCGGTAAATCAGATTTCCTCGGAAGGCCTGCCTGCCTTCATGATCAAGGATATTCCCCCCGCCGCCTCCACGGATTTGAAAGTCGCTCGTCCGCAAATCTATTTCGGGGAGATCTCAAAGTCATACTGTTTCGTAAAAACGGCGGAAAGAGAATTCGACTATCCCTCCGGCACGGAAAATGTCACGACTCTCTATCAAGGGAGCGGAGGGATTCCAGTTAACTACTTCTGGCGAAAGCTGCTCATGGCCTGGCGTTTCAAGGAGCAGAACATCGTGCTTTCCACTGCCATCACGGGAGAGAGCCGGCTTCTTTTCGACCGGGACATCCAGGGCCGCGTGCAAAAGCTGATGCCGTTTTTGGAATTCGATCATGATCCTTACCTCGTTATTTCTAATTCCGGCAACCTCTTCTGGATGCTGGATGCTTATACCACCAGCAACCGGTTCCCTTATTCCCACCCGGTCAACGACAACATCAATTACATCCGGAACTCGGTTAAGATCACGATCGATGCCTATAACGGGACGGTCCGTTTTTACTTGAATGATCCCTCAGATCCGGTGATTCAGGTGTACAACCGGATTTTCCCAGGCGTATTCGAGCCCCTGGAGGCCATGCCGGAAGACCTTCGCAAGCACGTGCGTTATCCGGAAGACCTCTTCACTATTCAGGCTCAAACCTATGCCACCTTTCACATGCGGGATCCCCAGGTTTTTTATAACAAAGAGGACTTGTGGCGGATCCCGGCTATTACCAAAGAAAGTGACCAATCCACCGGAGTGGAGCCTTACTACACCATCATGAAGCTGGGAACGCTCAGCGAACGGGAAGAGTTTCTGCTGATGACTCCCTTCACACCCTCCAATCGTGAAAACATGATTGCCTGGATGGCGGCCCGCTGCGATGCGCCCAACTACGGGAAACTGGTGGTTTACAATTTCCCCAAACAGCGGCTGGTTTTTGGGCCAACGCAAATCGCGAGTCGTATGAATCAGGATACCGAGATTTCCCAGCAATTGTCGCTTTGGAACCAGAAAGGGTCCTCTGTCATTTACGGAAGCCTGCTGGTGATCCCGATCGAACAGTCAATACTCTATGTTCAACCACTTTACCTGGCCGCGGAGCAAACCGGCAGTCTGCCCGAATTGAAGAGGATCATTGTCGCTTATGGCGACAAGATTGCGATGGAGGAATCATTGGAGGGTTCCTTGCGGAAGATTTTCGGTGATCGCGCGGCTTCTCAAGCCACGGCAGCGGCAGCGACCAGCCCAACAGCCGCCGCTGGTCCATCTCTAGCCCCCTTGGCTTCCATGCAGAATCTGATTAAAAGAGCCGCCGATCAGTACGAACGCGCGCAACAGGCTCTCCGCCAGGGCAATTGGGCGGGGTATGGCGAAGAGATCCGCCAATTGGGAGAGACATTGAAAGAGCTGAAAGGAAAAAAATAAGACCTCTGACGACCACGCGGGAGTTTAAACTGCTTCCGCGTGGTCGCGCTTCATCGTCTGATTCTTTTTTTGCCGGAGTTCCGGAGAATTTCAATTGACCAGGTGCCCTTGCACAGCCTCGGCAAATTCCATAGTGTCGGCTGTGCCGCCCAAATCCCGAGTTCGGACTTCTCCTTCCAGATAGACCTTTTCCACCGCGGCGGCAATCCGTGACGCTTTTTCAGCTTCACCCATGTATTGCAGCATGAGAACCGCGCTCAAAATCATGGCGGTGGGATTGGCAATGTTTTGGCCGGCGATGTTTGGAGCACTTCCGTGCACCGCTTCAAAAACAGAACATTCCTCGCCTATATTTGCGCCAGGAACCAAGCCGAGGCCGCCGACAAGGCCGGCCCCCAGATCGCTGACAATGTCCCCGTACAGATTCTCCAATAACATCACATCGTATTTCTCCGGGTTGAGCACCATCTGCATGCAGGCATTGTCCACGATGATTTCGTCATAAAGGATGTCCGGAAACAGCGCCGCCACTTTGCGCACGCACTCCAGAAATAATCCATCGCTCAATTTCATAATATTGGCTTTGTGAATGGCGGAGACCTTCTTGCGGTTCTTTTTACGGGCATAATCAAAAGCAAACCGGGCAATCCGGGTGGAGGCCTCCGCTGTAATGATCTTCAGACTCTCCACCACACCTGGCACCACAATATGCTCCAATCCGGAATAAAGATCTTCCGTGTTTTCCCGAACCACCACGAGATCCACATTTTCATAGCGGGATTTCACTCCTGGCAAGTTTTTAATAGGCCGCACATTGGCATATAAGCCTAAAGCCTTGCGCAACGCCACATTGATGCTGGCAAATCCCTGCCCCACTGGAGTCGTGACCGGCCCTTTTAAAGCAATTCCATTGCGCCGGATGGAATCCATGAGATCGTCCGGAATATATTTGCCTAATTTAGTGAAGGCCTCTGCACCGACCGGATATGTCTCCCATTCCACTTCAATTCCAGCCGCCTCGATAATTTTTACTGTCGCGGCCGTGACTTCAGGTCCAACGCCATCTCCAGGAATCAAGGTGATTTTGTAATTCATCTCAACATTCTCCCCGCTAAAAATTGCCGATTCGCTCTATCTGGCTGACAACTGGAGTCCTTCATCGTCAAATATTATGCATTCAAGAAAATGATAATCGACCGCAGAGGACGCGGAGCCTCACGAAGGAAGGGCCGGAGGGAGCTGAAACTCGTTCGTTCCGGATTTTTCCAAAATGACATAAGAAGCCATCTCAAAATCCTTGATCTTCCCCCTATGAGACCTCAGCGCGTTTTGTAATTCCTAAAAATAATACTCTCGTTCTGTTCCACCCGAGCAATGGTCATGGACGGCGATGGGATTCTACACCCCTCCTCCCGGCAAGATTCCGAAAAAACGCACCAAAGCTCAACTCCTAAGATAAGACAATAGAATTCAAATTATATCATGTGCAGGATGCCATCTATCAGTCCTACCGAAACCCGCGGTAAAAAACAGTGATGCCAAGGAAGAACCTCATGTCTGGTGGAGGCGGGATGCCCCCATCCCGCCCTTCGCTTTGCGCCGTGAGGGCATGGCGCCTCCATCCAGCCTCTTCACTTCACCGTCTGGCGCAAGAGCCGCGTATATCCTCAACGAAAAATCGTGGCTTTGGACAAGAGGCTGGCGCTCCCAGGGATTATCGTCTATCCCGCATAATGTGAAATGTGGCCTTGCAGTCTCCCAATTGATTTCGATTTCGATTGTGATTACAAGCACAAGCAAGAGCAGACGATATCAATTCACTCAGCTATGCGAAAGGGGGGCACACTAGCATCAAGAAAAAGACGTGAGGCCTCCACAGCGAGTGAAAAGCATGGCCAAAACAATCCTACTTGGCAAAACTTGAATGAATACAGAGACTAAATTAAAATCAAAGGAGACCTTGAGAAGGAATTTCTCAGGGCTCCAAGTGGGAAATATCGTATGGGAAATTTTCGGCTTCCATTATCCCTTTCAGCCATTCTTCTTCTCTCGTCCTTTGAGGGATCGTCGGAACTTTTAGGCCAAGCGAATCTTCCTTACTCTCTCCGGGTAGACGTCAATTGGGTGACTATTCCATTCTGGGCGCACGATCGGCTGGGCCGGCCTATCGAGCATTTTTGCCGCGAGGACTTGCTGCTTCTTGAGGATGGCCAGCCTCAGGCCATATCCGCGTTGGAAATGACGCGGGTCCCCCTGACAATGGCTGTTTTGCTGGACTGCAGCGAAAGCATGGTGGCACACGCCCGAGCGATGCACGCCGCCATCCGCTTGACCCTAGATAACATCGAAGAAACAGATCACATTGCAGTTTTGACCATTTCCACTAGTCCGCGACTGCTTCTGGATTTCACGGGCGATTTTGCCCGCATCCGCCGCGCCTTAGAAGATTCATCGAGAAAACTCGAAGGCGCCTCCAATATCAACGACACCATTTTTTTGGCCTCCCAGCTGTTGGCAGCGAGACCTCCGGAGGAGCATAAAATCATTTTCCTGATTTCTGACGGAAAAGGAAACCGGGGAGATGGCGTCCGGGCCATGAGGGCTCTAAAATCCTCCGGAGCCATGTTGATGGGGACAAGCATTGGCCTGACCTCCCGCCTATTCGGAGGAGTCGAATCACTGCATCGGATGATCCGGGACAGCGGGGGACAAATCATTGGTTGGGTTTCCAATCGAGAAGACAATGCGGCAAATTTTAGGCAAGAATTTCGAATTGCACGCAGCCAATTCCAATTAGGCTATGTTCCCTTGAACAAAACAAGAGATGGAAAATGGAGACAGATTGAATTGTTGCTCGCCCCCAATTCTCCCCAGCTTAATCGAGGGATCATCATCAGCGCACCGACCGGTTATCCCGCCCCGCGCCCCAGCAGTTTGGCGGCAGGATCCGCTTTCTTCTTGATCCGCGACGATCCTCAAAAACCAGAAGACTAAGCTGATTGTGGATTTGATCGGTGGGATATTGTGGCAAACCGATCAATTCCGAGATATTAGCGGCAAAAATTGCGCTTTGGACGACTCCACCCCGCCGCCGGTCAAAATGGAGGGATTATCCAGGATGGGAAAAACGGCCGGGGAGATTTATTACCTCCCCGACCGCAAGGGAGGTGGCTCGCACCGGCATGAGGCTTGCCGCCGAATGCCAGCGTGACTTCGTCTCAGACTATAAGGATTTGCAGATGAACTAATTCAAAACTTGACTCAACATCGTTGGCCTTTACAACTCAAGCAAACTAGCAAACTAACTTCCGCGGGCACGAATGGCCTCCGCTAAAATTTATGTGGCTTTCAGACCTTTCTTCTTCAGGGCATCAATATCGGCTTTGACTTTGTTCGCTTCTTTCTGAAGGTCCTTGTCGGGTTTGGCTTTTAACAATCTATCCACTTGATTGTAGCTATCCACTGCCTTTTGAAAAAAAGCCTGATATTTGTCCGGCTCATTTAAAACACTGCGCGCAAACAGCATTTGACTCTTTAACAACTGGTGGCTCATCGTCAAAAAGAAAACCGTGTGATCCACTTCAAAGGCCCCGCCTTCCAACAGTTTTCGGGCTTTCATTCGGTCTTCCCCGGCGCCCACAAAGCGAGTCAACATCCGGATGACTCCGTTACGCAGATCATCTTCTTCTGCCTGCATTCGCTTGTCTTGCTCGATTTCACTTCCCCTCAAAACCAAATCCAAAAAGCGGTTATTCACAATATCCTGGCTGGGGAACTTACAATCCAGGACACACTTCTTGGTGTCGACAAAATTTTTCAGGCAGTAACTGGCTGATTCAAAAAATCCCAAAGCAGAGCCTTTTTCTTTTCGGTAATAATCATAGGCAGTCGCTCTAAGAGGACCACCCCGTTTGGCTTTCTCCATCCCCTTCATATAAGTCTCCGCAAGGTCGCGGTATCCATCGCAAGCCCCAGCAAGCAGGACGGTCCGCAAAATTCTAGCCTTGTCGGCAAATTCAGTGTCGCCGAATTTGCTGAGAATCTCACTAGTCAACGAAATCGCCTTCTCATACTTAAGGTCCGCTAGTGCCTTTTCCATTTCAGCATATTTTGCCTCTGCGGGATTAGCCTGCTGTGTGGGCTGTCCGCCACAACCGACCAATGCCAATAACAACCAGGGCAATAAAAAGAGATAAATCCAACGACACCAGGAATGGGCGGAATGCTCCATGCTCAATCTCCTTTCATCGGAAGAATTAAACCAGTTTTTTCCATGTTTAGAGAAAATGAATATACGGCGTGATCCTAAAAATCTCTTTGGAAAAAATCTTCCCGCCATTGACGGTAAAAAGCAAGGTTTTTTTCTCCCATCCATGGGAAAATAGGGGAGAATTGATTTTTTTTCGGCTCGAAGGCTGTAGCTCAAGGCCCTGGGTGAAGCCATAGCGGGCAAAAAGATTTGATTGTTATGGAACGGGGAAAAAACAATATATGGGACCGGATGCAACGGGAGGCCCCTGGTTACGCGCGAGACAAGACCAAGACGGGCCATTTAATTCGGCGGCTCATCCAGAAGGCACGGGCCAACCGCGGACAGCTTCGTCAAATCTGGGCTGAACTGGAGGTCCTTTGCCGCCTGCTGCGCGATTGGCATAAGGGCCGCTATACCCAGATCCCCTGGAGTTCCCTCCTGTGGGCCATCACAGCGGCCCTTTATTTTGTCAACCCTTTCGATCTGATTCCCGATTTCATACCGCTAGTGGGTTTTGTCGATGACGCGGCAGTGCTTGGTATGGTCCTCCGTGCCATTCAAAAGGATGTGCAGCAGTATCAGGCCTGGGCGGAACAACAGATTGAGAAAATGAATGACAGCCGGGATTAGGAGGTGGTTTTCGCCACCGGCAAGGGAGAGGAGGCCACAAACCGGACATGACGATCCAGCGCAATCACGGAATGCTTTTGATATTTCTGATCATTCCGGCATGGATATTCGGTCCGATAATGCGCCCCGCGGCTCTCTTCACGCGCCATGGCGCAGAGGATGATCAGCTCGGACAGCAGAAGCAGGTTGGCTAATTCCCGGTCTGGCCGCGTGGGAGCGTGCCGCTGCACCTTGGAATTCCAGTGCAGGAGATGCCTCAGGGCTTCTTTCATGTCATGCCCATTTCGCATAATCCCCGCTTTATCCCACATCAGTTTTTGAACCGCGGCACGTGTATCCCGGACAAACCGGGGATCCAAGGGCTGGATCTCCCCTAAAGTAAATTGGGCCGATAGGTCCGCGGGACATTCAGCCGGAGCGCTGTCAGCCGCAAACTGTCCCACACGCGCCCCATATACGAGACCTTCCAACAGCGAATTGCTTGCCAATCGGTTGGCTCCATGGACTCCTGTGCAAGCCACTTCTCCGGCGGCATAAAGATTTCTTAGCGAAGTCCTGCCCTCGAGATCTGTCTTGACCCCCCCCATGTAATAATGCGCGGCCGGATGCACCGGAATCATGTCGACCGTGATATCGATATTGTAATTCAGACAAGTTTCATAAATTCGGGGGAACCGCTTTCGAATGAATTCCGACGGACGATGGGTGAGATCCAAATAAACAAAGGAACTTCCCGTTTTTTTCATTTCCACTGCCATGGCGCGAGAGACAATGTCTCGGGGAGCCAATTCCCCCTGGTAATGATAGCGGGGCATAAAGCGGTCGCAATCGACATTGCGCAAATATCCCCCTTCGCCACGCATGGCTTCGGAGAGAAGAAAGCGGGGAGCTCCTTTCAAATGCAGGGCGGTGGGGTGAAATTGGAAAAATTCCAAATCCGACAAAGTGACGCCGGCTCGAAAGGCAATGGCAATGCCGTCTCCGGTCGCCAGTTCTGGATTGGTGGTCTCGGCGAACACCCGCCCGGCCCCCCCCGAGGCAAGGATCGTGGCGCGGGCCCGCACTGACCTGACGACCTGTTCCCGTTCGTCCAAAAACACGGCTCCCCATGCGGCGCCATCCTGCACCAGCAGATTCAGACAAAAGCAGTGGTGTAAAAATCGGATATTTTCGTGGGTGGCAGCTTTGAGACGCAGCACTCGCATCACTTCACGCCCGGTGGAATCCCCTCGCGCATGCACCACCCGGGAGCGGCTGTGCGCAGCTTCGCGCGTAAAGCTCAGGAGGCTCCCTTCGCGGTCAAAAGCGGTTCCCCAATCGATTAATTCGGAAATCCTCTCGACCCCTTCCCCCACCAGGATCCTGACCGCCGCCGGATCGCATAAGCCATCTCCGGCCCTCAAAGTATCCTCTGCGTGCAGGGAGACCTCATCTTCATCGCTTAAAGCCACCGCGATTCCCCCTTGCGCCACTTCCGTGTTGGAATCGGTGGGGCCTTCTTTGGTCAATAAGATCACCGACCCTGCCCGAGCCAATTCGATGGCGGCACGAATGCCAGCGATCCCACCGCCAATAACCAAATAATCAGCATGAATAATTTCACTATCGATGCGCATTGTCGCTAATATCTATCACCTTGGATTGGTCCAATATCCTTCTAGTAAGAGCCCGGAATCTGATTACCGATTAAAACATGGATCACAAAAATATGCTACGGGAAGCTTGTCATGAGTGCAAACACAATTGAGGAATGCAGGCATAGTGGCACATTGCCGGCCCGGCGATTTCATCGAGAGCGCCCCGCCTTTTGTGCCCGCTCTCGAATCCACGAAGGTTAATTTACCAGTAAACAAAACACGGACGCAAGTTTTCGATCAGCACAGCATGCAATCAAAAGTGAGAGACAACAGTAAGAATGAGGCAAAGTCGCGGCACTGATGAGATGACCCATGGTGTGGGGACAAGCGGTAGGAACGGTTCGTCCACCAATTGACGAATTCGTCGAATCGTCCATCCGCGCCGACTAAGCCGGCAGGGACGGCGGCCACCGCGGTCATACAAGCGCCCCACCAGATTGTTCACACCAATGAGCCATTCAAACCGCCCTTTTGCCTCCCACTTTCGATTGCATCCATAATGATAAAGTCTCCCGCAAAAGATTCTTTCACAATTCCGGGACGGATGAACCGGACAAGAGCCGGGACCATCGCGAGACCGGGTAGATCCACTCTCGATTTTATCTAAGGCTATGTTATATTAACATCGCTTTTCGGTGATGGAGGGGAGTCAAAAAAACCATATGCATAGAATCCATTTGGCCCTGCCGGAAAAAAGTTATGACATCCAGATTGGGATGGGCTTGCTGCGAAAGAGTCCTGGTCTATTGCGGGAAGCGGGCGCCCCGGCCTCAATGATTCTCATATCCAGTCCGGCCATCTTAAGCCTTCATGGCGCTTCTCTTCTGAAATCCTTGGGGAATGACGGTTTCAAGGTGGAGTCTCTTTCCATCCCCGAGGGAGAATCCCACAAAAATCTTCGGACGGTGGAAAACATTTTGACAGGCCTGATTCAGCTCAAGGCAAATCGAAAAAGCTGGCTCCTGGCCTTGGGTGGAGGAGTGGTGGGAGACATCACCGGTTTTGCCGCCGCGATTTTTCTGCGCGGCATCGAATATGTTCAAATACCCACTACTTTTTTGGCTCAAATCGACAGCTCAATTGGCGGCAAGACCGGAGTCAATATGCGGGCGGGAAAGAATCTTGTTGGCGCATTCCATCAGCCTAGAGGCGTCTTGATCGATCCTTCCCTGCTCTCGACTCTTCCCCCGCGTGAATTCAATTCCGGCCTATTTGAAGCCATCAAATACGGAATTCTGCAAAATCCCGAACTCTTTGATCTACTGGAAAGCCGGCACTCTGAGCTGCCTGGGAAGGATCCGCAACTTCTGGAAAAAATCATACATGACTGCGCGGCCATCAAGGCAGAGGTGGTCTCACAAGATGAAAAGGAAGGACGTCAGCGGATGATATTGAATTTGGGCCACACGCTGGGACATGCGCTGGAAGCCGCCACACAGTACACATACCTCACACATGGGGAAGCTGTTGGCCATGGCATGATCCTGGCGGCCGGCGTAGCCCGCCGCTTGGGGATGTTAGAGGAGAAAGTCGCTCTGAGAATTGAGAACGCCATCCGCGAATTGGCCCCTTTGCCCGCCATCCACTTTTTGACTCTCGATGCGATTCTTCAGCCAATGCAAGCAGACAAGAAATTCAGCGGCCAGAAACTGAGGATGGTCCTTCCCGCCGGAATCGGCAAAGTGGAAATTGTGGATGATACGCCGAAAGAAGTAGTGGAAGCTGTAGTTCGCGAATATTTGGACCGGAAAAAAGAGAACCAGCGGGAAAACCGATGAGGGCGCAGGAATTCGATATATGCCATTGGTGTGGAGGCGTCAATCTCGGGTATACATGAGGCTACTGGCCGTAACCGCGTCGTCATAGATACACCGCACCCTTCAGCCCAACGCATCCCTTGCAAAAATCAGGCTTCACCTGCACTCCCGTTAAGCGCTTTGTCAAACTGAATTCAAAAGAATTTTCAATCGTCCTCAAAAAAAAATTAGGGCTGGCACTAAATAAATGACTCTGACATCTCGATCTCATCAAATTCGGGAAATGTTTTCCGCCATCGCACCACACTATGACTTTCTAAATCATTTTCTCTCTCTAAACATCGACAAATCCTGGCGTCGCCGCGCCATCCGTTCTCTCGCACCGGTTCTACGCCAGCCAGGCAATCGTTGTTTGGACCTCTGCTGCGGAACTGGCGACATGGCGATGGAAATCAGGCGGCATTCTCCCTCCGCAGTGATAGGCAGTGATTTCAGCCATGACATGTTGAAGTTGTGTCAAAAAAAATTGACCCGGCAAGTCAATCTTTTTTTTTCGCTCGTCGAAGCGGATGCCTTGCGGCTCCCCTTTCCGGACCTTTGTTTTGATGGCGCAGCCATTGCCTTTGGACTTCGTAATCTAGACGACCCGGAGGTGGGCCTGCGGGAGATACGTCGGATTTTGAAACCCAAGGGGCGCCTGGTGGTTTTGGAATTCACCAAGCCTTCCAATCCAGTTTTTCGCCAGCTTTTTCAATTCTATTTTTTGAAAATCCTCCCCTGGATTGGAAGCGCCATTTCCCGGCATGGAACCGCTTATACCTATCTTCCCAATTCAGTCAGCACTTTTCCCGATCAGCGCACTCTGGCGCAATTAATGTCCCACGCTGGATTTGGGGAGGTGGGATTCGAAAACCTTACGGGTGGGATCGCGGCACTGCATTGGGGAACCCGTCTCGATTCTTAAAACGGCGCGGGTTAGTTATTTCCAAGTGTTGTCTCTTTTTTGCCAGCTGTAAACCTTTAGCCTCCCGCTGATGTTGTAGCTGATGGCTCTGGCTTCGCCTCTTTTGTTACGCAGGTAAATAGTTCCCGTCCCTCCAGCGAGTTTGCCTTGAGGATTGAAGATCGCACAATGAGAAGAAAAACTGATCGGATCGGCCACCATTTCAGTGGGACTCGATGGGGGACCCAACAATCCCGCGCCATCAAAAACAACTCCTTCCGGCAAACGATTGCTGGAAAGCAGGATTTCACCGGGATCTCGAACACGGTTTGAATTGTCGTCTTGAAATACGAGGTAGTATTGGTCTGAGGGATAAAAAGCCGCAATGGTGTCCCTGCTCGTGGCAACGGCTCTGTGGCGGCCCAACTCCAGAGCAGCCACCAGACTCTGGGTCGCTGAATCTAATCGATAAAACTCAACCATATTGTTCAAGGGCTCTAAGGTCAGCGCAACCACCATCATCATGCCCGCCAAAACTACCAGCAATTCTGGAACAGTCAAACCGGATTGAATTCTCCACATTGCCCGGAACATATCTCTCTCCTTCTTTTTTCTTCCTAAATCCAGGGGAATTGGATCCTCCTCATAAGGCTGAACCACTCCGCATCCGCACAAAAAGATCGGTCCTCCTGGGAATCCGCACCGCGGCATCGAATTGGCCCCCAACTGGATCGCGGATTCCAAGTTTTTGGAAGCATGGGATGTCTTCATTCCCAGATCCCATACAACCTTGGGAATAAAACAACTGCTAAGCCCACCTCTGTGTGGTAGCCCCGCTGAGTGCATTTTACGAGGGGTGAACGGCCTCCCTGGAATACGTTCACCGTGGCTATCCTTCGCACAAGGATCTGAGCAGCTAAAAATAAAAAAGAAAATATCTCTTGACAATCATAACACTCTTTTTAAGATATAAATATAGACACTACATTAAATTTAGGTCCAAGCACGCTAGGCTGCGGCGCGAGTCCGAAGAGTGTCAGTTTCTTCAATTCGAGGGCCTGTCATGGAAAGAAGGGAAAGATTGCCGGGACGACCCCCTCAATGGCCAAGAGGTCCTTCGTCCCATCGAAAAGGAAGCAGCGGGATTGTAAGCCCGAACCTGAAGGCAAATGGATTGGCGTTGAGGCTTGGGGAAATCTACTTCAATGGCGAGTACTCCTCCGAGGAGAAATGCATAATCTCGGGATTTAGCCTGATTGAGTTGATGATCGCCAGTCTTATTTTCATTACCGGAGGGCTTTGCATCATTTCCCTTTTGGTTTATTCCGTATCGATCAATCATCAAGCTAAACTCGAGTCGGCCGCATTGCACCTTAGTGAACGGAAAATGGAAGAACTTAAAACCATTCCATTTTCGGATCCCCAGCTGACCTCTCCAGGGTGCGCCCTGAATGGCAATGCCGAGATCGACTTCGGGGGTGGCGCCGATGCGCAGCACTCCAGTCAAAAACAACTTCCACTGGAAATTTATCAATCCAGTTTCATCAATTATGAAATTCGCTGGCACGTGGAGGATTACGCAGGGAAGAAGATGATAACCGTTGCCACATCTCCCGTCCCTTCTCCTTTCCCCAAGCTCCGACCAGTCAACCTTCGGATTCTTCGGGCTCCTTGAAAGAATGGAGATTCCTTATGAGAGTTTTTCCCCTGGAGTTTTATGGTCGGGAGAATATTCAGCCCGATTTTGAGAACCGATTCAAAGCCAGTCTGAGAAGCGGCGGCTTCAGTTTAGTGGAAATGCTGATTGTCTTGGCCATCTTCAGTATGCTGATTGGAATTCTTTTCTCGTCGATCCAAAACAACATCAATGTTTCGGAGTTCGCGAAAGAAGAGACCGAATTGCAGCAGAATCTACAGGACATCTTAAGCTTAATGACCGAAGAGATAAAACAGGCCGGCTATCCATCCGTTGAGTGTTTTGATGCCGTCTACCTGGCTCAGGCGGGCGCTGACCGGAATTTGGCCTCACACGGCTTATTGGAAATACAGCCGCACTCCCTGAGATTCGATGGCGATGTGAATCCGAATGATCACACCTCGGATAACGGACGCATAAATTATGTTTCTTACTATCTGAGTGGATCGGCTCCGCCCTTTGTTTTGAACCGGATTTATGGTGAAATCGCCGACAACGGCAGCCTGCCCGCCGGCCCTTCCTCAGAAGCTTTCCGAGCAGGTTGAAGGATTAGACTTCAAGTATTTCGATCGTTCAGGAAATGAAACCAGCCAGCTAGATTATGTCACCACGATCCAAATCGAATTGTCGTTGCGCACTTTGAAAAATGATCCCTTCTCCAACACCATTCGGACTATTAGCGAAACCGTGAAAGTGGGACTTCTAAACCCGCACTAAATCCCAAGCCCGACCAAATCATGGCAGTCTGGCTGGACCGATGGCAGCCGCAATATGAACAATAAAAAACGACAAACTCAAAATTTTTGGATGATTCATTTTTCTCGTTGAGAAATAACATCTCGCGGAGCGACGCAGCGGCGCGGAGAATGACCGAAAATAAAGCAGGAACCATCGTTGTAAGCGTTCCAAAAGTCCCGCATCGCAACCTGGGCCGGGGCCGTTGGAATCCGTTCATGAAATCATTCTTATTCGTGAATTACCGCAATAAGGATTCAGTGTTCAACGACAATTAAAACCAACGTTCCCAACCATGGCTTTACCGTTTGGAGGCCCCTGCACAAGGCGCGATGACTTCGCCAGCCGCCTCATTGTTCATCGCTTTTCCTTTCCATAGAGAGGTGCTTTTGATGAAGATACCCAGCCCATTGCACTCACAACATCATAACGACGCAGGTGTGGCTCTGATCATGACCTTGATTGCTTTGAGTCTTCTAACTCTGATTGGGCTGACTCTGATGTTCGTAAGCACCACCGACATCATGGTTCTCTCCAATAAAAGAGCTCAACTGAGTTTAAGTTATGCTGCAGAGTCAGCCATCGAGGAAGCCCGAGATCGAATAAAAGGCTTTCTCACTGCCGGCGTTTTATCTGCCACAAATCCAGATAAAGCGGTCTACCTGGTTGCCAATTCATCCATCGACCCGATCACGGGAGATGCCGATAGCAATACTTACTTTGATCCGGCATTTTCTTCCTCCGTTGAAGCCGTCCGGCTTCCCACCATCTGGGGGAATGCCGGATATAGCTGGATAAAAATCATTCCCAAAACGGAAATCCGTGCAGGTTATAGTCTGGAGAACATGCGCCCTCTCCGCGCCACTCCCGTCTATTACGGCTATCATCAGACACTGCCTGATATTCCGCTGAGCCAATATGTGAATACCGCCACCAATTCCGCCAACCGCACCGGAACGCCGGTTTTTTTAGCCACTGCCTTTGCTAGGGACTCGGAAGGACACATGCAGATGGTCCAGGCTGACTTGGCGGCAACACCAGTGCCTCCCGTCGGGGCAGCCCTTTACAGCCGCTCACCCGTGAATATAGCCGGAAGCTCCGTGCGAGTGCTCGGAGATGACGAAAATGCAGCTCAGCCTATCAATCTGCCTGGAATTCAATCAGCGGGGGAAATTAATGGTGAGTTAAGCGGGATCCAAGGGAGTCCCCTGCCAACTCACGCTTTTTCCAGTTTTTCCTATCACATCGAAAGCCTGATCCGGGGACTTCGCCCACCGATCGGTAAGGACATAGAACAAATTGCCCCGACAATTTCCAAACTCAATGACGGCAGTTATAGTGGCAATCAACTCGCCCTGGGATTGCTTCCCGCGGCAGGAGACCAGCCTCAAACAACTTTTGCCGACTCCAATCTGTCCCTTATCGATTCCACGGGGCAAGGCGTACTCGTAGTTAATGGCGACCTTTCGATCGAAGGCAACTTCATTTTTTATGGCTTGATTATCGTGAAAGGAAAAGTGACATTGGCCGCAAGCGGCATCCCTGGAATAGAAATTCATGGAGCAGTGATTGCAAACTCAACGCAGGAGGGAGCTGTCTCCACTCTCAATGGAAATATCCATATCTTGCATAATTCCGCCTTCATTCGAAAAACCTTTGATCAGATGGGTTATATCCGCTTGTCCATCCGGCGAGAGTATTAATGGCCTCGGACAGCGTTCACATATCCCCCCACAATTACCTCCCCCCAGAGGCCGGCAATAATTGCCGCCAACCCCAGAAAAGACCCAAAGGGGAGCTCATAACGGGCCCCTTTCCCTGAAAACCGGATATAAATCAATCCAATCACGGAACCCAGAAATGAACCAAGCAGAATGGTGAACAGACCGAGTTTGACGCCCAGGAAAGCGCCCACCATCCCCATCAGCTTCACATCTCCAAAGCCCAACCCTTCAACCTTTCTCACCAGATAGTAGAGTTCGGCCACCCCCCACAGGAAACCGGCGCACACCAACGCACCTATTACCGCGTCCATAAGAGAGCTCCAGACGGGTGAGAAACTCCTCGCTCCCAGCCAGCGCAACAGGAAATCGCCGGTTCCATCTTGAACATAAGCCACCAGGCTAAACACCAGCCCGGCAAGTATGCCACTCTTAGTGATCAAATCGGGCAGGATACGATGATAAAGGTCGATGAAAATCAGAACAATTGTGGCGGCAAAAAAAACGATCAAAATGATGGTCTTCAAGCTGAACTCGTAATAATGCCAGGTAAGCCAAAAAACCAGGGAGGTCAAAATTTCCACGAGTGGATACTGCCAGGATATGGGGGCTTTGCAGGATCGGCACTTCCCACCGAGCAAGAGAAAACTCAAGACCGGAATATTGTCGTAAGGCTTGATGGGAACTCCACAAGCCGGACAGTGAGACGAGGGGAAAACCGTGGATTCATTCCTTGGAATCCGGCAAATACAAACATTAAGAAAACTGCCAAACACCAAGCCAAGGCTGATGAAAAAAAAGTCGGCTAATAATAATCCTATTTGCGGTTCGATCATCACGGCACCATTCCTCTCTCATGAATATTTCAGCTTGGATCAGCACGGCTTCTTTTTCATCGGCAAACAGATTTGCCGTTTTTACCGGCCTTAAGCCAGATTGGGCTTCCCCTGCCCTCTCGCATTTTATCCATTTTGAGACGCCAACAATTCCCGATAAACTCTCGATGTCCCTTCCACCATTTGCTCTACCGGGAAGTTTTTCTTCACATGTTCAGAGGCGCTTTGCACCAAGCGTTCAATCAGCGAAGGTTTCTCCAGCATGCTCACGACAACACGAGCCAAAGCCCCTGAATCCCCGGGCGGAAAAAGCAATCCGGTCTCTCCATCAATAACGACTTCGGGAATTCCGCCAGTCGCGCTGGCACATACGGGGATGTTATGGTCCATGGCAAGAAGCAGCGTGGAGCCCAGCCCCTCCTCCAACGAGGGATAAACAAAGGCGTCAAAGATCGGCAAAATTTGAGTCAATTCCCATTGAAATCCGGCGAAATGAACGCTGTCATTTGCACCGAGATGCCTGGACAGATTCTCCAGATTTGCTCTCAAGGGGCCATCACCCACCAACCATAATCGAGCAGCGGGAAAGGCATGATGAATTTTCGGCCAGGCGCGCAATAAATATTCATGACCTTTTTCCTGAGTAAAGCTCCCGATAGTCCCCACGACAATTTCGTCAGGGGGAATATTCCATCGGTGGCGGGCAATCTCCCGAGATCCTTTTTCCTCCGAGGCCACGGCAGGAAAGCCGTCATAGACCACGCTCACATGGCAAGACCCAATTCCCTCACGCACCAACTGATTTTTAATCTGATTGGAGACCGCGATAATCCGATCGGCCCCCTTCAGATATTTCCACCTCCAAAATCTATTGGAGCTGACCGGAAAAATCACACGCCGCGAGGCCACCAGCTTCCAACCCAACATCCAATGTTTGGCGAGAACAGCTAAACCTAGTGTTCGAGAATCATGGGCATGAATCAGATCGGGGCGAAACTTTCGAATAAAACAACTGAGATGAAAGAGCGAGAGGAGACTAAGTTCAGACGAAAAGGCCATACCGGTAAAAGGAAGTCCCGATCCCTCAAGCTTCTGGGCTAGTGCGCTTTTCCGCTGGACTAGCAAATGCTGTTGAGTTTTGAAGGGGGCCAATCCCGAAGCCAGCAAGAGAACCTGCTGCTGGCCGCCACGCCAATCACGGCCTGAATCTAAATGTAATATTCGCATGGAGCGGTCTCTTTAAAAGATGAAGGATGAGGGAGAAAGGTGGGAAGATGATGAGCAATCCTTAAAAAGAATGGAACATAAACGAGAGTTTTCCATTGATGAGCTCCCAAAAAAACGCCTCAAAAAAAGCCAACGATTTAGCCCCACTTTTCCTAACTGCCCAGAAGTCAATTCATCATCATCCCGGCCATCACCCTCTCATCCCTCATCCTTTCATCCTTCATCCTTCATCCCTCATCCCTCATCCTTCATCCTTCATCCCTCATCCTTCATCCTTCATCCCTCATCCTTCATCCTTCATCCCTCATCCCTCATCCTTCATCCTTCATCCCTCATCCTTCATCCCTCATCCTTCATCCCTCATCCTTCATCCCTCATCCTTCATCCTTCATCCCTCATCCCTCATCCTTCATCCTTCATCCCTCATCCTTCATCCTTCATCCCTCATCCCTCATCCTTCATCCTTCATCCCTCATCCTTCCAATAGTATCCTTCCCCCCGCTCTTCTCCCACAACTTGGCATACTTCAGAAAATTGTAAAAGGCCGCCAGCATCGCAATAAGCACTCCCTGATACCCGTCCAGAAAGCCTCTCTTGAAGAAATATGTTTTTATGACTGTTACCAGGGGAGATCCGATCAACTGGCTCCATCCGGTTCGCTTCCCCTGATGCCATAAATCCATGGCGGCTAGGGTGGTATAACGGTCCAGGCGCAACAGGTGCTCGGAGAGAGAATCACAGGTGTAATGCAATAAGTCGGCCGGGATTCGCTGGACGAATCCTTCCGTGCGTACACTTTCGTGGACGAAGCTCCCCCGCCACTCTGCTTGGTCTTTACGATAGAGGCGGATTTTGTCGTCAGGATACCAGCCTGAATGTTCAATCCATCGTCCCAGATAAAAAGCCTTGCGCGGAAAGCAGAAAGCAGCTACTTGAGGATCGGTTTTTTTTAGGTCCGCCAACCTTCTCCGCAGCGGCTCGCTTAAACACTCGTCCGCGTCAAGGCTTAGAATCCAAGGATATAATGCTTGGGAAGCCGCAAAATTTTTCTGCTCAGAATAATTGGTCCAGGCTCGTTCGAAGACCCGAGCCCCATGGGCTGAGGCAATCTCGCGGGTGCGGTCTCTGCTCCCAGAATCCACGACGAGAATTTCGTCCGCCACTTCGCGCAGCGATTCCATGCACCGTTGGACGTGCGCTTCTTCGTTGCAGGTGATTATCGTGGCGGATATCTTCATGAGCCTGGTCTGGTGAATTGAGATTCTCAGCGCATCCAAAAGTTCCGGCTCCAACTCAGGGCTTGGAATCGATGAAAGGGCTTGATTTTTCGGCGCCTCGCCCAGTAATCATACATGATTTTTTCCGCGCTGAAGTCAAAAAGTTGCCGCACTTGCCTCCCCAGGAGGCTCACGTTAACTTGAAGCATGAAGCGGCTTCGAGGAACGAGGAAACATGAACTGTAATGCCGACTCCGGAAACCGGATATCCAACCGGCTGGTTCATCAAGCCAGCCCCTACCTTTTGCAGCATGCTTATAATCCAGTGGATTGGTTTCCCTGGGGACCGGAAGCATTGGACAAGGCCCGCCGGGAAGACAAACCCATTCTGCTCAGCATCGGCTATTCGGCCTGCCATTGGTGTCATGTGATGGAGCGGGAATCTTTCGAAAACGAGGGCATTGCCCGGC
Organism: uncultured Acidobacteriota bacterium; assembly: GCA_963803155.1. Classification (GTDB taxonomy): domain Bacteria; phylum Acidobacteriota; class Terriglobia; order Versatilivoradales; family Versatilivoraceae; genus CAWDMN01. The sequence continues at coordinate 63,091 of CAWDMN010000087.1, forward strand.
TGATGAATCAATTTTTTGTCAGCATCAAAGTGGATCGGGAAGAAAGGCCAGACCTGGATGCCATTTACATGAATTACGTTCAGATGCTCACCGGAAGCGGAGGCTGGCCTTTGAATGTGTTTTTGACTTCGAACCAATCTCCATTTTATGGCGGCACTTATTTTCCGCCGGAAGACCGCTGGGGGCGCCCCGGATTTCCAACTATTTTGGAGGCGGTTCATCAAGCATACCGAACAAAGAAAGAAGAGATTCAGCAACACAGTCTCTCGCTGGTCAACAGCCTTCGGCAGTCTCCATTCAATTCCATTCAGCCGACAAAATTGAGTCCGGCTTTGCTTGACAACGCTTATCACAGTCTCTTCCGGCACTTCGATTGGGAAAACGGAGGGATGAAAGGAGCCCCCAAATTTCCCTCCCCCACCACGCTTAATTTTTGTTTGCATTTTTTTTCCAGGACCGGCAACAAAGAGGCACTAGCCTTCGTCGAGCTGACCCTGAAAAAGATGGCGCAGGGAGGCATATACGATCAATTGGGAGGTGGATTTCATCGTTACTCAGTCGACGATTCCTGGTTGGTGCCACATTTTGAAAAAATGCTTTATGACAATGCGCTGTTAAGCCGCCTCTACCTCCATGCCTACCAGGCCACTCACAATCCTCTGTTTGAACGAATTGTCCATGAAACCTTGCACTACGTTATGCGGGAGATGGCCAGCCAGGGTTCGTCCCGGATTTTAGAGGCCCTTGATTCAGATCCAGAGGGTAAACTTTTTGAGCGCCCCCTTCCACCCGGCGGTGAAGCAGGTTATGGAGGATTTTATTCAAGCCAGGATGCCGACAGCGAAGGGGAGGAGGGAAAATTCTTCCTCTGGTCCCTCGATGAAATTCGGAATCATTTGACTCCCGAAATGTCCGATTTGATTTGCCGCACATATGGCGTGACGGAAGCGGGAAACTTCGAAGGAAAGAACATCTTGAGCTGGAACGCTGCCTCTTCCGTTGTGGACCAAATGGAGAATGGCCGCGAAAACGTCCTTCTGGACTCGGCCCGGCAAATACTATTCGCGGCCAGGGAGAAAAGGAGCAAACCCTTCCGCGACGAAAAAATCCTGGTGGGTTGGAATGGCATGATGTTAGCGGCATTCGCGGAAGCTGGTGTTGCATTGAACCGTCCGGAGTATCTTCGAGTCGCACGCCAAAACGCTCAGTATTTATTGGGTTATGCGTTTTCCGGCAGCCGCTTGAACCGGACCTGCTCTTCTCACCAACCGGACCAAATCCCGGGCTTCCTGGAAGATTACGCTAATTTTGCCGAGGGATTAGTTCTTCTTTTTGAAGCCACTGGAGAAAATAAATGGCTCGATCAAGCCAAGGTTCTGGCTGATCGGATTCTTGACGATTTTTGGGATGAATCCCAATCCTGTTTTTATCTTTCTTCCAAGCAAAACGAGCAATTGATCCTGCGCCCGCTGGATTTGTACGATCATGCGGCTCCAGCCGGCAGCTCCTCGGCCGCAATGGTCCTGTTTCATCTCTATTTTCTCACGGGTGAAAATCGGTTTTGCCGGACGGCGACTCGTTATTTGGAAAAAATGGCATCCGCCATGGAGCAGTCTCCGACGGCATTTGGACAGCTTCTCTGCGCCTCCTCCTGGCACTTGGGACCGGTCAAACAATTTGTGGTCCGTGGCAATCTCGCTCATCCCGCCACACAGAAATTTCAGCAAATTCTATACAGGCAATATATGCCTCTGAAAATCGTAGGATTGTCTTGCGACGCCGAAAGTCCGAAGGGCAAGACACTCCCGATTTTTGAGGGGAAAGAGAATGATTTGGCGACTCCCGCCTGCTATGTCTGTCGCGATCGAACCTGCCTCCCCCCCATGGTCAACCCGCTGGAACTCAAACACTATTTGGAGCCTAAATAAAAATCGCCTTTTAGCGGAGCAAGTCTCCGGCCTTGTTGGAGCCCTCACAGGTCTTTGAAACCTGTGGAGGTCTTGCGGCCCGGCCGGAGTTGGCAGGCTGGGGGTCTATCCCAACGCCGCCGCTCAGCTGCCGGCGCGCCTTATGTCCGGCTACTGACGGATCGGGGATCCGGCTACTGACGGATCAGGTGAAGTAGGCTTGCTGGAAAAGGTTCTCCATTCGCTGTTGTCACTGAAAATGGCTTCAGTCCCAATTCCCAGATTTGATTTTCCAGCCGCGGATTAACGCGGATTTGCGCGGATGCAATGGGAATGGTTTTTCTTCATTTGTCTGTGTTTCATCCGCGTTAATCCGTGGCTATTGTATTTTCCAACTATGGCTTAATTGGAGTCCTCGCTTCACGGATCCATGGATGGCGAAAATTTTTCGTGCCTTGCGTGGTGGCATGCAAGGTTTGGTTTGACGGCAGTGGAGAAATTAGGAAGGATATGGTGGACGAGAAGGGGATCGAACCCTCAACCTCAGCGTTGCGAACGCCGCGCTCTCCCATCTGAGCTACTCGCCCATCGCAACGAAACAGCGATTTTTACCACTTTCCTGCCCCAGGGGTCAAGCAGGAAATGAGATGAAGGATCCATATCCTGTCCGTCAACCGAAGCCTGTAGCACAAGCTCTTGCATTTCCACAAGTCTGCGGCTTTTGACGATGCCGCATTGCCCCACACAGAGGCAAGGCCAACTGCCGCGGAGTCAAAATTCGACTCCGCGCTACGACGCTTCCTCCCAACCTCCCGCCTTTCCTTTGTGCCAATTCATCTTATTCTTCGCCCTTTCCATCGCAAATCCATTTCCGATTTTCCCCACTACAGTTATTGTGTCCTCGACAACTGAAGCGGGGGCGGGTGGGTAGCGCAATAGTCCTTTTGGACTATACCCAAGGGAAATTCAAACCATTGAATTTCCCTTTCCGCCACCGGGCAAGGAATTCAGAGTCGTGGAGCCCGGCTGAAAAAATCGGCAAGAATTAATCGAAAATTAACATGGCTTAACTGCCAACAAAGGAGGGACGATCATGAAAAAAAAATTGAGGGTTTGGAGTTTGGTGGTTTGTGCGGGATTAGTTCTTTCGGCGATGGGACTTTTTGCCCAAACAGGGACGGTAACGAGATACAACATCCCCTTTGAATTCCTGGTGGGAAATACTCTCATGCCAGCCGGGGAATACTCGGTGAAAGCCTTAACCCTCGATGGTCCCAGGAATACGAGAATTCTGCAAAAGGCCGACGGGAGCAAAGTTGTATACATTGCGCTGGGTGCTCTCGACAACAATAAAGCCACCGACAACTGTAAACTTGTCTTTTCTCAAATGGAAGAGGGGTATCGGCTTCTAAAAATCCACGAGAGAAGTGGCGTGATGGCGCTGGCGGATTCCAAGGCAAAATCCGACAAAAATGAGACCGGCTATATGAAAGTCGCATTGCATCCAGAGACAAAAATTGTGATGGTGAGCGCTTTATAAGAAGGATCCTGCGTCAAAGCCACTGCACTGAACCCTCCAGCACGAAGCGTTAGCGAGTGATCAACTCAGCTTTTCAAAGCAGTGCAGCATTAGTAAAACCGTGCTGATCGCTCGTTGGCACTTCGCGCTGGCGTCATGGCAAAACTGAGCAACCCGGCTGGACTCTCCAGCACGAAGCGATAGCGAGTGATCGACTTAGTTGAACCAAGCCACGCAGTTTGAGCAAAACCAGGCTGATCGCTCGTTGGCACTTCGCGCTGACGTCATGGCAAAACCGACCAGCACGATGCGGTAGAGAGTGATCAGCTTTGATTGACTAGGCTGTGGTGACTTCACTGTTGGTTTAAGACATAATCAATAGCTTTCCTCAATTCATGTTCATTAAAAACCCTGAGCCGACTCCCTCCTTCGGTCCACCACTGTGTTCGGATGGGGATCCCAGCAACTTCGGCAGAATTCAGCTTTAATTTCCTCGTACAGGCCGCTTTAAGTTGACTCAGAACTATTTCGGGCTTTTCCTCAGGAGCGCTGACGACTGTATGGACATGACAGGTCCGGCAATTTACCGCATGCAAAATCCATTCTCTCTATTGACAATGGACTCGGATTTCTGCTTCCACCATGAGACGATCCCCTGTGTCTAAACTGCATGGTGCTTCAATCAACCCTTCCCTGGCATACGCTTCGAATTTTGGGTTGGGATCTTGATACCCATGATGCCTTTTCACCCATCCGCGCGAGTCTCCAGGCAGCCAGCTTCCATAAGTAGTCCAAGTCAGAAAATAGGCGATTGGTTCCGACATGGTTCGTTCCAAAGCTGAAAAGATAATCAATAATGAAGTCAATTATGAATCAACGCAAGCACATTTCAATTAGTCTTGGGATACCGGCACGAAGCGATAGCGAGTGATCAACTCAGCTTTTCAAAGCAGTGCAGCATTAGTAAAACCGTGCTGATCGCTCATTGGCACTTCGCGCTGGCGTCATGGCAAAACCGGACAGCCGGACTAGACTAACCAGCACGTAGCGGTAGCGAGTGATCAGCCCAGAAGAACAGATTCCGTGGCGGTATGGCATACAAAAAAACCTCCTCAGACGCCCAAAAGCCAAAGACTGAGACATAGAGCGGTTGAGACGGATTGTCAGCTGCGGGAAAAAGCAGCAACTTATCGGCCCCTTTTTGAGGGCAAGAAGAGCCATCTCGAAAACACCCGCTTTTGGAACTCATCTTCCATCCAATTATCTACCCAGCTTGGTGCGAACCACTCCTCCGCATCCCCCCCTTCAATCCTTTCAACCCACCCAGCCTACTAGTTTTGCAGGCAGAACAAAAACAGCCTGCCCTTTTCCCACAGCCCTTTCGGAACTTTGCCAACGCTATGCGTCTGAACCTCAGCCGCCAGGGGTAACCTGGCCAAAATCTCCCCCTTAAAAAAAGCCGTTCTATTTTCGCATTCGCAAAATAAAGGTTGACTTTTTGGGGTCTGTTTGTAATAATACATGCAGGAGGAATTGGCCATGAAAATCTCGCCTAAAGGCCCCCAGGCCGCCCGGCTCCGAAAACTCAAACACGACTCCCTCCGCACACTCTCGATTCCGCCGGAAGCTCTGCCGGGATCGCTGGCCCAGTGCTTTCGCAAGTGCGGCAAGCCCACCTGCCGCTGCGTCTCTGGCCCCGGTCATCCTCAATGGCTGCTGACCTATATGGTGGAGGGAAAAAAGCGGGTGGAAAGGATTCCCGAAGACTGGGTGGAGGAAGTCCGTCACCGCGTGGAAATGGGCCGAAGCTTTCGGGAGAAACTCACCGAAATCCTCAACGCCAATGCGGAGCTGCTGGTCTTGTGGCGGCGGGAACAAAAGCGTTGAGGAAACCGGTTCCCCCCGCCAAGTTCAAAACCTTTTTGTTCGAGCAGTTCCAGCTGCGCCGCTACTTCCACCAGCCCGGGGATGGCCGGCGCAACCCAGCCTTCCCCCCGCCGTGCTGCTTTGGGCCCTGGTGATCGGCACGGTGCTGCGGAAAAACTCGCACCATGGCCTTGAGGCTCTGGCACACAGCCCCGCCCGTTCCGCCTTGAAAATCAGCCGCAAATTCGGCAATGATGCTCTGGCCTACTTCACCGAAAGGCTCGATCCCGCCCCCCTGCGTCAAGCCTTGGCCGGGGTGCTTCGACAAGCCAAACGGAATAAGGCCTTCGACCGTTCTTTTTGGATTGGCTTCATTCTGGATGGAACCGGAGTGGCCCGTTGTACGCGGCCCGCTTGTCCTCATTGCCTTCCGGTCAAAAACAAAGATCAGGAGGTCTCCAGCTACCACCACAAATTCAGTTTGGGCTGCGTGACGGCGGGCGGCCTCGTGCTCCCCCTGGACGTCGAACCCCAACCGCCCGGCCAGGGAGAACTGACGGCCAGCCGCCGCTTGTTGCGGCGGATGGTGCAGGGACTAGGCCCCCGTTTTGCCCAATATGTGGTGTGGGACAGCCTCTATGCCAATGCTCCGGCCCTGCACGAAGCCAACGATTTGGGTTTGTACGTAGCCACCCCCCTGAAAGACAATCTCCCCACTCTTTATGCCCAGGCCCAGGCTCGGTTTGAAAACACCCCCGCTCACCGGGTGTTTGAAAAAAAGAAAACCCGGGTGGAACTCTGGGATGCCGATGACTTCGATCCGTGGGATAAGCTGCGCTGGGTGTCCGTGCGGGTGCTCCGCTACCGGATTCATTATCCCACGGGGCAGGTGGGGGAAGGCTATTGGCTCACGGACATTCCCGTCAGCCGCTTGAGTTCCCCCAGTCTGTATCAACTTTGCCAGGGCCGCTGGGGCATCGAAAATCAGGGCTTCAACGATGCCAAAAACCGCTACGGACTCGAGCATATCACGCACCATCATGACAATAGTCTCTTAATCCAATGGCTTTTGATCTGCCTCGCTCTCGCCATCGAACGCCTTTTCCGCCTCCGCTATCTGCGCCGGGGATCCCATCCCCCGATGACTCCCGCCGACCTTCATCTTCTGATCTGGACGAGCCTCGATAGACTCGCCCCCGATTCCAGCTAAACCTTCCGCTCTACGGGCTCGCTGGTCCCGTTTCTCCCCCGCCGATCTCCAACCGCACAACTCGAGCAGGATTGCTCCACTCGGCCCCAGAGCTGTCTCTGAAAATAGCCCTTCGTCTTCTGCCTCGCCCTTTTGCTTCATCTCCCGCTCCCGCTCTCTTCCTTTCCTCTGACCCTTGCCAAAAGTTCCGAAAGGGCTGCTTTTCCCATGGCAGAGTTGCAAAATCCTGCAGAGCCGAGTATTCTGAGCCCTCTCACGACTCATAGCTTGGGGAGGAATCATGTGGTCGGAAAATTCGAGACAATGGATTCTGGTTTGGCTCGCCTTTCTATATTTTGCCGGGGTCAATGCGCCGATATGTCTTGCAGGCCAGGCAAACGCTCCCGATGTCCGCTTTGACGCCGATTCCCGATTGCGGGGAGCGGTAGACTTGTTGGAGGCCGGCAAAAACAAGGAATCTCTCCAAGCCGTCAACGGCATTTTGCAGCAATATCCCGAACACGTTCCCTCCATAATGCTAAAGATTCAATTATTAGAAGAAGGGAACGATTATTTAGGAGCGCAAACTTATTATGAGAAAGCGTTGCGACTTGCCCCTGCCGATCCTCAGATTTACTACCTTTTCGGTCGTCACTGGTTGCAACTCAATGAGTGGAGAAAGGCCATCCAGTTCCTCGAAAAGAGCCGTCAACTCCGGCCCAATCATCTCGAGACACAATTCTATTTGGCGCAGGCATACCACTCGATTGGAGATGAATCCAACGCTCTAAAGGCTATAGCAATTTGTTCGGCCATAGCTCCCAATAAAGATGTTATATGTCAGAAAAGAGGCGAACTGTTATGCGCCGCTCAACAGTACCAGGAAGGCATGAATTGGCTGCTCAAAGCAGAGCGTTTGAATCCGAATCTGAAGAAAATATATTACCAGATCGGAATGGCCTATTCTCATCTGCAAGATGTCCTACAAGCCATTGCCAATTTGGAAAAAGAATATCGAAGGATCCCTGATGATCCGCAGGTGGCGTTTGCTTTGGCAGAAGCTCATAGCAAAACATCGAATTGGGAAAAGGCTGCTTCACTTTATTCCCTGGGCTTGAAGCGGCGACCGGACGATCCCCAATTGCATCTTGGTCTTGGCCGGGCACAAGTTGGTCTCAAAAAATATGAGGCTGCTATCCTCTCCCTGCGGCGGGCGCTGCAATTGGATTCGACTCTTATTGAAGCCCATTTTCAGCTGGGGAAAGCATACCGAGGGCTGGGGAAAACAGAAGCCTCACTGAATGAGGACTCCCTCTATCGAACATTGAAGGATCGGGAAGCAATAGATTCAGGTATTCCTAAATTGTGGACTGTTCAGGACGAGAAGATATGGACCGAGTGCCGAAAGTTGATCGAGAATAACCAGGAGACTGCTGCTTTCGCTTTGCTCAGGAAATCGTCGGGGCATGAAAACTACAATCGTGCCGTGCTATCCATGAACATAGGCGTCCTTTACGCGTCTATGGGGCGTCCAGCAGACGCGATACGCCTCCTCAGGGAAGCCTCCAAAATCAATCCAGGTTTAGCGCACGTTCACTCGCATCTCGGTTTGAACTACTTATCTTTAGGGGAATATGAGCAAGCAGAGAGAGCTTTTCAGATCGAGCTAAAGAGGTCTCCGATGGAGCAATTGGCTCTGGCAGGAATGGGGCAGTTGCGTCACCGCCAGGAGAAATGGTCAGAATCGGCAGAATACTTAGAAAAATGCGGAACCAAGGATCCCCTGCTTCTCTTGATGCTCTGCGACTCTTACTTCCGTCTCGGCAAGACGAACCAGGCCCGCCTCATGGCTGAGGCAGCCGCCAGTTTCTCCCAACTTGATGATGGCGTGCTCGACTCGCTGCTCACTCTGCTGGAAAGCCGTAATGAGCGTGATCTTGCAGAGAAGATTCGCGCGAATCATAGAGTGCAAAAATAAGCCTCCCTGCTCACCGCGGAGAGAAGCAGATTACACACCTCTCAACATGAAGCAATAGCGAGTGATCAACTCAGTTGAACCAAGCCACGCAGCTTGAGCAAAACCAGGCTGATCGCTCGTTGTCACTTCGCGCTGGGGGTACGCGCACCATGCAAAAACACTCCTTGCAGGAGACATAAAAAAAGCCTCCCCAATCGACGAGAGTGAGGAGGCTGATGAATAAAATCCCAAACCTTTATTTTAGAAATTAGAAGATAAATTTGATCCCAATTCGAGCAGATAATCCCGGATTCCATATGTCCGCCATTTTATACGTCGGATTAATGGCATAGTTCTGATGGGGATCCAATGAGTTTGGATCCGAAGTCAAGCTCGGAGTCTGGGCATAAGTGGATTGCGAAACAAGCTGTTGCCAATTGAATCCATTCAGCAGATTTACACTGGACAAGTCCATGCCGGCGGATTCATCCCGATCCCGGTTGACCAGGGGGTTGATATGCCGGACTGTTTGCTGATTGAAAAGGTTCAGCACATTGAATTCAAAACGAATGCGCTTGTTTTCCTTGATTTTAAACTCCTGGGAAATCATGAAATCCGTCTGCGCCAGTACCGGAGTCCGTCCCATATCACCCCGGCCATTGACCATCATGACATCCCAAAAGGTATTCTCGGCGGTCGTAGAAAGAGGAGTCCCACTCCCGGCATAGAAGCTGGCGCTCAATTCCGTCCCCCACTTTAAAGAGTAAGCACCATAGGCTTTGAAGACGTGAGGCCTGTCAGTAGGTAACCGTCCATACAGGTATTTGCCTTTCGAATCCAAAAGGTACGCTTCATCGTCATATTGCGTGGAAGTGTTGGTGCCAGGACGGGCGCCAACCCCGTTTGTTCCACCTTGATCGGTGGTCCAACCACCACCAGCGGCAATCTCATCGGTATCGGCCAAGCCCGGATAATTTCCCCACAATCGGCTGAATGTGTAGTTTGCCCCCAGGAACCATCCCTTTGAAAAGCGGCGGTTGAAGGAGAGTTCCAAAGCATCGTATTTCCGTTTCGGTAGAGGCATGGGAAAGTCCGGTGTTGCACTGATGTGGTTGCTTTCAATCGTAGAATTGCCTTCTCCCGGATTCCCCAGCGGATAAATGGTGTTGCCATCTGGCAGCACCTGCCCAATATCCTCAATGGTGCGCCTCAAATTGGAATGGACATAATGGGCCGAAACCACCGTTGAAGAATTAAGTTGATATTCTCCCCCGATGACCATGGTATCCACGCTCATTGGTTTGATATTGGGATCGATGGAATCGGATCCAAAACTGGGGATACGGAAGTCACGGTAGGAGCCGGGAGTGCTATTCCAAAGATTCGCGCCCGGCATATTGGTCAGGCTCAGAGATCCAATATCGAGAGTATCCAGGGCATGATACCATTCTCTCCAAATATCGCCGCCGAATGAGCCGCGGGGCAAAGTGTATTTGGTCCAATCAAAGAAACGACCCCAACTGCCAAAAATTTTCATCTTCCCATTTCCAAACAAATCGTAGCTGGCGCCCAAACGGGGCGACAATTTTTGACCCCAGCCGAATTGCATGGCATAATTCTGTACTGCACGATAAAAGGATGGGATGTTTTCATGTTCGGTACGCAATCCCAGGCTTAGCGATAGGCGGGGATGAATTCGCCATTGATCTTGAATATACATGTTGTCAATGGTAGATCCGGCGGACCCCAATGTACCAATGCTGCGGATCCGATAATAACCGTAAGTTCCTCTTCCCGCTTCGCCGGTTGCGGCACTGGTAAAGGGTTTATCCCAATAGATTGCCACATTGTATCCGCCGCCCTGGTACCCGACATCCATCTTGTTCACGTTCTTGGAAATCCCCGCTCCAGCCTTAAAATTGTGGGTGCCCAAGAGATGGAAAGTCTTGCTGAAGTCGCCCTGGAAATAGCCCCGCGTGGTAACATCGAAATTATTTACTTCAGTTAAAGGCACATTGAACCAGCCATTCGGTTGAATCATGTCCGCAGGAATCGGAAAAGGCAGATTAATGGCACTCGAATTGTAGCGGACCTGATGTTGGCTCAGAGTATTTGTATCCTTGTAATTGTCCCAGAAATAACCGCCCCTGAAGCTTAACAAGGCAGTATTGGATAAAGTAACATCAACGGTGCCGGAAACATTTTGTTTCGGCATGTACCAGCCCTGTTTCCGAAAAGAGTCATTAGCGCTAATGGAGTTGACATTCGTATCGGGGCTATATGCATTATAGGCAGGGATCAGCCCTTCCGCACGATAGGTAGTGTACAGCCAGGAAAAATTGGTCCGAATGCGCGAAATAGGATCGTAGGAAAGTTTGTTGAAGAGAGAATATGAGGGTCTAGAACTTGTGAAAGTAGAGTTGCCATCGGAAAAAATGATGTTAGCTGACTCATGCCTAATGGTTGGTGAGAAAGAGGTAAAGAAATACAATTTGTTCTTAATGAAGTAGCCGCCGAGCGAGCCGCCGATTTCATTGATGTGGTCTTTGATTTTATCGTCCTGAATCGTCTTGGCGTCAATTTGGCCGACCGGATCAGTCGCTAAGCGGAGGTTAGGCCGGGAGTTTAAGGGAGACCCGCTGTTGTACCAATGTCCTTCGCCATGGAATTCATTTCCACCTGACTTCGTCACCGCAGTGATCACGCCACCGAGAGCTCCACCATACTCGGCTTCCAGACCAGAAGTTTTCACCTGGACTTCCTGCAGATATTCGAAAACGGCATCCTGGCGGGAACTGCCATCAATCAAACTGGTTGTGGAGACTCCATCAATAACGTAATTGTTTTCCGCGCCACTGGCACCGTTAATTTGGATGCCGCCCTCTACCTGGCCGGAATTGACGGAGGGGGCACTTAATGCCACATCCTGGAAGCTGCGGGCTTTCGGCATGCGGTCAAATTCCTCGGCCGTAACATTGTGCGCCACCATGGTGCTCTCGGTATCAATCATCGTGGCCGTCCCGCTTACTTCAACCGTCTGCTGGACCTGGCCAACCTGCATGGTGAAATCCAGATTGAATGTTTTGCCCAGAAGCAAAATTACGTCCGGCATTTCAGCTTTGGAAAAGCCTTCCTTCTGGACCGTGATAGAATACCGGCCTGGCTCCAAGTCACGGGCATAATACTTCCCATCGTTGCCAGAAGTGGTGGTATAAGCCTTCTTGGTCTCTTTGTTCACGAGCGTTACTTCAGCTCCGGGTAGTACCGCTTTTGAAGCATCATAAATCATACCCGTGATGGAGCCGAACCTTTCCTGCCCGGAGGCTGGGATTGCTAATAATAGGGCAATTGCCAGCATCAACGCTGCAACTTTCCATCCATACTTCATTTCGTCCCTCCTGTTTTTTTTGGCTAGACGCCTGCCCGGATTGAATTTCGCCAAAATGCAGATTGTTTTCCCCCATGCTGAATTCCGGCAAAAATCGAATCTGGCTTAGGGTCCTAAGCCAATTGAGAAAGAGATTCTACTTCTGTGTAAAATGCTTTTTTATACCTGTCTAGAAAAACAGCGAATTATGATTGGTTTTTGTTAAAGCAAAACCAATTCTTGTTTCACCAGATTTTCTATTGGGTCCTTGAGAAATCATAAGTGAAGAAATTAGAGCTCCAATCCCCAGCCAAAGGCGTTCATCCGCTCTAGCCTATACCTGTACATCCAGCAAAAATTCTGCCAAAAGATAAAAAAACCAAAGTAAGTTCCATGCAATTGAATATAAAGAAAAAAAGTCAAATAGCAGTATACCAATGCCAAGGTTTCTTTATCAAAAATTCCAGTATTTCGAATTCGCTAATTAAAAAATACGAATTTTCGGATAGATTTCGAGAGCCAGAAAAACTGGATCCCGATATATAAAATGGAATTTATCGACTTTCCATGACCTTCAAATTCATCCAAAGGTGGTTATGAAACTTGAAAGATCACGATTCAAAAACAAAAACAGTTTCTTCGGGACAGTTTTTCTTTTGGTTACTGTATATTGTCGGCAGATGGGAGTGGCGTACAAAAGTGAAATGAATTACCACTGCACTCCCGCCATTGGCTCCGGCATCAGCGCGCCATTGCGATGATGCCCCCTGACGGGGTACAGCCCTTATTCGGCCCCGTTTTAGTATGCGGAGAAATTTTGCCAAACTTTCGAAAGAAAAGCAAAATTTATTTCAGCTCAAAAAAAATGGAAGCAACAAAACCGTATAGAATGTAATCCCTCGTTTTTTGTTTCCTTTCTGCCTTCACGGATGTCTCTGTGGCTTTACTCCCCCTGAAGGATTCTTGTGAACTTCAGTCTCTTAGCCTTGTCACTAAATTGCCGATTGGAAACCTGGAAGAAATCGTCCGGGCAAATAGGTAAAAAGCACGCGCCTGACGAAGTCACCCGACGCGCCTTTGCTCTGCCAGCTCAGCTTGTAAGGCACGGCGGATAGTCGCGCGAGGGGGATCTCGCACGACCCTCCTGCTGGATTGGCCCACATCGACTGGGCAATGCTAGGCGAAACGTCGCGCGTTTCCAAGCGAGCGATTGTGGAGGTGTCCGTCCCGACGACATTGGGGTAATTTAATTGAAATGCCTTGGCGGGAATGGCGCTTCCGATCTGAGCCCCCCCGTAAAAATTCAGGTATAATGCCAAGCGGCCGGTTTTTGCAGTTCATGCAGTCGGGTGAGGCTTCGTCTCGTAGCATAAAGATCCTCGTGACTGTTCAACTCTTCGCTGATGAATGATCCCATCAGGAATCGCAAACCAATTTACCTGACGACGAGCAGATCATTCGTCATCACTTCGCGCTTGTGGATAGACGGAACAACGGTGCAACGCCAAAAGGCATGAGGTGTGAGCAAGTGATCAAGGAGGCCGTATAAAGCTTATTTGTTGAATTTTCCGCGGAGCGCCCATGACAGCGGTCCGTCACAACAAGACTATAAAGATGGGAAGATGGAGGCGGTCTGTCCTCAGGCCGTCTGAGCACGTTTGGCAAACCCCGACGGGGTAAGGGCGCACTGGCTCCATCCACGCTTTTTTCTAAAAACCACTCATGCCAGCAATGAGGGTGCAACAAAAGGATGAAAATTTTATCCCCCTTTGAATGGGGATGTCGTCCGTCAGCTGATGGACGCCAGGGAAATGTCTTGTCGGCATGCCTGACATCCCTAGGGCGCCGGCAAGTGGACGCGGTTTCAGCGGGAATGTTCTTATGCATGAATGGCCCCTAAAAATCTATCAACAATTTATGGGCTGGCTCGTCCCCTTTGGTGGATGGGCATTGGCGCCAATTGCTTTGATGGACTCCTCTTTTTTGTCGCTTCCGGAAGTCAATGATATCTTGATTATTACTCTTACCATTAAGAATCCCGATTCCATGTTTTTTTATTGCGGTATGACGACATTGGGTTCTGTAGCCGGTTGTTTTTTGCTCTATTCGGTGGGGCGGAAAGGGGGCGAGGTTTACCTCAGGAAAAAACTCGCCGAACCTCATATTGACCGGATTTTGAATTGGTACAACCGCTATGGCGTTCTTACCGTACTGGTGCCTTCGTTGTTGCCACCTCCAACCCCTTTTAAGATATTTGTTCTTTTTGCGGGAGCCCTAGGCATCTCCCAGGGAAGATTTTTGTCTGCCGTAATGTTGGGGCGCAGCATCCGCTACTTTCTAGTGGGAATATTGACCCTACAATATGGCAGGCATACGCTTGGTTTCATCCGCAACTATTATCCTGAAGTTGCTTGGACATTAGTGGGAATCGTTCTTGCCTTTTTCTGCTTGCGATTTTTCTGGCGCAAAGCCATGAGGAGAAATTGAGCCAGTCTGCACATCTCTTATCGATGGTCCTCGCCTCCTGCACCTTGAATTCTCTTTTCTATTCAGCCAATGCAAAACTCATGGGGGAAATGCTCTTTTGCCTCGCACAGAGGCGTGAAGAATAACCGAAAATGAAATGGGGAACTAACGTTGTGAGTATCTCAAAATTCCCGCAACACATACTATAGCAGGGCTATTGGACTCCGTTTCTGATAGATATCCTTCTTCATAAATTGCGGCGACAAGAACTCAGCATTCAAAGACAAATTCCCATTTCGATTGAACATCGCATCATTAAATTTACAGCATGATTCTCGCGCTCCTTGGGTTTGAAGAATAACCCTCCGTGGCACGGCGTCTCTGCGCGATTTTGGCGTCCTTTATCTTGTTTTTACTCCGTTTGGTCCCATTTTCAAAACAATGCGGGCATATTGATGTTTATAATGCCTGGTCCGTCAATCCATCAAACCTTCCGTTTGGTCGTATTTTAGGGACGATTCATCGCAATTCCCTCCCCTTCCTATTTGGCAACGTGACAGGATTCATCCATCCTGGGGATCATAAAATTTACTTTGAGACTGAGTCCATTAGGTGGATTTGCATATTGCCACCTAGGTTTGATCCCCTCATACCAACGAGAATCCAAGTCAAATTTTACTGAAAAATTGAGGAGGGACGAGGATGGCGGCAAATTCGGAAGCCGATGGAGAGTTGTATTCATTTTAAGGGGGGAAAGCTGTTTTTGATTCTTTGGGGCGTAGCTTTTTTTCCCATGCGCGAAGGCGGAAATGTTCAGCGCTGAAAATTCGGTTGGAGGATTCCAATCTACCGAGGAGGTTCTCATGAGAAAGCATCGATTTCACAACTCGATTTTTGCTTTATCGTTAAGTGCATTACTTGCCATATTCACATTCTCAAGCCTCTCGTTTGCCCAGACAGGCACTTCGTCGTTGCGCGGAACGGTCCTGGATCCTCAGGGGCAAGCGGTGGTTGGCGCAATGGTGAAAATTGGCAATATTGAAAAAAATTACTCGCGATCCATGACGAGCAATGAGACGGGCGGCTATAGCTTTACCGCTGTCCCGCCGGGGACTTATATTCTTGAGGCGGAAGCTCCAGGATTCAAGAAGGCCGTTATTAGTGAAGTCCGAGCGCAAGTGGACACCTCGACAACTTTGGATTTGCATTTAGAAATTGGGGAGATTACGCAAACCGTTGTGGTCAATTCCGAGGCGGCAGCTCCCATCAATACGGTTGACGCCACGCTTGGCGTGCCGTTTGAGAATCGGCGCATTACGGAAATGCCGTTGAATGCGCGGAACATTGTGAACCTGCTTTCCTTGCAGCCCGGAGTCACTCCCAGCGGCGAAGTCAACGGTGGCCGCCGGGACCAGTCGAACATCACGCTCGATGGAGTCGATGTCAACGAAGAGCAAGGAGGATTGGATGCCGTAGCCAAAGCATTAAACTACAACAGCAATGCCAGCGATAATCAGATTTTTGTGGCATTCGCCAGTGTTCTGCGCACTCCGCCGGACTCCGTACAGGAATTTCGGGTCACTACTTCCAATCCCAATGCGGATCAGGGGCGCTCATCTGGCGCCCAGGTTTCGATGGTGACTAAGTCTGGGACCAATCAATTCCACGGTTCCCTTTATGAGTTTCACCGCAACACAGTAACGACCGCCAACGACTGGTTCAACAATCAAGCCGGGAGTTTTGGAGCAGACGATCCGGAAGTCGTGAGTGGCGCAAAAAAAGCAGGAGATCCAAAATTGCCGCGGCCCAAATTGATCCGGAACATCTTTGGCGGGTCACTGGGCGGTCCGATTATCAAGGATCGCCTTTTCTTCTTTTATAACTATGAAGGCCGCAGGGACTCAAGCGAAACTGCCGTGCCTGTGCGAGAGGTACCCACTGAGACTCTCCGCGAGGGAATTGTGCGCTATGAAAACACGGAAGGAGGCATCACCAATCTCGCTCCCGCGGATATTGCCCGCCTTTATCCGGCGACGGGAGGAGTGAATACAGCGATCCTGGCGCTGCTCAAAACCGCGCCACTGCCCAACGACAACACCATTGGAGACGGGTTGAACATCGCGGGTTATCGTTTCAATGCGCCGACCCCCATCGAGATGGGTACTCACATCGCCCGCTTTGACTATATCCTCAACACCAAGCAAAATCTTTTTGTGCGAGCCAATTATCAGAATGACAAATATGCCCAAGCCCCTCAGTTTCCGGGCACTCCTTCTCCGAACATCTGGGTCCATCCCAAGGGCTTGGTGGCAGGTCACATCTGGACGCTCAGCAACACTTTGGTGAACAACGCCCGCTTTGGTTTGACCCGGCAAGCGTTCTCCCAACAAGGAGACTCTGACCAGAATCTGGTGTGGGTGCGATTTGTTTATCAACCATACCTTTATCAGCGGGCCGTCAATCGGACCACACCAGTCTACAATGTTTCCGATGACCTCTCCTGGGTGAAACAGAAACACAGCTTTCAATTCGGAACCAACCTGCGATTCATTCGGAACAACCGGGAATCCTATGCAAATTCCTTTGATATGGCTGTGATTAACCCTTCCTATTATGCGGGTTCCGGCGCCTCGCTCACAGATCCGCTCACTGATCTACCCTCGGGAGGACGGTTTAATACCCGCGCAGCCGTTGCCGCGGTGCTGGGACGCTATTCCGACTACACGTCCAATGTCATTTACAATAAAGAGGGGCAGATCCAGCCCGCCGGCACAGCTTCTAAACGCACTTTCGGCACGGAAGAATACGAGTTTTATCTGCAGGATTCCTGGAAGCTGCGCTCGAATTTAACTTTGACCTACGGATTGCGCTGGGGAGTAAACACACCGGTATACGAGGCCAACGGCTACCAAGTGCAACCCACCGTCAGTTTGGGAGAATATTTTGATCGCCGCGTTGCCGGAATGGAAACAGGCAAGCCGATGAATGATCCGATTACCGTTGACCTTTCCGGTCCGGCCAACGGCAAGCGCGGTTACTACAACATGGAATGGGACAAATTTGCTCCAAGTGTAGGTTTGGCCTGGTCTCCCGATTTTGGGGACAATCTGTTCGGACGGATGTTCGGCCGCAATGGACGGTCGGTCATTCGCGGCGGGTATCGCATGATTTACGACAGGATTGGCAGCCAACTGGCCGTGAGCTTCGATCTCAACAACTCGCTGGGATTCTCTTCTTCTTCCACCATTGGCGCCAATACGATGAACGTGACGGACAGCCTGGGCCCCCTATACACAAATCTCAGCCCGGACGTCCGAAATTTCCCCTACCTGGAATTGCCTGGTCCACTGGCATTCCCTCTCTCCAAACCGTCAGATGGGCGCCGAAGAATTGAAAGCACCCTGGACGATACCATCACTACTCCGGTTCATCACACTTGGAATATATCGTATGGACGCGAGTTGCCGAAGGGTCTGTCTCTGGAGTTTAGCTACGTGGGCGGAGTTGGCCGTCACCTGCTCTCCACGAGAGATATTATGCACCCTAATAATCTGAGGGATCCGAAATCGGGGCAAACCTGGTATCAGGCGGCGGGAATCCTGGCGGACTTGCGCGATAAAAATGTCCCCTACAACAGTCCTAACGTTCCCAATATTCCCTTCTTTGAAAACTTTTTCCCGGGCAACAGCATCGCCCAGGCGTTTGGCGACCCCGGCTTGGAGGGGCTAACTCCTTCCCAGATGGCTTACGCTTTTGCAGCCTCGGATTATTATGGCATAACCGACTGGACCTACATGCAAGATGTCCTGGATAACGCTTCGCCAGTGACGGGACCAGGCATTTTCTTCCACCCTCAGTATGGAGCGCTGGGTGTTTACTCTTCCATTGGACAGTCTTGGTATAACGGCGGGAGCTTTTCCTTGCGGCAACGCTGGGGGAACGACTTGATGTTTGATTTCAATTACACCCTTTCCAAATCTTTCGATTACACTTCGACTTTGACCGGCGCGTATACTTCCACCTTTTCCAATGGTCTGCTCCGGAATCCGCTCAATCCCAAACAGGCCCGCGCAATTTCCGATTACGATCTCCCGCACAACTTCAACGCCAATTACCTGGTGGGTCTCCCCTTCGGCAAAGGCAAGCGGTTCCTGAGCCATGCCCCCGGAGTCGCCAATGCCTTCCTGGGCGGATGGCAACTGAGCGGAGTCTTTCGCCTGCATAGCGGCTATCCTTATGATGTCAGCGATGTCGGCCAATGGGCTACCAACTGGCAGCTGACCAGCCGGGGAGTTCGAATCAAATCGGTGACCGCCAATACAAATCCCAACTATAACGGCGAGCCGAACGCCTTCCAAGATCCGGTGGCAGTCTATAAATCCTTTCGCAGCGCCCGGGCCGGCGAAGATGGCGACCGAAACATTTTCCGGCTTCCCCGTTATTTCTGCCTCGACTCCGCTTTGAGTAAAACTTTTAACCTGCCTTATGCCGAAGGTCACAAGCTGCAATTCCGCGCGGAGGTCTTCAACGTGACCAACACTCAGCCTTTTGGCATCATCGATAGTACTTCCCTTCTGCAGGACCCATGGCGGGGTGAACCTGAACCTGGATTTGGCCGTTTCATCGGTTCGCAGAGTCCTGCCGGGGAAAACAGGCCGGGTCGTGTGATGCAGTTTGCACTGCGATATATCTTTTAATGGAACTCTATTTCGAATTAAGCTGAGTTAGGAACGTAATGATTGAAAACTCTCCAATCGGGATGCAATTAAAAGTGAGAGGCAACTACTCAGTACCCCTCTGTTTGGTAGCCACGCTGAGTGCATTTTACGAGGCGGGGAGTCTGGCCATCCAGCCAAAAGCCCACGCCCTCGCGAGAAAACGCTCTCCGTGGCTACCAGTCACCCTGGGGGCTGAGTAGATACAGTGAGAGAAATATGAGCCGCTGCAATTGACCAAGAATGTGGGAGGCGGACTCCGTCCGGCGACTGCAGCACCGCTGAGCGCGCCTCCCACTTTCACCATCACCTCTCGCGGACTGTTTCATCAATCCCAAGAATAACATGGCATTTCAAGGCCGCGGAACGGCAATCGAAGGTAGGCCAGCCTTTCATGGCCGGCTTTATGAATTGCCTTTTGCGGATGCGACGCCAATCGGCGGCTAATATTTGGGCAACCGGCTGGAATTCAATCACGATGATCTGATCGCAACGCCTCTAAATTGTCTTATCCAAAAGAAAGGAAAGTTTGTCGCGATAATTGCGGCTCATGGTGATTTTGGTTTTGTTGTGCAGGACAATTTGGTAATCGCCATGAAACAGGGGATGGAGTTCGACGATTTGGTCCAGGTTCACGATTGTGGATCGGTGCACCCGGGCAAAACGGTTGGGGTTCAGTTTCTTTTCCACGTCACTGATTTTCCCTCTGATCAACGATTGCCCGCCGGGGTGGTGAATTTGCAGATAATCTCCCGCCGCTTCAATCCAAATGATCTCTTCCACTTTTAGAATGCTGATGCGCCCGGAAGATTTAACCACCAGACGATCCAGGTAAGCGGCCGATTCCGCGGATTGCGATCCTACCGCCAATTCCAAATTTTTTTGCCGCTCTTTGATTTCTTCCAGCAAGGCCAGCAGCGGGCCATTTTCCAGCGGAGACGAGCACTGCAACAAGGTTTGACGGGTATGTTCAATGGCCTCTTTAAACCGTTCCACTCCAAAGGGCTTCAAGAGGTAATCCAGAGCATGGACTCGGAAGGCTTCAATGGCATATTGATCATAAGCCGTCACAAAAATTACCGAAGGTAATTCTTCTTTCTCCAAGGCGCAGAGAACGCCAAACCCGTTGTTCCCTGGCATTTGCACATCCAAGAAAATCAAATCAGGCCGCTCTTGTTTGATGCGATCAATGGCAGACGGCCCATCCGCGCATTCTCCCAACAGTTCAAAGTCCGGCTCATCCGCCAGCAATTTGCGAAGCCAGCGCCGGGCCAGAGGCTCATCATCTACAATCAGCGTTCTGATTTTCCTGGTATTATCATTCATGGACTATTGCCTCGGGAAGAGGGACCTCCCGGAATGGGAAACTTATGGTGGCGCATAATCCGCCCTCGGCCAGGTTTTCCAATTCCACCCGCTGATCTTCTCCAAATAACTGGCGCAAACGCTCACGGGAATTGGATAGCCCTATCCCTAAGCCATTTCTGCATTCCGTTTTTCCTGTCATTCCGGGCCCATTGTCCTTCACCTGCAACACCAATCGATGATTCTGCCTGTGGGCGCTTACTTTCAAGCGTCCCTCTCCCGGCGTCTGTGTAATTCCATGCTGGATGGCATTCTCCACCAAGGGTTGAAGAATAAAATTGGGAACCAGCACATTCTGGAGTAAGGGAGCAATATCGAATTCAATTTTCAAACGATCATTGAACCGCATCTGTTCAATGGCCAGATAGAGTTTCAGAAATTCCAATTCCTCTCGCAGCGGCACCAAAGTTTGATCCAATTTTTTGAGCGTCAATCGCAAGAGGTTGCTCAGGGTCTCCAGCATGCGGCAGGCGGCTTCGGCATCTTCGCGGACCAGCACATAGATGGCATTCAAGGTATTAAAAAGGAAGTGGGGGTGAAGCTGCATTTGCAATGCCTGCAAGTGGGCTTTGGCGAGCCTCGCCTCCAATTCAGCGGCCTTGCGCGCTCCTTGGATGTAAAGCAGGTAATAGTCGTAGGCGTAACTCAAAAATACAATGGGCAGGAAATGGACTAATCGCCAATAAGGATTCAGCTGAAGCATCACGGTGAAGATATTCTTGAAAGTGTACCGCGTTTCCTCCGGGAAAAGCACCGGAATGACGGCCGCATAAATATTTACATAAATGAACAAATGCAGAGCGGATATCAGAAGTCCCATTCCCACCATGACCAATAAGTTTCGCCATCGGCGGGGAGAGTCGAGCGGGAATTTGCGGGTGAGTTGCAGAATCAGGATAATAAGAATCCCCCACGCCAGGGAGTTGATGACATGATCGATCGCCAGACTGTAAAGGTAATCCATCAGGGGTTCTTTGCGGCTTTCGGCGTCCCAATGATACCTTTGCATGGTCATGAAGACAGCCAGGATCTGATAGATGCCGAAGACCACGATCCAGCGATGCCAAAGGTCGCGCCAGAAGATTTTTTTCATTGGACCCTCTTTAGAATTTGCGGTCGGGCAGGGTTCGAGGTGGGTAGCGCGTAAAGAATCATAACAAATTCACGGAAGGAGAAAAAGTGAAAAACCGTCTTCGGATGCAATTCAAACCGGCCTGCGGATGGATGAGGAAAAAGAAAGAACGAGAACAACCCTTAGGTGGAATCTTGAACAATCCAAAGGAAACGGCGGTGCAGATAGGCCCGAGGCGTATTGACGGCGGATAAAGTGGAAGGCGCGCGCGGCCACCGTCACCCGCGCAGCGCTCATTTTTTAGTTTAAATCAGGAAGGTTGGCCGACGGAGTCCGCCGCCCGCTTTCCCCTTTTATCCATACGCCACTTTGAATCGCACTCGGACATCGAATTTGAGCACAGTTATTTGGGCTTGGGGGAAGAAGTTTTTTATGTCATCATGGTGGAACAAATTCCGATGAGGGGAAGAAGGGTTTTCACACCAAATAACGAATCGCGATGGCATTTCGGGGCAGAATCTCCAAGGAGGACGCAGTGTGGACCCGCTTAGAGACATCCGAGAGAATGGTGTAAAATAAGTCTCCAAAAAGGAGGGCAAGTGTCCAAAGCGAAATCCATTATCACTCTGACTACAGATTTCGGACTGAGCGATCCTTTTGTCGGCATTCTTAAAGGAGTCATCCACAACATTACACCGGATGCGGTGATCGTAGACATTACTCATGGGATTAGCTCGCACGACATTTTGGAGGCCGCTCTGGCCATTCGCTCTAGCCATTACTATTTCCCGCGCGGATCGATTCATGTGGTGGTGGTAGATCCGGGAGTGGGGACATCTCGCCGGCCGTTGTTGCTCGTTACCGAAAATCACCTATTAGTCGGACCGGACAATGGCGTTTTCTGGCCCATTTTTAAGTCTGCGCCCGAGTCCACGGTCATTCACCTGACCAAGGATGAATATTTCTTAAAACCGGTCAGCCACACATTTCACGGTCGGGATATCTTTGCCCCCGTGGCCGCCTGGTTGAGCAAGGGTGTGGATCCATTGGATATGGGTGAAATTGTAGAGGCCCCCAAGGCTTTAAATGTCCCGGAAGTCCGAAAAATTGGGACCAGCAAGCTGATTGGCACTATTTTGCGAGTGGATAAATTTGGAAATCTGATCACTAATTTGGCTCCCGCGGACCTCCCTTCTTCAGAAGGCGAGTCTGCCCCCTATGTGTTCATCATCGGCTCCCATAGAATTTGTCAATTCCGTCGCAGTTACGCGGGTGCCGCTTCCGGAGAATTTTTTGCCATTTGGGGCAGTTCGGGACTGTTGGAAATTTCGGTAAATCAAGCTTCGGCCGCGGAATTGCTAGGAGTGCGAAAGAATCATGAATTTGATGTGGAACTGGTGAGTCTTTCTCCTGGCGGAATCAGTGGCATCATGGAGTGGTGAAACGGCAAACCGCCCTTTCAATGAATCCTCGGACTTTTCAGAATCCCCTGTCTGTTTTAAGATCTTCAGTTCTCTGGCGTTCGTCCATATTTAATCCTTGCATGGAGTCGCAAGCCTCCCTTGGATCGCATCTATTCGCGCTGGTGCATTTCAGCCCGCACTTTTATCGGGCCGATCACTTGCGGGCTCTCCCCACTTGTGTAAAACTATGCATAGTCAACATTGAAATGGAAAGGGGCCAATCTTGTTCTCTATCAGTCGAGAAATCAGAGGCGATTATAGTGACCTATTGTTGGAAATGGCTGAAGCCTTATTGGTTCCGGGCAGACTGCTCAATAAAACTCTGGCGATCCTCGTTCATCTCTCCAATTGCGAGCGTGGCGCGGTTTTCTCTCTGGCCGCCGATAACAAGCTGGAACCGCAAACCTCCTTTAATGTGCCGTCCAATGCTTCGGGCCTATTGAGGGATGTTTGCAACAACTATTTGGGAGACCTCAATCATCGGACCCCGATGACTTATGTGCCTGACACCCGCAAGGATGACAAGTTCAGAAAAATCTCTATCCTGAAGAATAGCGATATACTCTCCTTTGCCTGTTTGCCGCTAATTCTGGAAGAAAAAGTTCATGGAGTGCTCTATCTCGACAGTACTTCCTCCGCACAGATTTTTACGCCCAGCGATTTGGAAAGAATTTCCCGTTTCTCCCGTCTTACGATTCATGCCTTGATTCGAGAGCAGATGCTGGCGGATACGCGGGTAAATGTTCCCACTGTTTCCGTGGATGATTATTTGGCGGAACGCTCCATTGAAGATTTGGAGCGTCAACAATTGCATACTTTACTCGAGAAACACAATTGGAACGTCACTCGCACCGCCAATTCTCTGGAGATGCCGAGAAGAACCCTCTACAATAAAATGGCGAAATATGGCATTCATCGCCCTCGTCGCGGGAATTCCATAAAATCCAAGACGGACTGAACGTTCCAAATCCTTCCACAGATGTCTTCGCGCGAGTTCTCCCCCAAGGCGAATTTCCTGAACGCTCAACAGAGAAGAGAGCTGTGCCGCGCTTTGTTAAACTGGTTTCGGCAACACGGGCGCGTCTTGCCTTGGCGCAAGAACAAGGACCCCTACAGGATCTGGATATCTGAAATCATGCTCCAGCAAACCCAGGTCCAGACCGTGGTCCCTTATTTCCGGCGATTTTTGAGACAATTCCCCCACATCGAGGATCTGGCGAGGGCGCCGCTTTCCGAAGTTCTGAAAGCCTGGGCTGGACTTGGTTATTATGCTCGTGCCCGTAATATGAAAAAAGCCGCTGAGGCCATAATTCAGAACTTTTCCGGCTCTTTTCCCCGACAATACGACCAATTGCTCGCTTTGCCGGGAATTGGGCGTTATACAGCCGGGGCCATCCTGAGCATAGCCTTCGGAGAGCCTCGGCCTTTGGTGGATGGAAATGTCGCGCGCGTCTTTGCGCGCCTCATGCTTTGGGACGATCTGACCAACGGGTCTCAATCCGCGAGGCTTTGGACGCTGGCTCAGGAATTGCTCCCAGCCAGTTCCCCTGGTGATTTCAATGAAGCCCTGATGGAATTAGGTGCAACCATATGTTTGCCGCGAGTTCCCCAATGTCCGTTTTGCCCCTGGAAGTTTCACTGTCAAGCCTGGGCGGAGGGCCGCCAAAATTCAATTCCCACTCGTAAAAAAAGGCTGGCCCCTCGCGAGGTAAGTCTCGCGGCGGTGGTGATCATAAAGCGAGGGAGAGTCTTATTAATTCATCGCCAGGGCGAGAAATGGCTGGAGGGATTTTGGGACTTCCCCCAGATGGAGCATGGTGAAACCCAGCCAGCCGCGCGGATCTTCTCCGAGTTGAGCCGCCAGTTGGGAATTACGATTGAGAAACCACGATGGATAGGAAGTCTGCGACACGGGATCACCAGGCATAGGATCACCTATGCCATTTATCTCCTTCGTCTCGATCCGTGGCAAGAAGCAGCGCCAAAACAGAAAACCTGGCGTTGGGTCTCCTGGGGCCGGCTCGATCAATTTCCCCTGGGAGCGGTCACTCGTCAAATGGCGCAGTTGGCTTATGCCTCCAGACGATTCCTCAAATGAAATGGAGGAAGGCATCGCGGCAAAGGTCAAAGACAATTCTTGCCGGGATCGGGTATAATGAACTTAAACGGGACGGTCGGAATTTCTTGACATTTAATCCGCCGGCCCCAAAAATGAGATCATTATCTCTCGCATTTTATGTCGGAACCTATGTTGCAATTTGGCTGCCTTGCCGAATGAAAGGAGCTTTGCCCATGAGCGACAACCTTCTTGAGTTTTCCGATGCAAATTTTGAAAAGGAAGTCTTGCGGTCGGACACTCCCGTGTTGGTTGATTTCTGGGCCCCCTGGTGTGGACCCTGTCGGATGATCGCCCCAGTTGTGGAGCAAATCGCCAATGAATTTGCGGGCCGGATTAAAGTGGGGAAATTGAATACCGACGATAATGGGGGAATTTCTGAGCGTTATGACATCAGGAGCATTCCCACTCTTGTGCTCTTCAAAAATGGACAAGTTGCGGATCGAAAAATCGGCGCTCTTCCCAAGAAAGAATTGGAGACGCTGTTGAATGCTCATGTGTAATGTGTCATTCCCCCGCTTTCCTGGGGCCGTTAGTTGAGAAAAGGACTCAGAGCACTGAAAAAATCGGAGGAAATAAACATAGCAGTCCCGCAGTCAGCCCAAGAGAATGAAGAAGGAATAATGGAGGCGGCCTGCCCTCAGGCCGTCTTTGCATGTTTGGCAATCTTAGGCGGGGTGAGAGCATCCTGCCTCCATCCACGCTATTTTCTTTGGAGTTATGCCACGCCGAATTTACGATATTTCTCTCACGATTGAGCCGGGAATGTTGGCCTTTGAAGGGGATCCTCCCGTTGCCATTCATCGCAGCCGTTTGATTTCCCACGGTGATCCCTACAATCTCACCGCGCTTGCCTTCGGTTCCCACACCGGCACACACATGGATGCTCCCCGTCACTTCAATGATCGGAGCCCCGCCATGGATGAGGTCTCGCTCGATCATTTTTATGGCCCGGCTCGAGTTTTGGAGATTCCCGGGAAAGAAGCCATCCAAGCGCAAGATCTGCGCCCCTTCGAGATTCAGCGAGGTGAAATCATTCTCTTGAAAACTCGCAATTCCGAATTTATTCGGGAGCGGCAATTCCGGCGAGATTTTTCCTATTTGACTCTCGACGCCGCCCAGCATTTGCTGGATTCGGGCATTTTGACGATTGGGATCGATTATCTCTCCTTGGAAAAATTTGATAGCCAGGACTTCGCCGTCCACCACACACTGCTGGACAACAACATAATCATCCTTGAGGGATTGGTGCTTGCTGAGGTCCCCGCGGGGGACTATCAATTGATTGCCCTGCCTCTAAAAATCAAAGAAGGGGACGGTAGTCCCGTTCGTGCCATTCTGGTGCGGGAAGAATAAAAAGATCTTGAGTCAACCAATCGAGGAAGAGAACGCATTTAGATGGCTGCAATCCTGGCCAAAATCCTTGAACCTTGCCGGTTCGTGATTGCGAAGTCCACCACAGACTACTTCAATCGCACATTCTCGTAATTTGGAGCAAAGTGGACGCACAAGGGCTGGTTAGCCGGCTCGCGCCTCGGGCCGGCCTTTGTGAGCCTGCTCGCGGGCCAGCTCAGCATCGCAGTCGAATATGATACGCAAGATTAGGCGGGCTTCTGATGTTCGAAGAGAAGCTGGTAAAGTTTCTCTTGCCGGGCTTGCGCGGTTTGATGAAGTGGCCGATATTGCATTCTGGGGTGAATGAGGGTACCCGTGGGGCGAGGCATCGATTCCAAGGCCGAAATCAATCCCAATTTTTCCAGGGCCAACAAAGCCGCGCCGCGGCTGGAAGCTTCAGGACTCGAAGTCACCAAAATGGAATGAGCGAGTGCGTCGGCCATGATTTGCACCCACAATTGAGACTGTTCCAGCGCCCCGCCCGTAGCCACAATTTGCGATTCCGTCGGCAGCACTTCCGCCAGCCTCGCTCTGATGTTTTCAAAACGGTAAGCCACCGCCTCCATGCCAGCCAGCAGGATATGAGCCGGGCGAGTCTCCAGAGTCATTCCACAAATTACTCCGCGGGCAAGTGGATTCCAACCGGTGCTGCGCTCCCCGGCCAGGAACGGGAGCACAGTCAATCCATGAGAAGCCGGCAGGATAGACGCCAGTTCCGCTTCGAGAGAGGAAAAGCTGGAGTCAATCTGGAGTGACTCTCTTAACCATTGAAAGAAATTGCCGCCATTGCTGAGTGCCCCTCCCATCAAAAATCTTTCCCGGTCGACGTGATAGCACCAGAGCCCTTCGGGTATGTGATCGCAGTCACCTCGAAATACCATCCGCATGGCCCCTGAGGTGCCAACCATGAGGGCAATTTGATCCGAGGAAAAACAGCCGCAGCCGATGTTGCTGCAAGCGCCGTCCCCTAGGGCCGGAAACCATGGGATGGCCCGCAATGCCGGCCAGCGCGTTGAATAGGGAGAGAGCAGACCTTTGAAGGGATGGTCCATATCGATCAAAGGAGAGAGTCGAGATTCCTGAACCTCCAGAGCTCTCAACAATTCCCCGTCCCATCGGCATTTTCTTTGGTCCAACAGGCCAGTCCCAGATCCCATTGAAATACTGCAAGCGTGTTTTCCAAAGAGTTTGTAATAAAAATGTTCTCCGATCGATCCCCACCAACTGACCCGCTGGAAGATATCCGCCCGTGCTTGGCTGAACCAGAGCAGTTTGGCGGGCAGATAGCTGGGATGAAACAGGCAACCGGTGCGCTGATGCATGGCATGCGGATCGAACCGGTTCCGCAAAAGCGCGGCGGCAGCGGCGCTGCGGGTGTCGGCCCAAGTCAGGACCGGTGAAAGAGGCAGGCCATCGGGGCCAGTCCCCAAAAGACTATGCCAGAAGGTGCTAAAGGCAACTCCCTGAATAAACCGGCAGGCGGTACCGGCTTTTTCCAGAATCTCATCCAAAACCTCCACCAATAGCCCGAACAGGAAATCCGCATCGATCTCAATCCCCCCTTCCCCGGAAAGTGCGAAATCGTAATTGCGTCGAGATTCATAGCCGGGCACAAGATAGCCTTGAGCGTCAAAGACCAGGCAGCGCAACGAAGAGCTGCCTAAATCGATGGCCAGGATCAGAGGCGAACCAGATGGATGAGAGTCAGGCATGGAGAGCTCCACAAGAGATTTTGCTGCCACTGTTCTTATAGGCTAGCTGCGGACGGCTGTCAAATGACAATTGAGCGTAGATTTCAAGAAGAGCCTGTAGCGCCGACTCGTGTTTTTCAACGAGTCTGCGGTTTTTGGCCTTGCATCATTCCCGGTTCAGCGCCTGGCCAGGCTCAATTCCGCAGAGTCAAAAATCGACTCTGCGCTACGGTCGCTCTTTACGCGCCTTTAATTGCCCCAAAGCCGACAGTGCGTTGACACCATGCTTTTTATTTTGGTAGCCTTGCTTGTTTGATGTCCAACACTGCGAGGTCTCTTCCGTGTCTAATACCATTCCAACCACACGTCGTAAATTTTTGGGCCAAATGGCAAAAGGATTGGCCATCTCAGGTTTCCCGCTCATGATGCCCGGCTCCGTTTTTGGAAAGGGCGCCGCGACTCCACCGAGTGACCGGATCCGATTGGGATTCATCGGATTGGGGGCGCAGGGAACCTATTTGCTCCGGAGTTTCTTGGAAGAGGCCGGAACACAAGTTCTGGCCGTTTGTGACGTGGACAGCCAAAAAAGGGCCAGGGGGAGGAAAATCGCTGAAGACTTCTATACTCAAAAGAACGGCAAAGAGTCCGGCGCAGGCATCACGGAATATCATGATTTCAGGGAAATCCTGGCTCGACCGGACATTGATGCCGTTGTCGCGGCATTGCCTGATCATTGGCATGCCATCCCGGCCATTGAAGCCGCTCGCGCCGGCAAGGATATTTACTGTGAAAAACCGCTGGCCAACAGCATCGGCGAATGCCGGGCCATGGCTCGGGCCGCACGGCGCATGGGACAAGTATTTCAAACGGGCAGCATGCAGCGGTCCGACGACAAATTCCGCTTCGCCTGTGAATTGGTCCGGAGTGGTTATATCGGGACCATCAAGCAGGTCACGGTCAATATCGGGGGTCCCCCCGTGGATGTGGATTTGCCCGCTGAACCCGTGCCGGAGTGCCTGGATTGGGATCGTTGGCTGGGACCGGCCCCCTGGCGGCCTTTCAGCGCGGTGCTCTCTCCGCCCGTCACTTGGGACGGTTTTCCCAATTGGCGCAAATACTGGGACTATGGAGGCGGCGGGATGACCGATTGGGGAGCCCATCATTTTGACATTGCCCAGTGGGGTCTGGGTATGGATGAAAGTGGACCGGTGGAGATATTTCCTCCCGATGGGAAAGAAATCAAGGTGCTGACTTACCGATATGCCAATGGGGTCACCATGGTCCGTCAAGAAGGAGTCAATGGCGTTCTCTTCGCCGGCACTGAAGGAAAAGTGGAAGTGAACCGGGGATATTTGCGCACTTGGCCGGACCGCTTGATTCGAGTGCGGCTCAAACCGGGAGATGTTCACCTTTACGAGAGCCGTAACCATCGGGCCGATTGGCTGAAATGCATCCGCACCCGGTTTCTCCCCATCTGCGATGTGGAAGTAGGATTGAGATCGGCGACTGTATGTCATGCCGGGAATATTGTCTACAAGCTGAATCGGCCGCTGCGCTGGGATCCCAAAAGGGAGCAATTTGAAAATGATCCTGAGGCCAACCGCTTGCTCTGCCGCCCCTATCGAAGCCCTTGGATGCTCAGCTAATGCGGGCTGATCCATCAGGTGGGTCGCGCGATTTTCAGCATCGCGCCGCAAGCCAAGCTGGCAAAGCGAACGGGCGCGGGAGCGCGCGTCCCACCTTGTATCGCTTTCCAGCCCTTTGCGGTGGGTCGCCCAAACCTTCATGTGGCGACAGCGAGGTTGCCGAACGGATTGCGCTCCCGCTCATCCGCAACTAGACTTCTCTCTCACTTTTGACTGCACCCCTACTTCATCGACGGTTGCGGTATGGGTTCGATGGCACTATGATAAGGATTCCGGAAATCCTAAAGCCGAATCATTCGTTATCCAAGAGATCGCGAAGATTTTGTCAGCTACTCAATGAAGGCATAAACTGCCAGGGGAGGGGACATGGAACCCTTTGACATCATGAGCGTGGCAATGAAATTTAATGAAAAAATTAACCAGCGAGATGTGGACGGTTTAGCGGAATTGATGACGGAAGACCACACATTCATTGACAGTGCGGGAACTCTTACGAAGGGGAAAGCCGCGATGAAAGAGGGCTGGAAAAATTTTATGCAAAAATTTCCGGATTATAGAAATGTCTTCACCTGCGTGACAGTTCAGAACGATATTGCTGTGATGGTGGGTTATTCCTCCTGTTCATATAAACTGCTTGCCGGACCCAATGTCTGGACGGCAAAAGTAACGGAGAAACAAATCTCCGAATGGAGAGTGTACTGGCTGGACAGCAGATCAATTCAGGAAAACTGACCTCCGCATTTTTATCCGCCAATTTATTGATGGGCCTTTCACGGCCATATGGAACCAGTGCCAAAAACCGGTGAGATACTGAGCCAGAGAGGATTAAAGGAAGCGTTGAATCCTTCTGGAAATCGATTGGAAAGATTTCGGGATGGCTCATTCCGCAGATTCCAACAAACAAGGGGCGCTTGGGCATCGCAAATAAAATACCAGTTCAAAAATCCCCTTATATCCCCGAACTCAATCCGGCCGGGCATGTTTGGGACTACTTGCGGGAATATGCTTTTGGCAATGCCACTTTTGACTTTCTGGACGAAGTCGAAAAAAGACTTTGCCGCGATTTGAAAAACTTCATCAACAACTCCAGCTCGTCCACTCCATGACCTGCTTCGATTGGTTGAAACCTCTATGTATGACGTATAATTAGTATAAGGCATATGAGTTTCTGAACGCGCGACAGGAAACATCCTCCGGACATTTCCTGTCGCGCGTTTTTTTATGCTTGGCCTAGGTTCTGAGAAGTAATGTTTTGGGCCATCATTCAGGCGAGTCTGAGTTGTCCGGCAGCGCTTGCCGTTCCGCGGTTTGAAGCGATCGAGGGACGGTGTCGATCACTTCCAATTCAGGCAATTCTTCTTTGGCCGTAGCCCCCAACTCTTTGAATTTTCTGACGGTCACCAGAACGCGGGATTCCATTGATCCCACCAACTTGTTATAAGTGGAAACGCATTTGTCCAGGCTGGATCCCATATCCGCAAAATAGTTCACCAGCGTAGCCACCCGGTCATACAGCATGTTCCCGAGTTCCTTGATCTTCTGGGCGTTGGAAGTAATGGCTTCCTGACGCCATCCATATCCCACCGTCAGCAGCAACGGAATGAGATTAGAGGGAGTGGCGATGATGACCCGCTGATTGACCCCTTCTTCAAATAGCTGCGGAGCCAATTCCACCGCGGCGGAATAAAAAGCTTCGCCCGGAATGAACATGATGACAAATTCAGGGGTGGTTTCAAATTGCTCCCAGTAAGATTTGCTGCTCAATTTTTGCAGGTGGGTGCGGATATGGCGCACATGAGATTCCAGGCAGTTTCTTTTTTGTTCATCGTCAGCCGCTTCGAGCGATTCCAGGTAAGCGTGCAGAGGGACCTTGGAATCCACCACCAGGATTTTGCCTCCGGGCAGACGGACTACCATGTCAGGGCGCTGTCTGCCGGTTTCGGTCTCCACTTGAATCTGCTCTTCAAAATCGCAATACGGGCTCATGCCGGCCACTTCCACCACCCGCCGCAGCGTGAATTCACCCCATCGTCCCCGCACATGTGGAGTTCGAAGGGCTTTTACCAAATTTCCAGTCTCCCGCTGCAGCTGTTGTTGAGAGTTAAACAGCGATTGAACCTGCTCGGTCAATCGGCCATAAGCTTCCTGGCGGGAGCCTTCGATGGCTTGAATCTGCTTGTCGTACTTTTCCAGGGTCTCCCGCACCGGGGTGATCAGTCCCTCCACGGCTTTTTGCCGCTGCTCAAGATCCTGGCGCGCATCGGATTGATATCTTTCCAAGGTAGTCCGGGCCAACGTCAAAAAAGCCTGATTGTTGCTCTTGAGGGCGTCAGCGGAAAGAGAATTGAAAGCTTCTTTTAGCTGCGTGGCGGCTTCACTCAACAAAGCCAGCTTTTCCGCGGCATTCTTCTTTTCATTGTCCAGCAAGGTTTCCAACTCGCGAATTCGACTCCGATCGTTGGAGATTTGACCCTGCAATACTCCCAAATCATTTTCCTGAGCGGTGATTTTTGCCTGAAGTTCCGGCAAACGCTCCGCCAGGGCGGCGGCGGCGGCGCGGCCTTCTTTTTCCTGCATTAGCTGGATCTGCCATTCTCCGAGACGGGACTCCAATTCAGCGGCGCGCTTGCGGGTTTCCTCCAGCTCGACCGAACGCTGGCTTGCCTTTTCTTGGAGGGTGGCTAATTCCCCTTGAATCCGCAGGCGCACCTCTGCCAGAAGCCGGTCCCGCTGGATTTTGCAATAAAGCCAGGTGAGTGCGCCTCCCGCGAACACTCCGATCAACATCCAAAAAATTGGATCCATAAATCCTCTTTCCCATGAAAGATTGCCGGTATGAGATTAGCTGAATTAGACCAGACAGACAAGGAGGAGATTAGGGGATAGGAGATTGTAACGCAGACTCATACTTTTCAACGAGTCCGCGGCTTTTGGCGGGTGCAATTCAAAGCGCGACAGGATAGAGAGTGCACCAAGGGATGGAATGCACGGGAGGGCGAGCCTCCCGGCGAGCCACCTGTGAAGATGACCTCCGCTCGGCTCGGCGGGAGCCTCGCCCTCCCACACGGTTATTTTCTTCGGAGCCACTCATGCCAGCGTCACTGGCACCGCGCGAGTGTGACGAAGTCACCCTTCGCGCGTCGCTTGGCTAGCCTCGCCTTCCGAGCCAGCGTGCACGGAGTGCCCGCTCCACCTTTGCCCAAATTTGATTTTCTAGGGAGCTTTGGCCGCGTTTATTGAAGCATGGTCCGGCCGGTCATGGTTTTGGGAGTGCTGAAGAAATCGTGGATCACCTGGCGGGCCGCCGGCAAATCGGCACAACGATTGATCTGCACTTGCAAGTAATGTCCGAAGAAAAGCCATTTGTGTCCCCAGGCCAGGAAGAGCTTCAGACGGGGCATAAGCTCATCCGCCGCAAAGTGGCATTCCAGTTGATCGCAAAAAAAGAGCAGGGCCCGATAGTATTCCCGGCCCTCTTCTTCAGGAGATTGCGGAGCTGATTCCCCCTCCCGCCCCGCCGGAGGAGGCCATCCCCAGGCTTCGCCCACTTGCCAGAAAATCCAGGGACGGGCCGTCACCGCCCGCGCCAACATGATGCCATCACAATCCGTCTCCCGCATTCGGCCCAAAACATCGGAGGCTTCCTGGATGTCGCCATTCCCCACCACCGGGATGTTCACTTTTTCCCGAACCTTGGCGATGTAGTCCCAATTCGCCAAGCCGCGCCGCCACTGGGATTGAAAGCGCGGATGGACCGTCACCCAATCGGCGCCAGCCTCTTCCAACATCCGCACAAATTCGATCAAGTAGCCAGGGTCATCCTTGAGGCCGGTCCGGAGCTTGACGGAGAGTGGAAGCACGGTGGAGGATCGGGTGAAACGAATTACCTGTTCCGCATATCGGATATCTCCCATCAAGGCCACTCCCCAATTGTGTTTGAGGATCTTGCTGACAGGGCACCCCATGTTGATGTCAATTCCCGCGGGCCTCATTTCTTTTAAATTGTCGATGGACTGGGCAATGGGTTGAGCCTCATTTCCCAGCAACTGAGGAATCAAATTATCTTCCCCGGGCGCAGTGCGAGTCTGGGGAGTAGCCCCCACAATCTCATTGGGCAGGAGCCGAGTGGATAGCATTTCCGTGAATAATACCGTGCTGGCGCCCTCCGGCAGATAGGACCGAACCAACTGCCGCAATGCGACATGCGACAATCCGGCCATCGGAGCAAAAATCAGCGGGAAATTGATTCGCTGGCCATGACCGAAGGTTAGTGGGAAAAAACGGTTCTGTTCAGACAGTTCCTTCTTAAGCGCGAAGTTGGCAAGGCATTGCATAAAACCACGACTCCTGGAACAACAACCGCAATTTTAACACGTAGCTCAAAACATACAGGCAGGTTTTATCCGCAGCAATGAATGGCAGAACAAACCGCGTGGCAAGAGTAAAGAAGGGAAGATTCGGTGGCGGGGGAGTTTTTTCGGCCGCGGATCAACTAGTAAAATCCGTGGCCGAAAATTTCAAGTGGGTCAACCGCAGACCACTGACCACTAATCACTGACCACCTGTTTTCAAAACCTGAACCCCGCTCCCACAGTCATGAGCAATTCATTGGAAGAACCCGAGCTGCGCTTGATCCAAAGGTTGCCGATGTCAAAACGGATAAAAGTATGCCGGTAGGGATACAACTCGAATCCACCGCCAAAATTCAGGGCAAAATGAGATTGCGGGGAGGTGCAATAGGGATTTCCCGTAACGGCCGCGCAGTTCGCATCATATTCATTGGAAAAGTGGACGAACCCAGGGCTGATCTTGGTGAAAAGTCCTACCGTTTCGGTTCGGGTCCCTATCTTCAAGCCAAAGAGGCCCAGCCGCTTCATGCCTTCAAAAAACCGATCTTGAAAATAGTCGGAATATTCAACTTCCGCGGTCATCAAGGAGTTGAGATTGACTCCAAAGCGCCCTCCGAATCCGGAATTGCGGTATCCGGTTGTCAACATCGAATAGTGTCCACCGAGTTCAAATTTTGTATCATCGGATTGTGCCCGCAACGGAACGGACCCGGAGGCAAGCACCAGGAGCATCCCCACAACAAAACATACAGCTTTGCGCAACATTGAGTCCTCCTTATTCATCGATCACAACTGACTTTTTTGATTCTGGAACTGTTCGGAAAGGTTGCCTCCGCTTCATGCAGGATTTTGCACATTACACGGACGGATGGGAAAGCCCATGAATACTCCAAGATCCAAAGGGCGTGTGATGAGACCTCGCTGTTTTCTCGGGGCGGGGTTGTTTGGCTCAGTGAAAATGGCCGAGTGGAGCCGAATTCCCGCTTATCAGGTAATTGGCGAAGAGATAGAGGAATATTCGATTTCTCAGCGATTAATCCAGCGGTCCAGACCGACGGCCATAAACAGCAGCAGGCTGATGAAGCCATTAACCGTGAAAAATGCGGCATTGATTTTGGAAAGGTCGTTGGGGCGCACCAGCAGGTGTTCGTAGCAGAGGAGGACGGCTACCAGGAAAATACCGCCCAGGCTGATCCAGCTCAAATGGGCCAGCCAAAGGAGCGCCAGCAATGTCAGCACCATCAGGGCATGCAGTCCGGAGGAAATCCGCAAGGCCGGGGCAATCCCATAGCGGCGCGGAATGGAGTATAGTCCCCTCCGTTGATCGTAATCGACATCCTGGCAGGAATAGAGAATATCGAATCCGGCAGTCCAGAGAATGACGGCAAGACCAATCAGACCGGGGAGCCAGTGGAACTCTCCCTTCAGCGCAATCCAGGCTCCCAACGGAGCCATTCCCAGACAAAACCCCAGGACCAGATGGGAAAAACTGGTGAACCGCTTGGTATAAGAATAGAAAAATAAAATCCCCAATACCAGGAAAGAAAGCCAAAAGCACAGCGAATTGAGTTGGAGAGATGCCACGACAAAAATCAGACTGGAGGCCAGAGTGAAAGCGGAAACATAGCCAAAACTAATCTGTCCGGTGGGGAGGGCGCGGCTATTGGTACGCGGATTTTCCGCGTCAATGTGACGGTCCACAATCCGGTTGAAAGCCATGGCTGCGCTGCGAGCTCCCACCATGGCCACAACGATCCAAGCCAGTTTTTTCCAGGAAAAATTTTCCTCGGCCGCCAGAACCACGCTAATCAAAGCAAATGGAAGCGCAAAAATCGAGTGTTCGAACTTGATCATTTCCAGGGTAAGACGAAGTTTTCTAAACATGCGTGCAGGCCAATCCGATATCCGCTAAGTGCAGGACAACAAAAAATGATGCCGCTGATGCTCCCACGAATATGTCCAGCACTCTGCAGCCGAGAGCCATCCTGGGAGCACCACTCTTCAATTAATCTTCCTGGTTCGACTCCTCTTGAATGGTTGGCCGAGTGGAGCTGGCGCCATCCCAGCGAAATAATCCGGGAGGATTCAACCCCAGGTGAGACAAAATTCTGAACAAGAACTGATCCACGGCCTCTTCAATGGTTCGCGGGCCGGGATAATAGGCAGGGCATGCCGGGAATACCAGCGCTCCCGCCAGAGTGACCAGCCGCATGTTCTCGAGGTGAATGAGATTCAAGGGAGTGTCCCGAACCACCAATATGAGTCTTCGCCTTTCTTTCAACATGACATCGGCTGCCCGCTGAATCAGGTCGCGTGAGATTCCATGAGCGATGCTTCCGAGGGTGCCCATGCTGCAGGGCAGCACGATCATGGCGTCCACTGGCGATGAACCGCTGGCAATGCGGGCGCCCGTGTCGTTGTTGTTTAAGTTGAAGATTTTGTCCGACCCGGCGCAAGACATTTTCTCCGGCAAATTTCTAAAATTGAGCCCGGGAAGATTCAATTCCTCCTGCAAAACCCGAATACCGGAAGAGGATGCCACCAGGTTAATCCGACGGATAGTTTTGTCGACGATCAAGTGTTGAAGCAACCGATGGGGATAAATGGCGCCGCTGGCTCCAGTGATGGCGAGTGTGAGTTCCATGATATTTTCAGATTTTGAAGGTTATGCTTTATGTTTGCGCCGCGAGTTAGTCTTTCAGCAGGCTGCTCATGTGATGTTTCATGTGCCGCCAATAATCTTCCGCGAGGAATTGAAGTGTGATCGGAGTGGAATCTCCGATTCGGCACGGTTTCCCGCATTGATCGGCGGGTATTCGCCGCACCACTTCTGTGAGACGCCAATTGTGCAGACGCCAAAATTCCACAAGATCCGGCCACGGGCTCTCCTGATATCCCTGCAAAGCCACCCATTGTTCCTGGGAATAACCGGGGAAAAACAATTCATCGGCAAGTTGAGCGCGCACTAATCGCTGATGATTGTTGGCGGCCGAGTCTATGAGATGGCCCAGGATCTGCTTGGGGGACCATTTGTCAGGCGCTGGCTTCCGGCCCGTCATCTCATCCGTCAGCAACAGGAGTCTTTTAGCGGCCTGTTGGGTGTAGCCATAAATTGAATCCGCCAATGTGACGAACATAATATTTCCTTTCGATCCGACACGATAGAATGAACGCAGAGTATCAAAAGACTCAGGTTCAATCGTTCCGGATACATAATTCAGAATTCATCAATGTTCCGCAACGAGCTCTGCCGCGCGCTGTGCGGCTTTCACTACGGCTTTAATCAGTGTAACGCGCAGTTTCCCCTCTTCCAATTCGAGGATGCCGTCAATGGTGCATCCCGCCGGCGTGGTGACAATGTCTTTCAACATGGCTGGATGCTCTTTGGTTTCCAGCACCATGCGGGCACTCCCCAAAGTCATTTGGGCGGCCAACTCCGTGGCCACGGAGCGAGGCAAGCCAACTTTCACGCCGGCTTCAGCCAACGATTCGAGGATGATATAGATGAAGGCGGGGCCGCTGCCACTCAAACCGGTGACTGCATTCATATGGCTCTCTTCCAGGACGACCGTGCGGCCCACGGAATCGAACAATTTTTGCGCTTCCTTGAGGTGGTGATCCTCGGCATAGAGACCTTTGGCCAAAGCCGTCATGCCGGAGCGAATCAGACAGGGAGTATTGGGCATGGCCCGTATCACCGGCAACGGGATATTCAGGAGTCTTTCAATCATTGCCGTGGTCAAGGAAGCCACTATTGAAATCACAATTTGATCCCGGTTCATTTCGCCGCGAATCTCCTCCAGGAGCCCTTTGGCCACCTGCGGTTTCACGGCCAGGATAATGATGTCAGCCCCTTTGATGGCTTTACGATTGTCGTTGCTGACATTAATTTTGTATTTTTCCCTCATGGTGTCCAGACGTTCCTGCTGTTTATCGGTAGCCACCACTTTTTCCCGGATAAAAAGGCCGGCATCCAGCATTCCTGAAATAAGGGTTTCGCCCATTTTGCCGGCTCCGAGGACGGCGAGTTTTTTGGCTTTTGTCATGGGATCTCTCCTGGATGATTTCTAATGCTCTCTTTCCGGCTGGAAACTATGTTAATCTTGGCGAGTGGTTCACCAACTCGCACAGGAGGGGCTATCCAGCCAATGGCATCTATGATACAGGAATTTGCCGCTGATCGTTACGACAAGATGATTTACCGGCGCTGCGGGCGCAGCGGCCTTTTGCTCCCGGCCATTTCTCTCGGCGGCTGGGAAACCTTTGGTGGGTACCGAGGGGAAGAGGTCGCCAAGGCCTGTCTGTTCCGCGCTTTTGATCTGGGAATCACGCACTTTGATTTCGCCAATAATTATGGGACTCCGCCGGGCAATTCGGAGATTGTCTGCGGCAAGGTCATTCGGGAAATGCCTCGGGACGAGCTGATCATTTCCAGCAAGGCAGGCTACCTGATGTGGCCCGGTCCATATGGAGAGTGGGGATCCAAGAAATATATCGTGGCCAGTTGCGACCAGTCCTTGAAACGGATGGGGCTGGAGTATTTTGATATTTTTTACTCTCACCGCTTGGATCCCAAAACTCCATTGGAAGAGACTCTGGGGACATTGGATTTGCTGGTCCGACAGGGGAAAGCCCTCTATGCCGGAGTCAGCAATTATCCGGGCGCCGACTTTGCGGAATCCGTCAGGATTTGCGAAAGAAAAGGCTGGCATTCCCTCACCATTCATCAGCCCAAGTATCATCTCTTCAAGAGGACCATTGAATGGGACTTGCTCCCTCAGACGGAACGGGCGGGGACCGGGGTGATCGCTTTCTCTCCCTTGGCTTCCGGATTGTTGACCGACAAATATCTGGGCGGAGATATCCCCGCTGTAAGCCGGGCCGCGGAGCGGTGGGGCAAGCAGTGGGTTGAGGAGAACCTGCCTCCGGTCAAAATTCAGGCCTTGCAAGAACTCAATACCATTGCCCGGAAACGCGGACAGAGCCTGGCCCAGATGGCCTTAGCCTGGATTTTGCGATGGCCGGCAGTGACCAGCGCGCTCATTGGAGCTTCTAACGTCAAGCAGGTTGAGGAGAATGTGGCGGCTTTGTCGAACCTCTCCTTCGACCAAGAAGAATTGGATCGGATTGATCAATTGACCTTGCCCTTGCAATAAAGTTGCCAGCTTATACGGCTTTTCTTGGTGGAGCGGTCACGCGTGACCGCTGTCACCCGGTGCACGTTTGCGAAGAAAGTGGATCCTGCAAAGAAACGCGCGACGGGCGGCTTTGCCACGCTCGCGCGTTTCCACCATTGAGTTGCTGCACGGGGTGCAAATAGAAGTGGCGGACAAGGTTCGAATTGTGGGCCAGAAAAATGGGCTACTACAATCCGTAATATCAATTCCGCATAATTTTGGCAGCTATCAATTTTCAAAGGTTGGACATTGCCTGTAGCGCAGACTCGTTTATTTCAACGAGTCTGCGGCTTTTGCTGAGCATTACCCTGGCGCATCGTTGGCAAAGAAAAATGACGCAGAGCCAAAAAGCGACTCTGCGCTCCGGTTTTTCTGTACGCCATTTCCGTATGCACCCGCCGGGGAGTATGTCGCATTTACATCCGGTTCAACGATGGTAGAATGAAGTGGGGACCCGCGGTGCTTGGTCCTTGATAACGGAAGAGAAGAAAGGTGGATTCATGGGTTTATTGAAGCATAAAAATTCATTGACGGAAGCTGCCATACTGGAAGCGTTGAAATCGGTTCAGGACCCGGACCTCCGGCGTGACATCGTGTCGTTGGGTTTTGTCAAAGAGCTGAAGATTGAGGGGGGCAAAGTCAGTTTTCACGTTGAGTTGACCACTCCCGCCTGTCCCGTCAAAGACAAACTAAAAGCGGAAGCCCAGCAGGCTGTCTCGCAACTGCCGGGCGTCGAGGAGGTCCAGATTACCATGACCTCCCGCGTGACGTCTTCTCCGCAGGAGCGGGCCAAACAGCTAATCCCCGATGTTCGAAATACCATCGCCGTTGCCAGCGGCAAAGGCGGTGTGGGGAAGTCCACCGTGGCTGCCAATCTGGCGGTGGCTTTGAGCAGAACTGGAGCCAAGGTGGGGCTCATGGATGCGGATGTTTACGGGCCCAGCATTCCAACCATCATGGGCGCCATCGATTTGCCGGATGTGACTAACCATTATATCGTGCCCCCGGAAGTCCGAGGGGTAAAGATGATCTCCATGGGCTATTTTCTGCCGAAAGATGAAGCGGTTATCTGGCGGGGTCCGATGCTTCACAAGATGGTTCAACAATTCCTGGGAGATGTGCATTGGGGAGAACTGGATTACCTGGTCATCGATCTGCCGCCTGGCACCGGCGATATTCAATTGAGCCTTTGCCAAACCATCCCTTTGACCGGCGCGGTGATTGTTTCCACTCCTCAGGACCTGGCACTGGAGGTGGCCTCCAAAGCCATTGCCATGTTCAAGAAACTGAACGCGCCCATTTTGGGCATCGTGGAGAACATGAGCTACTACGTTTGCGCTCATTGCGGAGAGCGGGACGATATCTTTGGCCATGGCGGAGCGCGCCACGTCGCGGAAAAAATGGGCTATCCGTTCCTTGGTGAAATTCCCCTGAGTTCGTTAATTCGCACTCGCAGCGACAGTGGCGAGCCGGTGGCGCTCGACGATGAGAACACTCCGCATGGCAAAGCTTTCCGAGAAGTGGCGGGTGCTCTCAGTGCACAGGTGAGTATTGCCAATTTGAATGCGGCGGAACCGGCTGTCGTCATTGAAGAATAAAGGGGATGGAATTGAGACCTTCAAAAATTCGATTGTCCGCACCCGGCGGCATTGCGGTGGCCTGGGAGGATGGACATCAATCTCTATATCCCCACGAATTGCTGCGGCAAAATTGCCCTTGCGCCCTCTGCCGCGAAAATCCTCCAGTCACGATTGTTGAGAGCAACCCTTTTCAAATTGTGGGAAAGCCTTCCATCAAAGCCAGCAGAGCAGCTCCCATCGGCAACTATGCGATCCAATTCTTTTGGAATGATCAGCATTCCACGGGGATTTACACTTACTCCTATCTTCGAGATCTTTGTCCCTGTGAAGCTTGCGGCACGCAGAGGCGCATGGCTAAGTAGAGTCCATTTGCGGAGTCGCTTTTCGACGAATAATCCGAAGGGCGATGAAAGAGGCCAACCCTTGTAGGGCGGTTGTATCAACCGCTAGCGTTGATTCCCCGGCGTTTCAAAGAAACGCCCTACAAGCGAAAGTCATTCTTCGCAAGTCAAGAAATCACATTTGTGGAATCGGTCACTGCATCAGCGCGCGAACCATCAAGACCCAGTGTCAAGCAAATTGGAGGCGGGATGTCCCCATCCCGCTCTTCGCTTCACGCATGAGGGCATGTCCCATCAACCCTGGTATAGGCTATTCCTCATTCTACCTCCGCCTTCCCGGTTTTTAGGAAAGTCTCCAGCCAACCATCCACCCGGTCCACCTGTTCCTTAGTCGCGAAATGTCCAGTCTCCAGGGCCAACAGCAATTTTTTGGGGGCGGTGATGACATTATACGCCGCAAACATTGAAGTCGGCGGACAGGTCTCATCATTGTATCCCCAGGTGTAGAGGCCGGGGATCTTGATTCTACGGGCAAAGTTGACCACATCGTAATACTGGGCGGCCTTTAGTTTTTCCGCCGTGCGGTGCCCCTCCTTGGGATCTTTGAACATGTGGGGCCAGCCTCCGGCGCGGTTCTGCAGGTAGCCAGTCAAATCGCAGAGCGCGGGATAATAAGCTGCCAAGCCATTGATTCTTTCATCCAATCCCGCGGTAATCAGGCTCAAAGCTCCGCCTTGGCTTCCGCCCGTCACTCCCAGATGCTGCCCATCCCATTTGGGGCGGCTGACGAGAAAATCGTTGCCGCGCACACAGCCGAGATACACTCGGTGGTAATAATAGCGGTCCCGGTTATCGAGATTATAGACCCAGTATCCATTGAATGCGCCCCGGCCCAGCGAATCGTATAGCAACTGATCCATGTTCACGGGGATTCCATGAATTCCGATTTGAAAGGTGATGATCCCTTTTTCCGCCATTTCCACCATGCCGCGGTAAGGCCTGACTCCGGCGCCGGGAACGCCCAGCAAGGCGGGAAATTTTCCCTCTCCTTTGGGCTCGCAGAGGATTCCATACAACCGGCTGGTCGAGCCTTCGCTGCTGCCGATGTTTTGGAGGCTGACGTGATAAACATCCACTTTGGAAGTGCTATATTCGGGAAGAAGAGTCAGCTTGGGTTCGAGAGGAATCTTGGCCAGCGCCTCTTTTCCCTCTTTCCAGAAGGAATCGAAATCGGCGGGATCCTCAACCGTAGGCTTGATTTTATCCGGCACGAATCCGGCGGTTCCAAGTCCGCGATAAGTCTTTCCTTCAAATTCCACCGTTGCGATGCAGCGTAAAAAGCCCGGCTGATCCAAGGTGCCCTGCAGCAAGATTTCCTTACCGTCGAGCTTTATCGTTCGGGTAACGGGTGGCTCCAGCATTTCGGGCCCCAGAGTGCATTTGATTTCCGGGCCAAGCAGGGGATGCCCGTCCCGCTTGACTTCGATTTTGAAGGTGGCAGTCTGACCGGATTGGTAAAGCCAATTCGGACGATCAGGCGTCACTTGTACTCTAACCAATCCCACTTTTTCCTGAGCCAAAATAAGGGGGACTATGGCCAAAACGAACAAAATCACAAAACTTGGAATCAACCGGCGTTGTCTGAACATGATCAATTCTCCTTGAACTTGGTGGTTTCCTATTTAAAGTGGTGCAAAGTGCCCTTTCTCGCGGCCCGCTTCAGCTCGAAGGGTGTGATACATCAGGAATGCCTCATTCGTAGCTTGATGAGTTGCGAGCTGGCGCGCAAACTCATCCTACCATAGCGGCAATCGGGATTTCATGGAGATTTGCTCTAGTTTTGGCGTCCTGAGATTTTGCCTCCACTATGGCATGCGGCGAATTCCTTGCGGGGCGCGCTGCGTGTCCAGTTCCAGAATTTTGAGTGTCCAGCGCAGCGGCACGGTCTCGGGAAGAAAACAGGTTTTGGCATCGCAGGCCTGATAGTGGAATGTCCCGTCAATGGTCAACTCACCGCTGGAATTTAGAGCCATGGGGAGTGCCCGCTGGTTCGGAGTGATAATAATATCCTGCGTGAGCCTGATGTTTTTCTCAAAGACGGGAACAGTCTCTTGAATCGCGGGCAGGTAAAGTACCGCGGGTTCCGGATAGAGGATTGGGAATGACTGAAAACCCAACGAGGGTTTTAATTCCCATTTGACCGCGCGATAGCGGTGAGTCCCAGGCGCGTAAAGATGTATCCCTTGCGGCAGTTGAATTTCTCCCACCAGGGTAATTCGGTTCCCGGAGTAGGCTGCATCGGAGCTGGCATAATAGTCAAATACCAGGTGGTCTAGCTTCAAATGAGTCTGTCGCGTGTTGAGCGGGGAATTCAGAAACCGAGTCAAAATGGCGCCAATGGAATAGCGGTCCCGATAATCCTCTTCAAAAAATTTCGAGACCACAATTCCTGTTTGATTCACTAGGAAGGTCCCTGGGAATGGCACGCCGTAAGCTGGTTGATCGACGGGAATTGTGTCATTCAAGATTTTAAACCTGCCAATGACTTTGGAATTCCAGTCGGAGAGCAGCGGAAAGGTGATCTGGCTCCGCGTTGCGAAGTTGGCCAGGATTTCCTCTGTATCATAGCTGATGGCGCAAACACCCAGACCTTTTGCTTTCAGTGCGGGAAGATTTTTCTCCAACTCGACCAGTTGGGATTTGCAGAACGGTCACCAATCGGCGGAACGGTAAAAGACGATCAGAGCGCCTTTCGGACCCCTGATTGTTTCGAAGGTCTGTTTTCGCCCGAATTGATCAGAAAGCCGGAAATCGGGA
This sequence comes from uncultured Acidobacteriota bacterium, assembly GCA_963803155.1. GTDB lineage: Bacteria > Acidobacteriota > Terriglobia > Versatilivoradales > Versatilivoraceae > CAWDMN01. The sequence continues at coordinate 107,089 of CAWDMN010000087.1, forward strand.
ATCTGCTCTCCTACTTCAGGTCCAGTCTTCAATTTCACCGCGGTGGAATTGGAAAGGGGAGCAGCGGGCGAATAAGCTGACAAGCAGATGTTCCAGCCAAATAGCAATAAAGAAAAGGCACGAATTTTTGAAAGAAAAGCCATGCTGTATTTCCTCGAGGCGAATAGCGCTACTTCCTTCCCTTTTCCGATCCGCTGGCATACAAGCGGCCCCTGGCCACACCAAAGTGGAATATCGCGGCCCGAGGGGAGTGCGGGCCTCCCGCCATGCCAGATTCCGCCTGGCGAGCCAGCGGGCGCACGGGATAGGCCGCGGCTCGGCGGGAGCCTCGCCCTTCCGGCTGACATAGGCTTACGAAGTAGAATTGGAGTCTATTTATAAACTGACTATTCAGTAGAGCTTGCCTCCGGCCTGATAGTTGAAGGGCTGCCAGCCCCGGCGTTGGGCTGATAAAGATCGGGGGACCGGAGGTCCGCTCCTCCATTGGTTCAATGAGAGTCATCGCTCCAGAGATCCATTGGCGATGAAAATTTTTCAAAATTTCGACCTTTTACGAAGACTCTAATTATTGACCATTGACCCATCGCCACTGGCTAATCCCACCAGCCTGCTCTTCGAAAACAACCTGGTTTCCTCCCTTCCGCTTGGCGAGATAAAGCAGTTTGTCGGCGGCCTCGATCAAATCTCGACCGCTGGAACCTGGCTGGTATACCGCGATCCCGCTACTGATGGTGACCCGCCCTTCCAACCGCTGCAGCACGGCGGCCCTCAGGCGCTCTAACAAAGTAGCGGCTTGAGAAAGGTTGGTTTCGGGCAAGAGCAAGACAAACTCATCGCCGCCGTAACGGAAAGCAGAGTCGATTTTAGTCCGGATGGTATTGGCCACGATCGAACCCAAAGTGGTCAGAATTTCGTCGCCAGCCAGATGGCCCTCGGTATCGTTGAGCTGTTTAAATTTGTCAATGTCAAAAATGCCCAGGGACAAAGGGGCATTGCGCCTCTCCGCCCTCTCGATTTCACGATTCACCTGTTCGAAGAAGAAGCGTTGGTTGTACAATCCCGTTAAATCGTCGGTGACAGTCAATTGAGTCAATTTTTGATTCAGCTCAACGCGAGTGGTAATGTCAATCATGACCATGAGGAATCCCACGGAAAGGCCGGCGGCGGGTTCTATGGAGCGGATATTGGCATTGACCCAGGTCACCTTTTGATGGGGGAGGTTCAATGGAATTTCCGACTCCCAGAAGTCGGGGATCCCATGCTTTGTCATGTTTTCGAAAATGGCGCAGATTTCATCGTTGGGAACGAGATGCTGAATCTGGCGGCCGGAGGCATTTGAGGCGGAGAGTCCCAGAATATTTTCCGCTCCGGAATTGAAAGTGACGACCTTGCCGGCTTGATTAAAAGTAATGATGGCAGTGTCTTTGGCCGCGGTTAATATCAACTCAAGATAATTTTTGGATCGGCAGGTCTGTTCAAATAGCCGCGCATTCTCCCAAGCCAACGAAATTTGAAGGACGATAGCTTCGAGGACGGTCCTTTCCTCAGTGGATTGAAGTTGGGAGGCGGGAGCCAGGATGCTCAAAACCCCCAAAACATCGGTGTCCGATCGAAGAGGAATTCCCAGTTGAGCCAGCGCGATCTCGGAATCGGGATTTTGTCCCGGCAAATAAGGGTGGGTCAGCGATTGGCCCGAGCGGGCTGCTTGGTAAAGAATCTCTTCATTGGGCTGCAGATTGTATTCTCCGATAGGGATGCGAAAGAGAAGCTCCAACGAAGCATCGAATCGGAATAGATCAACCTGCTGAAATTGGAAATGTTTTTTCAACAAGGCAACCGACTTTTCCTGCAACTCTTCCAGCGAAAGCGTGGTTGTCAACTGATGGCCGAATTGGTGGATGAGTTCCAGTTGTTTCGAGCGCCGCACCTCCAATTCCAGCAAGCGGGCATTGTCAATGGCCACGGAAATCTGATTGGCCATGGGAACTACAAAATCCAGGTCGTCTTGAGTGAATTGGGATTCCCGCGAAGCCCCGAGCAGCAATCCACCCACCAGCAGTTCCTTGGTGATGAGAGGAATCAATAAACACGCACCCATTCCGTGGAACAGCGGGCTGACCGAGGCCCAGGAACTCAACTCTTCTCCTGTAAGGAGAGCGGCGGATCGATCTCGCCGCTGCCACTGGGCCACCAAGGGATGCTCGAAATTTAACGCCTCCTTCTTCCCCCAAACGGGTTCGTTCTGGATTCTGGCTTTGAAAAGGGTGGCTTCCTTTTCTTCACCGTTCAAGAGCAACAGGACCGCTTGGTCAAACTTGACGAATTCCGAAGTTTTTCTAACCAGCACGGAAAAAATTTCATCCAGCTTCAGGGTGGAAGTAGCGGCTCGGGCAATGGAGGCGATGGCGTCCAGCCGGTGCTGTTGAAGGTGGCGAATCGACTCCAATTGGCGTTTTTCAATGGCGCGTTGTACGGATTTTTTAAAACTGTCGAGTTCGAAAGGTTTCAAAATATAATCATAGGCGCCCAATTTCAGCGCCCGGACCGCGGCTTCCACCGAATCCAGCCCCGTTAAAACGATGACCGGCAAATCCAGGTGTTCCTGCCTGACGAAATCCAGGACGTCATACCCGTTAACGGATTGCATCATCAGATCGCTGATCACCAGGTCGAATGGCCTTTCCTGCAACAGCCGAAGTCCCTCTTCCCCATTGTCGACGAAGGTGACTTGAAATCCCATGGTGGTCAGAATCAGCCGCAGGCTCTCGCCAATCCCGACTTCATCGTCGATTACGAGGAGATTCCATACATCCCCGGGATGCCGTGCGTCATGTCCATTCAGGAGTAAAGTATTTGTAGCCGTCATATTCTCCGTGAAACCATTCGCATTGCACAAATATTTATGTGAGATTAACAAAAAAAAGAGGGGTTTTCAATTTTTCATCATCCCGTTATTTGCCGCCAGAAGTGATATGCCACGCCCTGGGCGAGGGGCCTCATCCGGCGGTTGATTGCCTTGAGGCTCCGTTGACACGCAACGCCCTGATCAGCTTGGCGAGACAATGAGCCGCGCGGCCGAGTCGATATTCGGTCCGATCCTGGCGTTTTAAAATCCGCTTGCCCCCTGAAATTGCGCCAACAAAAATAGGAACTCTCGCGGCGCTATGCTATATTTTCAAAATTGCCGGGACATCTTTTTCTGGAGGAACCTCATGTGGCGTCATTTCATGCTTTTGTTTTCGCTTTTTTCCTTGCTGGTCTCCGCCGAGGGCAAAGTATTAGTTTTTCAGGAACCGGGATTCCCGGCCATCGAAAATCAAGTCATTCCTCAGCAAGTATTGGCCGATTCCCTGTCAGCTTGGTCTCCCGGCATGATTGGAATTTCCGGCCTGCGGGAATTACGCGCTTTTGACGGAGTGGATCTTTTGGTGCTTCCTTATGGCTCCGCCTTTCCCGCCGATTGTTGGAAGAATATTCGGGCTTATCTTGAAAAAGGGGGGTGCGTGCTAAATTTGGGCGGCCGCCCTTTTACCGCGCCGGTTTTTAAAGGAAAGCGGGGCTGGGAGACTGGTCCGCTACAATACGCATTTTCCAGTTTGCTGGGATTGCGCCACAGCTATGTGGCCCCGGATTTTCCTCCATCAGGATTTGTTTGGGCGGAGGATTTTTCTTCCCTGAAGACTCCCAATATTCAGGCGCGGCAAGTTTTCGCCCTGGAGCCGGATTGGGGAGTGAAATATCGGGGATTGGGTTATTTCCTGCGGGAGGACCAGCGTAAAGGTGCGGCCCCGGTGGTCTGTCTGGATTACATTTCTATCGGCGAACGGGAAATGATGCCGGCTCTTGGCGGACGCCTTGTCGCGCTGACTTTCGATCCCAAGCCTGGCTACTTCTCGGGAGCGGATGGCCAACAACTCATCCGGGATATGGCGTCCTACGCCATGCAGGGAGCTTCGCTCTTCTGGGTGGAAAATTTGCGCAGTTCTCTTTCCCAGGATGAAATTCCACAACTCGTGGTTCATCTGCGCGACTATAAATTTATTTCTCCCGGACAGCCCCGCCGGGGAGAAGTCCATTTAGAGGTGAGCGGGGGAGGAATGAAGATTAAATTCATGAAGTTTCCTTATTGGGGAGAACCCCTGTTGGAGAAGGTTTTGCTCCCCTCCCACCTCGATCCTGGCCTCTACCGCGTGAAGGCAACTTACGAATCCGGTGGCAAGGTTCTTGAGTCTTATCTCAGCGGTTTTTGGGTTCGGGATCCGGCGTGGCTGAAGGCTGGAGAGCCTCTGGTTGCGGGGAAGACGTATTTCCGGCAGGGAGATCGGCCTTTTCTGCCCTGGGGCGTCAATTATTTCACTACCGATTGGATCGGCGACGGTTTTTTGGGAAGCTCCAATTCTTTCATCTGGGAGCGGGATTTTGCCGAGATGGAAAAGTCCGGGATCAATTTTGTGCGGACCGGGGTCTGGAACAACTATTGGGATTATGTCGACCGGCTCACCGGCGAGGTTCATGAAAATGTATTAGACAGCCTGGAAGCTTTTCTGCTTTCGGCCGCGCGGCACCATATCCAGATTCATTTTACTTTCTGGGCCTTCGACCCTCAAACCCTGCTGCGGCGCCCCTTTGAGCAATCCTTGATTCGTGGGGCGGGAAGCAATCCCTACACGGATCCCATTGCCCGGCGCGTGCAAAAAAATTATGTCCAGTCGGTGGTGCGGCGCTTCAAAGACGTCTCATTTCTGAGCTGGGATTTGATCAACGAACCCAGCTTCTCCAACCCAAGAGAGATTTTCCGCGGCAATCTTCCCAATGCGGACAAAACTGAAATTGCCGCTTGGAATGAATGGCTCAGGCAACGGTACGATACGACGGCCGCGCTGGCTCGCGCCTGGTTCATCCCCGCGGAGGATTTGGGGGATTGGGGATCTATTCCCCTGCCTGATCCCAAGGACTTGCAATTGGCCCGGGCTGGAAATCCCGGCCAGGTGCGGGCTTTCGATTACAACCTTTTCGCCCAGGAAATGTTTCAGCGCTGGATGACGGAAATGGTGGAAGCCATCCGCTCCACCGGCAGCCGTCAGATGGTGACCGTGGGCCAGGACGAAGGAGGAGTCAGCAACCGGGTTCTTAACCATTTTTATGGCGCGGGTCCCATCGACTTTACCGTCAACCATACCTGGTGGCAGGATGATGACTTGCTTTGGGACTCGGTGGCGGCCAAGCGGCCCGACAAGCCTAACCTGGTGGGGGAAACCGGGCTGCAACCTTCGGTCCGGATGGATGGCAGTTCCCGTTGGGATGAGATCAATGGAATCGGCTTATTGGAGAGAAAAATGGCGCTGGGACTCGCCGCTGGCAACAGTGGGGCGCTTTACTGGATCTGGGCCGGGCCCGGCGACAGCTACCGGCTCGATCGCAGCGACGGATCCGAAAGCCTTCGCAGCGACATGATGCGCAAGATGGCTGGTTTTGTGAAAGCCATTACCCCATCGCTGGGAGACCTCCAGGCGCCGGAAATCGCGCTGCTGCTGCCTCAATCGCTCCAGCTCTCGGCCATGAACTCCTATGCGCTCGAAGCTCAACAGAAGGCAGTGCGCGCTCTTTATCATTATGCAAGGCTGGATGCCTATGCCGTGGGTGAGTATCAGCTCACTCTATTGGGAAATCCCAAATTGATCGTCCTTCCTTCCCCGTGGTGTTTCAATGAAGCGGCTTGGCAGACATTGTTGGGAAAAGTGAAGGGAGGCGCCACCTTATTGCTGAGCGGGCCTTTTCAGCAGGATGAACATTTCCAGCCAGTCTCTCGATTGAGCGACTTGGGCGTGCAGAATTTCGTACTCCCCCTTGCCGCCCGGGAAAACATGGTGGAATGGCCGGGAGGGCATGGCTGGAGCAGCTTTGGGGGTGAAAAGTGCACTTTCCTGGAGAGAGGAGTTCTGAACCGGGGCCAATCCTTTGCCGAGGCTAAGGTGGGGCAAGGGAGAATCCTCTATACTCCAGTGCCGCTGGAAATGAATAACAACTTGGAACTGCTTGGGAAAATTTACCGCTATGCCGCGGTCCAAGCTGGCGTTCAGCCCGGCTATGAGACATCGTGTGAGGATCCTGGAATCCTGATCTGCCCTACCAGATTGGAAAAAGGGACCCTCTATGTTTTGACTTCAGAATCCTCCCAGACGCAGCAGGTGCGTTTTAAAAACCATGCCAGTGGAAAAGAATATATGCTGGAACTTCAGCCGGGCCGCGCCAGATTGCTCTTTGCCGGGAAAAATGGCGAAGTCTTAGCCCAGTACTAATCGCAGACCATCATGGGGAAAAATGGTGGAGGGATGGCTTTAAGAACGTCCGGTTTTCTTATGGGACGATAAAGGCTCGTAAATAATTTACCGGTACAACTAAACTCCCCTCATTAGACAAGGGAATGACGCGGCCGCAAGGCCGCATCAGGGGTGGTCTGAAGTCTTTGGCTGGCGGGAAGCCGCGGCATTCTCGCCACCCCTTCTCGTCCGATGAGGGGACTTTTGAACTGGTATATTATTTACGATGCCTTACCTACTCCTCGATCGGAACATAATAATCCGATTTACTCCGCTCTGTCTAAATGACGGAAGAATTGTTGAACGGCAAAATAGGAAGCCTTGGGGCGGCGGTCTTCGGTGACCAGCCCTTTGTTGTTGATGAATTTTTGTTCGGGCGGATGGTGCCAGCGATTGAGCATGTGCGGATCGCGGAAGTCGGCATACACCCAAATCACGACACCTGCGCAAAAATCCCGGCGTTCGGGGGCGAAAATCTGCTGAAAATGAGTGGTGAGGAATTTGACTTGATACTCTTCGCTATAATCCCAGCCCATATCCAGCGGTTTCGGATTATGTCTCCCCAGGGTGCAGCCCGCTCCGATTTCCGTCACTAAAATCGGTTTATTGGGCCATTTCTTATGCAGGCGGTCCAGCGCCGGTCCGCTGTCATGGATGGTGCTGTGATACCAGCCGTGATAGGCATTGATGCCGATAAGATCCACGGAATCCAGATCCGTCTCCCGCTCGTAACGGAAGGAGGCGAAACTGACCAGGCGGCTGGGATCGAACTGGCGCACCCAGGAAGTGGCCCGCCGGACATACTCCGCGCCGGGTTCCGTGTCGGAATCGATTTCATTGGCCACCGACCATACTGCCACGCATGGGTGTATGCCATCTTGCTCGATCATTTCGCGCAGTTGAGGGGTGACGTAGCTATTCCACACTTCAGGATCCAACAAGGTTTTGGGTTCGGTCATCCAGACGGGAATCTCATCCCATACCAACAGCCCCAACTCGTCGCACAGGTCATAGACTCGCGGATGTTGCGGATAATGGGCCAGCCGAACAAAATTGCAGCCCAAGGCTTTGATCTCTTCAAAATCCTGGCGGGTCCTGGCGGCGGGAACGGCAAATCCATCCTTCAGGTACATCTCATGACGCGCCACCCCTTTGGCATAGAAAGGCTCCCCATTGAGAAAAAGTCGGGAGCCGCGCGCTTCAAGCTGCCGGAACCCGATCCTGATTTGACGCCGGTCGGCCGGGTTCTTGCCCTCACTCACCTGCAAAACCAAAAGGTAGAGGTTGGGCGAATTCGGCGTCCAGGCCTCGATATCCTTTAGATGCGCCACCCATTTTTTATCGAGATCCGTTTCCGATTTGACTTGCTCTTTTTGAAACCAAATTTTTCTTCCTGCTTTATCGGCTAATTGGAGTTCCACCGTCCCCGCCCATGGCTTGCCGCTCTTGCCGATACGGGCATCGATTTGAAGATCCCACTCATAGCCGCCGATCCGCCGCGCGCTCCAACGCAATTGCCGGCATTCAAGCGGCGGACGAGCCTCCAGCAGCACTTCCCGGTGGATGCCGCCATAATTCCACCATGCCACCCACTTCTTGTCGGGGATGGCCTTTTCGAGAATCTGGTTGTCCGCCAAAACCACGAGAGTATTGGGTCCACGCCAACTGAGGGCGGAAGAAATATCCCATTCAAAACCTGTATGGCCAAAGAGGTGTGTGCCCAATAATTGGCCATTCAACCAGACTTTGCTTCGCAAGGCCACTCCCAGAAACCGGACATATACCTTCCGATTTTTCCAATTGGTGGGAACTTCAAACGCACGCCGGTACCACCCTTTTCCTTCGTAACTCTCTTTTCCCAGCGTGGGAGTATTGAAGGTCCCGGGCACCGCAAGCGCCAGCCATTCGCCGCGATGGACGGGCAATTGCCATCCTTCAGCCTCGCCCTTGGAATCCGGATCGAATTGGAATTGCCATTCGCCGGAAAGATCCATTTGTTGCCGACCAACGCTAGACCCGGCAAAAACTGGAAGGCAGAAGATAACCACGAAAATCAATCGCAGGAACATGGCTGGAGACTTTTGAAAGAAAAAAGATTCTATTAGAGGCTGTTTAGGAAAATTCGGTGGGGACGGTGTGTGACCGCCGCCACCGCCGAAACGTCCCCTCCATGCACAGCATCCCTGGCACAGTCGGCGCTTTCGGCGAAAGCGCCCTACCTCGAGGTGGATGCCCAATAGGCTTTTTAGACACCCGCTTAAATTCAAAATGACAAATTCCAATATCCCGTGTCCCCGCAATTGGGGGGAGGGCTGTGATGGAATGTATGCCTTCTCCCCCGTCCGCCACGGTGGATGGGGAGAAGGGGGACCGGTCCGCGTTGGCGGATGGATGAGGAGTCTATGAATCCGCTCCCAGAGCGGCTCCTCACCCGGTTCGTTGCTGAGCCGAAAGCAAGGTTTCAATCCAGCCAGATTTTCCTACCAGTTTTCCCCCACCCCATCCTGCACTGTTTCTGGATTAGTCCTATCCAAACCAAAGGGGCTTTGATGTGCCCGGTGATTGCAATATCCGGCTTTATTTATGTGTTCATGGCCCGGACGGATTTTTACGGTTTGCATATCGTGAAAGGCCACATAAACGTCGGTGTCATTCGGGCCCTCATAGGCAACGATGCGGAGGATTTTTCCGAGCAGTTCCGGCGGGACCTGGTAAGCGGCCCAATGAACTTTTTCTGGCTTGAAATTCGGGCCGGGGATGGAGCCATCCGGCTTCAGCCAGGTGACCGGCTTCCAAAGAGGCCCCTCCTGGACTTCGATTTTCACCTGGCTCCCCTTCGTCAAGCAGATATACATAAAATGGGTATTCGCCCCCTCAGCCTTAAACTCCACCCAATCCTGATGGTGTATCAGCGCGACCCAAGCCAAAGATGGAATCGAAGACACAAGGAAAGGCAGAACTACCAATCCCATCAAATACTTTTTATTCAAAACATTTGTCATCATGAATTTCATTTATCGTAATCCTTTCAATCGGATTGGTGAAGCGTAGCCTAATGAATAATTTTCAATCAGGGCCATTGCCTCATCTCCTCAACTGCCGTCGCATTGCTGCTGAATAATCTAAGCTCAACCCAAGCCCTCTTGATCTTTTTATGTATTCCACGTATTTCGTTGTTAAAAAAAACCTCGGAAGGTCCGACAGACTGCTAGACTCTCGGAACACACAGATCCTGCGAAGTTTTGGGCAAAAACACATAAATCCTTATGCTTCCCCAATTGCGTTTGGCCATAGCCTAATTCGGTGAAGCGAATCGTAGGTAGATCCATTGTAGCCCATCATTATCCGACGAGTCGGGTGTCTTCAGTCCTGCGAGAGCCCAACACTCGGTATCCCAACCTCAATGCCGCAGCAACAGCAGCAGGTCCCGCTGCACCCCATGCCGGCATAATGTAGAGCAGGAACCAAGTGTGAGCGAACGAATAGGAGTTTCTGGAGAAGCTGAGGTGAACCAAACCACACGCCAAGGGTACTGTTAACACTAGTAGGTACGGACTGATCATGGCCACTGCTGTGCCCAGCCAATTCAAGTGAAGCGATTTTCGGTTGACTGCCAGACAAGCTAGTCCTGTAAGTATAAATGTGAAGCCGAACAAAATTATGTTTGAAGCAGTTTCACCAATTGCCTTCACAAAGGACATGGGCATTACCGTGAATGCTATGAACATAAATAGCCAGGAAACAACCGATCCGCCAATACTAGTCCATACAGCTGCGCGGAGCCGTTGACCAAAGCATGGCAATCCTTTGGTGCAACATTTGGTCATTACAGTTCGTCTTCTTTGGCGTCAGGATAATCTGGTTATTGAAGTATACTGATTGTATGGGGCCGTCAATCTGTCATCTATTTATCTTTCTATTCGTAACTCTCTCTAACAATAAATATGACAGGAGCGTGATTAATGAGAATTGAAATACAAACATGCACGACCACCCCAATAAGATTTTGAGGCCATGGTTAAGATCAAGTAAATCAACGATACTCATCAGCATCATTCCTGGCATTTGTGTGTAGTAAAGAACCATTATGGTAGCATCATACTTAGGTGGGAGTATAAAGGCCTTAAATAAAAGCACGGCATATAAGGGCATTTCAATTATAAATGCAACCTTTATCGCACGCTTAAATAAAGGTTTTGAGCAGCACATAATTATCATACATTCATCATTGTAATAACCAACCTAGCCTAAAATAAGTGACGGACTTACAAAGTTGCAAAGTTTGATGACCCCATTGACTGATTAACGAAAAGTTCAAAAATGAAACTCCTCTCGAACGGTCTTCTCCTCTTCCTCTGGCAAGTTCGCAACAATGCGAGTGTGGCACCTTTTCCCGACAAATAAGTACACTCTGCCTATCCAGGAAAGCATCTCACTCTCTTGACCAGAATCTCTTTCCAGGTCCCCGTCTATTTCACTTCGTGCTCACATTTTTTGCATCGTTTCGGAAGATTTCCCCAAGGATGCCATGAAAAAGGTGCGTTGTATTTTGAAACAAATATATTTCTTTTACAATTCGGACATATTAAGCGTGACAATCGTCTCTGATACCATATTATATTGACCAAAGCCATAAGCATAAATGGCCAGTTCATTTTATCAGAAAGGATTAGATATACAACCAGGCTCATAACATTTAGTGTTAAAATAATTATTTCTTTATTTTGTGAATATAAGATCATAATGCTCGCATAAATAAGGCTTTCAAAACTCTCGATAATTACATTTATTTTGGACCTGTCTTGTTGATGTTGATTTTTTATGGAATTCAAGGTAACGGCCATATGTACTAAAAAGAACGCTCGCATCTGGATGGATCAAAATAAAAACAGAGTGGCTAATAATTTCATCGTCGAATTTGTTTTCCAAAAATAAAAAACCCAGATCAAGCACCAAAAATAAAAAACTGTGAAGAGCCCTAGTGTTGTTAACAAAAAGTAGAATGTCTTTCTAGTAAAGGGCTGCTGGCGTTTTTGAAAAGCATGTCTAAGGATACTCATTGGCCTCACCTCATCATCTATCAGGGGCAATTGCATTCCTTGGATTCCCACAGTTGCGCCCAAAATGCGGCGTCAATTGCCGATCCAATTCCAATTCCTATCTCTGCCGTAACACCAACATCTGTGAAGTTGACAATCCGTCTTCAATTCGTTCGGGTTTATCCCGTTAACCATTTACTTGCCTTTAAATGAAGCCTCAAGAATTTTCAACATAAACTCTAATGTAGCACGATTATATGGCTTGAAGGGCGGAAGCATAAATCCAATAGGGAATGTCATCATTTTTTGTAAAACATACTGATTCCAATGAAGGTTCCATGTGCCAGAATAGTTAAGGCCGGTCCCCATCAAATAAGAAAGTGGGTATGAAAGCAGAATGTAAACAATAAACGATGAGGTGCAATATTTCACGATTCCATGAAATTCTTCATTATAATCAAACCCAAATACGCTAGGTTTCTTTTTTCTTGAATGATAAGCAAAGATAATCCTCGTTAACTTATAGACAATGAATGGCGTGCACAGAGGAAGACAATAGACAGATAGCAAACCCACTATTGGAGTAAAACATGCATGTTGGTTAAAAAAAATGAATGAGTTGATTCCTGGAATAGTCAGTAATGCAAAAATAACAAATGGATATTTAAATGACTTGAGAATGCTTTTGATTTTATTATCCATGTTTTGTGTAATATCTCCTAAGATTAGCGACCTGATAAATTCTGATTTCGGCAATGCTTTTGCTTTAAGATGTGTGATCTTATTTGTAAAATGATAAATATGCCAAAACCGGATTACAGAAACGCCTTTTTATTGTTTTCTCCCAATGTTTCGCAACAAAATAGAATGCTCCATGATCTTTTCAATATGTTAACCATTAATGGGTCAATGCCAATTCGCCTGATTATTTCATTTTTGACATTTAGTCTAAAGCCCTATTAGATATGTATTCTAAGGGGAGAGCCATTATTTATGGCATAATCAAGATAATCCAATTTCTACTTTATGCAAAGAGGTCATTAGGTCGAAAGATTACTTAAGGTAAGGTTCAAAATGAGGAGGTAAGTCCCCCCACATATGAGGCAGAGATGGGATACCACCGTGCCATTCGTCATAATTATGTCCACTTGCCCAGCTATCTTGTATTGCATGATCGAGAAATCCAATGAAAAAAGCGGCACTGACCCAATCACCCCTGCATTTTGCGTTTTTAGCTAAATCCCATAGTAAATTTATCCATGCTTTAGTACCTTCCCGAGCCTGGTTCGGATCCTGATAGACTCCATTTTGTTTTCCGGCCATTGCATGTCCATTTGCGCTAAGAGAATCAATCCCCTGGGTTCCCAAAAAATCATATATGGCTGAGCCAAAAGCCGAAACAAATGACTCAGAAAAGGAATTTATAAAAGATTCATTAAAGAAGGTTGAGAGACCATGCTCAAGGGGAAAAGAAAGACCATTGGAGTCTCTGAGATTGGTGGGATCATTCATGACATATAGATATATATTGGAGTCCCTTCCCCAAAACAGGATTTGGTCTTTTAAAATCCAACGACCTATTTCTGCACTATATTCTCTTGCGCCGAAATGCGTCAGCTTAGTATGTTGGTCGTAGAGCCCACCAGCGAAGCCAAAGGGTTGGAACCCGGGATTGGTGTCTTGGATGATGTTGCCGAATTCGTCGTAATCGAGGCGTTCGACAATTTGACCACCAGAGCTGACGATTAATCGGGGGCTGCCCAGATGATCGCTAAATATACGGTACCTGACACCACCTCTGATCATATAATCCGGAACATTCGATTTACTGCCATAGACGAAAATTGAGAGGATGTTGCCTCCGCCATCTAATTCAGCGAAGGGATTCAAGCTGTTCTGATAGAGGAATCCTTGAACAAGAATACCATTCACCTTCTTCGCAATTCTTCGGTTCTGGCCATCAATTAGATATTCAACAAAAGTGCCATCTGGCAAATTGACTTTTCGCAATTGACCAAGGACGTCATATTCATAAGTTGTTGTCTGGCCGTCTTCGGTTTTGGATTGCAGCTCACCATTTGCCGTGTAACTGTGAACAGTGGGTTGTTGCGAGCCCGGTTTTGTAAATGACAAGAGACGATCCTGATTATCATAAGAATATGTTGTCGTACCATCAGGACTGGTGTAGCTTGCGCGATTGCTGTTGGCGCCATATTCAAAGTGGCCGATATTGACGCCGTTTTTGACGACACCGGTCAACCGGCCCGCCAAGTCATATTGATAATGGTAGGTATCCGTAGCGGCACCGATGGTTTCGGTCTTATCGGTTATCCGGCCCAGCTTATCCCTCGTGTAAATGACGCTGAAAAGGGGTGCGCCATTGAAGCTGGCGGTGTAGCCGGAGGGCTCTCCAAACTGGTTGTATTGCCAAGAGTCATACGTCTCGCCAAGCTGTGAGCCTGTAAGCATTCCATTTTGTTGGTCCCTGGAAAGGGTCAGAGCGCCCGCTCCAACCAGCTTTCCAGCGTTATCGTACCTATACTGGATCGGGGGCTGCCCGTTGACGGTGAGCGACCGCACGAGGAAATCATCGTTATATCCCTTGACCACGCTGCCCAGGATACTGCCGCTCCAGGTTTCGCTGGTTCGCAAGTTCCCATCGTAAGTGTAGGCAAGCGTTTCGTCCGGGGCTTCGATCTTTGTGGGCTGATCGCCGCCAGAACAATTGCCGCATCCTGGCTGGTTGTAGCTATAAGCAATCTGTCCATTGGGCATCGTCAAGGTTTCCAGCTTACCCGCTGCATTATACCCAAACTGGATGATCTTCCCATCAGGACGGGAGATGGTCTTCGACCGTCTTTCCAGGTCATACTCATAACTGGTATCCGTATTTCCGATGGAGATTGGCGGGGGCGAATATTTCGAAGTCAAATTCACCGGCGTAAATTCAAAGCTATGGGCCGGTCTGCTTGGGGGTGTCAGACTGACCAGGTTGCCATTGGGATCATACACAAATGAGATCTCCCGTTGATCGGGCAACAACTGTTTGGTAATTCTCCCAGCGGGATCATACTGAAACTGCACGGTCCGTTGCAGTGGATCCGTCACCGATTCAAGCCATCCCTGTGAGTTATAACTGCATGTCGTCGTCCTCGCCTCTGATCCAGAGCCTTGGGTGACACTTTGCAGCCGACCTCGTGAATCATACTGGTAGTTGACCGCCGCTAATCCCGCCATGCTGGATTGGCGGATCCGTCCAAAGTCATCCACCATCGAGATCGTTTGGCCTTGATACGAGGTCGTCGTGTAGGATTTGGCAGCGGCGTCATACACCGTTGTATAGGAACGGTCGTTGATCAGGGTGTTTTCCGTGATCGTGGCTATGCTGAGCGGATTGTCGGGATCCGAGTAAGTCATGCTCTTAGAACTGCCCGCGAGGGAGATCAACCCGCCCGGCGTCTGGGTGGTAAGCTCTGTTATGTAGGGAGCCATCATGCCATTTTGCGGGTCAGGCGCCTCCGAACTGCTCTCAACCACTCCATTCGCGAATTGGGTTTGTTGTTTCCCGGTCAAATATTCCGTCGTGACAATTTGAGAGCCATCGGGACTGGTGTTGGTTTTCTTCACGACGCCATACAGTTCTTCGGTTCTGTATACGCTGGGGGTTGTCAATGGAGTAGTGACTGAAATCGCTGGACTGCCGTTGATAATGGAACGAGTCAATTCCTGATACCCTCCAGAGGGATCTTCCTCCCGAATCAAATGGCCAAATGCGTCATATTGGTAAGTGTATTCCTGTTGCCGGGCATCTTTGGTTTTCGAAAGGAGATTTCCCGGCCCATTATATTCAAAAAAGACGGTTTCTGAAGCCGGATTTGTCACCGAGGCAATCAAACCTTTATCGTTTAAAACCAAACTCGTGCGTTGACCATAAGGAGAAATTATTGCGGAAGGCTCTCCCTGCACCCGCTCAATCTGAGTTACGTTGCCGAAGGCATCGGTAATACTTGCTAGCGTCCCATCCTCATTATAATTGAACTGCTGAAGCACGGCCTGCGTCAAGGCATTCAGAGTCCGCATATGCTTCCCGCGCCAATTGAAATGATATAATTCTTTTCCATTCTCGCTGGCTATCAGATAATCGTTTTTATCGAGTCCTGGCAGAAGCTGCGTAAGGCGGCGGACTCGAGCGCTTTGGCTGTCCGCAATCAATATGGAACCATCCGGCATGATGTTTAGATCATCGGCATTGATTCTTGCCTGTGCCGCCAGAATATTGTCATTGAGGTTATATAGATTGAAAGGTTCATTTCCCGCCAGATATTTGATCAATCCATCCTGTCCGATTTGGATGATCGGACTAAGATATCCGTCCAGCCAACCTCCTTTTAATCCAACCAGCAACTCGCCATTCCTATCGAAGATCAACGCCTCAGGTTGTCCAATGGGACTTTCATTGGCTTTGGCCCCCAGTTCCGGCAATCCATAATTACCATTGCCCGCAACGGTTTCAATGGTGCCATTCAAATAAATTTTGCGGATTCGGCCTGACCAGCTGTCGGCAAAATAGACTTCCCCAACTTGGTTAATGGCAATACTAGATGGCATAGAAATCGTTGCCGCTATAGCAAGACCACCATCGCCGCTATCTCCTATTTCACCAGTTCCTGCCAAAGTAGCGATTTGACCTGAAGGATCAATCCTGCGTATCCGGTAATTAGCGCCATCGCCAAAATACAGAGACCCATCCGGACCAACCGCCAAAGATTCAATACTGCCCAACGATGCGAGGATAGCGGCGCCTCCATCTCCCGAGAATCCAGCGCTGCCATTCCCGGCGAAGGTAGTGATAATCCCGTTGGGATCGATTTTCCGGATGCGAAAATTTCCATCATCTCCCAGATAAAGGCTGCCATCCGGCCCGATGGCGATTGCGGATGGATCGTTCAGACGCGCATGAATCGCCGCTCCCCCATCTCCACTGAATCCAGGCTCTCCATCCCCCGCAACCGTACCGATAATTCCCGTGGAATTGACTTTTCGAACCACGTTATTTCCACTGTCGGAAATATAAAAGCTTCCATCTGAAGCGGTGGCAATCCGAAGCTTGCTGTTATTCCCGCCGCAACCTCCTACCTTGCCAAGAGGTGCTTTAATTGCCGGCCCCCCATCCCTTAAATATCCAATCGCACCATTTCCAGCCATATTTTTGACGATAAAATTTAATTCCTTGATGGCATTCCTGCGGCTGCCATTTCCCAAATAGAGCACCTTTCCAACGGGATCATAGCGATGCTGGGCATCCATCGACCAGCCCCCCAAATCATTTGCCGGATTAGAAAGAACCCCCACGAACAAGTCCTGAGAATAGGAAGAGGTAACCGCCACTTCATTGCGCTGCGAATTGGCAGTGAAGATTCTTCCGGAGCCAAAGTAAGCAAACCGGAGCACGTCCCCATATACTCCATCATATATATAGGAAATCTTAACCACCACTTTTTGCCTGCCCTGCAAGACTCTCCCATAAGCGTCTTTCCCATCCCATTGAAAATCCATTTTTTGATCTGGCAATGGATCAAATATGTATTGATATTTTTCTCCGCCCACTTCAATTTCCACATTGATCCTTTTTACATTTGTTGTATTCCCGCTAACATTAATCTCCACAAGATTATTCCCAGGCCCTCCAGTCGCGACATCCGTCTGGTAATGCAAAGAATATGGGGTGCCTAAGATTCTAACCGATTCGCCAAGAACTTGATTTTGAATATCGATGATACAACCTGGATTTTTGCATGGTTTGTCATCTGGAACTTTTGGAGTGGGCTTTTGATCTGGCGCTCTAGATGGAGGAACACCCCAGTTCAAATCATAAGGGCTAAAATGCCGGATGGGCACGCGCCAGAGACTTTGGCCAGGAGAGTAAAGCTGGGCCAGTTGGACGCGTTCAGGCCCCGTGATGCCAAGGGCCGCCAGTTCTTCAGGAGTGGCGGACATGCCTTGGCCGCTGATGTCCAGGATGGCCTGATTATTTTCGATGGAGAGAACGCTGACAATCCGTCCGCTATCCACCGGAATCCAAAGTCCCTTTTCCTGATCGTAGTACCCCGTGGGAACGCTTCCACCCACGGGAAAATTCAAGAAATTCTCCAGGTAAAACGGGACGGACTGGCTAAGTTCCACTGACGAAGCCCCTGCTGAAACGGCTTCATCCGCGCTCAATTCGACGCAGTAAGTGTAGGCGCTTTGCGGAGGCAATTGGGCTGGCATTGCCTGGGGCCCGTTGGGACCAACCGTGTATTCCGTTGCCCGAACATGCAATATATTGAGTGGCTGAGAGGAGCCGCCGGGCAGTGTCATCGTGGCCGAAGTTGCGCCCGGAAAGAGCAGCGTCGCCCGGCGCTGCCCATCCTTATCGCTTGAAAGGGTTCCACGAGCCACCTGCACTGGCGTGTTCGAGTTCATCCGGATGGAGGCAACCTGGCTGTCATATCCCACCATGACCACGTCCGGCGCCCAACGCCAGTCCTGCCAAGGCGTATCCACTTGTCTTTGAATGGAAATATAGTTTTCTTTTTGGTATTTGATTACCAACGGCCCGCCGCCATTGACGGCCAGGTCGAACATTCCATCGGCCCGGCTCAGCGTCTGGCCAAACTCCGGGTGATTCAGAATGGAAATCTTTACGCCGGAGAGCGCCGTTCCATCCAGCTTCAGCACCTTGCCGCGCAGCACGGCCGCCCGGCGGATCTCGAAGGTCTCGGGTACAACTCCGGTTTGAATGGGATTCTCCCCCGTATAAAGAAATTGGGTGGCGTCAAATAAATTGGTAGCCACCGTCTTGTCCAAGGGAGGGGCCACCGATACAGGATCGGGGGGAAGCCCGCTGGTTAGATTGTTGACCGTGATATTCACCGGAGCAGAGGTGGCGTTTGCGCCCTGATTGTCGATGGCGATGGCAGTCAAACTATAGCTGCCCGCCGGGACATTGGTCCAATTAAAAGAAAAAGGGCTGGCGGAGCTTTCTCCTAACTTTGATCCATCGCTGAAAAATTCCACTTTGTCGATGCTGCCATCGCTGTCGGCGGCAGAGGCGGTTAACACAACCGTGGCGGGCGCGGTATAAGTGGCGCCGCTAGAAGGAGCGGCAAGAGTGACCGTTGGGGGAACGTTGGCGGCCAAGACGTGAACCATCACGGTTCCTGCCCCGGCTAATTGGGAATCGCTCGCGGCGAGCTGCAATTGATAGTCACCAGCCTGGCTAAAGCTGACGGTGGTGGCTGCATTTAAAGGAGCACTAAATGTGGCTATGCCTGGCCCACTCAGCTTGCTCCAGCTATAAGTCAGGCTGCTGCCCGCGGGCAGACCATCATCGGTGGCTGAACCATTCAAATTGGCGCTGGAGGGCAAGGTGATAGTTTGTTCCGGACCGGCATTGACGGCAGGTGGCTGGTTGATAGGCAAGGGTGGATTAACCACTACGGTAAGCTCGTCAAATGCGGATTTCTCGGTATCGCTGGCTGTAAGGCGAAGCACATAGGTCCCAGGCAGGCTGAAAGAAGCAGTGCTGGCAATGGCGTTGGGATTCGAGAAAGTCACCTCGCCCAACCCCGACGTTTTCGTCCAGGTGCTAGTCACACTGCTTCCCGAGGGAAATCCATCGTCCGTAACTGCACCACTCAGCATCGCGCTCGCGGGCAAAGTGATGATTTGATCCGCCCCGGCTTCCACGCTGGGGGGATGATTGAGCGGGGAAAAGAGGAGTTGCCCGCCATTGATCGTCAACCGGTTGGCCGACAGAGTCCCCTTTAAACGGCCAGCAATCGTCACTGTTCCCGCGGGCGCGCGGACAAACGCATAGACGCTGCTGCCCGTGGAGATGGTTAGATCAGCTTGGGCAATGTTCAAAGAAACCCAATCAGGGTGAGCGGACAAACCAAAAGTGACCGTCCCATTCACGGTCACGTGGGTGGCCACGTTGATGATCACGAGGCCGCGAGCTTGCAACTGGCTGGAGCCATTAAAGGCGAGTTCCTGGAAATTATAAACCGCTGGAACCTGGCTTCCCGCCTGCCCCAGAGCAAAGCCTCCGCCACCGTTTGCGGTAAAGCGCCGGTAAGTTCCGGCGGGAATGTCATATATGCCCACGTTGGAATTGAGCGTCAGATCCCGCACGCTGGCAAAATCTCCCACGCTTTGCCCCGGCTGGTTGACGATGACATCGCGCGTCCCCGTGGAAGCGGGAGGAACCGGAACGCTATCCATGCCAATAGGATCTGTGCGGGTTATGACATGGGTGAGTGAGCAGCCGCTGTTCAAAGTAATCGGATAGCCGGAAGGTTGAGTGCTGCCTGTGCCCTCGAGAGTGCCACCATAAATGGGAGTGCCATTCACCAAAACGCGCGGAGTGCCCGGCGCCAATAAATCTCCCGTGACAATTGCTCCGCCATTCAGAACAAAACTCTCTCCCGATAAGAGGCGCACAGATCCTTCGACGCGGCCGGCATTGAGCGTGGAGCCGTGACGCACTATCGCCGCCACCGGCTGGCTGGGCGTGGGCGGTGCCACGGCGGGAAGATGTACGGCGAGAATCCAAAAGAGCAGGCTGATCAAAATCGTCACAAAGCCATAGTGCATTTTTCGGGATTTGTAGAAGAGTGCCATGGAGGCCTCCTTCGCTGGAGAAAATAATTTTCCCCGAAAATTCAGTAATTAAAATGAATTGTGAAATTAAATTTAACGTTTAATTTTAATTTGAAAAGGGGAGGGTTAGTCAAGAAAAAAATGACAGAAAAAAAGGGGGCGCAAGGCCAAGTTGATTCTGCCACAAAAGCTCTAATTTCATGAGGCATTGAGAGGGTGTGAATCAGCGGGAGTGGGGAAAGGCGCGGTTTTTTTGAGAAGGATGGTTTTTTTCCGGTCCGGTCGTTTTACTCACCCGGCTGCCGTGGAGCCCCCCTTCAAGGCCGGGTTGCGGAGGGTCTCTTCCGTTTGCTGCATCTCCCAAGCATCCCGGCGTCGCAGCCAACGCGTGATGTCGCAGGCTGCTCCAATCAGGTGATTCTGCGAAGCCTGTTTTGATAGTCCCGATAGCGGCGTAGTTACCTTCGGCTACAAGCTGGAAAGCGTTTTGCTTCTTGACAGGGACTTTCACCCTGCTATTCATGTGCGCCCACAGGCGCACGAGGGACGGCTCGCCGAGCCGTCCGCCTGTGCAAAGCAAAGCTGGCACAGGCGGCGCTTTCGGCGAAAGCGCCCTACCTTATATGATTCCGCTCCAAGACCTCTTGGGAATATCGGGGCTCCGCGCACTTGCCTAATTGACGAGGCCCTCCCTCATTTCAAGCGGCTCGATTCCAATCGGACCAGCGGCCTCACACTCCTTTCGGATCACTTGATCCCTATCACCATCGAATCCGGACCGGTCAGGTGCTCGACCCTAGTTTGGCTGAAACCGGCTTCTTTCATCCACCCCCTGCAGTCGGAAGCCGTGTAGTCGAAGCCGCCCGGAGTCTCGATCAGCATGTTGAGGCTCATCAGGAGCCCGAAGGCGTTCTTGGAACGGTCATCGTCGATGATGCTCTCATACACGATCAATGCGCCTCCGGAGGGGACGGCCTCGTAAGCCTTGCGGATGAGCAGCTTCTTCTCATCCAGGTTCCAGTCGTGCAGGATGTGACCCATCATCAAGGCATCGGCGCGCGGCAAGGGATGATCGAAGAAATCGCCGGGCACAAACCGCACGCGGTCGTTCAGGTTGTGCGAGGAAACGTGGTCCTCAAAAATGGGGGCAACCACCGGAAGATCGAAGCCAGTCCCCTTCAGATGCTCGTTGGCCTGAACCACTTGCACCACCAGATCTCCCTGCGCCGTGCCGATGTCCGCCACCGTCAGGTAATTCTTCCAGGGAAACTTGGAGGCCATCGCCAGGTTAGCGCTATGGCTGATGCCGGTCATCGCCCCCATGAATTCCCGCAACAATCCCGGATCGGCATAGAGCGTTTCAAAAAATGAGGCGCCTCCGTTTTTGGCTTCGCTTTGTGGCTTGCCCGTGCGCAATCCTACGGTCAAATTATTCCAATGTTTGTAAAGCCGGTGGTTGGCCATTTCCAGAATTCCGCCAACATAAGAATGTTTGCGCTTGTCGAGATACCAGTCTGTGGCGGGGGTATTCTGGTAGACTCCCTCGGCGCGCTCGAGGAAACCCAGAGCGACTAATGAATCCAAAAAGTCCTGGGCGGAGCGGGAATGCAAGCGCAGCCGTCCTTTCAGGCTTTCTAGATCTTCCGGATGCTTGGCCAACTCGGTGAACAGTTCCATCTCTACCGCGCTCAATAATGTTTTCGATGCCCAGAATCCCAGGCCGACTTGCATGATGTGATCGACGGACGGATATTCCATGGTTTGGTTTTCCTTTCTCAGTGATTTCTATTGATGCCGGATTATAAATACCCACTTTTTAACAAAGCGTGGCCCTCCGCCGCGCCGATCAAACTCATGGTTCGAATCCTGGCAGGGTCTCGAATCAAAACAGCTTGGATCTCTTTACAATGTCCCCCAATTATTAATGTGTGCATTATTGTCTGGAGTCCTCCGCACATAAGATCAAACCCTCGCCCCGTCCGCCGAGGCGGATTGGGGAGAGGGCTGAAGACACTGTTTTCAGGCCGAAGGCGAGACGGAGCGCGACGTCCCCTCATCCACCCGTCTCCGTCAGCAGACGGATGACGGGTCCCCCTTCTCCCCGCGGAAAGATGCGGGGAGAAGGCTTTTTTATCTTGGGCTCCGGACTATTTTGCACACCTTAATATGTTCTCCTGCCCATCGCTCGAAGGCATAGCTCCAGGGCAAAACGGATCGCCGCATTTTTCCAACTACATTGACCTGCCCCCAATTCTGCCCCTAAGAGTGTGTTTAAAAAGTATCCTTAGCTTAAAGGTAGGGCTCTTTCG
>CAWDMN010000088.1:0-3547 GCA_963803155.1 uncultured Acidobacteriota bacterium
TGATGTGGGAGGGAAGTTTCCTGCTGGCGCAATCCCGGCCATCGAAGGGTCCGGTTTATACTTTTTTTTATTGGGAGAATGTTGGGACCATCGTCAAAACCGACAAGTCGTCGCTGGTGCTGCGCCGGACTTTGAGCCTTTCGGAAAACAGCTGGAGCATGGAGCCGGGAGCAGTCGCCAAGGCCTCCGATTTGGACGCAGGGGATCGAATCTTTGCCCAGGGGAAGACCGTGGCGGATGGGTCTTTCAGCATTAATCGAATTTACATGACGGAACGCAAATCCGCCAACTCCCAGCCTGTTCATGGAGAAAATGCGGCCCGCAGTTCCGATTATGGCGGTCCGGAGGGAAGTCGCGTTCCGGGGGTGCTGCTATCGGGTGGGGAACCTGTTGGCCGTGGGGGAGGAAACGTCCCGGGGGCGGAGCGCCGGATTCCCGCACCGGGCAAACCGGGGGATAGAGCGCCCGGCAAGGCAGACGGCCTGCAGGATCCCCGCGGTTCCCGCTTGACCCGCTATAATTCCTGGGACGCGGATGGCATCATCGAATCCCTTTCGACCGACAAAATCATCATGACGCAACTTTATTGGGTGGACAAGGAGACTCAGATCTTTATGCTGGGGGGGAACAAACTCGCGCTAAAAGAGTTGCGTCCCGGCATGCGAGTGGCTTTGACGGTAAAAGACAAAATAAATGAAAAAACCCGGG
Organism: uncultured Acidobacteriota bacterium; assembly: GCA_963803155.1. Taxonomy (GTDB): domain Bacteria; phylum Acidobacteriota; class Terriglobia; order Versatilivoradales; family Versatilivoraceae; genus CAWDMN01. Next base: position 709 of record CAWDMN010000088.1, read on the forward strand.
CCATCAAAGCCCGGATCATTCGAGTGCTCCCGGCGGAGTGATGAGGTTGATTTTCCGGTTTACCTAATCGGCAAATTCCACTTCTATTTGCCGGTCAATTATTTTCTTTTGATATCCCATGTCGAGGAGCAGTTGAACCGCTTCCCTTTCTTTTGGGCCATATTCAAGAGTTCGCTGGTTCACATACATCCCGACAAATTTATCCGCCATGTCCAATTCGAGATCCCGAGCGAATTGCATGGCATAATTCAAGGCCTCTTCACGATTGTCCAATGCATACTGGATGCTTTGACGGACCAGTTTGGAAATTTTTTCGATCATTTCCTTGCCGAGATCGCGACGGATAACATTGCCGCCCAAAGGAAGAGGCAGGCCTGTGCCTTTGTGCCACCATTCCCCCAGATCAATCACCTTGTGCAAGCTTTCCTTTGCATAGGTCAATTGTCCCTCGTGAATAATGAGGCCGGCATCCGCTTTCCCCTTTTTGACCGCTTCAAAAATATGATCAAAAGGAACTACCACCGGCGTAAATTTGGGCTCAAATAGCCTTAGAGCCAGGTAGGCGGTGGTCATCGTCCCTGGGACTGCGACAACTTTTCCTTTGAGCTCCCGGGATTTCATCGGAGAGTTCGAGACAACCATGGGCCCGTAACGGTCTCCCATGCTGGCCCCACTGTTCAGCAGCAAGTACTTATCCGCCAGGTATGGATAGGCGTGAAAGGATATCGCCGTAACTTCGTACCGCCCGCTGAGGGCATTTTTGTTCAATGTCTCGATATCGCTCAGCAGGTGGCAAAACTTAAAATCCTCTGACTTGAGTTTGTGCGTCGCCAGAGCATAAAACATGAAGGCATCATCTGAATCTGGACTATGCGCAATGGTGATTTCACGGACTAACATGGGAATCCCGATCCCCCCACAAATTACCCGCCGAAAAACGATCGGCGGAAGCAAGCTGGAAGATATTAACGATTATTAAGTCCGGTGACAAGCTAAGAACTGCACCCACGAATATAAGCTCTGGAGAAAAGATCTTCGAATCGTAATACCCAGGGATTCACGCAAAGAACAACGTGAGCCCGCCCGCTGCCAACATGACCGTGAAGGAGGCAGCCACTCGCCAAGCAAAAGGGCGGCCGCCGCCGACCCACGCCATCCAACATTTGAAGATGGCATTCGCCACCAGTGCCAGCAGGACAGAATAGGCAGCCAAGCGGACATCTGTTTTTCCCGCAATGAAAAGATCTCCCACCGAGATGGCAATGGAATCCACATCAATTAATCCGCCCAAGGCAGAAGTCCAGATCAACGATGCGCTGCCGAAGTGAGCAGCGGTCGCCTTAACGAGAAAAACAATCGCGGTCAGAGTCAATCCGAAGCTGAACGCCGGGCGCAAAGCCAAGGGGTTGGACAACCTCATCGGACGGTGCCCTGAGCTCTCCGATTTGGCGCCAGATCGCAAAAAAGCCGCCAACCCCAGTCCGACAATTGACATCACGACCATGGGAAGGAGGGCCATGGCGGCCAGCGGACGACTGATGGCCCACAAAAGGAGAAGTATCCGAGGGAATTGCACCGCGTTGGCGATGGTACAGGCCTGCCAGAGGGGTGTCAGCATGGAGGGATCTTGCCGATAATTCTGCGCGAAGGCGCTAGTGCTGGCAGTAGTGGAAGCCAGCCCCCCCAATACTCCGGTCAATTTCAAGCCTAGCTCGGCGCCAAGAAATTTTTCCAGAAAATAGCCAATATAGGAAATTGAAGAGACCAGGATGATGAAAAACCAGACACGCCGCGGATTAAAGAAACTATAGGGGCCATACTCCCCCTGGGGGAGAAGCGGATAAATGACAAAAATCAGGGCAAGAAATCGAATTGTGTCATTAAACTCGACTTCCGTGATGGTCTCGCGGAAAAATTTGTGCAAGCTCCGTTTCGATTCGAGAATGAACGTCAGCACAATGGTCAGCGCGATGGCAATCGGCGCCCCTTGCGGATAACCGGGAAGAACCGCCAAAAAGCTCATGCAAAAGACAGCCACGGCCGCCAAGTCGCTGGTCAAACCTACATCGACGGGCTGATGCCGTTTGAAGACGATGGAGAAGGCCAATACGCCAACGAAAGCACCAGCCGTCAGCACTGGAATTTGTGCCAGGCCGCAGACGGCCGCAATGGCGGAGACCAGAAGATAATCCCTCATCCCAACCCGGCTCTGTGGGGCGGGCTCATCGCGATGAGCTCCTTCCCTCTGAGCTCCCACCAGGGTCCCAATCAAGAGGGCAGATCCTATAGCCCGCCAAGTCTCCAGGCTGACCGAATTCCAGAACTGATCCATCGATTTCTCCTCAGAAAATCGCTGTAAGTTGTTGATATAACACGAGGGTGCCACGGGCAAAAAACAGCATGGTTTACCAGAGTATTTGCCCGTGCTCGAACCAATTTTCATTATCTTGTTGTGCCAGCCGCGCTGGCATGGGTGACTCCCTAGAAAATCAAAATTGGGCAAAGGTGGAGCGGGCACTCTGTGCACGCTGCTCAGCAGGCGAGGCTGACTAGGCGACGCGCGAAGGATCGCGCGTCCCACCTGATGTCCAATTTTCATCCTCTTATTGTGCCAGCCACGCTGGCATGAGTGGCTCCTCAGAAAATCCCCTCCAACGGAGGGGTCGCGGACTTCAGTCCGCGGGGGTGGGTCCGGTCAAGCGGGAAGCTTCCCCGAATTGAACCCACCCCACCCGCTCGAAGCGGATTCCCCTCCATCGGAGGGAATTCATGACATCGCCGTATTTTCATCATTTTGTTGAGCCAGCCGCGCTGGCATGCACAGCTCCCTTGAAGATGT
>CAWDMN010000089.1:0-14094 GCA_963803155.1 uncultured Acidobacteriota bacterium
TGCGCCCTTACCGCAAGGGCATCCGCTGTTTCTTCGACAGCCAAACGCAAATCAAAATCGATGATGTCAAGTTCCAGTTTGCCGGCTTTTATTTTGGAGTGATCCAGGATGTCATCCAAAATGGTCAAAAGCGAGCTGGCGCTGCTCTGGATCGTTTTCGCATAATCCAGCTGTTCGTCCGTAAGTTTGGTCTCCAGCAAAAGTGCGGTCATCCCCATAACCCCATTCATGGGAGTTCGAATCTCATGGCTCATAGCGGCCAAAAAGCTGCTTTTGGCCCGGTTGGCGGCATCTGCCAACGCAGACTTATAAAAAAGCTGTTGCACGCTGAAGACAATGCCGACCAAACCGATTCCCCAGATCAATAAGAAAACCATGCCAAGGTAGAAGATGGTCTTCAGTTGAAACGCCCGGATTGGCTGAGCGGGGATGGTCACACTGATGCCTCCCCGCAGATCGCCCAACCGGTACCCCTGTGTGGCATGGCACTTCAAACAGGATTCCTCGACCCAGAGGGGAGCCATATACCGATAGACGCTGGAAACAGTGGAGTCCTTTGTCAACTCAAAGGCTTCGTCCGTTTTCTTTCGAAAACCCCTTAAGGCGCGAGCCTCCCAATAATCAGCCGAGTTGGCGGGGCGAATGGGTTTCAGGCTCGTAATATGAAACCTTACGTCATTGACATGTTCGCCACTCTGGATGTTTTTATCCGTGAGTTCAGCTAATTGCCGAGTCATGTAAGCCGGATTGATCTTGGTGAGGAGTCCTTGAGGAGTGGGCCAATCACGATCCGGCATATTTAAATACGGATTGGGAGGTGTTTTGTCGTCGACATATAAATAAACCCCGCCATGTTCGGCGTTCCATTGGCGAGCCAAAACCACTTGTTGAAAATGCGCTCGCATCTCACTCAAAGCAATTTGTTGGATTTGATGAAATACTTCTCCAATCACTAATAAATAAAGCACCGACAGCATGACTGTCCAAAAGGAGACCCAAAACAAAATGGTGCGGCGTTGGGTAGAGTATAAGAAAGCAAAGATGTCATTCATTATTTTCATGAGAGGCACAAAAAAAAGGATTCAGATACAATTCTGACGATTCCCCCCGTTAATGAGATCGATAGAGGCCAGGTTCGAATCAAGTAATCAAGTAGCGCATTGTAAACAAAGCACAATGCACCTAATCTTCATTATCGGTTTATAGGGGGGGAAGCATTAAATAAGAAAAAAAGAAGAAAGGCCTGGTGATTCTAATTCAAACAGTTTGGCGATGAACGCAGAATGGGAGCGGTGGTCCGGGGAACGCGGACGCACCGCTTGCCTTCAGCTGTTTTTCAATGTCCGCTGGGACAAAGAAATAAAAAAAGGAAGAGAGAGTCTTCTCAGCGCTATCGAAGATGGAATCGAGGCAGCTCCCATGATGTCCGCAATCGATTCTTTCCGTTTATTGACAATCACCCAATCTCAAGCTTCGCGACGGGGTTGTTGCCATTTTCCCCGGGTGAAATCAGGGAATTTCATGGGCGCACTCCCTTGCGCCACGGAAAGTTCGCTCAATGGAGCTGGAACCGTCCAGGACGCCGCGTCGTACACGTCCATGTCCGGAGTTAATCCTTCGCGCATACATTGGATAAGCCGGAAATTCATGATGTAATCCATCCCGCCATGGCCGCCCATTTTCCGGGCCATCTCGCCGCCTTTCTTCCAGAGCGGATGCTCATATTGATCCTTATACTTGTCGATGGGGTTCCATTCCTCTTTTCCCTCGCCATCGAAGAAAATGCGAGGCGGGTAATCCCTGAAAGTCCCCTTGGTCCCGGAGATCATGTTGAGGCGGTCATAGGGTCGAGGACTCACCACATCGTGTTGCAGCATGATGGTTCGTCCGCGCGCTGTTTTAATCAAACTAGTGTTGATGTCGCCGCACTTGTAAGACTCGTTCCAGCGGGGATCCCCCTGGGGCAGATGGTTCGCTCGATAGGTGCTCAATCCCTTTTCCAGCGAAGACATGGAAACCATGTAATCGAATCGGTCGCCGCGATTGATGTCCATGTATTGCGCCACGGGCCCCAAACCATGCGTGGGATAAATGTTGCCGTCCCGCTTGATATGTTCGAAGCGCCGCCAGAGCGCCTCCCCTTCATTTTGGAAAAGCAAGGAACGCAGGTCATGAATATACGCGGCTTCACCGTGGATCAATTCCCCCAAGAGCCCAGCCCGGACCATCGTCAGGACAAGCATCTCGTTGTATCCATAACAGCAGTTCTCAATCATGATGCAATGGCGGCGGTTCTTTTCCGAGGCTTCCACCATTTTCCAGCACTCTTCCAGGGTATTGACGGCGGGGACCTCCACCACCACATGTTTTCCATGATTTAAGCCAGAGTTCAGCATCGGAAAATGCCAATTCCATGGAGTCACCACGTAAATTAAATCGAGATCATCCCGCTGGCAGAGGTTCTCGAAGTCCCATTCATTTTTCAGGTAAACAGCGGGAGTCTTTTGTCCGGCTTTTTCCACCAGCGACTTCCCGCGCTCGACCTTTTCCTTGACGATGTCACAAAGGGCAGCGACCTGGACATTGGGAATCGCCAACAAATCTTTCAGATGGCCGGTGCCGCGGCCGCCGCAACCGACCAGACCGACGCGCACCGTCTCATGGCGGGAAAAGGGCACTCCGATCATCGATTCATACTGCCCGCCCTCTGGAGCCGGTGTTTCGGCGGCGAGCAATGAAGCCGGCTCTAATAAATTTCCTCCCGTCATTCCTCCAAACCCAAGTCCCGCGCCTGCCCAAGCCATGGATTTCAACATTCCCCGCCGAGTAAGTTTTGCTTCTGGTTTCATTTTTTTAACCCCTTTCTTTGGGTATATTTCCATATGGATTGTCTTCAATCTTATTTGCCCGGCCGAATTCCGGCCGCGCTGCGCCCTTCAAGGCTGCTGCTGGGGCCGGTAATTCACATCCCGCGCATCCCATCGTTTTTGCTGGAGCATCAAGCGCTCAATGAAATCGGCATACTGTTTCCGCACTTTGGGACTCCAAGTGGTCTCAGCCAGCGCGGCGGCCCGCGGAAAGGCCATGAACTCCGCCTGCTTGGGATTTGGGATATATTCGGTCCATATCTGCCCTTGCGAACCCAAAACATGATGGGTATCCGAGGCCGCAATTTCCTTGGGGATGGGCTCATAGTTATAAACCACTTCCAGCGGCAAATATCCGCCAATGGCGAGTGGCTCGTTCTTGGTATCTTTGGACTGATAATAATCCAAATAAGTATAATTGGTTGGCGTCATGACCACATCGTGGCCGGCTTTGGCGGCGGCAATGCCGCCCTTTTCCCCGCGCCAGGACATCACCGTGGCATTGGGCGCCAGCCCACCCTCCAGAATTTCATCCCACCCGATGAGACGCCGTCCCTTGGAGGTCAGAAATTCATCCATGCGCTTGATGAAATAGCTTTGCATTTCCTCTTCATTTTTTAGGCCCAGCTCTTTAATTCTGGCTTGAATCTCCGCGCTGGCTTTCCATTGCGGTTTGATGGCTTCATCGCCACCCACATGAATGAAGGGAGATGGGAACAGCTCCAGCACTTCGGTAAGGACATCCTGCAGGAATCGAAGGGTGGATTCGCTCGGATTGAATATGTTGGGATTGACTCCAAAGGTGGTAAAAACTTCGAGCGGCTTGCCGGCACAGCCCAGCTCCGGATAAGCGGCGATGGCCGCCTGGGCATGGCCGGGCATTTCAATTTCAGGCACCACATTTATAAAACGATCATGGGCATAAGCCACGATTTCCCGAATATCCTCCTGTGTATAAAAACCACCGTGCCGCACGCTGTCAAATGTGGTGCTTTCGTGCAAACGGCCCACCAGCGTCTCTTTCCGCCAGGCGCCCACCTCCGTCAGCCGGGGATACTTCTTGATTTCAATTCGCCAACCTTGATCGTCGGTCAGATGCCAGTGAAAAGAATTCATCTTAAGCATCGCCGATAGGTCGATGAACTTCTTGACGAATTCTTTTGGCATGAAATGGCGGCTGCAATCCAACATCAGCCCGCGCCACTGGAAACGAGGGTAATCTTCAATCTGCACGCAAGGCACATTCCAGGCCATTCCCGCCACTTTGGCTTCACGGAAAATATCCGGCGGCAATAGCTGCAACATAGTCTGTATCCCATAAAAAACACCGGCGGGTTCCGCCGCGCGAATCGACACCTGCCGGGGAGTCACGGTCAGTTGATAACCCTCCCGGCCCAGGCGGCTTAATTGCCGGTCAAGCAGCAACACGATGGCTTTACCTCTTGCTGATTTTTTGGTCATCACCGCCAGAGCATAACCGGTAGCCGGCTCCAACCGGCAAGACAGTCGGCGGGCCAGCATGGATAATGATTCATCGGTGAGAATGACGGTATCCTTGGACAAAATAAACTCGCCCGCTTGAACCTTCATCTCGACGGGCTGTGGGATCACCCCAATATGCGATTCCTTCGCATAGGTCGAAGGACAAAAGGATACTATTCCAAAAACAAGCAAAAGCAAGCAGCTCCAGACGACTTCTCTAATTTCAATGGTCATAGGCACTCCGGTATGATAATTTTGGAATTTCGATATTACGAGACTTGTCGAAGAAAAAACTCAGGCGACACCCGTGAATAGTAGCACTCTAAAAGCAGCTTCTCAAACTATACTTCTTAAGCACGATTCAATCAAATAATGAACCTCCATTCAACAGCTGTGGCAATGCCGGAAATCCTGCGTTCTTGGCCTGGATTGCGAGAAATCAGTCATATCGTTTTTGATTTCGATGGGACTCTCTCCTGGTTGCGGCACGGTTGGCCTTCCATCATGTTTAGTCTTTTCTCCTCCTTCTATCCGGCTGGCCGTGGAGAGAGCGATAGCCAAATACGCCACAAACTCGACGAGATTATCTTGGGGCTGAATGGAAAGCCGACAATCTTTCAGATGATCCGTTTTGCGGAAATGGTGGCGACCATGGGCGCAATTTGCCCGGGCACTGAAGAATTGAGGAAACAATATCAGGATCGGCTGGATCAGGCCATTGCCCGCCGTACCAATAAAATTCGCGATGGAGAGGCTAGTCCCGATCAGTATCTCGTTTTTGGAGTGCGTTCATTTTTGGACGAGTTAAATTCGCGGGGATACCAGCTCTTTATTCTCAGCACCACCTTGGATCACCGTGTCCGTGAAGAGGCAGACTGCTTGCGGATCAGTCAATATTTTAGAGGAAATATCATCGGCGGGACAGGAGACCCTTTGAAATTTTCCAAAATGGCAGCGTTGAAAAGCATTTTGGAGCGGGAGAACATTCGAGGATCCCAACTTCTTTCCATCGGGGATGGTCCCGTGGAAATCGGCGACACACGCAAACTCGGAGGTCTTGCCATTGGTGTAGCCAGCGATGAAAATCATAATGGCTCCGGAATCCCAGACCCCTGGAAACGTCAACAACTGATCGATGCCGGCGCTCATGTGATTATTCCCGACTTCCGGCATGCGAAGCTGCTGATTTGACCTCGCGTTGGTAGTGGAACGCGCGAGTGTGACGAAGTCACCTTCTGTGCGTTGCCTCGCCTGCCTATTCTGCTGAGCGAGCGTAGCTGGTGGCAGCGGTCGCACGGGTCCGTTGGACTATTGCGCTGCATTTTACTCTGTCAATATCGAAAGTAAAAACTATGTCGTATCCGGAACTGGATCTTAATAAACTGAAAGTATTGCCTCTCTCTCAACGCCATTCGCTTACGCAGCTGAAGAGCATTTTGCTTGACCCGGAGAGCGCTCCTCCACCCTGTCCCGGGACAATGCTGAAACAAATCCGACAGTGCGCTACGCAGATCATGAAAGCCAAAGACCGTCATTCAGCGGTCGTTCTCATGTACGGGGCTCATCTGGTGCGCAATGGGGCCGGGCTGATTGTCGGAAAGATGATCGCAGGTGGATGGCTGGATCATTTGGCCACCAATGGCGCGGGCTCAATCCACGACTGGGAGTATGCTTTTCAGCAAGCTTCCACGGAACCGGTCGCCGAAAATGTGAAGACCGGAACTTTTGGCGCCTGGGATGAAACAGGCCGGTACATCCATCTGGCCTTACTGGCGGGCGCCTTATCCAATTCTGGGTATGGAGAATCCCTGGGGCGATTTATCGTAGAAGAAACAATCACGTTGCCTGAACCCAATGAATTGGAAGCCCAAATCCGAAACAATCCCGCCCACCCGCTTTGTCCCGCCCGAGCATCAATGCTGATTGCCATGAAAGAGCGCGGGCTTACAGGCGGACCTTTCAAAGTTTCTCATCCCGGCAAAGCCTCTTCCATTCTGGCCCAGGCTTATCAGCGAAATGTCCCCCTGACTGTGCATCCGGGAATCGGCTACGACATTATTTCCAATCACCCTATGTTCAATGGAGGAGTGATCGGCCATGCCGCCGGAATTGATTTTCGCCGAATGGGGGCAGCGGTTTCAAGACTAAGCGGCGGAGTGCTTATTTGTATCGGCTCAGCCATCATGGCTCCGCAGGTATTTGAAAAGACCTTGAGCTGTGCCAACAATCTTCACACTCAATCCGGCCTGGGGATCGTATCCGATTTCGACATTTACGTGGTCGATTTGCAGGAGGGAGCAAGATGGGACTGGAGCGTTGCGGAGCCACCTAAAGAAAACCCGGCTTATTACTTGCGCTTCCTGAAGAGCTTTTCCCGAATGGGGGGCCGGCTGCATTATCTGCAGTGCGATAACCGGGTATTCATCCATCATCTATCGAAATTACTCCCAAAGAACCGGGATTGAAAATTCACCACGAAGCACACGAAAAGAAATGAAACAAACCTCTTCGCTCCAAGTCCTTCGTGTGCTTCGTGGTTAAAGAAAGAGCGGATCAGATTATTTCTTCAAGGAGAGCAATGGACTTCTCACTTTTTCAGCGGCTCACGCTCCGTTATTCGTCCCTTCGTCTCGCGGTGGTGGGGGATTTTTGTCTCGATCGGTATTTTGAAATCGACTCCACCCGCCAGGAATTGTCGATTGAGACAGGTTTGCCCGTTCATAATGTGATGCGAATTCGCAGTCAGCCCGGCGGGGCTGGAACAATATTGAACAATCTGGCCGCTTTGGGAATAGGGGAAATCTATCCTGTAGGCTTTTGCGGAGAAGATGGGGAAGGACTTGAATTATTACGGGCACTCCAACACTATCCCAACGTCAATCCTGACTATTTCCTGCAGACTCCGCTGCGGCGCACATTTACCTATGGGAAACCACTGGTCCTCTCTCCCGGACAGGTGCCGGTGGAACTAAACCGTTTGGACATTAAAAATTGGACACCCACTCCGCACCAGGTTTCGGAAAATATTTGCCGGGCAATTGAATCGCTTTCCGACCAATTGGATGGAATCGTTTTGCTGGACCAAGTGGACTTGGCCGAAACTGGGGTAATCACCCGGCCAGTCCTGGATTTGGTGGGCCGGCTGGCGTTGCGCAGGCCTCAACTGGCAATTATAGCCGATAGCCGGCGGGGCCTTAAGGAATTCCCCTCGGTTACTTTTAAGATGAACGCCCGCGAACTGGCTTCTCTCACCCGAGAATCAATTCCCGCGGAAATTTCCGGGATTGGCTCACTGGCCGCGAATCTGGCGGGCAGGAATGGGCACTCGGTGGTGGTGACACTGGCGGAAAGAGGAATGTTGGGCGCCCTGCCCGATGGATCGTGGAAACACGTTCCAGCTTTCCCCGTCCGAGGAGAGATCGATATTGTGGGGGCTGGCGATGCGGTCAGCGCCAATGTGGCGTCGGCTCTGGCTGCCGGCGCCACATTGTTTGAAGCGTTAGAACTCGCTCGCGCGGCGGCTTCTATCGTGATTCACCAATTGGGCGCCACGGGCACGGCATCCCTCCAGCAATTGCAGGAGTTGATTTTTGGTTCTGGCTTGACGAGTGAATGAGCCCGGATCGGATAGATAGTAGGAACGCGCGAGCGTGACGAGGTCACCCGTCACGCATTGTTTTAGTAACCCGGCTTCCTTGGCGAGGCCTGCACGGGGTGGCAGAGGTTGAGCATACCCGCCCCACTCAAAAACTCCCCGGCAGCGCACGCGGAGCATTCGCTCCACCATGGGATTATTTTTCATCCTTCAACAGGCCATGATATTCTTGAAGCGAACAGACCTGCGCGGAATTTTTCTGAAGCGCCTCAATTCCTTCCACGACTGCGGAACCGCCGGATAGAGTCGTAATGCAAGGGATGCGGTACTGCATCGCCGCCCGACGAATGGCCTTTTCGTCGAAAAACGACTCTTTGCCCAAGGGAGTATTCAAAATCAAATCCACTTTCCCGCTCTTGATGAAATCCCCGATGTGCGGGCGTCCTTCATTCACTTTATAGACAAATTCTACCGGGATGGCTTGTTCTTTGAGCACCGCCTGCGTCCCCTTCGTCGCGATCAGCTTGAATCCCAGTTCGTGGAGGCGGCGGGCAATTTTGATCACATTGGGCTTGTCGTGTTGGTTGACGCTGATAAAAGCCGTGCCGGAACGGGGCAGCAGGACATTGGCCCCCATTTGGGCCTTGGCATAAGCCAAGCCGAAACTTCCCGACACGCCCATCACCTCGCCCGTCGATTTCATTTCAGGACCGAGAATATTGTCGACTCCAGGGAACTTGACAAAGGGGAAGACCGGCGACTTGATGAAGAAATTCTCCACTGGCAATTCATCCTGCAGTCCATATTCCTTCAATTTTTTCCCAACCATCAGGCAGGCCGCCACTTTGGCCAGAGGCACGCCAGTGGCCTTGCTGACAAAGGGCACCGTGCGCGAGGCTCGGGGATTGACTTCCAGCACATAGACCACATCATCCTTGATGGCATATTGCACATTCATCAACCCTACTACGTTCAATGCCAACGCTAATTGCCGTGTATAGCGCCGCATGGTTTGCAGGTGTTCATCCTTCACCATGAAGGTCGGCAAAGAGCAGGAACTATCTCCAGAGTGAATGCCAGCTTCCTCGATGTGCTCCATGATGCCGCCAATGACCACCTGATCTCCGTCGGCCAGGATATCGACATCCACTTCAAAGGCATCCTCCAGGAATTTGTCGATGAGGATGGGGCGATCCTGCGAGACATCCACGGCTTCTTCCATATATTTTTCCAACGTCTGGCGATTGTAAGCAATGACCATGGCCCTTCCGCCCAGCACGTATGAGGGGCGAACCAACACGGGGTAACCGATCTTTTGGGCGATTTCAGCCGCTTCCTTGAAGGTGACGGCGGTGCCGGAAAGGGGCTGGGGGATTTCCAAATCGGAAAGCAATTTGCCAAACCGTTTGCGGTCTTCCGCCAAATCAATCGATTCGGGTGATGTCCCGATGATCGGCACGCCAGCCGCCTGCAGAGGCAACGCCAGGTTAAGCGGAGTCTGTCCGCCGAATTGGACGATCACCCCATCGGGCCGCTCTTTCTCCACAATGTGCATCACATCTTCAAAGGTCAGGGGTTCGAAGTAGAGACGGTCGGAAGTATCGTAATCCGTGGAAACCGTTTCCGGATTGCAGTTGACCATGATGGTCTCATAGCCTTCGGCTTTCAGGGCAAAAGAGGCGTGGCAACAGCAATAGTCGAATTCGATTCCCTGCCCGATCCGGTTGGGCCCGCTCCCCAAAATGATGATCTTCTTCCGCTGGTTGGGCTCCGCTTCGCATTCCTGTTCGTAGGTAGAGTAAAGATATGGCGTGTAGGATTCGAATTCCGCGGCGCAGGTGTCGACCCGCTTATACACTGGAACCAAGCCCAGCGATTGGCGTTTCCGCCGGATCAGATCCGCGCTGGTGTTCAAAAGCACTCCCAGGCGGAGGTCCGACAATCCAGTCCGCTTTGCTTCCCGCAACATTTCCGGAGAAATGGTTTCGATTTTTTCCTCTCGCAATCTTAGCATTAGCTGCGAGATTTCCTGCAATTGCCGCAGAAACCAGGGATCGATCTGGGTAAGTTCCTGAACCTCTTCCAAGGAATATCCCCTCTCAAAAGCCACGCGCAGGTAATTGAGCCGGTCGGGATTGGGTGTGATCAGATTTTCTTTGATCCGATCGAAATCGATCTTTTCCGATCCTACTTTCTTCCCGGTTTCCAGGGAGCGCAACGCCTTATATAACGACTCTTTAAAAGTGCGGCCAATCGCCATGACTTCTCCCACCGACTTCATTTGCGTGCCCAGCACCGGATCAGTCTCGGGAAATTTCTCGAAGGCCCATTTAGGTACTTTGGTCACCACATAATCGATGGTCGGTTCAAAACAGGCGGGAGTCTTTTGGGTGATGTCGTTGGGGATTTCATCCAGCGTATATCCCACGGCGAGCTTGGCCGCAATCTTGGCGATGGGGAACCCTGTGGCTTTGGAGGCAAGGGCAGAGCTGCGGGAAACGCGGGGATTCATCTCGATGACCACCAGGCGGCCATTCTGGGGATGCACGGCAAATTGAATATTGGACCCCCCGGTTTCCACCCCCACCTTGCGGATGACCTTGATGGCGGCGTCCCGCATGTACTGATATTCTTTGTCGGTCAGGGTCTGCACGGGAGCCACAGTGACAGAATCGCCCGTATGGACTCCCATGGGATCGAAGTTCTCGATGCTGCAGATGATGACAACGTTATCCCGGAGATCGCGCATCACCTCCAATTCAAACTCCTTCCACCCAATCACCGATTCCTCAATCAGGATCTCATGGTTCGGACTCAAATCCAGTCCCCGCTGCACCAGCTCTTCATATTCTTCGGAGTTGTAAGCAATGCCGCCACCCGTCCCGCCCAAAGTGAATGAAGGCCGGATAATAGCCGGGTAGCCGACTTTTTTGATAATCTCGAGGGCATCCTTAAATGTGTACGGAGGCTCCGGCGGAGGCGCGCCGCAGTATTCGGTTCGGCGTGGCCAGCAACCCGGAGTTCTTGCGCGAGGGCTCCGCGATTGCGGACTCGCTCTACCCGGACCGCATCGTGGTGGGCTCCGGCGACAAACTCGTGCGCCCCGCATCATGCGCGAGTCCGTACCCGCTGCTGGTCTCGCAGACGTTCGAACCGCCGCCGGGTTTGCCGCTGGCTGGCGTCGTTGAACAGGGTCCCCTGCTGGCGACCTCGCTCACCGGCGCGGAGATGATCAAGTACGCGGCCAACGCTTTTCTCACGGTGAAGATCGGTTACGCCAACGAGATCGCCAATATTTGCGAGCGGGTGGGCGCGGAGGCCACTGAAGTGATGGCGGGCATCGGTCTGGATTCGCGCATCGGCGCCCGGTTTTTGAACCCGGGCGTGGGCTGGGGCGGCAGTTGCTTTGGCAAGGACGTCAACGCGTTGATGCACACCGCGCGTGAGTATGGTTACGAGGCGCGTCTGCTGCAGGCTTCGCTCGAGGTCGACAACGCGCAGCGGAATACAGTGATTCAGAAACTGCAGGAGAAGCTGTTCATCCTGAAGGGGCGGACCATCGGCTTGCTCGGCCTGGCCTTCAAGCCGGACACGGACGACCTGCGCGACGCGCCCGCGCTGCACATCGCCGAGCGCCTGCTGCAGATGGGCGCGCGGGTGAAGGCCTATGACCCGGTGGCGGTGCAGGCCTGCCGCGCGCAGCACCCGGAGCTGCGGATGCGCTACTGCGAATCGGCCGCGGAACTGGCCGAGGATGCCGATGCGCTGGTGCTGGTGACCGAGTGGGACGAATTCCGCGGGCTGGACCTGGCGGACCTAGCTCAACGGATGGTTTCGCCCATACTGGTGGACGGCCGCAACCTGTACGCGCCGGAGACCGCAGTGGCTGCGGGCTTCGACTACATCGGCATCGGCCGCGGCGCGCGCCCACGCGCCGCGCCATGACCGCATTCCGGGCACAACCGGCCAATTTTCTCAAGCTCAGCTTTGGTAGCCGGCATTTCAGCCTGTGCCTTCTTAAGTGTCGGCTCGAAATCTTGATAGAAAGTTCCGACAACGTCGGTCCACTGGCGATCTCCGCTGGCAATCTGATCTAAATCCTCTTCCATATTCGCGGTGAAGTTGAGATTTACGATGTCCGGAAAATGCTCTACCAATAGATCGTTGACTAACAGGCCCGTTTCAGTTGGGATCAGCCGCTTGGCTTCGCGAACAACATAACCTCTTTCCTGGATGACTGAAAGAATAGGGGAATAAGTCGAGGGGCGACCGATGCCATTTTCTTCCAATGCCTGAACCAGACTCGCTTCCGAAAAACGTGGCGGCGGTTGTGTAAAGTGTTGCTCCGGGATTAAACGCACCAGTTCCTGGCGCTGACCCTCCTCCAAACCGTCCGGAATACGCACATTCTCTTCAGGTTTCTGATCCTCATCTAAAGCATCTTCATATACGACCAGGAAACCGGGGAATCTTATAGTCGACCCCGAAGCCCGGAAGAGATACTCGTGTTTCGCTCCCTCTGCCAGGATATCCACAGAAAGGGTATCATAAACAGCCGATTCCATTTGAGAAGCAACAAATCGCTTCCAAATTAGCTGGTATAGCTTGAATTGATCCGTGCTGAGCGAATGCTTTACTTTATCCGGTGCCCTCAACACGGAAGTTGGCCGGATAGCTTCGTGCGCTTCTTGAGCCCCAACCACACGGGTTTTATACTGCGGCGGTATAGGCGGCAAGAAATCGTTACCATATGTTTGCAAGATAAACTGGCGCGCTTCAGCCTGGGCCAATTCGGAAATATTGGTCGAATCCGTACGCATGTAAGTAATCAAACCGGTTGAACCGCCTTCACCCACGTCCAGGCCTTCATAGAGCTGTTGGGCTAACGCCATGGTGCGTTTGGCGGTATAACCTAACCGTCGTGACGCCTCCTGCTGTAAGCTGCTGGTTATGAAGGGTGCAGATGGTTTGCGCCGTCGTTCGCTCTTTTTGATTTTTTGAATTTGATATTCAGCTGGTTCTAACTCCGCCAATATCCCCTGGACGACCTCTTCGTTTGGAAGCTCAGGGTCTTCATTGTCGATTTTGTAAAGCCGGGCAATGAGGGTTGCTTTCTTATGCTTTGTCT
The DNA here is from genome assembly GCA_963803155.1 of uncultured Acidobacteriota bacterium. Taxonomy (GTDB): domain Bacteria; phylum Acidobacteriota; class Terriglobia; order Versatilivoradales; family Versatilivoraceae; genus CAWDMN01. The sequence goes on from CAWDMN010000089.1 coordinate 13,073, forward strand.
TTAATTCGGCCTGAATGGTCCAATATTCTTTTGGGATAAAATCGTCAATTTCGCGTTCGCGTTCAACGATCAGACGTAGGGCCACTGACTGAACTCGCCCAGCAGATAAACGGCTGCGCACTTTCTCCCACAAGATGGGGCTGATGCTGTAACCCACCAAGCGATCCAACACACGCCGGGCTTGTTGGGCATCCACCAATTCCATATTAATTTGTCGCGGGTGTGAAAATGCATCCGTAATTGCCGGCTGGGTAATCTCATGGAAAACAACCCGCTTTGAAAGGTTTGGATTGATCTGGGCAGCCTCTAATAAGTGCCAGGCAATCGCTTCGCCTTCACGATCAGGGTCTGTCGCCAGATAAACTTCTTCAGCGTGCTGTGCCAGTGCCTTTAATTCCTTGACCACCTGGCGTTTTTCATTCGGCACGCGATATTTCGGCACAAAACCGTGTTCAACATCCACCGATAATTCTGAGCGGAGCAAGTCTCGCACATGACCTACCGAAGCTTTGACCGTGTAGCCCTTTCCGAGAAATCTTCCGACAGTTTTTGCCTTCGCAGGGGATTCAACAATAACCAGTTTGCCACTTCGCTGGACCGCCTCAGCACGTTCTGGCGGTTTCATTCCATCATGAGCAGGTGTGCGCCCCATCCGGAATAAACGCGTCCCACAAACACCGCATATTCCACGAGTTACTGGGGCATTGGCGGCATTAAAAGCTGCTTCTGGCTCTAATATCTCACGTTTAGTTTTGCACTTTACACAATATGCTTCCAATGAAACTCACTCCTACAAATAATCAGAGGGTCCATTCTCTTTAAGATAATTCACCAACTGCCGGACCTTCTGGGCTTCATCTCTGGGACAAATCAAGATTGCATCACCGGTATCAACAACAATTAAAATCACGGACGCCAATCGTAACGATCAATCGATCGGATTGATCTGCACAAACCAGAGTTGACTTCGTATCCAATCCCAGGTATTTTGCACCCAGGTTAATATTGCCATTATCATCGGT
>CAWDMN010000090.1:0-27211 GCA_963803155.1 uncultured Acidobacteriota bacterium
GGTGTCGGCCCAACTAATGCGGAGCATGGTGAGGATTCCTCTTCGATGCCCGCAAACGCGACCCGCCGCACGCTCTGCGCCTCGTCATGTTCGGCATAGCCCACCCACACCGCGCTGTAGTCCGGCCTCCTCGCATATGATCGACAGACTTGTTTGAGCAAGCTCTGCTCATCGGTCGCGCGCAGGAGCACCTGGTTGCAGGTGCCGATCGCGCGCGATTCCGGTTGAAACGACGCAAGGCCTCTTCCGCCTCCTTGCGCTCGGTGATCCGTCTTGCGACGTGTGCTGAACGAACTGGACTAATCGCCTGATGGTGAATACAGCATCGCGGCGGTCACAAGGACAAAGACAGTCCCCTTGATCGTCATCACCGCCGGGGGCAGCTTGAGATGAGCGACGGCGGCGTCGCTGAACGCGATCCATAGATCGCTGAACAGCGTAGGCCAGGGCAATTCGGCCTAGGCCCAAGCTTAAAGCTCTGAATCGGACCTTACTCGGGTGTTCATAGCCAGATTCCCTCCCCGCGTCGCCGCTGATGTCGGTAGCTGCTCTTCGCTCATGGCGTTTGCCCGGCTGGAGCATTGCCCCTTTTCCAGCGATTTCAAAAGCCGTTTATAGTCAAGCTGCCAGGCAAGGTTGTTTAAGGCCCGACCCAGCGAAGCATCCCGCTCGGTGACCTGCTCGATGAGTGCTTGCGTGCGAATCGTGTCCAGTTCAATTACCGCCTGCCGCAAATCCTGCAGCAGTTGCGCAGGCAATGCCTCCAACTGCTCCGGACGCACGCTCAGCCCCGACGCGTCCTCCGGTGTTGGGAACCCGGCGCCCGGTCATCGACGAATTTCAGGCCCAGGTGCCGGGCCAGGGCGTCGAAGAACTCCTGTTCGCGAAAGGGCTTGCTTACGAGGTAATCGCAACCGGCGGCCAGAATGGGGCACTTCTTCCTCCAGGGCGTGAGCTGTGAGCGCAATGATCTTGGTGTCAGCGCCGGCCTTGGTTCCCCGAATCCGCCGGACGGCTTCCAACCCGTCCATGACCGGCATCGTATGTCCATCCAGGTCAGGTCCGGATGTCATTGCTCAATAGCGTCACCGCTTGTGCCCGTTGACGGCCTCCCGCAGCTCAAAACCAAGCGGGCTCAGGAGCCTGCGCAACAGCAGACGGTTGTCTTGCTGGTCTTCGGCGATCAGGAGCCGGTACCGGCTGCCCTTCGACCAATCCCCTAATCCGCCCGTGCTTGGTTTCCTCCGCCGGCTCGGCTGGTGACCGGAGGACGGTCACGGGGGTCGTAAAATGGAAGACCGATCCCTTGCCCGGCTCGCTGGCAACGCCGATTTGGCCACCCATGAAGTCGACGTATTGCTTGCAGATGGCCAGCCCCAAGCCCGTCCCGGCTTGCGCGGGAGCCTGGTCGCCCAATTGCACGAACGGCAAGAAGATGCGCTTGGCAATCTCCCGTCTGATGCCGGGACCGGAATCTTCCACTCCAAATCGTATCGCGGCTCTTTCGCCGCCCTCCGCATTCCGCCTTCCCCATTCCGCACTCCGCATTCCGCACTCCGCACTTAGAACGGGCCCGGCACGCAGCTTCACACCGCCGGCATCGGTGTACTTGATGGCGTTGCCAATCAGGTTTAGCAGCACCTGGCGCAGCTTGCCCGCGTCCACCGCAATGAACCTGGGCAGAAGGGGCAGGCTCCAGACCGAAGTGGAGTCCCTTCTCGGCGGCCCCCACTCCCATCAACGACTGTATTTCATGCAGCAACCGGTGCAAGTCCACTTCGGACTCTTCCAGGGCCATCCTGCCGGACTCGATCTTGGCCATGTCCAGCACATTGTTGATCAAGTTCAGGAGGTGCTCGCCGCTGCGGACGATGATATCCAGCGTCTCCTGCTGGTGCGGCGTTAAGTCCGAACCATTCTTGAGCAGCCGCGAAAAGCCGATCGAAAACGCCCAAGCCGAATGTCTTCCAGTCCATCGGCGTCGAACCCATCATCAATTGCCGTGGCACGTTCACCATTATCGGCGGATCTATTGAACGCCCGGAAGTACGCGCCGCGATGGAAGCTGCTTCCAAGGACTTTGTGCAATACGATGAACTGGCGGATGGTATCGGCAAACGGCTGGCCGAGCTTACGGGAGCGGAGTGGGGAATGGTTTCGGCTGGTTGCGCCGCCGGAATGAAGCATGTCACCGCCGCCTGCGTAACGGGCGGCAACCCTGAAAAGCTCATTCGTATTCCCGATCTCACGGGATTCGATAAGACCGAGGTCATCATCCCCAGACACTCGCGAAATACTTACGACCATGCCATACGCAACATCGGTGTGAAGGTAATTACGGTGGAGACGATGGGAGAGCTTGAGAACGCAATCAACCCCAAGACGGCCATGATCTACCTGATGGCCTTCGATGTGGCCTCTTCGGAGTCGATTACTTTGGAAGCCGTTGCCAAAATAGCAAAACCCAGAAATATTCCCATCCTCGTAGATGCGGCAGCCGAGGACCTTACAATACCAAGCGTTCATCTGCGGCGAGGCGCTACGGTGGTTGTATACAGCGGTGGCAAAGCCATATGCGGTCCGCAGTGCGCGGGACTGGTGCTGGGTCAAAAAGATATTCTCATGTCGGCGTGGCAGGCAAGTTCGCCACACCATGGTCCTGGGCGTGATAATAAAGTCGGCCGTGAAGAAATGATGGGCATGCTCGCGGCGGTGGAGGCATGGATAACCCGAGATCATCAGGGCGAATGGAAACGGTGGCTGGCCTGGCTAGACAATATTTCAAAACGTATTTCAAAAATAGACGGCATAAAAACTACCGTGCAGGAGCCCGCCGACCTTTCCAACAAGAGCCCGGTATTGATTGTATCGTGGGACCCCGATAAGCTGAACATCACAGCGGAAGAAGTGGCGGAAGAGGTGGGCAGAACCAAACCAAGGATTGCACTCGGCGCCCAAAGCGGAAACGGGACGACTTCTATTGCCATCACCACGGGGCAGATGCAGTTGGGGCAGGATAAGATCGTGGCCGATCGCCTTTTCGATTTGCTTTCGCGGGAGCGAAGCCCAAGATCCACAGCCATGGCCGCTCCGTCCTCAAACGTCAGCGGTCGCTGGGATGTTAATGTCGAGTTCTTCAGCGGCAAGAGCCAGCATACGTTTACTATGGAACAAGAGGGTAACTGGATCCAGGGCTCGCACCAGGGAGATTTTTCCACGAGGGACATGGTTGGCACAATCGAAGGAGATCAGATCAAGCTTCGCAGTGTCGATCGGCACACCGCCGATTCGATCACCTTTATTTTCTCGGGCACCGTTTCCAGCGATGCGATCTCGGGACAGATCTATATGGGTGAATATCGCACGGCCAAGTTCACGGCCAAACGGCATACCTATAAGAAAGGGCGTCAGCGGATAATGATTCCCAGCGGACCTCCATTAGCAACCTAGTTTGTTCTTTTTAGGCCAACATTTGAATCAATACAAATCAGGATTTTAAAATGGTAAATCATTCGGTCTTATATAAAATTGTGTCTCGCAACATGCCCGCCATTATCTTGTTTCTTTTTGCCTGCCTTTTGCCCTTTCACACGGTGCAGGCCCAGGAGATCGATCTCTTACTCAAGGGTGGCCACGTCATCGACCCCAAGAATAATATCGACTCAAAATTGGACGTTGCGATCGTCAATGGCAAAATAGCTCAGGTGGCCGCCGATATTTTGGCCAAAAATGCCAAGAATGTTATAGACGTAACCGGGTTGTACATAACTCCCGGCCTGATCGATATGCATGTGCATGTATTTCAGGGAACTGAGGCGGATGCCTACATCGCCAATGGACTCTCTTCTCTTCCTCCGGATGGATTTACTTTTAGAGCTGGCGTAACTACGGTAGTCGATGCCGGCAGTTCGGGATGGAAAAATTTCCGTCTTTTCAAAAAGCAAACGATTGACCGATCGAAAACGAGAGTATTGGCGTTATTGAATATCGTGGGGAATGGCATGGTGGGGCGGTTTGAAGAACAGGATGTGACGGATATGAATCCCACTCAAACCGCGCTTATCATTAAGCGGCTGTTTCCGGATATCCTCGTAGGCATTAAAGCCGCTCATTATTGGGGCGATTTTACGCAAGTCGATCGCGCGGTGGAAGCGGGAAACCTGGCCAATGTTCCGGTGATGGTCGACTTTGGAGAGCATAATCCGCCGCTCTCCATTGAAGAGCTGTTTATGAAACATCTTCGCCCCGGCGACATGTTTACTCACACTTTTTCTTATGGTCCCACCGACCGCGAAACGATTGTGGATGAAAATGGGAAGGTTAAACCATTTGTTTTTGAAGCGCAAATGAGGGGGATCGTTTTTGATGTCGGTCATGGTGGCGGCGCCTTTTCATGGCGTCAGGCTGTTCCCGCGATGCAACAGGGTTTCAGACCTAATGTCATCAGCACTGATTTACACGCCGACAGCATGAATGGAGGAATGAAAGACCTCACCAACGTGATGTCCAAATTTCTCAACATGGGCATATCTCTTCAGGACGTTGTGTTACGAACCACCTGGAATCCGGCCAACGCTATCCGGAGAAAAGATCTGGGGCATTTGAGTGTTGGCGCCGATGCGGACGTGACTGTATTGAATCTGAGAAAAGGAGATTTCGGATTTATCGACGTTCGTAAAACAAAACTAAAAGGAACGCAGAAGTTGGAGGCCGAGCTAACTATTCGAGCCGGGAAAATCGTATGGGATTTAAACGGTCTTAGCACTCCGTTGTGGGATGCCCAATAGAACTATGAGCTATTCGTGCTCGAACTTGTCTCTCGCAGTTCGTGGCTCGCAGCAAGTACCTGGATTTTGCGCGCAAAAAATTATAGAGCGTTGAAGCGAAGCACCATTGCGTTAGCGCGGCCACATAGGCGAGCCCAATGATCAAGACTGAAGGAACAAAGGTCAGGACCAAATTCTCGTTCTTCAACCCGATGCCTGACAGCAGAAAGAGTATTGCTCCAATTGCGCAGCCGAATCTCCTCTGATTGCCGTGCCTGGGCATCTCGCCAAGATAAAGGACGGGCTTGACAAGGAATAAGTACAGGTAATCGTAGAAGCTGCGATCGCTGAGTGCGCCAATGGTTGTGAGAAATCCCAATATGAGCATGTAGTAGGAAGACTGAAGACACAAGCCAAATAGTCCAAGAGATGCGCACGCAAATGGTGTCCAGCGCGCAAGGAAATTGATTCCCCTGCATTCACAGATGTCTGCCTCGGAGTAGCCTTGATTGAGCAGCATTTTACGGGTTGTTGGTCCCATCGATGTCTCCTGGTCTGGATTTCAATACTTCGCGCCACAGCTTATAGCGGAGCCCAACAACATTAAAACATGTTCTTCCAATTTCAGAAAATGATCTTCAAGGCAAATTGAACGACGCGGGGATCGCCAGCCGAAGTGATTGATCCAAAACCTGGTGTTCCGAGCACAACATTGGGAGCGCCCAGTGGCGGCGTATTGGTCAGATTGAATGCTTCGGTGCGGAACTCCAGGTTGAGTCGCTCAGTAATCGCAGTATGCTTGAATAACGCCACATCAAGGTTCCTATATCCCGGCCCGCGAACTGGATTGCGAGAGCTTGTGCCCAAGGTGAATTGCGGCGCTACCGCGAAGGCCGCCGTGTTGAACCATTGTGCTGTACTTTGCTGTGATCCCTGGAGCGATGGATTCCCAATACGATTGGGGCGCTGAGTGCCGAAACCGGCGAACGAGTTAAAATTTGTGGACTGCGTGACGGCAAGCGGAATGCCGGACTGCAGGCTGAGCAGGCCTGCCAGTTCCCACCCTTCGGCAAGCTTACCTAGGATGCCCCGCGGATGGCGTCGATGGCCCGGACCAAACGGCAAGTCATAAGTGCAGCTGAGGACGAGGTTGTGCGGAATGTCTCCGTTCGACACGTCGCGCTCAAGCTTCCTGTTGAAGCTGTCGGCCACGGGGTAGTTTGCAACCGGGCCGGTAAAAATGGTGGAATCAAATACCGAGGATGCCTCGTCGATCAACTTGGAAAAAGTGTAGCTGGCCAGGAACGACAGGTTGCGCGAAAAACGCTTTTCCAGCCGCGCCTGGAATGCATGGTAATTGGTGTTGCCGACGTTATTGCGAAAAAAACTGACCGCAGTGAATCGCGGGTAAGGCTTGAGGAGCTGCCCCGCGGCAATCGTCGGATCGCCGAGCGAAGATGAACGCGGAATCTCGCCAAAGAAAGGGTTGGCAACCTTCTTCAGCAACGGATTGCCCGTTGCGAGTTGTTGAACGGTGAGTTGGTCGATGTTGGTGTCTGGAATGCCCACGTGGGTGATTTTCGAGCCCGTATAGCCCACTGACAAGGCCAGATTGGACTTAATCTCTCGCTGGAGAAAGAGATTCCACTGTTGGACGTAGCCTGAGCCGAGCGAACGGTCCACGGTGAAAACGCCTTGCCCCAGGCCCGCATCGGGCGTGAGTGGGATTGGCTCCACAGAAGGGCCGGAGGCCAGGACGAGGGCGGAATTTATGCTGTCGAGGGTTCTCTGGGTCACCGTCTGCACAAAGGGAAACTGCGGATTTGTAAAGGGAGTGGTGATGCCCGCTTGTTCAATCCAGACCAACGAGTATGCGGCACGGATCACGGTCTTGTCCGTAACACGATAGGCCAGCCCCAGACGAGGTCCGAAATCATGCCAGTGCAATGTGCGGCCTGAGCGAGGAAAACCCTTCTGGCCCAGGTAGTCGAGTTGCTGCGTCTGCAGGTCAAATATCGCCCCCTGGTCATCAACCTCCGTGGAGGGGAAATTGAGGGTCCACCGCAGGCCGGCATTGACGGTAAGCCTGCTCGTCGCTTTCCAGTCGTCCTGAATAAAATACTCCTGGATGTGAGCGCGTGCGCGAATGGCTTTCTGCTGCAAATCGATCGAAAAGGTCTGCACCTGCCCGAGAAGAAAACTCGCCAATGAAAAGCCCGTTCCCGTGGTCCCAGGCATATCGGTAAAGAGACTGCTGAACGAGAACAGTCCGGTCGGTGACGGCGGCTGGATTATGTTCAGGCGTTCCCAACGGAAATCCAGGCCGGCCTTGAGTGAATGACGGCCTTTTTGCCTGGAGATTTGATCGACAATCTCGGTGACATCCGTGCGGAACCGCGAGTCGGTATTCGCCGGCGGTCCCAATTGCTGAAAACCACTGATTGAAAATGTGGGCAACTCGTTGCTAAAGTCACCGTTGGATGGAATGCCCGGCAACTGCAATACCTGGGAAGGCTGCCCATTCAGCAACAAGGCGGCGCGGTCAATCGCGCGCCGGGTGTACCCAAAACGAAATTCGTTCGCGAAAGCCGGACCGAATAGGTGCAAGTAACTGGTGGCCGCGGAATGTCCGGTCGTTGTAGCCTCCGCGAGTGCTCCGCTAGTAATGTTGCCGCTGCCATCCGGGAGAGGCGTGACCGGCGTCGCGAAATCGCGCATGTAAGAGTAGCGACCGAAGATCTGATCTTGATTGGAAAAGCGGTGGTCAACCCGGCCATCGAACTGGTCCTGGGTGTCGCCTTCATTGCCGACGCGAGTGTAGTTATTGGCGGTTCCAGAGGACGTCGGGTTAGGGAATCGCTGGAGCAGAAGCGCTGCCACCTTGTCGATCCGATCGTCCGGAATCGTGTTGCCGGCAAACTGCTGGCGTGTGAAGCCTCCTCCGGGAAGCGATTGCGTTGTATTCGGATCATAGATTTTGGGCGCACTTTTGCTGACCGCTTCGGTAAAAATTCCCCGGCGCTGGAGCAAGGTGGGTACAGTCGAGATGCGTACCCTGCCGATTTCCTGCCGTGTGCCCTGGTAATCGGCAAAGAAGAAAGTCCTGTCCGCGCTGATCGGTCCTCCGAGGGTTCCACCAAACTGGTTGCGTCGGAACACCGGCTTTGCGGAATTCGCGGGGGCAAAAAGGTTGCGTGCGTTCAATGCTTCATTGCGAAGGAACTCAAACGCCGTTCCGTGGAGCTGGTTGGTGCCGGACTTTGTGCTGAGATTGATCACACCTCCATTAAAGCGTCCGAACTCGGCCGGCGGGCTATTAGATTCAACCTTGAACTCCTGGATGGCGTCGATAACAGGGAAGAAGGCTATGGTGCCCGGTTCCGGCTGCAGCACGGAGATTCCGTCATACAGGTACTCGTTGGTCCGGGGGCGGCCGCCATTAATGCGCGGGAAGGCCGATCCCGGCGGCAGTGCCACACCCGAAGATAGTCCGACGAGCGATATAAAGCTGCGCCCATTCAGCGGCAGATCCACAATCTTGCGGTTGTCGATGACCTGCCCAAGACTGCCGGTCTCTGTTCTCAGCAACGGAGCATCCGACGTCACGGTGACGGTCTCGCTGGGACTCCCAATCGTCAGGATCGCATCCACGCGGATCCCCTCGCCGGTGGCCAATTGAATCCCTTCTTGGACAAATCGTTTGAAACCGCTGACTTCTACTATGAACTTGTAAAGACCCGGCTTAAGATTGAAAATCGTATAGAATCCGTTTCGGTCGGTCTTTGCCGTGTATTCCTGGTTGGTCTGGGTTTCCATCACCTTGATCTGAGCGTCAGGGATTACCGAAGCGGAAGGGTCGCGTACTTCACCGCTAATAGATCCTCTGGCGGCTTGGGCATGGGCAAATTGGAAGGGAAACAGGGCCGAACCCAAGAATAACAAAACAACGATCGATCGAAAAGTCAGACGAAGTGGCATGGCATACCTTCCGAAAGTTGAGCTAAGATATCCTCTGCGCCCTGGACTCCTGGAGAGAATTTGTAAAAAGCCTGCTCCAAGATGCAGAAACGCATTGGACATGGCGGAGAGTTTATAAATTACAATGTCTTTTTAACACGACAATGTTGATATAACATAAGAGAGTTCTTCCGTAAAGAGGCTAAATCTTCATGCGTGTGCAAAACAGGCTAACCAAAGTACGGCAGCAGCGTGAAATATCGGCGGCGGCTCTGGCAACGAAAGCCGGGGTGAAAAGGCAAACCATCTATGCGATCGAGGCACATAGGTACATTCCAAATACCCTCGTGGCGCTGCGTTTGGCACAGGTTTTGGAAGTGCCTGTTGAGGAGCTGTTCTCGATCCAAATGCCGGTTTCCGCCTCAGAAAAATCAACTCCCGTTGATTTACTGATGAGACCCTCAAAATCCGGGCAACCTGACCAGCCCGTGCGACTCGCGAAAGTGGGCAGACGAATGATTGGCGTGCCGGCCTCTCCGGTTCTCGGAGAGCTTCCGGCCGCGGATGCGGTTATCGTAGGTCCCGGCAAGGGCGGCAGGACTCTCGTCCGGCCGTTTCGCGAGGAGGCCGCCGCGAAAAACCGATTGATCATCGCCGGCTGCGACCCTGCCATGCCTGTGCTGGCGCGCCACGTATGGAAGCATGGAAATATCGAGCTCATCATAGCCTGGTGCTCCAGCTGCCAGGCGCTCGAGTGGCTCGAAGATCGGAAGATACATGTGGCGGGGACGCACCTAAGCGGAAAATCAGCGGGCGGATCAAACCTTGAAGTCGTTGAGAAGTCCTTTCCCCAGGGTGGTGTTCGGGTTGTGACCTTTGCTTCCTGGGAGGAGGGATTGGTGGTTGCCGGGGCAAATCGGAAAAAGATCTCCGGAGTAGCAGATCTAGCGCGCCCAGACGTGACAACCATCAATCGGGAAGTGGGAGCCGGAGCCCGTTTTTTGTTGGATAGTTCCCTCAAAAGAGAAGGTGTTTCTCCCAGCAATGTTAACGGATATGACCAGATTACGAACGGTCATGTTCTGGCGGCTTGGCATGTTCATAGTGGCAAGGCCGACTGTTGCATAGCGACCCGAGCCGCTGCGCGCGTTTTTGGACTCCATTTTATCCCGCTGGCCAGCGAACGGTACGATTTGGTGATTCCTGAACAATACTGGGACCTACCGTCCGTTCAAGTGGTATTGGATGCTCTCAATAAGTCTTCCCTGAAAGGCGAATTGGAGGCTCTGGGCGGCTACGACACTAGCCAGACTGGCCGGCGAAAAAATTAAAACCCGAGAGTAGTGTCCTTACCTATTTTATCTGGCTGCCTCCCCTTGCTGAAGAGTGTTAGGGATCTGAATTTTTTGCATATAGAGAGCCCGCACCTATGGGAAATTGGAGATAAACACTCCCAGTGACCATAATAGGCGGCCGGAAGTCAAATCCATGCAAAGTCACTTAATTGGAGCAGCCAATTATCGGCTTGAGGCGATTGGCGCAAAAGGCGTACCAGTGCCTAAGCCTTGAACGTCGGCAATAATTCTATGAAAAATAATCGAATCCAAATGATACTGCTCTACGCAGCGGCTCTGTCGTTTTGCTGCCGCGGCTATTCGGAACCTCCACTCAACAACAAGAAAGGAGCCGCGATGGAACCTAGGATTAGCGTAATTACCTTAGGCGTATCAGATTTGAAAAAGTCTTTTATCTTTTATAAGGAAGGCCTCGGTTTCCCTACTAAAATGACTCCTGACGGAGGTATTGTAGTTTTTGCTACCTCAGGAACACGATTGTTTCTATATTCTTATGACAAACTGGCGGAAGATGTTGGACTGAAGGCGCCGAAAATTGAAAGGGAAAAGAATAAATTTGCTGGATTTACGTTAGGCCATTGCGCCCGAAAAAGAAAAGATGTCGATGCGATATTGTCGCAAGCGGAGAAGGCGGGAGGCAGGATTGTGAAATCCGCTAAAGACGTTTATTGGGGAGGTTACAGCGGGTACTTTTCTGATCCAGATGGATATTTGTGGGAGGTTGCTTATTCAGACCAATGGAAATTTAATCCGGATGGCAGCTTAGTCATGGAAGAATAACAATGAAAGCCCCACCAATCGCTCAATCAGTCGGCTCGGGCGCTGCCGGGATTCTTCGTATGGCACCAAGAAAAGTCGACATTGTACTCGAAACTCCATCGGGCAGGGGCTGTTGATTTGGATTGGTCTCATAGCCAGCGTTTGCATAATTGTGCAGGATCGTCGCGATGGTTCGCAAGGCTCCACTTCACCGCAATATCCCTCTCATCGTAGTTACTGCCGGCAAGCCATGGTGGCCGGCAGAGAAACATATTGAGCAGGACAGGAGGCGATTGTTGCCGGTGCTCTGAACCGTCTTCTTTTGGTAGCGGAAGGTAAGCGGGCATAACATTCCGGGCGAGCGACGAGACATTGTCGTTTCGGCAATTGACAGAAGTGATATTGTGCCCTATTCACCCTCGGATATAGGGCAAGAAAGGCAACCGATGATATCGTCTGAATATACAAAGCGAGTCAAATCCAAAATAATTGATTGGGGTGCGGATTTAGTTGGGGTGGTTGATGCCGAGCCGCTGAATGAACTTCAGACCAATCCCTCTGATTTACTGCATGGCTTTACGCGAGCCGTTTCAATTGCCATTCAGCTTCCCGTTTCCGTCTTTGACACAATATCAGACAAGCCCACGCCGGTTTACAGCGCGACTTATCAAACCGCTAATCGTATATTGGATGAACTTGCATTTCGCACCTCTGTGGCGTTTCAGAAAGAAGGTTTTCGCAGCCTTCCTATCCCGGCATCTCAGATTCTAAACCGAGAGGACTGGTCTGCCGCTATTAGTCACAAGGCGGTGGCACGATTGGCCGGATTGGGTTGGCTAGGGAAGAATCTCCTTCTCATAACGCCTCAATTCGGCCCGAGAGTGCGTCTTGTCACTGTTCTCACGGAAGCCCCGCTAATAGCCGATATGCCTGTAAAAAACCGGTGCGGGAATTGTTTGTTATGCCGAGATTCGTGCCCCGCAAAAGCCATCAAGGGTGTAAACACCGTGGACTACTATAAGGACAGGAATGAGGCCTTGCATTTTTCCCGCTGTGTGGAGAAACTTACCGGCGAATATGCAAAGCTACCTGGAATCGGCGCCTCTATCTGTGGCCTCTGCATCAAAGTCTGCCCATTTGGACGAAGAATAAAAAGTGGAAACGAGCGCAAAATAACGCGCGAATAAACCCGACGAGCAACCGCCGGGCGAGTTTAGCGGTTCTATCCGGAAAATCTGCAGCCGTGTTTGCTCGCGGGTTTTCCGCACTTTTGAAATGGCGCAATGTCGCGGGAGAACTAGTCATTGATCCCCCAAAGGAGATACCAGATGAGAATCAGCGCGCAGGCTGCAATCATTGTCAGTGTCGTATTTTGCGGATTACTTATAGCCAATATCACAAAGATCGCGGAGTCGCCGAAAGTGAAGAGTCCCGCATCTATCGCAACGGCCACCATCAAACACCAGCAACTGATTGTCTGGACAAGCGGCGATCGCGAAGTCGCGCTCAAGATGGTGTTCATGTATGCAGAGAACTGCAAGAAACGACAGTGGATGGATACGGTCAGACTGCTGGTCTGGGGACCCTCGGGAAAGCTTTTGGTCGAAGACCCGCAATTGCAGCAGCACTTGGACGAACTTAAGATGGCCGGGGTTGAACTGTATGCGTGCAAAGCCTGTGCCGACGAATACGGCATCAGCGATAAGCTTTCCAAACTGGGTATCACCGTGATTTACACGGGATCAATGTTGGCTGAACTGCAGAAAACTGGCTGGCATGTTCTGTCGTTCTAAAATTAGAGGGGTTACATCGGACTAGAGGATTGCTCTCGTTTATGTTAAGAAAATTTACAAAAGATAAAAGGTCAAGTCGGCACCTTAGAATCGAGCATGGTTATTTGTAGTGAGAAGAAGCAGAAAGCCTCGCGATTATGATCGTTTATTTGTTACTACTCGGTGCCTTGGTTAGGCATGACCAAAAAAGACGGGAATAATGAACGGCCCGAGGGGGGGGGGCATATCGCGCATCCGGAAACCGTTACATCTCCCCCTATCAAAGGCCAGAGAGTGGATTCCCAAGAAGCGAACCCACTCCCCGGCTAATTCAAGGAATACACACTGAGCGGTTATGTTGATTTTATGAGCGCTCGTAATTGGGTCAAGAGTAGTTATACTTCTAATGATGTGAATGGAGAATTTATTCCCTAAAAACCTTGGCCGCGCGTGGGCACGGCCAAGGTTTTAATTTTAAAGTTTGGCAATCTCCGCCTTGTGCGCCCAGGCTTTTTCAAAAGCCTTGACATACTGATCAATCAATTCGTTGGCTTCTCCATGGAAAAGGGGCAGGAAGATGTGATTCTTATTAATATACTCGTCCCCTGGCATGGAAGAAGGAATTTTGGGCGCATGGTGCCACCATTTCGCTTCTGAGTAAATCTTTAGTTTGTGCTGTTCGGGATAATCCCAAATACTGGCTTCTACCCCTTCGGCCATGAGTACTTTCAAAAGGGCGTCACGCGAAAATCCGCTCTTGGTCGAGTCGAGCAACAGCATGCTTTTGTAATAATAAGCCCGTTTTTGATCTGGACGGCAGCGGGGCACACTCAAACCTGGAAGCTGAATCAAACGGTCATTCAGGCGGCGGACATTGGCTTCCACCAGAGCCATCCGCTCATCCAATCCACGCAATTGCTGGCGAGCCACCACGGCGGCAAAGGGGTGCATGCGGTATTTCTGCCCAAAACCGGTCCCTTCGTAAGCGCGGACCGGGCTGTTGGCGGCAAACTTCACCGGATCTTCATAGTGGCCAAAGGCAGCCGCGCGCTCAAAGTATTCGCGCGTTTGGTACATCCCCATCCCGCCCTCCACCGAGGGCAACACCTTTGAAGCTTGAAAACTGTAAATTCCCATGGCTCCCCAGGTGCCCATCTTCTTGCCTTGCATGGAGGCGCCGTGGGCATGCGCCGCATCTTCAAGAAGGATAAGCCCTTTCTCCTTGGCAAAAGCGGCGATAAGATCCATTTCGCACGGAAGTCCCCAAGAGTGCATCACGCAAAGCGCCTTCGTGTTCTTGGTCAGCTTTCGCTTCGCATCACTCAGATCAAAACAGGCCGTCTTGGGATCGATATCGACGAAGATGGGAACGCACCCAAAAAAACGCATGGCGAGGCAGGTGGCAAAAAAGGTATAAGACGGCACCATGATTTCGCTGCCGGGCGGCAGATCCAGGGCAAAATACATGCTAGTCAGGGCGCTACTCCCATTCATGTGCGCCTTCACAAAGGGAGACTGGGTGTAGTCTTTCCACTCCTTTTCAAAAATCGGCAGTTCTTCGTAATATTTGCCGCTGTCAATCAGATCGTGGAACGCCTTTTTTTCCGCATCGCCATAGCGCGGCCACCGGGTTAGGGCTTTGGACTTTTCCTCGGGAAAAGTGACAGTCTTCGCTCCTCCCGACAGGGCGAGCGCCGACGGATTCCCTTGAGCACAGGCGGAGAGGCCCAAGAGGGTTGCGCTGCTGGCTTGAAGGAAGGTTCTGCGGCTTTTGCTTTTCACTTTTTCAGACATGATTAAAACCTCCTGAATTAATCTTTAAAGGCCCATAAGAATTCGGATAATTTTCTTAACGCATCCTTCCGTCTCTGGCCCCACGGTGGAGTTGGTGATTTCATAGCCGCCATCCGTGAAAGCCCGGTCCGTGCAAAGGTATCCAAGACTGATATCGTCGTGCTCCAAAAATCCAGCAAAGACATGATAGAAGTGCAAACTACCGGCTCTTGAACGGGCCTCGCACCGCGAACAGATCCGTCCGGGCCTTGCCTTGCGGATTTGTGATTCTCGACAAGGAATAAACCGTGCCGTCCTTGCCCACGGCGAGGGAATTCACATAGGCAGGCCGTTGTCCATTGTCCAGAGTAATCGGCCCCTGATCGGAATATTTCCATTCCGGAATATCGTATGTAACGAGGTGCAAGTTCTCTTGTCCCTTGGATTCTCCTTTGGCTGTGCTCTTTTTCCCCTCGATTCGCTTGCCTTCGATGTAAACCGGTCCGCCCGTGAGGTAATGAATAGTGCGGCCGTCGGGACCCAGCGCAAAACCCAGATACCCATAGCTGAACTGGTCATACATGCCGCTTCTTTTCGAAGGGAGTGATGTGATCCGTTCCAGTACTTCCAACTTTGCGGAGCGTGGATCGAAACGGAACAGGTAACCGGAATTCCCGTGTACCCCATAAATACTGTGTTCCGGGGCATACCAAAACGTCTGGCGCCAGTTGTAGCCCATATGTCCAGGCGAAGAGGGATCGTAAACACCAAAGTAGTCTTTTCGCATGTCGGCATCCGGAACCGTTTCCACTAAGCCTTTGCGCTGGAGATAACGCAAGATGGACCCTTCGGAATTGGTTAAATAAACGGCACCGTCCTCTGGATCGACAATCAGCGAACGGCACAGGGTCCGGAAGGCGGCCCCCTTTCCCTTTTCACCATCGCCCGTGACTTTTCCCAGATTTTTTAATTGATTGCCCGCCAAGTCGTAATGAAGGAGATACCCGGTGGGCCAGGAGAGCCCAAAGAGCTGGCCACGCTGGGCATCCATGGCCATCGCCAGAATTCCTTCTCCATTAGGCGCTGTCGCCAAATTTTCATATTTCCCGGTTGCCAGATCATAGGCAAGGAAATGACCTCCTGGATAAGGCTTATAGCCGGGAGGAGGGTCGCCAACGGTTTCCATTCCGTCCTTGATGCTGTAATAGCCAATGTGCGTGGCGAAATAAAGCTTGCCCTTCGACTCCACGAAACTGACATGAGATTTTCCCTGAGGAATGGCTTTGAGATCTTTTTCTCCACAAGCTTCGGTGAGGTCCCCCAAGTGTTCAATCTTTTCCGTCGCCGGATCAAAGGAATACATCTGCCCCCCTACATCGACTTTTTCCGAACACAATACATAATAGAACCCTGCCGTTGGAGGCCACGGAGATGCCGTTATAAGTATCATGGGAATCCGCGAACCCGGAATCGTAAGTCTTGGCGATCAAATTCCCGGAGGATAAGGCCGTTGGCGCAGCCGGGAGGTTCTCAGATCCACGGCATCCCGCAGCCAACAATGAGGCAAATAGTCCTACCCAAAAAAAACTTCTGCTCAGCGCATTCATGGGATAGCGCTCCTTTTAATTTGAATGGTGAGAATGGGCGTCATCGCTTCGCTTTTTTGCAGAATCCGGCCTCTATCTCCAATACTTTGACAACTGGCTCGAATGGGCCTTGATCTTGCGAACTGCCTCCGCGATTCGATCCAGGCTGGACAATGTTTCCAATCGCACGTTTTGGGTGAACCACATGGCATCCGCGCTGAACTGGCCCTTGAAGGGACACTGATTTCGCTCCATCCAGGATCCAATCACTTGGAGGAATAAAAGGGATTGTATACTTTCGAATGGCCAAGGGAGTCTAAACTCGGACCACCGAAGGGCTGAGCCATGGCGACTCGAAATCGTTGCCAATGATTAATGATGATGAAGGAGACAGCTTGCAAGCCGCCTCCCGCGGAGACTTCGACAAAACGCAATGAGATGTTTTCAGCCGAGCAAGTGAGAGCCTGCCGTTTGACCACCATGGATCGGGGATATGCACCACCAGTCATGGATGAGAAACCTCACCGTTGTTTTTCCGATGTCATGAAAGGGCTGTACACGGATAGCTTCCAGAGTATTGGTTCCTAAACAGCGGAGACTCGAAATAGCATTCACCATGAAACCATGGCCGGAGCGATTATAAACCCAGTCATCCGTGAGACACCACACTAATTGACAACAAAAGATTGTCATAACCACGGGCAAAACCGTGTCACAATGACACCGACATCCATAGGCTAAAGGAGACTGCCCATGATCGGCAGATTCATGTTTATCCTCTCCATCCTGCTCTTGATTTTTCCCATATCATTTCCAGCCCAACCGCAGCGCCTCATCAAGACCGTATTTCCCATGGAGCACAATGCTCCGCTCGCTAATCCTTACATGGGCTTCGGTCTCTGGGCCGGGCCGCGTTATTATGATGGGCGGCCTTTCACGCTGGAATACAACACGGCTGGATTCGGGGACGACGCTCCGCTTTTTAGCTGGGTGCTGGTGGACTGGATGTGGTCGGATCTGGAACCGCGGGAAGGCAACTATTATTGGAAAGATCTGGACGCCGTGCTGAATTTCTGGTCGCGGCGCGGCAAACAGATTTATTTGCGCGTCTGGATTACGGACGATCCAGGATGGGCCGGGGCTCCGGGCAACGAGGTTTGTCCAGAGTGGCTCTGGAAGGCCGGCGCCAAATATCGGGCCTATGTGGGTGAAGGCAAGGCCCCAAAACGCGAGCCCGATTACCTCGATCCTTCTTACGACAATGTGTATCTGCCCAAAGCACGGAAATTTCTGGAAGCTCTAGCCGCTCGCTACGACAAGCCCGACAGCGCAGTGGTTCTCTGGGGCGCCATGGGCTATGGCCAATGGGGAGAGTGGCACACGATGTGGTCGCACTATCCATGGCCGGATAAGCAGGCCAAACATGCGGTGCTCGCCCAAATTGTCACGATGTATGCGGAAGTATTCAGAGTCCGTCCAGTGATGATCTCCTACTGTTTTGATGACGACCAAAAGCAGGTGGCCAGCCTCGAGGATTTTCACTACCGGCAAGCGTTGGATGTAGCGATGTCCAAGGGATTTGAATTGGCACGGCACGGATTTATCGATGGGCTCTGGTTATGGGATCGCTTGACCATGGAGAAATACTGGCGTAGCGCCACGTTGATGGCGGAGGGGGACTGGTCTTATCTGGATGTCAAAAATCAGGGGACGCATGGGACCTTGGAAGAAAACATCGATGTCATGGCGGAATGGCATTCTAATTATGCGCACTTCTACATGGACGCGGATAGCTATCGGCGGGCCATGCGTGAGGATCGCGAGAGTTTTGAGAATGGTTTGCGCAGTGGCGGCATCGGCTACCGGCTGGTTCCTCGCTCCTTAAGCTGGCCGGAGGAGATTCGGGCCGGAGAGTTGCTCTTGCTGCGCTCCAATTGGGTGAACCGCAACCAGGGGCGGCTTTATGTCCGCCACCCCCTGCGCCTTTACCTGACCGATCGTGAAGGCAAAGAATATTTCAGCGGCGCCGATCCCGCTTTTGATGAAACTGGTTGGATCCTCGGTGAAGAATATCCCGTCACATCGATTATCGGGGTTCCAGCCAAACTGGAGCCCGGGATTTACGACTTGCGGATAGCGCTGACCACTGAAGCGGGACAGCCCGCCATTCGGTTGCCTATCGAAGGTGAAGATGCGCAAGGCCGCTGCCGGATCGGGACAATTCGTATCCTGCCAGCTAAAGCTCAATGAGCCCGAGTCAACACACAAAATGGTTTGGATGGAGGCCAGTGAACTCCCTCTTTAGCGGGAAACGCGAGGGAATTCGGTGACTCGAATATTAGTGCAACCATAAGGGATGAGAGACAGCTCCTCGATGGATTCTTTTGAGTCTTGGAGTTCCGGAGGAACTTCCCCCGCCCAGCCATTCTCCAGCTTCCAACCTGGCAACTTGCGGCCTCTGACTTTCGCCACTACGCCCGCTCCTTCAGGAGAAAATGGTTTCTCCCCCAGAGGTCTTTCTTCGAACTTGATACTGGATTCCGGTTTGGTTTCATCCACCAGGAGCCCGTAATTCCAAGGAGTGGAAGGACGGACTTCAAAGTCTCCATGCGGCAATTCCCGATGCGGCCTATCGGCATTGATCCGTGTCCAGGTTTCTTCCAGCTTCAGCGAATAGACCAGTGGGCCGCGCTCCACGGCAATCGCTCCGTTATAACGGCTCGACGTTTTCACCTTCATGGGAAATCGCAATCGCAGCGACACCTCGCCTTTCCATTCCTGCTCGACGCGATGGAAGGAGCCTGGCTTGAGGAGCTTCTCCGGAGCTTCGCCGATTTGGAGGCTGGCGCCTTCCGCCCAGGCAGGAACTCGCAGGAACAGGGGGAAAAGAACAGCCTTTTCCGTCGTCACCTTCAATTGGAAAATGTCGCGAAATGGATAGTCCGTCTCAAGAGCCACTGCCACAGCGGACCCGCCAACCTTGAAGCGGGCGGTACTCGGCGCGTATGCTACCGCGGCGATTCCATTGTCTGGAGTCGCCATCCAAAGATGGGCGGCAAACTTCGGCCAGCCCTGATGCAGGTTGGAGGTGCAACAGCCAAAATTGGGCTCGAGACCATAGAGGTTCGAGTCCGGACCATTCGTCGACCACATGAACTCAGGATTATTCGCGCATTGAACCTGGTTGACCTGCTGGTCGTATTGGTGCGACCACATGTCCGGGGCAAAAGCCGCTGGCAGTGCATTGAAGGCCACCCGTTCCAGCCGGTCCCCATAGGCGGGAACAGCCGTGAGGGAGAGCAGATGCTCCAAGGAGTATAGGGTCTCGATCACGGCGCAGAGTTCCGTTCCCTGGAGCGGATTCTTTCCCGCCAAGCATTCGTCGCCAGTGAACATGCCCGTCACTTGGCCATGATAACGATCCAGGATTTCAATCATCCGCGGAGGAAAATCCCGCTCGGCTTCCCGCCGGGAGAGCCGCCAGGAGAGGCCATACGCCTTCAGAGCCATCCCGGTATTGACCACATGTTTGTCCCACCGCCAAAGGCCGCGGCGCGGCGTCGGCAAGGTCACATCTTCACCGCCGTAAAATGTCATGTAGTTGAAGCCCTGCGAATGGAATTTATGCGCCAGGTCAAGAAGCCAGGCTTCGCCGGTTTTTTCGTACGCGTAATAAACAGAGATCAGTCCTTCAAACCAGCGAAATTTCCCCCAGCCAAACAGGGGAGTCCGGTCAAGGACGCTGAGAGTGGCTCTCAGGTTGCGCAGGATGGCTTGCAGGACGGCCGCATCTCCCGTGGCTTCGTGGTATTGGACGAGGGCTTTATTGGCCAGCAGGATGGACCACAAATCATAAGACTTGGCGCTGGCGTCGCTGGGATATGGTGAATACCAGCCGTCCGGACGTTGATGTGCGACGATGTAGTCAATATAGCGCTTCACCTTTGATTGGAGAGTTGAATCGCCAAGCCCCCAGGCGAGCGGAATAACACCGTCCAACCAATAGGGGGCTCGTTCCCAGCCCTCCGCCTTCCCGCCAAACCACTGGCTTTGCCCTACGTCCGGCCAAAATTCGTCAAGATGGCCGCTCAGACCGTCGGCTTGAATGCGAAGCTGGCGCTGGAGCCAACCTTGGGGGCTTATTGAACCCAGGGGGAGCGGGCGGAATGACGGCTCGGCAAGAGCGGTTGAAGTCTTGCGGCTCGACTGAGGAGCCGGCGTCAAAGCGGCGAATGATTCAGCCATCGGCCCGAAAGATACTGTGGCCGCCGCCGTGCTGCCCGCAATGCTCGCCAAAAATTGTCGGCGCTTGATGGTAGTCATAACGGGAATTATCCTTTCGAGATCGGATTCAAAGCAGTTCCACACAAAAGTCTTAAGGTTTTTCCTCCCGCTCTTTGTGGTTTACCCTAGCCCTCATGATGGCTCGATCCGCAAGGAGCATGGCATCCCCCCATGGTTCGATCAAAGAAATTGTGTCACAAAGCGGGCCAAATCACTTCAAAATTCAAGGTGAATTCCATGCCAAGATTTTGAGGGATACTATACAGTGTGCTGCACACTTTTCTTCGTCAGTGTAACGTCATTGGAGAAAAATGGAACCGTTGCCAAACCCTATATTTTGCGCGGCGGTTTCTCACTGGGCCACTGGCAATGGGAAAACCTTACGGACTCAAAATCGAAGTGGAGAGTAATGGTGCGTGAATAATGACTAAGTCTTCAACACTTGGGGAGAGGGAAAATCTCCGGAAAGTTGGAGGCGCGCGCGTGACCACCGTCAGCCGCGCGGCAACACAGGGGCCGCCGGACGGAGTCTGTTTCCCCTTTTGCCATCCGCGGCTTGTTTTTTCTCTCACTTTCATTGCATCCCTCCAACTCTCGCATCAGACAATGGATTCCGTGGTATGGGATAATAATGCTTCCACCGCGGAGACCAGGTTTTTGGGCTGAATAGGTTTGCTGAGGTAATCATCCATGCCGGCTTTCAAGCAGATCTCTTCATCTCCTTTTAGCGCATGGGCGGTAAGCGCGATAATGGGGATATGCTCGCCAGAGAGCGACTCATTTTGACGAATCGCCCGAGTAGCATCCAAACCGTCCATCCCCGGCATTTGCACATCCATGAGAATTAAAGCGTAATGTTTTCCCCCGAGAGCGGCTAGAACCTCTTTGCCATTGACCGCTTGATCCACCGAATAGCCGGCTTTTTCCAAAGTCCTTAAAACCAGGTGGGCGTTCACTGCATTGTCCTCCGCCAGCAATATTCGCGTGTTTCGTTTTTGAATTTCGACTACTGAATGGCGGGTTAATAAAGGTTTGGGTTCTTCAGTTTTCAGTATAGATGGTGTTGCCAACAACAAGCGCAGACAATTATAAAGCTGGGAGAGCTTCACTGGCTTAGTCAGAAAAGCCGAAAATCCCGCCTCTCGCATCAATTTTCCATCTCCGCGATTACAGTGAGAAGTCAGCATAATCAATGGAGTCTGCTTCAGGTCGGGATCGGTTTTGATCTCAAGCCCCAGTTGGACGCCATCCATTAGCGGCATTTCCCTATCCAATATGACCGCCGAAAAGGGGGTCCGCGCCAGATGGGCTTCGCGCATTTTGTCCAGCGCCTCTTCCGATCGGGAGGCTTCAGAGCAAAGGCAACCCCATCTGCGCAGGTTGTCAGACAGGATTTGGCTACTCGTCATATTGTCATCTACAACCAGAATTCGTTGCCCTCGCATATCCTCCAAGGGCGTTCCAAACGGAGCTTTAGCCTCTAACTGTTTTTCGAGTGTCGTCGTGAACCAAAAAGTCGAGCCTTCACCTAATGTACTTTTCACGCCGATTTGCCCCCCCATGAGTTCGGTCAATTTTTTCGAAATAACCAGCCCCAATCCTGTTCCGCCATAACGCCGGGTGGTGGAGCTATCGGCTTGCGAAAAAGGCTTGAACAATCGATCCATCCGATCGGCGGGAATTCCAATGCCCGTATCCATAACCGAAAATCGCACCGTTGCATGGGTGCTTGATTCAGACTCCGAGTCCACCTGAATATTGATCTCGCCGGAACTTGTAAATTTGATGGCATTCCCGACCAGATTGGTCAGGATCTGCCTGATTCGACCAGGATCCCCTTTTAGGAAGGAGGGAACTTCCGGCTGAATATTCGTGGTCAATTCAAGTCCTTTTTCCTGCGCGAATGCTCGTGCGCTGGTTTGAGGAGAAGTTCAGAGCCCGGCGACAGGCCCCTCGCCCTAACTGCGTTAGAGGTGCTTCTCGATAACCGCCGGATGTGGGGAATGGAGTTACGCGGAAATCTGTGAGGCGAATCGTAAAAACGAAAATCCAGGGTGGCGGCACGTTGGCCCAGTTGCCGGCGGAACTCAACGTTCTTCTCCCGCGAGTACCACTCATCCTGCCGTGCAGCGATATGCAGCACGTGGGTGGCCGCGGACCGGTAGTGCGGATTGTCGTTCCAATCGCCGGGGACGCCGCCGCATACGCTGACGGCGCCGCGAATCGCTCGCGGGTGAGTGAAGACATACCGGTAATTAAGGAGCAAGCTTGCGAGAAGGCCAGCAGGAATACTCGTTGAGGATCGGCGTGGTGTTTCCAGCACCGCCTGTTGGATGGTGGTTTCCAGGTCCCGGTGGTGAAGCTGGATGGAATCCTCCATCTTATAGGTTGTTCCCCAGCCAAAGCCCACCCGGAAGTTCTGAGGATTTCTGCCGAAGCGGCGGAAGAATTGGTCGAGGACCTGAAGGGAAACCACCGCCATATCGTTGCCGGCGATGCGCTTAGCCACGTGCATCATCGACTCTTTATTCCCCTCGTAGCCGTGTAGGGCGACCAACAATGGCCACGGTTGGGGCCGCTCGTGATTGCGCGGCAACTCAATTTCATAGTAACGGCGCAAGGTACTGCGGAAATATTTTTCCATTGCTTCACTTTCGTAAGGATTTGCAGCGATTTTACCACACGCACCAGTTTCAGGCTGTTAGATGGCGGTGTGCAGCGTGGTGTGCGATGGGGCGCCAACAAAATGCCGTTGCCGAGCAGGCGGGAATGACGATTTAGGGCTATCAATACCCCACTAATGTTGCTAACACCTTCTCGCGTGCATCTGATACGACAGGGCTAAACAGCTTAGTGAAGTTTGCCGGCTCCAGTGCCGATAAGGTTCTGGAGGGCATACCGATGAAGGCGCTGCACCGGATAAGCCGGTGGCTCATGTTGCTGACATGGGCGATGGCGTCTCTGCCGGTCCCGGCAGCTGCCCGGTCGCCTGCCCCGCTGCTGCCTAACGGCGCTTGCGGCGGGGAAGAAATTATGGGTGAAGCTCAGCGCACGGGCGCTGCCATGGTTCACCAGGCATTTGCCGCCGGCATGCCATGGGGTGATAAGGCGCTGAATGAATATGTCAACCGCCTGGGACAGAACCTGGCGCGCGCCAGCGGAAGCCAACAGGCGTTCGCCTTTTACGTGCTCTACGATCCACGAATCAACGCCCAAGCCTTCCCGGGCGGCTACATCGTCGTCAACACCGGTGTAATCAGCGTGGCGGAAAGCGAAGCGGAACTGGCTGCTGTCTTATGCCACGAAATCGCCCACGAGAACTCCTGCGACTGGCGAACCGTACCATGGAAAGGCAGCCTTTTCGAACTCATCGTCGCGGTGCCTACGGTTCTACTGGGAGGGCCGGTGGGGCTTGCGGTGATGTCTGCCAGCGGGTTGACGGCGCCGGCAGTGCAAGCGCGCGCCCAGCGATCAGCCGAGCAACGTGCCGACAGCCTCGCGGCCCAATATCTGGTTCGTGCGGGCTATGATGCCGGCGCGGCCGAGAGGTTTCTCGCGAGGATGCAAGCGGAACAGGAGCGCAGCGGTGGGGATCCTGGCGGATTACTCGCTACTCATCCGCGCACCGCCGACCGGCGCCGACAGATCGAGAAGCTTTTGCCCAACCTCCCTCCACCCCCCTCCTCGCCACCTGACGAAACAGAATTTCTCCGCATGCGCAAGGCCGTCCGGGATTACGACGCTATCTATTCGCGCGTCGTGGGCGTACGTGTGCCCGGAAACGACCCACCTGCTACTGAACTTTCCCGCCGGCCACCCACCCCCTGAGACGGCAGTCGTCAGCCATCGCCGGGGAGCCATCCCGCGTTCTGCCCCCGGCCATTTGGAAATTTGACGGGCCTCGCCTACAATGGTGCTCTTCCGGGTGGCCCATGTTGGCATTATTAAAAGGTTCGTTGATTACCGGTCTGGTGCTGCTTAACGCCTTTTTCGTCGCTACCGAATACGCGTTGTTAAGCGTGCGTCGCACCCGCCTGGAACAACTTTCCAACGAAGGGAATTCAAGCGCGAAACTTGTGCTCAGTTTGATTTCCGATATGGTGGAGTTGTTTTCCGCGACCCAACTGGGCATTACGGTGATCAGCCTGCTTATGGGCTGGATGGGCGAAGCCATCATGGCCGACGCCATGGAACATTCGCTCGAAGGGTATCTCGGCCGCGTGGCGCGCGTAGCGGTGGCTCACACCGTCTCGGTGGGCGTCGCCTTTCTGCTGATCACCATGTTGCTGACGGTGCTGGGTGAGCTTGTGCCCAAAGCCATGGCTTATGAGGAGGCGGAAAGATTTGCCTTAGGTGTGGCGCGGCCCATGTCTCTTTTCCTCAAGCTGAGCCGCTACCCCGTGCGACTGCTGGATGGTCTCGCCAATGCCGTGCTCAGATTCTTGCACCGTTACCCGGGTCGAAGCCACGGCCCGTTGCCCACTACCGAAGAGGTGAAGCTGATTGTTTCGGGGATTCGCAAGCGCGGCCTGCTGGATGAAGAACAAGAAGAGATGATTCACAGCGTTTTCGATCTGGACCGGGTTCGGGTGCGCGAAATCATGGTGCCCTGGAACCGCATCACCTGTGCCTCGGTCACGACCGACCTGCCGACTCTGCTGGAACGCGTCGTAAAGGACCAACACTCCCGGGTTCCCATTTTTGACGGCCTGCCGGACCAGATCGTCGGTATTCTGTACACCAAGGATCTGCTCGAGGTGATGGCGGAAAGAGCGCACGCCGCAGTCCCTGCCGAGTCAGCCTTCGACCTGCGCACCATTCTCCACCAGCCGATGATTGTTCCGGAGGGGATGTCGCTAAGCCAGATGCTGAAGGAGGTTCGCCGGCGGCACTCGCAAATGGCGCTGGTGGTGGACGAGTTCGGAACTTTTGTGGGCTTGGTGACCATTGAAGACGTCCTCGAACAGATCGTAGGCGAAATTCAGGATGAGTACGACCGTGAAGAAGCCGCCATCCACAAGGTGGGCGATAACGTTCTGGTGGTGGACGCCTCGATGAGCCTGCGTGATCTGGCCAGCGAGCGCGATATCATCCTGCCGCGCGGCGAGGGATACGAGACGCTGGCGGGATTCGTTCTGGCCAGGTTGGGATTCATTCCTAAGGGTGGGGAGACCTTCGTTTTTGAATTCCGCCGTTACACCGTCCTGGAAGTCGAAGGCCGCCGCATCTCGAAGGTCCGCATCGAGATGTTGCCACTTACCCAGCCCTCAGTGAAACCCGCCGTCGGCACCGCCGGGGGCTAGGCGCCTGGCGAGAGAGCCGGTAGCGCGGAGTTATTCCGGTTCACCCGGAATCACTCCGCGGCATTTCCTCCCGCATCATCGACGTGAACCGGCCCTAGCCGGGGGTGGCGCGCTTCCATCAAAGGGGTTCTGAGGCCGCCGCGGAAGGAGTACCCAGCATCACCACCACTTCCACACCCCGGTTTACGTTCAGGATTCTCGCCGCCGAACCACGGTTCGTGCAAATTTCAAGGAAGCCGGAACTGCCCACGATCGCGAACAGCTCCGAAGGCTTGCCCATCGAATACGCCAGGTTCAGGTGGGTGATTTCATGCTGGTTGATAACAATCTTGAAGGGTGGCGGGTTCATGGCAAACAGCTCCGGAAGGTCCTCGGGTCGAAGATTGGTGAGAACGTTTCCGAATTTGTCAATTTTAAGAACAGCCCCCTTTACGAAATTGTTACCGACCCGCTTGGGCTTCGGCGACGCAAAAACGACATAGTCGCTGATGGGCTCGCCGAACTTGCCGGCGTCCACCCCTTTGCTCAGCCACGCGGCGACAGGGGCAAAGATGTCGCGTCCGTGAAACGTGGTGCTGACCGGGTTCAGGAAGTAATGGTCGGCCGTCACGTGGCGGACGACCATCCTCTCTTCCTGTTGGCAGACCAAAGAAAGTACACCGTTATCGGGGGCAACGAACTGGTGAGCCATGCTGCTCGCCAACAATGGGCGGCGCGCTGTCCCTACGCCCGGGTCAACCACAATCAAGTGAATCGTATCCGAGGGAAAGTAGCGATAGCTTTGGGCCAGCGCGTAAGCCGCGTCGAAGATATCGTAGGATGTCACATGGTGCGTGATGTCCACGATTTCGACGTCGGGATTGATGTTGTAGATGACCCCCTTCATCGTACCGACGAAGTGGTCGGCAGTGCCAAAATCGGTTATCAGGGTAATGATGGGTTTGCGCGTCAAAGGTCATCTCCGGTTCTCAAACGACCCGCGCCGGAAGGCTGGCAAGGTTCTTCGGAATCAAGTTCCGTCACCGCCATCTCTGCCAGTCGGGCTCTTGCTTATTGGTTGAAGATTGCGCGGAACTGGTCCAGGTTCAGTGGCGGCGTTTGTGCCGTCCTCAGATTTTCGGCCACGTGCTCACGCCGGCTCATTCCCACCAGGGCGGAAGCGATGCCCGGTGTGGAGCGCACAAACTGGATGGCTCGTTGCGCGTCCTTTTCCAGCCCGGGGAACCAGGCGTGAGTTTCCTTGGGCAGGCTCTCAGTTAATTTTTGCTGAAGCAAGCTGGCGCTCGCAAAAACCAGCATGCCGTGGGCACGGGCCACCTGCAGAACCGGGACGGCCGTGCCATTGACGTGTTGCGTTCGGGCAGACAGGGCTTCCGGCATGGCGAGGTTGTAGGGCAGTTGGACCGCGCGGAAATGATGGTCCTCGCCCCCACCTCCTCCGCCATGCGCAAAAGGTCGGGGAGCGAAAGCGCTTCGCGTGAGTCCAGCCCTACGCGGTAGCCATTCCAGGTTGCCGTGCCGAACATCAATTTTGCCTTCGCCCACTGCCTTTTCTAGGGCGGCAAAGGCCGCGCGCACCCGTCGATCAAATTCCTTACGTTCCACGTTGGAAGCCTGTATTTCAGGATTATGTAAATAATAAATATCCAGCGCATC
>CAWDMN010000091.1:0-59151 GCA_963803155.1 uncultured Acidobacteriota bacterium
AAAACCCTTATTGCGCTTCGTTCTTCCTGGAATCGGGGCGGCGGGGTTGGCGCTCTGGCTGGGTTTGGCCGCTTTCCAAACCGATTCCCCCGCGGTGACAATCGACCGCCCCACGGCGGAAACTGGCTCGCCGGATTTTGCGGGAGCGCAACATCCATTTGGATCCCCCTTGGAAAGTCCTATGCAGTGTGGATGGCCAGCCTGATGAAGCGGACCGGTTTCTCTGGCAGACTGCCGGGCGCGAGACTTATCACCGTTTGATGGGGCAATATATTGATCCACCCCTTTGGATCGTCCGCTTTGCGCGCTTTGAAGGAGATGTGGCGGAGAGAGCGGAGGAATACATCATCGCCCTTGACGGCCAGGGGCAATTGTACCGGTTTCAACACCAGCTTCCCGAAAGCCGCCCGGGCCGATCCCTGCAGGAAGAGCAGGCCAGGGATCTGGCCAAGAAGGGTCTGCAAAAAATCTTTCATTTGGATCCTTCGATGCTGAAAGAAATCTCCGCTGTTCCTTCCAAATTGAAGGAGCGAACCGACTGGTCCTTTACCTTGGCCGACTCAGCGCGTAACCCTTTGCCACAAGGAGAAGCTCGACTCCAACTCCAGATTGCGGGAGACCAGGTGGCCAATGCTTATCGGTTCATTTATGTGCCGGAGGAATGGGCCCGCCAACAGAGTGATCGCCGCAATCTCCCCAATCTGGTGGAATATGCCGCCCTTGCCATGATGGGACTAATCATTGTAGGCGGCACTATTGCGGGAATCATTTCATGGAGCCGCAAAAAGTTTTCCTCTTCCACCTTTTATTGGGCTGGCGGATTCCTATTTTTGCTGGCTTTGACGAATGCATTTAATCGGATGCCTGCCATGATGGCCGAATTTTCCACGGCCCGCCCTTTCGCCTTGCAGGTATATATCGTGATCGCAGCCTCCCTGGTGGGCTTATTGGTTATGTCCCTCTGCATCGCCTTAATCGCCGGATTCGTCCGTCAATGGAGCGCATCCACCGCCACACTCTCGTCTTTTCAAATGTGGATTTATGGCATTGCCTTGGGAGTCTTTTGGCCCGGCTTGTCGGCGCTGGCTGGGCGTTTTCGTCCGGATAATTCTCCTTATTGGGCTAATTTCTCCGCCTTGAATAATTATCTGCCTCTCGGGGAAAGGATTGGAACCACTCTGTGGAGATTCCTCCTGGAATCGTTGGTGGCCCTGTTCGTTTTCACGGTTGTGGACCGGGTAACTTGTAGCTGGGGAAAACGGAAAATCCCGGGTGTGATGATCCTGATGATATTCGGATTGGTGGTAGCGGGGATGGGAAATGTGGAAACGATTCCTTCCTGGCTGATAACCGGATTGTTGATGGGCTTATTCTTTCTCTGTTCTTACAGCTTGGTGCTGCGGTTTAATCTTTGGATCATTCCCATTGCATTGTGCACCGCCGGCATTTTGAGCCTCCTTCGCCTGGGGTGGCAACAACCTTACGCCGCTGCAATCGTTCACAATTTGGCGGCTGCTGCCGTTCTGGGTCTGCTTGCTTGGTGTTGGCAGCGATGGAATAAGAGAGAGCCAAATCCCGAAAAACAGGATGTCATTCAAGCCCCAGGTGAAGAAAATTTGTGACTGCTCGGCACCCCTGTGTGCGACTAACAGTGTGCATTGTCAAAGCTCTGAGGGCTTAAGTCCGCACCCACGCAAAATCCGGTGAATTGGAGGCGGGATGCGCCCATCCCGCTCTTCGCTTAGCTCCGTGAGGGCACGGCGCCTCTGTCCGTGCGGTGGTGAAAACCGCGCTATGATCACTATCACTCGTGCACGCTCCACCGGTAGGCCACAATAGAGCGGCAACGAGCAAGTTCCACCATTGCCGCAAATTTCCATCAGCTTGGTTTGCTTGTGGAACCGTCATCCTTGGCTCTGTTGGATAGGATTTTAAATCTGCACGGAAGGCAAAGGGAAGGCAGTCAAAACGCGCTCCATGGCGCTGAAAAGTTCATGGATTTGGATTGGCTTCAGAACATAATCGTCCATTCCAGCCTCCAGGCACCGTTCCCGGTCCCCTTTCATCGTTAGGGCCGTCATGGCGATGATTGGCAGATGACCACCGCTCACTTTTTCCGTGGAACGAATCCGGATGGTAGTCTCGAAACCATCCATTTCCGGCATCTGGACATCCATCAAAACTAGCTGGAATCGATTTTTCTCCAGAACCTCCAAGGCTTGCCGGCCATTCCCCGCCACAGCTATTGCATGGCCGCGCTTTTCCAGCAGGCGCACAACCAGATGCTGATTCACCGCATTATCTTCCACGAGCAGAATATTGAGCCTTTCCTTCCCCTCATTTTGGGAGTGCCGGGTCACCAAGGGAGCGGAGTGCTCGGGAGAATTTTCCCGTCCCAGCGTTTGCTGAAGAGTCTCCATTAATTCCAATTCACCCACCGGCTTGGTCAGATAGGCAGCCACACCCAACTGTCGGCAGCGGAGGGCATCTCCCCTCTGTCCCACGGAACTCAAAACCACAGTGGTCATCTTCGGAAAAAGCGGATTTTGTTTTACCTGCTCCACCAGCTCGAATCCATCCATTTCGGGCATATTGGTGTCGGTGATCAACAGCCGGATCGGATCCGGATTCCCGGTCTCCTTGTCAAGCGTCCGCAGTGCGGCAGACCCGCTTTCGACCAGCACGGGCCGCATCTTCCAGCTTTTTAGCCTCTCCCCCATGATGCGTAAGTGTGTGAGGTTATCATCCACCACCAGAACACGGATCCCGGCCAGTTCCGCGGCTTTCATGAGAATGGGTACGGAAGCGGGTTTGCCTGTTTTAAAGCAGGAAGTGAAATGGAATGCCGATCCTTTGCCCAATTCACTTTCCGCCCAGATCTTTCCTCCCATCAACTCCGCCAATTGGCGGGAAATGGCCAATCCAAGCCCGGTCCCCCCATATTTCCGGGCCGTACTGCCATCGGCCTGAGTAAACGCATCGAAGATCGAAGCCAATTTCTCAGCCGGAATGCCAATGCCCGTATCCCGCACTACGCTATGCAGCAGAACCATGCCGTCTTCCCGGCTTTCGGCGTTGATCTCCACGGTCACCTCTCCCTGGCTAGTGAATTTCAAGGCATTCCCCGCCAAGTTCACCAGGATTTGCCGAAAACGGCCAGGGTCCCCACGCAAACACTCCGGCACTTCCGGCCCCACTTGGAAATTCAATTCCAATTCTTTCTGATGGGCGCGCAATGCCAGAGTCTTCATTGTTAATTCCAGGTTGTTCCGCGGATCAAAATCAATCTCCTCCAATTCCAATTTGCCCGCTTCAATTTTGGAAAAGTCCAGAATATCATTAATGACGGTGAGCAGGGCGTCGGCGGAGTGTTTCACTACGGAAAGGTATTCCCTCTGTTCCGCATTTAATTCCGTGTCGAGCGCCAGTTCGGTCATACCGATGATGCCGTTCATCGGAGTGCGGATTTCATGGCTCATATTGGCCACAAACTCGCTTTTGGCTTTGCTGGCAGCCTCTGCTCTTTCCTTGGCAAGCAATGCCTCCTTATCCGCTTCTTTTTTTTCCGTGATGTCGCGGTAATTCATAACCACCGCCGCAATGCTCGGTTCCTCCAGCAAATTCCGGCCCTGCACATCAAGCCAACGCCACCTTCCGTCCTTGTGCCGGATCTGCCACTCCGCACCCAGCAAAGTCGCGGGGTTTTCCAGCAAACCTCCAAACCATCCCTGGAATGACTGCTGCGATTCCGGGCTGACAATTTCCAGCAGATTCTTCCCCACATACTCACATTCCGCATATCCAAGAATTCGGGCATTGGAAGGACCCGTGTAGAGAATTTTTCCTTCCCGATCGGTAAGGTTAATGCCCGCCGGAATGTGTTCAATCAAAGATCTGAAAAGGCGTTCGCGCCGGAGAATCATCGCCGTCTGACTCCGCACTCGCCGCCGCAGGACAACAACCCAGGCCGCAACCGCCAGGACCAGCAAGGTCAGCACCGCAAGAGCCGCCAATGCCTTCCCCATCGTCCACCAGGGAGGCTGCCGTAAAATCTGGATATCTTTAATGGAACGCAGTTGAATGCGGAAGGATCGATCACTCTCACTGTCATCCTTTTGAACCAGACAAATGCCGGCAGCCTCCAATCGGCTGCCCGGACTAAGCGACAAGAGCTGAGGATCAACCTCCTCACTCTCGAAGATTACATCGAAGATCAGATTTCCCTCTTTCAGGATGAGCGTCTGTTTTCCCGGAAGAATGATTTTATCCAGCAACTGTCCTCCCACCGCGACAAGCTGACAATCGTACCCTGCACCCAGGATTTTGCCAGCCTCCGCGAGCGTCGGAGCGATTGCATTCTCCCTGCCCAGCAGACGGCAGCGGGAATCTTCCAAACTCAGCGTGAAGTTGTCGACATGAGGAAAACCCACAACATCGATCCGGTCGCCCGGGCTGAATGTTACTGGCTGTTTCGTTTCGACTCGCAATCCGGTTTGGCCATCGTAGATATAAATCATCTTCCCCGGATTGTGGAAAGTGACGGTACCCTGAACGTGAAGACGGTGACCCACCGTCCCCATTGAAGCGAAGCGCTGCATTTCGGAAATGGACTGTGCCTTGGATTGGAAGGGGTCAGAGTCGCCCTTTTTCAGAACATTGACTTGTTCGAAACCGGGCACATGCAACCAGGCTCCAATCATCTGGAATTTCTCATTGAACAGTGCCCCGCATACTCCTTGGATTCTTACCTCGGAGTCAACTAGCCAGGCAGGAAGTAGCTCATCGAATTTGGCGATCTGGGCCTTCAGGCGGCCCCCGGGCAGGGCAATTTCCAAAATCAAATCGTCATCCTGGGGAGCAGCCTGCCGCACCACTCCTTCGATTGTGACCCATTGGCTATCTTCAGCCGTCGAAAGCATTTGTTCATAAGAAACCAAATGGGGCCGGGGAAAGGCAGCTTCGCCGATTACTTTCCAACGTGGCTTCCCTATCTGAGGAGCAAAATCCGGGGCCTCCGTCACCCCCTCCAGCACAAGTAATTGGCCGGCTTTAATTGGAGGTGCCGGGGGCGGAAGATTGATCCAAATCCCAGCCGTGGAATCCTGCACAAAAAAATTCGGCAGAACCAAATCCTGGCCAGGATTCTTCTTCCCTGGATTAAAGTAGGTGACCACTGCCTTGACGATGACGGGATAGCCACGATTGGCTTCAGCTTTGGTCAATTTGCGTATCTGTTCAATTTTGGTCAGAAGAATAAGCGACTTGATTTCCGCGGAATATATAGGGCTCCAGGCTCCGCCTAGAACTGTGGCTAGCAAAACCAGAAAGCAAATTCTCCCAAGGCTTCTCGGCTGGTTTAATGGATTTGTCGGAGGCAACCAGCTTTTACATCTTAAAGTAAAATAAATCATCGAGAGTTTTAGTAAGCTTTTTTTGGGCAAGACTCTTAGCAAAGTGTTCTGCATTTTATGCGACAATATTTTATCGGAATATAAATGACCCAACATTAGCCACATATTGCCTTTTCCGAAATAGCCCGTCACGGCCCAAACAGTGAGCGCCAGGAAGTTTCGAGGATTCCATTTCGACTCCATTTCTGAGGAGCCACTCATGCCAGCATGGCTAGCTCAACAAGATGATGAAAAAGGGATGATGGAGGCGGCTTGCCCTCAGGCCGTCTCAGCAAGTTTGGCAAACTCAGACAGGGTGGGGGCACCCCGCCTCCATCCACGCTATTTTCTCAGTGGCTCCCCATGCCAGCGTGGCTGGCATAGCCAGAGGATGAAAATGGGATGAAGGAGGCGGCCTGCCCTCAGGCCGTCTCGGCAAGCTTGGCAAATCTGGACGGGGTGAAGGCACCCCGCCTCCATCCGTACTGTTTTCTAAGGAGATATTTCTTCGAGGGAAAATAAGGTGGCACAAGACAGCAGAGTCTGAATTTCTCTACTACAAACTTCAGCCGGGGCTCGGAAGTTTTCCTCGCTTTCTTAGTTCAGCTTCGATAATTTACCTCCCCCTTCCATTCCGTTTACAAACTGGCCAGGAAAGGTTTCAGCACCTCCAGCAAACGCAGCTTTTGATCGCGGCGGACGCTGTGGCCGGCCCCTTCAATGTGCACAATTTTTCCTCTTTTGAGCAGACTTGCCGTTTGTTCGTTCTCTTTCCGAAGATCCCCCTGCGCATCCGCTTTCAAAATCAGCGTCGGAGCTGTAATTTGAGGAAACAATTCGCTCATGGGAGGACGATTGCCAATTGTGCCCAAAGCCGTGTTGGGGTGGTGGCTCCTCTTCGAGGCTGCCCAGTAATCGCATTCAGACGGCTCCCAGTTTGGAGAATCTTTCCGGCACTGTGCCACCAGCTGTTCTTGCGACTGGTTGTTGCGGGCCAGAATTTCCGCCTTTCGCTTTTCCCGATCAACGGGAGTTCCAGGACCGCCGGGAGAACCGGGACGGCGGTTAGCAAGCCCGGGATCTTCAAGTATGACTCCGCGAGGAATATCGGGGTATTTGGCCGCAAACCACGCCACAGTGGAACTGCCCATGGAGTGTCCCATCAGAATGGGTTTTGTGAGTTTGAGTTCCTTGATGAGTCCAGCCAGGTCTTCCACTTGAACCTCCGCTGGATCAGACGCAGAAGGTGCGTCCGAAGAACCGTGTCCGCGAGCATCGTACATAATAATGTCGTAATCGGAAGTGAGCTCTTTTGCTAAATTCGTCCAACAAAGTCCATCGTCGGAAAATCCGTGCGCAAGAACCAGGACGGGTCTGTTCCCACCGGTTCGCCAGTAATGAATGCGGATGCCGTTGGATAACACGTAACCGTCAAACCATCCCGCGGGTGGAGAGGGAGGAACAGCTGAGGCTAAACCAACTATCAAAAAGACCATGCATGCCACCAAAAATCCACTTCGAATAAACATATTTCACTCCTTCCGTGATATGTCAAAAAAAAACTGGAGGTGTAATTGGCCCGGCCATTGTTTCAAGGTAAAGGCAGTTGCGAGCCACGCTGTTTATGAACCAGTACACCTGAAGTTATATGTGCGTGCGCTGAAGGCGCACAACATTCCAGCCCAGGGTTGGCCGTCGCAGGCGGCCTACCCTGGGTAATGGTGACATGATAGATTAGTTCCCTGAAAGGGAACAACAAAACAACGATGGACATTGGATTTCACGGGCTTATCGTTCCCTTTCAGGGAACCACCCACTCGCCCGGTCTGCCACCCAGGGTAGGCGCCCTGGGCTGAAATGTTTTGTCCTTTCAGGACAGCGGAAAAGCAAGAGTGAAGTGTCTCACCAATGATTGGAGGTGCATATCCCCAATCCATATTTATTGGGGGTGCCGTTGTCAGTCGCCAGTTTGGGGCCCAAATCATAATTTCATTTTGGGGTGAGACACTGGACTAGTCAGCTGGCCAATTTCTGGCAAGAAGCTCTTCTGCAATTTTTATCTCGGCCGGGAAAGAGGTTTTCAAAGCCTCGTATCCACTCAAGGACGGCCTGCCTCTATCAATTGAAATTCTTCAAAGAGCCCATAGCCGATCAAATTGTACTCGCTCCCCGGCGGAGTGTGCTCGGGAGCGGTGCGCCAGAGCCAGGAACCGATCAGGCCTGGATTGAATTTGCCGTGATGCGGCCCGAAAAGATTCTTGAGCGATCCATAGACAAGCACTTCGACCTCATTTTGCCCAATTCGCAGGAACTTGCTGACATCGAGTTCAGAAGGCACCCATCCAATGATACCTGCGGATTGCCCATTCACTTTAACTTCGGCCACCGTGCCGAGCCATTTCCCCAACCGGATTTTATACCAGTTGTCGCGGGAATCGATTTGAAAGGTTTGCCGGTATGACACCACATCCGAATAGAACGGCAAATCTTGGCTCTTCCAAGCTCCCAAGCCGATTTCGCGTGCAGGCACAATCTGAAAGCCCTTCGCCTGGGCAGACACGCCGAAGTCTCCCAGTACATAGACTGGCTGGATTTCCGCATGAACGGACATCGGTTGTGCTTTAGTCACAATCCAATTCTCCCCAGGATGAAGGTTGGAACCAATGTCGAATAATCCGAATGAAGTATCCAGCCACCATGCACCCTGACGGGGTGGCACCTCGACACCGTTCACCAAAACGTGCCAGAATCGAGGGCGTTCCACAACGGCCTGAAATTCCTTCCAATTCACGCCACTTTCAATCTGAAAATGGAAAGTCGCTTCAAACCCGGAATCAGACGGAAAGTGATCGCGATCAAGGAATTCAGTTTTGAACTGGGTTCCCCACCATGGATTTCCCTTAAATCCAAAATGCTGGAATGCATTCTCCATCGCCTGATGAACCGGCAAATCGGTCTGGTTCGAGTCTCCAAGCTTTAAATCGCAATAATCGATTCTGAGCACGTTGGGCGAATTCCGCAGGATCGCAACGGGTCCTAGGGCTTCCATCTTGCGTTCCTTTTCAACCACCGGCATCGGGCCGGAAAGTGAGCCGGTTTTTGAAGTGAGAAGCAGGAGGCTTCCTGCCGGAGGAAGGTTAATTGACAAGGTTAGCTTGCCCTTTTCCATCCGGGCGGGATAGGGGGCGATCTCGCCCGTGAGCGCGTCGAACCGGGTTACCGAACGGCCGGACAACAGAGCGGAAGCCGAAGCGGCTGTTTCCAGGCTCGAATTGACGAAGAACAACAATTCTCCATCCGCCAGTCGGCGGTGCTGGTGGTACAGTTTACCGGAGCTCACTTTAATTTCCCGTGCGAGGAGCTGGCTCTGGGCCGCCGGATCATCCAATGAAGCTGCTTTGATCCATTGAGATGGGTACTGAGATGCCAGATCGCGAATACGGCGAGATTGCGCGCCATCGACACGCGCCGGAGGATTTACGAAGGAGAGCACTCGGCCACCCGCTTTGAGATATTCTTCAAGCAGCGTCACAGTTGAGGTTTCGAGGTTTTCCGTTCCCGGTGGGAGGACCACGACTTTGTATGCCCGTTTCGCGATGATGAAACTGCCACGCTCGATGCGTCCATGATCTTTGATAATATTTTCGCAGCCCAAATCATATTCCGCTTGAAGCGTTTCGAGACGGTTCAGAAAAGGACGGAATTCCAGTTCCAGAGGCGCCAGGCCGTTGTATTGAGCCAGGCCTGCCCGAGGATACATCCAGCCCGTGGTAGTTGGCTCCAGGATGAGAGTCCGGTTTACCTGCTCCCCGGAAGAGAGGGCCAACGAGAGGCGCGCGAAGTAGTCCGCCAAAACATGGTAGTGCTTCCACCAGGGATCTTGATAGCCAAACGATTGCGGCCAATCGTATTTGCGCACACCCGCGAGTGTTTGGTAGCTCAGATGTTGGTTCATGAAGTTAACGCCCAGGACGTACTCCCAGTCTCCCAAGCGCTTCATGTCTTCGAACCGGAGTTCCCAGCCAGACCCGCCATAAGTTTCGCTCAACGCCCGCTTGCGCCCCAATTGATTGGCAACGCTTGAGAGTTCTTTGACGATGCGGACGTCGCCAAATTGGTCCCCCTCCGCTTCGTCGAATTGATTAAAGAGCAAATCAACCGCGGGGAGTTGATGCCAGCCGTACATGGCCATGTTGTCCGGACCGTCGTTGACTGCGGGCCAGCCATGCTCCCAATAATGTCCGGTCCACTGGAGGCCTTTCTTTTCCGTGTAGGCATGCCACGGTTTGCTCCAACGTTCGATGAAGAGTTCGAGCAGCGTGAGGTTGTAGTCGTGACGAACCTTGCGCCAGTCTCCGGTCTCCTCAAACATCGCCGTCAACAGTGGACGCACATCGTATCCTCGCCGTTTTTCGAACTGGGCAAAAAAATCCGGCGTCCAGCGCACCGCGTTCTGACCGGGGGGGGCGATATTCGGCTCATCGGTGAAGACGCCCCGGATGGTTTTCCCAAACTCACTCCCCACGTTTTTTTCATACCCGCGCATAGTAATATCCAGAAATTTTTCCGTAACGCCGGGATGAATCAAGTCCACATAACCGCGTTCACCCTTCCGCTGATAGTAAACCACCTCAAAACAGTTGCATCCTCCACCGGAATTTTCCAAGAGCACTTTGCATTTTGTCTCGGCATTGGCCGGCTTGGCGGCAAACTTGCGCAACACCAGCCCGGAACCTTCGTTGTAGGATTCCGGCATTTCGGCGGGAACCAACCCTCCGGCAACGCCGCTCGGGAAAGGATTTTCATCGTAAATCCACACTTCCATTCCCATCCGCTTTGCTTTGTCCACCAGATAGCGGTATAGCTCAAACCACCGATCTGATAGATAAGGCGTGATCAGCCCGACGCGCGGGTGTACGAAGAATCCACCCATTCCTTGTGCTTTATATTCTGCCAGGTGTTTATCGATATCGGCTTCATTGACCTCGCCATTCCAGACAAAGAACGGCATGGTACGGTAGGAAGAGGGCGGATCGGAAAACTGCCGCCGGATATCCGCGCTGGACTCGAGTTTTGCGGACTGGCTTTGTGCCAACCCGATGCTGGCAAGGAAAACAACCGAGAGAAGAAAAGAACGCATCATGAACTCCATAATTCGAATTTTCTGGCAAACCTGATGATAAATGTGAAACGCAACGACTCAGGAATTGTTCCGGGGGAGATGGAAACGGTTTTTTTCGGAACAAACATTCCTCGAAATTTTGCCGGTTTACAAAACCTGAGCTTATGCGGCGACTTCGCTAATGTCCATCTTTGACATCTTTGTAACTCACCAGGCGAATTCCCTTCTTTTGAATGGCCGCCAGGACTTCCTTGCTGGTGAAGACCCGCGTCACGGCGTCCCGATCCGCCGCGACGTCCTCGTAGCCCTTATGCCCCAAGGCTTGCATTTCTGGAACATTCAATCCGGGATGTTCTACAAACAGGTAGGTGCCAGATTGAAGCGCTCCCACATTCTGAACGAACTGCTGGATCCGTTCCTCAGCGGTCCTGACATTTTTCCACCCTTGGAAATATTTAACCTTCAGGGTCTTGTAATCCCACTCCAGGTGGTACTCCTGGGCCAGTTTATTTTCCACCGCCGCCATGGAGGGATGCAATCCGGTGCATCCCATATGACAATCCATGTGGGAGATTCGGGGAATATGGCGCAAGGCTGTTTCAATTTGAGCCCGCAATTCTTTTTCCACCTCGTCTAGTTTCCAATTGGAGTTCTGGATCGAAGTATTGGGTGGGAAATTGGAATTATGCCAAACCATCGGGAAGAAATACCCATCGGCATCCACCAGGCTGGGGACACAACTGAGAGGCCGCCATTTCATGTTCGCCCATTCACTGGTGAGCACTAGATGGATCCCCACATCCAGTCCCGGATTCTCATTCAGCATTCTCACGGCTTCAGGAAACCAGGGGCCGGGCACCATCAATTCCACAGACCGCACGAGGCCTTCCTTATAAGATTGGATGCAGGCGAGGTTGGCCGCATGAGACGATCCAATGTCATCTCCGCGCACAATCAAGCGAATTTCTTCAGCCGCCTGAGTCCCTGGCCCCGGCCAGGGGACCAGTGTGATTAAAAGCAAAAACCATAAGAAAAAAAACCGCCGCATAAGCAGAATCCTTTCATGACCGGTCGATTTCCGGTCAAAATGTCTTTCTTAATCGCCTCAAGGTCTTCAAGGCAAAGATTGATTTTTCGCAACGACTCAGGCAGACAGAATTCAGGAGTCAGATTCAGAATGGCCTGCCGCGGACCGCCAGCACAAACTGGTCAGTCTTTTGCCAAAGCATCAAGACTTCATATCTCGTCGCTGGCGCTTTCCTTCTGACTTCTGAATTCTGACTCCCGGCTGCCTGAGCAGTTACGAATTTTCCTTCCAAAGAAAGAGAAGAGATTCGCAGCTTTCTTTTGGCCTGATTGCGAATCGATTGTCCC
Organism: uncultured Acidobacteriota bacterium; assembly: GCA_963803155.1. Lineage (GTDB taxonomy): Bacteria > Acidobacteriota > Terriglobia > Versatilivoradales > Versatilivoraceae > CAWDMN01. The sequence continues at coordinate 11,887 of CAWDMN010000091.1, forward strand.
CTCCGCATGAAGGATAGATTCATACAAACAGGGAAAGGAATCAAGATGTACTTTTTGCCTTTCCAATCTCGAATATTGGAGCAGGGCCTAGGATCGAATCAATATCATCTTTATGGGATACTCAGGCGCCCTCTTCAGCGTAAATTTATCGGCGTTGCTTTTTTACTGAAAAACCGCCAGGAGATGTCCGCCTCATTCTGGCCCGAAATGCCGCACGATCTTATGTTGACAAACCGCATCACCCATTCATAATATTCACCAACAAGTTTTTTTATGTTCGGCAAAATCGACAGCCAGTGCGACATCTGACCTGCCTTGCTCGAAGGAGAAAAAGATGCGGTGGAAAGCGTTTGGGATTATCTTGATTTTTCTTGGCATGATCGGCAGTGCCATAGCCGCAGATACGATTGGATACCATGATGTAAAGATGGATTCCGGCGGGAGGATTGTTTCCTGGTATGGAACCGCGCCTTCTCAAGCTTACGATCACGTGATCCGGCTGGTCTTCGACTTCTGGCTCAAAATGCGCAAATGTCCCAACGACGTCCCTTATTACCTGCAGCACCAAGTGTGGAAACCGGGGGAGGATGACCCGCGCGGCCTGGGAGGAGACCAAATCCCCATGGCGCTCTCCTCGTGGAATTTGCTGCATGGATATCTGGGCAATCCAGCCGTCAAAGAGAACATGGTTCTCTTGGCCGATTACTGGCTTGTCCATGGTATATCCGAGCCGGACCTGTCATGGGCCAACTTGCCCTATCCATATAACACGGAACTGCACTCGGGGCAATATGACGGGGACATGCGAGCGGGCAAGGGATTTTTACAGCCCGACAAAGCGGCGAGTTTTGGCGCGGAACTTGTGGTGCTTTATAAAATAACCGGGAACCGCAAATACTTGGAGGCCGCCGTCAAGATCGCCAACACTCTGGCTTCCAAAGTGAAACCCGGCGATGGTGACAATTCCCCCTGGCCTTACCGGGTGAATGCCAGCACCAACGAAATTCACACACAATCCAAGGATGGTAAACAATACTCTGCCTCCTACACCACAAACTACACCGGGGCGCTGCAACTCTTTACAGATTTGGCTGCATTGAAGGAAGGAAAGACTCGAGATTATCTGAAGGCGAAGGACACCGTGGTCCGGTGGCTCAAAAATTTTCCGATTAAAACCAACAAGTGGGGCCCCTTCTTCGAAGACATTCCCACCGCCGACTGGTCGGATACTGAGATCAATGCCGACACCATGGCCTATTACATCCTCGAGCATCCGAAGTGGGATCCCGCCTGGCGTCAACAGGCCAAGGGAATGCTCGACTGGAGCTATAAGAACTTCGCTAATAAGGAATATGAAAAGTGGGGTGTCATCGTCATCAATGAACAGACCGCCTACCGCGTTCCGGGAAACAGCCACACCTCGAGACATGCTTCGGTCGAACTGCTGTATGGAGAGAAGACCGGCAATCTCAGTTTGAAGGAAGATGCCATCCGGCGTCTCAACTGGGCCACGTACACCGTGGATACCGACGGAAAGAACCGGTACATCCGCGACGACAACTGGCTGACGGACGGGTACGGCGACTATGTCCGGCATTATTTGAGAGCAATGGCTTCCGCGCCGGAACTGGCCCCACAGGACGAGAACCACTTGTTGCGAACATCCTCAGTCATACAGTCCATCCAATATGCGGCGAATCGGATTGCCTATACGAAATTTGACGCTCAATCGACGGAGCAGTTCAAGCTGGGAGCTTGGAAACCGGCGTCGGTGACCGGGGCCACAATGAAGTGGAACGCAACCACAAAGGTCTTAAAGCTCCATTCAAATGCAAAGAATGTAACCATCCTGGCGGCAAAGTGAGTTCTGTTTCCTTGCCTCATTTTTCTTGTGGGCAAAGATATGAAACCCTTGAGGTACGAATGAGTGAGACCCGCCACCTCCAGAAATGGCTCCCGTTTTGTTGGCAGCTTCCTTCCCCTCCGGCTCTTAACTCTCCAGGGGGCGAAGTGTGAATGTTCCGGGGCCAAGCAGGGAATTTTTCCCTTCCTGATCCAGATAACCGGATAATTGGGCAAACACTCCAGCCGGAAGCGTTAGAGTGCCCCCTTTTTGCTGAACCAATTCCAAGGTTATTTTTCCCGTGGGGGTAGGAACACTTCCTTTAACCCACTTGAGCGAATCGAGCCGGGGTCTTATCTCGCATTCCGCATACCCCCCCTGTTTCGGCCAAATTCCCAGCACTCCGCGCATGAGTGCCAAGAGGGGAGCCGCTCCGGCCCACCCGTGGCAAAGGCTGTTGCCGAAGGGGAATCCATAAAGGGCAAACTGTCGGAGTGGATTGTCGGAGGGGCGGATATCTTCCCAAAATCGGGTATATCCCCGTTTCAGAATATCCCCCCAAATGGACCGAAGCCGGTTTAAGAGTGAATCAATTCGTCCGGCTTTGGCATAGGCCAGGAATTCCCACTGCTGGCCGATGCTCCAGTGAGCGGGGCGGACTGCAAGGTTGTCCAGCACGCGGGCGAACAGAGAATCCCACTCCTGGGGGGAGACCAGATCGAAAAGGATGGCATTTACCTGAGCATAAGAGGTGAATCGCCGATCTAGCGCCCCATCCTGGTTGAATCCGTTGAGATAAATTCCTGACGCCTCATCCCAGAAAATTTCCCGGATATTTTTTCTCATCTTTTCAGCCACGGCTCTGTAATTCGACTCCGGGGCGCCTTCCTTCCAACGGCGGGCAAAAGCCGCGCCAATTTCGAAGGCCCGCATTAGCAGCATCTGCGCATAGGCTGGCGTTCCATGGGAATCAGGCCCAGTGTCTTCGTTCGAGGACCAGTCCGGGAAGAAGCCATACGGCTTGGCATCCCGGCCGCTAACGAATCCCCGCTCATCCTGAAGCGATTGGAAAAACCGCAGGGTGTCGTGGATCCGCGAGCTATAACGCCGCGAGAATTCAAGATCGCCGCGCGCCAAATAGTCGTTTTCATAGGCAGCCAGGGCATAAAGCGGAGCATCGACAATTCCCAGGTCATTCACCGTAGGGTCAGAGGGAAGACTTTGAGAAACGATCGTCTGTCTGGACGCGGCCGCATCGAAGAAAACCAGGTCGCCGGCTTCCAGGGCCATCAATCCATCATGCCAGGAAAGGGCATCCCGCCGGATTCCGTCAAGGTAGAAACTATGCAAACAGGCATGCAGTGTGGCCGCACCCGCCGCCCAAATATCGTTCAGAAGCGCATCGCTGCACTCAAACCGCCCCTGATATTCCACGGGTGAAACCCGCGCCTGGAAACAGACTTCACTCAATTGGCAGCGGTCCGAGTTCTGAATCCGAACATAGCGAGCACATCGTTCCGGCAGAAGGATGGAATTCTGCCGTGCGCCTGGAGTCAAATTAATCTCGGGCAGCGCCTCTTGTTCAAAATATTTTCGATCGAGGCTTTCAACTTCCTCGAGCGATTCTCCCACAATCAATGAGATTTTGCCGGTTCCGCTCGCATTGAAGGCAAGCTTCCCCAACTCGTCATGCCGGAAATCAAGGAACAGGTCCCCTCCGGGCTCGAATTGATAGGCAGAACCGGAGGATTTGACTTTGAGCGATTTCACCATCCGGTCCACTGGAATTTCAACAGTCCATTCCCGGTCGGCATCGGGCCGGAGCCTCGGGTCCGACAAGATGGGCTCTGACTCAACGGGCACCCACTGTTTGCGGTCCAGGCTGGCTTCCCATTGTGGACCGCTGGAAAGAGGCCCCCCATCCAGCAAGAGACAGGGCAAGCCTTCAGCAAAATCGATGGCCATAAAAAATTCCACCGATCCAGCATCGAGAGAAGCAGTATGGCTGGTAATGTCTTCTTCTTTCCCATTGATGATTGGCCGAAGACGTCCCAGCGGTCCCGCCCATTGGAGAGTCTGAGGCTTTTCCAGTTTTGCCCGGACACGCAAATAAACATGAGACAAAGGCTGGCGAAAGGTGCCTGGATATCCTACGCTCATACATCGCCGCATCGCCGCTTGCAAACCCTTGGCCTGCAAATGCGACGCCAATTGGCCCGGATACCAAATCCAGCGGGCTTGCCAAGGGTGGCCGCCCGGTATAGGCAATCGACGGCAGGCGGGATCAAGCAGCGGATCGAAAGGTTTCCGTTCCGGAGCAGCACCAGGAAATGGGTCGATCTTCGGCGCCGCCACATTTCCGTTCGACACCGCCAACAGAGAGTTCCCTCCGGCAATATAGGTCAGGCAAGCCCCGCCAGTAGTGGCGCCTTTGAGAAAATTTCTGCGGTCGATTACATGTCTGGTCATCGGGACAGCTCCTAATCGTAATAGATTCATTGCATTTTCTCTGTAATCCTGATCCTTTCGTGAAACATGAATCATCAATCTGTCTGGGCGGAAATCCGTTGCAGGAAGTTTCTTTCTTCTTCGGGAATTCCCGCCGAATAGGAATTCCCCACGGCGCTTTGTCCGAAAATCGTCCGATACAGGACACACGCCGCCAAATAAGTTCCCGGCACTGTAGGATGTCCATCCTGACTGTATAATTCGAGGGTGGGCCGTTCATGTAATGCGCGTGAAAATGCTATACCCGCCGGCGCCACTTTCGCTCCCATTTGCTGCCCGAGTGTCCGATATGCGCGCGCTAAATTCTCCGTGGTGACCCCGAACCTGATGCTGTCCGGACGCTCCCATGTCATGAAGAGCACGGCCTCCGCTCCAGCCTTTTTAATTTCCGCATTAAGTTTATTTGCATATGCAAAGAAATCCGATTGGTACGATACCGGGGTTTGACTCTGTTCCTGTAACACCACCACATCCCAACCTCCCGCACGAATCGCGTTGAGCGTATTCGGATCATTCCAATGGCGCTTTAATGTATATCCCCCCGGAGCGATTCGGGAAACCACGCTATTAGGCGCCATTCCTCTGAGATACGAATCAATCCCTCCGTTGAAATCCACATAACTATTTCCAAGGAGCAGAATCCGCTTGGGTTGTGGAGCATTAGTCGCTTTTGCCTTGGCCGGATCATCGCGGTAGGCACAAGAAGTCACGGCATTTTCAAGACACAGGATGAGTAGAAAGGCAACGGCCTTCTTTCCCAAATCTCTCTTCCGGTAATTTTCAATATTTGCCATTATTCTTATAATTCTCCGAGAAGAAGTGCATAACGGTGTGTCCGTTACAACAAGTATATGAAAATGGGATGTTGGAGACGGCCTGCCCTCAGGCCGTCTGAGCAGGCTTGGCAAACCCAGGCGGGGGGCCCCGCCTCCATCCAAGTCATTTTCTGAGGAGATCGGTGTTTAGTCGTTCTCCAAACAATTCAAATCAATTGTCATTTTCAATCCAGTCGCTAGTTACAAACAACCAAAAGGCAAGACCTGCATATCGGCCATAAGGGCGGAAACGGCGTTCGATATTCCGGTCAGAGACAGTTTTGCGCCCTGCCAGGCTCGCAAACTTCGGCCGAGTCCAGGAGTCCAAGATTAGGCGGGAATAACGGCCCAACATCATCATGACGTGAGCCGTCGCATAGGGACCTACCCCGGGAAGCGACAGCAGGCGCTTCTCCACCTCGTCGTCAGAGAGAGCGGCGGAAGAATCTTGTTCCAGCTCTTCGAGGTTCGTCTCACCCGAAGCTACCGAGTGGGCGAGCGATATGAGATAGCTGCTTCGATATCCGGCACGCACCACCTCGCGATAAAAATTCTCGCCGGCCTCGGCCATCGCGGCCGGAGTCGGGAAGGCGCGGCCGGCGCACACCGGACTTGGGCGCATTGGGCGCGGGTTTTCCCAGATATTCGACGAGAGCTCCAATCATTCTCTCGGTTGCGGACCACGCACAATTGGTGGTACAAATCGTCTTCACAATTTCCTCGAAAACGGTTTGGCTTCGGATCAGCCGCCCTGCTCCCGAACTGGCCCAAGAGAGCGCCGGCTCCTCCGCAATCATCTCGTAAAAATCCGAGAGATCTTCGTCTAATCGCAACACATGGCGGACTTCTCGAAGAATCTGTTCTCTCAACTGAAGGGATGGAGAAATCCCTCCCACTAAAACTGATGCTCTGCCCCTCCTACCGGAGGAGATCATTACAGTCCGCGTAGTTCGTCCAAGCGAGAGTGTCACTGTAAGCGACAGTTTGTCCCTATCGACTGAAAAAGGGGGCAAATTGGCTAGACCATGCGAGGCAAAAGTACGTAGGAGATCCACCGGTTCTCCGCCGGCCCCTCTCAGGTTGAGATCAAATCTGGAAGCATCGCTCGTTTTGTCTCGTTTTCTCATTCGCCCCTTCCAGAAATCAATTTTTGTCACGAGGAATATATCGCAATGTAGCGACAAACTCTTCTCAATTTTGACCTGACTCTCCCAAAGTTATCACACGGGTGTTGTCTCCATAATTGTTCGTGACATGATGCACATCCGCTAATGAGTGGAACGTGCGATCTGTGGCGCGGCGCCCAGCCAATGCGAACATAAACCAATCCCATCTTCATAGGTCATTTCAAAATAATGGCGCGGCGTCGAGAAACGGCTTGTGCGCCGCTCAATTTTGAAAGAACATGGTTGCCAGGAATGGGCAGGAACGATTCTCCCTCGGTTTGCCAGTAAGAGGCAGACGCCCCAAATCGGAGAGACCGGAATGACTACCTGGCGCGATATGCTGAAATCGATGGGAATCTCCGCTCTGGCATTGCAGGATAGGAGTTGAATATCATGAAGATGTTGAATCGGCGAGATTTTTTGAAAGGCGCCGCCCAGACTGCGGCTGGACTCGCAGCGGCGGCATTCGGCCCTGAGTTGATCAGAGCCGGAAGCAAGGTGAATATGCATTTTAAAGAACTCACGGTGGTCATCCCCATGCCAATCCAGGTGGTGATCGACGATGTAGGCTGGTGGTCGGGGCGAGACGGCAGCCGGCAACAGGAGCCGTATCGTACCGGAATCCCGCGCAATCATGTCCCGGAAGATTATGACGCCATCGCACAATTCGGCCGCGCCTTAGGCATCCGGCCACAGGCTGCCATGGTTCTGTGCGAATGGGACAAACAAAACATTCTGCGCAAACTTCCCACCAGTACCTGGATGGGTACGGACTGGGACAATAAGAAATGGGTCGGCCCCTGGATGGAAAAAGCCGCCGATATTATTCGCGGCAATCGCACCCACTTTGAACTGACCCTGCACGGGATCGGGCATGAATTCTGGACTGACGGGAAATTCACGCGCGCCGAATGGGCCGATGTCAACGGCGTGATGCGTCCTTCCGATCAAGTGGAAGCGCACTTGGATGCCTTCGAAGCCTTGCTGAATCAGCATCAGCTGGGGCCGATGCCCAGTTCATTTGTCCCCACGGCTTTCCTGCACGGATTTGGCCCCGCCGCCGGGCAGAAGATGAGCATGGCGGAAATATTAAGCCGCAGGGGGATCATGTACATCAACACTCCCTTTGAAAGCATGCGGAATCGGGAAGCCGCAAAGGAAGGGATTTTTGGATTTGACGGGGGGGTAATCACCGTCGACCGGGGTCATGATTTTCTCGATTGGAACATCATTGGCCAAGCGCCGACGGGCGAGTTGCGGGGCCCCACATGCGGAATGCACTGGGCCAATCTTCTCCACACCGACCCTGCGCGCAATTCAGAAATAGTCGAAGGATGGGTCCGGCTGTTGCAGCCGCTCAAAGACTCACTTGAAATGTGGCTGGCAGCCGATTCAGAAGTCTTTCGGGCACAGTTGATCCATCACGTTTGTACGGAACTGACTCCGACGGAGAAGGGATTTCGATTGAATTTCACGAAGGTCGACGCTCTGCCCGGCCAAATCAAACGCGAAGAATTCGTCTTGAAGTTGAAAAGCCCTTCCCCTCTGCGTTTAAGCTCGGAGAGTGTTGATCTAGCATCGGAGACTGTCGTAAAAAAAGAAAATGCCCTGCTCTATTCATTCAAATTAAAACGGCTGTCTGGGCGAAAAGAGGTCGAATTGAAGGTTCTCCCTGAGGGGTAACTGGAATATTTGGTCCTCCAGGGCATCATTGATCCAAGCGCTCAATTTCCGAGGAGCCACTTATGCCAGCGTGCCTGGCTCAACAAGATGATGAAAGCAAGGTAGGACGCGCGAGTGTGACAAAGTCACCCGTCGCGCGTCGCCTGGCCTGCTCCGCCTGCCGAGCCAGTGTGCACAGGTGACGGCGGTCACTCGTGCCCGCTCCACCTTTGCCCATTTTTGATTTTCTAAGGAGCTCCTCATGCCAGCGAGGCTGTCACAACAAGACGATGAAAACGGGATGATGGAGGCGGCCTGCCCTCAGGCCGTCTCAGCAGGCTTGGCAAACTCAGACGGGGTGGGGGCACCCCGCCTCCATCCACGCTATTTTCTAAGGAGATTTCCGCAATCAACCTGATTTTAATCCCCCTCTATTGGGCCGCCAGTTCGTAATACACCGTTTTATGCTCAGCCCGCATTTCGAGCACGATCTCATTGGACTCATTCTTAACTGGAATTTGCCTCACTCTCCGACCAGTCACATCCAGTGTCCAACATTTAAAATGGCGGGGATTGTTGGAGCGGATGCGCAATTCACCAGTGATAGCGTCCAGAAGAGCAGGACCTCTGCCTTCGCTTTTCAGATGCCAAAAAGGAGAACCGAGCCTTGACATCTCGGAGGTGACTTCATATTCCATCCCGGTATTGTTTGCCGGGCCTACTGCCGTGATGAGCAGCCGTCGCGCGGAACGGATCGGTTTCAAACCGTCCATGGTCGTGACAAATAGCGAGCCAAATTGGCTGGTACTAGTCAGATGAATTGCCTCAAGATGATGAGGCATGTTAGCGGCAAGGAAACCGATCACCGCCTGCGTTCGGGGTGTATCGACATGCACTACGCCCGAAGAAGCGTTCCAGCTTAGTTCTCCAGTGATTGAGCGAGCGGTCAGCGACGAGGCATCCCAGTACTTCTTTATATCCCTCACTACCGGCTGACGCGATTGTTCCACGAAGCCGTAACCCACTTTCCCTACCAGTGCGGCCCAAAGCGGGACGGGCTTGCGGTCTTCGGTCCATTGGTAAAGGGTTTCAGGATCGTAGAGCGATTCGGCCACTAGTTCAGCTTCCCGGATATCCTGCCGGTACCACATGGCAGCTAGCGCGGGGAATTGCAGGATTTGTGGAGGATTGCCGAACAGATCAAAGGATCCGTCCCCTAATTGGCTAAGGAAGTCGGGGCTGAAATAGCCGAATTGAAGGAGACCATTCCAGCCCTGCAGAAGACCGTAAGAGACCATCAACCCGGCGCCTTCAAGCGAGTATTGATTTGGCAGGCAGGTATTCCATTCACTAATGGTCATTGGCATTCCAAGTATCCGCTCCCAGGCTTTTTCCGTGACAAGGTTTCCCACGCCCAGATACACCAATTTGTCTTCATCGGATTTCACGGCCTTCACCATGGGCAGATTGTGGAACCGCGCAGTCTTGATGTTCCATTTCAAATCGCCTTCACCCTGTGGATGATCCCAATAGCCGTGGCGGTCGACATAGTCAAGTTTGGATTGTCCAAGCATATGAATGCGGGTAGGAAACCCATGAGCTTGCCAGTTTGTCGCGGCAATGGGCACCTTCACTCCCGCCTTGCGCAAGACCGCTGAACTTGAAGTCCAATAAGCCTCTTCGAGTTCCCCACAAAAACGCAACTGGTCGAGGCCTCGGAGTTTTTGTTCGGGGTGTTCCGCCAAATACCTTTCTGAAAAATCAGGATTGGCCAATAAAGGAATGGTTTGTCCGGAATCGAGTCCTGGTCCTTCACCGAGGGGCCATTTTCCGTCCATGGACCAGGCTTTTTTTAGCCCGGCCTTGTTGCCGTATTTGGTTTGCAGCCAAGTGGAGAACTTCAATTCAAGTTCGTGGCGGAAGTTTTCATTGACTTCTCCCCAAAACAAAGAATCCTCGTTCAGGATTTCCACTAGCGCAATAGTTGGATCTTCCGCATACCGTTTGCCGGTATAAGGGTTCTTATGGGTGAATACATCCGTCATTCGCTGATGCAAAATAAACACGACTTTTTCGTTTAAAAACTCGGCGTACGGGGCGGGTCCGCCTTCGGGAAGCTCGGGGATGTTGTCACCAGGTTTGAATCGGTAAATCAGGGGGTAATCGACGTCGAGGATGATGTAGATGCCGTTTTCGCCGAGTTTGGCGATCAAGTAATCAAGCCGGTCCCAGGCCTCCTGGTTGTAGTCAAAAGAGGTTTTTCCTTTGCGGTCGTTGAGAAACTCCAAGCCATGAATCCGGGTTATGTTGATCCCCTGCCGGCGCATCCGGCGGACCGTATAATCCACCTGCTTTTTGGGGAGCAGGTCCATTTGCGCTCCCCAGAATCGCCCGGGCCTGCCATCTTCAAAGATAAACCTCTCTCCTTTGCGTGTGAGGAAGCCGTGTTTGCCCGTGGGGGCTTCTATCCATTGGCTGCAATCCAGCACATTCGGTTGAAAATCATCTTCAGCCGGTTGAAAGACAAAACTCTCCGTCTCGGGTTCAGCCTGAAGTCCGCTTCCGATGGTCCAGATAGCCAATGCAAGCAAGACGAGTGCAAACGCAGACAATGTTCTACGCATTGCGGCACACCTCCCGGATACAACTGACCCGAGAATAGAAGAGAATTGCTGCTCAGGATGTAGCCAGAAGCCAGAATTCAGTAGTCAGAATAAACAGGCCAGCAACAAGATTTGATGCCCTTGTGGCGTGGCAAAGGGCTCATAAGTTTTTGGCGCAATCTTTTGGAGGCTCATTCGTAGGCTATTCTGGATTCTGACTCCTGAATTCTGTCTACCTGAGTAGAGACAGAAGAGAAATTACGGCTCAACATACAATCCGAATTCCGAAAGAGCTGGACAGACCGGAGCTTTGGTAATGCGCAAGCGGACTTTGCTCGTCGTAACCTTTACGCATCTCAACAGGCGGCGATTGCCGACGCTGGTCCCTTTGGCGAATTCCCGCCACTGCCCGTCTTGCCATTGATCCAGGGCAAACGCTTCGATGCGCTGGCCCAGTGGCAAATATTCACGCAGATCCACGACATTGAAGGCCACGGGTGCGCTGAAATTCATCGCCAGGTCTGGCGTTGTCACCTGATCATTTGTGCTCCAGTACGTGCGCAGATTTCCATCGAGCACATTGGCGGGAGAGAATTCTGCCGTATTCCCCCGTGTATTGCTTGCGATGAGCCTGGCTTTCTTTGCCAGGTTGTTGGAAAAAGTAGCATCCAAAATACGGCGGAATTCCTGAAGTGACTTCACGTCGTTTTCGTGGATGATGCCCCGACGATCGGGAGGAAGATTCAAGTTCAGACAACTTCCCCGCCCCACGGATTTGTAAAAAATATCCAACAATTTAGCGGCTGTTTTCACCTTGGCATCTTCGCTCGAATGATAAAACCAACCAGGCCGGATGGAGACGTCGCACTCCGCCGGCAGCCAGACTGTGCCTGGGCGTTCGCCGGAATTGAGCCCTTCCGACAGGCCGCCTGGATAGCGTTCAGGGTTGCTCATGTCCATGGTGGCCCAGCAGGGATCCCCCGCAAAACCATTTTCATTGCCCACCCAGCGGATGTCGGGACCGGCATCGCTGAACATCACGGCATTGGGCATCGAATCGCGAACCATCCGCCAAGTGTTTTCCCAGTCATAGTAAGTCCTTGCATCGATTTTGCGCGTTTCCCGAGCTCCGCCATAATATCCATCGCCGCCGTTGGCGCCATCAAACCAAACGACGAAGAGCTCTCCATAATTTGTGAGCAACTCTCGAAGCTGGTTACGATAATAAGTCACGTACGCAGAAGTCGCGTAATCCTTGTGATTCCGGTCCCAAGGGGAGAGATAGACGCCGAACTTGATTCCCTGCCGCCGACAAGCTTCGGATAATTCCTTTACCACATCCCCCTTGCCATTCCGCCAGGGAGAGTTTTTTACGGAGTGTTCCGTGAATTTGCTGGGCCACAAACAAAATCCATCATGGTGTTTGCAGGTCAGGATCAGCCCTTTCATGCCGGCGGCCTTGGCCGTGCGCGCAATCTGATCGGCATCGAAGGCGGTTGGATTGAAGACGGATTCTCTTTCATCCCCGTAGCCCCACTCTTTGTCGGTGAAAGTATTGACGGTGAAATGTACAAACCCATAGAACTCCATTTCATGCCACCGCATCTGACGATCAGAGGGTATGGGACCGTATGGGAGCGGTGGCTTAACTAAAGGGTCTGCACCAAAACACACTCCAATCCAAATAAGCCATATAAATGCAATAGCGAATCGTCGCGTGTTTTTTCTCATATGCATCCTTATTATTTTTCGAATCTGAACGAGTATGCACTCGTGGGATAGGTTGACAGAACTGCGCGTAATGCCTCTTTCAGAGCAGCAAAGAAGCATTGCCAAGTCGTTACGTCCGCGATGCGCGAGCTGTCGCTCCTGCATCCATGCCTGCCCATCTCAGATTCAGCTCTAATGCGATTGGCCCACGGCATCAGCAATGCCTGGAAGCCAGCGGACGGCATTATCGTGGAAGAACTTGCGCAGGACTGGCTCTGGAAGTGCCAGGCCCTGGACGTTTCGCCCTGCGTACTGAACGGTTTGGCTGGTGGCAAAATACTTCCAATCCCGCGCGTAGGTGTCTTCCCATTCCTTCAATGCTTTTGCCGTGTTGTCCTTGGGCATAAACAACAAGTCGGTTCCGTAAAGTACACGGTCCTGGTATTTAATCAGGAAAGTTCGAACTTTCTCCCTCGGTTGAAGCATGAAGTAAGGCACGCGGGCAGCGGTGTCCACCGCAAAGTTGGGGTAACGGTCAAAGCGTTTGGCAATCTCATTCACGTCGATTTCCATGCTCCCCAGATGCGCCCCCACCACCCGGAGCTTGGGATTTCTTGCCAACATCCGGTCCCGTGCGGCTAGAATGGCCGCTTTCGAAGGCCACTCCCGATGAAGATATGCATATTCTCCCGGATTCTTCTTGTAGTAATCATAATCTGGGCTGGCGGCATTGGGGGCTTCCCAACAGGAGTCAGGTTCCGCCAGGTGGGCCACAACCGTGCGATTGTGCGCGGCAATATCCTGGAAGACGGAATCGAAGACCGGATCGTCGGCCATTAAGTATTTTCCAGCTTTCGTTTTGATCTCCATGCCTATGGTCTTATAAATTTTTACAGCTACGGCCCCTTTCGAAAAATCCTCGTTGAGTTGGCTGATGACTCTTTGGCTGAATCCAGGCTCTTCAAAATCATACGGACTGAAGGTGGTACAAAAGACAGCGCGGCCTGAACTGTCACGAGCCACGCTCAACACTTGGCTGCGTTGAGGCTCCAAACCTTTGTAATCGGGATCCCGATCGTCAATCACGCAAATGTTGAGGATTCCCAAATGCAGACGCTTCAGGAGAGCGCTGAAGGCTGCATCCTGCTTGAATACATGAGCGTGCGCATCGATGGGATTAAGTTTGATGAAGGCCTCCATCATCTTGTTTTGGCTATCCGCGGATGGCTGAGAATTCTGCGCGGCATATTGAACAGACGGCAACAGCCAGGCGGCGGTTATCAATCCGGCGCCCAAAAGGATTGTCAAGCAAACCAATTCTGATGTTTTCAATTTCACTCTCCTGTTGTATATTCAAAAAATCATTTCAGAAAATCGCGCGGATGGAGGCGGGGTGCCCCCACTTCGCCTGCGTTTACCAAGCGCGCTCAGACGGCCTGAGGGCAGGCCGCCTCCATCATCCCATTTTCATAATCTTGTTATGACGGACACACCGGCATGCGTTGCTCCCCAGGACTAAGCGTATTCCTTGATCAATTGACGCATAAACTCACCAGCCAGTTGAGCTTGTTTATGGGCAAATTCGATTCCGACCGTTTGGCCGTTCACTTGGGGCAGCTCGTGACATAATTCATAACTGATGTAACCATGGTAGCCAATTTCTTTCATGGCTTGGATGAAGTCTTCATAATACTGAGCGGTTTCACCCACGATCGTTCCGTCGTGCCGGTCATACCCTTTGATCACTCCATTCGGAACACGTTCGTACTCTCCGCCAAAGTGAGACAGAACTTGCAATGGCCCCACGGACTTGGCGGCCTGATGAACCGCCGCCGTGCTCTTATCGGACAGCAAGGGGGCATCCAGACAAACTTTCAAATGAGGAGAGTTGACTTCCTTCACCATTTTCAAGACGTCGTTGTGATCTTTGATGACGGGGGCGTGATTTTGCAGGGCCAACGTTACGCCGGCCTCCCCCGCATATCGGGCACATTCCACCAAGCCATCGTGGCACCATCCCCAAATCTCTTCGTTGGAGAATTTTTTATGCACCAAGGGCCATAGTTCATCGGTAATTCGGTAAGTGGCAAGCTTCGGATGCCTCGTAATTCCCCGCCAAGCCAGAAAAACACGCAGCTTCTTGGCGCCAAAATCAGAAGTCATGCGAATGAGTTCCTTCATATAGCAGACCTGCGTCTCGCGCTCTTCGGGGACCGGACTGCTGAAGTTGTTGTTGGCGGCCACGGCGTGGATCTCGATCCCTTCGCCATCGGCTAATGTACGAAGTTCCTGACAGCGCTTCTTGGGCCAATCGAGAGGATTTCCATGCGGACGCTTGCCATCGATCTCAACTCCATCGTAGCCATATTTCTTGGCCGCTCTAATGACTTCGGGCAGGGTGAGAGCTTCCCCACGATACCAGACTCCCAGGTAAGTAATGCTGTAAAGTCCGACTTTCATATTCGATTTCCCTTCTTTCTTTGGAGGGTTTTGGAGGCCCAGCGCTTCCGAGCCAAGCAAACCCGCGGTGAGAGCCGCGGTTGTGCCTACAAACTGTCTTCGGTCCATTTGCGTTTTCCTTTCCTTCGTTGAGTTCGCGAAAAAAAATTCACTTTAAAAATGAGTCCATTATTTCGAGCGACGTAAACTTAAAGGGTGCGAGGATGCCGCCTAATTTGTCCTTCCGGCCGCCCAGAGAATGGCGTTGTGCACCAGCCTCCGATAATAAGGATGATAAAAGGTCGTGTGGTCATGTCCCATTTGAGTGTAAAACACTCTGGATTTTGGATAAGGGCTGATCCAAGCCAGAGGATGATCGCTGAAAGTATTGTCGGTAGTAAGGAGGACTTTAATTTTTGGCGAGATCCACATTCCCTTGTAGGGTTCATCCCAAACGTGGAAGGGACGCAGCCCCGCTAAAATCGGGTGTTGCCCTTCCAGCGTGACAAAAAGCTGCTGGCCAATGGTGGCGGTCGAAGCAGGAATATTGCCCTCCGGCTCCAATCGGTAACGGCCTCCCACCACCTCTTCAAACCACCAGGGCCATTTTTGATAGCTCAAAATGGCATGGTGGAGAACCACTATCCCCTTCCCGCTCTCCGCATAATTTCGGAGATTTTGTTTCCCCGTTTCATCCAAGTCCATCGAAAAATCGTACAGGATCAGCACATCGTATTTCCCCCTCAAATCGTTTTGGAAGGCCATCTTGCTGGAGCTGACCTGAACCCAGGCAAGGTCCTTGTATCCTTCAAACAGGCTATAGAAGGGAGTCTCATGATCATGCCCCCCGGTGATCACCATGGCCCGAACCGCATCGGCATTTGGCGCGGGCATGCCAAGATCAGCCGGCAGTGAAACCTTGCCCGTAGCTGCCCATTCAGTCCCGCGCAAGAAGGTGGTGATAAATCCTCTCGCCTGCATGGAGGCCACATCGTGGCCCAACCCAGTGCAAAACACACGTCCTTTGCCATAGTTGGAAGTAAAAATGAGCGGCTCATCTTTTCCTGTCCCACCATTTTGGGGATCATCGTACGCAGTGGCAATGACTTCCGCTCCCGGCAAAAATGTCAGACCGTGGTAGAGATCATCCGATGTTTTGAAACCGGTTTTCATTCCCAGCGTCACCGGATGTCCCGGGCGCACGATTTTTACCTCAAAGAAGTGAGGCGGGGCATGAAATCCATTGGGGGGCGTCGCTGGCCAATATCCCTTGACCATTTGGGCAAACTCCGGCCATGCCGGTTCCTTGATGGGAGGAGTCACGGGCCGATCGCTCAACACTTCCAAGCCGGAAAAGGAGTTGAGAGCCCGGTGAACCACCACCAGGCCTTTCCCTGACTTGATGAAATTTTCAATCGCTTTCTCCGTGGCACTTCCCAGGCGCGGGCCGGAATAATCATCCACCAGGACATCAAAGGGAGCCAGCGTTTCTTCCGTGATGCCGATGGGGGATTCACAAATGCGGACATCAAACCGGCCAGTGGCGGCAAGAAGCTGTCGCAGGAACGGAGTGGAGGTACGCCAGTCGTGGCTGTTGTGACCCGAGAGAATCAGGACCCTGGCCACTCCTGGCTCGAATAATTGATCGTTTCTCGGCGCCTGGCCAAAAAGAGCTGCCGTCAATAACAACGGGGCAAATTGACATTTAAATAAAATGGAGCGGATCTGTCCAAACATACAGCCTCTTCTTGTGTATTAATTTACCGTTTTCTGAGTTCCCGGTCTCTGCAAATAAGCTATCACTCGCAGGATTTCCTACCCCATCTCTACCCCAAAATAAATGAAACCCTCAGATCGATGGAACAGACCCCAGTCATATGCTCAGATCGGCGAGTCATGGTTCCAAGACAATGGACTGGCCTGAATACTCAAGTACACCGCCAATAGTTTCCGTCGTGCTGGAATCCGCCATTCCCGTGAATCCTGGTTGTTTTCCGCCCAGAGTAATTTCAAATTTGCCAGGAGCTATAACCCGCCGTGAATTTGAGTCAATCCAGGAGAAATCCCGGGCCGTCAGCGTGAAACGAATGGTTTGCTTTTCCCCTGGTTGAAGAACGATTCTTTTGAATCCCTTCAAAGCGCGAATGGGAACGGGAACTGGCGCGTCTTTTGCGGCCAGGTAGAGTTGAACCACCTCTTCCCCTCCCCGGCCCCCAGAATTCTCAACGTCAACGGAGACTTTCACATTCTCCGCGTTGTAAAGCGTTTTGGGCAATTGCAGATTGCCGTACTTAAACCTCGTATAGCTGAGGCCAAACCCAAATGGAAAAAGCGGATCCCCCGTAAAGTATCGATAGGTGCGGCCTTTCATATTGTAGTCATCAAAGGGAGGCAGTTGATCGACAGATTTATAAAAGGTGACCGGCAGGCGTCCAGCCGGATTGTAATCGCCAAACAAGACATCCGCGACCGCCGTCCCACCAGCCTGCCCGGGGTACCAAGCCTGTAAAATCGCCGGGATATTTTGCGCCGGCCAATTGATGGCCACGGCGCTTCCGCTCATGTGGACTAATATTACTGGCTTGCCGAGGGCCAGCACTTTTTCCATCAATTGCTGTTGGATGGCCGGCAGATCCAGAGTTTCGCGATCACCCCCTTGGAAGCCGGGGACAGGCACATTCATCTCTTCCCCCTCCAAGCGTGGCGAAAGCCCCATCACCATCACTACGGCATCCGCTTTCCGTGCCGCTTGCAGGGCAGGCGCTTCCAGATTACGGCCCGGCACATCCCAAAGCAACTTGAAGTGGGCGTCATGATGCCCGTGGAAATATTCTATTTTGATCTTGTAGCTCTTTCCGAACTCCAGCGTCATCTCTTTCGATTGCAGCGATGGCTCATGAACATGCTTGGCCTGGATAATCTTCTGGTCGTCGAGATAAATGTCATATTCATCGAAACCGAACGCCCCTAGAGAATACTTGCCGGACATCGAAGGAACCAACTGTCCAGTCCACCGGATGCTGAAATTATCCGGATCCATCGAGTCCAACGGTGCGCCCATTTTCCAATCAAACTGGATGACCCGGTCAATGCGGGTCAAGAGAGGAGCCCCTTCAAAGCGGCCTTTAAAATATTCCCCCCTCAGCCCAGACTGGCGCTTTCCCTCCTCGCCGACAAATAAAGCTTTTCCTGGAACCACTTCGAAGTTCGGCAACCCCTGCGCCAACGGGCACCCTTTGGCATAAAGCACCTTGGTGCCGCTACCGACTTTTTCCTTAATCCCTTTTAGAACCGTGACGGGATTGGTGGGAAATCCATTGTAATTTCCCAGCAACACATCCACCTCGTCCGCATTGGGGCCAATAACAGCCAGGGTTTTCAGTTTTTTGCCGAGCGGCAGGAGATTCTTTTCGTTCTTGAGCAGCACCATCGATTTTCTGGCTGTCTCCAGCGCCACCTCGCGATGCCGAGGACTATCCAAGATGGAGTAGGGGATGCGGGAGTACGGAACCATTTCAGGAGGATCAAACATCCCCAACTTAAACCTGGCGGTGAAGAGCCGGGTCAAAGCCGCATCGACTTCTTTCTCGCTGATCAATCCTTGTCGAACGGAAAGTCCAAGCTGGGCAAAGGGCTGCCGGTCCTGGGGAGCCCAGGACCCAGTCCCGCAATTCAGCTCGCAACCAGCCTTGACACCCGCGGCGGCGGCTTCTTCCACCGTCTTATTCACCTTGTGGTTCAGATAAAAATCATCGATGGCCCCGCAATCGGAAACCACGTAACCTAGAAATCCCCATTCTTTCCGCAAGATGGTTTGCAGCAAGAGCGGGCTGCCGCAGGCCGGCATGCCACGAAACCGGTTGTATGAACACATGACCGATGCGGCCTTTCCCTCGACGACAAGATCGCGAAAGGCAGGCAGATAGGTCTCCCGCAAATCACGGTCGTCCACCTGAGCATCGAAGACATGCCTCGAGGATTCCGGCCCGCTATGAACCGCATAGTGCTTGGCCGTGGCAATCGTCTTAAAATATTTCGGGTCGTCTCCCTGCAATCCTTTCACAAATTCAACGCCCATTCGACCGGTCAGGAACGGATCTTCGCCATACGTCTCCTGCCCCCGCCCCCAGCGCGGATCCCGAAAGATGTTGACGTTCGGTGACCAGAAGGTCAGTCCCTGATAATACCAATGCTGATTACGCCGCAAAGCCTCGTAGTGCTTGGCGCGGGCTTCATCACTGATTACTATGGCAACCTGCCTCATCTGGTTGGAATCCCAGGTCGCCGCCAATCCAATGGCCTGAGGGAAGACCGTCGCTATTCCGGCCCGGGCCACACCATGCAAGGCCTCGTTCCACCAGACATAGGCAGGTATCTGCAAACGGGGAATCGCGGGAGCATTTTCCACCATTTGGGCCGCCTTCTCATCCAGGGTCATGCGCGAAATCACGTCAGCCACCCGCTGCTCCAATGGCAACTTAGGATCTTGAAATGGGAATAGGGGAGCGGCAAAGCCGGGGGCAATCATGAGACTAAACACAAAAAAACGAGCAATGATTTGCAATTCCCAACCATCAAGAAAACGAAGGACTCGCATATTCTATCCTTTGATAATCCCCCTTAATAAAGGGGAATAAATATTCATCTTCTTGGCAGCCCCCCCCCTCAAGTGCGGTTCCTCAGAAAATCCCGGTGCCAGAGACCTCAAAGGTCTTGGAGACCTGTGAGGTCTGGAGATTTTCATTGTCTTGTTGGGCCAGCCGTGTTGGCAGGTGTGGGCTCCTCCGGAAAAAAGGCATAATCGATACCGCAAATTTCCCCTTTGTCCTCATCGTTCTCGGTGGTAAAGAATAACTCAATAATCCAGCATTGCGCGAAGCAACGGGCAAATCTCAATGCTTGGCTTCAATTCCAAGAATAGTCCCGGCTATCGTCAGAGGACGCGCTACTGCCGGCTTTGTTGCCAGCCAAACCGACATTTCACCCGGGCCGCGGTTTGCCCAGGCATAATAGGGAATTAGTAGCAGCAGAGTCTCCACCTGCTGGCGGTTTCCGCTCTCATCCTGTTTCACGGATTTTGCTTTCCCGGTAATCACCTGGACTCCCTCCAAAAGATCCGGGCGAAAAGCAGCGGCGAACTGTTGTCCGGCGTCAACCAGGAGATTCAAGACATGCTTATCCGGATAGTCAACCCCCTCGGCACAATAGACCATTGGCCCGCGCTGAATGGCCACCCGGCCCAGGTCGGCAGTCAACAACGGGTTGCCCATCACGCACCGGATCGGCAAAGGCAATGAAAGCGAAATCTGGTCTCTTCTTTGCCAGCGTTGGTTAAGCACGGCATATCCATTCTGCATTTGGTACTTGGCGGTTTTGCCGTTGATTTTTATCTGAACCTTTCCCGCATCGCCCTTCGCGAAAGAATACAGATCCGTGGGCACCGGATGATTCATTGCCCATCCCGGGATCCGGAGAGCCATTTCAAATTCCGCCGGACGATCAGGATTCAAGCTGAATTTTATTTCACCCGACCAGGGATAATCCGTGCTTTGGACCAACTCGAGCGAGTTGCCATCGATGCGCAAGTTGGATTTGCTTTGAATGAAGAGGTTCACGTAGAGCCGTTTCTTGGAAACTGCATAGATGTATCCGGGGATGGAAGGGATGAACCGGCATACGTTGCTCGGGCAGCAGGCACAACCAAACCAGGCGCTCCGCTCGTATTTTCCCGCCGACTCGAGAGGATTGGGATAGAAAAAGTGGTCGCCACTCAGAGAGACTCCGGAAATCATGCCGTTATATAGAGTCTGCTCCAGCAGATCAAAATACTTCGAATCGCCATGCAACAGGAATTGCCGCTGGTTCCAGAAAATATCCCCGATGGAAGCGCAGGTTTCGTTATAGGCCGTCAAATTGGGCAGTTCATAAGGATTGGAAAATCCTTCATTCCCGGCCGTGGCGCCGATTCCCCCGGTAAGATAAATCTTGCTTTTAAGCAGGTCATCCCAAATGCGATCGAGCGCCCGGACATAGGCTTGATCCCCCGTCAGGGCCGCCACATCAGCCATTCCGGAATACATGTAAGTGGCCCGGACGGCATGTCCCACGGCTTGCGTCTGCTCCACCACCGGCTTGTGGGCCTGGTTGTATTCCTTGCCGTCGTGGCGAATATCGAGAAAATATTTGGCCAGGTCAAGATACTCCTTCTTCCCAGTCACCCGGTATAATTTCACGAGGCCCATTTCCACCACCTGGTGTCCGGGATAGTAAGCGAGTTTTCCCGGGCCAAAATCCTTCAGCAGCAGGTCGGCACTTTTGGTCGCTATGTTGAGCAAGCTTTTTTTGCCCGTGGCCAGGTAATGCGCCACGGCGGCTTCATACAGATGCCCGAGGTTATAAAGCTCATGGCTGAGTTCGGGGTCCTTTTCCCAACGGTTCTTTCCAATCCAGGGATGGAGATGCTCCGGATCGATCGTTCGGGCTGTATACAAATAACCATCAGGTTCCTGCGCCTTGCCGATGTATTCAATCAGAGTATCGATCTTGGATTCCAATTGTGGGTCGGGATAAGTCTGAAGTGAAAAACTGGCGCCTTCGATGATTTTATAAATGTCGGAATCGTCAAATGGGTACTCAGTGGCAAATTTCCCAGGCTTCAGGCGGGCGGCAACCAGAAAATTATCCACTCGTCCAGTTTTGTAGCATTGTTCCAAAGCAATAGGGATGGTCACGTCATGATTCTTTTTGATCCGCGGAGCCCAAAAGTTGTCGTTCACTTTCACCGCGGTGAAAGGGACGGGTTGAATGGGATAATCCTGGGCAACGCCAATTCCCATCAACAATCCTGCAATACCCAACACCGAGAGCAAACGTTTCATCTCAACACTCCAATCAAAATTGTGATAAGAAATTATGGCACACCGTCAAATTGTGACAACAAAATTCGAAGGCATGCGACTCTCGTTTTAAAACTCCAGAGTTGGAGGAGTAGCTGGGCAAGAAAAGGCACTGCATTGTTGGTATTTACTCTCGGAGCGGAGGAACGTCGGATTTCCCAATACTCTTAAGAGCCCGACAGAGACGCCACTCATACCAGCGCGGCTGGCATAACAAGAGGATGAAAATGGTGGAAGGGAAGGTGCAGAAGCGGAACCAGCCTCTGCTGGGATCCACCACCCCGTCCGTCCGTTAGCTGACGGGCGGACACCCCTCCTGTCCCGGAGGGGAACATTGCCTATGCCTTCGATAGCCGCTCGGCAGGGATTTTCTGTGGGGTCATTTTTCAAACTGCTTTTTTCCATACGAGCTGTCCGGGGAAGTTGTCATTCATTTTGTAGGAACGGATGTGCCGGGCCATAGGCTCACCGATAATCTGGATTTTTTTCAAGTTAGCCTCGCCCATATTCGCCTGGGCGCAATAGTTCAGATACCCGACATTGGAGAAATCAATGCCCATCAATTCCACACCCACCCGGTCCACGGCCAGCCAATCCAAACCAGCCAGAGCCACGCGATGTTCCACCGGAGTCCCCGCGAAGGGGCCGTTCCCTTCCATCCCTTTATATCCATCCAGCACCGCCAGGTTCGGCCGGAGCCACTGGGCCATGGTGAAGATGTTATAGTTGGTTCCTTTGGGCCCGCCGCCATGGCAAATCGGCTTGTCGGAGCCCAAGCTCTTCTTATTTCCAAAGGTGAAGTCCGGGTCCTTCAGGGGTGCGGCAAAGACAAGGTTTTTCAGGGAAAGAGTCGCCACCACTCGATCGTGAGTTTTCATCCGGGTTGCTGAAATGATGAAAAAGCCGGGGTCGCGCAACATTCGGGATATCCGCGCGGGATGAGGATGGAAGTCTTCATCACTGACGAAATACATGATCTCATATGGCTGTTCATCCAAATTGATGAACTTGACGGAGTATCTTCGCGTCAAGCTGTAATACCCATAGTTGTCAAACGCCTCTCTCGCATTGCCGGTCCCGGGAGATTCTGCAACCACGGCCTCGTTTTTCCCGATCGATTTAAGGAATTCCAGGATCCCCTCCAGACATTCCACGGGCGTGGCGCAAAGCGGGATATCGACTC
This sequence comes from uncultured Acidobacteriota bacterium, assembly GCA_963803155.1. GTDB lineage: Bacteria > Acidobacteriota > Terriglobia > Versatilivoradales > Versatilivoraceae > CAWDMN01. The sequence goes on from CAWDMN010000091.1 coordinate 34,712, forward strand.
CCACATTGTTGGGCTTGATGAGAATGGCCCGGTTGCCGATGGCCTGTTGAATCTCACGCCGAGAATAGTCGAGCGCCCGGAATATGAGGTTGGCATGATCGTCCCCTGCAGTCAGCGCCACTCTGCCTTTCCATGCATGGGCACTTTGCGCCATTGCTGCCGGAGACGAAGATTTGAGCCTCTCTGCTCCCAGGATCATCAGTCCACCCGCTAACGATTTTTTTAGAAAATCGCGCCGTGTCCCTGAAATGGCTGGTTTCATTGGATATTTCCTTTCTTGCCGGAGGACCAGCATCCGCTTCTAGTTTTGAGATTATAAGCGTGCTTCCGTCCTGTCTTCGTCAATGATTCAGATTCAAAAACATCGCGCCCATTGGCCAAAAGGCGTCGGGGGACCGCCATCCGCCAATCGAAAGAAGAACCATGGGCAGAATTCGGGATGCCCCGACCCTTCGACAAGGTTCGCAGCTCTGGAGGAACGCATGCGTGATTGACGTCACCCGCCGAGTCTGCAAATCAGCAAACGAAAGGCCACAATTTTGTATGATGATCAATAGTCTTCGATGCATAAGCCCTGTCTTTTATCCACCATCAGCTCCGCAACAGGAATGTTCAGAAGCCGGAGGTTTTTGCCTAACACCGAACCTTCAAGAACATTGCCCGACACCTGAATGTTCCGGCAGGCTTCAAATGTCAACATCCATCGGCGTTTATGCCAAGGCTCGAAACGCGAGCTTCGGGTGAGTGTATTGTCCTTGAAGGTCAAGCCCTCAACGGAGATCGCATAAAGAACGGGAAAGTCAAATGGATGGAAGGAATTTTCTTCAATGCGAATATCGCAATGGAACGGCTTGGCCGGATCCGGCTTGGGTCAGCGACGCTTATGATTTTTCGCGCCCTGAACTCGGAGTGACCCAACAAGAGAAATACGGTCAGCACCATTGCTTTCTCCACAGAATAAGGCCCCCTATCCGAGAATGGGTTTTGAATGTGGGATGAGGACAATCAAAGCATTCCCGACCATGCAAATGTACATAACTGCCCAAAGGATGTCATCACCTCAATGAAAATGGGGAAGCGTGAACCTCTGAAGTGCAGCGCCGTCCAGGCAGGATTCAACGCGGGGATGGTGTCCAATTATTCTCGAACGCCTGCTTCCTCCTGCACGAAGGCCGGCGTGAGCGGTTCTCCACGAAAGAAGTCCCCTTTTTCCCCCTGGGAAATCGCCCAGCGGTCAATCCAAGAAATGCCGCCTCGCCCCGTGTAGGTGTCTCGTGAAGCATACGCCTCGTCCCTTAGAACCTCGTCCAACGTTGTGAAGGTATAACCGCGCCGCTTCATCATCTGGACCAACTCATCCAAGGTGTCGGAATTCAGCCTGTTGGCATGCAACAGCAGGATTTGTCTAATTTCATAGCCAAGCAGTGCCTTCGATTGCCGTTCGAAATAGGCGAACTTTTCGTCCATATAGGGGATAAAGGCGCCGGCAACTCTTCGCATCATGGCTTTATCCTCCCGGTTGGCGGCATTTTCATAGGCCCGCGCAAAAATCCAGTCTGAATTATCGATGGTAACCGGTGCAATGCGATATCCGCGCTGCGCCAGAAACGCCTCGAATTGCCGTTGGATTTCCAGTGTCATTCCCGTATGCAGGTAAGGATGTCGAAAATAGCGCAGCTTCTTGCCCTTGGCGGCCATCAGGCGGGCAGTGACGGTTTCGCCGCGAATGACCTCATCCTGGAAATGAGCCAGTGCCGTCGAGTTCAGGTCCGGATGAGAGTAGGTGTGGTTGCCCAATTCCAGGTCCGCATCCACCCACCTTCGGAGCAACGCAATGCGCCCTTTCGAGGGTGAACCGTTTTCGACCAGCTTGGCTTCATTGACGAATCCAATGGCAGGAACCTTATTGTGGCTGATTTTGGCGATCAGCTGAACCACGATGGTCCGATACGTTTGAAGATCATTTCGCGTCGAGGCCGCGGGCAAATCGTCAAATGTCACCGCCACCATGCGCATTGGCGGCAGGACAGCAGGTTCGTCCAAAGCAAATTTCTCTTGGTTAATTGCCCCTCCGATGAGAATCAAGAGGCTCGTGAGAACCCAGCGACGGTAATTGTGAAAAGTCTTCCCCATCATGAAAGATATCTCTATTAAAATTTTTCGGCGGCACTCCTCAAATAATAGCGTGGATGGAGGCGGGGTGCCCCGTTCGGGTTTGCCAAGCGAGCTCAGACGGCCTGAGGGCAGGCCGTCTTCATTTTCTCAAGAAGAAGCTCATCGGCCGGCGTTCAACCGCTTACGACTGCCTGAGCCAGGCAAAAGAGCCTCAGGACTTTTCCCGCCAGAGATCCATCGGCAAAAGTCAGATATCTCCGTTCCATCTCTTCCGCCGTGAGATGCTCGAAAAGCTGGAAACCCCGAGAACTCAGAAAGGACTCAATCGTCCCTTCTTCAATCCCAAATTGGATGGGTTCGGCAGGATAATTGACTCGCATCCCCTCCTTGGCGAGTTTGACTCCATAGCGGCTGTCGATATCAGGAGCCTCCAAAAGATAGTCGAAACAAATAGCGCTTCCCACGGCTGAATTGCGACGCACGAAGTCGAGTGTATTATCCACGGCCTGTGCCGGGAGGTAGTAAGTTACTCCTTCCCAAATATAAAGTGTTCTCTCCCCCCTTTTGAAACCAGCGCGGATAAGCGTTTCTTCCGGAGTTTCTTTAGCAAAATTGATGGGGACAAAAGAAAATCGTTCCGGCAAGGCCACATGGGCCTCCTCCAGTATTTTTCTTTTTCGTTGCTGCGTGGAGGCAACATCCAATTCAAAGATGGAGGTGCCTTGGATTTGTTCCCGAAACCGGCAAGCCCGGGAATCATACCCAGCCCCCAGAAAAACAATCTGGGGAATATTTTCCCATAAGGCCTCTTTTACGGCTCCATCCAGGTATGCGGTCCGGGCGATGAAATATTCGTACGCGCCCCCTTTCATGGCATTCTTCAGCAGCCATTCCCGCGTGGCGGAATCTTTGAGCGGTTGCCGCCCATCCTGCCCCAGAAACAATTCAGCCAAATAATCGGGACCCTTGATTTCCGGCCGGGTCTCGGAGGCCGCCAAGGCACGGCAAAAGGCGACTGTCAAAGCAGAATCGGAGGGCTGGCTCTCCAGCGATTTTCTGGCATCGGTGATGACTTTACTCATGATTCCTATCAGGTTGCCAAAGGAATCGCGGACTTTGGCCACCCGTGTATTGAAGACGGTCCTGGGTTCAGAATACGGGCTGGCGCCGGTTTCCAACAACAATCTGAAGGCTTCATCGGCATCGTCTACGTTCCAAAAGGCAACGACTTGTTCCGCGGAGCATTCGGCGGACCCTGCCGACGGGGTCAATGACAAAGCCGAATCGCCAATCGCAAAAGAAACGAGAAATGGAGCATCAAAGATCGGTTCCTGTTTTAGGAGCGCCCGGTACCAATCCTTAGCTCTCGCGAGATCTGGGACTTGATAGCTGACTCGATTAAAGGACTTGAACATATTGCCTCCAGGCGATTCTAATCCGACAAGGGCCAAGGCTTGGCAAACCTTGCCTTTCATTCATGGCCAATCGTATCAGGTTGGAGTCCCACTTGTCATCCAGCGGGATCTCAATCGGTGCAATTGAGAGTGAGAGAAAAAAGGCGGAGTCTTTGATACTTGAGGAGAGGAAACATTTTCGAAAGGTGGGAGGCTCGCGTGTGGTCACTGTCAAAGCCACGGCAGTGCCAGATCGCCGGATAGAGTCCGACTCCCGCTTTATACGATGGGCACAATTGAAGATGCGGAAGCGCCTCTAAATCTTGATCGACCATACTGGGATTATTGCAACGGACAAAGCTCGGCAACGGCTTGGAGCAGGGCTTCCGGCAAAATCGGCTTTTCCAAAACCCGTTGAGCGCCTATCTTTTTGGCTAAATTGAGATAAATATCGGCGGCTATTTGCCCTCCTCCGGAAATGGCAATCGCCAAAAAGTCGGGATTGATTTTTTTGAATGCCTGGAGGACTTCAATGCCATCCATTTCCGGCATAATGATATCCGTGATTACCAAATCAATATTATGAGTCCGAGCCAACCGAAGCGCTTCTCTGCCATTCGAGGCTTCCAAGACTTCATAGCCGGCATCTTTTAGAGTCAAAGTCATCATTCGTCGCAGCCAGTCAGAACTATCAATTGCCAATACTCTCACCATTTGACCTCGCTTCCGCCGTTGGCCACCGCACGGCGGGATTTTTCAAAATAAAAAGCCGCCACTTTTCACCACCCCACCAAAAGCGGTGGGGGCAAGCGAGCATTCATCTCCGCATCACTTGCTGGCGATTCGTGCCTCCGCTTACTCGCTTTTGCATTGTCTCTTGCATGAAATTTGCGCCCCCTTCTCATTCTTTTGTCCCGCGATATTAGAGCCGAAAAAGAAACATGCTCCCTATATATAGAAGGATTTAGAAAGACAAAATGTTAGAAAATTTATTTTTCAAAATGAAAATATTTCATTTGCAACTCTTGTGAATCTCAAGCGAGACTATAAGCTGAAAAGCGGATTCATCATGAGGCGCAAGAGATGGACTCTTGCGGTGATTCGAAGGAATTTGCCGCTTTATTATTCCAACTCAAAAATACAGGCACAGCGCCAGTGAGTAATTTTGGATTACAAGAAGACATGGAAATTGCTCCAGAACGGCCCACTTCCCGGCATCTTTTTTGGATGAGCAGCAAGCTCAAGGATAAAAAAGGGAGAAAGGCCAATCCGGCCGTCATTGAGGCTGCCCAAAAGGTTTACTCCAACGCTGCCTCTTACATGGAGCAACAAATCGGGGATTTGAGTGCCGCCCACGATCTCATGGAAAAAGCCATTTATCTGGTGTCTGACTTTATTCGAAGACGCGGAAAGAACGCCATCACTACAAGCTTGGACGGCGTAGTGATGGCCGCATTTAATCAATTACTACAGGCTTACGTGCGACGGCAAAACCGTTATGTTCCCTTGGATGAACTTGAGAAATGGCAAGAAAAAAACATCGTCGATTCAAATCAGGAGCTCTTTTGCCTTCTGCAGATGGAGGACTTGCTTGAAAGTGTTCCACCAGAAGCAGCCGTCATTTTCAAAATGCTTTATGAGGGGTACAGCGCCGAAGAGATCGGGCGGATACTGGAGCTCTCCTCCGGAACTGTGCGCGCGCAAGTATTTTACTGGCGTCGGAAAATCAAAGGACTCGAAAATCTCAAAAAATCAAGATGGAAAAAATGGAGGAGGCCGGGCATGGAATAATTTCCCCGGAAAATACAATTATGAGCAAAGTACATTATCTTTTTGACAAGTCTTTTGAAGAGGACCGAATCTTCTTGAAGTTGGCGAATGAGGTTTCCCAGACCAGCTTCCCCAATCCCGAACGTCAGGGATGTCCCAATCCCGGAGTTTTGCGGGCAATTGCCCATCACCAGTTCGACCATCAGACCAAGGATGTGATGTTTCACGTCACAAAGTGTTCCCCCTGCTCGGCTGCCTTCAGCCAATTTTGCCAGGAATACCGCTCTCCCCAAAAGACCCAGGCCTATTGGTTCTTCCGCATTGCCGCGCTCATTTTTTTAGTGATGGGACTCAGTCTCTGGGTGTGGATTCAGCATCCACGAAATCCAGCCGATTCGCCTGGTTCCGCAATGCGGAAAGGGACGGGCTCAGAATCCCTCATGGCTCAAAAGCCGGAATCAGCGCCTCTCTCCGTGGAAACAGTCACGCTCGACTTGAAATCGCAGGTTGTGCTGAGAAGTGGAAACGAAAAAGCGAATTCTGGAACAGGAGCCCGATTTCAATTGCCCAGAAAGAATATTTCTCTGTCGCTAATTCTGCCCCCGGGAAACGATCCTGGAGTGTATGAAGTGCGGATTCGCAAATCTCATTCCCAGGTCAATGCCAGAGGAAATGCCCGGTTGGTGAAACAAGCCACGATTCTGGAGGTTCAGTTGGACACCACCAGCTTGCAGGCCGGCGCGGGTCAATTGGGCATCCGCCAGGCGGGGTGGCAGTGGAGCGATTTCCCGGTGAATCTGAAGTAGGTGACTCAACAACCGGGCAAGATGCGTCGTGCCGGTTTAGAAGAGCGCGGAATTTTTCCCCACGACCACAAAGGGAGCCCAATAGAAGGGATGCCGAAAAAGGGAGCTCTGTTGTAACCGCAGGGCGGCTTGCCGCAAGGCGCGGGCGGTTGTCTGTGGTGGCAGCCCTGCCGTGGATTGCTTTAACAGATTGCGGTGAAACTCCACCATCAACTGGCGGCTGCTGGCTGAATCGACATTCCATTGGCTGACCACCGTGGTTGGACAACCCGCCACAAAGAAGGCCCAACTCATTCCGATCAGCCCCTCGCCGGCCCCGACTCGCCCGCTGGCGCTCTGGCATGCGCTCAAAATGGCGAGATCAGCCTGTAAATCCATACCCAAAATTTCATTGGCTTCCAGCCGTCCATCCTCGCTGCGCGAGTGGCTTTGGGGTGTCAAAGAGAGGTAAGAAAACATCGGATCGTGGTCATCGAGAATTCCATGCGTGGCAAAATGTAGGATCCGATAGTTTCCCATTTCGGCATGAGCGCTTTTTTCGGATGCTCCGGCGCGAATGTGAATCAGACTGCGGTCGCGGCCATATAGTTTTCTAAGAGTAGTCACTTCATCTTCCGCGTCAACCAGGTTAGCCAACATACCGCGAGTTGGCGGCGCCGGAGAAAAGGGGAAACCTGCCGGCCTGCCGACGGGATTTCCATATGCCAGCAAGGTCGGCTGATTGTATTGAGGCCGCGATGTTTGCATCATGGCTTCGAGCGCGGTGAGCGAAGGCGCGGTGAAGATGTCATATTGATTGAGAAGAAATGAATTGCCCTTTGTCTGCAGTGCCTGGAAGGGAAGCTTCCACAAGATCCCATCGGGAATCAGACAAAGTGTTGACAATCCTTGTAGTTGGCGCTCGGCCGGCTTCAGCAATAGTCGATACAATTCCTTCGCCAAAGGTTGATAATCGGATTCGCAGCCGGCCAATTTTTTCTGAAACTGCAGAACGCGTCGTGAGAGCGCCTTAGAAGAAATCGGCAACTCGTAGACTTGAAGGTTAATGGCTTCCTCGGGGGAAGTAACTTCCCTATCGCGCGTAGCTACAAATAGACAACTCTTCCCTTCCAGAACGGCATATTCCAACAGAGCAGTCCGATTGTCTGGCAACAGCGTTTCCACATCGGAAGCGGTCAAGGTGGGGACATGGCCCCGCTGCGATTGCAATTCGGGATGAAGCGCATATAATCGCGTCAAAAAATCTTCCTTCTTCAGCCGCGCCGTCCGCAGCCGGGCATAGAGTTCGAAGGATCGATTCCCGGAATGCTGAGGCTGCATCTCCGCATATTGGAGCTGCCGTTGCAGGGTCCCTATTTCTTCGTCGATTTTTTGTTCCCGTTCTTTTTCTTCTTTGTTCAGCGCCTTGCCGATAGTGATGTGTCCGCCTCGCAACACGTCCACCAACACCCGCCCCTTGCTTCGTTCCGCAATATTCAGGGCTTCCCAATGTCTATTTTGCTGAATTTCGAGATCGAGCAACGCAAGATAAGGAAGCGTCTTGTTTTCAAAATAGCGTTGCCGAGCCTCTTCGTCTCCCGCAATATGAGTGCGCAATTGTTCAATGACCTGAATTGACTCCGCCAAAGCCTGCCGGGCCTCCGCCGTTTGCCGCAAAGCAAGATGGCTTTGGCCGGCGGTCAAATAGGCTCCCCACAACTTCTCGAGAGCGCCCATTTCCTTCCCCAGCTGAATAGCCTTCCCTGCCGTCTCAAGAGCCCGAGTGTGATTTCCCATGGAAGAGTATGCTCGCGCCATACTGGATAGCAGCCGCAGACTTAGCGGCTTGTAATCCATGCTGCTGGCCAGATCCAGGCTCTTTTGAAAATATTCCAGAGCTGAGGAATATTGGCCGCGCACACGTTGGATTTCGCCGATTTGGTGTAAAGCAACAGCTTGGCGCTGGGAATTATTTTGAATCTCGGATAATGCCAAAGCTTTTCGCACAAATTTTTCGGCTTGATCCAATTTGCCGTTGGAAAAATGAATGACTCCGATATTGATCAAACTCAGCGCGATTCCATCATTGTTGTGCAGACGGTTTTGGTTCAGGGTCAACGAACGCTGATAATATTGCATCGCCAGATCTAAATTTCCCTGCAACTGGTAAATGAGTCCAATGTTATTTAATACCCGAACTATCCAGGCAACTTTGTCCAACTTCTCCATCAAAGGCATGCCCTGCTGATAACATTCCAAGGCGTGAGCATAGTTCCCTTGGGCACTAGACACGTTCCCAATATTCACAAGAGCACGTACAATTCCTTCCTTATTTCCACCCTCTTTCTCGAGATTGTAGCTGCGATTAAAACATGCCAAAGCGTTATCAATATCCCCCATAGACAGATATGCTATTCCCGTGCCTGTCTCTCCACTAGAAATGGAAGCAATGTCACCTAAATTCTTTCCTATGGTCATGCTGTTCTGATAATGATTTAAAGCTTCACTATATTTTCCTAACGCATGACACGTTGATCCAAGGCCTTTGTAAAGATAGGCCATTTCTTTTTGCAACTTTAATGGCTGGGCAATCTCCAGGGCGACTTGATATATGTTGGCAGCCTGTTCAGTCTTTCCCTGCCAAAAATAGCAATCCGCCAGTTGACGCAAAGCATCAACCATGCCTGACTTGTCATCAAGTCGTTCGGCAATTTGGTGTGCAAGTTGGAACGTGGCCTCTGCTTTTGGATACTGGCTGGATTTGAACTGTTGTTCACCTTCAAGTAGGATTGCCTTTTCCAATTGAGGAGTCAGCAATTTGTTGTGTTCAACCAAAAGCTTTGTCTGGTCGGCATCATTGTTGGCAGATAAAAGCAGAGACAGAAAAGCCTGTTGATCTTCATCCCTCGGCGGCAACCATTCTTTTGAGCTGCCACGGGGCGATAAGGGAATTGGGAAAGATAGCTTGGCAGGATAACCAGCTCTTCCAGTAACCGCAGATGGGGGGGGTAGTCCGGATGGCTTAAGATCAAAATCATTTTGAGCAAGCCGAACGTTATCGTCGGGTTGAAGAGGTAGCTTTTTCTTCTGGATGCCAACATCGTTCTTGGTTGCGGGCTGGATGAATGGGGGAACTGACGCAAATCCCGATCCAAGTTTCGAATGAGCGGGGGTTAATCCCGCATGTCCTCCCCTGGCGGAAATAGAGCGATCCAGCAAAGGCCATGTACAAAGGGCCCCCAGCAAAACCACAGGAATGAAGGAAGTGGAATACAATTTCACTTCAATGCCTCATACCAGGAGAAAGAGTTGTCCCCATAGAGAAGACTATCAAATCTAATCCCACAAAGAAAAAAATAACAATGTCGGGCATGGGGGGAAAGGGATCACATTGCTTTTTCGGCAAAGAGACCCGACGAGAGCATTCGTCAGATAAGAATGTAGGATAAATAGCTAGGTTATTGCAATAGAAAAGGATAAAACTTAATCAGGGAAGGCCAGTTGTTCGCTTTGCTAGCCTTATCAAGATAGGATGAGGTGCCATTTCTGATAGGTGGGGGGAAGAACCGGGACACACTTCCATCTTTCTTTCGAGACGAAAGACAGAAGAACCGCCACCCCATGACGAGATTGAATTAAGCTCTGCCACTGAGTCTTAATAATCTCGTCATGGGATAGATGAAAAATTAACAATAAGCCAAGGAACCCTTCATTGTTGGGAACTATTTCCCGGGATATATAGGCTCAGGATCCTGCCCTGCCTTCAAATGAGTTCGCACTTTCAAACCCAAGCTGACTTTTTCAGTCTCTTTCATGGAAATTTCTTTTTGAGTCATCGTCTCAATTTTCTTCATGATTCTTCATCGCTGGATTTTTCTATCCCCTTCTTGCCGGACGTATGTCAACCCGTAAATGAGATGAAAATTTCCAGCTCTCCTTTTATTGGGATTGGCTACTTTTCCTGCCTCTATATATAAGAAGGATTCAGAAAGGCATTTTGTTAGAAAAAATATTTCGTCCAGTGCATTTTTTTTTGAAAGGCCTTTTTTTTGGGCTTGAAGCGGGAATAAAACACGGGCATCAAGAGCAATGCATGAGCGAAAACTTGACGAAATCTCCTGTGGGACAACCTGCCACGGGAACGAACGCTTGTCGAATTCGCCCGCTTTTGGTCCCACGGAGGTCTCCTTCTCTTTCCTTACCCCGCAGCCGCACCACACGACGCATCGAAGGCTGCCACATCAAAATGATTGGGTGTAATTTAAATTGCTAGAAGAGCATCACTACGCAGGCCGATTCGATGTATAATCCCGGATTCTGCATGTGCTGAAACAGGTTCGTTGCTCTAGTTAAAGGGCCGAATAATTGCGGAATGCAAACTCAACCATTTTTCGGTTTAATCCGGCGCGATTAGGGCACAAAGGTGGGAGGCGCGGATGGCTTTATTCTCCGCCGAGTGTACCGAAGACGCGTTGAGACAATGAATGGCCGATTTGTCAATTTCGCCGCCGAGCCGGCTGGCTCTCCAGGTTGTCCGCCGCCACTTTATGGGGGGATTTTCAATGCATCCAACAAACTCCAATAGTTTTTACCGTTCCCTGCGTTTAATTCAAATGGACGGATTTCGCCATTGGCTTGTGGTGATGATGCTCTTATTGGGTCTCTTTGGCCTCTGGTGCGGTTGGTTTTTTCTAGCACGGGTTTCTGTCTGGCTGGTGAGTGAGACGGCCCGTTTGGAAGTTGACCGTTCCATTTATCCCGTTGAAAGTCCCGTCAATGGACGAGTTCTCGTGACTTATATGAATATAGGACAAAAAGTAAAAGCAGGAGACATTCTGGTTGAATTGGATAGTGAAAGTCAACGCTTGCAGCTTCGGGAAGAACAAGCGCGGCTGGCCATGCTGGATGCCCAACTCGCTCAACTGGGCAACGAAGTCAAGGCGGAAGCGGAAGTGGAAAAGGATGAGCAGGAGCGCGCTCCCTTGATGGTTCAGGAAGCCAAGGCTAAGTTCGAAGAGGCTCAAGCCGCATCCCGATTTTCCGACGAGGAAGCTAGACGGTTGGAACGGATGCACGCCAATGGATTGCTGCCCGAATTGGATTATCTTCGCGCCAAGACTGAAGCCCAAAAACGGGGAGCCACGGCGAGAGAACTTCAGCTGGCCACGGATCGCATCGGCTGGGATCAAAAGACCCGTCTGAGCCAGCACCGCGTCACCCAGGAGCGCTTAAACCGCGATCTGGCGCGAGTCCGCGGAGAAATTGAAACCTCCAAATCCACTATTGACCGGCTCCGTTATGAAATGGAACGTCAAATCGTTCGCGCTCCGGTGGGCGGGCAATTGGGAGAAGCCGCGCAACTGCGCCCGGGCACTTTCATACGCGCTGGCGAAAGGATTGCCGCCCTCGTGCCGGCCGGCGGATTGCGCGCCGTGGCCTTTTTTAATCCGGGACTGAGTTTGGGGCGGCTGCAATCGGGCCAATGGGCCCGCATTCGGCTGCAGAGTTTTCCCTGGACGGAATATGGCAGCATATCAGCCACGGTCTCGAATGTGGCCAGTGAAGTGCGGGATGGCTTGGTGCGGGTGGAGTTGTCTGTACAATCCAACTCTGGCTCCCGCATCCCGCTGCAACATGGTTTGCCCGGAAGCGCGGAGGTGGAGGTGGAAAAAATCTCTCCTGCTCGTTTACTACTGCGCATGGTGGGAAAACGGCTGGACAATGTGACCTCAGCTTTCAACGCCAACTCAAAGGGAAACAGCCCGTAGAATATTTTGCGATGGCTGCCCAAAACCTCTGCAGAGCAAGGATTTTCAAGGGGAGCTGCCGCGGACGGCGCATCCGTCAACGAAAGGCGATGAAAATTCATTCCCCCTTTGAAAGGGGGATTTTCTTAGGACCACTCATGCCAGCGTGACTGGCACAGCAAGAGGATGAAAAGGGGATGATGGAGGCGGCCTGCCCTCAGGCCGTCTGAGCACGCTTGGCAAACACAGACGGGGGAGGGCACCCCGCCTCCATCCACGCTATTTTCTAGGGAGATTCCACGTGCCTGTTTATTCATTCCCGCGATTTCTCGCTCCCGAAGTGATTCAGACTTCCGCCATGGATTGTGGCCCCGCCACTCTGCACTGCCTGTTGAAAGGATTTGGCATCGCCAGCAGTTATGGAAGACTGCGGGAGGCTTGCCAAACCGATATCGATGGGACCTCCATCGACACGTTGGAAGATTTGGCCAGGCAATTTGGTTTGGAATCCGAACAAATCATGCTTCCCGCCGACCATCTCTTTTTGCCAGGTGTTCAGCTCCTGCCGGCCATTGCCGCGGTGCGGCGTCTCAACAACCTCACTCATTTTCTGGTGCTATGGCGACGTCACGGTTCTTGGATTCAAGTCATGGATCCCAGCACTGGACGCCGCTGGTTGCCCGTCCGCCGGATGCTGAATGAACTCTATCTCCATTCCCAACCAATGCCGGCCTCTGCCTGGCGTGCCTGGGCAGGTTCTGATGGTTTCATAAATCCTTTGCGAAAACGCCTGGATTGGCTTGGAGTGCCACAATCTCAGCTACAACGGCTGATTCAAACAGCCCTCTCCGATGCGGGTTGGCATTCCTTGGGAGCATTAGATGCCGCTGCCCGCTTGACCAAATCCTGGGCTCAATCTGGCGCAATTCGGAGAGGGCCGGAGGCTGGGCGGATAATCTCTGAAATGCTCCAAAAAGAAAAAAACATCACCCGGAAAATAATCCCTTCTCGCTATTGGTCAGTCGAATCCAGCCCCGATCAAAATCCTGAAGAGGAATCGGAATTGATTTTCCGAGGTGTTTTGCTTGTGAGCGTCCCCCGACGGAAAAACCAAAAACAGACGCTCTCTTTAGGCGATCCGGTTCCGAGTGCGGGGACAGACTCAATTATTCAGGAAACTGTAGTCCCCCTATGGAGGAGATTATCGAAGTTTTTTTTGGCCGATGGATGGTGGGGACCTGTCGGCATCGGCATGGCCATTCTTATGGCGGCGGGTGGTGTAATTGGCGAAGCTTTATTGTTGCGCAGCTTGTTTGAATTCAGCCGAAAATTCATTCTGATCGAGCATCGGCTCCTGGCCTTGGGCATCTTGATCGCTTTCGCCACAATGATGTTCGGATTAAATTGGGGGATTGCCCAAGGAGTTTTTCGATTGGGACGGCGTTTAGAAGCTCGTTTGCGCATGGCCTTTATGGAAAAAATTCCGCGGCTGGGAGACCGCTATTTTCATAGCCGGCTTCTTTCCGACATGGCTGAACGATTGCACGTCAGTTATTCCTTGCGCTATCTGCCGCAGTTGGGTGGGCAATGGCTAAGAACTTTTTTTGAGCTGGTTTTCACTGTGGCTGGCATCGCCTGGCTGGATCCCACGCTGGCGTCCAAGACCATCCTTCTTACCTCCCTGGCTTTGATGGTGCCTTTCGTCCTGCAACCCTGGCTTACTGAGTGTGACATGCGCTGGCGCGTGCATGACGGGGCGCTTAGCCGCTTCTTCCTGGACGCTTTGACTGGATTGGTTACAATTCGCGCCCATGGCAGTGAACGAGTTTTGAGGCGGGAACATGATCATCTGTTGAGAGAATGGGCAAGGGCCGGAGCGGAACGAGGACGCGTCGCCTTGCTGGCTCAAGGACTGCAAAGTTTGTTGGGATGCCTCTTAGCCTCGATTTTGCTGTTTTCTTCCATGGCTGCGAGTTACGATCCCAGCAACCTGCTGCTCTTAGTCTATTGGATTTTGAATCTGCCGCTTTTAGCTGGCGATCTGACTTCCCAGGCGGAACAATATGCCATGAACCGCAACATCACACTTCGCCTGTTGGAGCCGCTGGACGCTCCAGAGGAGGTGGAAAAGAAGCAGCCTTCTCCAATTGATCCTCCTGAGGAATCATTGGCCGGTTCTGGTTGTTCAATCCAGTTTGAAAAGGTGACGGTCAAGGCCGGGGGACAGGTCATCCTAAAAGAGATTTCGCTGGAGATTTCCAGTGGCTCCCATGTCGCCATTGTCGGTCCGTCCGGCGCCGGCAAGAGCAGCCTGCTCGGGGCCTTGCTGGGATGGCACCGCCCGTGCCAGGGACAAGTCCTGGCGGATAAGCGCCGTCTCGAGGGGGATCATCTCGAAAAGCTCCGCAAGGAGACGGCCTGGGTAGATCCCGCTATTCAGATTTGGAATCAATCCCTGGAAGCCAACTTGATTTACGGCGTCTCCGCCGATCACGCCGCGGGCCTTCCAATTTCAGAAGCGCTGGAAAACATAAGACTCCATAGAGTTCTACGGAAGCTTCCCGATGGGCTGCAGACTTCAATTGGGGAAGGCGGAGGATTGCTCTCCGGAGGAGAGGGCCAACAGGTCAGGCTTGCCCGGGCCTGGCTCCGTCCCGGAGTCCGTCTGGTTTTGCTCGATGAACCTTTTCATGGATTGGATCGTGAGGATCGACAGCATCTTCTCAGGCAGTTCAGGCAGACATATAGTCATTTGACTTTTCTCTGCGTACTTCATGATTTGGACGCGACTCGACAGTTTGACCGGATTTTGGTGATGGAGAAGGGTCAGATCATCGAGGATGGATCTCCTCGGGAGCTCGCCCAAGCCGCGAATTCCCGCTATCGGGAAATGCTGGAGTCGGAAAAGCGCCACCATGAGACTCTCTGGTCTCCCCGATGTTGGCGCCATGCGCGGATTCAAGACGGGCATTGGATTGAATTCCATCAGGCCGAGGAAAATCCATGGAACAGTTAAAATCCCTGGCTTGGCGGGAAGAGCAGCTGGGCGAGGCATTGGCGGAACTGGCCCGGCGATGCGGATTGATTGCGAAGAGGCCGCCTGACAGGTCAATGCCACGTCCCCCGAGTGGCGGTGGCCAAAACCAAAATAAGGATCGATGGATTGAGATGGCATCCGCCTGTCTGGGATTTGAGGCGGAGCCAGCGCGTATTCCTTTTGTGGATGCCAAGGAAACCCTCTCATGGATTGCTCCCGCCCTTCTGTGTATCGAAAATACTAATCTACATTATCTGGCCATCCTTAAATCTACTTCTCGCTATCTGACCATTCTGGCTCCAAACCTGACTACCCATAAAGTCGGACTCGATATAATTTGCGCGTCTTTGCGCCGTCTGGCCGCGAACTCCAGCGGTGAAGAGATGGAGGCGTTGCTGGAAGCCGCTCAGATTCCGCTCTCTCGCCGGCCCGCCGCACTCCAGGCCCTTTTAACCGATCAAAACCATCAAACCTATTTCGATGGGTGCTGGCAATTGCAGCTGGCCCCCAACTCAGGCTTTTGGCGCAAAGCGCTGCGCAGCCGTCTGCCCCATCGGCTCGCTGCTTTTGTTCTGGCCTATATTGGCTATTATTCCCTTTGGATATTATCTTGGTGGATTCTGGGACAAAGCGCATTGCAGGGGCGAATCGATCGGGGATGGTTCATCGCCTGGGCTTTGCTATTATTTTCTCAAATTCCATTTCAACTTTTTTCAAACTGGGCGCAACGCATGACGGCCTTGGGAGCGGGCCTGCTCTTGAAACAACATCTGCTTTACGGCGCCACTCGGTTGGACCCGGGGCAGGTGAAAATGTTGGGCATAGGCCAACTCTTGGGAAAAGTCATTGAGTCCGAAATCATCGAACTGGACAGCTTGACGGGAGGATTACTCCAGATTGTCGCTTTGCTCGAACTGGCTGCTGCTCTTGCCATTTTGCGCTTCAATTCCGTTGGTGTCTGGGAGAGCTGGCTTCTGGCCGGTTGGATTGGCATTGCCGTCCTCATGGCCTGGCAATACCAAGGGAGCCGCCAGCGCTGGACCCGAAAGCGGTTGGACCTCTCTCAATATCTGATTGAGCAAATGGCTGGATATCGAACCTGCCTGGCTCAACAATTGCCTGAATTTCGCCATCTTCGCGAGGATCAGCAGCTTGAAGAGTATCTGAAGTCTTCCATGGCCATGGATCGTCAATCCAGCTTTCTCACAACGCTTATTCCACGTGGGTGGTTAATCCTGGGACTTTTAAGTTTGACGGGAGAGTGTTTGGCTGGATCAGCCACTCCGGCAGCCATGGCGATTGCCCTTGGAGGATTGCTTTTGGCTTATCGCGCTTTGGCCAAGTTGTGCGGCGGATTGCTGCATTTGGTCGACGCTCGAATCACCTGGAAACAAATTGCAATTTTGTTCGAAGCCGCCGGGCAGCCGACTATGACCGGTTCCATGACTTTTGCGCTAGGGCCGGCTGAAACCACTAACCAAAACAGCCAATCCCCTTTGCTGGTGGCGCGGGAACTCTCCTTCCGTTATCCCCACCGATCTTTTCCCGTCTTAACGCACTGTGATTTCCAGATCCAGTCAGGAGATCAAATCCTGCTGGAAGGAACTTCAGGCGCCGGAAAATCAACCTTGATTGCCTTGTTGATGGGATTATATCCTCCCCAATCAGGTTTGATCCTCTTTTCCGGCTTAGACCGGCAGACGCTTGGCTCCGAAGCCTGGCAACAACGGATTTTGGCCGTTCCCCAATTCCATCAAAATCATTTATTGACCGAAACCCTGGCTTTTAATCTCCTGATGGGCCGGCAATGGCCTCCCCGGAATGAAGACTTGCGATTGGCGGAAACAATTTGCCGCGACTTGGGATTAGGAGTTTTGCTCGACCGCATGCCCGCGGGTCTGCAGCAAATGGTGGGCGAAGGAGGATGGAATCTATCGCATGGCGAACGCAGCCGGGTCTATATCGCTCGAGCCTTGCTACAAGGCGCTCCACTGCTCATTCTGGATGAGGGATGCACGTTCCTGGACCCGGAGAATCTGGAACGGGTCGTAAATTATGTTAAGGATCATGCTCCAACTCTAATTCTGGTGGCTCATCTGTAGATTACGATGGCTGTGTCATTCAACCTCGGGTGCAATTAAAAGTGACGGATGGTTCGGGATGGCTGGTAGCGCAGCGTCGTGGGAACGACTCCGCAGCGGATATGATATTCAGGGCCCGTGAAATCGGATGCGGAAAGAAATAATCTTTCGAACCGGAAGAAAAATTCATCCTCTTCGGTCCAAGCTTTCACCAATGCTTAGCTTTTCACATCAACAGGAAAGCAGGGCTCTTCCACTCATCATGCATTGACGTGGCGCCGCTTGATCAGGAAGATGTCCGCGAATGCTTCTTCCGTTTTTTCCTCCGGGAAGGCGGCACACTCCGCTCTTCTTTGTCCTTATCCGCATTCCGGGACGCCTCAATCAGCGACTGGTATTGTTCGCACCGTTCCAGATTGTTAAATAGATAAAGATGATCCTCCATATCGGAAAAGCCCTTCTTGCGGAAGAAATTCACCGCCGCAACATTTTCCGGATCGGTGTCCGCCATCATGATGCGGATGCCATCTTTTTCAACCATCAATCCAACGAGCTTGTCCACCAATCTGCCGGATACTCCCTCCCGGTGCCAATGAGGATGAGTACACAACCATTTGATGTAGCCGTAAGTCCAGGCGGATCCCGGCTTGGTAATCACCGTTCCCAGCACAAATCCCAAGATGTGTGGGGAATCTTCCGGGTCGTCATTCTCCGCCACCAGGCAATAATCCCCATCGGTATTGAACATCGAGGTAACCTCGTATTCATCCCAGCTTCGGTACAATGTCGGCCAAAGATCGGCCTTAAAAACTTCCACACCCATTTTGAACACAACCGCTAAATCGTCAATTCCCATCTCCCGGATGGAAAAAGACCGCTTCCTGTCGTCAGAATATTTTTCGCGATCTCCCATGAAATTTCTTCCCCTCCTCCTTGCCAGTAGCATAGGAGAAAAGGACAAAATTTCCATCCTTTTTTTGAGAAGGCGGCCAATCAGATTGCACAAGCGGCAAAATTCGAAGCAAATAATTCATTTGAGCATAAGGTCATGCAGCTGCGGCTCACACCGCGTCACACCCCTCGGAAAGCTGGCGAGGAGATGCATGGAACCGGTCTTTTCCGATCCATGGTTTTCCCTCAATTGCCAGCCGCCATCAGGGCCTTGAATAATGCACAAGATATTTTGAGGCGCCGATAAAGTTCTGCTCTTGCCACAATCAGGTGGCAAGCCACTTCCCGGATTGTTAAAACGGCCTCAAGTATTACTTTGAACCTGAGCAATTCCGTTCATTAAAAAAATATTGAAACTCCAGGAGTAAGCCTTCGCCCCGCTAGATGCCGGGGACTCTGGCTAGGGCGTTAGGCTGACACAGACCAGTCCGCAAAAGAGACCGGAACTGGCAGACGGTGGTCACCCCACCTTTTACCGAATGGGAATCATCGCTCCCGAGATCTATCGATGATGACGATTCTTTAAAATATCGACTTTATAAAATGGCTCTACTCTAGGATCAGGCTATCAAAAAAACCACTGGTTTGGCTGGAACTGCGTATGCGGGAAGTCACAAGCAGCGGAGTCGTTTTCAGTGCGGTAATTTCTATGGGACCAAAGTTGTCAGTTACCCCAAGAAAGGCAAGGATATTCTCCATGTGAAAAAAACCCGCGGCGGGGATCGACAATCCTGAAGATTGCCCTAGAATATTGCCATTAAAATCCCTGGCGGTAATCTCGATTGAAGCAATATCATTATTCGGATTGACCACCACTAGACTGGAAGTCCATGTGGCGGTATTGGCCGCGGAGGGAACCAGCAAGTGGATTCCCCCTCCAGATCTCCCAATTGCGAACCCGGGATCGTTAGTGCTGTTTTCAATCTGCGATGCCCAGGCGATCACCGGCCGATCAGATTCTATCCGGACATAGCACT
Source organism: uncultured Acidobacteriota bacterium (assembly GCA_963803155.1). Lineage (GTDB taxonomy): Bacteria > Acidobacteriota > Terriglobia > Versatilivoradales > Versatilivoraceae > CAWDMN01. The sequence continues at coordinate 53,569 of CAWDMN010000091.1, forward strand.
CAATCGTTCCGTCCAATCCCGGTTTGACGATTTGAAGGAGCGTATTATAATTGATCTGGTTCAAACCGTTGGGCATGACTTGTGAGTTAAAACGCGCCAATTCGGTTCCAGCATCATTAATAAAATGGAGCGTCAGGTTGGCAATTTGGCCCGACCAGTTGTTGATCCCCAAATTGGTTCGCACGCTGCTGCTTTCCACGAGATGAGGAATAATCTGAATGTTTCCGGCCCGGTCCGAGGGAACACTCTCAAAAAAGCCACCTGTCCGATTCTGGCTGAACACTCGACAAGTAGCCAATAAAGGCTGATTGTTCGAGGAGATTATTTCCACCGGGCCGAAGCCATTGGAAATGCCCAAAAAAGCAAGAATATTATCGAAGGAAAGATTTCCCATCGCTGGCACGGTTAAAGCTCCCTGACTGGATGCGAGGAGGTTTCCATCAGGTGCATACACCTGAATGGAAATGGGAGAATCAGAAGATCCTATATTTTCTAGTATCATTGACGATGTCCACGCTCCTGTGTTGGCGGCAGAAGGAATCCAAATCCGGCTGGAGCCCGCATTCCGGCCGACCATCATCCCGGGATCATTCGAAAGATTGTCAATTTCTGAAGCCCAAGCCGCAATCGGTTGAGCGCTCTCCAGGAAAATGTTTCCTTCCGTCAAAGTGCCAGTTCCTCCGGCGAAGCTCTGGACGATTCGATTGATCTGTATCATTCCTTCAGCTGGAATTAGGGCATCGATGAAGCCCTGCACTATTCCTGCCTTATCCGCTAGAAAAGCATTAACTGTTGCGGGAATCGCATTCGGATTATTAATTCCCAAATTAGTGCGGAAATATGCATCGTCTTGAACGTTGGGCAGGAAAAGTGAGCCCGATGCTGCCGCCGCTTTCTGTCCAATTCGGGGGGGAATTGAGTGAAACATAGCTGGTCACTGTCACAGAGCCGTTGAGAACATTGCATTGAACAGCCTGTGTCCCCGAAGAGTTGGAAACCACCAGGCCGGTCAAATTAAACTCCAAAAAAGAACCCAGGCTGGAATTGGAAGATATTTGAATCGTATAGATGACCACCACACCAGATGTTAAGGGTTGTTTGCCTCCCGAACTATCTTCAAGGACTGATTTCAATCCTCCTCCGCTATTCAAAATATACCCGGCGACGTTAAGGGCCGGGCCTGCTCTCTTGGAAACAAAAGTAAATCCGGCGGGGATTACCAACAAAAATTCCGTAGAATAAGCCCCCATCGAGCCTACCGTAAAATTGATGTTCAAATCAATGTTACTGCCAGGAAGACCAACTGGATTCCCCACCGTGAAAACAGGGGCTTGAGCTATTCCATTTAAAGAGGCGGCCAAGAAATATACCAGACCCATCCAGAAGATGGGAATCTTAATTAATCCCATTTTTATCGTCGATTGTTTCATGAAAACATTGCCACACTGGTTCATATATTCACGGGAGATTGGAGTACTAGGGATTTTCCCGAAAATTTACTCTGCGCCGAAATCCATCCCAACAACAATAGCAAAATAACCGTCAGTGGGACGAAACCTCCGCCGGTCATGGAATAAAACCAATCGGAACGAATCCATCTTGCCGGAGGAGAGTGAATATTGGCGGGATTGCCTTCAGCGCCCCACGTGGAGTGCTCGGTCGAATCTCGCTGTTTCCAAGGTTGTAGCCTCTCCGATTTCTCTCCAGGCTGTTCCGCATTGGATCAGCGGAATGTGAACGAGCCGTCAGCTGGGTGAGGTGCGATTTCAATATTGTCTGGAGTGTACGATTTTTTGAACATTTTCAATTATCAAATATCGGTTCGTCATTCCGTCTACCGAGAGCGCAACGCCTCGTTCCGAACAACTCTCCGCTTGAAGAACTATCCGATCCATCTTCGCCGCTTCGATGCCATATCGGATTTATTCTTCTTAATAAATAATACCACTGATTAAAATTGTAAGGAAACCAAGAGAGCAGACTGATCGCAACCAATCCCTCTGCTCCACATCAGCTCGATGTTTTCATAATCCATGGCCAGGCAAATCTGTACCGGGAAAATTGGGCGGAGCGTTTGGTGATCAATTCGTAGGCCATTCTGTATTCTGACTCCTGAATTCTGTCTACCTGAGTAGTTACAAAATTTGAATACACTTTTTCCTGACCCCCCCCCTCCTTTGAAAATAATTGGACCAAATTTTAATTAATGCTTGACAAATAATACTGTGTGCCACATACTATGTTCTGTATAGCATGTAGCACACGGTAGAGGTGCAATCATGAATCAGGAACTTTTCGAGAATCTCCGTTTGGAACTGCGCCGCGGCTGCTTGATTCTGGCAGTGCTAGCCGCGCTCCGGACCGAACAATATGGTTACACGCTGCGCAAGGCGCTGGGGGAAAAGAATATGACCATCGATGAAGGCACTCTGTACCCGTTGCTCCGCCGGCTGGAGATCCAGGGATTGCTGGTTAGCCAGTGGCGGGAGGAGGAGAAGCGCAAGAAACGCTTCTACCGCTTATCCCCGGATGGGAAGCAGATCCTCAAGCAACTGCTGGTGGAATGGCAAAACATCAATTCATCGTTGAACGATATCCTTTAAGGAGTCATCCTATGGAACTTCTTGATCGCTACTTACAAGCCGTGGGATTTTGGTTGCCGAAGGCGCAAAAACAAGACATTCTGGCGGAACTATCGGAAGAGATCCACTCGCAAATTGACGAAAAAGAAGCCGAGACAGGGCACCCTCTCGATGAGGCGGGACTCGAAGCAATTCTCAAACATTTCGGCGATCCGTTGTTAGTAGCTGAACATTATTTGCCACCACAACCATTCATCGGCCCGGTATTGTTTCCCATCTACCGCTTCGTCCTGAAACTGGTGCTGCTCGGGTATTTGGTTCCCTGGCTATTGGTTTGGATCTGCCTGCTGATTTTCGATCCCGCCTATCGCGCCGCGCATCCCGGATTGGGCCAAATTACAAACCTCTCTACGCTTTGGTCCATCACGGTCAATTCTTTTTTCTTTATCACTCTGGGTTTTGCGCTTATTGAACGATATCACTTGAAGGACTGGCTCATGAAGGATTGGAGTCCGCGCAAATTGCCGGCCGTTCGCGATCCAAACCGCATTCCGCGCGCTAATACGCTGGGGGACCTGGCATTTGGAATCCTCTTCTGCATTTTGTGGATCAACTTCTTATGGGGGCGGACCGAAATCGTTATTTCTACCTTACACCTCATCTTGACTTCAAATTGGGTTTATTTCTTCTGGGCGCTGCTGCTCCTCTCGTTCATTAACATTGGATTTTCAATCATGAACCTGTTCCGTCCCTGCTGGACCAAAATGCGGGCCACCTTCCGGCTGCTGACTGACGCGCTCGGAGCGGGCATTTTCTGCTGGTTCTTCAAGGCCCAATTGCTGGTTGGAATTGAGACGCCTGCGCTTTCCGCCGTCCAAGCCCAGGAATTAGTTGTCCAAATTAATCGAGTATTTGACCGCATTTTCCCTTTCACGGTTGGTGTAGCGGCAATTGTTCTCGCCATAGACATCTACCGGATAAGCCGGGTGGGCGGCGTCTCATACGCTGCACGCAAGGCTAGCCTGGAATAGGGCCAAACCTGAAAACTGAATTTTTGATTGGTTGAGATGATTGCCTTATTTCTTTTTGATTATAAAAACATAGTGGAGTTCTTCAGCACATCAAGGCTGGTATCATCACTTGCGGAATGACGGTCTTAATCCTTTGTCCCGGTTGGAAGGCGTGCTGCAAGTGGCGGAGGGTCTACAAGAGGGAGCGGTGGGAATTTTTCGGGATTGACATAGGAACCACACTCGTGACGTGGTGTTGTGGCTGGCGTGGCAACACACAAGACTCGAGCTGACGATAACTGTTCAGGGGTGATCCGAAGGGTCAGTTCCCCCCCTGAACAACTGCAATTATATTGCCCTAAGCAGTTGCCTCTTCCCAATTCTGATCCATTTGACCTTCAATCTGTACCACTCGCATCGACGGAAGTCCTTTTAACTTGCATAATGGCACCTCCATGCTTTCTCCTTTTTCTATTCAGCCAAGAATGGTAAGATTTCAGGCTGCGTTTTGCGACCGCTCGGACAGAGAGCTTGTCTACTTAAGAATTGGGAATCAAGAGGTTGCCGATGATTGTGCTTGGAATAGATGTGGGTGCCGTCAGTATCAAGATGGCGGTATTGGGAGAAAAATCCGACCGGGAATACTTGCGTGAGCTCGACAGTCAAACCAATAGTTTCCATCTGATCGAATTGCCCTCGCAATCCCCTTATCTCATCGCCCTTTCCGAATATCGCCGGATTAAGGGAGAACCCGTTCAAACTACCTTTGAGATGTTGGAGGAGCTTTACAGCTTCATTCCGGTCCCCGAAGGAATCCGCGTCACGGGACTGGGGAGCAAACTGATCGGCCAATTAATGGGCGCGGCCTTGGAGAATGATTTCCGTGCCGTGGCCCGCGGAGTGGGCGCTTTGCATCCCGGAGTCAAAACCGTCTTCGAGATGGGTGGTGTCAATTCCAAGTTCATCAATCTCAATATTCACGATGGCGTGGTAGGGATTGTGGACTACGAGAAAAATGGCGATTGTGCGGCTGGAACCGGTTCATTTATCGACCAGCAAGCCTCCCGTCTTCAATACGCCATCGAAGATGTAGGCGACATTGTCATGCAAGCGGGAAAAGCCGCCACGGTCGCCGGCCGTTGCTCGGTTTTCGCCAAGTCCGACATGATTCATGCCCAGCAAAAAGGACACCAGCCTCCCGCCATCCTCAAAGGATTGTGTGAAGCGGTAGTGCGCAATTTCAAAGGCTCCATTTGCAGGGGCAAACAAATTATTCCCCAAGTCGCCTTTATTGGCGGAGTAGCAGCAAACCAAGGTGTTGTTCAAGCCATGCGGAATCTTTTCAATTTGAACGAAGAACAACTCCTCGTTCCTGTTCATTATGCCTGGATGGGCGCCATTGGCTGTGCCTTGCTGGAACACCAAACACCCGAAAAGCATGCCCCCAAGCCCTTATCCGAACTGTATACGCATACTAAAGAGGCCGTTGGGACCTTCCCCCGGACTGAGCCGCTCTCAATGGAAAATGTAGTGTTGTTGCGCAGCCGAACCAAGCCTTACAGCTTCGAAGGCCGGCAACTTCCCGTGGACGCATATCTGGGGATTGATATCGGATCGGTCAGCACAAATCTGGTCGTCCTCGATGCCGATGGCGAACTCATTTATGAAATCTACACGCGCACCAAATCGCGTCCCATCGAAGTAGTGAACGAGGGATTGAAAGAGATTCGGGAGAATTTGGAAGACAAGATCCGCATTCTCGGAGTCGGAACCACCGGATCGGGCCGGGAATTAATCGGCAAATTGGTGGGGGCGGATACGATCAACGATGAAATCACCGCCCATAAAACCGGCGCCAGTTATGTCGGCAAGAAACTTTTGAACCGAACACCCGACACAATATTTGAAATCGGAGGGCAGGACTCCAAGTTTATCAGCATTCAGGATGACATTGTGGTCGATTTCACCATGAATGAAGCTTGACGATGCAT
>CAWDMN010000092.1:0-119149 GCA_963803155.1 uncultured Acidobacteriota bacterium
TTTGGGGATGTTTTTGCGGACCGTGGGTATTCTTGGCCACCAGCTCGAGCTTGTCGGTCTTGACGCCGTCGATCGTCTCCGTGCCAAGGTACTTGATGGTCCATTTCTCTTCGAGATCGGCGCCGCTGGCGCCGAAACCCAGCATGAGATAGCTCTCATATTTACCGGCCTGGGTATACGTCTTGGCGTTGCTCTCTTTGCCAGTATCAGAGACGCGGAACACGCCGTGAGAGAAGATATAGCTTCTCTGCGGGGGCCGATTGTTGTGCTTTGCGATGTGCGCAGCCATTTCAAAATGATCGTCATGACGCTCGTAGTAGGCAGTCCCGGTCATGATGTCTGTATCGGGAACGGGATCGGTCTGGATGGTGTCGAATTCGAAATTCGCGGTCGTGGTAATGTAATAACGTCATCCCAAATTCTGAATTATTTTTAGGGCAATTCCAGGAATCACGTGTCCCATGCAGTTTCGTTCCCCTTTTTAGAAAGGGCGAAGGTTTCTTCCTGAACTTTTCTTGGCACCGCTAATGTTAATCTACAAATATGGCGGTTGCGCCGTAAGCATGAAAAAAGCTTTCCCATTTGGCATTATCGTGCGAAATCTTTCTAATACAATTCCAGGAACGGCCCATGGGCCAAGGCAAAATCGACTTTGTCGGATTGTTCTCGGCCATGAGCCGAGATGGATTCAGCGGGGCCTTCTCGCTGGAAACTCATTGGCGCGGCGCCGGCTGCCGCCGAAGAGTCCTCTCGCCAAAGTATGAAAGGATTGAAGGAAGCCTTGGGGAAAGCCCATGTACAATGGATTTAAACATCATTGGACATGCCTCCAAAGGCCGTAAAGCCAACTCATGGTGCATTAGGCTTCAAATGCCTTTTGAAAAACGCATACGCTGCGTCTTGAAAGTGCAGTCTCGGCTCTTCACCGCGAATGCCATGTTTTTGGCCTGGATAAATTTGCAGCTCAAAAGGCTTGCGAGCCTTGATCAACGCGTCCACCAATTGCATGGAATTCTGAAGGTGGACGTTATCGTCCGCCGTGCCGTGAACCAGTAGCAGCGCATCGGCCAGCTTGTCGGAATTTCTTAAGGGGGAGTTGTTTTTATAACCCTCCACATTATCGGCCGGGATGTTCATATACCGTTCTGTATATATCGAGTCATAAAATCTCCAATCGGTGACGGGAAACATGGAAATCCCGCATTGGAAGACTCCAGGGGCATAGGTCAAAGCATATAGGGTCATGTATCCACCGTAGGATCCGCCCCAGATGCCGATCCGGCTGGCGTCGACATATGGCAAACGCTTCAGATATTCTACTCCCACCAACTGGTCTTCCAATTCCCTTTTGCCCAAATTTTTAAAAATTGCACTCTCCCAAGCATGGCCGCGGCCATAGGATCCCCGATTGTCGAGCGACCAAATCAAGAATCCCTCCTGCGCCAAAAAATGGTCAAATAATGTTGTCGTTCCCCATTTGTCCGTCACTGCCTGAACATGGGGCCCACCATATACTGAAACCACAACTGGGTACTTTTTTGTCGGATCAAAATCGGCCGGCTTGACGAGAGCGCCGAAGAGTTCCTTTCCGTCGGAGGCTTTCACCTCCACAAATTCCGTCTGAGCCAAAAGATAATCGTCAAGATGATTTTCGGCGCCGGGCAGTTGCCCCAACAAAGTCCCTCTGGCGTCGATCAGCCGGTTTTCCGTCGGCTGGGTGAGGCTGGAAAATTGATCCAGAAAATAATGGCCATTCGGCGAGAGCTTCATGGAATGAGTCCCCGCCTCAAGAGTGAGTGGAACCACATTCCCTCCATCCAGGGCGACCCGCTGGATCTGCCGTTGTCTCAGATTTCCCGAGTTGGAGACGAAAAAAACCTGTTTTTCTTCGCGATCCACTTCAATATCTCCGTCAATCATCCATTCGCCTCGCGTAAGTTGTCGAATCATCCTGCCCTGAGCGTCGTACAAATAAAGATGCATCCACCCATCCCGCTCGGAAAGCCAAAAAAATCTTCCATCCCGAAGAAAGCGAGGAGGCTCGATGGAGTTGATCCAGGTTTCATCTTTTTCGGTCAACAGCGGGGCTACCTGTTTTTCTTCTGGTTTCCAAAGGTAGAGGACAAGTTCATCCTGGCGGCGGTTCAGCGTCAGCAAGGCCACACCCTTGGAATCGCGCGTCCAGGAAAAAGCCGGCCCCACATATTCGATAGCGTCCTCTCTTTTTTTCCCCGGCGGCAGAAATACTGGACAGTCGTACTTTTTGGGGCGCCGTCCTCCAACGGTGACAACGTGAACTGATGGGATGGCGTTCGAGTCCCCAGATTGGGGATAGCGCTGCAAAGTCACACCCGAATGAGTCGGAAGGAAATCAATCAATGGATAGGCCGGGACGCGTGATTGATCCAGCCGAAGAAAAACAATTTTTCTTCCATTTGGCGCCCATTCAAAAGACCGTCCGGAACGGCGGTCAGCCAACTCTTCTTCATAAACCCAGTCCAGTCTGCCATTGAGAATATTCTCACTGCCGTCGAAAGTGAGTTGTTGAGTCTTTCCGGAACGGAGATTTAGCGCAAACAGATTCCCTTTTTTATAATAGGCGATGAACTCACCGGTCGGAGAAAATGTGGGAAATTCTTTTGCTTCCCCATCTTGGGTCAGTCTTTTCTTCTCTCCGCTCTCTGGATTGACCAAATAAAAATCGTTGCCACCCACGAGAAACAACCCGCCGCCTTGGGGTGGCCATTGATAAGACGAGAGAACTATCTTTTCCTGGTTCTCTTGAGCATCCCAAAGCACTCGTTCGGATTTATTTTCGACATCAAACCCATAAAGCCGGGATGGCGCGTTCCGAGCGGAACCTACCGGTTTCAAATAACTCAACATTTTCCCCAGAGGGTGCCATTGCAAATCGCCGATGTTTCGGCCCAGCATAACTCCATCCTTGATTACGGAGTCGAGGGTAATTGATTTTTTCGCTCCTTCCCCCCATAAACAGCCCGATATAAAAAAGATGAATAGAATGGCAAAAATGAAAGGAATGGTTTGAAACCGGCTATTGGCAGGAAATACTCGCTGAGATTGCATGACTCCCCCAAGTTTAAAAAATAAAGAGCAAAGAAATCATATCTAGTCGATGAATGCAAGCAGCATTCTTTTCAGAGGAGCCTCCCACGCCAGAACGGCCAGTTCAACAAGAAGATGAAAACAAGGTGGGACGCGCGAGTGTGACGAAGTCACCCGTCGCGCGTCGCTTGGCCAGCCTAGCTTGCTCAGCCAGCTTGCGCCAGTGACGGCGGTCACTCGTGCCCGCTCCATCTTTGCCCAATTTTGATTTTCTAGGGAGCTCCTCTTGCCAGCGAGGCTGTCACAACAAGACGATGAAAACGGGATGATGGAGGCGGCCTGCCCTCAGGCCGTCTCAGCAGGCTTGGCAAACTCAGACGGGGTGGGGGCACCCCGCCTCCATCCACGCTATTTTCTGAGGAGTGATTCAAAGCAAAACAGACGCTGGATGAAATTCACTGGAGGACGAGCCTCCTTTCAAGGCGGACGCCGCCTGACGAGCCTCCCTTCCTAGCCCTCCTCATCCATACAAGGCATCAAAACTCTTCACTGCCCTGTTAAACTGCAATGTTGTCTCAGTGGCGGAGAGACGCCGGGGGGATACTGGCGCTACACATGAAAAATAACTGCCTCTCCTAAAAGTATTAAATTAGGATGCCTCGTCAGGTGTCTCGCTCTCCCGGTCGTTGTTCAGATCGACTAATGAATTGAGATGGTTTGCTCTGTCGAATTTTAATACCCGTTTTTGTCACACTCTGGACATGTAAGATAATAATTCGGTAAAACATCGTTCATTATCTTTTGTATACTTATTTGTTCTTATGGTCCCACTGTCCGCTTTTGGGACGAGTCTTTCCCATGCACGAACAAGCCAATAGCGAGCATCCCCGCAAAAGGCGTCTCCGATTTTACTTATCTTATTATTTTTCATCCATATATAAAAAAAGCTAGATATGGCATACCAGTTGCCAATTAACAGGTGTGATTTGGAATATTGCAGACTCAAGGGGAGGTTGTTATGGATGTGCCACGAAAAGTATCCCGCAAAAAGAAATTAATACGCAGAATCATCTATATTACCGTCGGCTTGATTGCAATTTCAGCGATTACTTTGGGTTTATCCAGGCTCAAACCAGCCGCACCAGGTGTCGAGCGATCCACCGTATGGATTGACCAGGTGAAGCGTGGCGATTTGTTGCGCCAGGTCCGTGGACTTGGAACATTGGTCCCGGAAGAGATTCGCTGGATCCCTGCTACCACCCAGGGCCGCGTCGAACAGATCGTTTTCCGACCCGGTGTGACGGTAAAAGCCGACACGGTTCTTTTAATCCTGAGCAATCCGGAAGCTGAGCAGGCCGCCGCCGATGTAGGTCTGCAATTGAAGGCCGCGGAAGCTGATTATAATCGGCTAAAAGCAGAAATCGAAAGCCAGAAATTTAATCAACAGGCCAGTGTCGCATCCGCCGATGCGCAGCATCGCCAGGATCAGCTGGAGTTTGAAAAAGACGATATCCTAGCCAAAGAAGGGCTGGGCGCTGAATTGAATGCCAAGGTATCCAGGGCCCGGTCGGAAGGTTCAGCCGTTCGGTTGGAGATGGAGCGGAAAAGGCTTGCCATAGCCTCGGAATTGGAAAAAGCCCAACTTCAAGCCCAAAGGGCCAAACTCGAACAGCTCCAAGAATTGCTCCGTTTGAAGCGGACTCAACTCGACGCATTACACGTTAAAGCCGGGACGGATGGGGTGTTGCAGCAAATTTCCGTGGAAGTCGGCCAGCAGATATCACCCGGCACCAGTATGGCCCGCGTTGCCGATCCGCAAAAACTGAAGGCTGAATTAAAGATCCCTGAAACTCAAGCCAAGGATATCCAAATCGGACAGCCCGCCCAAGTGGACACTCGCAATGGCGTCGCCAAAGGACACGTCAAGCGGATTGATCCTGCCGTCCTGAATGGCACCGTGACGGTGGATGTAGCCTTTGATGAAGCATTGCCTCAAGGCGCTCGGCCGGATTTGAGCGTGGATGGAACCGTCGAACTCGAAATGTTGCGGAACATCATATTCGTGGGCCGTCCGGCTTTCGGACAAGAGAAGAATACGATCACCCTCTTCAAATTGCAGAAGAACAGCAACGAAGCTTTCCGAGTCCAAGTCAAGCTGGGCCGCAGTTCCGTGAATAACATTGAAATCCTGGATGGCCTCCAACCTGGAGATCAAGTGATCCTCTCCGACATGTCCACTTATGATGCGCATGATAGGGTGCGGCTGCAATGATGAAATGGGAACAATGCACGTGGTCAGTGGTGAGTGGTCAGTGATCTGAGCCGAGTGTTGCCAATGAATGAATACTCAAAAGTGCGATATTACAGAGATTTGTTGGTTTGGCAGAAGGCAATTCGACTGGCACGATTAGTCTACAAAGTTAGCGAACATCTTCCTTCTAGCGAAAAGTTCGGTTTGATAACCCAGGTGAGGAGAGCCGCAGTCTCTGTTCCTTCGAATATAGCGGAGGGACAAGAGCGGAACACTACCGGTGAATTCATCCAATTCCTTTCTATTGCGGAAGGTTCTTTGGCAGAACTGGACACTCAGCTATTCTTGGCCATTGAACTGGGTTTCCTAGGCTCCTCGGAGTCTTCCGAAGCATTCGATCAAATAGTTGAAATAAGAAAAATGCTACAAACTCTAAAAAGACGACTCACTGAAAAGCGCTGAACACTGATCCCTAATCACTGACCACTTATAAAATGGTTGGCCAAAAAAAGGAGCAACAAATGGAAAACTCGAATCATTCCCTAATTCACCTCGAACAAGTTACAAAAGTATTTGTCACCGATGAAGTCGAAACGCATGCGTTGGCCGGAATTCATTTGGAAATCAAGAAAGGAGAATTTGTCTCGATTTCCGGACCTTCCGGTTGCGGCAAATCAACGCTACTTTCCATCCTGGGATTATTAGACACCCCGACCGACGGGCGCTATCTGCTGAATTCGACCCCGGTGGAAAATCTCACTTCTTCCGAAAGAGCCCGTGTAAGGAACCGCGAAATCGGTTTCATCTTCCAGGCCTTCAATTTGATTGGCGATTTGACCGTTTATGAAAACGTCGAATTGCCGCTGACCTACAGGGGCATGAAGTCGGCGGAGCGCAAACAAGCCGTGAATGAGGCCTTGGAAAAGGTGGGAATGTCGCACCGCTCCAAACATTTGCCCAGCCAACTCTCTGGAGGTCAACAACAGCGCGTCGCCGTGGCCCGTGCCTTGGGGGGAGCCCTCAAATCCTGCTGGCCGACGAGCCCACCGGAAACCTCGATTCCGCCAATGGCGAACAGGTGATGGATCTGCTGCGCAGCTTGCACCGCCAAGGCGCCACGATCTGCATGGTGACCCACGATCCCCGATACACGCTCTATGCTGACCGCAATGTGCATCTCTTCGACGGCCGGGTGGTGGAGGAGCGAGTGGGGGGCGAGAGTGTTTTACTGGCAGGCTCATAAATAAGAAATCGTGTTCATGCGAAAGCGTGAGATAACGATTCATATAAAACCTTCCCATGCAGTCATAAGGCGAAGCTGGCGATTTTTATCATCTCTTCCTGATTGAGGAGCAGAACATGAGTGGCTTGATCTACGATCTGCGTCATGCGATTCGGGGAATGCGCCAGCATCCGGGATTCTCGATTGTCGTGATCCTCACATTAGGATTGGGCATTGGCGCCAATACCGCCATCTTCTCCATTGTGAATGGCGTATTGCTGCGGCCGCTTGCCTATCGCGAATCAGGCCGTCTGGTCTCAGTTCGTGAAGTTATTCCTAGCATGGCCCAGATGTATCCCACGCTGCCGGTCTGCGCGCGGCATTTTCTGGAATGGCGCCAGCGGTGCCATTCCTTCGACCAGCTTTCCCTGGTGGATCCCGGCTTGATGGCTTTGACCGGGACTGGAGAGCCTATTCAGGTGGAGGGAGCTCGGGTAACCGCAAATTTGTTTGAGACGCTGGGTGTGACTCCCCAAATCGGCCGTCCCTTCGCGGAAGGGGAAGACGAGGAGAATCAAAACCAAGTGGCCATCCTGAGCCATTCCCTCTGGAGCCAGCGATTTAATTCCGATCCGGCTATTGTGGGAAAACGGATTATCCTGGAAAGCCGAGCCCTGACCGTCGTTGGAGTCATGCCCGCCACTTTTCGCTTTCCCACAGCTACCTTGTTGGAAGTCAAGCTGCAAGCGGCCACCCGGCAACCCGAGGTGTTTGTGCCCATGGTTTTTTCGCAGGAAGACCGGAATGAATTGATGGGCCGGTTCAATTATGCCGTCATTGGGCGTCTGAAGAAAGGGGTTAGCCAGAATCAAGCCTTGGCGGAATTAAATTCGATCGCCACTCAGCTGGTCAAGATGTCTGGAGAAACCTTGGAATTGCGGGCCAATCTGATACCTCTTCTCGATACTGTCGTCAGCAAGTCCCGCCTGCCTATTTGGATCCTGCTTGGAGCCGTGGGAGCGGTGCTGCTGATTGTCTGTGTGAATCTGGCCAATTTAATGCTGGCCCGGGCAGAACAGCGAGAGCATGAATCTGCCATCCGCCGGGCTCTGGGCGCCAGCCCGCTGCGGGTGTTGCGGAAGGCGCTGACGGAGTCGTTGCTGCTGGCCATCCTGGGAGGGATTCTGGGGTTGGCGTTGGCCGCGGCTGGGTTAAGTCTTCTGATTCGACATGCGCCTCAAGATCTTCCCCGGCTGGATGAAGTTGGATTGGATTTCAGAGTGTCTTTCTTTTGCGTTTCTGATAAGCGCCGCCACTGGCCTGCTCTTCGGGATAGCCCCTGCCTGGCGGGCCGCCCGGACCGATCCGCAAGCTGCCTTGAAGAGCGGCGGCCGCACTGCGGCGGGAAGTCTTGGAGGTGCTCGTTTCCGCAAGATTCTGATTGGAGCGGAAACCAGCTTGAGCACTTTGCTTTTAATTGCCGCCGGACTTTTGGCCACGAGCTTCGTTCATCTGATGCAAGCGGATCCCGGCTTCAAGGCCCCGACCGTGCTGACGGCCCGGCTTGCCCTTCCCATGGCCAAATACAGCGAAGTGGAAGAGCGGGTTCGTTTTTTCGAACTTCTTGTTTCACGGCTGAGTTCGACTCCGGGCGTCCTTTCGGCCGCAACTACGAGTTCCTTGCCTCTGCAGGGGGAGACGTGGATCGATATGGCCTGTGTTCCTGGAGACCCGCGTCCGGTATGGCAGCGCCCCACCGCTAATGTCCGTTTTGTCAGCCCCCACTTTTTTTCCACGATGGGAATTCCTCTCCGGTCGGGCCGATCCTTTCTGGAGCAAGATCGCCAACGCAAGGTGGCTGTTATTTCCGACCGCCTGGCTCAAACTCTTTGGCCGGGAGAAAATCCCGTTGGCAAACACTTTTCCCGCGGCAACGATCAGCAATTTGAAGTAGTGGGCTTGGCCGGCGATGTGCGAACAGATGCGCATAGGCCTCCTGTCGCCATGGTATATCGGCCCAATTGGGAGGAGCGCTCACCGCAAGCCATCCTCGCTGTCCGGGCGGAAGGCGATCCCCGTTCCGTGGCAGGCGCCATTCGTCAAACCGTCCATCAATTGGAAGCGGAAGTGCCTATCCCCCCAATGCAAACGATGCGCGAGATTTTGGCGGAATCCACCTCCCAGCGCCAATTCCAAATGCTCTTAATATCGGCTTTTGCCATCACGGCCTTGTTCCTGGCCGGACTGGGAATTTACGGAGTCATGACTTACGCCGTCGCGCGCCGGACAAATGAATTGGGCATTCGCCTAGCCTTGGGTGCCTCTCCTTCCGGTCTTCTCGGGATGGTGATAAGACAAGGAATGTCTCCCGTGGGGCTGGGAATCGCCGCGGGGCTTGCCTCCGCAATGGCGCTGGGCAAGATTATTGGCAGCATGCTTTACGAGGTAAGCCCCTTTGATCCAATAGTAATGCTCTGTGTTGCCATCAGTCTGTCATCCGCGGCATTCCTGGCTTGCTATCTACCCGCGCGCCGGGCCGCCCGGGTGGATCCGCTGGTCGCGTTGAGATACGAGTGAGCATCTGCTATTGACGGTTGTCTTTTGGCGCTTGTCCATCCAGTCTTAAAGCCAATTGAACAAAGGATCTCCCCAATTAAGAGAAAAAAATGTGGCATGACTTTAATTTCGGAATTCGTATCCTTGCAAAGAACCGGGCTTTCACAGCCATTGCTTTATTGACTCTGGCGCTGGGCATTGGTGTAAACACTTCCATTTTCAGCGTGGTCAGCGGAATCCTATTTCACACGCTCCCTTATAAGGATGCAGACCGGATGGTGGTGGTGTGGGAAAGCAATCCGGGAATGAACTTGGAGCGAGTAGGAGTCTCGGGATTAACTTACCTGGACTGGAAGCAGCAGACCCAGACGCTGGAGGACTTGATCGCTTTTGAAAAGGGGAGCGGAACAGTGACTGGGCTGGGCGAACCGGAGCAAGTCCCAGGGATGAGAGTCTCCGTAAACTTCTTTGAGTTTTTGGGGATCAAAGCCCATTTGGGCCGCACTTTCAATGCGGATGAATGCCGAGGCCAGCACAATGTCGGAGTCATCAGCTACAATTACTGGAAAAGCCGGCTGGGAGGCAATCTCAAGGTTGTCGGCCGGCAATTTACGGTGGATGGGCTTTCTTACATAATCATCGGAGTCCTGCCGCGCAATTTTTATTTTCCTGTTCCCGGAGAGCTTTTTGTCCCCTGGCCCAATGAGTGGCTGCAGCGGGGGGGACGCGACAACCACTATCTTGGAGTAATGGGGCGCTTGCGGCCCGGTGTCACCCTGGACCAGGCTCGCGCTGACATGCACAACGTTTCACAGCGCTTAGCCCAGGTGGATCCGGTACAAACTGGCTGGACCACCAGTATCGAATTCACACGTGCAACCATGGTGGAAGCCATTCAGCCGGCGCTGTTGGCCCTTCTAGTATCCGTGACGGTCATCCTTCTGCTGGCTTGCGCAAACGTAGCCAACCTGCAATTGTCCCGAGCCAGTTCCCGGGAAAAAGAAATTGCCATCCGTCTTTCCATGGGGGCCCGCCGCGGCCGCCTGCTCCGTCAATTGCTGACTGAAAGCCTGATTCTCGCCATGACGGGGGGAATGTTGGGGGTCAGCGTGGCCTACTGGAGCATTGGAGTTCTGCACCGTCTCGTCCCCTCACGGCTTCAAATCCCCGGGGGTGCCGTGGAAGTCGATCTGCCTTCATATGGACTCAACTGGGAAGTCATGGGATATGCTTTGTGCATTTCGCTATTGACCGGCTTGGTCTTTGGTATCGTCCCCGCGTTGCATGCCTCCCGGACTCCACTTAACGAAATACTCAAAGCGGGCGGCCGCGATGCCGCCGCGGCCACCCACCGGACTCGAAACCTTCTAGTGGTTTCCGAAGTTGGATTGGCCTTGTTGTTGCTTATGGGCGCTGGCTTGATGATGAGAACTTTTCAACGATTGATTTCCACCTCCCCTGGCTTTCAAAGTGGCCATCTGCTGACGATGCAGATTGAAATCCCCACGGATTCCAAGCGCCAGCAGGCTAGAGAGCAGGCAGATTTTTTTCATCAGGTGGAGCAGGAAATTGCCAAGGTTCCTGGGGTCCGATCCGTGGGTTTGATTGATTGCCTGCCTCTGGATGAAGATGATGAGCGCCGGGTATTTGAAATCGAAGGGCGTCCTCCCGAATCCTTCGGCCAGCAATTGCAGGCTCCGTACCGACGAATAAACAATGCCTATTTTAAAGCCATGAGCATCCCGCTTTTGCAGGGACGCACTTTTGCCGATTTCGATCATCGGGAAAGCCCGCCGGTAGCGGTAGTTGACAGCATGATGGCCAAACGCTTCTGGCCCGGTGAAAATCCAGTGGGTAAACGGCTGCACATAGGTTCTTCTGGCTCACCTTTGACCGAAATTGTTGGAGTAGTTGGCAGCGTCAAAAACTATGGATTAAACAAGGCAATGGAACCAACCATTTATGTCCCTTTCCTACAGCATCCTACCCCCCGCATGCGGTTTGCCATAGTGGCAAATGTCGATCCAGGCAGCCTAGGCAATGCAGTGAAGCAGGCCGTCTGGAAAGTGGACAGCGACCAGCCAGTCTACAAAATCCGGCCCATGCGGGAGTTGCTCGACAATTCAATGGCCCCGCAACGTTTGATCCTTTCGCTGTTGGGAGCCTTTTCCCTGCTGGCACTGCTGTTGGCCGCCATCGGAATTTACGGAGTCATGTCCTACAATGTCACTCAACATACCCGAGACATCGGAATCCGGATGGCTTTGGGTGCCCAGACTTTTAACGTTCTCTGCATGGTGCTTGCGCAAGGGATGAAAGTGATTGGCATCGGGTTGGCCTTCGGATTGATCCTGGCTCTGACTCTGACCCGCTTCCTCGCCAGTTTGCTATATGAGGTCAGCGTCACAGATCCGCTCACTTTTAGCGTGGTCGCCATTTCTCTTGTCTTGGTGGCTCTTTTGGCCTGTCTCGTCCCCGCCTGCCGCGCCATGCGCGTGGATCCGATGGTGGCATTGCGGTATGAGTGAGCTGACAGCTGGGAGCTATCAGTTATCAGCTATCAGCTGTCAGCTTTCAGCAATCGGTGCAAAACAAAAGATGATTTGTAGAAAATGGAGAGTTGCCATTGACATCAATAACGCCTATCAACCCATTGGCGGAACTATAAATCGATTATCGTCATATTGGTGACAATCCACGATCGTCAGGAAAATACTGGGATCAATCATGAAAAATTTTCGTGACCTTAAAGTATGGGTAAAATCGCACCAGTTGACGCTCGACATTTATCGAGTGACCTGCAATTTTCCTAACCATGAGATTTATGGACTGACCAGTCAGATAAGAAGATGTTGTGCCTCCATTCCATCCAATATTGCTGAGGGATGTGGCCGTGGTAGCGATGCTGACTTGGGAAGGTTTCTACAAATTGGCCTGGGATCGGCCAGTGAAGCAGAATATCAACTCCTTTTAGCGCATGATCTGGAATATCTCCCAGACTCTGAATATCAACGCCTGAATTCGGAAATAATCGAAATAAAACGAATGCTGGCTTCTCTGGTTCAAAAGCTGAAGGCTGATCGCTAACTGCTGAATGCTATACGATGCTTGATCTCTGAACAATAGCTCCACTGAAGTGAAGCAAATGCTTGCAACTTCGATTCAAAAGCTGAATGCTGATTGCTGACAGCTGAACGCTAACAAAGGACAACATCATGATCCAACTTAAAAACATTGAAAAATTTTACGAGAACAAAGCCGTTCGCACCTATGTCCTCCGGCAAATCACCTTCAATTTGAAGGAAGGGGAATTTATCTCCATCATGGGCCCTTCCGGCGCCGGCAAATCCACCCTGCTTCACATCTTGGGCATGTATGACGATTCCTGGAGCGGCGAGTTTCATTTCCTCGGCCAGCCCATCCATAAGATGAACCGGAAACAACGATCCGATTTGCAGAAGGCCAACATTGGATTTGTCTTCCAGAGTTACCATCTGCTGGATGACCTGACTGTTTATGAAAACCTCGACTTACCTCTCTCTTACCGGAACATCAAAAAGAAAGAACGGGAAAGCATTGTTTGCGATACATTGGATCGATTTCAGATTGTCGGAAAGAAGGATCTCTATCCCAATCAACTCTCGGGAGGCCAACAGCAGTTGGTAGCGGTGGCTCGCGCTATCGTGGCCAATCCCAAATTAATCCTGGCCGATGAGCCTACGGGAAACCTGCATTCAACTCAAGGCGAGGAAATCATGGAGTTGTTCAAAAAGCTCAACCAGGAGGGGACGACCATTATCCAGGTCACCCACTCCGATAAGAATGCTGCCTACGGGAACCGGGTCATCCAGCTTTCCGATGGATGGATGAGGAAGGAAGGATGAAGGATGTGGGATAACGGATGAGAGAATTTGGTAGGAGATCATGGCAATACAGTTCCCTCTCATCTTTCTGGCAGTGCCCCTACAAATGCAAAGCCGCAAATTGAATGATCCAGATCTCGCCAGCTGTCTGCAAATTCCCGACAGCCAATTGCTGGTTGCTGATTGCTGACAGCTGGATGCTCCAGGGAGACCAAATTCATGAACACTATTTGGCAGGACCTGCGCTATGCGCTTCGGCTGGTTCGGCGAGAACCTTTTTTTACCGGAATCGTTATTCTGACTTTGGCCTTGGGGATTGGCGCCAACACTGCCATTTACAGCGTCCTCAATACGGTCTTTTTCCATGCCCTCCCGTTCCGCGACCAGCAGCGGATCGTCCAACTAGGGGAACGGCACGTCCGTTCCCGTGCCTCGAGCGATGAATGGATCCGGACCTCCTACCTCAACTTTTTGGATTGGAAGGTGCAGAGCCGGGTTTTTGACGGGATGACGGTTTTTGACGGCAAAGAGGTCAATTTGACCTCGAATAGCGTGGAGCCGGAGAGGATTGCCATTTCTGCCGTTTCCCCCGATTATTTCTCGGTGACCGGCGTGCTGCCGGTGGCGGGCCGCTCTTTCACGCAGGAAGAATACAATCCCGGGATGGTTCAGCCGGTCATCATCAGCCATGCTCTTTGGAATCGCTGTTTCAACCAACGAACCGATGTTTTAGGACAGACGGTAAAATTGGAAGGCAAACCTTCCACCATCGTTGGGATCATGCCCTATGAATACAAACTCTATTGGGAAGAGCGTCCGGTCGAAGCCTGGACTCCGATGACCTCCGATTTCGCCAGGATGCCTCGTAAAGCCAAGGGACTTTCCTGTCTGGCCCGTCTTAAACCTGGCATCTCTCTCGAACGGGCTCAAGCGGACATGGCCTTGATTGGGGAGCGTTTGGCCGGCCAGGATCCTGATGCCAACAAAGATTGGAAAGCCAGGGCCGTCTTCGTCAAAAGCCTCCCGCTGGAAGAGGTGCAGGAAAAAGCGCTCTGGATTCTATTGGCCGCGGTGGGACTGATCCTCTGCGTCGCCTGCCTCAACGTGGCCAACCTCTTGCTTTCCCGCGCCACCAACCGGGAAAGGGAAATCAGCATTCGCGCCGCCCTGGGGGCCGGACGCAGCCGGATCCTCCGGCAATTGCTCACGGAAAGCTGGCTGTTGGCCCTCCTTGGAGGACTGTCGGGTTTGCTGCTTGCCCATTGGGGTGTCCAATTGATTAACGCGTTTTGCGCCGAAGCGGATTTGTACTGGCCGCTGATCCGCATCGACTGGCAAGTCCTGGGTTTCACCCTCCTGCTGACGCTGCTAGTGGGAACCCTTTTCGGTCTTGCCCCCGTTTGGCATGCCTTGAATGTGCACTTGCAGGATTCGCTGAGAGGTAGCAGTTCCAGCCTGAATCAAAAAAAGACGCAGCAGCGGGTGAGAAGCCTGCTGGTCATCTCGGAAGTGGCACTCTCCCTGATCTTGCTGGTTGGGGCATTCTTGTTGATGGAGAGTTTTTACAACTTGCTCCAGGTCCCGCTCGGATTCCGCACGGACCATTTGCTGACCACGTCGATCTCTCTCACCTCCTCTCAATATCCTAAAGCGCCTCAACAGCTCCGCTATTTTCAACAAGCCTTGGAGCGCGTCAAGATGCTCCCCGGCATAAATTCCGCCGCTTTGGCCAGTTCCCTTCCGCTCTCCGGCCGCGAGGACATTACGGAGTTTATTGCGGATGGAAATTCCCAGCAGCCCCGCAATGTCGATTTTGGAGCTTTCTTACGCGGCGGTTATCTTCACCCTTCCGCCAACGACCCCAAGATTTGCTGGTGGCGCGCCGTCAGCCCTGACTATTTCAAAACCATGGGGGTCGCCCTGAAATCCGGCCGGACTTTCAACGAACTCGACAATGAGAAAGGGCTCCCCGTGGTCGTCGTCAGTGAAGCTTTGGCTCGAAGACACTGGGGACGGGAGAATCCGGTGGGGAAGCAAGTTTATATGGAAGAGAAGTCCCGGACCGTGATCGGCGTAGTGGATGACATCAAACATCGCAATCCCGATTCCCCTCCCTTGCTGGAAGCCTATTTGAGCATGTCCCAGCGCTGCAAGGCGGACATGTGCCTTCTGGTCCATACCGGCGCAAATCCCTGGAGTTTGGTGCAATTGATGAAAAGGGAAATCTTCAGCGTGGATCCCAACCAGCCGGTTTCCAGCACCCGGACCATGGAAATGGTGCTGATGCGGCGTCTTTCCATGCGCTGGTTTTTGATGAGCTTGACTGCTCTCTTTGCCGGCATGGGATTGCTTCTGGCCACGGTGGGATTGTACGGAGTCATGTCCCAATTTGTGGCACAACGCACCCAGGAAATGGGAATCCGCATGGCCATTGGGGCCAGCCGGGCCCATATTCTGTCGCTGGTGTTGCGGCGCGGACTGGGGCATGTCGCCATCGGCCTGGGATGCGGATTGCTTACGGCGTGGGGATTGGCGCCTTTAATCAGCAGCCAGCTTTTCAAAGTTGAACCCACGGATCCAATCGTATTCACTGCGGTCCCCATAATTTTGGTGTTGGTTTCCCTACTCGCCTGTTATATCCCAGCCCGCCGGGCCATCCGCGTGGATCCCATGGTGGCATTGCGATATGAATGAGCGGATGGATGCAGTCGGCAGTCAGCTGTCAGCCTTCAGTGATCAGCGGATAGCGATCAGCTGTCAGCATTTGGCTGTCAACTTTTATTCTCTGGTTTGATCATATGGCCAATGACTGCTGATTTTGGATCCCCAGATAGACGGACTTAATTTTCAGGTTGTCTAGTGCGGGAGAAGGTCGCAGATGGCGTAACCGTTCAGGGGGGGGAACTGAACCCGAAGGGTTCACAGCCATTATCAGGGGTAAGGCCGTTAGGCCGCCACCCCCGGGTGTGGGCAATAATAGAAACGACCTCGGCAGGGGTCGCAGCTTGCAAAGGGGCTGCAATCTTTCAGGATCGGATGGGTTCGCTCTTTTGACCGATGGTTGAGCGTGTGACCACCGTCGCACGCTCAACCACCGGCTATTCGCTGTGAACCCTTCGAATCCCCCCCCTGAACGGTTACCAGATGGCCGACTGTTGACTCTTGATAAACCTGCACGGCAGCCATGAACGAGAACGGCTGTCTATCGATTTTTCCTTTGAAGCAAATGTTGGCTACCTCGATTTAGAAGCTGAAAGCTGACCGCTGACAGCTGAAAGCTAATTTATGTCTACGAACAGAATTGTTCAAAAAATGCACCGATTCCCTTTGCTAGGGCTTCTCCTGGCGCTCCTTCTACTTTCGAACTTGCCGCTCTCGGCCGCGGAAGGAGAGGAAGACTCTCTCAATTCTTTTCTCCAGCGATTTTACTCCGCCTGGGCAAAACAGGATTTAAAAACCATCTCCAGGCTCTGGCACCCTGAGTCTATTTACCTGCAGCCGCGTCTCGCCGAGATGCAAAATGCCTGGCGCGAAAAAAAATTCGCCTTTAAGCCGGCGGTGATTCTCCAGGTAGAAACCAGGAGTTGGGGAGTCATTTTAAAGACTTCCGTGGATGCCAGCGTTCAGTACCGCAAAAGCCGCAGGACAATGAAGCTTCCCTTGACTCGGGAATTCACGCTGCAAAAGAAAGATGGAAAATGGCTGCTCTGGAATTACCCGGGCGCTGAGGAGGAATTGGCTGATCTGGTTCTTTTTCTTCCGGAAAATGAAAAACGTTCCCTGCTGGATCAGGAAAAGGACGCTTTCACTCCGCAGATGATTCAGGGACTCCTTTTCCGTGCCAGTGCCCAGCGCAATGCCAACGATTATGTGAAAGCAAAGGGAATTTACCTTCTCGCCGCTTCGCTGGCCCAAGAGATCAAGGACTCCATGGACGAAGCCATGGCTTATGCGGCGCTGGGAGATATTCAACGCCTGCATGGCCCTTATGAGGGAGGACCTGCGTATTATCAAAAGGCACTCGCCATCTTTCAAACTCTTTCCGCGCACAAGGAATGTGGTTCAGTCTACCTCAACCTGGCCAAAGGCGTCCTGGGAAACACTCAGCAGGATCAGGCACTTGATTTTCTCCTCAAGGCAGAACACGAACTGGAACTTGCCCAGGACCTGCAGGGCCGGGCTGAAGTGCTGGAAAACATGGGCGATATTTTTTATGACCGGGGCGAATATGCCAAGGCAGCTGAGTTCTATCAGAAGATCATGGATTTGGATTTAAAAGAGGGAACTCCTTCCGCCATGGTCAACCTGGGGAATTCTTATCTCGCCTTGCATAAGACTGAGGAAGCCTTGCGTGCCTTTTTAGCCGCTCTTCCTCAAGTGGCGCCAATTCACGACACCGCGGCATTGGCCCATGTTCACACCGGGCTGGGGCATATTTATTTCGAGCAGAAAAAATTATCTTCGGCCATGGGCCACTATCGCCAAGCGGCGGAATTCTGGAATGAGCTGGAAAATAAAGAAGAGCAGGCGCTGGCATGTGAGCGGCTGGGATACGTGCAATATGAAATGCGGGATTACTCCGGCGCTGAAGAAAGTTTCAGCCAACAGCTGAAAATTCAGCAGAGTTTGGATAAACCGATGGGGGTGGCGGGCGCACAATCCAATCTCGGCATGGCCTGCCTGGTTCAGCAAAAATTCGAGCAGGCGCTTTCCCATTATCAGGCAGCCCTCGCCATTTTTGAACAGAGAAAAGACTTCATCGGAATGCTCGGAGCGCTTCAAAACATCGGCCGGGTTTACTATGAGCTGGCCGACTATTCCAAGGCTCTCGATTTTTATGAAAAGGGAAAAAAGCTGGCAGAGAGTTCTCAGAACAAACCCGCGCTCAGCAACCTTCTGCTGGGGATTGGCTTGGTCAGGGTGCTTTTCGGACAGTACGATATTGCCCTGGAATATTTCAAACAAAGCATGACTCTCGCCGAAGAGTTGGGCGACAAAAGCAATCTAGCCGCCATGCAGCACAACATCGGCCTGGTCTATGCCAACCAGGCCCACTTTCGTCTAGCTTTGGAGTATTACGAGAAAAGCCTGGCTCTCAGCGAACAGCTGCAAGATAAGGCTTCCACCGCCCAAACCCTCGGGAACATCGGACTGGTGCTCAATGCCATGGGTGATTCCATGCCCGCCATCGAACGGGAGCAGAAAGCTTTGACTCTTTGGGAAGAGCTAAAGGAACGTGAAGGCAAAGCCAAAGTGCTGGGCTACCTGGGAAGCATTTATTACGGCAATAGCCAATTTGATAACGCGTTGGATTATTTTCAGAAGGGCCTGGCGGAATGGGAAGCGTTGGCCGATAAAATGGCAATCTCCGGCACGTTGAGTTTTATTGGCGACTCTTTTTTCCGCAAAAGGCAATTCCCTCAGGCGTTGGAGTCGTACGAAAAAAGTCTGACAATTCAGCGGGAATTTGACAATCGCGAAGCCATTGCCGCGCTTGAGTGCGGCATCGCCAATGTCCAGCTAGCCATGAACCAGCCGGAGAAGGCGCTCGAGATGGCGGAGAATGCCGCCGAATTGGCGAACCGACTCCACAACTCCGATATCCTCTGGTACGCCCGCTTCAAAACAGGACAAGCCCATCGGCAACTTAAGAATTTCGATCCGGCCGAACAGTCCTTGGCGGAATCGATTCAGCTGATCGAGGAGATCCGCGCCGAGGTGGGGAACGAGCAGAACCGGATCCGCTTTTTAGATAGTCGAACGGCCCCGCTGCTCGCGCTTTTTGAGATGAAAGTGGAACAGGGAAAATTTTGGGAAGCCTTGGCGTTCGCTGAAAAATCTCGGCTCTGGCAAATGGACGAACTATTGGGGGCTCATGGGCGCTACAACACTCAGGGGCTTGGTGAGGGTGAACAGCTGCAAGAGCAACAATTGAGAAGCCAGGTGTTTACCTGGCGGACTCAACTCGCCAAGACCCGTCAACATGATCCGGGCAACAGCGTTCGGATTCAGGAACTGGAACAAAAGCACCAACAGGCGCAAGCCGCATACGCCGCTCAGGAAAAAATACTCTTTGCCGCGCATCCTGATCTTGCCTTCCTACGGCTGCGGGCGGAACCCTTCAGCCAGTCCAGGTTGCGGCGTTGGGACGTTCCTTCCGGCCAGTTGATCCTGGAATTTGTGATGACGGAAAAGAAAATCTTCCTGGCATGCCTTGCCAAAGCTACAGCGTCCGGCAACACAAAATCCGGCGGTGAAACTGGGAAACCCCTTTCTCTTCCCGGCTGGGAGCTGAAAATCATCCCTCTCGAGAATCTTCCATCTCATCTGGGGGATGAACTTCTGACATACCGGGAAATGTTGCGCGCTCAAAAGGATTCCCATGCTCAAAAAGCGTTGGAGCTTTTCACCTCCTTGCTCGGCCCAGCCCAGACGTGGCTGCGGGGCAAGAAACAGCTGCTGATTGTCCCCGATGGGGTCCTCTGGCTATGCCCATTCCAGGCCTTGGTCACAACGGAAGGAAGATATTTAATTCAGGATGCCGCTATATCCTATGCTCCATCACTGGATATCGCGGTTCAAATGGCACAAATTCATCCATCCGGGAAACAGACGGCGGAAAGAATCTCCCTTACACAACTTTCCGACACAAAGCCAGATAGCCAATCCCTGCAGCGGTTCCGCGACCTTCAAGACGCGGATAATCCGGTTGTGGCTTCTTCCCCCTCTTCTTCCGGCCGGAGTGAATCCAAAGTGAGTTATTCCTCCAAAGACAAAAGACTCTCGGGAGCCCAGGCAATCAAGCAGGTCCTCCAAACTCCTTTGCCTCCCGGCTCCTTGCTGGAACTGGCAACACCAGCGGTACTGGACGACTATAATCCGCTCTATTCCTTCCTGTTGCTAAGCCCCTCCGCCGGATCGACCGTCGAGGCTGAATCTTCTCTGGAGGCCTGGGAAATCCTCAAATTGAACTGGCCGGGCCGAGCGGTTCTTCTGCAGGAAAGCATCCGCCCCGTCAAGCGGGTCAAAGCCGGTGAAGGTTTGCAGGCCTGGTGTTGGGCGCTGGTGAGTGCGGGGGCCCCGGCCGGTTTGATCCGGCAATGGGAGACAGGGCCAGCCGCCAATGAGGCGTTGATAAATGAAATTCTGCCACCACTGCGGGGGCTGCCCAACCGTCAAGCCCGGTTGGAAGGAAGTGAAGCCCTGCGCCGCTGCATCTTGAAATGGCTGCAAACTCCCGGCCAGGCGCATCCTGGCGTTTGGGCGGCCTATCAGTGGCTGGGATGCGGATTCTGACTTTAAGCTTTTGTGGCTACTCAGCACCCCGCTGAGTGAAAGCCACGCGGAGTGCGTTTTACGAGGCAGGGAGCGCGAAGTGCCAACGAGCGGTCAGCTCAGCTTCATTTGCATGGAGCTTGGAATTCCCCTATCGCCACCCTGATCACTCGCTGTCGCTTCGTGCTTTCTGTACAGCCCATTTGGTCTTATTCCAAGGAGCGTTCAAGATGAGACTAATCCATCCACGATTGATTTGAAGTATAAACTCATCATACAGGTTCCCGCTCGCACTTCGACAAGCTCAGTACGAGCGGAGGTTGGAATGCCGCTCATCCTGAGCCTGTCGAAGGATGAGCGAAATCAGGGGATGGACTCCCTGTGGTGGATCGAAGCAACAGACTCATCATGAAAGCTCATTGATCTTAATGGCGTGGCGCCTGGCTACCCAACCAGAATCCCACAGTCCGCCGGAAGGCGCTCACTGTGCCGTGGCAACTATTCCAACGAGGGTCTGGGAAGTTGCGATTCTCTTTCATTTGAAGAGATCTTATTCTTATCCAGAGGCAAAATGCCGATGGCGCTTTCGGCGGTGACAGCAGTCAAACAAGCGCATTTCCAATATGATTCCTGTTTTGCCCAAAAAAACCCCGCGCTGGGTCTGGTGGGTGCTATTTTATCTTTTGATCGCGGCTGCCCGTATTGGCTGGATCTGGTACGATAGAAGCCGCCCCATGGTTTTGCCCGCTCCGAGGCAGGCTCTATTCCTAAAAGCGAATCCCGACTCCCTGGCGACAATCCCAAAATTTAGGATTATCGATCTGGAAGAAGCTCAATCCCTCGTGGGAAAGACTCTCTGGTGGAAAGCGGGATTCCAGTCTCCCTTTTTCCCGCTTGATGCCAGAACCGGGAATCTTCAAACTCAAGATCCACTGCTATTGCCCACTTTGACCTCTCTTCAAGTCGAAAGGGTGTTTGAGATCAAAGGAAAGGGAATCTATCTGGCGGCGCAAAATCAAGGCAAAGCGTGCGCCACCTTGATTGCCCTATTCGACCCGCAAGATCAGGTCCATCGGTTCTTTTTGGACGATCTCTTTTTCCTGGATGACCCATTCAGTTTTTATCCCCACTGGAGTCCCGCTCTGCGTCAAATTATCCAATCCCATCAAGTGCAACCCGGCATGACCTTCGCTCAGTTGGCTCTATCATTGGGGACGGGAGAATTGATCAAGATCGAGAATAAAGACAACCAGGTTTACCGCTTCCCTTCCCTCCCTGGCGGAAAGCCCGGCATCACTGAAGTTCATTTCACCGCCGGGAGACTCACTAGTTATAAAATCCTCTGAGGGCTCTACAAGAAATAAGCCCGGCAAAAAAAACTTTCCTCCCAAAAAAAAGGGGCCGTCATGCTTCGCCTGCACGAACCATGACAGGGGGGGGTGAACCCCACCCGGAGCACCCAGAGGCGTTTTTTTTTCGATATTTCATCCTAGTTTTTGGATTGTCCATTCCTCCTCGTCTGGAGATGGAATTTCGCCAAATTATTCCTTCTAGATTCCTTTGTTCTTTCACGAATCCAGTGATAGTTCCCTATTGCCGATTAAAGGTAATTTGTGTGGTGCGGGCAAATTCAGGGTTGAGCACCACTTGCCCTTGGGTGTTGTTAAAGTAGACGCCGTTGAACAATCTGACTGGAAGCGAGCCGTCTTCCGGGAGTGCTTCCACTCCCGTGCCATTCTTGGCGAGGATAACCAGCAGGTTCCTCAGTACAATCCCCCCCACCTCAAAACGGCGCAAGCGCGCGGCTTGCAAGTGTTGAGTACCCAGGATGGTGGCAACTTGAGCTGGACGAAGAGAGCCATTGTCGATTTCGAGGCTTAATTTCTCGCAATCGTACATAACGAGTTCATTCGCCCCAGCATCCAAAACCATCTTTAGTGCCGGGCCCGCTTCTCGTGGCACCAAAACCATCCAGCGTCCTTCAAGCTTTTGGTAATTCAAAATTTTGGAATTCCCGATCAATCGGCCGGAAAGTTCGTTGTCTTCCTCGATGGTCATCTCGTGTCTTTTAAAATCGAGGAAATAATTGAATTGAGCGAGAAGGTCCTGCCCCACTACTCCCCGGATCTTGCGCAGCTTGAGGGAAGCGGAGTCCATGGCCATCGCCTTAACTTCAGGAATCATCCGGGAACCCAATTGCACATGATGAAGTGGATATCCCGCCGACACCTCCTTGGCTGCGGCCGCGGTGATCAAAATGCCTGTGCTGGTGGGCTTCACTCCCAGTTCTCTAATCAGATCCAAATCAATGGCCGTACCGTCCGATCCAGTATCGATCATGAAATCAAAAGGTCCTTTTCCATCTATGCTTACCGGCACCACCACCAGGCAGCCATTGATCACCTTAAATTTGATAATCGATTCCGCATTCAACGCAATACTAAAGCTGAAAAGATTGAGGATGCCCGCTAATAACAATGTCCACAGAAAACTGCTTGGGCGTGTTAGAAAATTGAAACCCGACAGGCGAAGATTAAGGCCGCTGAAATTGGATGAGTTTTCAAATTTCAGCTTAAAACTTGACTGACTGCTCAAATCTTTTTTCATGGCGTTCACCTCCGAGTGAATTGCGAGATGACGCCAGCATCGTTCTAGCAGGCGGGTACCTCAATGCCGCGGGGCTCAAATGATCGTCGCGAGAGGATCGCGGCCAGATCACGAGCTATCTTGATAAATGATTAGACTTAGAGCGTTCCAGGAGGATTGAATTCAGACTGGTTTGCAGCAGGAAATCAATTCCGCTTGCCCTTTGAAAGAAGCGGATTAAGGACAGACTTACAAAAATTGCTGAATCTGAATTTCTGGCTGTTGCGGCCAACTTTCCGTGGGAGTATAATCATTCCCAATCAGATCATTCGGTTGAAAGAGGCTTTTGGCGCGGTCATGGGGGAATAATTTCCATGGAAGGCCCAAGTCTAACCTCACGAATCCCCTTTGGTAGTTTTGAGCTCGACCAGGAATCCGGCGAACTCCTGAAGAATGGGCGCAGGATTCGCCTCCAGGCACAGCCCTTCCAAGTGCTGCGCCGGCTTTTAGAGAAACCGGGGCGGGTGGTGACTCGGGAGGAACTGCAGCAGCAACTCTGGCCCAAGGACACCTTTGTGGATTTCGAGCATGGTCTGAATGCCGCCATCAACCGGCTGCGCCAGGTGCTGGATGATTCGGCCGACTCGCCCCATTACATCGAAACCCTGCCCCGGCGCGGCTACCGATTCATTTACCCGATCGACCAACCTTTGCCGAATGGCATCCAGCCGCGACCGTTCCCTTCGCCCAGTTGGATTGCCCGGGCCTGGTCCCTGATATCCCACAACCCGGCCCTGCTTTCCCCAGCCAAGAGCGAGACAGCCATGCCGGATGAAATTGAAGTGCCGGAGGCGCAAGTTTCTTCGGGGGGCAATCCACCCGAAGTTTTGCAGGCCGAAGACATTCGAGAAGAAGAAATAGAGCGGCCTGCTGAAGAACAAGTGGAGAAAAGCCCACCGCAGGGTGCGCTGGCGGGGGGGACTATCGGAAATTTGTCTCTGGTGGCAGGCCAGCGGCTGGGGGCCTATGTGGTAGTCTCCCTGCTGGCGAAGGGTGGAATGGGAGAAGTCTATCTGGCTGAGGACATAAAACTGGGCCGGCAAGTCGCTCTCAAGGTGCTGCCCGAGCCTTTTAGCAGTAATGCCGAAAGGTTGGCTCGCTTTGCGCACGAAGCCAAGCTGCTGGCCTCAGCTTAATCATCCCAATGTCGCCGCCATTTACGGAATGGAAGAAGCCGGTGAAAAGCGATTCCTCGTTCTGGAATTAGTTGAAGGGGAGACATTGGCTGAGCGCTTGGGCAAAGGAGCACTCCCGGTCGAGGAGTCATTGGAGGTATGCCGCCAGATTGCGGAAGGAATGGAGGCAGCCCACGAGAAAGGTATCATCCATCGGGATCTGAAGCCTGCCAACATCAAAATCACGCAGGAAGGCAAGGTCAAGATTCTGGACTTCGGCCTGGCCAAGGCATTTCAAAAGGAAAGTTCTCCTCTTGATCCGTCCAAATCCCCTTTGTTAATCCACGAGATGACCATCCCCGGCATCATTCTGGGAACGGCGGCCTACATGAGCCCGGAACAAGCCAGCGGGAAGGCGGTGGACAAGCGAACGGATGTCTGGGCCTTCGGTTGCCTCCTGTATGAGTGCCTCACGGGCAAGCAGGCCTTCGAGGGAAAGACCGTCACGGAAACGCTGGCTGCCATTCTCATGGGCGAGCCGGACTGGCAGGCATTGCCGGCTGCCGCCTCGTGGAAGGTGAAGCACCTGCTGCATCGATGCCTGCAAAAGGATCCCAAAGAGCGCCTCCATGACATAGCCGATGCGCGGATCGAAATTGGGGAAGCGCTTGCCCAGCCCGTGGAGATAGTTAGCGGCTCTCGGCGCTTTGCATTCGGATGGCTTGCCGCTGGTGCGGCCGTCCTTCTTCTCGCCGGTCTTTTGATCGGTCTTGTTGTGGTGAGGAGGATCACTCACGCTACTCCATCCTTTCCAGTCGTAAGGTCGGTGATCAAGCTGGAGTCAGGGCACTGGCTTGACGGATGGCGTTATAGTCCTCCCTATGGATTTGACCAACCGACTCGGACGGCCATGGCCATTTCCAGGGATGGTCGCTTCATCGTCTACAGCGCAATTACAGAGAACCCGGGGCCTCAGGCCAAACCTCAATTGTACCTGCGCAAAACCGATCGATTAGAGGCCAAGCCCATTGCTGGAACGGAAGGCGGCATCAATCCCTTTCTTTCGCCCGATGACCGCTGGGTGGGATTCTGGGCAGACGGCAAACTGATGAAGGTCGCCATCGACGGTGGAGTCCCCGTGACCCTTTGTAATGTCTTGGGGCCGTTCGGGACCAGTTGGGGACCTGAAAACAGCGTCGTGTTCTCACCTGGTCGAAACGTGGGCCTCTCCAGGGTTTCGGCTGAGGGTGGCAATCCAGAATCTTTGACCACGCCGGACAAAACGAAGGAAGAATACAGCCACCGCCTCCCCCATTGTCTCCCTGTCGGCAAGGGGGTGCTTTTCACGATCACGAGGGAACCCTTTGACCTACAGCCTCGCATTGCCTGGCTGGATCTAAAGACGCGGAAATGGAGCGTCCTGATGGAAGATGCTGCGGATGCCCGATACGTTCCGACGGGCCACCTTGTCTTCCTTCGGCAAGGAACCCTCATGGTTGTGCCGTTCGACATCGAGAGGCATGAGGTCACGGGTCAGCCTGTCCCCGCCATCGCCAACGTCATACAGGCGCTGATTTTTGGTGACTCAAATTCCAACACTGCTGCTGGCCAGTTCAGCCTCTCGGACTCGGGCTGGCTGGTTTATGCAGCAGGGGGGATCGACCCGGACCCGCAGAACTCACTGGTCTGGGTGGATCAGAAAGGAAGAGCCGAACCGATTGCTTCTTTCAAAGCTCCGTTTTTCGCTCCCCGCCTTTCGCCCGATGGGCAGCGGATCGCCTACATAACTATTGCAAGAGAAATTCGAGTGTGGGTGTATGACCTCAATCGGGGCACAGCCAGTCGGCTGACTAATGAAGGTAAAGCCGATTATGTCATCTGGACCCCGGATGGCAAACGGGTGGTCTTCAGTTGGATGAAATCGGGTCTGCCCAATCTCTACTGTCAACCCGCGGATGGAAGCGCTGCGATGGAGCGGTTGACGACGAGTGACTACGGCCAATATCCAGCATCATGGTCTCCTGACGGAACCATTCTCGCCTTTGTCGAATGGCACCAAAATGTCAACGAGGGGGACATACTTCTGCTGGACTTGCGGAGCCGTCGCATAACGCCCTTTCTCAATTCCCGTGCTGATGAGATGTGGCCGGAGTTCTCTCCCGACGGGCGATGGATGGCCTATGCGTCCGATGAGTCTGGACGTGCCGAAGTTTATGTTCGGTCTTTCCCCGGACCGGGAGGCAAGTGGCAAGTATCTGCCGAGGGAGGCTACCAGCCGCTCTGGGCGCACAATGGGAAACAGCTTTTCTACCGGTCAAACGACGATCAGCAAGTGTGGGTGGTCGATGTCCGGACGGATGGCGGCTTCTGCACCAACAAGCCACGCCTCCTGTTCAATGCGCCGGGGTTGGAGGCTGGTACTCCGATCCGCTCATGGGACCTGTCCTTGGATGGTCAGCGCTTTCTGATGGTGAAGCTTGCGGAAGCGAAGCCCGCGCCTGTGACCGAGATGGTCCTGGTAATGAACTGGTTCGAAGAGCTCAAGCGCCTCTCGCCCAGCGGGAAGCATTAGGAATTACGGCTGCGTGGCGCTCGAGCAAGAGAGCACGATGAGAATGGGTGTTTGATCAGCGGAAGGTCCAGCACCAGCTTCAGCGGTATTCCCCCGCCCATTCGTGGTTGATAAGT
Organism: uncultured Acidobacteriota bacterium; assembly: GCA_963803155.1. GTDB lineage: Bacteria > Acidobacteriota > Terriglobia > Versatilivoradales > Versatilivoraceae > CAWDMN01. Next base: position 26,683 of record CAWDMN010000092.1, read on the forward strand.
CTCATTGAGTCCTCCTGCACCAGTCCAATTTTGGGGGGAGTAATATTTATATTCCTTTGTCCCCGTGACCAAGCCTGTGTCACCTTGCAAGTACGCCGTCAACAGTAAGATCACGCACAGGATCCGAAGCGACTCCCCGGAGCTCTCTTCCAGGCAGCACAAACAGAAATTCAAACCAGTCTTAATAGGATGCGTCAGCCCGTTGTCGGTGGAACGCATCGACGATGTCGTAAGTCAGGTTCTGTTCAAGAACCCCTTCTCTCGGCATCGGACGCGGTATTGCAATGGACATTGTTATTGGATTGGTCATTCAACTTGATCCTTATTGGTCGTTCGTCTTTATTGGCCCCGATGGAAATATCGATGCCAATTGCGATTCCGATTCCGATACTGGTGACAATGTCGAAATACAATGAATGATTCCACCTGAGCAGGTATAATCTTTCTTTATTCCAGTTTGCACTGCCTGAGGTTTTCCCCATAGAAGATCCCTCATTAATTTGGGTGCACTTGGTGGATAAGGATTTTTTGGCCGTTTGTACTGAGAATATTTGTAACTACTCAGGTAGACAGAATTCAGGAGCCAGTATCCAGAACGACATGCGAATAGGCCGCCAGCACAAACTGCTGAGCCTTTTACCACCCCACCGAGTTCTCAAATCTCGTTGATGGCGCTTTCATTCTGACTTCTGAATTCTGACTCCTGGCTGCCGGAGTAGTCACGAAAATTTATAAATTCCCACATTCTTCCAGATGGACAACTGAAGGAGGCTGACAATGTCGAAATGGCTGCATCTCCAATGGATGGTTTTGAGCATGCTTCTTTTCCTGGTTTCATCCGGCCTGAGCCAGCAAAATGAGATCAACTTGAACGAGAAAGAATATTTCTCCGCTCCCGGCTTTTCCTTCCTGCTCTTCCACAATAACTATCAAGTGGGAAAACAGGGAGGGCTGCAACTCATCCAGCAGGACGAGCGCCTGCTTGACTCGGGCGATCTGTTCCTGGTTCCCAACGGGGGATCATTGCCTGAACAGATTGTCTTGAAACGCACGGTGGATCGCCCGGCCCGCTCCGCTACTGTTTTTGGAGAATTGGCCGGATGGAATCTGGGATACCAGCTGATCTGCCAAAGTGACGGGAAGAATATCCAGGTCCGATTAAAGCTCGACAAACCGCTCGACTGGACGAAAGTTAGCCAGGCTGGATTCAAAATTCTCATATATCCGGGAGCATACTTTCAGAGGTCTTTTCAAACCGACAACAGCTTTGGCGTATTTCCACAAAGTATCAATGAAAGGCAGTTGGCCACGGAACCTTCCAAATTTCTCCGCATTGCCCAGGAGGACCCGCAGCGGGCCATTACTTTTTCCTGCCCGCAAAGCCGGCTCAAATTGCTGGACATGCGGCAGCATGACGAATCGGGCTGGTTTGTGGTTATGGCAGAATTGGCGCCCGGATCGGCTGAAACCGAAATCTCCCTTACCATCGCCCCCACGCTCCTGCCTGGCTGGCAGCGTCCGCCTGTACTAGGATTGTCTCAAGTGGGTTATCACACGAATCAAGTTAAAAAGCTGGTGCTGGAGTTAGATCCGCGCGATCCGGCGGATAAGCCCATCACCATTTACCGGATGCAAGCCGGCGGGGAAAAACAAAAAGTATTTTCCAAACCGGCAAATTCCTGGGGAAATTTCTTGCGGTATCGCTATGCCACAGTCGACTTCAGCGAAATCCGCCAGCCCGGCCTTTATTGGATGGAATATGGGAACCTAACGGCAGGGCCCATCGAAGTGTCGAACCATCTTTATCAGGAGATTTGGAAACCGACACTGGAATACTTTCTTCCCATCCAGATGTGCCATGTGGCCGTGAAAGAGGGGACCCGCACCTGGCATGGCGCTTGCCATCTCGATGATGCCTTGCAGGCGCCTGCGGGAACAAAATATATAGACGGGTACCAGCAAGGTGAGCGGGAGACCCCCTTTGCCGATAACGAACATATCAATGGCCTGGATTGGGGCGGATGGCACGATGCCGGAGACAACGACCTGCCGGCTGGAAGCATTGCCATCACTACGCTCCCGCTGGCTCTGGCCCAGGAGGAATTTCACCCTAGCATCGATCAAACCACCATTAATCGGGCAGAGCGGCTGGTTTTATTGAATACTCCCGACGGGAAATCCGATCTGTTGCAGCAGATCGCTTATGGCGCCGAAAGCCTCCTGGCCATGTACCAGCCCACTGGCCACGTCTTGGCCGGCATTATCGAGAGCACCAGTTTTGCATATAGCCATGTGGGCGACACCGTAAACGGTACGGATAATCGAATTTATGATCCCTCGCTAAAGCCAAATCAAGCAGTCTGCGACAAATCGGGAAAATTCGACGACCGCTGGGTGTTCACCAATCGAAATACGGGACTGCAGTACCAGACCGCTCAAGCCTTGGCTGCGGCCAGCCGGGTGTTGAACCAATTTCAGAAGGATCTCGCCGAGAAGAGTCTCCAGACCGCGGTGAAACTCTGGGAATATGAACAAACCCATTCTCCCGTCTATGCGCCCAATGCTTATGCCCCAGAGGATAGCGGTTGCCGCAGCCACGAAATCGCAGCTTCGGCGGAACTGCTGATGACTACTCAGGAATCCAGATATCAAAATCGGTTGCTGGAATTGAGGCCCGTCATTCAAGCCACGACGGCGGAACAATTCGGCACGGGAGCTGGATGGGTCCTGGTTCGGGCGCTCCCTCTGATTTCGGACGCCAACCTGAAAAAAACCATCACCGAACTGGCAACCAGTTGGAAGGCCGTTTTGGACAAGAGGACAGCTTCTAATCCTTATGGGGTGCCCTATCTGCCCTGGGTCTCCTCCTCTGATTGGAAGCTGGAATCCCACACCGAAGTGCTTTCCAGTTTTGTCTGGGGACATGGTTGGGATCTGCAGGAAGAAGCGGTGCATGCTTATTTTTATCATAAAAATCTGCCGGCAGTGTTTGGGCGAGACTTGCTCTTCAACGTAGTCAATTTCGTGATGGGCTGTCACCCCGCCAATAACCGGAGTCTCGTCTCCGCAGTAGGACTCGATTCCGCCCTGGTGGCGTATGGTTTCAACCGGAATGACTGGACCCACATTCCTGGTGGAGTGATTTCGGGACCGTCGCTGATTAAGCCGGACTTTATGGAATTGAAACTATACCCTCATTTCTGGTATCAGACCGAGTATGTCATCAGCGGAGCCGCGACTTTTATTTTTGATGTCTTGGCGGCAAACCAATGGCTCGAACATTAAGGGATGATTGCCGCCGCACTCATGAGATTGGAGATTCCCCAAACCGGGAGATTCTAAAATCATGAAGGCAACATTATCCTGCCGGACTGAAAACTGTTTCATTTTGCAATTGCACGCCCGATCTTTTTGATTTTCCCCGGACAGGTTTAAAAAAAGGAAAAATTGGACTCCAGACACGGGCAAGCCGTTGGCTTTGCCCGTGCCACCCAGAGGCGTAACCGGCTTTATCGCCTCCCGTTTGCCGTTTCCCGTCCCCCGTTTGCCGTCTGCCGTTTGCCGTTTGCCGTCTGCCGTTTGCCGTCTGCCGTTTGCCGTCTGCCGTCTGCCGTCTGCCGTCTGCCGTATCCCATTTCCCCAAAATCCCGCTGTCCGTTTTCGGGACGGACACTTCCCACGGTCGAACACTGCTCAGCCGTGAGATAGTCCGCAAGAGCTGAAGGCCAGGACAAACAATTGAATCTTCATTGGTTTATTCTCTTCAGATTTTGGCGCTTCATTTGCATTAGTCACTCTGGGTCAAAGTAAGGCAAATCCCCGCTGGAGGATCCGCATGGAGAACTGGCTGAAAGATATACGATATGCTTTCCGTTTTTTGAAAAGGAATCCAACTTTCACTCTGATCGTGACTTGCACGCTGGCGCTGGGGATTGGGGCCAATACCGCCATTTTCAGCATCATCAATGCCGTCTTGCTCAGGCCGCTCCCTTTCAAGGAACCAGAGCGGCTTGTCATGATTTGGGAGACACTTGTAAAAGATGGGATTGATCATGTTCCCGCTTCCGCGCCCAATTATTTCGATTGGAAAGAGCAGAGCCGCTCTTTTGAGGATATGGCCACGATATTTTTCAGCCCGGAGTACGGATTCAATTTGGCCATAAATGGCGTAGCGGAACGGGTGCCTGGCGGACAAGTCTCGGCCTCCTTGGTGCCGCTGTTGGGGATCCGACCACTGTTGGGCCGAAATTTCCTGCCGGAAGAAGATAAGCCGGGTGGCCCCCCCGTAATACTCTTGAGCGAGGGCCTCTGGAAACGGCGGTTCGGCGCCGATCCCACGGTGGTTGGCAAACCGGTATTAGTAGATTCCGCGCCGCGCACCGTGATTGGAGTATTGCCTACGGAGATTCAATCGCTTGGCACGGTCGATATCTGGTTTCCCACCGCACTCAATCGCAATGCCCCTCGAGGTGACCACATTGTGGGCGTTGTGGCTCGATTGAAGACGGGGGTGAGCATTGCCAAGAGCCAAGCCGAAATGGAACCCATTGCCCGCCGGATCGCACAACAAATGGGAATAAATTCCGATCAATGGGGAATCCTGGTAGAACCTGTCGGCAAGTTTTTCACCTCGCGAATTGCCCCGGCTTTGGTGATGTTGCAAGTTTCCGTTGGACTTCTCCTGCTGATTGCTTGTGCCAATGTGGCCAGCCTGTTGCTGGCTCGCGCTATTAGTCGCAAACAAGAGATTTCGATCCGCCAGGCATTAGGCGCGAGCCGTTTTCGCCTGATCCGGCAGCTTCTGACTGAAAGCATCGTGCTGGCAATGTTCGGGGGATTGTTGGGTTTGTTCCTTGCAAGCTGGGGAATCGGTGCCTTGCGAGCGGTTTTGCCCGATATTATTCCCCGTTTGAAAAGCATGTCAATCGATACGAATGTGCTGGCTTTCACGCTCGGCATATCTCTATTAACCGGGATTTTGTTCGGATTGGTTCCAGCTTGGAAAACCACTCGCCACAGTCTGGCGGAAGAGTTGCGCGCTGGCGCCGACAAACTGGCGGGGAGTGTGTCGGGCCAGAGGACTCGCAGCATGCTTCTGGCGGCTGAAATCGCTCTGACATTGATTCTTGCCATTGGAGCGGGGTTGCTGGTCAAGAGCTTCTGGAGATTATTGTCGGCTCCCGCGGGTTTCCAGTCCGACCAACTCCTGACGATGGGACTGAACCTGCCGGGGAATAAATATCAGACCCCCCAACAGCAGCGGGATTTCATGCATATTTTGCTCAGCCGCCTGGAAAGGCTCCCCGGCGCAAAGTCCGCCGCGGCAATCAGCCTTTTGCCCATGCGGACTAACTTTGTCATGCCTCGCAATAATGTGGCCGGCTTTGTAGTGGAAGGTCATGCCGTGCCGCAGCCGGGGGAGGAACCCAAAGCGGATTACCGGTTTGCTTCTTTCAATTACTTCAGCACCATGAACATTCCAGTTCTTCAGGGTCGGGGTTTTACCGAATTTGACACTCCCGAGCGCCCCCGAGTGGTCGTGGTGAATCAAACCTTGGTGCGCCGGCATTTTCCCAATGGAAATCCTATCGGGCAACGTCTACGACTTATGCCCGTCACTTCTGAGCCTTACGAAATTGTCGGAGTAGTAGGCGATGCCCGGTTAAATGGATTAGCCAATCCAGTGGAAGAAACCATCTATATGTCCTATGGACAGCAACAGCGGCGTGCTATGAGCGTGGTAGTCCGAACCGCCACGGATCCGGCCTCACTGGCCAGCTCGGTACGGAAAGAGATTCTGGCCCTTGACCCTGAACTGCCGATCTCAGACCTGCGTCCAATGGATCGTGTAATCTCCGATTCCTTGTTGCCGCAGCGGCTGGCCATGGCAATGGTAAGTATTTTCGCCTGCATCGCACTATTGCTGGGGATCGTGGGAATTTACGGGCTCACTGCCTTGCTGGTCAACCAGCGAACCCGCGAAATCGGCATCCGCATGGCTTTGGGCGCGCGTCCCTCCGATGTCCTCCGGCTGATCCTGCGGCGTGGTTATATCATTACGGCGGCGGGATTGAGCTTGGGCATTATGGGGGCGTGGGTTTTGACTCGAGGCATGGCGGGGCTCCTTTATGGGGTATCGGCCACCGATCCCTTGGTGTTTATCGTCGTGCCATTGTTGCTGGCTGCCTCCGCCTTGTCGGCCAGCTATCTACCGGCCCGGCGAGCCACGCGCATCGACCCGATGCATGCATTGAGGTATGAGTAGGTCCACACAATTAAGAGGGGAAGGGTCGTGAGCAGCCTGCGAAACGGTTTGAGATTCGGCGGTTGACAATTGCGGAAGATACCGGGGTTGATGGTAATCGTTGTGATTACCCTAGCCATTGGAATCCGCGCTAATACGACCGTTTACAACTAGATCAGTTCTACGCGTTGGCATCCGATCAAGAAATTCGAACTCTGTCCTTGGAGCCATACATGGAAACCATAGTTCAGGATATTCGTTACGGCATGCGTTTTTTGTGGCGAACCCCCGGTTTTGCCATCGTGGTGATCTTCACCCTCGCTCTTGGAATTGGCGCAAACAGTGCCATTTTCAGCATTGTGAATGCCGTCCTTTTACGCCGCTTGCCCTTCAATGACCCCGAGCGAATTGTCTTTGTATGGGAGACTTTTCAAAAGCAAGGCTTCAGCATGATCCCGGTGTCGGTTCCCAATTTCTACGACTGGAAAGAGCAAAACCGGGTCTTTGAAGACATGGCTACCGGTTTTTCCGTGCCTGAGTATGGATTTAACTTAACGGCCGGGGGCGAGCCGGAGCGGGTGAATGCCGCCAAATTCTCGTCCAATTATATGGGACTCATGGGCATCAAGCCGGCTCTGGGCCGGACCTTTCTGCCCGAAGAAGACCGCCCTGGCGGTGCGCCAGTTGCCATGATTGGCTATGGAATCTGGCAGCGTCGTTTCGGCGCCGATCGCAACATTATCGGAAGAACTCTCGGACTCGATGGTGCTCCTTACACGGTGGTGGGTGTGATGCCGCCTGAATTTAAATCGCTGGGAAACTTTGATGTTTGCATCCCGGTAGCGCTGGATCGGGCACAAAGCCGTACCAACCACTTGGTGGGGGTCATCGCACGACTCAAACCGGAATCCTCACTGGAACAGGCCCAGGCGGAAATGACAAGGATTGCCCGCAGTTTGGAACAGCAGTATCCGGAATCCAACAAGGGTTATGGCGCCACCGTGATGCCCATCAATCAGATATTGAGCGGACCGATCGCCCCGGTTCTAGTGGTGCTTCAGGTCGCAGTCGGACTGCTCTTGCTCATTACCTGTGCCAACGTGGCGAGTGTCCTGTTTGCCCGCTCTCTCACTCGCAACAAAGAAATCGCCATTCGGATTGCTCTTGGGGCTAATCGCCTTCGCATCGTCAGGCAATTGCTGACCGAGAGCCTGCTGTTGTCATTCGCGGGAGGGGCTCTGGGACTTTTCCTGGCAGGCTGGAGTGTTGGAATGCTGCGGGATATGTTGCCTGACCTCATCCCGCGACTCAAAGAAATGGGAATCGATGGGCGGGTCCTGCTTTTCACCTTAGCGGTCTCAGTCATTACCGGAATCTTGTTCGGCTTGGCGCCTGCCTTTAAGGCGTCGCGGGGAGGATTAACCGAAGCTCTTAAGGAGGGCGGAGGAAAAAATTCGAGCGGCGGTGGAAGTCAGCGCGCGCGTAGTCTGCTGCTGGTGGGCGAAATTGCTCTTACCCTGGTTCTGACGATAAGCGCGGGCCTGCTGGTAAGAAGTTTCGCGCGCCTGATGAAAGTCAATCCCGGTTTTCAGGCCGAAAATGTGCTAACCATGAATCTGAACCTGCCCGTCATCAAATACAAGGACGAACAGAAACGGCTGGCCTTTTTCAAGACGTTAATCGAGCGGGTGGAAACCTTGCCCGGAGTCAAATCGGCGGGAGCCATCAATGTGCTGCCATTGCGCTCCTTCTTGCTCAGTATTCGCACCTTCGTCGAACACTTCCAGGTGGAGGGGCGTCCGGCTGCCATTCGTGGAGAAGAACCAACTGCTGATTGGAGAGTAGTCACAACCAGTTTCTTCCAAGCCATGGGGGTCGCCCTTCACGAAGGAAGATTCTTCAACGAGCAGGATGGCCAGGGGAAGAAGCCCGTGGCCGTAATCAACGAGACCATGGCTCGCCGGTATCTTGCCGGGGAGAAGGCTGTAGGTAGGAGGCTTATCATCCCCACCAGTCCGATCCCTTATGAAATTGTGGGAGTCGTCGGCGATTTGAAGCTTTACAGCCTGGGGGCGCCAGTGGAACCCGGAATCTATGTTCCTTATGCTCAGAGTCCTTTCCCGGTAATGAGTCTGGTAGTGCGGACCACCCTGGATCCTACCGCCTCAACGTCCATGGTTCGCCGGGAAGTGCTGGCAATTGATGGTGACCAGCCCATTGCCGACGTAAAAACCATGCGCACAGTTCTTTCCGAATCCGTTCTTCCACAGCGCCTCTCCATGGCAATGTTAGGAGCCTTCGCGGTCATAGCTTTGGTTTTGGCCCTGGTGGGAATATATGGGCTCACTGCCTTTGCCGTGAGTCATCGGACCCGTGAGATTGGTATTCGCATGGCTTTGGGCGCTCAGCAAAGCGATGTGCTCCGGTTGGTCATTAAACGTGGCATGATTGTTGCCGCCGTGGGAATTGCCATCGGGATATTCGCCGCGCTGGCGGTCACCCGAGGGATTGGCGGTTTGCTTTTCGGGATCGCCTCCACAGATCCAATTGTCTACGCGGGGATTTCCCTACTCCTGGTTGCCGCTGCCGTTGTTGCCAGTTACTTCCCCGCGCGCAAGGCTACCGAAGTAGATCCGATCGTGGCATTGAGGCATGAGTAGGTTTGAGGTGCGGAGGGAATGGCAATGGAGAATATTCCATGGAAATAAAATTTTACAGGGATCTTTTAATCCGGCAAAAAGCTCTGGATCTTCTCATCATTTGCCATGATTCTCGAACCTCGAACCTAGAACCTAGAACCTTGTATCTAGTCGGGGAGATACGATGAGCGCACTGTTCAACGAACTCAAATTTGGCATTCGCCGGCTGGGCAAGACGCCGGGATTGACGGCCATCGTGATTTTCACTCTGGCCATCGGGATCAGCGCCAATACCATCGTTTTTAGCTGGATCAGCTCCATGTTTTTTAATCCGATACCGGGAGTGGCGGACACCAAAAGGATGGTCGTGGTACTGCAGTCCAATCCCAGCGGGCAGAAGGGCAATACCGTTTCGTATCCGGACATCAGGGACTTGGCTGCCCATAAGGAGGTGTTTGCCGGGGCCGCGGGAGTTGGAAACCCGTGGCTGCTGAACTTGAAAACAAAAGAGCTTAGCACCGGGGTCTGGGCGGAGCCAGTAACACCTGGGCTATTTTCCTTTCTGGGCGTTAAGCCCTTAGTGGGACGCACCTTTTTGCCGGAAGAGGAGGGGCCATCAGGGACGACCCCCGCTGTGATCTTGAGTCACAAATTATGGAGGGCGCAGTTTGGTTCTGACCCCAACATCCTTGGCAAAGTCATTCAACTGAACGGCCTCAGTTCTACCATTGTGGGAGTTATGCCGCCTCAATTCAAAGGAGCGACCAATGGCCTCAACATGGATCTGTGGATGACAGTGCCCATGACTCATCGGCTCCATTTCAGCTCTACTTTAGATGACCGGACAGGCCGCTCATATCAGGCATTGGCCCGTCTGCAACCGGGTGTCACGTTCGCTCAGGCCCAAGCCGCGACCCGCGCATTTTCCCAACAATTGGAGGCCGCTTATCCGGAATCTAATAAGAATTGTGGCATGAAATTAGTCTCCATGCTGGATTGTCCTTATGGCGCACAAGGGGTCTTCAGACAATTGTTTGATATTCTCTTGTTGGCCACGCTGTTGTTTCTGATCATTATTGTCACCAATGTCGCCAACCTGCTGTTGGCTCAAGCTTCCAGCCGCCACAAAGAGACTGCCATACGGTTAACGATGGGAGCGGGGAGAGTCCGGCTGATCCGTCAGTTTATTCTGGAGAGCCTGCTGCTAGCGTCGGCAGGGGGAATGTTGGGTGTCCTCTTTTCAATGTGGGGAATTAGGTTGCTCACAATTTTCACACCCAAGACTTATCTTCCCATTGACCTCAGCGCGCTGATGACCGTGAATTGGCAGGTCCTGGTGTATGCGATGGCAATCACCCTTCTGACGGGTTTTGGGTTCGGCATAGTCCCGGCCTTCCAGAATCTTAAAACGGATTTAAACTCTGCGCTCAAGGAAGGAGGCCGCTACTCGTCCGGCACAAGCGGATCTCATCGGCTGTCCAGCCTGCTGGTGGTGGCCGAGACGGCTTTAGCAGTTGTGGTGCTGATTGGCGCCGCTTTGTGCTGCAAGAGCTTCAAGAGCGTGTTGGAGATCAATCCTGGCTTCGATCCCCGGCATCTGCTACTGGCGGCAATACAATTGTCCCCGACCGAATATGATGAAGCTCACGGCAGGGCATTTTACCGCCGCCTCCTTGAAAGACTCCAAGGCATGGCGGGAGTCGAAGGGGCGTGCTTGGGCAGTTGGGTGCAGCTGGGATTTGAAGACACGGGTGCGCCCGAGATTGAAGTAGAAGGATACCAGCCCCGCTCCGGTGAAAATATGGGGGTGCGCCGCGTTTTAGGAGGCCATAATTATCTCGAGACTATGCGCATACCTCTCGTCGAGGGCCGCCGATTCCAATCCTCCGACACCCGGGATTCCAATAAAGTCGTAATCGTCAATGAAACCATGGCCAAACGATTTTGGCCCGGAACAACTGCGTTGGGGAGAAGGATCAAGGCCGGGGATACTTTCATTACAGTTGTGGGGATTGCCAAAGACGGCAAATACGCAAACTTAAAAGAGTCGCCACAACCTTTCATGTATTTTGATTTAGAACAAACCTATTTCTCGAACGTGATTTTGCATGTGCGCAGCCAGTATGATTCCCCCACCCTGCTGGCGGCGATTCAAAAGGAAATCCGGGCCATCGACCCAGGCGTCAGCATCACTGCCGCCTTCTCCATGCTGGATCTCATGGATTCCAATTACTATGCCCAGCGGATTTTGGCGACATTGCTGACCGTTTTGGGACTGCTGGCACTGCTGCTGGCCTCCCTGGGAATTTACGGGGTCTTGAGCTGGTCGGTTTCCCGGCGCTGGATCGAAATCGGGATTCGCATGTCTTTGGGGGCCTCCCCCCCGGGAATCCTGAAAATGGTGATTCTGAATGGATCCCGCCTGATGCTGGCGGGAATTGTCATCGGAACTGCTTTCGCGGCCTTCTTGAGCCGGCACATAGCGGCATTCCTGGTGGGAGTGAAACCTCACGATCCCCTGATTTATTCCGCCGTGTGCGGATTCCTCCTGCTGATTGGCTTGCTGGCCTGTTTTCTGCCCGCTCGCCGCGCCGCCAGTGTGGATCCAATGGTCGTGTTGCGGGGGGAATGAAGCAGGGGCGAGGTGTGAGGTGTGAGGTGTCAGGTGCGAGGTGTCAGGTGTCGGGTGCTAGTGATCAGTGGTTAGTGATCAGTGGTCAGTGGTTCTTGAAGGGTAGCCTTAGTAAGAATTTCTTCAGCCCACAGGAAGCTGATCGCTGAACGCTGACAGCTGATCGCTACTAAAAAGGTAAATCATCTCCTCACGTGTCATAATACTCGAACCTCAAACCTCAAACCTCAAACCTCGCCCCTCGCACCTGTTTGTGGAGCTACAATGAGCGCACTGTTCAATGATCTGAAATTCGGTATTCGCCAACTGCGCAAGACGCCTGGCCTGACGGCTATCGTGATCCTTACTTTGGCCATTGGAATCAGCGCCAACACCATTGTCTTCAGTTGGCTCAGCTCCATGTTTTTCCACCCTTTGCCAGGAGTAGCGGATACAGACCGGCTGGTGGTGGTAGTCCAAGGTAATCCCACCGGAGAGGACGGTAATACAATTTCTTATCCTGACCTGAGGGATCTGGCTGCCCATAAGGAACTGTTCGCTGGCGCTGCCGGAGTACGGCACCAGAGCATTCTGAACATGCAAGCACAAGGGCAAAGTGCCTGGATTTGGGCGCAAGCTGTAACCCCCGGTCTTTTCGCGTTTCTGGGAGTCAAACCTCAACTGGGTCGGACATTTCTGCCGGAAGAGGAGGGTTCGTCCGGGAAAGCACCCGTGGTGATCTTAAGCCACAAATTATGGCGGAAGCAGTTTGGCTCCGATCCCAAAATCCTCGGCCAGGCCGTTCAACTAAATCGCCATGGTTTCACGATTGTGGGAGTAATGCCGCCTGAATTCAAGGGGACGACCAATGGACTCAGCCTAGATCTTTGGATGACAGTGCCGATGATGAATCAGCTCACCTTCAGCTCCCCTTTGGATGACCGGAACGACCGCTCCTATGAGGCGTTGGCGCGTCTGCAACCGGGAGTCACGCTAGCCCAGGCCCAAGCCGCTACCCGCGCCATTTCCCTTCAATTGGAGGCCGCATACCCGGAAACGAATAAAAATTGCGGAATGAAGTTATTCTCTTTGCTGAAATGCCCGTATGGCGCACAAAATGCCTTTTTGTCCCTGTTTAATATTTTGTTAATAGCCACGCTGCTATTGCTAGTAATTATTGCCGCCAACATCGCCAACCTGCTGCTGGCTCAGGCTTCCAGCCGCCACAAAGAGATCGCTATTCGATTGACGATGGGGGCGGGAAGAGTCCGGCTGATCCGCCAGTTCCTGGTGGAGAGCATTCTGCTCGCGACAGCGGGAGGAATACTGGGTACCCTTCTCTCCTTGTGGGGAATTGATCTGCTGTCTTTTTTTACTCCCAAAACCTATCTTCCCATCGACCTCAGCGCGCTTATGAATTTGAATTGGCAGGTGCTGGTATATGCACTGGCGATCACTCTCTTGACTGGCTTTGGTTTCGGCATGGTCCCGGCGCTGCAGAATATCAAGGCCGATTTGAACTCTGCGCTCAAGGAAGGGGGCCGCTACTCATCCCGGGCGGGCGGATCTCATCGGCTGGGCAACCTGCTGGTAGTGGCCGAGACGGCTTTGGCGGTCGTGGTGTTGATTGGCGCCGGCTTGTGCTGCAAAAGTTTCAAGAGAGTACTGGAGATCAATCCCGGGTTCGATCCCGAACATTTGCTGGTAGCCGGATTGCAGTTGTCCCCCACCGGATACGATGAAGATCACGGCAGGAAGTTTTACCGCCGCGTCTTGGAAAAACTGCCGGGCATGGCGGGAGTCGAGGGAGTTAGCCTGGGCAGTTGGGTGCAACTGGGATTTGAAGATTCTGGAAAGCCCGACATCGAGCTGGAGGGATACCTGCCAGAACGCCAGGAAGACATGGGGGTGCGCCGCACCATCGTCGCAGACAATTATTTGGAAACCATGCGCATCCCACTTATGCAGGGACGCCAGTTTCAATCCTCCGATACACGGGAGTCGAATAAAGTCGTCATTATCAATGAAACCATGGCCAAGCGATTTTGGCCGAGGACAACCGCGTTGGGCGGACGGATCAAGTCTGGAGAAAATTTCTTTACGGTCGTGGGAGTCGCGAAAGACGGGAAATATGCGAATTTGAAAGAGTCGCCACAACCTTTCATCTATTTCGCTTTTGAACAAAATTATCTTCCGAACATGGCTCTGTATGTGCGCAGCCATTTCGATTCCCCCACGCTGCTGGCAGCCATTCAAAAGGAAATTCGAACCATCGACCCCAGCGTCAGCATCGCCGCGGCCATGCCGATGCTGGAGATCATGGATGCCAACTACTTCGCCCAGCGGATTTTGGCGACTTTGTTGACCGTCCTGGGATTGCTGGCTTTGCTGCTGGCATCCCTGGGCATATACGGAGTCTTGAGTTGGTTGGTCTCCCGGCAACTGACCGAAATCGGCATTCGCATGTCTTTGGGGGCATCCCGCTTGAAAATTCTGAAAATGGTTATTCTGAATGGTTCCCGTCTGATGCTGGCGGGAGTTGTCATCGGAACGATCATCGCGGCTTTCTTGAGCCGGCATATGGCGGCATTCTTGGTTGGGGTGAGACCTCATGATCCTCTGATCTTCTCCGCCGTGTGCGGCTTTCTTCTTCTGATCGGGATGTTGGCCTGCTACCTGCCCGCACGCCGCGCCGCCAGCGTGGATCCGATGGTGGTGTTGCGAGGGGAATGAAACTGCCGACAATCAGCGTTCCGCTGATTGCTAAATGAGGAACTCATAATTATGGGATTGCTATGATAAATCATCTTCCGAAAGATTTGGTTTTTGGACTGCGGTTGATTCGAAAGAATCCCGGATTTTCGCTCATTGTCGTGCTCACGCTGGCTCTCGGCATCGGAGCCAATACGGCCATTTTCAGCGTGGTGGATGCCGTATTGCTGCGCCCTTTGCCCTATAAGGAATCTGACCGTCTTGTCGTGGCGTGGGATAAGGGGCAAAACCGCGGGCGCAATTGGTATTCGGCAGCCAGCCTTTTACAGCAACGCGAACATAACCGAGTATTCGAAACCCTGGCGGGTTGGGCACAAGCGGGATTCAATCTCTCCAACAAAGATCTGCCCGAACGAGTGGACGGGATGCTGGTTTCCTGGGATTTTTTCAAGGCACTGGGCGTCACGCCTACGCTCGGGCGCAACTTCAACGCGGATGAAGATCGCAGGGGCGCTCCTCGCGTTGCCATTATCAGCAGCGAGCTTTGGCATCGCAAATTCAATGGGGAATCGAGCGTGTTGGGGCAATCCGTGACCGTGGATGGCCAGACCTGCACCATCATCGGCGTCATGTCGCCACTCTTCCGGTTTTTTTATGGACCGGAAATGTGGATGCCGCTCGCGCTGGATCGGATTGGCGCCGATGCAAATAGCGGCTATTTGCGTACTGTGGGCAGACTCAAACCGGGTATGTCTCTGGCTCAAGCCAGCGCCCAATGGGACGGTCTTGTCGAACCATTGCAGGCTGTTTCCAGATTGGGACTGCCTAAAGGTCTTCTGGAACTATTCGGAGCTTCCGCCTTCTTGCTTCTCATCACTTGCGTGAATGTCGCCAATCTTCTTTTGGCCCGCTCCACTGAACGGCGGCACGAAATCTCCGTGCGGGCTGCGTTGGGGGCCAGCCGCAACCGGCTGCTTCGGCAGTTGCTCACTGAGAGTGTCTTGCTCGCAATTGCTGGCGGATTTTTAGGATCCTTGCTGGCGGTCAAAATGGTGACTTTCTTGCCTGCCATGCTCCCCACGGAATTGCTTTCCAATAGCATGGATATTGCCGTGGACGGCAGGGTGCTCAGTTTTACCTTTGTGCTTGCCCTTGTCACTGGATTGTTTTTTGGGGTTATGCCTGCCTGGCGCGCTTCCCGGCCCGATTTGCAGGATGTATTGAAGGAAGGAGGCCGGGGTTCGAGCGGCGCGGCCAGCCATACGCGTTTCCGCAATATTCTCGTCATTGCCGAAGTTGCGCTTTCCCTGGTGTTGTTATCCTCGGCAGGCTTGATGCTTAGGAGCGTTTTCGCCCTGAAGCAGGTCAACCTCGGTTTTCAGCCGGACCACGTAGTGACTATGCGTCTTTCCATAACCAAAGGCAATTACTCCAAGCCGACGCTGATTCTCGAGTACTACCAAAGAGCGCTCGATGCGGCCAAGACAGTCCCCGGGGTTCTCTCCGCGGGCATTTCGATGGGTCAGGCTCCCTGGGATTCCCCCTTCGCTGGAGCCTTCGATCTTCCGGGGAATCCCCCCTCATCGGCGTTGGAATTCCGTGGCGCGGTTTATGAGACCGTCAGCCCCGATTACTTCCGCACGGTGGGGATGAATCTACTCAAAGGGCGTTTCTTTACAGAACGCGACAATGGATCGGCTCCACCCGTGGCCATCGTGAATCGAACCTTCGCCAGATTATACCTGCCCGGCAAAAATCCGCTCGGGCAACGGGTGAGTGTAGGCAAGGTGGCGGGAAACGATCCGAAGGCGCCGCCCGCTGTTTGTGAAATTGTCGGCATGGTCGAGGACATAAAGTTCGGAGGGCCGGCCGCCAATAATGCCCAGATTATCTATATGCCCATCCAACAGAATCCTCCCGCCGAGGGAGCTCTGGTCTTGCGCACATCCGCCAATCCCTTGAGCGTGGCGCAATCCGTGCGAGTCGCAATAGGTCAAATTGACCGGGAAACGCCGGTTATCCAAATCAAAACGATGGATCAAATTGTGCTCGATTCCATGTCGCAGCCGCGCACTCAAACCTGGCTTCTGTTGGCATTTGCTGCAATCGCCCTGCTACTGGCTGCCTTGGGAAATTATGGAGTGACTTCCTATTATGTCGCTCAAAACACCCATGACATCGGAATCCGTATGGCCCTCGGCGCCGAACCGGGGGAAATGTTGCGGATGGTGCTGCGAAAGGGGATGGCGTTGACCGGCCTCGGCCTGCTGGCGGGATTGGCCGGGGCTTTTGCGCTGACCCGTTTTCTCTCCAGTTTGCTTTTTGGCGTCAATGCCACGGACCCCTGGACCTTTGCCGCCGTTTCGTTGCTGCTTGCT
The DNA here is from genome assembly GCA_963803155.1 of uncultured Acidobacteriota bacterium. Classification (GTDB taxonomy): domain Bacteria; phylum Acidobacteriota; class Terriglobia; order Versatilivoradales; family Versatilivoraceae; genus CAWDMN01. The sequence continues at coordinate 43,267 of CAWDMN010000092.1, forward strand.
TGTGTATCAGCCCTGGCCACTTTCTTCCCGGCTCGGCGCGCCACTCGAGTGGATCCCTTGATAGCGTTGAGGCATGAATGAAACAGGTGCCAGGTGCCAGGGTTTAGTGGTCAGTGGCCAGTGATTAGTGATCGGATACCTGGAGGAGTGGCTTATGAATAGTGGCCGCATTAAGAATTTCATCCGACAAAAAAATAAGCTGATCGCTGACAGCTGACTGCTGAACGCTTTCTTGGACCATCTTAAATAGGTAAGGTTGCATATATGAATAATTTCTTAAATGATCTGAGATTCGGCTGGCGCCTGTTCCAGAAGAATCCGGGATTTTACCTGGTTATCGTTTTTACTCTCGCCCTAGGGGTCAGCGCCAACACCGCCATCTTTAGCATATTTAATACAATCTTGCTACGCCCCCTGCCGTTCAAAGACTCTGACCGACTGGTGGCCTTGTGGGAAATCGTCCCGCAATTTCGGGGGAGAACTTCCTCCTCCGTGCCCAATATCCTGGACTGGAAAAGTCAAAACACGGTTTTTGAGTCAATGGCCGCTTATAACTCTGACCAGGTCAATTTCCATGATGGGGGAGAACCGGAACGGATTCAGTCGCAGCAAATATCCGAAGGGTATTTCTCGCTTCTGGGGATCCAACCGAAATTGGGCCGCGTTTTCCTACCCCAGGAGCATGGTCCGGGCCAGACCCATCAGGTCATTCTGAGCCACCGCTTCTGGCAAAACCGGCTGGGGAGCAAAAGCAACATTTTGGGTCAGACCGTCCGACTGGATGGCGCGCCGCATACGGTTGTCGGCGTAATGCCGGAACTCAATACGGTTGATCAACCCGAACTCTGGCTGCCCTTGTACCTTGATCCCGCCAGCGATCGCGGAAATTTTGCGTTGAGCGTGATTGGGCGGCTCAAGCCCGGAGTCTCGCTCGACCGGGCACGCGCTGAACTCTCCACCATTTCCAAGCGCTTGGAACAACAATATCCCGCCACCAACAAAGGAATAGGGGTCCAGATCGTCGATCTGCACGCGGATCTATTTGGAGAATCGTATCAAACAATTTGGACCTCATTTTGGACGCTGATGGCAGCGGTGGGTTTGGTTTTGTTAATTGGTTGCACCAACATCGCCAATCTGCTCCTTTCGCACGCCGGTCGAAGGCAAAGGGAAATCGCCGTGCGCATTGCCCTGGGGGCGGGACGATTCCAGGTGGTGCGGCAGTTGTTGACGGAGAACCTATGGCTCTCGTTGGCCGGGGGCGGACTCGGTCTTCTGCAGGCCCACTGGGCCTGCAATTTGGTGAATGCCTATTTCGTGAATGTCGATATGCGCTGGAATGTTGCCATCGACGGTCGCGTGCTGATTTTTACGCTGATCATCAGCCTGGCTACCGCCTTCGTTTTTGGACTGGTGCCAGCCTTGCAGGTTTCTAAAACCAACCTAAATGAAACTTTGAAAGAAGGGGGACGCAGTGGGTCCGCCGGCAGTTCACGGCACCGGCTCAACCGGCTCCTGGTAATTTCCGAAGTGACCCTGGCCATGATCCTGCTAATTGCGGCAGGACTGGTCATCAAGGGATTCCAAGGGCTGATCGCGATCCACCCGGGATTCCAACGCGACAACATCCTGACCATGAATTTTTCCCTGGCGGGGGATCGTTATAAGGCGGAACAAGGCCGGAAAAACTTTTACCTGCAGCTGCTGTCCCGGGTTTCAGGATTACCTGGAGTGCAAGCAGCCGGCCTGATCAGTCATTTGCCTCTGTCTGCCGGTTCAAATTCAGTTCGGGCATTCACCATTGAAGGCCGTCCGGCACAGGCTCCGGGAGAGGCTTTGATGGAGAATTTCCAGGTGGCGAGCGCTCATTATTTGCAGACTCTCGGCATCCCTTTAAAAAAGGGGCGCTTTCTGACTGAACAGGATTTGGAAAATGCTCAACCTGTCATGGTAGTCAACGAAAGTATGGCTCAAAAATACTGGCCAAACCAAGATCCGATCGGGAAGCGGCTTAAATTGGAAGGAAAGTTGCGGACCATCGTCGGAGTCATGGCGGATGTCCGCCTTTTCAGCCTGAATGACAAAGCCAATCCCCAAATGTACGTCCCCTTTACTCAATATTCTCCCGGAGATCTGGCCCTGGCAATCCGGACTTCCCAAAATCCGCTGGGCTTGGTGAGTCTAGTGAAGAACGAAATCCGCGCCATCGATGCAACCCAACCGGTCTCACAAGTGCGAACAATGGAAAAAGTGATTTCCGACGGCATAGCTGGCGATCAGTTCTTAATTTACATGATGGGCCTCTTTGCTACATTGGCATTGATCCTTGCCGTAGTGGGGCTTTACAGTGTCATGGCTTATTCCGTGTCACAACGAACTCGGGAGTTTGGCGTGCGAATGGCCTTGGGGGCCCAGACTCGGGATGTTTTAAAAAACGTGTTGCACCAGGGGATTATTTTAATTTTCATCGGCAGCAGCTTGGGCCTGATTGTTTCATTCGGCCTCATGCGCGGGTTGGCTTCCCTGTTGTACGGACTCAGCCCGACAGATCCAATGACCTACGGTGGAGTGTCCCTTTTGCTCATCCTGGTCGCCCTCACTGCCTGTTATTTGCCAGCGCGGCGAGCCACGAAGGTAGATCCCCTGGTGGCATTAAGGTATGAATGATGGAGTGGCAAGTGAAGAGTAAGTGCCGGATAGTAGTCAATGAATAATCTGAGGCTTGTAGTTGAAAGCGAGTGGATTGACATGACTCGACTCTCTTAGATAACTGCGCACCGGAGCACGGCTCCACTATTTATTCCAATAAATGGTTTGGCTGTTTATTAACAATAGATCGAAAGGCAAAGTTGAATTTACATCTTTGGAGGTGCTCCATGGAGACCTTCTTCCAGGACATCCGGTATGGTTGGCGTTTTTTGCTGAAGAATCGGGCCTTCACGGCCGTCGTGGTTCTCACGCTAGCCCTAGGAATTGGAGCGAATACGGCAATTTTCAGCGTCGTGAATGCCGCCTTGCTCCGACGACTGCCCTTTCGAGATCCTGATCGCCTAGTCGCCTTGTGGGACCTCTATCCTCAGTACATGGGAGCGGAAAAACTCACGGTCGCTTTGCCCAACTTCCAGGATTGGAAATCCTCCAATCATGTCTTGATGGAGATGGGGGCCTTTACCCCCAAAATGGCGGTAGTTAAAGCTTCCGGAGAACCGGAACAATTGCCCGTGGCCTTTGTCACGGACGGTTTTTTCCCGGCCCTGGGAGTCCAACCCTGGTTGGGACGAAGCTTCACAAGAAAGGAGAGCACTTCCCCAGATGCGCCAGTTGCCTTGGTGACCTTTGGGTATTGGCAGCGGTACATGGGAGGGCAACCCGAGGCAGTTGGCCAATCCATCGCCATTGACAGAGCATATTATACAGTCGTGGGGGTTATGTCGCCTGATTTCAAGCTGGCCCACAATTTCATGGATGTCAGCCTCCCCCCCGAGGTCTGGGTACCTTTGTCTGCTAATTTACTAAAACAATCACACCGGGGAAATCACATCTACATGGCTTTGGCCCGCCTTAAGCCCGGCGTGAGCCTCGAGCAGGCCCGGGCGGAAATGAGGGTCATTGCCAGCAACCTGGACAAAAAATATGAGGAGTGCCGCGGATTGGAGTCGGCGGTAGTGCCGCTGAAAGAGTCGTTGTCGGGACATTTGCGGCCGAAGTTGCTGCCCTTGCTCGCAGCCGTGGGGCTGGTTTTACTGATTGCCTGTGCGAACGTAGCCAATCTGCTGTTGGCCCGCGCGGCCAACCGGGAGAAGGAACTGTCCGTGCGTTCCGCCCTGGGCGCAGGCCGGATGAGGATCGTGCGGCAGTTGCTGACCGAGAGTGTGCTGTTGGGCCTGGGCGGTGGGCTCGTGGGATTATTGGTCGCCTATGGGGGGTGCCAGCTCATCAATAGTTTTTTGGCGGAAACTAGTCTGAACTTGCCATCCGCCAGCATTGACGGGCAAGTGCTGTCCTTCACCGTTTTGCTTTCAGTGTTGACCGGAATAATCTTCGGCTTGGTCCCTGCGATCGAGTCTTCCCGTCCAAACCTGAACCAAGCTTTGAAAGAAGGGGGAAGAGGTGCTTCCACTGGCTTTATGCACCGGCGTCTCAAAAGCCTGCTGGTGATCTCTGAGGTGGCGCTTTCCCTGATATTGCTGGTGGGAGCAGGTCTCTTAATCATGAGTTTCGTGCGACTCTGGCAAATCAATCCCGGCTTTTCCCAGGAGAAAGTGTTGACCATGAACATTCCCCTCTCCCGGACTCATTTTCCGGATCGGGCTCAACGATTCGAGTTGTCCCGGCAATTGCTGGAGAGGATTTCCGCCCTGCCAGGGGTTCAATCAGCCGCCTTCGCGAGCCATCTCCCTGCCAGTGGCGGGTGGTTGTGGAAAGTTGATTTGCTGGATCGGCCTGCACCTGAGCCAGGAAAGGAGCCCGCGGAGATAGTCCAATTCGTCAGCCCGCAATATTTTAGAACCCTGGGAATTCCATTGAAGCGAGGTCGTCTTCTTTCGGATCAGGACACGGAAAAAGGCCAGCCCGTCGTGGTCATCAATGACTCCATGGCCCGCAAATATTGGGGGGGACAGGACCCGCTGGGAAAACAGATCCACAATTTCATGACCAACTACACCATTGCGGGAATTGTTGGCGATGTTCGCCAGCAGGGATTGGCCATTGAACCGCCACCGGAAATATACTTTTGCACTACCCAGGGGCCGATGGGGGAAACCAACCTGATAATCCGCACTTCCGTTGAACCCCTGAGTCTGGCCGCCACTGTCCGCCGAGAAGTATTAGCGTTGGATAAAACCCTCCCAATCTCCGAGGTCCGGACGCTGGAAATGGTGCTCTTGCGCAATGTTGCCTCTCAAAGCCTGATCATGTCTCTGATGGGATTATTTGCGGCCATGGCGCTGGCCCTGGCCATGATCGGGATCTACGGTGTGGTAGCCTACTCGGTGGCGCAGCGCCAACGGGAAATCGGCATCCGTATTGCCTTGGGCGCCAGTGCGCGATCCGTGCTTACCATGGTGTTGAGCCAGGGAATGTTGCTGACGCTGGTGGGCGTGGCATTAGGAGGTATGGCGGCCTTGGCTTTGACCCGGCTGATCTCCAGCCAGCTGTTCGGTGTCAGCCCGAAAAACCCCATGGTTTTCATAGGGGTTGCCGCTTTGCTGGTTTTGGTGTCGCTCCTCGCTTGTCTCTTGCCCGCCCGCCGTGCTGCCAAGGGGAATCCACTGGAAGCATTGCGGTATGAGTAGGTGTGAGGGGCGAGGAATGAAGTGTCAGTTGTCGGGTGTCAGATGCCGTGGGTTAGTGATTAGTGGTCAGCTGCCAGTTGTCAATTGTAAGTTTCCCGTTCCGGATGATGAGAAATGACGAGGATAAAGGTTTTTTTTGACGGGACAGAAGGTTGATTGTTGAAGGTTGACGGCTAATCGTCACAGGGATAGCAAGTTCTGCATACAAAAAGTTTTAAGATTTGCGGGTTCCCGAAAATAATTCATCTTTTTAGTGCGGTATTGCAGCCGCTGGCAAGGAGAAGGAGTGATGAATTCACTATGGCATGATGTGCGCTATTCATGGCGAATACTGAAAAAGGCACCAGGCATTAACCTTGTGATCGTGCTCTCCCTGGCATTAGGAATAGGCGCGAATACAGCCATCTTCACCTTAATCGATGCGGTCATGCTTAAGGCTTTGCCGGTGGAAAACCCACACCGGCTGGCTTTATTCGGAGACGGCAATAGGCGTGGCTTTATCTCGGGAGGTGGTGCCCGCCAGGATATTTTCTCCTACCCCTTCTTCAAATATTTCCAGACTCACAATCCCGCCTTTGAAGATATCTGCGCATTTCGGACGGAATTGGACAGGCTCAACCTTCGAGTTCTCGGAAATGCGGAAGAAGGCGATGCTCGGCTGGCATGGGGCAGGTTAGTGTCTGGCAACTATTTTACCGTGCTGGGGGTAAAGCCATTGGTGGGGCGGACGTTGAAACCCCAAGATGACCAGCCCGGAGCGGCGCCTGCCTCGGTCATTAGTTATCGTTATTGGAAACGGCATTTCAACCTCTCCACATCGATTCTCGGTCAAGCCATGGATGTCAATGGAATCGTGATGACGATAGTAGGCGTTACTCCGCCTGAATTTTTTGGTGAGAGTGTCGAACCTGTTTTGGCTGACCTTTGGTTGCCGGCAACCTTGCAGCCAGCTTTGATGGCGGAAAGGGGTTCCCTGCTGCTCAATCAGGAAGTCTCCTGGCTCAACTTGATTGGGCGGCTCAAACCGGAAATCAGCCTGGGGCAGGCTAACACCGCCACCAACGTATCCTTTCACCAGTATTTGATATCGTTGGCTGGGCCGGCCCCTTCGCCGGACCAGCAGCGGAAAATTTACCAGTCGTATATTTCCTTGTCCGCTGGCGGCCGCGGAGTTTCCTTTTTGCGATTCCTCTATTCGCGGCCCCTCCATTTGTTGATGGCTATAGTCTCCATGGTTTTGCTCATTGCTTGTGCCAATGTCGCCAACATTTTGCTGGCACGAGCCGTGACGCGGACCAAGGAGGTCAGCATGCGGCTAGCTATGGGTGCCAGCAGGCTCCAATTAGTGCGGCAATTTTTGAGCGAAAGCCTCATGCTGGCGCTTCTTGGCGGAGCGGTGGGAATATGGATCGCCTATTGGGGAGTAAACGGACTGGTTGCCTTGGTCGCGGGGGAGCCAGGACTTTTGGCATTGAATGTGAGACCAGATGTCCGGATACTGGGATTTACTTTAATCGTCACTCTTTTCACCGCTATCCTTTCTGGACTTGCTCCTGCGCTGCGGGCCACAAGAGTCGACCTTGCCCCGGCGCTCAAGGATGTGGCCAGCGGGATGAATCAGGGCGGCCGCAGCAGGCTCGCCAAGGCTTTGGTAACATTTCAAGTGGCAGCGTCTTTGTTGTTATTAATCGGAGCAGGGTTGTTTATTCGAACCTTAAGAAACCTGCAATTCCAAGATTTTGGCCTGAAGCAGGAAAAGGTCCTGGAAGTGGGAATCGATCCGCGAATTGCCGGTTACAAGCAACCTCAACTAAACGGCTTATACACTGCGTTATTGGATCGCGTCACAGCCATCCCAGGAGTGCAATCGGCAAGCCTTTCGCTCTACAGCCCGATGAGCGGCACCAACTGGTCTGGCCAAATCGCCGTCGAAGCTTATCATCCGCCACCCAATGAACCCGCGAATGCCCAATGGGTTTGGGCCGGACCTCGATATGCCGAGACTGTGGGGATGAGTCTGCTGATGGGGCGCGATTTGTCTGATCGGGACACAGCAGGCGCTCCATTGGTGGCAGTCGTCAATGAATCTTTTGTCAAGGAATATCTCCCTGGGCAGAATCCCATCGGCAGGCGCCTTTCCATGAATGATCCCGCCGATGCGTATGAAACTGAAATTGTGGGAGTGGTGAAGGATATTAAATTCAATGGGCCGCGCCAAAAATATTGGCCCGTCGTTTTTCTTCCTTTGGCTCAGGCCACTGGCCCGGAATCATTTGCCGCCAATCTTGACGTCCGGACGCTAGGTGATCCTTTGAATGTGGCCGCCTCGGCTCGCGAGGCCATCAGGAAAACAGACAAGAACCTTCCGATTACCGGTATCCGCGCCCTGAGCGAGCAGATTCACGATTCGGTGCGGTTAGAAAGCAATGTGGCGTGGCTCTCTACTTTTTTCGGGGGGTTGGCTTTGCTCCTATCCTGTATTGGCCTTTACGGAATCATCTCTTTTGGCGTCGCTTGCCGGACCAGGGAGATAGGCATTCGAATGGCCTTGGGGGCCCAGCGGCGAAATATTCTATACATGGTCTTGCGCGAAGCCATGCTTCTAATTTTGTTGGGCACTTTTGGGGGGCTGATAGGAGCCATCGGTACATCTAGGCTGCTGGCCAGCCACCTGTTTGGATTGGCATCCATAGATCCACTAACCTATGGCGTGGCAGTCCTGACCTTAACTGGGATTGCACTGTTGGCTGCTTCTATCCCATCCCGGCGCGCCAGCAAAGTGGATCCCATGGTGGCACTAAGGTATGAATAATATTGAGGGGCGAAGGGCGAGGTTCAAGGTGTCAGTTGCCGGTTGTCCGGATGATTGGATGATGAAGAGGGGCAGATGCAACTAATTTTTTGCCAAGAGGAAAGCTGACAACTGAAGTTTGAGTGGCGCTCGTAGAGCCGAACAACAGGCAAGTGACGGAACCAAGGACTTGTTGAGTCAACGCAAATCCGCTGCCCGCCAAGAAGGTGGCTCGATTTCAAGAGCCAACCGAAATCCATTATTCAATTGGAGGGTGTCTCCGCGCATGGGCATCCGGTTCGATGGATGCAGATGCGCGGCACTGTTCACGTATGAGCCGCCGCGGCTCATCCCGATCTTTTCCGCAACCACGCTCCAAGGCCGTCCATCCGAGGGCGCGCCTTCATAGTTCCCCTCCCAGCCATCCAAACACCACTCCCAGGCATTGCCTAACATATCGTAGAGACCCCAGGCATTGGGGCGTTTTTGAGCCACGGGATGCGTGCGCCCTTCGGAATTGTATCGAAACCAGCTGCCGGAGGGGATGGCTTCGAGACTGGGAGCCTCCAATTGCCCCGCCCAACAGGCATATTCCCATTCCGCTTCGCTGGGCAGGCGGAAAGTCCGGCCAGTCTGCCGCGACAGCCATGCGCAAAATTCCTGGGCATCGAACCAACTCAGACAGATGACCGGATCCTGCCCGGTTTGCGGGAATCCCGGCTCCCGCCAGCTAATCCCCGGCCCGGAATACCAACCGAGATTTTTCGGGAAGGAGGCAAAGCCGAGCATTTCGGCATCCGTCCGATAGCCCGTGGCGGCAATAAACGCCTGAAACTGTTGGCGAGTCACTTCCGTTTGTCCCAGAGCATAATCGTAGTCAATTTTCACGGGATGGATCGGTCCTTGGTCCTCCATTTTGAATTCCACCGGCTCATTTCCCATGTAAAACGTCCCTTTGGAAATTGGCACAAACAAGAATTGTTCCCCAGCGGCCAAGAGCTTGATCGATCCTCGCGGACTGTCGGTTGTCGGCGGAAGTGTCTGGAGGGCGACAGCCGGCGCCGAATCTCGATTGGCGCTGTCATGCCGGCCCTCTAAAGACGGCACGGGCTGAGGTTCCGGAGCCGAGCCGACCACACGAAAACCCACGGTCGAACAATGCAACGTTTCCAGGCCACGGAATCGTCCAGTGGAATTGGTCTGGGATGACGTGCCGTGCCCAGCTCCCCCCCGCAATAGCCTTCGCGCTGACAAACCCAACGCATCGCTCCTCTCGACGTATTGGTTTCCCATTCTGAGGTTATTTCCATATTGGATCGCATAGCTGTCGAGGCACCATTCCCAAACGTTGCCGAGCATGTCGTAAAGTCCCCAGCCATTCGGCGCTTTCCGGGCGACGGGATGAGGCTGTCCTCCTGAATTATCGCCGAACCAAGCCCTATCCGAAAGGGAAGTCCGCACCGGCAGTGCTTCTTCAACCCGGCAGGCATACTCCCATTCCGCTTCCGTGGGCAATCGAAACGCCAGACCCGTTTCTTTGGATAACCATTGACAAAAAGCCACGGCATCACGCCAACTGACGCTGAATGCCGGTGAATCCTCACCACGGGAAACGCTTGGACAACCCTGATTCCTTCCCCCGCAGATTTGATCTCTCCCACATCCCGTCAAGACTTGCCCATCATAAAAATAATGCCAGTTGCGATCGGTTCGATATCCCGTGGCATCGAGAAAAGCCCTGAATTGGCGCCCGGTGACTTCGGTCCGCCCCATCTCAAAAGCAGAAGGGAATGAAACCTGATGGCGCGGCTGTTCATCGGGATTCCCGGTGGAGGCACCCATTAGAAATTTTCCGGCAGGCACTAAAACCATCTCGAATTGAACACCTCGCACTTGCAGGCTCCGCACAGAGCCTGGTTTTGCAGCCAACTGGACAGGTAAGCCGGACCTTGCTCCAAAGCCGAGCGTAGTTTGGCTAGACAGAAGGGCTCCTGCCAACAGCATCAAGGTAAGAGGCGCTTGAGATTTGTGGGACGAGATTGAAATCACCTTCCTCATGGAATAGCTCCTTATCATAAGCAACATGAATAGACGGAATAGCGGGGATTCTCCCGCGCCCCTTCTTTAATCGTGACCTTATTCTTACGGTGTAACAGGCCTGATTGGCAGAGGTGACTATGCACATCACATTCCACGGATTGCCGGAAATGTGTCAGGTTATCATCCACATTGAAGCGAGTCCGCAAAGGAGTGCAGTCCTTCGTGAACCAAGCCTCTTTGTTGAAGGCGGTGGCGGAAGATGAAACCGTGACGCCCGCCCCCTTTCCCCTTGTTTCGCCCACCTTGAAAAATGAATTGGATGTCAGACTGGCAGATGCCGTTGCCTGCCATCTCCATGGTTCTCCCGAATTCACTTGTCTTCCGCGGGATTCCATTCTTCCAAAAATTTTTCAGGATGTCCAGGCCAGCCTCATCGCCGTAATGGGGAGACTTTACACTGTCCGAAATTGGAATCTGAAAATCCCAATTACGGGCAGCCCTCCAGTCATTGGCGTATTGATTATCCTCCGCAACCAACGCTAATGGCCAATTGGGCAATGGATTAATTTGATATCCCTTCATCTGGCAAACAAGTTGCAGGTCTGACTTTGAAGGTTTGGAACAAACTTCTCGACAGAATTGCGATTTGGAAAGGCTCCTGGTTATTTAATGCTTTCAGGTGGAGACAATGAATACTCTGCTTAACGACATTCGCTATGCCCTGCGCCTGGCGGCCAAACGGCCCGATTTTACAGCGGCGATTGTCATCATCCTAGCTTTTGGCATCGGCATGATCACCACGGTTTTCAGCTTGGTCAACGCAATTCTCTTCCACCCTTTCCCTTACAAAGACGCCGAGCGGTTGGTGTTTCTCCTGGAAACCAATCCACGGGCCGGTTATAGCGGCACTGTCTCCATGGCCAACTTCCTCGATTGGAAGAAACAAGCCCATGCCTTCGAAGACATGGGCTTGATCGCCGGGGATCGTGCCATACTGACGAGTGGAGCCGAGCCGGAACGGCTTCAGGGAATCCGCATCTCAAGCGAGATGAGCTCACTTCTCGGCATTCTCCCCAAGCTGGGTCGCACCTTTTTGCCGGCAGAGAATCTGCCGGGAGCTGATCGGGAAGTGCTGATAAGCCATGGTTTTTGGCAGCGTCGCTTTGGGGCCCGCCCCGACATTCTCGGCCAGCCTTTGACGCTGAATGGCCAGCCTCATTGGGTGGTGGGAATATTGCCCGCCCATCTGAAAATGGGATACCTTCTGGGATTTGAGCCAGACTACTGGAAACCCCTCCCCATATCAGAACAGTTGGAAAAGCGCAGTGATCGGGCGTTTTTAGCGTTGGCCCGCCTGAAGCCGGGAGTGAGCAACGAACAGGCGCAAGCCGGCCTGGCCTTCATTGCCAGCCAACTGGAAAGACGGCATCCAGAGTCCAACCGGGAGTGGGGAGTCCTGGTGAGTGATCTGCGAGGCAACGTCGATCCGGCAGTCTACCTTTTTATCCTCATTGCCATTGCCGCAATCCTGGGGATCGTCTGTGTAAACGTCACCAATCTGCTGTTGGCCCGGGCTTCGGCGCGGGAAAGAGAAATTGCGATCAGGAGCGCCTTAGGCGCCAACCGAAAACGGCTGGTGATACAGATGTTGACTGAAAGCCTGCTATTGGCCCTGCTGAGCGGAGGTCTGGGCGCCTTTCTTTCCTTTTGGTCGATCGATTTGATTCAGGTGCTGAGCGCCGGCACAAACCTGGCAATCATGGACGCTCACGTTGATTTGAGAGTCCTTATGGTTGCGCTCTTTGTTTCCCTGCTGTCGGGCGTGTTGATTGGCCTGGCTCCCGCTTTGCAGTTTACCCGCCTGAATTTGAACCAGAGTTTGAAAGATTCGGGACACAACATATCCGCGGATACAACTCGAAATCGATTCAAACGCTTCCTGGTAATTTCCGAAGTGTCCCTATCCATGATGTTGCTCGTCGGTGGCGGACTGGGGATGAAAAGCCTGTATGGTTTGCTGCGGTTGGACCGGGGATTCCAAGCAGAAAAAGTCCTCGTTGCCGGACTTCCCGCGATCCCTCAAAAACAGGAGAATGAAATCCAGCGAGGCATTTTCTTCCAGAAAGTCGTCAGCCGGCTGGAGAGCCGGCCCGGAATTGAAGCGGTGGCATTAACGAGTGCAATTCCTACCACGGCTCCCATTAGTCCCTACAGAATCCAGGACCATCATAATGCTTCCTCCGGCGAGGAACTTAAGGCACGCCTTTCGGCGGTCAGCCCGCAATACTTCGGGACTCTTGCCTTCGCTTTAAAAACGGGCAGATTCTTCTCTGCTAAGGACGTATCCAACTCCCTGCCGGTGGCCATCATCAATGAAGCCTTGGCGCGCAAACAGTTCGAAAGTGAAAATCCGGTGGGACGACAAATTGAAGTCGGTGGAATCCCGCGGACAATTGTGGGCATTATGGGCAATTCTAGGAATGCGCCCCTGGACCTGATTGCCATACCGGAGATCTACGTGCCCAGTTTGCAGTCGCCGCGGAACAACATGGTTCTGGTAATCCGAACCGGCTCCAGCAATCCGCTGAGCCTGGCGGAAGTGGTGAAGAAGGAAATCGGCGCCATCGACCCCGACCAACTGGTCGATGATGTCGAAACCATGGAAAAAGCCCTCTCTGTCAATATGGGAGTCATCAAAATGGGCAGCTCGCTTTTGGGCGCTCTTGCCATGGGAGCCTTGCTCTTGACTGCGATTGGAATCTATGGCGTATTGTCTTTCCTGGTATCCCAGCGCACACACGAATTTGGCATTCGGATGGCTCTAGGCGCTCGCCGAAGAGATGTTTTGGGGCTGGTCCTCAAACAAGGTCTCATCATGGTAACAATAGGAATCGTTCCGGGCCTGCTCGCTTCGATTGCTCTGGGCCGGCTTTTAGCCAGCCGCATACATGGATTGAGTCCTATTGAACCGATGATTCTGCTTGGCGTCGTGTTTTTATTTTTGGCGGTTGCGCTGCTGGCCTGCTATCTCCCCGCGCGCCGGGCCACTCGTGTGAACCCACTGGTGGCCTTGAGGTATGAATAGGGGGAAAACGGGCTCCTAATACGTGTATGCTTTAGGCACAGGATTCATACTGGTATTGGATGGCCTGGCAAATGTGCTCTTTTGACCTCTTCTCCATCTTGTCATCACCGATTTACGCTTTAACGAATGGAGGGTGTTTGATGAGCACAGACGGTGGCATACATATTCGACTTCTTTTTCCCGTAGACCTTTTCATTGTCAAAAATCAAGTCAAATCAGGTGCTGCTGGGCGTCTTATTAAAGCGGCGGTGGATACAACCACGAGTCGAGAGCAATCCGGAAAATTATAATTGTTCAGCAACAAAAATGATTTGATAATCGCGCAGACCGTTTGGCCAGGACTACCACGCGAGGAGAGCATGCAAAATCCATGTCTTCGTCATCGCTTGAGATTGTGCGGATTTTTGCTGGGAAGTCTGGCAGTCGCCACTGCCCTGGGATACTCGCAATCGAAGGCAAAAGAGCAAATTCAGCCAGCCCCCAGTGGAACACTTCGGATCCAAGTGGAGTATGTGCCGGTTAATGTCATTGCGTTGGACCGGCAGGGACAACCGGTGCTGGATCTGAAGAAAGAGGATTTTGAAATTTTTGAAGACGACATTGTGCAAGAGATCCGCCATTTTTCGCAGGAGACCCTCGTTCCCGAGACGGCCCTCCCGCCCAAGCGCAGTCTGCGCGCAGTTCCAACACTTCATCTGGCGCCACAGGAACGGCGCACATTTTTGATCATGCTGGGCCGAGGCAAACTGGATCGCCCGTTCCACAACATCGACGCGCTGATTCGCTTCGTGCAAAAGGGGCTGTTGCCTCAGGATCAAGTCGCGCTCATGGCTTACAATCGAGCCACGGATTTTACCACCGATCATGCCCGGATTGTGGCCGGCTTGACGCGCTACAAGGAGCAACACGAAAAGATTGAAACCCGCCTGGATTTGTACTATAGCGGGCTGGCGGCCATCTTTGCCCCCAAGAAGATTCCCGAAGATATTCAAACCCCGATCAACTCCATTTTCCCGGTTTTGGGCGCGGCGGATAGCCGCCAGCTTGGGGGTACGGCCATGGCCGCGGGATCTGAGGCAGCTGCCCAGGCCAATCGGAACAGCCTCGACTTGCTGGAAAAAGAGATGAACAGCATGAGAGGACTTTCCCTTCCCCAAGGCGCCAGGGCCGATCCGAATGAGGCAGAACTCAACACCGATCTTCCCTTCGATGAATTTGCCTCTACTCGGGAGGTGACCCGGCAGGACCTCGACAACCTGTTCTCAGCCATTCGGTACCTGCGTTATTTGGAGGGGGAAAAGCATATTCTCTTCTTCAGCGAGAATGGACTTTTCCTCCCACGCCTCTACGACCAGAAAAGCCTGGCTGCCATGGCTGACGATGCCCGAGTAGTGATCGATACTTTTCAAACCGGCGGCGTGGCCATTCAACTAACCAGCGGCTATTCGGCTTCCATGAGCGGAGACGAATTTCATGCGGCGGGTCTGCAAGGATACCGAGGCCCCATGAATCGGGATTACCTGTTCTCCCTTTCACATCTTTCCCGGCTTTCAGATCTGACGGGCGGCCAGTCTTCCGTCCATGGTGATATTTCCCAGGCCCTGGATCAGATCAACCGTGCCACCCGAGTCCAATATTTGCTCGGGTACTATCCCAAGAATCTGGATTGGAATGGAAATTTCCGCCGCATAGCCCTGCGGGTCAAGAATCGCAATCTCCGGCTATTTTATCGGCGCGGCTACTATGGCTATGAGGCTCCACATGCTTATGACCGCGAGTCTTTCCTCGCTTACAGCCGGATTACTTCTACCGCTACTTATGAATTGGATTTGCCCGACATCTCCTTCAAGGGTACTTTTGTAAAAGGCAATCAGAACAACCAGTCCGCTCTGAACGTCACACTCTCAATCAACGCGGCAGGCATTCCGTTTCGGCAACTTGAAGGCCTCTATCATGGCAAGTTGGAGATTGCCATTTTCCCGGCAGACAATAAAGGGAAGATGATGGGCGATCCTGTCTGGAACATATTGACGATGGATCTGCGCGAAAGCACCTACCAGCGCGTCCAGAAAGAAGGGATTCCTTACTCTGCGGTGGTGCCGCTCTACGATCCCAAGCAGTCGATGAAGGTAGTAATTTACAACTATGACGCCGACAAACTGGGCAGCTGCTGGTTGAAATGAATTTGAGGACGATTAGAATGGAATGATGGAGGCGGCCCGCCTTCAGGCCGTCCGAGCGCTTGGCAAACTCAGACGGGGTGGGGGCACCCCGCCTCCATCTGCACGATTTTCTCAGGTGCCACTCACGCCAGCGTGGCTGGCTCAACAAGAAGATGAAAACAAGGTGCACCGGTGACGGTGGTCACTCGTGCCCGCTCCACCTTTGCCTAACTTGGATTTTTCTTTAGGAGAACTCAGATGCCCTGGATCTCGTCTCGGCGGGATTCCGAACGAGGATGGGGATGTTGATTGATTGTTTATGAGACGGATTATTAAAGGAGCCATTGCGTGGACAGCTTTTTTCAGGATTTTCGTTTTGCGCTGCGGATGATCTATCGAAATCCCGTGATTTCCGCGGTTCTCATCTTTACCCTGGCTCTGGGGATCGGCGCCAATACTGCCATCTTCAGCGAGGTAAATGCCTTATTGCTGCGTCCGCTCCCTTTTCCCGAGCCGGACCGCTTGGTTACGATTCGTCTCGACTTGGAGTCTCGGAACGTCCAAAATGCCTCCGCAGCCTACTCGGATATCGCCGAGTGGAGGCAGCGGAGCCATTCCTTCGAAGCCATGGCCGCCTATTCCTGGGGTTCGATAAATCTGATCACTCGAGGGAATGCGGAACGTGTGACCCGCTGGAAAGTGAACGCCGAATTTTTCCCGATTTTTGGCGTGAAAATGGCGTGGGGCCGCGGTTTTCTTGCACATGAGGATCAGCCTGGCGCGGAACGTGTTGTCATTTTAAGTCACAGTCTTTGGCGGCGGCAATTTGGCGCGGACAAAGAGCTATTGGGAAAAAGCATCAACATTGAAGGAAATCTGCACACCGTGGTGGGGATACTGCCTTCCGGATTCAAAGTGACGGAAGATGATGTAGATTTGTATTCCCCCATAGCCCTTAGCAGCGCCCACGATCCAAGAAATGAAGAGTGGTCCTATATGGCCTTTGCCCGATTGAAATCGGGCATTCCTATTCACCAGGCCCAAGGAGAACTAGACACCATCCAGCAACGTTTGGAAAAGGATAACCGGCGCGAGATCACGGGATTTCGGGCTCATATTTGGGGTTTACGCGATTTCATGGCGCGGGAAGTTCGGCTCAGTCTGCTGGTCTTGCTTGCCGCCGTGGCCTTGGTGCTGCTGATTGCTTGTGCCAATGTTGCTATTTTATTGCTCGCCCGCGCCGGCGCGCGACAGCAGGAATTCGCCATTCGGACGGCGATGGGCGCGACCCGATGGCTGCTTCTCCGGCAACTCCTCTGTGAAAGCACTCTGTTGGCCCTGCTGGGCGGCAGTTTGGGATTGTTGCTGGCTCATTGGGGGATTGGCATTATCTCCGCTTTAAAAACCGAGAGACTTTCCATGTTGAATCAAGGACGATTGGACCTCCCCGTTCTTGGATTCACCTTGTTGATTTCCTTGCTGACCGGCCTGATATTCGGCATAGCTCCGGCCTTGATAGCCTCAAAGACCAATGTTCAACAAACGCTGAAGGAAGGAGGCAGGAGTTCCACGGAGGGGTTGACCCGGAACCGGGTACGCGGCTTATTAGTCATTG
Source organism: uncultured Acidobacteriota bacterium (assembly GCA_963803155.1). Classification (GTDB taxonomy): domain Bacteria; phylum Acidobacteriota; class Terriglobia; order Versatilivoradales; family Versatilivoraceae; genus CAWDMN01. The sequence goes on from CAWDMN010000092.1 coordinate 60,257, forward strand.
CCGAAGTGGCTCTTGCACTGCTGCTCATGATTGGCGCATCCCTCATGATTCGCAGCCTGCTAAATCTTCAGCAGGTCAATCCGGGATTCAATCCCTCCAATGTCCTTACCGCATCAATTGCTCTGCCCGGTTTCAAGTATTCAAAACCTGAACAGCAAATTGCCTTTTATCGGCAATTGGAAGAACGGTTACAAACTATGCCGGGCATCGCCACCGCCGGCCTGACGAGTTTGCTCCCCCTTAGCGGCAGCAATCAGGGAGAGGGACTAGTAGTGGAAGGTCATCCCATTTCCAGCCCTTCTGACGTCCCCATTCTCTGGTACCGGATTGTGAATCCGCGCTATTTCCAAGCCCTGCAGATCCCGTTGCGAAAGGGGCGTTTTTTTTCCGAGCAGGATGCTCAAGGAGCGCCAGCAGTCCTCCTCATCAATGAGGCATTGGCCCGGAGGTACTGGCCCAACCAGAATCCCATCGGCAAGCGGATTGGGAATGGACGCCCAGACGGTTGGATGAGCGTGACAGGGGTTGTCGGGGACATCCACCACATGAACCTGGCTGCCCCTCCGGATCCCGAGATTTACTTCCCCTTTGCCCAGCGTCCGCAAACCGACATGAAATTAACCATTCGCACATCTTCCGATCCGATGCATTTTGTTCCCTTGTTGCGCCAAGCCATCCTGGAATTGGATCGCGAACAGCCCATTTCCGGCATTGCCAGTTTAGAGCAGGCTCGGTCTGATTCCCTTGCCACCAATCGATTCTCCGCCATGCTGTTGGGCATTTTTGCGGCGGTGGCCTTGCTGCTGGCAACTCTCGGAATCTATGGTGTTATCTCCTTTTCGGTCGAACAGCGCCGGCACGACATCGGCATCCGGATGGCGCTGGGTGCCCGCTGCAGCGATGTGCTTCGCACGGTGGTATTCCAGGGGACTCTGCTGGCGGCAATTGGAATTGGATTGGGATTGATGGCGGCCTATGCGCTGACTCGAGTCCTGAGCACTCTGCTCTATGGCGTGAAGGCTACCGATCCCCTGGTCTTCCTGGGGGTGCCTCTGCTGTTTGCCTCCATCGCGGCTTGGGCAAGTTTCCTTCCGGCTCGACGCGCCGCTTCGGTGGATCCAATGGTGGCGTTGCGGCATGAGTAGGGTCCATCTTCTCTTTTGCAGAGGCTTTGAACTCATCTAGCACACTGTCGCACTCCTGCAAATCCTGCGCGGGTCACTCCTGAAAAAATAGCGTGGATGGAGGCGGGGTGCCCCCACCCCGTCTGAGTTTGCCAAGCTTGCTGAGACGGCCTGAGGGCAGGCCGCCTCCATTATCCCCTTTTCATTGTCTTGTTGTGCCAGCTGAGCGGCATGCTCGATTCCCCAATGCTCTTTTATTCCAGAATCAACTTGCCATGCGGAGCATCGAAGATTACTTTGAAGCGCTCAAAGAAACCACTGCCGATGTTTCCCAGAGCATACGCTCCCGGGTTATCTTTGATTTCGATGAATCTCACCTTCGGGTTGGGGATAGACACGTCGCCAGTCCGGAATTCCTCCAGCGTCCCCTCCATGGTTGGCTTGGTCCCCCCGAAGGAGGTTTGCACATTTGGGTTGAGGTTTGTCGCCTCTTTTTGCAGTTCCAACCCCTTATTCCACAAAACAAGATCACCGCCGGTTGCGGCCGTATCCAATGAGAAGTTTCCCTCTACAGTTTTCCGGCCAATAGCCGGAAGGATTCTGCCTCTTACCAGCAGATCCGACGGAGTGACCTCAAGGGAAACCACTCTGCCTGTTCCCGAGTAAGAGAACGATTCGGCCTGGTGTATGCGGAGTTCGCTCTTGGGATAATTGACCTCCACCACGTACTTCCGCAGGAATGAGCCCCCGATGATGACTTTCACCGGGTGCTGGATCCGCTTAGACAGGAACTCCTGGGAATAGACTACGGTAACGGGCTCAGTGACATCTGCCCCGCCGATTTGATAGGTGACATCCATGGCAATGCGCACGGTCTGTGGGCGAGCGGTGTTCACACCTGAATTCAGCGCCTCTCGTGAAATGTCCAAGCCTAGTTCATTCGCCTTCTCCAGATCAAGGGCAGCACGACTGGCTGCCGAGTCCAATACAAACTCAACCGGCTTACCGTTTACCAGCCCGTCGACAAAGATCAGACCAGAGTGGGAAGTGAAAGGTACAACGGCAAGCGGAGCGCCGGCCTCAGCGGCAGTTGCGGCCAGGGAAAAGTGGAGGCCAAATAGCATTATGGCCCAAAATGCCCAGGGGATGAAGAAAGATTGCGATTTTCTCATGTTGGTAAGACTCCTATTTGGACCACAAATGCGAGCAAAATCAAAAGTCATCTTCAATTCACAATCCTTCCCTAAGTAACATCATCCCGCGATTTCGTTCAATTTTTTCGAGGGCAAGAAGAAGGCCGGCAAAAGCGGCACATCCTGTGGGGCGGTCCGCCGGGGGGCGGATCGTCGATTCTGTCAACCGCCGGGGCTGCTTCCCCAGCGTTTTATAAAAAACGCTCTACAAGAAAGGCCATTCCTCGCGGCTCATAATTATGTCTTTATAAAAGGACTCTATTAAGCTCATTTCACTAATTCTGACGTGTTGCGCGCCGCCTGCACCAGTTCCAGCACGGAATCAGCTACGACCTGAGGCTGCCTATGAGGAACCAAATGGTCGCTGGGATCGGCAAAAACCTGTCTGCTTTTTCTGGATAAACGCAGCAAATCGGTTTGCATCGTCTGCCACTGCCGTTCAATTTCCGCGGCCGGGAACCACTCAGGATATGGACCTTTCAGATCCTGTTTCCTGCTCACCACAATCAGCGGCAAATTCCCCAAGTCCCGAACCTGGCGTATCTGCGCAATGCTTTCTTCCCAAGCCTTTTGCTCTCCAAGGACCGCCGGCATATACCCATGCTGCAATTCGCAGTAACGGAGGATTGCCTCTGTCCCCTCGGGATAGTCTTTCCAAAAATCATTGCCCTGCTCATTTCTGCGTCCCCACCGGGCCAGGCCCGTGAATGATTTCATCAGGTTGATGCGGGAGACGGTGGTTTCCACGAGTGTGTGCGTCCGCTCAGGCCCGCCCAGCGTGCGCATCAGAGGTTCCAAGTTCAGCCCCGTCTTCTTCACTCCGGCCAGGATTGTCGGCACATACCGTTCGAATTGTTCTTCATGCGCCGACTCTACCAATACTAAACCCGCTACGTCCTGAGGATATTGTTGCGCATACATCCGCATCGTAAATCCGCCAAATGACCATCCCACCAGGATGTAAGGACCGGGAATGCGGGCGTTCTCCAGCAAGGTGTGCAGCTCCAGGGCAATCCGCTGCGTGGTTCGTGGCGCCGGCCCTGGATCACTCCATCCATAGCCCGCGCGGTCAAAAAGGCATACTCTTGTCTGTTTGGCGATCAGCGGCATTACTTTGCCCCAATAAAGCGCCGAGCTGCCCAAACCTGAGTCCATGATCACCGTAGGATTTCCCGAACCCACACTGAGTAAGTGCAGCCTGTAGCCTCCCACATCGACCATTTGTCCAGGGGGTGGAAACACTTTCCGATCTTTCCAACTGGCGGCCATTTCGTAGCCAAATCCGACCACGACAACAATTAAAATAAGACAGACAATCGAGACGGCGCCATAGAACAGGAATCGCAAGAGCCTTCTGAGTTTCCGATATTTCTTAGGCTGAGTCCGAGATATGCGTTTCATATACACCTCCAAAAAGCCCTGACCTGCAACAGGCCATGGGGAGTCGTCACCGTTCCCATCATTCCATTCCGCCTTCGTGTATTCGAAGCATACGCCGCACCTCAATACTCCAAATTCAATAGCTGAATGGTGGGATTGGGCACATCGTCAAAAATCAGGGGGCGGGAAATCTGGCCGGGATGCCGCGATCTGCGCCGAAGCCAGGCAATTGAGCAAAGAAGCAGAGAGCCAAAAATGAGGAAAGCCGCTGGCTTGGTGATGAGGAAGCCTTCCCATGCTGCCATGACGAAGGAATAAAAATAAAATCCCGCCCAATAGACCGGCCACATCAGGTGAATCCTGGCCTTCCCGGGTTGATAAGTAGCTGTAAAAGGGATTCGGTCAAAACTGCCGAGCAGCCATTCCATCAAAAACAGGGCGATCCCCAGGTTTAATGCCCCTTGCAGAAACGCAGCGCTCCAGCCTTGGAAAAATGCGGCAAAGACAAAGAACAACAAGTGCAAGGGGAGCAAAACCTGCCACAGCATGGTTTTTCGCGCGACCACGATTCCCCTGGATGATTCCGATCCAGTCGCCATCTGAAAGATCCAATTGGCTGGCAACTCGGCGGGCAGGGCGTAAATCATCCGTAATCCCACGAGCACGAAGAACCCAATTCCCAAAGGGATGGCTCGCAGCGTGGCATCGGAGGCAACAAACCCCTGCCACCCTTTGCCTGCCCAGAGGCTGACCACTTGTTCGATCAGAAATGCCAGGCCGGCTCCCAGGTATCCCAGGAGGTAGAGTTGGTGCAGGCGGCTCCGGCAAAGAGTTTTCCCGACAAATTCAAAGATGGCTCGTTCCTGTGGCTCCCGAAAAAGGCGGCGGCAAAAGACATTCCAAACCTTCGAAGGCAACGCCCAAGAGGTCCGATAAGGCTCTGGGGTCGAGGCCGAGGCATTGCGCAGATGACGCCGATAGGAAGTGTAATAGAGGATCGCCGCCGCCAAAGCCGTTCCCGCGATGGCACACCATCCCCAGACAGCCAAAGAAGACACCGGGGAGTGAGTGCGCCCCAACAGGCTTTCATAAATCCCCAAAATCCAAGTGGAGGGAACGAATTGAAGCCATCGGGAAGTCCCCCGGCAATAAGCCTCCAGATGATTTTCCATGTCCGGGATCAACAGCAATCCGGCTAACAGGAGGACAAAGAGAGCAAATTGCGCGAGCAGCGAGATTCTCGGCAAGAGCCGGGCCGAACTGCACAGCAGCAGGAACCCTTGAATAGCGAGCAGGCACAAAATAATCAGCAGATTGCCCACCAAAATGGAAAAGGCATGAACAATTATCCACCAGACGATCGACTCGTGGCCCGCCGTCCGGACCAAGGCAAGATAGGGAAACAGGAAAGTGGAGGTTACATTTATGATGAGGGTGAAACAGAGTTGAAAAATGAGCAGTGAGGCAATCTTGGCCAAAAAAATCGTCCGGGCGGGGATCGGAAGCGGGGAGAGTACCGCGCAGTCTTTCTGGTCCGGGAACAGGGCATTCCAATTCAAGACCGCCACCAATCCGGTGATGATCATGGAAAAGCCGATGAAGTAATATTCAAAGCTCAGGATCACGCGCTCTTGATTCCGTAAGAATGAAGCAAGCATATCCGCTGGCGGCATAAAAAACCAAAACGGCAAGAATTGTCCCGGCAGGGATAACAAGACCAGAATTTGCACAATGGTGTTTCTGGACTCGGCGTTGGTCGCAACCAATTCAAAGTTGTAAAGCCGCTGCAAAAAATGCCCCACCAGAAGGCGGAATTCGCCAGGAACCGCCGGCGGTGAACTTAGGCTGGTTTCGGCGCTAAAAATCGAATTGACCATATCATCCTCTTTCTCTTGGTTGGCCTGCATCAAAGGTGAATGCGCGGACCGTGAATGTCAGGCCAGCACCGCGGCCGCAATATCGCGGGCCGTCTTTTGCGGATCTTCCCTCATGGCCAATTGAGTGAAGATTTCTTCGAGCGAGGGGAGCTGCATCATCTGCCGCAAAGCCGCGACCGAATCGTTGGCCACAATTTTCCCCTGATGCAATATCACCACCCGAGAGCAGAGTTTCTCGACAACTTCCAAAACATGAGAACTGTAAAAGATGATTTTCCCGAGGGCCGACAGCTCATCCACCAGGTGGCGAAGAACCAGGGACGTCGTCACGTCCAATCCGGAGAGCGGTTCATCGAAGATGATGATTTCCGGATCGTGAAACAGGGCGGCGATAATCAGCACCTTTTGCTTCATTCCCTTGGAATACGAGGAGAGAGGCATGTAGCGCGCCGGATGGATCTTAAAGAGTGTCAACAGGTCATTCATCCGGTTCCGCAAAGGCTGCTCCGCCATCCCCCGCAGGCGCCCCACCAGTTGCAGATATTCCCAGCCGGTGAGATAAGGGTACAGCTGCGGTTCTTCAGGAACATACCCCAGGATTCTTTTGTAGTCCGAAAGGCAGGACTGAATGTTGCGCCCCTGAAAATAAATTTGCCCACTCGAGGGCGGGAGCAACCCGGTCAGCATCTTCACGGTGGTGCTTTTGCCGGCGCCGTTGGGGCCCAGATAACCCAGCACTTCTCCCGGCCGAACCTGGAAGCTGACATTCTCCACCGCCACCTTGGATCTGAATTTCTTTGTGAGGTTGGTAATTTCTAGCATCGTCATTCTCCCCGAAAGCGGATCTTCTTGTTGTGTTCCGCTTTCAAACCCACTCTAAACGGGAGTTCGGCGGAATTCCACTTAATGTATTCTTAAGAGTCGTTAAGGGAGCCGAACATAGCAACAGGGTCATCAATTAAGATAAAAAATGAGCAACAAAGGTGAATTGCCTGATCCGGCGCGCGTCTCCGCGCGATTCGAGGCGGGACGCGCGAGTGTGACAAAGTCACCCTTCGCGTGTTTGCGTGGCCAGCTTGCTTGCTGCATGAGCGCGCACGAAGTGCCCGCTCCACCGCCACGACCTATTGCTCGGCATCGTTTGAATGGTTTCTGATCGACCGTTTGGCGGGAATCATCAGAGGAACTGCTCATGCCAGTTTGGCTGGCACAACAAGAGGATGAAAATCTTGGAGTATTCTATAGATTCGATTCGTAGCGCAGACCCGCAAGGTTGCCTGGCTCTGGCGGGTCTGCGGTTTTTTGCTGAGTTAAAAGCCGAAGGTCCGCTCCGGCGGGCCGCGGAGTCAAACATCGACTCCGCGCTACAATTGGCTGTTCTTCGCCGCAGAGTGGGAATTTTCAGAGGTCGGCTATCGACCAGAAAAAGAGCGGGCGGGAATTTTGCGGTCTACTCCTCCGGCGGGGGCTCCAAGGGAACAAGCGGCATGGTGATACGGCACCAAGCGCCGCCAGATTCAGGTTCCAGGAATTCAATGTGGCCTCCATGGGCCCGTATCACCCAGTAGGCAAAGGCGAGCCCCAAGCCGGTGCCAGGAGATTTTTCCTGTCCCCGCACGCGATAAAAATGCTCAAACACACGAAAGCGCTCCTCGCGCGGAATTCCCGGCCCGCTATCCATGATGTCCAGACTGGCGGAGTGAGAATCGAGGCGTCCCGTCACCACTCGAATCGAACCCGCCTCGGGAGTGCAGCGAATGGCGTTGTCGAGCACATTGGTAATCGCCTGGCCAAACAACATGGAATCCGCCATCACCGGCGCCGGATCACGGCTTTCCAGAGACAGAGTCTGTTTTTTATCCGTGGCTAGAATGGCCAGCAGATCAACCGTGGATTGGGCCAAATCTCCAAGATCCGATCGTCGCCGAGTGAGCGGGATCTGGCCGGATTCCGCCCGCGATACAAGCAACAACCCATCCACCAGCTTCGAAAGCCGCTCTACTTCCTCTAAAATGCTGCTAATGCTCTCCCGGTAAAAAGCCGAGTTCTCTTCCGTTTGCAGGGCCACTTCCCCCAGGCTTCGGATCACGGCCAGCGGCGTTCGCAACTGATGCGAGGCGCTTGAAGAAAAACGTTGGATTTGCTCGAAATCTTTCTTCAAGCGGTCCAAGGTGAGATTCAAAGCAAAAACCATTTGGCCAATTTCATCTTCCGGATTCAAACGGGGCAGGCGGGAGGAAATCCGCTTGGCATCAATCTCGAAGGCTTTCAGGAATATGGCCCGCATCGGCTTTAAGACGCGGCCAATCACCCAGTACCCGCCCGGAACCACCAGCAGGCCGGCCAGCAGGAAAATCCAACTGGTGGCCGCGGAGAGTGAGGAAAGTGGATCCTGGAGGATGCCCGTTGCATCAACGGCTACGGCATCCGGAATACTGCTCCCCGGACTCGGCAACACCTTCAAATAATAAATATGGCGTCTCTGCCAACCGATCCAGCGTCCATATGGATTGAATTCCGTTTGCTGTAGCGCCAGATGCAGTCTGTTTTGACGCCAGCTTTTCGATTGAAGCAGATGACCCTTCCCGTCATTCACCTGAAACATATCCACAATGTGCAGCCGCTCCAGATCCTCTTCATTCCAAGCATTGTGGTGAGCAGTGGCGGCCTGAAGAATTTCCCATTTCCAGTCAAGGTCCTGATAAATCTCCCTCTCCAATCGAGTTCGGACCACCCGAGCCCCTTCAGAGCTGAGGTAAATCCAAGTGAAAACGAACACAAAAACATACCAGAGAGTGATGCGTTGCTGAATACTCAGGCTGGGGAATCGCATCAGTGCTCCTCCTGAAGAACGAAACCGACTCCTCGCAGAGTCTTCAAATACTTGACTGGATAGGCAGCATCGATCTTCTGGCGCACGTGGGTGATGTGCACATCGATCACATTATCGAGGGGGGTGGCCCGGGCCACCACTTGCCAAACGTCGCGGGCCAACATTTCCCGCGAAACCACGTTGCCCCGGTTACGCATCAGATACTCCAGCAACTCCAGCTCTTTGGCCGTTAAGGCAATTTCCTTCCCTTCGCGTGTTACTTTGCGCGTAACACAATCCAATTCCAGATCTCCCACTTTTAGCCGCAAAACTCGGTCGCTTCTTCCTCTCCGCGTCAGCGCGCGGATGCGGGCCAGGAGTTCGGGAAATGCAAATGGTTTGACCAGATAATCGTCAGCGCCGGCATCGAGCCCCTCCACGCGGTTTTCGACGGAGTCCCGCGCCGTCACAATCAGAATCGGCAAATCGGCTTGCGGTTGCCGCAAAGCCCGCAGCACTTCGAGGCCGCTTCGCTTGGGCAATCCCAAATCGAGCAGCATCAAATCGAATTTCTGGGTGCTGGCCAGGAAAAAGGCATCTTCACCGTTGGTCGCGTGGCTGACTTCATAGTGTTCCGCTTGCAGGCCGCGGCAAATCACTTTGGCCATCTTTGCTTCATCTTCCACCAGGAGAATACGCATGGAGCTAATCCTCGGAATTCCGCGATGATGAGCCAATATAATCCGGCCAGAAATAGATTGCAAGACAGGAGCATTTGAACTCCCTTTCAAACCCGAAAAAAAGTCAAGAGCTAGTCTCCCAAAATTCCCTAAACAATCCCGATTCAGTTGGCCACGCCGGTGTTTGACATGAAAAGCAACATTGCGTGGCTCTCCACCTTTTTCGGAGGATTGGCTCTGCTCTTGGCCAGTATCGGTCTCTATGGAATCATTTCGTTTGGCGTGGTCCGCCGAACCCGGGAGATTGGCCTCCGGATGGCCCTGGGAGCTCAGCAAGGAAACATTTTATATATGGTCTTGCACGAGGCCGTGTTGTTGATCTTATTTGGCACGGGCATGGGCATTGTGGGAGCCATTGGAGCGTCACGGCTGCTTTCCAACCAACTGTATGGATTGAAATCCTTCGATCCGCTGACCTTCGCCGTGGCCGTGCTGATTCTATTCGGAGTCGCCCTGCTGGCTGGTTCCATCCCATCCCGACGGGCCAGCAAGGTGGATCCCATGGTGGCCCTTCGATATGAGTAGGAAAAAGCCGCTCTCTCTTGCTTCGAATTCATGATTCACGCGTGGCGGCGTCCGCTTGGAAAGCATCTGATTCAGCCGAAAAACGACCCCGCTCACCGGCCAGTGCACCTTCTGCACTGGTCCGGTGAAGTGGGCTTGGTGGAAAATAAATTTCTTTTGCGGTTGTCACGGGAAATGTTTCCAGGTCCAATTCCCGGATTAATTTTCTAGCCGCGGATGAACGCGGATGAAATAGGGATCGATTATATTCATTTGTCCGCGTTTCATCCGCGTTCATCCGTGGCTATTGTATTTTCCAACAAGCGGAGGGCACTCTCCGATTCGAAAGCCGCCCGCGCTGTCTGCACGCATGAGGCAAACAGACCTAAGCTGATTTCTCTCTCCCCTATAAATAAAATAGTTTTGAATTTGCTTCAGCTCTCTTATCCGCTGGAGGAGCCTGCAAATACAGGGGGCCAAGTTGATTCGGCCTACCCCTATCAGCCGATTCGTCGTATTATAATCAGCAGAATCGGCTGAATAAATTGTGGAAAGGGAGGAAGGCATGAGTACCGCCCGCGCGAGTTGTTTTGACGCCTCCGCTTTGCTGAAACTTTACGTGCAGGAAGATGGCAGTGAAATAATGAGAGAGTACTGGAATAGGGAGCCGACAAAATTCACAACTTCCCTTTGTTTCTTCGAGGCGCTGACGCTACTGAAGGTATGCCACTTCTATCGGAAGACACTTGACGCGGCCGCATACAAGAAGGCAACACTTGATTTGTGTGCCTGGTACGGCGCGGTTTCGAAAAACATACCAGAACTGAATTTTCTTTCGCCACAGGTATTCTTGGCAGCGCAGCGGACAGCAGATAAACACAATATCGATCTGTCGGATGCCTTTCAAATACATACCGTAAAAGAAGGATTTTTCTCTAACTTGATTGCCGACTCCAAAACGATACTTGTCTCTGCCGATCGTGATCTTGTGAAGGCTGCGAAAGCCGAAGGCCTCCGCGTGTGGAATATCCTTGATGAGCCAGCACCGTGAAACGCGTTCTAGCCAATTTGAAAAGAGGTGAACTATGGAACGGCCCTTAATTCATCCCCCCTTGGAAAAGACATTTGACGAAGTATTTAAAGCTATTTCAAACCGACCGAGGTCTCGGACTCCCCAATTAAGATCTAATGGTGATACCCCTTTTTTTGCTGAAGCTAAATGGGCAAGAGATGGCCGACGTTTTATTTCGCTACCTCACAATAACCGCATTTATGAAGGCGATTGGGGGCATCGTTCAAATAGCATGGGGAGAAATGGTCAGAGGATTGGACAATATTCGAAACCCCTTGATGAATGGGCTAAAAGGATCTAACGAGTTAAGGATTGTATGCACGCTCCGCTTCGCTCCGGTGCATACGAATCCTTAACTCGTTGGCGCCACGCCGTAATTGCGTTTGCGCTGAAGGCGCATAATATATCAGCCCAGGGTTGCGCCGAGTGACGACAGTCACTCGCGCTACCCTGGGTTTCATGGCGATTAAAGGAAGGTTCCCTGAAGGGGAACGACAAAATCCCGACAATTAAAAATTATTGTTCCCTTGCAGGGAACCAAACCATCTTTATCCTTTTCCCAGGGTAGTCCGTCCGCTTGATGCGGACGTCCAACCCTGGGCTGGAATATTTTGTCCTTTCAGGACATCAGAGCTCAATTCAGCTCAGCACCAAAATTCCGTACCCTTCGGCACAACGCATTATTTGATCATGCCAACGGTTTTAATGAATAGTTCTGATTTTAAAATTTAAGAATTCCGATTGGCGCCTGTATTGTCAGTCCCATCCGAAAAGCTGGGCGAGCAAAGGCCAATGAAACAGAGCAGAAAGGCAAAGACAGAGATGCAAAGAGCAAAAGACATGAAAGCAAAACAACGTGAAGAACTACTCAGAGCATTGAAAGCCCGTTTTGAGAAAAACATGAACCGCCATAAAGGTCTTGAATGGGCTAAAGTACAAGCAAAGCTGGAAGCTAATACTGAAAAACTGTGGTCACTCAATGAAATGGAAAGAACCGGTGGTGAACCGGATGTTGTTGGTTATGATAAAAAGACGGGCGAATACATTTTTTATGATTGTTCAGCGGAAAGTCCTAAAGGCCGCAGAAATGTTTGTTATGACCGTGAAGCGCTGGAGTCAAGGAAAGAATTTAAACCAAAAGATACCGCTATGGATATGGCAGCTGCCATGGGCATCGAGATTTTAACGGAAGAACAATATCGAGAGTTGCAGAAACTTGGAAATTTCGATACGAAAACGTCGAGCTGGTTGAAAACACCTTCTGAAATTAGAAAACTCGGCGGCGCCATCTTTGCCGATCGTCGCTACGACCATGTCTTCGTGTATCACAACGGTGCGGACTCTTACTATGGCGTCAGGGGGTTCCGTGGCTCGCTAAGGGTCTAAATTTTGCACAGACAGCTAAATTTGAATTTGAGAACGGATCACGCAAAAGAGAGGAATGCAAAAGACAAGGTCTTGTCCGTAAACGTCGGCTGGCAACTTGAAGCGCGCACTGGCGCCCAACAAGCGGTTCCAGCGGACGGCCTCGCTTCGCTCGACCATCGCTGAACCGCGGCGTTGGCATATTCTCATAGCAAAAAAACTACAATGTAATTACAATGTGGTTATGAGTGATTTGAGATTTGTTTGAGATCCTCAGAAAGCCGCCTCCAACAAGCGGACGCATGGAGTGACTTTTTCTGAGGCCACAACCGTCTTCACAGACGAAAATGCCGAGGAATATCCCGATCCAGATCATTCAGAAGACGAGAAAAGATTTATTATCCTTGGCTTAAGTGCTGGCTTGCGAGTCTTAGTGGTTTGCTACTGTTACCGCCATCCTCAAGCCAATATCCGTATAATCTCTGCTCGAAAAGCCACCCCCCAGGAATGTCGATTTTATGGAGAAAACGTCCGATGAGAAAAGAATATGATTTTGCTAAAATGACGGGGAAAAAGAATCCTTACGCTAAAAGGCTGAAGAAACAAGTGACCATCAGGCTGGGCGTTGATGCTATTGAATACTTCAAACAGCTGTCGGAATCCACAGGCATCCCTTATCAGAGCTTAATTAATTCCTATCTGACTGACTGTGCCCGGAACCAACGAAAATTGGTCATGACATGGTCGTAGAATATGCTTTTTCCAAATGCCAACAACGGGGCTTGAGGTGACTGGTGCATAAGGCGCGCCAGCAGCACCTCAGCCCTAATGTTGTGCTGGAGGTTACTAATGAAGAAAGCCGCGGTATTTCTGGGTCTGGCCTTTCTCCTGAGTTGGCCTGTTGCCTTTCTGTGTTTCGGCAGTGGGATGCGTCCGTATACGGCGCCTTGGTTAGCCGTAGCCGTGTATTTCATGTTCACGCCGGCGATTTCCACCATCATCACGCAGAAGCTGATCTACCGACAGAACTTGATGAGCCCCCTGGGCGTTTCGTTTCGGCCCAATTGGTGGTTCCTGGTGGCGCTGCTGTTGCCGGGGATTATTGTCCTGGCATCCACGGCGACGAGTCTCTTTTTCCCTGGTGTATCACTGACGACAAACCTTACCGAGACGAGTTTTTTCCCATTCTTCGGGCAGAATATCACCCAAGACCAAGTGGCGGCGCTCACCCGGTCGGCCAGCGAATTACCCGTGCATCCATTTTTCATTGTCTTGCTTGGTGGGACGTTGGCCGGTCTCACTATCAACGGGGTTGCGGGGTTTGGCGAGGAACTCGGGTGGCGAGGATTGTTGCTTCGCGAATTGGCGGGATTGGGATTCTGGCGGGCATCCTTCTCGACCGGCATCGTTTGGGGGCTGTGGCATCTTCCATTCATTCTTCATGGCCACAACTATCCCGGCTATCCCATTGCGGGGGCCTTCGAGATGATTTTGTGGACCGTCTTGTTTTCCCCACTGATCGGCTATCTGTGTATTCGGGCGAACTCCGTTATCGCGGCCGCCATAATGCACGGAGCGATTAATGGAACATGCATGGCGCCCATGGTCATGCTGAGGGGAGGCAATGTGCTGCAAATTGGCGTTATGGGATTCGCGGGCATCCTCGTGTTGCTCTGTCTAAACCTCGCGCTTCTTACTCTTGGCAGGCCAGAAGAATGGCACGACAAATGGATGGAGCGGACGTTTGACAACGCCTCTCATCCAGGACGTTGGAAAATACAATAGCCGCGGATGAACGCGGATAAATAATAATCCATTCCTATTTCATCCGCGCAAATCCGCGTTAATCAGCGGCTAGAAAATAAAACCCGGGAATTGGACCTGGAATAATTTCCAGTCACAGCCACAAACAGAAATTATTTTCCAACAAGCCCGCTCACCCAACTGTCGAAGGAGAAGAGATGAAAACTAATCCAACAGCCCCCAAGACTATCGATGACTACATCGCGGGCTTCCCCCCAGATATCCAAGAGATTCTGGAGAAGATCAGGTTAACCATTAAGCAGGCGGCCCCCGAGGCGGAAGAAACTATCAGCTATCAAATGCCAACGTTCACCCTAATTGGGAATTTGGTTCATTTTGCAGCGTTCAAATCGCACATTGGATTTTATCCAACACCGTCTGGAACGGAAAAATTTCAAAAGGAACTATCGATATATAAGGGCGGAAAAGGTTCGATCAGATTCCCGCTAGATCAACCAATTCCATTTGCCTTGATCGGCAAGATCGTGAAGTTCAGGGTAAAGGAAAACTTGGCAAGAGCAGCAGCCAAAAGAAGAAAGTAATAGAGAGCGTTACCCTTCACGGCAGGGTTCGCGCTAAAGAATCACCACCCAACCACGTGTTGCGTCCGACTCGCCTCCGCTGGCGCTGCTGCGAGCGGGTGAACACGACCGACCCCGTTGGAACGAGAAAAGCTTATGGCAAGCTTTGAAGAGGCATATGCAGATGCAAATTCAAAATTGAATCAGCAGCCAAATCCAGATTTGGAGCGGCTGCTTAGGCCGGTATATGAACTTATTATTCTGAAACCTTCCAATTTGCCCGCTCTTAAAGTGGCAATGGAAGAGCTTTTGGATTTTTTAAACTCAGCGCAAGGACGTACCGAGGCTAATCTTTGGGCAGCCGACCTGTTTTTCTTCTTTTGGGAAAACTGGGAAGCCGGCTGGGACCATCTCCCTGAAGAATTTCAGAACATTCTAAGCTGCATGGGCAGTGCCTTGCATGATACATTTAGGAACCCGGAATTTGCTCGCGAATATGACTGTTTGCCTGAGCAGCTTCTCGATCGAGTAAGGCAAATCACAGTTTGACAAGTTCCGACCATCGGCTGGAGGTGACCGCCGCAAAATACGCGGCGGCACCTCAACCCAAACCTTGGCCTGCAAGAAAGAGGAATATGAGACCATGAATCCAAAGATCGTTATCAGGAACGAGACGCATGACGATGTTTGCGCGATAACTGAGGTGACTATCGCAGCGTTCAAGACCTTGGAGATCAGCAACCACACGGAGCAGTTCATCATCGAGGCGCTACGTGCCGCCAAAGCTCTTACGGTATCGCTGGTCGCAGAAATGGATGGCCGAGTGATAGGGCATATTGCTTTCTCTCCCGTGACCATTTCCGACGGCACACCGAACTGGTATGGACTTGGACCTGTTTCCGTTTTGCCGGAGCACCAGCGGAAGGGCATCGGCAAAGCACTGATAAAAGAAGGGTTGTCACGTCTGAAAGATATGAATGCTCAAGGATGTTGTCTCGTGGGACATCCGGATTACTACAGGAAATTCGGGTTCAAGAACATGTCTGGACTTGTGCATGAGGGAGTGCCACAGGAGGTCTTCTTCGCTCTGTCTTTCGACGGGCATACTCCGCAGGGCACTGTCGCTTTCCACGAAGGATTCAAAGCGGATGGCCAACAAGAGGGTGCAGGCGACGCTTTACAGCGCGCCTGACTCTTAACGTTGGCCGCAAATTCATTGGACATCGCCATGCTGTAGACGTACCATATGCCGTACGGCTAGGAGGTTAGGAAGTATGACAACCTTATCAGCATCAGACGCAAGAAAGCGTCTATACAATCTTGTGGACGAAGTAAAGGATACCCATGTCCCGGTTCAGATTGTCGGTAAAAGAAATTCCGCTATCCTAATTTCCGAGGAGGACTGGCGAGCAATAGAAGAAACTTTGTATCTCACCTCAATCCCTGGCATGCGCGAGTCTATTAAGAAGGGACTGAAGACACCTGTCGAAAAGTGTGAGGAGGAACCCGGCTGGTGAGTTGGCGATTGGTTTTTACCAAACAAGCAAAAAAGACGCGAAAAAAATAGCCCAATCCGGTCTTAAGCCCCAGGCGAATCGCCTGCTAGACCTGCTCAGAGAAGACCCATACCGAAATCCACCGCCCTATGAAAAACTCATAGGCGACCTGTCAGGTGCTTTTTCTCGAAGAATCAACATACAGCATCGCTTAATTTATAAAATGCTCGGAGATATCAATACAGCGAAAATTATCAGAATATGGACCCATTAGGAATGATCGGTTGCAACAGACTCGGCGGCCATGGTCAATCATTTCAAAGAAAGGATAAGGAAGAACAGACAATGAATCGTCAAAGTTTACTTCAACAAGCAATTGGCTTGATATTCGTTTTATTGGTCTTGTCGGCATGTGGTGTATCGAAACCGGTGCCGGTGTCTACACCGACGTCAATCCCGTCCGAATCTGCCAAAGAAATTGCCACAGTAACGGATATCGATGGAAACGTTTACCACACGGTGACTATTGGAAAGCAAGTTTGGATGGTTGAAAACCTCAAGGTGACAAGGTTCCGTAATGGCGATCCCATTCCCAAGGTAATTGAAAATGCCGAATGGGATAAATTATCCTCAGGCGCCTATTGCGATTATGATAACAATCTATCCAATGTGGCAACTTACGGCAGGCTTTATAACTGGTATGCAGTCAATGACCCTCGCGGTAGCGCTCCAAAAGGCTGGCATGTGCCTACTAACGAAGAATGGGAAACGCTGGGGACCTACCTGGGTGGCAATACTGTGGCTGGTGGAAAATTAAAAGAAACTGGTGGATCCCATTGGATTAGTCCCAACCAAGGAGCCAATAACAGTTCCGGGTTTTTCGGTTTGCCCGGGGGTATTCGAGCCAGCTACGAAAAAAGCATTGGGGAATTCAAATACGTCGGACAAATTGGCGCCTTTTGGTCTTCTACAGAACTTAGGGAATCAGAGGCTTGGATGCGCTTTCTAACGAACTATGATGGAGTTTTAACAAAACCTGAATTACCCACATACAAGAGTTTTGGATATAGTGTGCGTTGCATCAAGGACTAATTGCTTAGCCGGAATTCACCGGCGGGGCTTCTTCCATTTTGTGATTGGGGCTGTACATCCAATTCCAGCCAATAGCGCGCCAATGTCCAGCTTTCAGCCGACCTGTCTTCGCTCGGGGGCTGAAGCTGGACATTGGCGCGGAATCAAGCGGCAATTTAATCTTGTCAAATATATCAACACTTATATAATTCCTGAATGAGCCCGAAGCCATTACAGTTCATCGCATCGAGCTTGGATGATCTCCGGAATTTTCCCGACGAAGCGCTTCGAGCCGCAGACTTTGAACTCCGCGCGGTTTAAAATAGTTTTGAGCCATCTGACTGGAAACCCATATCCTCAATAGGTTCCGGCGTGCGGGAGATCCGCATCCATACGCTGGGCGAGTGGCGCGTGATTTATGTCATAAAACTTAAAGAGGCTATTTACGTGCTGCATGCCTTCCAAAAGAAGACACGGAAAACCAGCCGGAATGATATCGAACTGGCACGAAAGCGGTTTCCATTACTTGGAGGTAATCCATGAATAAGGTTATCAATAAATCGTCAGGAAATGTATTTGTTGATTTGGGCTACTCTGCCGATGAAGCCGCCATTCTGCAAATGCGGGCTGATCTAATGGCTGATCTGCGAAAATTCATTGAAAACAAAAAAATGACCCAAGCCAAAGCTGCTAAAGTACTGAGGATTACCCAATCGAGGGTTTCCGATCTCACCAGGGGCAAATGGGATCGGTTCAGTCTGGAAATGCTCATTACCCTTGCGACTCGGGCTGGATTCCGCGTGACTCTTAAAACAGCTGCGTAAAAGAGGAATTTTCGAGACAAGAATCAGGAAGGCTGGCAGTCTAATCCCATCCGCAAAAGTCGCGCTAACCGAGGGGCACAGCCAATCCGTCAGCTGACGGACCAGCGGCTTCTTACAAGGGCATTGACAGGTTCAAAAGTATTCTTTGTTTAGAAATCATTCCGCCCGTGGCGGCTAACCCCAATCGTTCGTCCCGCGATGCATTTCTCACGGAGTCACTGAGACACAGAGATATGAGAATGATCATGGGACTGCAATCATTGATTGTAAGACAGCGACGCATCCAGCGAACGAGCGCATCGAGCAGACTCGGAGCTGCCCATTCCAATCCGACGAAGTGGTTATGTCAAGAATCAGCATGGATGAAGAAGAGATGCTGACAGCCGTCGATTCAGCCTATGCGGAAAATCGATGTGTCACCGCGGCCATCGCCTTCGAGAATTGGGGGGACGGCGTTCCGGTTGAATCAATACGGAACATCACGGATGTGAAAGCCCCGTATCGCCCGGGCGAATTCTATCAACGGGAACTGCCGCCGATTTTGGAGATTCTCAAACTCATTCCTTGGAAGCCATCTCTAATCCTCATTGATGGATATGTCTGGCTGGATGCGGACCGCCCTGGTTTGGGGGCACGCCTTTATGAATCACTGAGAAGGGCTGTGCCCGTGGTTGGAGTAGCCAAGAGTCCGTTCCGGCAAAATCTTGCGGCCGTTCCCATAAACAGGGGAAAATCGCGAACGCCACTTTTTATTACATCGGCAGGGATCGATCCAGCTCGGGCCGCCGAAATGGTCAAATCCATGCATGGGCAATTCCGGATTCCAACTCTCCTGAAGCTGGTCGATCTTTTGTCCAAAGAAAAAATCCCGTCGCCAAAGATCGATTGAAATTGTTCCCACCTAAAAATGCGGAGGATGAAATGGGATGATGGAGGCGGCCTGCCCTCAGGCCGTCTCAGCGCGCTTGGCAAACCCTGACGGGGGCGCCCCGCCTCCATCCACGCTATTTTCTTGGGAGTCGTTCATGACGACTCGTCGTGTCAACAAGACAATGAAAATGGCAAGGTGGGACGCGCGATCCTTCGCGCGTCGCTTAGCCAGCCTCGCCTGCTTAGCCAGCGTGCACGGAGTGCCCGCTCCACCTTTGCCTGGCTGGGATTTTCTTAGGAGCCTCCCATGCCAGCGGGGCTGGCATAATAAGAGTGATGAAAATGGACATCGATGATGCCGATTTTAAAATATGGGCATTGCCAGACGCTCCCCTTAGTCGCACAAATAGACGGGTCCCCCAGATGAATGATGACTCCTCACTCTACAATTCATTTCATTTCAAGTTTAGTGAAGGACAACTCCACGGGCGCCAGGGGTAGTAAGATCAAACCATCGCACTCCCTGGCTGCCGCCGCTTCATCAGGGAAAAGGCACGCCATGTTTCAATCGCCTTCTTCCACGGGGCGTTTTATGCCGGGCGAGTTGAAAACGCGCATCTTTGTCCCTTATCCTTAATAGGCGCCAATGTTGGCGCGTCCGCGGGATTCGCCTGCCAGGTTGGTTTTTGAATTCTGTTTTTTCGTTCCGGTGCCATAGAGAAGTTGTGAATCGGGCCGGGGATGAAAATCGGGGCGGCTGGGATTCAGCTTCCAAGTCTCCCCTTCCACGATGACCCAAGGAAGTTCATTATAATTCACAAAATCCTTGGCAATCCTTTCGCGAATGATGCCGGTTACCGAATAGTTGGCTTCATCCAAATTTGTGGCCAGCTTCTTCAATTCAGGCGCCATTTCGGAGGATTTGAATGGGCTGGCGTTGGAAGCGCTCTTCGCTCCCACCACGTAAGGAATGGAGTGCGCGGATATGCCGACGTATTGAACCGTGTTCAATACATTGAAGCCGGAATCTAGCCGGTAGATGCTGGTATTGGAAACTTCCAGAGAATTCTGCTGGTCGTTGATCAGGATGTTATTGCGCACCAGATTGCCCCAACTGCCGTTGTTCAGCAGCAACGCGGAGCGGCCAGGATTGTTCATCAGCACGGTGTTGTCGCGGATCACATTGTTGAAGCAACCCCAAATGGACAGAACTTCTGGACCGGTCACCTCGCTCGGGTGGGAGGGGCCCGGCTTTACACTGGCTTCGTCATAAGGGTTGCCGTTATCCCAAAGCGCGATGCCGTGATTGAAATTGCCATAAATTAAATTGTTCTGGATTAAAGAGTCCTGCAATCCGGCCAAATTCAAAGAGCCTCCGCCGCGCTTGCCGTTGCCATTGATCACATTGTTTTCAATAATGAAATTAACTCCACGGCCGTCGGGAAAATTATTTTCGCCAAATTTCTGGCGAGCCTCGTCTAAAACTCCCTGCGCCCAGGCACGGGAAGGTATTTCGCGGGGATGTCCTTTGAGCAGGGGATGTTTTAAAGTCTCCTCGAGCGAAGCTTCCGGATCCAAGTTCACTTGCAATCCGCTGGCACTGCTGCCAAAGAAAATATTGCGGCGGATCACGTAGTTGTCAGAGCCGTCAGAAACATAAGCGGAGTGCTCCCGGCAGGAAAAAGCAAACAGGGAATCTTCGATCAAGACCGTGTGGGTATCGGTGGAATGAAGCCCCCAGGAACGATGGTTATGCGAGAACAGGCGCACCAGCGCCACATGATGAACCAGCTTGCCGCTCTTGCCAAAGTTGCCATCCAGCATGATGCCTGCGTTCGGCCCCTTGGCCTCCAGCCCCGGCCCTGTGGCGCCGGCGAGGTTAAATCCCTCCACGATGACGTGATGCGCGGCTTCGAGCAGCACCATCCAGCCCAAGTTCCGGGGGGAAGGGGTGTCAATGACAACCTCTCCCGCTTTGCCCAGAGCTTTGAAATGAATGTAGCGGCCATCGCCGGCGTCAGGCTTGTCTCCCAAGACAAAGCCCACATAATGCCCCGGCAGCACCGCCACTAAATCCCCTCCACGAGCGGCGTCGGCCGCTTCCTGCAACGTTGAAAAATGTTGAGTCACCGGATGACTGGCCTTGCCCGATTTTGGCAGCGGATTATTTAAATCCAGAGAGGACGTTTCGATTTGCTTGATGGCAGACGCATTGGCCCCGACCAGCAGGACCCTGGAATAGCGCGGCTGGATGCGAAAAGTCTTGCTTACCCACTCGTCGGAGTTTTGCGTCTTCACAAATTGTGGCGAGAGGGGCACCGCTAATGCCAGCCATGGAACAAAGAAAAAGTACCCAGCGAGAGACAATTGAAATGATTTGGACACGAATGATTTTCCTTTCCTGATTTATCCCTTCAAAAACTGCTTCACGGAAGATAGCGGCTGCTTGTTGAATAGAGAAATGGGCCGCTTTTTTGAATTTTCCAAAAGCCGTTAGATTAAGGTACATCCTGACTGTGAAGCCGTTTCGAGCTTCTTCGAGAATCAGCGCCACAAAAGCTGAGCGGGCAAGCCGTACCATCGTGAAACCGCGCCACTTTCGCCAGTCCGTGGAATATGATTCGGGCGGCTGACAGACTAATTGCTCCCGGAGCCCGGCCAGTTTTCGGTTCCGTTGATGTCCCACACACAACTGCCGAATCGGGAATCTTTCCTTTTTACATAGGATTTTCGCAATGTACTGCAAAGGAAGATTGGGTCGCGGATAATGGGGCGAGGTTTCCGTTCCAGGGGCTTCCGCCCGAGTCTGATAATTCCTCTCGACGATCCTTACCATGTGTCTTTTTTTAGCAGATTGTGACGATTCAGGCCAGAAGAGAATGGAAGAAGAGGATGGCACGTATGATTAAGCTTCCCGCTCATTGCGACCGAGCAGCATCGCGACGATCCAAACCAGAAGAATCGGAGCCGCTACGAAATAGAGGAAATGCTCAGTGACTGCTTTGATCGGAAAATCCGGCACGACGGCGCGCAACCGAAGGACCCAGACAAATACGACCAAGAATGGCGGCATAACCGTGATCGTAATGAAGAATGTGCGGAAACGGCCGCCGAAGAGCAACGCAAATGCAGTTGCGATGAGCGCCAGCAGCGCAAAAGTCCAGATTGATGTTGCTCTGTCGATTCGGCATAAGCCAATTGTGAAAACAGCGAGAATTGCGGACATGATAAATGGGAATCCGTGGCGGTAACGTATCCTATCCATCAGCGCCGTGGAGGAAAGGTGGAGTACCTGTGCCATTCCGGTATTCATAAACTAAGATTAACAACAAGGCGCTCAAGCGCAAAGTTTTCTCACGTTCAAGGGAGAAATGTGCTGCTTTCCAATCTGTTCGATTCCCTGTCCTTGCATTGTGCAGGCCTGCGCTCTATCAAGTTTCTCGAGCTCCTTAAAGCTCATGCCCATCTGGAAGAAGACCCCCTCCACAATGGCTGGCTGTATTCGCCAAGAGCGGCATTCCCTCTTTCTTTCACAAGCGCTTGCCCGCCTTCCGGCGCAATAATTTGTCAGCAGCCGTTTGAACTCGATATAATTGGGCATCGCAGCCAAGAATCGAGCTGCGGTCCTTCCTCCCTCTCAGAGGAAACTTTTTTGTACGGAGAATACCCGGCTTATCCACATGAGAATCTCCCCCATGACCAATCCCCTGATTTTTCTCGCCATTGTTGTGGTGATTTATTTCAGTTTGCATGCCGTGATTTATGGGGGGCTCAAGAGAACTCTGGTCAGGAGGCGCCGCAACCAGATCATTTTGCAGGCCACTTTCTGGTTTCTGGGCGGGAGTTTTTTTCTACAGATCCTGGCCAGCCGGTTATGGCATTTCCATTTCCTCCGTTTTCCCGCTTACACATGGATGGGATTGATTGTCACTACTTCCTTCCTCTTCATGGTTCACCGGCTGTTGATCAAGCTCTGGCCAGCCCGGTCGCGGGATTTGGCGCTGGCCGCATTGATCGTTTCCGCCTTGATCGGCGGATATTCGTTGTGGAACGGGCTCCGGCCACCCATGATCCGCCGTATCGAAGTCCCATTAAAAAACCTGCCGCCCGGGCTCGCCGGATTTAAAATTGTCCAGCTCTCGGATCTCCATCTGGAAGACCCCTTCTCCTCCAAACGCCTCGCTGGGATTGTCTCTCAGGTGAATGAGCTGAGGCCTGGCCTGGTGGCAATTACCGGCGATTTAATCGACGGACCGATCCAGCCTAATGGAGCAATTTCCGCTGAGTTCAAGCGCCTCAAGGCCTCTTGTGGCGTGTTGGCGGTGAGCGGCAATCATGACTACTATGCAGGGATCAATCATTTTTGGAATTTGACACGGGACTCGGGGATCCATGTTCTCAACGATGAAATGATCACGCTCGAGAACGGGCTTCAGTTGGCGGGCCAGGACGATGCCACCGTGCGGCATTTTAACGGTGAGACTCCAGCTCCACTGGCCCGGATTTTGGCGCGGCGAAAACCGGAGGAACCACTCATTCTGCTGTGCCATCGCCCCACTTCCTTTGACGAATCGATTAGCCAGGGGATAGATTTCCAGCTGAGCGGCCATACTCATGGCGGACAATTCTTCCCCATAAATTTCCTGGTCCGGCTTCTTTTTAAATATCCTTACGGCTTTTATCATTGCGGAAATTCCTTTTTGTACACCAGCTGCGGAACCGGATTGTGGGGACCCGATATGCGATTCCTCACTCACAACGAAATTGTAGAATTCACTTTGATTCCAGGGCCGCCATAAAAGATATGCTCTGATCCTGGAGGTTTATCCCACCATACCGTTCGCCCGCCACCTGGTGAAAAATCAAGCCTGTTCGATTTTGGGATAATATTTTCCCAGCAGTGGACAAGTGGAAAAGAACTCAGCCTGCCGGGAGCATACATTCCCCTTATTTTAAAGGAGATTATCCATCCATGATAAATGGCCCTCTTCTTGCAGCTTCATTAAAGGAGAAATCCTGTTCACCGGCTGGAATTCTTTCCAGCTTAGTTTTATGGAAGCCGTAGTCAGCTATGTTCTTCTTGTGGTAATCTTCTTTCACTTTGAGTTTTTGATCTTTAGAGAACAGCAAGAAACCCATGAAAATGAATCGATCCAATTCACCTCGTATCCTGATTGCTGATGATCAACCCGACATTCTGGAAGCGCTGCGCTTCTTGTTAAAAGGTGAAGGTTACCTGATTGAAGCGGCGGATTCTCCCTCGGGCATTTTGGAAGCCGTGAAGAATAAGGATTTCAACGCAGTGCTCATGGATTTGAATTATACCCGCGACACCACGTCTGGAGCCGAGGGCTTGGATCTGCTGGCCAAGATTCAAGCACTGGACAGCACTCTTCCAGTCATTGTCATGACTGCCTGGGGAAGCGTGGAGTTGGCGGTGGAGGCCATGCGCCGCGGCGCCCGCGACTTCATTCAAAAACCTTGGGACAATCCCCGCCTTCTGGCCATTGTCCGGACTCAGCTCGAACTGGCTCAGGCCTTGCGCCAGGGTCAGCGGCTGGAGGCCGAAAACCTGTTGCTGCGAGAGGAAGGCCGCCCCTCCATCATTGCCAGGTCGCGCGCCATGCAGCCGGTGCTGGAACTGATTTCCCGGGTCGGAGCCGCCGATGCCAACGTGATGGTCACCGGGGAAAATGGCACGGGCAAGGGGCTCATTGCCCAGGCCCTGCACGGCCTTTCCGCAAGAAAAGCCAAAAGTCTGGTGACGGTCAATGCCGGCGGACTATCCGAGGGGGTATTTGAGAGCGAATTGTTCGGCCATGTGAAGGGCGCTTTTACCGATGCAAAAGCCGACCGAGTGGGACGTTTCGAAATGGCGGATGGCGGAACTCTCTTCCTGGATGAGATTGCCAACATCTCCCTCAATCTGCAGGCAAAATTGCTGAGAGTGCTGGAAACCGGAGAATTTGAGAGAGTCGGTTCTTCCAAGACCCGCGCGGTGGATGTCCGCATCATTTCCGCCACCAATGCGGATTTGCACGCTGAAGTTGGCGCCGGACGGTTCCGCCAGGACCTGCTCTTCCGCTTGAACACCATCGAAATTCACGTCCCCCCGCTCAGGGAAAGGCGCGAGGATATCCCGCTGCTCTCGGATCACTTCCTGGCCCAGCACGCGCAACACTATCGGAAAGCGTTGACGGGATTTGAACCCGGGGCGATGCAGCTTCTCGCCGAGCACCCCTGGCCGGGCAATGTGCGGGAATTGGATCACGCCATCGAACGGGCGGTTTTAATGGCCCAAGGATCTTTGATCCGCCCCGGCGATTTGGCTCTGCGCGCCACCCGTGACAGCGCACATCAACTCGAAGAGATGAGCCTGGAAGAAGTGGAATCTTTCCTGATTCGGAAAGCCATTTCTCGCTGTGACGGCAATGTCAGCCGGGCCGCCGAGATGTTGGGCCTGAGCCGCAGCGCACTCTATCGAAGGCTGGAAAAATACCAGCTGTAGACGCGCATGGTCTTGCCTATTTGCGACGAAACGATATTGGCGAGTGTCCCGTCAATATCGTCAATTACGCGGGGGACGGACGGTTCGGCGAATCCAGCAGTTGAGGGACGAGCCTTTCCTACCATGAGTTTTTCAATCAGCTCACTAATTGGGCAACCGTTCAGGGAGGGGGGAACTGGAACCCGAAGGGTTCACAGCCATTAGCCTGGGGTAAGGCCGTCAGGCCGCCACCCCCGGATATAGGCAATAATAGAAACGACCCCGGTAGGGGTCGCAGCTTGCAAAGAGGCTTCGATCCGTTAGGATCGGATTGGTTTGCTTTTTTGACCGGTGGTTGAGCGCATGACTACTGTCGCACGCTCAACCACCGGCTAATCGCTGTGAATCCTTCGGGTTCCTCCCTGAATGGTTGCCTGGTTGGGCTGGTTATTTTTATGTGCCGAATAGACGGTTAATTCGCCGGCATAAAATCATGAATATGACTTGTACGGTGGACGCGAACGCTTGACGACGCCCCCATCGCGCGTTCGCTCCGCCATCCCGGCTTGCAATGCCGTGCATATTGTCGCGCAAGGGATCGCGCGACCCACCTCAACGGGCGCCGCGCTTTATCCCTGCCCTCCAGGCGAGCGCGCACCGAGTGACATAATCAGGAATTTTCAAGAAAGTCCTTGGCAAACTTGGATGAACATCATGCACCGACTCGCCACGCTGAGCTATGAATTCAAGATCGTTTTGCTGATTCTTGCCTCCGGGCTGCCCGGCATGGCTACCACTTATATTTTGCTCTCGCTGGGGGGGTACTCGCAAAAGCTAAACTGGACGCTGGCTTTAGTTCTCTCCCTTATCTGGCTCTGGTTGATCTCCTTGCTGCGAAACCGAGTCACAATACCACTTCAATCCGTGACTAATTTTCTGGCGGCTTTGAGGGAGGGGGACTTTTCCCTGCGCGCCCACACCATGAGCCGCCAGGGGGTGCTGATGGAAGCGTACCGGGAGATTAACGCTCTAGGGAACACTCTGCAAGAACAGCGGTTGGGGGCCATGGAAGCAGTAGCTTTGCTGCGCACCGTCATGACCGAAATTGATGTGGCCATTTTTACTTTCGATGAGCACCGCCGCCTCAAACTCCTGAACCGCTCCGGAGAGAGACTGTTGGCGGCCCCAGTCGAACGGCTGCTGGAAAAGAACCGCGGCGGAATTGGGTCTGGCCGAGTGCCTCGAGGGAGATTCCAAACGGGCCCTGCAGATGACTTTTCCCGGAGGGACGGGGCGTTGGGGAATCCGGCGCAGCCACTTCAGGGAACATGGCCGGCCTCACGAGCTGCTGGTCCTGGCGGATTTGAGCCGTCCCTTGCGCGAAGAGGAGCGGCAGGCCTGGCAGCGCTTAATCCGGGTGCTCGGACACGAGCTCAACAATTCGCTCACTCCCATCAAATCCATGGCCGGCAGCATGGAAAGCATCATCCGGCGGGAGCCGCTGGCGGAGGATTGGCAGGAAGACTTGCGGCGAGGTCTCTCCATCATCGGTTCCCGCGCGGAATCTTTAAGCCGATTCATGGAGGGATATACCCGGCTTGCCAAACTGCCCCAGCCTCGGTTTCAATCCATGCAGGTGTCCGACTGGATCTACCGCGTAGCCAGACTGGAAGTCCGGATGGCCGTGAAAGTTTTGCCCGGCCCCTCATTGGTTATTCAAGCGGATCCCGATCAGCTCGAACAACTGCTCATCAACCTGCTGCGCAACGCCGTCGATGCCTCCTTGACCACAAAAGGCAACGTGACTTTAAGCTGGCAAAGGACTGGGCTTTTCCTGGAAGTCAAGGTGGAAGACGAGGGCCCCGGGATTGCTAATACTTCGAATATTTTTGTTCCGTTCTTCACGACCAAGCCCGGAGGTTCCGGAATCGGCTTGGTCCTCAGCCGTCAAATTGCGGAGGGACATGAGGGCTCTTTGGTGTTGGAGAACCGCCCGACGGGAACCGGCTGTGTGGCCCGGCTGCGAATCCCCCTCGAAGCCGAACAGTAATCCGCCTTCCCCGTGAATTCCACTTTCTTCCTTGAATGTCCCCATGCCGCGGAACCCTGGATAGTTTGAGCGATTTGACTGAGACGCCGCGCCCTCACGGCACGTGAAAAAACCATGCCGGCAAAAAACGGGAAGGGGCATCCCGCCTACAACATCTCCTATCAATAAGTGACTGCGTTCACCCACTTCCCATCTTCGTCAAAATGCGGCCAGGGCCCGACACGCCGGAAACCGGAAACAATAAAGTCATCAAATATTGGTGTTGGTTCAAAATACCCCGGGTAGCGCAGGTGCTCCTTGATCACGGCTTCATTTAACTCCACACCCAAACCTGGCGTATCTGGCACAGGAATATACCCGTTTTGAATAATAGGCTTGGCTGGACTAGTTACCAAATCTCCCCACCACGGCATGTCTATCGCGTGGTTTTCCATCACAATGAAGTCGTGCAGAGTGGCGGCCAAATGCACGGAGGCCATGCATCCCACGGGCGATCCGGCAAAATGCAGGACCGTCGGAATGCCATGCATTTCGGCATAATCGGCGATCCGTTTGGTTTCCAACAAAGCCCCCGAGGTCTCCGGATCGGGCTGGATGATGTCAATGGCGCCATTGTCGATTAAGGGCTGAAACCCCTCCTCCAGACCGAAGGCATCTTCGCCCGTCAAGGTGGGAGTGGTGGTGGCCTCTGAAATCCGTTTAAATCCCCGCCAATCCCGATAGTCGATCAAATCTTCCGCCCAGGCCAGCTGGTAGGGCTCGAAAGCGCGCGCATAGCGAATCGCATCGTCCACGGAAATATGCCCAAAATGATCCGCGCCCAAGGGTGCATCCCAACCGATGGCGTCTCGAACGGCGCGGATATATTCGCACAAATAACCCAATCCCTTTTCCGTGGCGGCGCCATTCTGATGCACTGCTCCAGGACGGTCCTTCACCAATTCGGTGTAGAGGTCCATTTTGAAAAAAGTGAATCCCAGGTTCTTGCGTTCCAGCATTCTTTTCGCGTAAATTTTTGGGTCTTTGTGCCCCGTCGTATCACAATAAATGCGAATCCGATCGCGCACTTTGTTTCCGATCAGCCGCCAGGCCGGGACTCCGTGGACTTTCCCGGCGATATCGTGGAGGGCCATGTCCACCGCGCTGTAACCGCCCCCCATGCGCCCCTGCCCGGCAAAGGGGCGGATTTGATCCAAGATGCCGCTGATATCGAGAGGATTCTTCCCCAGAATATGCGCTTTCAAAATCAGGGCAATTCCTTTGACTCCGGCATCCCGCACCTCGCCCAGCCCATAGACTCCCTGATTTGTATCAATGCGAATGAGCGGATAATCGTAATTCGCCGCCACCGTGCAAGCCCGCATATCGGTGATCTTGAGCTGGCTGGGAGCCGAGTGGCGATTTATTCCCGTTGATTCACGGCTCTGCGCCAGCGGACGGGCCTCTTCACCGGGAACCGCCCAGGCAAAGGCCGCCGCTCCCGCTGCAGTACTCAACCATTTTCGCCGGCTAAGGGATTCGCTCATAGTGAACCTCCATTCATGATTGATTTGTTATTTGGGATGTGTTATGCAATATGAAAATACCATGGAAGGCCGCGGAGGCGCTTAAAGTATATGTTTGAGATGTCGCCTGTTCGCGCATTATTCCGCACTATAAGCGGGATTGAGACGCTATAAGTGCCGGTCTCTTCCCGTCGAGTGGTAATGGATCGATAACTCCTCGGCGCCCCTTCGCGGGGCAGCCGCGCTGAATGCATTTTACGGAGTGTGGAGCCTGGCTGCCCAGAGTCCATTTATAGACTCAATTATCGGTGGAGCAGGACTCCGGCCTGTTCCATCGAACATGGACTATGATTATTTGCCGAAAGGATAGAGCGAACGGACCGCCAAGATTCTGGATTTGGGCTCACTGGCGGCACATCCATTGTAGAAACCGACCGTGCAATTGAGTCGGAAAAAATAAGCATCCCCAACTTGAACGGGATGCCGCCCTTCGACTCCATCCATCCCACCACCGGCAACCATATCGCCATGTCCATCGAGCACAAGGTAGATTTCTTCTTCACGATCGTGATGATGAGGGAAGTTGGTGCCTCCCACATCAAATTCCATCACAAAAAGGCTGGTCAACACTTGCGCCGCCGCGATTTTGTCGCGCTTGCTATCCGTCGCTCCCATGAGCAATTGGTACAAGGTGGAAGGGGGGTGGCCAGCCACCTCCTGCTTCGGGACATCCTCCAGATTGGCCTTTAATAGCTTCGATCCCAGGGGAGATCCGGCGCCGGGGGGAACCCGAAATCCCATGACAATCAGACGCAGGGGGCGATCGGACGGATTCAAAATCCCGTGATCGACGCCGGGCGCAAGATACAAAAAATCATGGCGTCGAATGGAGGCCCGTTCCACCCCATATTGCACCTGGCCATTCCCCTCCCCAATAAAATAGACCTGTTCTTCCTCATTGTACTTGACCGTCTGACTGGATCCTTGAGGATCGACGACGATCTCGCCATAGCGGACGATTCCCCGAAGCAATGCGGCATCCGGATCGCCAACTCCAAAAATCGGATTGTAGTGGCACTGTGGGGTTGTCAATTCAGAAGGCTGCTCTTTGATTGAAGGGAGGAACCGATGAAGCCAGGTAGGGTCAACATGACGCTCAGCAGCTTGAGATCCGCATAAAAA
Organism: uncultured Acidobacteriota bacterium; assembly: GCA_963803155.1. Lineage (GTDB taxonomy): Bacteria > Acidobacteriota > Terriglobia > Versatilivoradales > Versatilivoraceae > CAWDMN01. Next base: position 90,133 of record CAWDMN010000092.1, read on the forward strand.
CCAAAGCAGAATAAGACAAATTTTCGCCAGGGTGCATCTCCTAAGAGGTGACATGGTCTTCTCCCCTTGAAAGCAGCATTAATAAAGGAAATCAGTAACAAGAAAGGGTATGGCCAAACAGCTAAGCGACCTAAAGAATGAGGAATGTGTCACCCGGATTCGTCGACACTCCCCCTTCAGCTCAAAATCCTCACGGAATCTGCGCTGCCAGTTTGGCGGCTTCGGCACTGGCGTCCCGCCCGCCCTTCAGGTTCGCAAATCCGCCAATGAACTTGCCCTTACGAAAAACCACCATTCCGTCGAGATAACGGTCGGTCCCGGAAAAAGACTCATCGGCAATTTTCAAGGAACTGGTCTGACCCAACCGCTCTTTCAGCTTGTTCATTACCTGTCCTGCGCTTTCAGCGGAGGCTTCCTGCACTAAAAAGGCTTTCCCGAACTCATATTGTCCGACGTATCCCCTGGAGAGCATCCGCAATCCCAAGACACTTTGAGGAACCAGTCGCACCGAATTCTTTTCCAGCCCCCCAGCCGGGAACCAGGCGAGTGCCTCGGGAGGCGTATCCCGGCCGCTGATTTGTTTCTCGATCAGGGCCGCAAATTTCCGCAACGCTTCCGAGTGTTCCCCTTCGGGGTTTGCGGCCAGTTCCACATAGTACTTATCTTTAACGAAAATGAGACGGCGATTGGTCACCTGCCCGGCCGCCCCGATTTTTTCAATCGGCACGGTGGGGTTGCGGTTGGAAGAAAACAGGCCATACGCATACTCAGGGTCCGTCAGCGTGGAGACATCTATCACGATGGTGGTTTCCCCCGACTTGCAGCTAATGCCGTTCATTTTTTCAAAATTGTAAATAATATACCCTTCCGCATTCCCATCCATGTATTCAAAAAGATTTTCCGCTTCAAATTGCCGGAGCTCCCCCTCCTGAGCCCACCCCGGCACGGCCTTGCAATCGCAGAGCTGGGCTAGGGAGGGGGAAGCCGCAAAAAGAATAAACAAGACGATCCAGAGTTTTTTCATGCAAACCACTCCTGAGCCTTCTGAAGCCGTGCCATGACTTGGACTCCGTTGGGGCAATGAATTTTGCAGGAGCCGCAATCGCCGCAGCGCACTTGCTGGAGTTCTTCAGATAGAGTCTGATACGATTCCCGCCCGAGAGCATATTGGCCATATCCATCCGCATAGCTGAGATATCGCAAAACGTCAGATACCGGCAAACCTTTGGGACATTGTCCAGCACAACCCCCGCAGTTGCGGCAATAGAGGGGCCGGATATATTCGAGCTGAGCCGCCAGCAATTTGGTGTCGTTGTCGGAATAAACGGCGTTCATCGACTGCAGATCCTGATCGAGTTGGTCCATGTCGGTGATGCTGGGGATGGTGGTGCCAATGTTTTTGTTACGCAGAACCCACTTTAAAGCTGCCAGCATGGCACCATCTCTCTTCAAAATTTCCTGAGTCTTGTCACCCGGTTTGGGGCGGCGGAAACCTCCCGCCATTACCTTCATTCCGATTATTCCCACTCCGGCCGCGGCCACTTTTTCTATCAAAGATTCCATGGCCGGTTCCATCGAAAAGTTGTAAGAGGTCAGCAAAACATCGAAATGATTCTTTTTCTCCGCAATCGCTGGAAATATCTCCGCATGTCCACTGTGCACGCTGACTCCGGCAAAGCGGATTTTGCCTTCCTTCTTCGCTTGGGCTTGGGCTTCCATCAAATCGTCCGAGAGATTTTCCGGTTTGCTTTTTCCATGGAGATGCCAGATATCCACATAATCCGTTCCCAGTTCTTTCAAACTGGTTTCCAGATGCGCCAAAGCTTCCGCCTTGTTGGGGGCGCCGGTTTTAGTGCAGAGGATCAGGTTTTTCCGGCGGGCTTTGAGCGCCGCCCCCACCATCTTTTCATTGTTGCCGCTTTGATATACTCTGGCCGTGTCAAAAAAATTGATTCCTAAATCAGCGGCTTTTTCGATTACGCTCGGGTCTGATGTGACCATGCACCCGAATCCCATGGAGGTCACTTTCAAGCCGGTTTTTCCCAATACTCGGTATTGAAGGGCCGGAGATTTTGAAGTGGCAGCTTTTTCCGCCGCCACTGGCGGCATCCCTTCAAAAAATGCCTTCGGGGCCAGGCTGGCCACCGGTAACGCAAGTCCGGCGGTAATAAAAGATCGACGATCATATTTATCTTTCATAGAAACTCCGGTAAGATAGGATTTTCACCAGGCCTTGCCTGGTCCTGCAACCAGGTTTTGCCTGGTAATATATAACTCGAAAAGGACTTTACATGGTAGATAAAATGTCACGCCGCGGCTTTTTGGGAACATCCCTGGCAACGGCTGCTTCTTGTGCCTTGGGTGGACTCCCCTCGTCGGCCGCTCCCGTCTCTTCAACTTCTTCCCGAAAATCGACGGTTAGTGTGGTTCGTGGCGAAAGCCGCCGAAAGATTGTCGCGGAATCTCTTCAGGCCATCCAGGATCGAATTTTACCGGTGCTTTCCCAAAAAAAGCACGTCATCATCAAACCCAACATCGTCAGCACCGTCAATCAACTGGCCTCCACCCATGTGGATGCACTGCAAGGAGTCCTGGATTTTCTGGCGCCGGTTTTTAAGGGGCCGATCATCATTGCTGAAGCCTCGGCCGGTTACACACTTCAAGGCTTCGACCATTTCAAATACAACGAGGCAGTCAAGGAACATTCCAGCCAAAAAGTGAGCCTGTTGGACCTCAATGAAGAAGGGCGTTATGAAACAACGCTGATTATGGATGCCGATCTCCACCCCGTGCCGGTTCGTTTAGCCGCACCCTTGTTGGATCCAGACGCTTATGTCATCTGTTGCGGAGTCATGAAAACGCATAATACCGTGGTAGCCACTCTTTCCATCAAGAACATGACCTTGGGAGCTCCCCTCCACAATCCCAGAAAAGAGACTTCTCGATGGAATGACAAACGTCTTTATCATGGCGGGGTCCGCCAAACCCATTACGACATTTTGCTCACGGCCCAAAGAATGGCCCCTTTCTGGGGGGCTACGGTGATTGATGGCTTTGAAGGGATGGAGGGGAACGGACCGGGATCGGGCACGCCAGTTCCCTCCCGTGTGGCGATCGCTTCCACCGATTATGTCGCCGCCGACCGTGTTGCGGTGGAGGCCATGGGGATCAATCCGGAATGGGTGGGTTATTTGAATTATTGCGGCAAAGCCGGTTTGGGCGAATTTGATCTTGCCAAGATTGAAATCCGCGGCACTTCGATTGACAAAGTGGCCCGCAAATATCGGCTTCACCCCGACATCGAGCGGCAGTTGCAGTGGATGGGCCCCATGGAGGAATTGCCTCCTCGTCTGGGCCTCTTGATGCCAGACCGAGCGGAATCTCAACTTTATTATTCTTGACTCGGAGCCCCCCTCCCTCGCAAATCAAAACCGGCATTCTAAAAAATGCCGGTTTACCTTTCTCCCCATAATTTCCAGCTAAGAAGCATTGAGGTCAGGTTCTGACATACTGTGAGACCAGAGGATCGTGTGCTTGGAGAATGATCCCATACCCGAACAGGATGGTTCCGAAATCGGACAGTTTTCAACCATTTCCGAAAGATAAACACTCTATCTTCCATTGATCCAACCACTTCTCTCTCACTTCAAATGGAAAACAAATTGCCTATTGAGTTAGCGGGAGGATCCCATATGGATACGTTGATTAAAGACCTGCGTTATGGCATTCGAATGTTGGCCAAGAATCCCGGCTTCACCTTAATTGCCGTATTGACTTTGGGCCTCGGCATCGGCGCCAATACCACTATCTTTAGCTGGATTAACTCAACCTTGTTGAATCCCATCCCAGGTTTAACTCATACCAATAGCCTCATCTCCATCGTGCGGGGAGAAGACGAGAAAAATCCCTCTCCGCCTTTGTCTTATCTGGATTATGTCGACCTGCGCGAAAGGAACAAAAGTTTTTCGGGCTTGATGGCATTCCATGACGACTGGATGGCCTTGACGGGGGCCGGTCAGCCCGAACGGATTTATGGCGCGCTCACTTCCGCTAATTATTTTGAAGTGCTCGGCGTTCAACCCTTTTTGGGCAGGGGATTCCAACCGGAAGAAGAAAAGAAACCGGCAATCGCACCCGTGGTGGTGATTAGTTATGGCCTTTGGCAAAGCCGTTTTTCGGGAGATCATACCGTATTGGGCCGGACCTTGGAAATCAACCGGCATCCTTACACGATTGTAGGAGTGACTCCGCCCCTCTTTCAGGGGGCAAAATCAGGTTTGCGCACGGACCTGTGGATTCCCGTGTCATGCGATACCTTTGTCTGGCGCATTGAACAGCTTCGTGACCGCGATAATGTCTGGCTCAATGTTTTTGGCCGGCTCAAACCAGGGGTGGCCCTCCAGCCAGCCCAACAGGAGATGAACCACTTGATGCGTCAAATTGCTTCCCAGTATCCAGAGACGCACAAGGATTCAATCCAGATCCATTTGGTCCAGCTCTGGCGTTCGCCCATCGGAGCCAACAGTTTTCTCTACGTTTTCCTGCCCACTCTGCAAGCCATCGCCGCCGTGGTATTGCTCCTGGCTTGCGCCAATGTGGCCAATCTGCTGTTGGTGCGTTCGGTTGGTCGCCAACGCGAGTTGGCCATTCGCCTGTCGATGGGTGCCAGCCGCTGGCAGCTGGTGCGCCAGCTGTTGCTAGAGAGCCTGCTGCTCGCCTTGCTGGGAGGTGGAGCTGCCCTATTGCTCACGCTTTTCACTTCCGGGCTTTTCCTCTATTTCCTGCCGCCGGTAAATGTCCCGCTCGGCTTCAACATCCAAATCGACTGGACTGTCCTGCAGGCAACAATGCTTTTTTCCGTTCTGACCGGGATTATCTTCGGCACTCTCCCCGCCTTGCGCGCTTCGCGGCTTTCCCCCGCGGCGGTTTTGAAGGAAGAAGTGGGCAGCATTTCCGGATCTCTGCGCAAATCGCGTCTGGCCAACACCTTGGTGGTGGCTCAAATCACGCTTTCCATGCTATTGCTGATCTGCGCCGGACTCTTCATCCGCAGCCTTCAACAGGCTCAGCGGATCAATCCGGGCTTCGATCCCAATCGTGTGCTCTTAGTCCACTTCGATCTCCTCCCGGCCGGTTACTCGACAGCCGAGGGACGGGAGTTTGACCGGCAGATGCTGGCTCGTATCGAGAATCTGCCTGGCGTCGAATCCGCCACTTTGGCGGATTCCGTGCCACTTTGCTATATCAACCACACTTCCATCATCAATCCCGAGGGTTACAAAGCAAGGCCCCACGAGTCATTGGAAATCGGGCGCGCTTATGCCGGACCGAACTACCTCCGCACCCTGCGCATCCCATTGATCTCCGGAAGAGATTTCTCTCCCAGGGACAATTCAGAGTCGCCGGAGGTAGCCATTATCAACCAGGCGCTGGCGGAACGTTACTGGCCCGGCCAGGATGCACTGGGGAAACGCTTAGAGGTTGAAGGGCGCTGGTGGATCGTGGCCGGAATCACAAAAAATTTCAAGTGGGACAGTTTGGACGGCTCCTCCCGCCCTTTCCTTTTCCTGCCTTTGTTGCAGGACTATTATCCTGATGTGGCTCTCTACGTAAGGGTTTCTGGCGAACCTCAATATTTTTCCTCCATGATCCAGAAGACCCTTCATGATATGAATCCTCAACTCCCGCTTTTCGACTTGACCACCCTGGCGGCGCGAATTCAAGCTGCCAGTTTCCTGGAACGCACCGCCAGCATCATGGTCGGAACGTTTGGCCTGCTGGCATTGTTGCTGGCCGCCATTGGAATCTATGGAGTAGTCGCCTATACTACACAACAGCGCACTCACGAAATCGGCATTCGCATGGCATTAGGAGCAAAACGGGGCAGCATCGCCCGATTGGTGATGAGCCAAGGGTTCCGCTTGACGCTCGCGGGCCTGACCCTCGGTGCGATAGTGTCGCTGGGACTGACCCGTTTTCTGCGCAGTCAACTTCTAGGGATCGCCCCGACCGATCTGCTGACTTTTTCGGTGGTGGGGATTCTCTTGTGCCTTGTGGCCCTTTTCGCCTGTTATATCCCGGCACGCCGAGCCACCAAAGTCAATCCAACCGTGGCGTTACACTATGAGTGATATCATCATCAAGATCGGACCTCCGCGAAAGGATTAATGAATTTGGGCTTGCCGATTGTCAGCGCGAGGCAATCCCTTTCGCTGGGGTGTGGCGAATATTGGCTGGAACGGATTCAAAGGAGATTATTGATGGAAGCCTTGTTCAGGGATTTCCGCTTTGGTTGCCGGGTCCTTTCAAAGAACCGAGGATTTACTGCGATTGCCGTACTCACCCTCGCGCTCGGAATTTGCGCCAACACGACAATTTTCAGCTGGATCAATGTGACCCTGCTCAATCCTCTACCAGGGGCCTTGCGGACCGGCGAGGTGGTCTCTCTTTCGAGGGGAGGAAGGGATGGTTCCGTTCCCCCCTTTTCTTACGCAGACTACGTGGATCTGCGCGACCGGAATCGGAGCTTTTCCGGTCTGCTGGCTTTTCATTACGAAGCCGTGGGGCTCACCGGGGCTGGCAAACCCATTCGCGTGACCAGCATTCTGGCTTCCTCGAATTATTTCGAAGTGCTGGGTGTTCGTCCCTTATTGGGCCGAGGCTTCCTGCCTGAAGAAGAAAAAAAACCCGGCGGAGCGCCGGTGGTTGTGATCAGTTATGGTTTGTGGCAATCCTGCTTTGGCATGGACACCAACATTATTGGCAGAAAGATTGAACTCAATCGGCATCCCTACACCATCGTGGGAGTGGCTCCCCGAGCCTTTCCGGGGGGACAAGCCGGAATTCGCTCGGACCTTTGGGTCCCGCTGGCAATGGATCCAGTCATTACCGGCTGGAGCCGGCTTTTCAACCGGGACCGTTCCTGGCTCATGCTCTTTGGGAGACTCAATCCTGGGGCCGATCTCCGGCAAGCCCAAGGGGAAATGAACTTTTTGATGCAGCAGATCATCAAGCAGTATCCCGACTCCCACCAAGGCCCCAATGAGATTACACTTGATCCCCTTTGGCGCTCCCCCTATGGCGGGAATTATACTCTTTCCACTTTCCTGCCCATGCTAATGGGAATTGCCGGAGTCGTATTGTTGTTAGCCTGCGCCAATGTGGCAAACCTGCTGTTGGTGCGCTCGGTCGGACGGCGGCGTGAGATCGCTATTCGCTTGTCAATGGGCGCCAGCCGCTGGCAACTGATACGCCAATTCCTGGCGGAAAGCCTATTGCTCGCTTTGGCGGCTGGCAGCATCGCCCTGTTTTTTACTCCTTGGACTGCCGGAAGCGTCTCCTATCTTCTACCACCCACAAGCGCCCCGACTCCTAACTACATTGAGGTGGATCGAACCGTGCTTCTGGTGACATTGCTGATCTCGACTCTGACCGGCGTGACTTTCAGTATTTTCCCTGCATTGCGCTCATCCAAGCTCGCTCCTGCTTTGATCATGAAGGAGGAAATGGGAACCGTGTCGGCCGGACTCTCCAGAGCAAGGCTTGCCCGAGGATTGGTGGTTGCGCAGATTTCACTCTCGCTGCTTTTGCTCATTTGCGCCGGCCTTTTCCTGCGCAGCCTCAAAAATGCACAACACCATGATCCGGGTTTCGATCCAGATCACGTGCTGCTTGCTTCTTTCGATCTTAAATCCGTTGGCCTTTCTCAAGATCAGGGCATCGAGTTCGACCGGCAACTGCTCGCCAAACTTGAAGCTTTGCCGGGAGTTGAATCAGCGGCCTTGGCCAATTGGGTCCCGTTCAGTGGCGGAATGCATACCTACACCATCGCTCCTGAAGGTTATGTGCCGCGGCTCCACGAATCGATGGAAGTTCGAAGGGCAAATGTTAGTCCGAATTACCTCCAGACGATGAGGATCCCGCTGATAGCCGGGCGAGAGTTTACGCTCCAAGACACAACGAGAACCCAGCCCGTGTCTGTCGTTGATCAGACATTGGCCGAACGTTACTGGCCAGGTCAGAACGCTATCGGCAAGCGGTTCCAGGTCGGCAGCAAATGGTTTATCGTGGTCGGCATTGCGCGAAACAGCACACACTCCCGCTTGAATGAACCACCAGAGCCCGCTCTTTACCTTCCTTTGTTTCAGGATTATTATCACGACCCGACGATTCATTTGCGGGGGGGGGGGAGATCCACAGTCCTATGCTTCAACTGTCGAAAAAACCGTCCATGGACTCAACGCCGAACTACCCGTGGTCGATGTCATGCCTCTAAAATATATTCTACAGGGCGCAAGCACGTTGGAACTGGTCGCCGGAACCTACGTTGGCGCTTTTGGGTTGCTCGCCCTGGTGCTCGCCACGGTGGGCATTTACGGAGTAATCGCCTATACGACACAGCAGAGGACACGCGAATTTGGCATTCGCATGGCACTGGGGGCCCAACAAGGCGCCGTGTTCCGGTTGGTGCTGAGCCAGGGTCTCCGCCTGACACTCATAGGCTTGGCCATAGGATTAATAGTGTCACTCGCCCTAACTCGATTGCTGCGGAGCCAACTCTTGGGTGTGGCAGCCACGGATGCTTTGACGTACGCGGGTGTTGCGGTTTTGTTCTGTCTCGTAGCGCTTTTCGCCTGCTATATCCCGGCGCGCCGGGCAGCCAGGCTGAATCCCTTGGCGGCACTGCGATACGAATGATCTCTTGGCTAAAGTCCTTGGATCTTGATGGGAAAAAGTGAAGAAAGCTCCAAATTTGAATGGAGAAAATTCCTGCTTTGAAGTTCCTGACTCAAAGCAGGAATAGCCCGATGGGAGCACCAATCTCCGATGAGGGGACAAGACCATCTGCACATTCCACTTCAAGCTATCCCCCGATGCCTTAAGAGGCCGGATTATTTCCCTGGGATATATGCCCCTTTCGTCTTCATCCGAATCGAATAGAATCCCTTGCTGGCGGTGATGAAGAGGGTTTGGCGGTCCTTTCCGCCAAAGCAAACATTGGCGGTCCAGGGCTCCGGCACATCGATGCGCTCGATTTGTTTCCCCTCCTTATCAAATATCGTCACTCCTTTTCCCGTCAGAAAAAGATTCCCGTCACCGTCGATGGTCATCCCGTCCGAGCCGAGCGCACAAAAGAGCTGTTTGCCCGTCAGCGCCCCGTCCTTTTGCATGTCGTACCGGTAAGTTTTGTTGGCTCCGATATCGGCCACGTAGAGCTGTTTTCCATCGGGAGTTCCGATCAATCCGTTGGGTTGAACCAGATCGTCGGCAACCCGGATCAATTTTTTCCGGTCGGCGGAAAGAAAATAAACGCACTGTTTATCCTGAGGCATCGCCGTATGCTTCCACCAAGGCCGCTGGTAATAAGGATCGGACAGGTAAAAGCCGCCATCGGGCCGGACATATACATCGTTGGGGCCATTGAGCAGCTTCCCTTCAAAATCCTTTACAATCACCTCTTTCTTCCCCGAAGGGTCGATGAGCCAGAGTTGATTGTTTTCATCCGCACAGGAAATCAAATTCCCTTTCCGATCAAAATTCATCCCATTCGATCGGCCGCTGGGCTGCATGAACACGGACAGCTTTCCATCGATGCTCCATTTCAGGATCTTGTCGTTGGGTTGGTCAGTGAAGTAAACATTTCCTTCCCGATCTGCCGCGGGCCCTTCGGTAAAAGAAAAACCTCCCGCCAGCTTTTCCAGCTTGGCTCCTGGCGCGAGGATCCCGGCTTGAGCCCATGCAAGCGCGCTCATGAGCGACCCAGCAATTATTGCATTCAACAAAACTCGCAACATTTTTACCTCCCTAGAAAATCAAAATTGGGCAAAGGTGGAGCGGGCACGAGTGACCGCCGTCACCAGTGCACGCTGGCTCGGGCGGGCCAGGCTGGCCAAACGACGCGCGACGGGTGACTTCGTCACACTCGCGCGTCCCGCCTTGTTTTCATCCTCTCGTTTTGCCAGCCCTGCCGGCATGAGCGGCTCCTTCGATTTTTTGTGGAAAATGATCTCTAAAGACAGACGATAATATCCTTGGAACAACCGGTCAACTGTTCTACGCCGTTTTCTAAAACGAGATAAGTATCTTCAATCCCGACGACCCCGATTCCCGGCAACGCTACTTTGGGCTCCAGGGCAATCACCATCCCGGCCTCCATCGGCTCTTCCATTCCTTCCGCCAAATATGGCATTTCGTCCAATTCTACTCCAACCCCATGGCCTACAAAACGGACCTTTTCTTGGCCGCTCCCCATGAACGATTCCGCGTAGCCGGCTTGCAAAGCCAGCTCTGAGGCCATTTCATAGAGTTTTCCCCATGGCAAATCAGGACGGATATCACCGGCCAGTGCCTCTTCCATTTCCACCATGGCCCGGTACGCCTCTGAATATTCCGAAGAGGGATTCCCCCAACAAAACATCCGGGTCTGGTCGACGTGATAACCTTCGAGATTAAAAGCATAATCAAGAATGACGGGAGTGTGTTCCGGGATGGGCATGGGAGAAGCCCCATGGGGGGAAGCCGCACTGATCCCAATGCCGGAACAGATTCCTTCAAACTTCGTCCCCGCCAGAGTGTTGATTCCCGCCGAACAGATGCCATACCCGGACATCTCCACACCTTCACGGCGGCAGCGCAACAACAGGCAGTGCCCATTGCGTCGAAAATAATTCTCCAATACCAAGCTTAACTCCAGCTCGCTCATGCCGGGCTTGAAAAATTCACGCACCAGTTCCGGCACTTTGGACATGATAGCCGCTGCCCGGCGTTGAATCGCCTGTTCCGCCGGCGATTTCACCATGCGCAGAAGACGCATGGGCATGGAGATATCTTCTATCTTGGATTGGGGCAATCCCTTCCGCAGACGAAGAGCGCTCGAGTAGGAAAGGACATCGAAGGTCAATCCCACTTTAGCTGAACTGGCAACGCCATACTTTTCCAAAATGGAAGTGAATTCTTTGCCACTGCTGAACACCTCTATATTGAGTTGCTCGACTTCTTTCATGATCCGGCTCAGCGCTTTTCGAGCCACTACCACGGATTCCCCTTTCGCCGGAACCATCAAATAAAGCGGCTGCATGGATCCACAATAATAATAAAGATCCGCATTATTGTTGAGGATCGCCCAATCAATCCCCCTTTTGCCTAACTCCTGTTGCAACAGATGTAAACGCGTTCCGAATTCCTGAACTGAAAAAATAGACACGCGAAATCTCCTCGTGGCTTAAAAATGATATCTCTACTTCAGCTGGATTATTTTTGCCCAAGGTTTGGGCTGCGGGGAAAACAAACCATAGCGAGGAGTGGCGCGAGCCCCGCGCCACCCCTGGAACCAAATCCATCTGACTGGATCCTCCCCGGCCGGGGCGGAGGAGTCGTTGATTCTGACTGGCAGATTCCATTGCCCCTCCGGGCCGCGGCATCAACAAAGATGATTTAATCCGGGTGTGGAGTCTGGAGAACTTTACCCCCCGGCTACGCTCCAATGCCCCTCCGGGATTGAAGCAGATTTAAAACTACCGATGTAGAGCTATTTAGCCCCAAGCTCTTTCATTCTGCGGGCGCCTGGAAAATGGAGACGGTCTGGTTGGATTCAATCCCTAGACAAGATCGTCAGCAGATCGGTCCATATTTTTATTGGCGACCTGCATCCTCAGGAATGGCCTGGGGCGGAGGCTGTAAAAAACCCTGCTCGACGGCATCTTCGATTAGCCAGCGGGCATGATCCCAAAGTTTTTCCGAACCAGCGCTGATCCGGCAATTACGCCGCGTCACTCGATCGCTGGTTATACCATGTTCCTTCCATGATTTTCCGCGAGTATGATAATTATGCAACATGGGCATCATCCGATCCAACGAACTGGCAAATTGGGCTTCCGGAGTATTGGCCGCTTCGAATTCCTCCCAAAGCTGGCGGAATTCCCGCTCCTGATCGGGGGGCAAGAGTCCAAAGATCCGGCGGGCGGCCGCGGTCTCCCTCTCTTCCTTGCCTTGCGCTCCCACCTCGTCATACACATACACATCGCCCGCATCGATTTCAACGATATCGTGGATTAGAACCATCCTGAGCACCTTATAGATGTCCACTGGCTCGTTGGAATGTTCCGCCAGCAAGAGAGCCATCATTGCCAAATGCCAGCAATGCTCAGCGGAATTTTCTTTGCGGCTAGTGTCGAGCAGATAGGTGCGCCGATAAACGGATTTTAGCTTGTCTATCTCCAAAATAAACTCCAGTTGACGGCTCAAACGGTCCTTGTCCAAAGGGATCTCCTTGTTCGCGGGCTATTTCCAGCGAGACTTCGTCTCGGACTATATGGACTGACTGGTTCCCAATTCAAAACTTGATTCAAAATCGCCGACTCTCGCGGCTCAAGCAAACTAGGGGCCTTCATCGCCCCCGGCAGAAACATTTATTCTATTGAGCTGAAGAAGAAAGGACAAGGAATATTGCGGGCAGGAATTTCAATAGGCAGCCTTCCACTCTATTGCTGCAATCGGCCAGCGTATCGCGGAGATTCTCGAAGAATCACACAGAAAGGGGTGGCCATCGACATGCGGAGCCATAACCAGAAGGTTCGCGCCCAGCAATCGAAGCCATTCTGCCTGCAAATCATGCCCTTAAGATTTCCAGCGCGCCCCATGGCCACCCACAATTTTCAGGCAGGTCTTCATTCCAATACCAGCCAGACAAGTACACCAGCTGATAAGCATCCGACTAAAAGCGAGAGACAAAAGATGAGTGTGAATTGTGCATCGCGGGAACAATGTGATTGGCCGTTCGCCTGACCACCGTCATCACCGAAAGCGCCCACTCGGCCGACGCAGGCACATGCTTCAGACTAATCCGTCGGTTGACGAATGAACCGTCCCATCCCCCTGTCCGCCGCGTCATTGGCAATATTTTCAACACCGCGACATTACCCCCGCTTTTTTATCGATCACTTTTAATTGCACCCGGCAGAGAAGACAAAAAGGCACTATTGCATTGTCTCCACGATGAAAGCGGATTTTGTTTTTACCAGGTGCGTCATGTGATTTTCAAACCAACGCCGGGTCAAGTGAGCCACCAACTCCAAGGCGCCTGGCTCTTCAAAGAGATGCGTAGCTCCTGGGATGACCTCCAGCCGCCGTTCACCGCCCAGCCGTTCAATCATTTGGCGATTGGACTTGATGATGGGAGTATCCTCCGCAGCTACAATAAAAAGCGTCGGCTGGTGGATATGGCTTAAATACAATTCGGCGAGGTCGGGACGCCCGCCCCGAGATACCACCGCATCCACCCGCAGGGCGCGCATGGTAGCCGCGGCTAATACAGCTGCCGCGCCGGTGTAAGCGCCAAACAAACCCACGCGCAAATCCCTGCACTCGGGATTGTGTTGCAGCCAATCGATAGCTCCAACCACTCGACGAGCCAGCAGATCGACGTCAAACCGGTAATGGCCGGACCAATCATCAACCATCATTTCATCCCGGGTCAGCAGATCAATCAGCAGACTGCCCAGGTTGGACTCTTGAAGCATTTGCGCAATAAACCGATTGCGAGGGCTGTTGCGGTTGCTGCCCATGCCGTGCGCAAAAATCACCATCCCCCAGGCTTTCTGCGGCAAAAACAACGTGGCCTGCAACGCCGCGCCCGCGGCAGAAATCCAAAGGCTGCGCTCTCCTTCTGGAGCCATTTTTGTTGCGGTACCCATAAACCCCTCCCCTCCCCATAAACGGACTTTAAAAACAGCCCGAAATGAATTTGGTCGCGAAAGGGAACCCGGAAAATTTTACCGTTCCATGAAAAGAACTTGTCCGGAGTCGAAGTTGCGCTTGAACTGGAACTAGGGAGTTTGTCAAAATGACATCTTGTTGATTTTAGTTTCCCATATACTGGGCGGAATTACAAGAGATCGCAAAAAAGGAAAAGGAGCCTTCCGCGTGACCACGATTTTGTTGATCCGACATGCCACCAATGATTATGTCGATAAAAAACTGGCCGGACGTCTCCCGGGGATCCATCTGAATCAGGCCGGGAGAATTCAGGCGGAAAAACTGGCCGATCATTTAAAGCTCCAACCAATTCGAGCCATTTATTCCAGCCCCCTGGAACGGGCCGTTGAAACGGCAACCCCTTTGGCAACTCAATTGAATTTGGAATTAAAAATTGAGGCTGACCTAATCGAATTCAATTTCGGCGATTGGACCGGCTTGGCTTCGAGTGAATTAATGAAGATGGAAGAGTGGGAAAGATTCAAATATTTCCGCAGCTTTACTCGGCCTCCCCATGGCGAACTTTTCAGCGAATTACAGCAGCGGGTTGTTTTCACACTGGAAAAAATCACGTTGGCCCATCCCGACCAACAGGTGGCGGTAGTGACACATGCCGACCACATCCGGGCGGCCCTGGCTTATTATCTAGGATTCCCCGCCGATAGTATGTTCCGGCTGGAAATCAGTCCGGCTTCCCTTAGTATCGTGAAGCTGGAGGCGGGCATTCCGAAAATTTGCTGTATCAATCATGCCCCTTTGGGCCAGGAATTGGCATGAAGCTCGTTTTTCAACAAGGGACGGGCAGTTCACCAGGCAAGAATGGAATGAAGAAAAGACGCAACAACTCGAATGGCCATAGGCCATCGATGCAACCTTCAGGATGCGTCACCTTTTTGAGATCAACGCATCCTGAATCTGGCTGGATGATCTTTATGGCGCGATCAGCTTGCTGGCGCTTGCCCATTGACCGCCATTCCCGGCGACGACAATGACTTCCTCCGTTCCGAATCCTTTCGGCTAAACCGGAGGCCGGGGCAGCGGGATTTCATTTTCATTGGGAATAACAAAAATCAATATCAAGTATACGAGCGCGGCAATTCCCCCCGACATGAGGGCGGCGGCCACCCATCCCACCCGGACCAGCGTGGGATCGCAGCTGAGATAGTCCCCCATGCCCCCAGCAATCCCGGCTAGCTTTCGGTCGCGTAATGAACGGTAAAGCCGCTTGCCCGGCCAATACTGGGGAACGATGTTGGAGCCGCAGTGTTTGCAGCGAATGGCTTCATCCTGGATTTCTTCGGCACAATAAGGGCATTTTTTCATAAGACCTCCCGGCGTTGCGAATCAGGATTCATTTGACAACCACTGTGTCGATACCTTGGAGTAATCCCCGGCCACAACCCTTCCTCAACCAAAGTCATCGCCTCGCGTCTGCATTCCTGATGCTGATTTCTGAGCTTGTTCATTATTCCTCAACTATTCTATCATCTCCTTCTTTAAGGAGTACGAAGTCGGCCTTCCGATTGTTCCATTCCTAATTTGAGGTTCCACCAACATGAAACGAAGAGATTTTCTCAAAGGATCCGTTATTTCAGGAAGCGCTTTGGTGCTTTCTTCTTCCTCTGTGGAGGGGCGGAACACCCATTTTTCATTTTCCGCGGGTGAAACGAAATCCGCCACAACAATGGCGCCGGCCTTGGACTTGTCGCCAGCTCGCTGGCTTTGGTACCCTTCAGAGCGCTGTTTAGCCAATAGCTTTGTCCTCTTCCGCCGTGAACTGCAACTGCCGGAAAAACCGGTTCGGGCAAGAGGCTGGATTTCCGCCGACAGCCGGTACCGTTTGGAAGTCAACGGGGAGCGAGTTCAGTGGGGTCCGGCCCCCTTCGACCCGCGATGGATGGAAGCGGACCCCTTGGATTTGACTGCCCTGTTGCAAGCCGGCTCGAATGTGGTGGGGGCCATCGTGTTATTTTACGGATTGGGGGACGGCACTTCCCCTTTGGGCAAACCCGGTTTTATCTTCAAACTGGATCTCGAGTATTCCAGCGGTCGTAAGGAGACCATAGGTTCAGACTCTACTTGGAAAGCCCATTTGGCCCAAGCCTGGAAGCCGGGCCATTATAAGCGTTGGTACCTGCGGTCCTTGCAGGAGGAATTTGACTCCCGCCTATACCCGGCCGGCTGGTCTGGTCAAGGCTACTCCCCTGACCCGGGTTGGCTGCCAGCCATGATGCTGGATTGCCCTGCCTACCTTCCACCTCTCTGCTCGAACTACCCCGATTACCTCTACGACTCGGCAGGGGAGAAGGACCAATGCCGGTTGCGGCGTCGCTCGATTCCGGCCTTGAATGAATTCTGGGTCCCCGTCAAAAAACTCACCGAATCGATGTGGCTGACCTGGAGCCGCCCGCCGGAAGAGTATTTCGACGTCCGTACCCCGGAATGTTTCCAAGTAGATCGGAAATCCTCTGTCCGTGAAATTCGGCCCGGGGAGTGGGAACTGTTTTTCGATGGAAATAAAACCGCGGCTTTGACCTTTGAGTTGGAGGAGCAAATTGTAGGCTGGCCCGCCTTTGAAATTGAAGCGGCTGAGGGCACGACCATTGAACTGTTGGTGCAGGAGGCGCACCAGGTTGGGGGCCCCGCGCTTTTAAATTCACATTTTGACAGTTGGACCCGTTTCATCTGCCGTCTGGGAGTCAATCGTTTTGAAACCTTCGACTTTGAAAGCTGCCGATGGATTCAGCTGCACATCCACAAGACTCAGGGCGCGGTCAGGATCCGCAAGGTGGGCCTCCGCCGCCGTCAATTCCCCTGGCCGCAAACTCCGCGAATCCGCTGTTCGGAGCCAACTCTGCAAAAGCTATTCGATGCCTCGGTGAATACGCTGCACAATTCAGCCCAGGAAACAATCGTGGATGGCATGGCCCGCGAGCGGCAGCAATACAGCGGTGACTGCGGCCATCAGCTGCATGCCCTCTATTTTGGCTTCGGAGAGACTCGCCTGCCCGCGCGCTATCTTTCCACCTACAGTCAGGGGATCACTCTGGACGGTTACTTCCTGGACAGCTGGCCCGCCTATGACCGGCTGGCGCGGCTCATGGAACGGCAATTGCAGCTCACCAGTTGGGGGCCCATTCTGGATCACGGCATCGGCTTCAACTTCGATTGCTGCTACCACTACCTCTACACGGGGGATTTGAGGGCCATCGAGGAACCATTTCCGCGTCTGTTGCGGTTCGCCGATTACCTGCAGTCCATCCTCACGGCGGAGGGACTCTTACCCGTGGAAAATCTAGGAATCCCTTCGGTCTGGATTGATCACCAGGCATATCAGCGCCAGCGGCACAAGCAGTGTGCATTCAATCTCTATGCGGCCGCCATGTTGCAAAGGGCGCTCGCACCCATTTGCCGCGCTTTTGGCGATTCTGCCCGCGCCAATGCCGCTCTTGCCTTGGGGGAGAGAATTCTCTCCTCATCAATCAAAGCCTTTTGGAGCCCCCGGCATCAAATATTCATCAACAACCTTCCCTGGCTGGCGGAAGAGCAATCCATCAGGATGTGCGACCGATCGCTCGCCACCGCCATCCTTTTTGATCAGTGCCCTGGGGAAAAATCGGCCAACGCGCTGAAGACTCTGGTAGAATGCCCGCCCGAGATGGGATTTTCCTATCCCGCCAACGCTGGCTGGCGCCTTTGGGCGCTGGCTGCCGGAGGAAGGGCCGATGTGATTGTTCAGGATCTGCGCGAACGTTGGGCTACACTGGATTCCATCCGGTTGAACAACACTTTGCAGGAGGATTGGAAGGTGAAAGCCGACAGTAGTTCTCAGTGGAGCCACTGTCCGGTTGCCCCTCTTTTTGTGACGTATATGAGCCTTGCTGGAATCAGGCCACTGGATCCGGGATTCAGCCGGTGCGAAATCCGGCCGCAACTGGCGGACTTGCCGGATTTGGATCTTATGGCCCATACGGTAAAAGGGCCCATCGAATTTCATGCGAAAAAAGACGGACGACAGCACCAGCTCTCCATCTCTTTGCCAACAGGCTGTGCAGCGGAATTAGTCGTCCCCCAAAGTTCTAACATTGCCTTGCCGGCGCTCCAAACCGCCGCACCGTTTAGTTGCCGCAGATATCGAATGGCAGCGGGAAGCCATGTGGAATTTCTGTTGGGGAGATAATGGAAAGAAAGATTTGGCCTTGCGAGGAGCGCCCAATAATTGTGGACAAAACTCATCTCGTCTGAGGAGCCTTGCATGCAGGCGTGGCTGCACAACGAGTGGATGAAAAAGGCAGGTCTTGTTGCAGCCCCATGGTTTCGAACTTTGATCTTTGCAGCAAAGGAGAGGCCTGTAGCGCGGACCCGCAACGAAGATCTGGCCTGGCGTGTTTGCGGCATTTAGCTAAGTTAAAAGCCGAAGGTCCGCTCCAGCGGGCCGCGGAGTCTGTGAGGCGACTCCGCGCTACAATCGCAGCCAATCAATTCAATTTCTCTGCTTTAGTCAACCACAAGGCGGGGATTTTCTGAGGAGCTACTCATGCCAGCGCGACTGGCTCAACAAAACAATGAAAATGAGGTGCTGACTCCGATAAAGAACCGTTCGTCCTGAGCTTGTCGAAGGATGGACGGTTCTTTCGTGGCAAGTCGAGCCAACCTAAGGGATTAGTTAGCTTAACATCATTGGGAAAACCTTGTTTTGCTCGTCCGCATACCCTTCGACAAGCTCAGGGTGAGCGGACTTAGATTTCATTGTTGCTCAGCGGGGATTTTCTGAGGAGGTGGACCAGAGGGTTCCGTAGTCCTAAGGGTGTGGCTCTTCAATTTTTGGCCTTGGGCTCGACGGGCTTGACTTGGCGCGCCTGGTCGGCAATTTCAATCAAATCTTCAATGGGGCGGAGAACCGTCAATGTCATATCTCCAGCGCGACGACGCCCTATTCCAATTCCTCCATCACCGCCATCCTGATTTTGTTTGGTGAGAAGTATCCCCACGGCAACGCCTTCTTCGTTGAAAGCCAGACATCCCACGGCGCTGCCTAAATTATCGTCACCCACATAAAAAGACCTTGGTCCCTTGACAAAGGCTCCAATCCGCCCGGAGGAAATCAAGATCGCCCGATTGCCCACCTTACCCAGCCGGGAAATAACCAACAACTCATCCAACAACTGCAGAGGTTTCCCATATGGCTTGAGTCCCACGGCGTTGAAAGATTGACCGGCTTCCCGCGGCTTGATGAAAGCCATATCTAGATTGGTATCTTTGAGGACAATGTCGGCATCCACTTCCGTGCCATCTTCAAGCAATAAAGTGGTCTCTTTCACTTCTGATTCAATTTTGAACTGATTGGTCATTTGGGCCATCATCCGGAAACTTGAAGCAGGATCCAGGGCCGAAGCCGAAGTGACGGTCAATCCAGAGGGATCAATGACGGTTCCATTCAATTCCAGCTTCTGTTCCTGATCCCGGGTTTGTCCCATATAGTTCTGTTTCAAACGGATCACCACCCGAACCGTCACCACTGATTTGTGGTATTTTTCGGACACCATTTTTGCCGTCTGTTTTACATCTCCAGCCCACCCAGAAGCGATGAACAAAATCATGTTGACGATCACAACTGCTGAAATTCTCTTCATTGAATATATTCTCCAGACATCGCATTTTCGTGAATGATTCTGATAAAGCATAAGGTTTTGGCGTATTTCCCCAAGATCCTAATAGGCGAATTAAATTTCTGGCTATCTTACGGTTTATCGCGCCAAGCCGGTTCGATCTCAATAAAGAGAGTGGAAATCTCGCGCTTCACGAAAAAAACCACCTGGTGTGGTTTTCGGTCCCTCACACTCTTCAGGATCGTCTCCAAATCTTTTACCTCGTTGACCGGAGTTCCATCCACGGATTGAATCAAATCATCGGTTCTCAATCCTCCGATGGCTGCCCAGCCCCCGCTATCTACCTGGGTCACCAGCGCGCCCATCTGTTCCTTCTCCCACTTGTTTTTGACGCGATCCAGGTAAGAGATGTCGCGAGCTTTGAATTCAAATGCCACATCTTCATGGACCCGCAGTTCCTGTTCTTCTTTGGGCGCATCAATCAGTTCCGCGGATATCTTCATCGGTTTGCGGTCGCGAATGACGGAGAACTCCGGCCGGCTTCCCACCTTGTAAGCCCATAACATGGATGCGAACACTTCCGTATCGTGAGATTCGGAGGCTTCCACCAACTGATCATCCACATGCGTGATGACATCGCCGATTTGAAAGCCCGCCTTCTCCGCCGTGCTTTCAGGATAGACTTGTGTGATCCGCACTCCCATTTTTCCTTTGATGCCAAGGGCCGACGCCAATTTTTTTGAAAGCACCTGGGTAGCCACCGGAAGCCAGGCCTTGCGGGCTTCCGCGGGGGGGTCCTGCGGGGGGCGGATCCCCACCTCCACCACGGAAAGTTGCCGGGTGTTTTCCCGTTCAAAAGCCACCAGAATCGGCTCCGGTTCTTTTTTCCCCGAGGTCAACTCATCCGTCAATTTGCGAAGGGCTTCCAAATCGGCCACCGGTTTCCCCGCCACTTCCACAATCACATCTTGCATGCGCAAGGAAGGCTGAGCCAAGTTGATGGGTCCGCCCTGACGTGCGCTTCCAATCAGGACTCCGCGCGTGTCGGGCCGCTGCATTTCCTTGGCTTCCATCTTAGTGAGACGGCGCGCGGTCATCCCCCATTCCGGAAACTCCACCTCTTTGCCCTGCGCTTCATCGCGCAGTTCCGAGGTGATCTTCAAAAGGTTTTCCCGGCCCTCGCGCTGCACGGCAAATTCCATGGTCCCGCCTACTGGTTTGGATATCACGGAGCGGATGAAAGAAGGCAATTCCTCCCGAAATCGCACCGTAACCGGGGCGCCATCCAGAGCGGTGACTATATCTCCTGCTTTCAATCCGGCCTTTTCAGCGGGGGATCCCGGGATGACTCCCGATACCAGCACGCCCCGAGCTGGAACCGGTGTGCCGGTGGATTTCAATAAAGGCTGAAAATTGGCTCCAATCCAAGCCCGCCGGACACTGCCATGTTGCATTAGATCCCTGGCAATTGCGCCAGCCAAATCCGCGGGAATAGCGCCCGCCAGCCCATAACCAATTTCGTTTATGCCCACAATTTCCCCTTTGAGATTGACCAGGGGCCCACCGGAATTCCCCGGGAAAATGGGAGCATCATGGCCGATCCACTTCACAATCGAGCCAACATCCTCTCCATCCAGAGTCAAGCCGCCTGTCATCGATTTCGGGAAAATCATGTCCAGATTGGAAACAATCCCCTTCGTCACGGATTGCGAAATAGCCAGGGGACACCCCATCGCCAGAATCGGTTCCCCGACCCGCAATTGCGACGATTGGCCAAATTTGGCGACCGAAAGAGGCGGGGCATTTTTGGCGCGGGAGGACAGATCCAACTTTACAATGGAAATGTCGGCTAATGGATCAGTCCCAACCAGCGTGGCCTCCAGCTCTTCGCGGGTCGAGAGGACACAACGGATGGCCAGAGCCTTTCCCGCCACATGGTGGTTGGTGATCACATGCCCTTCCAGCGAAATAATCGCGCCGCTGCCGCTGGCCTGATACTTCCGCTCCCGTCCTTCCACCGGTTGGCTGGTGAGCACGTAAACCTGCACCAAAGCCGGATAAACCGCGGTGATAGCGACATCCAGCCTTGGATCCCCGGTTTTTACGGAGCTCGCGGCGATAGCCCAACCATGGGTGTTCCATCCAAAGCTGGCCGCGATTAAAATTGCGAGAACATACTTTTTCCAATCCCTCATGCGGAGATTTCTCCTCGTTCGATCAAGAATCATAAAGTTTACTCTTTATTGCCCCGGCGGAATTTCCATCTGGCAAGGAGTGCCCGCTGAAAGCATTCTTCCTGCAGCGGATTTCTCCAAGACGAACGGTTCGGCGAATTCATCCGCCGACGGACGAACCATCCTGCCATGCACTTGGCAATTGGCCCTTTATATCATGAAAAGCCGGCGGGCCGGTCACGGAAAGTCAGAATACGCTGGCCAATGAGACCACTTTCAGGTTAGCCGAGAGGTCTCTCGAACTCACCTTTAACTTGGGATGAAAAATAACTTCCGTCTGTTGCCCCGGCACTAAGTCGAAATAGTTTTCACTGAATAACCCGTCATAATCTGGCATGGACAAATAGACATCCCTTGCCAACTTTTCCGACGATAGTACAATTTTCAGTCCATCAGGGATTTCTGTAAACTTTGTCTTGATTCCAGGATCGGACAATTTCAGCTGCTGTGCCGGTAAAAAAAAGTGATGATTCTCCGCTCGGACCGTTCCCTCCGTTTTCAATTCGCAGCGCAAAAAGACTCTGGAAGGATCATGGCCCCGAAGCAGTTGGTCCCGGCTTATTTTCAGGTAAACAGCGCTGCTCAGCCCAGGGATCTTCACTGGGATTTCCTGGTGAAGGATCCGGTCGCCCCGGAAATCCAGCAGGCTGACACTCAGCAGACCCTCCACTACCTGCAATCGATCGGACACGACAAATATTCCAAGGCTGCCCGCATCTTCGTTGATGCTAACCAGAAGCTCCCGATAAAATCGCCTGGCATAATATTGCAGAGCCTTCCAGTGTCCCCAATAATCAATGCTCGACCAGGATAGGGCCGGCCAGCAATCATTGTATTGCCAAAAAAGCGATCCCATGATGCGCGGGCGTTCACGCCGCAAATGTTCGGCTCCTATCTTCACGCCATGGGCCTGACTCAATTGGCTCAAATAGATCAGCGATGAAAAATCTTTTGGCTGGGGAAATTCGCGTAGCAAATATTCGAGAATGCGCTCATTGCCGCGCAACTGTTTCTGGTGGCCGCTCAGGACCGGGGAGCCCATCCAACGGTCCGACGGCCAGGTGAACTTGTTCACGGTGCTTGAATCCGGCAAAGATTGGACTCCATATTCACTCATAAACCGGGGCAATTGTTTTTTATAATCATCGAAGGGCAACTGCCCATGCCAGACCCCCCAATAATGCAAGTCGCCGAAATTCTGAGAATCAGGATCTGCCTCTGAATTGGAACTAGGAGAACTCGGCCAGTAAGGCCTCCCCGAATCCAAGGCGGCGCAAAGATTTGGGATCAGCTGAGTGAAGAGTCGGGTATTTTCATTCCAGCAGGTTTGTGGCACTTTTTTCTTCCAGCCCCAATGTTGCCAAGCTGTCTCAATTTCATTATTGCCGCACCAGAGCGCAAGCGAAGGATGATTCCGCAGACGGATGATTTGGTCTTTGACCTCCGCGCTGACATTTTCTACAAATCCCTCGTCCCCTGGGTAAAGGCTGCAGGCAAATATGAAATCCTGCCAGACCAGGATTCCTAGTTCATCGCACAAATTATAAAAGGCATCATCTTCGTAAAATCCGCCTCCCCAAACCCGAAGCATGTTCATCCGCGCGGATTGCGCGGATTCCAAAAGATGGCGGTATCGTTCGGGAGTCATTCGCGAGGGGAAACTGTCTGGTGGGATCCAATTCGCCCCTTTTGCAAAGACCGGAACTCCATTCACTACAAACTCAAAGCTCTTCCCCCAGGCGTCTTTTTGCTGGCGCAATTGCAGCGAGCGCAGCCCCACCTGCATTTCCGATTCGCCGATCACTCGCTTCCCATCACAAAGTTGGAGACAAACCCTATAGAGCGACGGCATACCCAATCCATTCGGCCACCAACGGCGGGGACGAAAAATTTCAAAATCGATCTCGAAGGAATTCATTCCATTCTGCAATTTGACGGGACGTCTCACGGAGGGAAACTGGCCTTGCGGACTTGTCAAGTTCAAGGAAAGGCCATGGGAACCGATGGAATGCACCTGGACTCTCGCTTTCAGGCTGGCTTGCTGCTCATCGAGGAAAGTTTGCACAATGTGCACATCCGCGATTTTCGCCTGATCCCATGCTTCCAGATAGACGGGACGCCAGAGACCGGAGGTGACCAGCCTCGGACCCCAATCCCAGCCATAATGATAAGGCGCCTTGCGTGTGAAGGGGCTGCTCTTTTCACCCCGATCCATGGGCGCGGGCAATTGGTATTTCAGTTTATTCATTTGGGGAAGAACTTCCGCGATGGGGGAGCGGAAAATAACTGAGAGCTGGTTCATGCCAGGGTGAAGAATATTTTTGACCGGGATTCGCCATTGACGAAACATGTTGGCCGCCCGCAAAATTTCTTTCCCGTTGAGCCAAACCGCGGCATAAGTGTCCAATCCCTCAAAAGCCAATTCGATCTGTTCATGCCGAAGCAGTGCCGCCGAGGGTTCAAACTCCGTGCGGTACTCCCAATTCACCCAGCTGACCCACTGGATTTTGTTTTCATTGTCACGAAAAAATGGGTCGGGAATAAGTTGATGAGCCATCAAATCCGTGTGAATGCAACCAGGCACGCTCGCAGAGCGCCACATGGGCTTGCCCTCGACGCGGAACTGCCAACCCGTGTGCAAATAAACTCGAGAGCGAGACGGACTTCCGGAGGCAAAACAAATAGCCAAAACGAAGATGAAGTTGAAAAGGAATCCGCATCGAATCATCATGTGCCTATTCGGAATTGTTCGTGTTCCTTTCTTCCAAGAGCATCACTGTCTGAAAGATCCTTCCAAACAATATCATTCTCTGTTGGTCGAAACAATGCCTCCGCGGATCAAGGGCTACAATGGCTGAGGAGATTCAAACAGGATGTGGTGCGGAGCACAGCCAGCGCTCTTGGCAGCGACGGCGGCTACGCAGTGCCTCGCCACATTTTTCCCGCTAATGGACAATTCGCCCTTGCTTCCTTGAGCCACGGAAGCTGACGATTTTTGAGTCGAGTTTTATTCTGGCTTATCCCTACCTCCCCATATTCGGGGACAAAGTCTCGCTTGTCTATTGTCTCTCACATATATTTCACCTCCCTAGAAAATCCTGGGGCCAGAGACCTCACAGGTCTTGGAGACCTGTGAGGTCTGGAGATTTTCATCGTCTTGTTGTGACAGCCTCGCTGGCATGAGTGGCTATTCTGCTTTGGCGTCTACGAATTCTTCAAACTCCCTTAAAACACTTGCTATTGCCTGGCTCCTTGTGCCACCATGCGTGTTACTTGCCGTTCGCAAGTAACTATTGTCGTCTTTCTTGCAGGCATGAAATAGTTATTCTCATTCCGGGCAAATCAATCAGAATACCTTAAGGAAAGGTTCTTATATCATGAAACTGTCAACCAGTAGGAATGGCTTCAAGTGGAAATTCGGATTTTTGTTTTGTCTGGCCTGCCTTTGCCTTGCCCAACCGCTGCCGGCAATAGCGCCGGTTTCGGTGCAATTCACGCATGGTACGAGGGAAATACCCACTTATAGTTTCGGCCGCTCGGAAGCCGTGGCGCCTCACTTTCGAACGATTGAGAACATGGGACACTATCCATACACCGCCTTGGATTGGGACTCCCGGGCCCGGCGCCCCTTGCCGGTGAAGTACGATTCGCTGGTGCTTGAAAACGAATACCTGCGGGTGGAATTTCTGCCGGAATTGGGTGGAAGGATTTATTCCGCCTATGACAAAGTAGCCAAGCGGGAGCTCTTTTATCGCCCGACAGTGATTAAGCCGGGCCGCTACAATCAGCGCGGAGGCTGGCCGGTGGGAAATCTGGAACTGTATGGACCTTTCGACGCCCACATGCTCACCTGGCCTGGAGAGCCCTGGGCGTGGGCATTGACGCGCCAGGCCGATGGAAGCGCTACCGTCATTCTTTCGCACATCGATCATTTTTTTAGGGACAAAATATCGCTCGAAGTTACGCTGCGTCCCGGTCACGCCTATGTGGAAGTCGGCATCCGCCTGCGCAATCGCAATCTGCTGCCCAACCGATATCTGCTCTGGACCAATGCCGGAGTCGCCACGACTGAAGGAAGCCGGTTTGTTTATCCCATGACTCAGACCATTGGGCATGACAGCTCTTCGCTTGGCCACTGGCCATTCATCAACGGGGTTGACATGACGTGGAACAAGAACAACAAAAACATGCTCGGAGTGTTTGGACTCGATATTTACGATAACTTTATGTCGATTTATGACTACCAGACCGACTTCGGCACCATCTGCCACACCAACCGCCTCTTGGCGCGCGGGATGAAGACCTGGACCTTTGGGGCAGGGCCGACCGCTTTGCGTCAGATGGAAACCTATACCGACAAAGACGGTCTTTATATGGAAACCCAGAGTGGCCGGTTTATTTGGGATGGAAATTATGAGTTTATTGATCCTGGCCAAACGGACGGATGGACGGAACGCTGGTTTGGAGCCGGCGGATTAGGCGGTTTGACCTCCGCGACCAGCGAGGCTTCATTCTTTTTAGACACACCCGCGGCGCTCCCGGGAGAGGCCAAATTGGCGGTGACGGCAACGGCTAATTATTCGGGAGCACAGCTTGAGTTGCGCGCCGCGGATATGCAGATCTGGAAAGCCCAAACCAATTTGTCGCACGGGCTGGTTTACCGAAGCGCCATTGCCTTGGGAGAGAAAACCAAGGATCAGATTCTCAATTTCCGAATCCTCAGTCAAACTGGAAAAGTCCTGCTCGATTACAAACAATATCCCGGTGGATCCCACCCCAACGCGGCATATGCGCAAGATTCCATCCCCAGGAAATTCGGCGCCCCGGAAACCTTGACAGCTGAAGAAGCCTATCAAAAAGGATTGGGGCACGAGAAATTCGGCCAGCTCACGGATGCCGAAGCCGCCTATCAGTTGGCGCTTTCCAAGGATTCGATGTTTTCTCTTCCCAACCTCCGTCTGGGATTGATGGCCCTCGATCGGTTTCAGACTGAAGAAGCGAGGAAATATTTTGAAAAGGTCCTGGAGCGCGATCCCACCAATGGCGATGCTCATTTCTACCTTGGAGTGATTCACTCCCAAGCCTGCCGGAGCCTGGAAGCGCGCCGCCATTACTATCGCATTCTGCCGAATTCCGACAAGATTGCCTTGCGCGATTATGGATTGGCTTTGGTGGATTTGCACGAGAACCTGCGGGAAGAGGCATTTTCAAAGATTGCGGCGGCCGCCGCGGGTTCACCCTTGAATCTCGCCATTCGCCAAGCTCATGCTTATTTGCTGCGAAAAACCGGGAAAGCCGTGCTGGCAGCAAAGGAACGGAAGGCAATTCTGGAGATGGACCCCACCAATGCTTTCGCGAGAATGGAAGAGAAGATTGACTCCCTGGCAAAAACTACTTCCTCAAAAGAAGAGGAGGGATCTCTCGACCGTGCGTGTGCCGGACATCCTCAGGGATATCTTGAGTTGGCCACCGAATATTTCCGGCTCTCCGCCTGGAAGGAAGCTGGATTGGCGCTGGATGCTGGAATCCGATCCGCTCAGACGGCCAAACAACTCCCCTATCCGCTGCTTCATTATTATCGGGCGTTTGCCGCGAAACAGCTGCAAGATGCAGACACGGCTCACCAACAGTTGAAAATGGCCCGAGAAGTGGATTTGCAGCTCGAGATTTTCCCCTTCCGGCGCGAAGACGAATTGGTGTTCAAGGAGGCTCTGGCTGCCGATCCCAAAGACGCCAATGCCGCCTCGCTCCTGGGCGATCTGGTTTATAGCCGCCAGCGTAAGGAGGAAGCCGTCGAATTGTGGCGGCAGGGGGTGGCCGCTAATCCTCTTCATTTTTCTTGCCTGCGAAATCTGGGACTGGCGTTGCTTCTTGGGGGAGACCAACAGAATGGTTTGGCATACCTGACCCGCGCCTCGGAACAAAAACCGGAACATCTGGCCACCGTCACGCTTCTCGCCAACACCTATGCTCGGATCGGCAATGTTGAAGCCGCGCGTCAGACCTTTCAGCGCGCACTCGAGAAGCGTCCCGGCAGCGATCCTTTGCTGGAACGGCTGGCGTCAGTGGAGGCTCAGATGGGGAATTACAGCCGGGCATTGGAATTGTTGGACGGACACACCTTCGGGGCCACTCATCAATCCTACTCTTTGCTGCATCTTTACCGCGCCATCCGCCTGGCACTAGCCCTGCAGGAATCCAGACAAGGCCGCTATACTCAAGCGCTCGATCATTTGCATGCAGCCTCTCAGCCGCCCACCAGCTTGGGCGTGGACGACTTTGCCACGGTTCAGAGCGCCCGCCTGCTGGTCCATGAAGCACTGATCCATCTGGCGGCCGGCCAGAGCGCGGAAGCTGCCCAAGCATGGACTCAAGCCGCCAGGGTTCGCGATGACGACGTGGAAACGGAAGGACTCTTCCGGGCCATCGCCCTTTATAAAATCAACGAAAAGGAGACTGCCGAGAAATGGCTAAATGAGTTTCTGCCAGTCAATGAACAACGGCAAACCGACAATTCCCAGGATCTGCGCACTCATGCGTATGGGTTGGCGGGGATCTATTATGCTTTTATTGGAGACAAAGACCAAGCCGCCGCAAGTTTCAAACATGCGCTGCAAATCGATCAGTCGTACCAGTATGCCCGAACCGGCCTGGCCTGGCTGGAAGCCGGGCTATATGAACAATTGCATCGCTAGCAAGCTTGGCTTCTACAAGTTGACGGTTCTGATTTTTTTATTGCCGCCTCTTTAGATCCCAGCAGGCTGAGAAATTATCCCGCACGCAAAGTTCCCCTCCTTTTTTCAAGGAGGGGTCGGCCGCCATCGGCGGACGGGGGTGGTTGCTGCTGAGTAGCCACTGTTTGCCATTGTAGTCTGTGAATACTCTCATCGACACCTCGACTCATGCAATCCATCGCAGCCGCGCAAATCCTCGCACCACCCCGCCCTTCGAGCACCCCTTCCGCCAGAACGGATTTAACAACCTCGTCCGAGGCGGGGAACTGTGTCGCACAAGCTCCCCTCCTTTTTTCAAGGAGGGGTCGTCCGTCAACAGACGGACGGGGGTGGTTGGAGCTGCGATGCCATTAATCGCCGCTTGATGGCATCCAAAACTTGTTCGTTGCTCTCGAAAACATGATGATTTTCGATGTGGAGGACTTCAATACCCAAGGAATTAAGAAATTCTTCCCGCTTTTTGTCATATTCCTGCCTTCCGCCCCGATAATGAATATCCCCATCCAGTTCAATCGCCAAACGACATTCCGGACAGTAAAAATCCAGGATATAAGCGCCGACACTATGCTGCCGCCTGAATTTCTTCCCAAGAACTTTCCTGCCCTGTAATCCTTTCCAGAGTGTCGCCTCTGCAGGCGTCAGCTGATGACGCAACTGTCTGCGCCTAGTTCTGAGCGCCTTTAGATTA
>CAWDMN010000093.1:0-42975 GCA_963803155.1 uncultured Acidobacteriota bacterium
GGTTTTTTTCCAAAAATTGGATTGTTGGGGGCGAACAAGGGCATGTAGTCCGCGCTCAGATCCAGCTTTTTGCTAAGGGAACAGCCCCAGCCAAAATCCAGCCGGTGAAAGTTGGTCCACTCTCCCACCCGCGTCTCCGCCGCCTGGTTGTACAACATCAGCTCGCTCCATTGCGGCCAGCGCCCCCAGACGGGATCGAAACCTTCATTGACACCTGTTGTGGCGGGATCGTCTCCCGAAAGATATTCGTGGCCGACGTAAACCCGCTGGTTGGTTTTATTTTTCCATAAATAAGTTAAACGTTGATTAAGGCCGAAAGCCCTCAAGTCCCGTCCATTCTTGTTCCCCCTTTCAGGGGCTACCTCAAAGCGGTATCTCAAATGATTGCTTAGGTCTCTTTCTATTCTCGCGCCAAAAACATAGAGGTCGCCGTTATTGCCATTGGGTTGAACTTTGCTATCGTGCTTGTAAATGAAATAGCCATCGATCTGAGTTTTGTTGATCGATTTATTGGTCAGATAGAAAATTGCGCCGTTCTCATTTTGCTCAATATCGGCTTTTGGAAATTTGGCATACGCCGACGATGCGGGGTGGATGACTGGCAGTTTTTGGTCAGACAAGGAACCATTGCCAATTCCAATGAAATCGAAAGTGGTTTTTTTCGATTTCAATTCATACGTCAGGCGGATCGCGTCAAAAAAAATCGACCTCGAGCCATCTCCCGGCGTGCCATCCATGATCAGCCAACCGTTTCCAAAGACGATATCCTGCCGCCCGGCCACGATGGTAATGGGTGTCCCCCCGGGATTTCTCAGCGTCACGTTGAAATTGTCAAAGAGGATTTCGTCCGGATGATAGCCCTCGATAGACTCCGGTTTTGCATAGGATCGGGTCTCTGAAATCACCCGAAAATTAAACTCCAAGCCTTTGACCGGTTGCACGGAGCCCCCCAGACGCCAACGATATCGCAGATAATTGTATTCGTGATTGACTGCGGTTCCATTCAGAGTAAGAGCATTGAGGTGGTATTCTTCGCGGATGCGCAGATCGGCCCCCAGTGTCAGCCACGAGGTGACCTTATTTAGACGCGGCCCCCAGGGAGGAAGGCCGGGAAATCCAGCGGCAGGTTTGGGCGCGGCAGGTTTCGCTGCTTCCGCTGGCGCCGCTGGCTTGGTCGCCTCTGTCTGAGCCGCAGCCTGGGCAGCCTCCGCGGGGGCAGCCGGTTCGGCGGCCTCTGGTTGTGCATTGGTCGCCGAAGAGGATTCTGCTGAATCATCGGCGCGGGCTACCGAAAAATGACTGCAGAAAAGTGCCAGGATCAAAAATAAAAATGTTTTCTTCATGTGACTCTGCCTCCACTTCTTGATTAAGAAGCAAATTGGATCGGATTTTATGGGAATGTGGGGAACTGCGCCGTGGGTGGCCGTCAAAAGACTAGGTATCCAAAACAGAACGGAGATTATAGCAATAAATAATCGATATATTGAAAAAAAAGAACAGAAGGCCGTGTAATTAAAAGTGGGAGAGAAGTTATGCTGCGGATGGCATAAAGTAAGAAGCGGACTCCGCCAGGCGATCTTGATGTCGCCGCGTGGGTGACGACGGTCATTCCGCGCGCCTTCCACATTCCAGAGATATTGCCTCTCCCCCAATATTAAAGACCAATTCTTTTTTCTCTTCCCTTTAACTACCTCCAACCGAAAATATTCTTGGAGGAAAGAAATCCCGTTATATGCCGCATTCTAGCGTGGATATTTTCGCAATCCGCCAATCAGGTTGCCTCTCTTGCGCCACAAGATTCACCGAAGATGAATCGATTTTAATTCATATCGTTAGGACAGTCCCCACAGGTCGAGATGAAATCTCCCTAAAGCTTGAGCAACTCATCTTCCGAAACCACGTGCAGGTGCTTGCTCCGGACCAGCTTTTCCACGGTTTCAAGATTTTCAACCTCCAAGATCAATACAGCTTTCTTCTTGGAGGAGGTAACGAATCCGGAGGCATTTTCAATACTGATCCGGTGCTGGGCCAAAGTCTGAGCCACGGCTCGCAAACCGCCCGGTTGATCCTGCACTTCGATGGCCAGCACTTCGTTGAGCGACACGGTGAATCCTTTATTGCGTAAAGCCTGCACCGCTTTATCCGTATTATCCACCAGGAATTTCATGACCCCAAATTTGTCGCCGGTGGCGATGGTGACCCAACGGATATTGACTCCCGCCTCCGCCAGTGCCTGGGTTGTATGCGCCAACTGCCCTAATTTGTCTTCCACGAAAATGGCCAAAATTTTAACCCGCTCCATAACTCTCTCTCCTTAAAAAAATCGCATGGTTGTAGGCGGGATGCTCCATCCCACCTGAGTTTTCCATGCTACCTCTGACGGCCTGCGGGCAGGCCGCCTCCATCCTCGTGTCTTCATCCCCTTGCAGTGCCAGCCGCGCTGGCGTGAGTGGCTGCTTAAGGAGATACCTTCCAGAGGTTTCCCAGCTATAACACTCGTTTATCGAAAACCCGCTGCGCCTTGCCTTCGCTGACGGGCAGCGTGCCTGGGGGAACCAGTTCAACTTTAGGTCTGACCATGATTTCAGTTCGAAGTTTTTCGGTCACTTCGTTGCGAAGATTCACCAAATGTTCCAGCTTCCCATCGAAACTCACGGCGGACAGTTCCACCTTGACCGTCATTTCATCCAGTGCTTCCAGGAAGATCTGGTAATTTCGTCCCAAAGCCTCAATTCCCATCAGGATCCGTTCAATTTGTTGTGGATAAATATTGACTCCGCGGACGATTAGCATATCGTCAGCACGGCCGGTTATCCGGGCAATCCTCCGATGCGTGCGGCCGCAACGGCAGCGGGTTTTGACAATGGAGGTAATGTCGCGGGTTCGGTACCTCAATATCGGCATGGCTTCCCTGCAGAGCGAAGTAAGAATCAGTTCCCCTTCCGCTCCTTCCGGCAATGGGCGGCCCGTCTGCGGATCCACGATTTCCATCAAAAACTGGTCTTCCCAAAGATGCATTCCGTTCTTTAAATGGCACTCGAAGGCCACGCCGGGACCATTCATTTCGGAAAGGCCAATGAGGTTGTAGACATCAATTCCATAAACTCCTTCAATTTTCTTCCGGGTTTCTTCGGAATACGGCTCCGCTCCAATATAGGCTTTGCGCAGCCGCAAAATCCGCCGGGGGTTTACCCCTTTCTTTTCGAGAAAATCGGCGAAATACAGGGCAAAGCTTGGCGTGGTGTGAAAGAGGGTGGTCCCAAAATCCTGCATCAGCAATAATTGCCGCTCGGAATTCCCAGGGCCAGCAGGAATACCCAGCATGCCCACTTTTTCCGCCCGTAGTGCATAATCAGCGGCCCGGTAAACAGTCCATAGGTCATCATATTTTGCAGTACATCCTGGGTGGAGGCGCCGGACATGATCAAACAGCGCGCAATCATATCGGCGGAATTCCTCAGATCTTTTTTGGATAAGAAAATGGCCTTCGGTTTTCCGGTGGTCCCGCTGGAGGTGTGCAGGCGAACGGTTTTATCGCAGAGAAGGCGAGCAATCCGTACGGGTAACTCGCGCGCAAATCCTCGCGGGTGGTCATCGGCAATCGTTTTACATCCTTCACGGTTTGAATATCTTCGGGACGAAGGTTGCCATCTCTTTAAACTTATCCCGGTAAAAGGGAACCTGTTTGCCTACCAGGCGAACCGTTTGCCGCAAACGCTTCAATTGCAACTCAGCTAATTCTTCTCGCGATAGTGTTTCCAATTCTTTTTGCCAAAACATGAATGCGTCCTTTATTTATGATCGCCAAAGCAGACAGGGAATTTCGGACTCTCGATTCTCGGATTGTTGACTTCGCAGCATTGCGTCGGCTAAAGCAAGGATAAATTCCTACTCTTTAAAGGCCAACGTCTAGCGCCTAGAGTCTTCTGTTCGTGTCGTGGTGACCAAGTAATTCACTCAATTACTCAATTCCCAATCGGCGCTGGATCTGTTCCAACGATACGCCTTTAGTTTCCGGAAGGTACTTCACAATTAAAAAGAGCTCCAAAACCATCATGGCCGCAAAAAAAGCGAACACCTGCAGCCGGAATGTTCCGCGATAACGGGGTAGGTCCAACTCACTCCGGCACACCAAATCCAATGAGTGAAACTGCCCAAGGCCTGTCCCTTAGCCCCCGGACACGATTGGGAAATATTTCGCTCAGAAAAACCCAGATCACGGAGCCTTGCGAAAAGGCAAAACAGGCAATATAGCCGATCAGGCTGATCAGAACCAGACGTCCCCAATGCCGGAGTAAAAAGCAAAGGATGCAGCAAAA
Organism: uncultured Acidobacteriota bacterium; assembly: GCA_963803155.1. Classification (GTDB taxonomy): domain Bacteria; phylum Acidobacteriota; class Terriglobia; order Versatilivoradales; family Versatilivoraceae; genus CAWDMN01. Next base: position 4,320 of record CAWDMN010000093.1, read on the forward strand.
GACAAACCACCAATCCGCTGGTGCCAATCAGCAACAACATCTTGCGTCCAAAGCGGTCGATGACCGTCATAGCCACTAAAGTAAAAATCAAGTTGGTGAAACCGATGATCACAGACTGAAAAAGAGCGCTCGATTGCGCCGCTCCCGCCATCCGAAAGATGTCGGCCGTGTAATAAATCAGGGCATTGATTCCGGAAAGCTAATTAGAGGTGGCCACCATGAAGGCCAACAAAATCGGCCTATAATATTTCTTCTGAAAAAACGGCTCGAACGCGCTGACCGTCTCCTCGTGCAAGGAATCCACAATCTCCTGTAAAACCGCTTTCCGTATTGGGATTCCCCAAACGGTCGAGAATGATCCGAAGCCTCGTCGCGCCGGTGTTGTTTCACCAGCCAACGGGGACTCTCTGGAATCGGCAAAAGGAACAGGAAAAACAAAGCAGCCGGAATGGCCACCACTCCCAACATCCAGCGCCATTCCACGGTTGTGCCAGTATCCAGCAGTGCGGCAATGACGTAGTAAAAAAGATCAGCCCGGCCAGAATTCCCAGCACAATATTCAGCTGGCTGACGGCCACTAATCGGCCGCGTTTCTCGGCGGGCGAAATCTCGGCGATCTGCATGGGGGATAACACGGAGGCCCCGCCAATGGCCAATCCCCCCAGGAAACGGGAGAGCAGCAAAGCATACCAACTCCAAGCCAAGGCACAGCCGACGGCGGAGACAAAATAAAAAACCGCCAGCCATTTCGGTCGGCTTTGCGGCCCAGCTTTTCCGCAGGGCGTCCGGCGGCCAGAGAACCAGGACAGTGCCAATCAAGGCGCTGGCAACCGTAAAGCCCAATTCATTGCTGGTCAATCCAAATACCTTGCGTAGTGCTTCCGTGGCGCCGGAAATGACCGCAGTGTCGAACCCGAATAAAAAGCCGCCCAAAGCGGCGACCAGCGTGCTGCCCAGAAGATAGCGATTGATTTTCATAATAGTTCTCTGACCATTCCCCTGCTACCTATTTCGAAATAAAAAAGAGAAAAGCAATTCTGAGGGAAGAGGAAAGACCCTTTCTGCAAAATGACCAGCAGATACAAGCCGCGAAGGGCGATTTTGACATAATCAAAAAGAATATTACCAGCGATTATTTCAAGTGAGTTCCCCTCGATCAATACATGCCCTCGTCAGGAGTGTTGCCCGCCAAGCATTTTCTGAAATTGTCATTCTTCTTTGCTTGAGTCTTATTGGCAACGAAGTAAGCAATTTGAGCATCTTGTTGATTGAATCGCACAGATAATCGCAGTCCTCTACTCATCCGAAACGGAGGTCATTTGCCATGCTTCGAATTCGCCTGGTCTGGATGTTTTTTTTGCAAGGATCGATGTTGTTGGCAGCATCAGCCCCTCCAGGTTTGGAAAATGAGGATTTTTCCACTCCGGAAAAACAACGGTCAGTCATCAGTTCGCTTCTGCAATCGGGAGATGTCCAAAAACAAGCCTGGGGAGCCCATTTTGCCGCCCAATATCGGTATTCTGAGTTTATTCCAGAGCTGCTAAATCTTCTTAATCCACTTCCTTTGGACCGGCGGCAATGGGCTCCTCAAATGGCCGCCCAATATGATTTAAACCTTGTCATTTTGGACACCCTCATCCAGCTGAAAGCCCAGGTCCCCGCCGATTTACTTACAGTTTACTTCGACCAATATCCAGATGAGTTGATCATCCTCTTATCTAAACATCCACGTGAACAGGCTCAGCTATTGATACCTTTGATATCGATCACGAAAGGCAATCTGTATTGGTTCGCTCTATGCAATATCTTAGCCAAGCTCCGGCATCCTTCCTTTGCCCGTGAATTGCTGCGTGATCTGCAAATTGAGATTAGAATTTGTGTCCGTGATGATGATTTGCAAACCGGGCTCAACGAAGAGGAATTTGGAGGAGGTTGTGGTGATGGTTGGGTGCAAATAGCGGAAGGATTTCCACCGACTGGCATTTATGAATTAACACCAGAGCCTTCTGATGACGGAGCCCTTTTCTGCGATGGGCCAATCCCGGTTTATTGCCGAAGAGTAACCGCGGCTCCCCACATCATGGCGGGAAGAGGATATTGCATGAGTGAAATTAACAGCAACCGCTATCGGTTGGAGTATCTGGCTGCCTTGTTGAGAGCGCCAATGAATTCTTTGGAAATATGTCACCAAAAATCCTTTTTCATCCGATGGCAAGGGATCGACAAATACAATAACGATCTCGATGAAATCCTGAATCATGAAAAAGAGGCTTTTGCGCACTTGAAGGAACAGCTAATCCAGCAGGACCTCTTGACTCTTCAAGAAGCGGAGACGCTTCATCCCAATAACAAAATATCCACGATGGTCGATCTCCGCAAAGACCGGCTCGTTCCCCTTTCAATTCCCGCCGGCACAAAATACAGTGAGGAAAAAAACCAGCCATAGACAAGGTAAAGTGAAATAATCACAGGGTAATTTTTGTAGGATGCGACATGCTCTTCAAGTTGACAATCCCTCCAAAAAGAGTGCTCCGCACAAAGACTCTAGTCAGATTTCATGCAAGCCATCTCTCCCGCAAAATCTGAAAGCAGGTTGCCATTGCCTGCGACATGGTCTACACTTTTTCCGGTTTTTGCTCATTTATTCAACTGTCATGACTGAGGAGATATTATGAGAAGATTCATGCGGAATTTTGGAAGTTTCATCGCCATTGCATTTTCGGCGACAACTCTTTTGGCGCAAACAGATCCCGGCAGACCGGTGGCGGTCAAACCAGACAAACAGGGCTGGATTCGGCTTTTCGATGGGAAGACCCTTAGCGGCTGGACCGCTCCAGATCCAGGAAGATGGAGCGTCACTCCAGACGGAGTGCTGGTCGGCGAAGGCCCTGTAAGCCACCTGTTCAGTCCTGGAACATATACCAACGTCGAATTCAAATCAGAAGCCAAGCTGAATCACTCGGGGAATAGCGGCATGTATTTCCGCGCGGAATTGAGCAAGGGCTGGCCCAAAGGATATGAGTCCCAGGTAGAAAACAGCAGTCCCGATCCGCAGAAGACCGGAAGCCTGTACAATTTCAGCAAAGTCACCGAGCAGCTGATTCCCGACGATACTTGGTGGACCCAGCACATCATTGCCGTTGGCAACCGGATCATCATTCTGGTGAATGGCAAAGTAGTCACCGATTACGTAGACGTGGCCAACACTTACAAAACCGGCCATCTGGCGCTTCAGCAACACAACGAGGGCAGCGTGGTGATGTACCGTAACACCGTGGTGAAACCGCTTCCGGACGATGAACAAAATGCCTGGAAAATCGTATTGAAGGAAATGCCGGAACTTGCCAAAAAGAAATGAGGATGGAGGGAAAATGAGCATCATCCGGTGGGGAATCCTCGGTTGCGGCGATGTCACTGAAGTCAAGAGCGGGCCGGGCTTCCAGAATGCCGCGGGATCGGCGCTGGTGGCGGTGATGCGGCGAGACCGGGAAAAGGCGGAAGATTATGCGAGACGCCACGGTGTGCCGCGCTTTTACGATCGAGCCGATGCCCTTATCCATGACCCCGAAGTGGATGCGGTTTATATCGCCACTCCTCCCTCCTCGCATTGTGAGTTGGCGCTTCTAGTCGCGGAGGCTGGCAAGCCTTGTTTGGTCGAGAAACCAATGGCCAGGAATTTTAGGGAATGCCAGCTGATGGTGGAAACTTTTAAGACCAGACAATTGCCCCTCTTCGTGGCTTACTACCGCCGAGCCATGCCGCGATTTCTCAAAGTGCGAGAGCTGGTGCAACAAGGAGCAATTGGCCAACTCACTTCGGTTCACATCGTGCAATACGATCCAATGGTGACGGTTGAAGAATCCGAAGCCTGGCGTTTCGATCCCGACATAGCCGGAGCCGGCCTGTTTCTTGATTTGGCTGCGCACGGCTTGGATCTGCTCGATTTCTTTGCCGGCCCCATAAAATCCGCCTCAGGCCGTGCAGTAAACACGGGACATCGCTACCGCGCCGAAGATGTCACTGCCGCCTGCTTCGAATTTGCTTCCGGGATGGTAGGTACCGGGATTTGGAATTTTCATGCCGATCATTCCGAAGACCAAATAGTCCTGACTGGATCAGAGGGCGAGTTGCGGACTCCGGTCTTTACCGATGGGGATGTCCTGCTGCGCAGAGACGGGCGCGTGGAATCCTGGCCTTTCCGTAGGCCCGATCATGTTCATCAGGGATTAATCCAAACCGTCGTCGATCAATTGCGGGAGCACGGAACCTGCGAATCAACTGGGGAGAGCGGGGCTCGAACTTCCTGGGTGATGGACCGGTGTTTGGAAAGCTACTACGGAGAGAGATGAAACGGTTGGCAAACGGCAGACGGGAGACGGCAAAGGGCAGACGGCAAAGGGGGACGGAAGACGGCGTTGGGAGGAGGTCAATAAATGCAGAATAGCCGTGTGCATTTGTGAGTTTTTTTATTGGCTGTAATTTACATCCAACAATCATCGTTATACGGTCAAAGGTCGGTCATCTGCAATTTGCCCTAAACCATTTCCCGTATTTCCTGCTATATCCCTCGGTCTGCCGTCTCCCGTCTGCCGTTTCCCGTCTGCCCTCTGCCGTTTCCCGTCTGCCCTCTGCCGTTTCCCGTCTGCCGTTTGCCGTCTGCCGTCTGCCGTCTCCCTTCTGCCCTCTGCCGTTTCCCGTCTCCCGTTTCCATGTCTACGGCCCGACCGGCGCTCCGCAACTTCCACAATAGTGGAAGGCCCCTTCCAGCACCGCGTTACAGGAAGGGCATTTCTTCTTCAACAGATGCCCACAACCGGGACAGTGAACCAGCTGAGCTTCCACTTGAGCCCGGCAACCGGGACAAGTGATCAACAGTGGCTTCCGGGCAATCAAGTAAATGACGACCCCCAGCAGATTGGGAGTAAATATGGCAATCAGTGTCCAGGCTAGCTGGTTCATCCCCCGGCGCCCTGAGTCGCGATAGACGTAAACCCACATTCCAATCGCCGCCAGCAGGGCCGTGATCCCCATCGAGAAAGCGAAAAGCATCAAGGCCAAAATAACGGGATGACGATCTGAAGGGGAGGCAAATAGGGCGATCCCCTGGGTGTAAGTAAAGATCAAGCTTCCCCACCCAAGAATACAAAGCACCACCCAGGCCGCTATTAATTTATGAATTAGATTCTTATACATGGTGATCCTCCTCGATATGAATTGTCTTGACATGAATCAGTCCATTCCCCTTTTCAAACAACAGCGCCGCGGCCACTGCCGACGTGCATACTCCCAGCAAGGCAAAGAGAAGAAACGCAGTCCCGATGGTTAAAGGGACGGATGGAATCCAGCGGCCCACCAATCGAATCAAAATCCAAAGGGGCAAACAATAAGAGAAGGTCAGCCCCACAAGCATAGCCAAACCCAACCATCTTTCCTGGTGGAACGGACTCTCTTCCAACCGTTGTTCAATCCGGGCGATGGTCCTGTACCGTAATCCCGGAGTGTAAAAGTGTCGATTCGGAGCGACTGGCAACATCTGCCGCAAACCCGCCTGGTAATCCCGGCAAGCATCACAAACCTCCAGATGGTTTGTGATTTCATCGGGAAATTTGGCCTGCATTGGAGACTCCAACAGAAAATCCAGCAGTTTATCCCTGCAATTCTGGCATGGATTGGTTTCAGGAGACATGACATCCCTCCAGTTTTGAATAAGCGGCCGCCACTTTATCCAAGGCACGTTTCAAACGGCTTTTGACCGTGCCGATCGGAATCCGGCAATGCTGGGCAATCTCTTCATACGACAGATCCTGGTAAAAGCGCAGCCACAGCATTTCACGATATTCAGGAGTCAGATTTCCCACCAGCTTTTGGACAATCTCCTTCCGAAAAATGGGAGCGGTGAAGTTCTCCGGCGCTTCCAGTTCCACCGGGGGCTGATCCTCATCTTCCGGCTTCCTGGACCAATCCAACGGCCACCATTTTCTTCTCCCGCGCAATTGGTCATAGGCGGCGTTTCGCGCAATCCGGAAAAGCCATGGGGAGAAACTGAATTCCTGCTGAAAGCTCGCGATTTTTTCAATGACTTTGACCCAAGTCTCCTGGAAAACATCCTCTGCATTGTCCCGATTCCCGAGGATATAAACCAGATAACGCATCAGCGCTTCACCATAATGATCCATCAAAGGAATTACGGCGTGGTGATCCCCTTTTTTCAAGTCCTGAATCCACCGCCATTCCTCATTGAGCTGTTCGAGGCCCATCAGATCAATCCTCTCTGACGCCGTCAGTCCAGTTACGCCTGAGCCCGATCAATTGTTCCAAGGAGTTTTTTTAATTTGCAATTATAGCTACTCCGGGCCCCTCCGTGTGGCCGCCGCGCTGAGTGCATTTTAAGAGGCTTAGAGCTGCCACCAGGCCAAAAGCTAACGGGCTCGCCTCAGACGGACTCACCGCGGCTGCCAATGACACGAGAACCAAAGCCGTATATGCAATACATGCCCACCAGGAGAGGTGGGAAAGGGAATGCACGAGAAGGGATTATTCCATCCAAACAACGTCATTATATTGAAGATGAAATCAAGGGGTTGGCCGTTTGATGCAGCGGAATCCCCGATCGTCATCGAAAGGATACATGGAAGGTTGAGACGAGTGACAATCGGTTAAGATTGTCTTCGCAACATCATTCAAGGGAGCAACCATCCGGCCATCTCGCATACGGTATTGCGCGCAACGAGTCCAAGACTCTCCTTTTGCCGTAAACTGATTTCCGCAGATTCGCACATATTCCCGAACGTTGCCGATCATATCGAAAAGGCCCCAGGGATTCGGAAGGGTATGCGCAACCGGATGAGTGCCATTGGGAGAATTTTCCCGATGCCAGAGAAAACGATCATCCACTCTCTCTCCCCAATAAAACCGGGTAGTTGTTCCAGCCCGACAGGCATAAAGCCATTCCGCTTCCGTTGGGAGATCGACTCCCGCCCATTCGGCATATTTCAACACATCAGACGCGCTTAAATAGACAACTGGATGATCCTCCCGTTGCCGGAATCCGGGGTTTCTCCAATTGAATTTCTTTCCGGCTTTTTCCGCCTCGGTGACATGGCGGGTTTCCCGGACAAATTGGCGGAATTGCCGAATCGTCACTTCAGTTCTGCCCAGCCAGAATCCTTTGAAGGTGGCTTGAGCTGCCGACGAGGCTTGACTCTCCTTCGAAATCGTGCCATTTTCCAAAAGAAGTCTTCCCGCCGGAATCCAGACAAAATCCATTCCACCCTTTGGATTTTTCCAGGACTTATTGACTGGTTCAGCATTTTCCGGGGATGCAGCGAGCCCCATCAAACTTATCATCAAAATCCAACCCAAAGAAAACCTGATCAGCCTCATCATTACGCCGAGCCACCTAATAGAGAATAATTTCCAGCTTCCCTTTCAAAAGAACTACTGCATAGGATTTCAGTGCCGTTGGAGCGGGCCCTTTTACCACCTGTCCCTTCAGGTCAAACAGAGAATGGCCGTAGTTGTTGCATTGCAGCAGGCCCCGGGTATGAACATAACTAAGGGGCCGGAAGGCATGCGTGCAAAGCCCGGAGAGCGCGGCATATTTCCTTTTCTGATAATGCACCACGATGATGTCCAGAGACTTTTCTTTATGAATGATATTTGCGGCGCCGCCGACCGGCTGGAGGGACGCTGCCAGGGAGAGATCGATGATGAGGCGCTGATCTTCGATCAGAAGACTTGCCGGCTCTACTTCAGGAGTTGAGCAGCAAGTCGATTGAGTTTTTGATCCGGCAAGGAGAGTGTGGCATAAGCAGGAACTTCCAATCAGCCGGGTTGATTGCCGCATCCACTCTCTTCGAGACATGACTAGTCGCATTTCTAAATCTCCCGCTAAACACTGAGAGTTTTGTTGGGGATGAAGAGAAACAAAAAAAATCAGCCGTAGATTAACACGGATTAAATGCGGATAAAAATGCCATGGGAATGACGAAAGCTAATCGCGAATATCTTCAGGCCAAGCTTGCGGAAACATAGCCGATCCGCTTTAATGCAATCCGCGTTTGATCCGCGTCCATCCGTGCCTAAAATAAAATCCCAACAATTTATTCGACGAGGGATGGCCCGCTTCCCTGGTTCACCTCATACGCCGCGGCTAATGAAGGATTGTTCCGGTGCGGCTCCAGCGGGTTTTATCAAAAAAGTGCAAGGCCACGTTGGCATAATCGCGCAAATTATCTCTCAGCGTTTGAGGAGGAACGGCGAGCGGTTCGATTTCAAAGGACCAGTAAACAAGACTGAGGAACGGTTTCCCGATAATATCTTGTTTGGGAACAGTGCCCCAGAAGCGGCTGTCGTAACTTCCATCCCGGTTATCTCCCATCATAAAAAAGCAATTCGGTGGGATGGGGAAGGGGCCAAAATTGTCGCGACGCCAATAGGCTTCAGACAATCCGCTCACTTTGCGCAAAATCACGGGATCCGCAAAGTTCACATAAGGTTCATCGAGCATCCGGCCATCGATCCAAACCTTTTTGTCGCGGATTTCCAGCTTCTCTCCCGGAAGACCAATCACGCGTTTGATTAGAAATGGGATGGGCGAGTTTTTTTCTTGAGTTTTGAAAGCGACGATTTCGCCCCGCCGAATTTCTCGAACCGGCAAGTATGGGCGCAGAAAGGCCGGATAGTTCCCTGGGAAAGCCAGCTTGTCGAGGAAAAAATGATCTCCCGCCAGGATAGTCGGTTTCATTGATTCCGAGGGGACTTGAGTGGCTTGGGCTATATACGTGGTAAAAAATAGAACTAAACAGAGGGAAACTCCCAGCGGTTTGATCCACTCACCCCACACTTTCGCCAACCAGGAACCAGTCTCCGCTTTTCTGTCTCCCTCCCGGTTTTTTTCCATAATCCCTCCGCCACCAAAATTTATGGCAACCCTGTAACTTCGTTTGCTTTTGGAGTTTTTAAGAATTACAGTCGATGTAATCCCGTGATAAATCCTCTTCTCGCAGCCCGCACACTTGCCCTGCCGGCTGAAAATACTACTACACTTGATATACGGAAGAGACCTTTTTTTGTTCCGGAACTTTGCGCACCGCCGCGTAATCCAATTCCCAACCACTCGGGAATTTTTACGGTTTTTCTGGTTATCTCGAATCTCAGGGAGCATTGGAGAAAATATACTTGCCGCCGCTGGAAGCGAATATTTTCAAACCAGGGACCAATTTTTCCAGGCGAGGCCGCGATTCCGCCCAAGCCACCAGATAGCAGCGTTGAGGTGCACTCCAGAGCCGCACCAGATCGGAATCGGTGATAAAAACATTCGGGGCGTTTGGAGCCGCCGCGCCATAAATCAAGTTGTCCGCTTTACCATTCAAAAGAAGCACGGGCCGTCCGGTATAAAAACCGACGGAGGAAAAAGGGTAAAAATGCCCCTCGAGGATCAACCGCCCCGGAGGCGCGGTTTCGATCAGATTGGCCAATGGCTTTGAAGATAGATAAGGATCGAAAACAGCCATCGCCCAATGAGCGGCATGGAAGAGCAGGACCATCATCCCGGCCAGGCACAAAGGGCCGGCCTGGGTCCGGCGCCAGAACCAGGCAGCCGCGGAACCGATCCCCAAGGCTAAGGCCGCAAGCAATAAGGGGCCGCGCAAATAGGCAAAAGAAGAGAGAGTCAGGTCCTGCATATGTCCAAGGGAGAGGGTGTAGGCTTCGGGATTACTGGTCAATGAATAAGAGATATCGCCCACCACCGGCAAACCTCGCACGAGGAATAAAATGATGACGGCTGCCACCCCCGACAATATCCCCAAAAAGCCCAGCACTCCGAAACCCGCATGAATCCAGCGCCGAGATCCCAAGACCAGGGCGCTCCCGGCCAAAATGGCAAACGCCGGGTAACATGGCAGACTATAATATTCCTGGGTGGTGGAGAAACTCAGGAAGGTCAGCAGAAATACAATCCAGAGGATTGAAAGTAGGCGCAGATCCCTGGCGCGGTTTGAAGACTCCGGAATGGAAGCTTTGAAGGCCGCCGGCAGAAAAGCGCTCCAGGGAAAAAGCCAAACGAGATGCAACAACAAAAAGGGGATGCGTGGGACGGTATTGTAGTCCCGCGGGAAGCGCAAGTTGAGAAATCTCAAAACATGCTCATTAATGAAGTAAAACCAGAGAAAGCCCCGAAAAACACCCGGATCGCTGTGCAGGGTAAAATCCCAGACGGGTGGGTTCCGCCAGGCCGCCAGAATGACCCAAGGAAGAAATATCGCCAAGGTCACTGCCAAGCCTGTGATAGGGCGCAGCCGCCTCCAAGTCTCCCACTGAAATAATTTCCTCCGCACCAGTAAAAACAGGCCAACCGCCGCCACTGGGACCAGAGCAGCCAGCAATCCTTTAAACAGCATGCCCACTCCCAGGGCTGCCCAAAATCCCCAAATCCAGTGGGGGTTCCCGTCAACGAAGGCGCGCAAAAAACAGTAAAGCGCCACCGTTGCCGCCAATGTGAGCAGAACGTCCGGGATCAAAATTCGGGTGAATAAGAATAAGCCGCAGCAACAACCGACAGCCAATCCGGCATAGAGGCCGGATTTCCGTCCATATCCCCAGCAGGCCATTACAGCGGTCATCAGCATCAAACCAACACATCCAAAAGCGGCCGGCAAACGGGCCACCCAATCCTTCACCCCCAAGAGAGAAAAACAGATGGCTGTCATCCAATATTTTAAGGGGGATTTCTCGAGGTATACCACTCCATCGATGTGCGCGGTCACCCAATCACCCGAAGCCAGCATCTCCCGGGCAATTTGGGCGTTGACGGCATCGACATCGTCCATCAAGGAGGGTGGAGCAATAATGGTTCCGAGGTAAATCAAACTGCCCGCAAGGATGAGGATCAAAAAGTCCCAAGGCTTGAGGGGATCTGCATTGATTCCAACAGCCGGTGCGGGCAAAACATTACTTGGCATTCGATTCATATTCATGAGCAAGAATCCATACCTAGAGTCCTTGTATAAAGGCGTGATATTGAGCCGCGAGGAATGACCATCCTTGTAGGGCGTTTTTGTAAAACGCCGAGGAAGCAGCCCCGGCGGTTGACACAACCGCCCTACAGGATGTGCCGCTTTTTCCGGCCTTTTCATTATTTGCCGAAAACAGACTTTATAAATGAATTCTACCTAGAGTCCGTTTATGGACTCGCATTTTTGTGGAGCAGGTCTTCGGCCCTGGCGCGGGGTTCGCCCAGCCCCATTTGCGAGGTAAACCGGGGATCTGCCCCACACTCGGATCCAAGGGCGCTACCGCGCGACAGATCCATGGATGATGATATTTTTTTCAAATTATGACTTTGTACAAAAATTACATCAGGCAAACACCAAAAACTGGCGGAATCGGGCTTGCGGCAACCGCCGCAATTGATCGCACAAGGCCCGGCCCTTGTGCTAGTATCCTTGGATGGAACCGCCGAGTCAAGCGCGGGATGCGCGGCGGAAAAGCCGTCCGCCTTTGACTTGAAATCCTCGCCGGTCCTGGCAATCGCTTAGTCGCATTCGAGTGTTTCATGTTCCATCTCTTGCGGGTTCTCTCGATCATTGCTCTTGCTACACTGTCAATGGGCGGAATTGCCTACTTCCTGCTCGCCCTTTTTGCCGTGCTGCGGCTTCGAGTACGCTCCCGAGCGGCTGCATTGGTCGAATGCAACTGCCCTCCCCTGAGTCTGCTGAAACCCCTATGCGGACTGGAACCTGATCTGGAAAACAATCTGCGCTCTTTTTTTGAACAGGATTATCCCGAATACGAAATTCTGTTTGCGGCCCGCGAAGAAGCTGATCCAGCGCTCCCCCTGGCGCGGAAATTGATAAAGGATTTTCCGGGGATAGCCAGCCGGATCCTTGTCACGGGGGATTCTCCTTATGCCAATGCCAAAGTTTACAGCATGGAAAAATTGGCGGAGACGGCCCGATTCGATCTGCTGATCGTTACGGACAGCGATGTTTCCGCGGATCCGAATTACCTGAAATCCATGGCGCGGGCCTTCGACCGAGGCAATACCGGCGCGGTCACGAGTCTCTATCGGGGAGTTGGCGGCGCCGACCTTTGGTCCAAATTGGAAGCATTCGGAATGAGCACGGAGTTTATGGCGGGAGTGGTGGTAGCGGAATTTTTGGAGGGGATGAAATTCACGATTGGCCCCTCCATGGGCATCACTCGAAGATGTTTAGAACAGATTGGTGGTTTTCCCGCATTGGCGGAATATCTGGCGGATGATTTTGTGCTGGGTGAAAAAGCCGCGGCGGCAGGATATGAAGTGGCTTTATCCGCACATGCCGTGGATCATCATGCCTATTCCACGGGATTCGTGAGGAGCTTCCAGCACCGTTTGCGCTGGAATCGCAGTTCCCGCTTTTCCCGTCCGACGGGGTATTGGGGGCAAGGATTCACCTATGCGCTTCCCTGGGCTCTCTTGTTTTTCCTCTGTTTTCCCACGCTTTGGACTTTGACCCTTCTGAGCGTTTCCCTGCTGTTGCGCATAGGGCTCGCGTATTTACTGGGAAGCAAATTGCTCGGCGATCGCACGGTCACCCGTCGAATGTTTTTGATTCCGCTGCAGGATCTTCTCAGTTTTGCCACTTGGCTGGGGGGATTGTTTGGACGGGAAATCTCCTGGAGGAACCAGCGGTATCAACTCTTGCCGGGCGGACGATTTAAGCCTATGCCGAAAACGGAAAAACCACTCGAGTAGCCCGACCTTGCGTACCCCCCCAGCGCGAAGTGTTAACGAGCGATCAATGGTGCCTTCCCAGGATTTGCTTCGTTGCTATAGCTACTGTGCCGATCACTCGCTGGCGCTTCGTGCTGGTGTCTCTTGACTTTAATCGGCTGATCCCCTAGATTACCTGCATCTTTTGGGCTATACGGAGGTTTAAGATTCCCCTTGTGTGGCATCGCGGGTTTCACCCATTCCAGTTCTCCCTCTAATCGCGAACTGATCGCCGGAATTACCCATTTGCTTAGCCATCGGGGGCCGGATGAAGAAGGAGTGTACGTTTCAGATCATGTCTCTTTGGGCAACGTTCGCCTGAAGATCATTGACCTCGAGGGAGGGCTTCAACCTTTCTTCAGCGAAGATGGCAAAACCGTCCTGGTTTATAACGGGGAGATTTATAATTTCCGGGAAGCCCGCAAGGAATTAGAAGCCCTGGGCCGCCGCTTCCACACCCAATCCGACACGGAAGTGCTGCTGAATGCCTATTTGGAATGGGGGACCAATTGTTTTTCCCGCCTGAAAGGGATGTTCGCGGCTGCCTTTTGGGAAGAAGAAGGCCAGCGTCTTCTGCTGGTGCGGGATCGGCTCGGCATCAAGCCCTTATATTACATTCAAAGAAATGGCCATCTCTATTTTGGCTCCGAACTGAAAGTCATATTCGCCCATCCGGAAATCCCGCGCAGGCTCGATCTTGGCGCTTTGGACCAATATCTCTCGCTCAACTATGTTCCTTGCCCCCGAACCCTGGTGGAGGGGATTGAAAAGCTTCCTCCCGGACACATCCTCGAATGGAAGTCAGGCCAGATCAGGGTTTGGCCTTATTGGCGTCTGGCTTTCGATCCACAACAAAACCTGAGTGAACCGGAAGCCTTGGAGCGGCTGGATCATTTGTTGAGCGTGTCGATGAGGCAGCACCTCATCTCGGATGTTCCCCTCGGCGTGCTGTTGAGCGGCGGAGTGGACTCGAGCACCATGGTCCACTATGCTTCGCAACATTCGAGCACGAGGCTAAAAACATTCTCCATTTCCTTCCATGGCCGGTCCTTCGATGAAGCGCCCTACTTTCGATCGGTGGCCCGGCGTTATGGAACGGAACACCATGAATTCGATCTTTCCCGCGATCTGGATTTGCCCGAGATTATCAGCCAATTCGCCCAATATGCCGATGAACCCTGCGGAGATTCCTCTTCCCTGCCGGTCTGGTATCTTTCCAAGCTCTGCCGACAACATGTGACGGTCACTCTTTCGGGCGAAGGCGCTGACGAGCTTTTTGGCGGTTACCTCACATATAGAGCTAATCAATTCGCTCGCTGGGCCCGGCTGGCGCCGGAAATGTTTCGCCGGATGGCGTTAAAAATGGCTCTGCGCTGCCTTCCTCTCTCTCAAGACAAGATAAGCCTTGAATACATGATCAAGCGCTTCCTCGCCGGGACCTTGCTGCCGCCCTTGGAAGGACACTGTTTTTGGAATGGCGCTTTTTCCGCGGAAGAGAAGCAAGCTCTCTGCGCTTTCAAGCACCGCCCGGAATGGAATCTGGACCGGCTGGCGGGATGGCAGGACAGCTTGGGTCCACTCAACCGTTTTCTCTGTTTCGATCAACATTACTACTTGGCTGACGATATCCTGGCCAAGGTGGATCGCATGAGCATGGCCCATTCTCTCGAGGTGCGACCCCCCTTCCTGGATCATGAAATCGTGGAATTTGCCGCCTCGATTCCGGAACATTTTAAAATCCGGGGAAGAGTCCAAAAATATTTGCTAAAGCGGCTGATGCGCGGGAAACTCCCATCAGAAGTGCTAACCCGGGAGAAGACCGGTTTTGATATTCCCGCCCACGACTGGCTCCGGCGCGAGCTGAAGCCTTTGCTGCTCGACACCTTGATTGGCGCCAAATTGCGGCAGTCTGGCCTCTTTCGCCCTGGCGCATTGGAACGTCAAATCGAGGATCATCTGGCCGGGCGGATCAATATTGGATTTCATCTCTGGGGCGTCATGGTTCTATTTCTTTGGATGCAGCGCTGGCAGATTCAGCCCCCTTCACAAATCAAGTGAAGAGTCCGGTTCAGCGGGTCGAAAGAATTCTTTGGCTCTTCTAAAAGCTGGACTATGATTGTGATGCTTGTCTTCTTCGTTGGGCGGATAATAGATGAAGCCTAAATACAATCTGAGCAAAATTCCAGCCGCGGTGATTTTGCTCCTCTTGACTTTCTTCGATTTGGGGCTGGATACTGTTTTTGCCGGTGGCCGCCATTGTGGAGAAGAGGATCACAATGCCGCTCTCTGCTGCACTTTATCCTCGCCATCAACCACTTGCTTGTCTTTCGATAAGTTTCACCCCGGTTGCCGGGAACATGAATGCATTGGCTGTTGCCACCATGTTCTAACGGAGACCATTTTCGATGCGACTCCAGTTCTGATCTTGATGCCAACAATCTCGCGGGATTCCCTCCCGGCCATCATTCTTTCCGATTACCCCACATTTCACCCCCCTCGTAGTTGACTCGATCAGGATGTAATGCCTGAGCCTGAGCTCATATAGGGCAGCAGTGTCTTTTCATTTCCCCGTGACTCCCTAAAAAATCAAAATTGGGCAAAGGTGGAGCGGGCACGAGTGATCGCCGTCACCTGTGCACGCTGGCTCGGCAGGCGAGGTTAGACAAGCGACGCGCGAAGGATCGCGCGTCCCACCTTGTTTTCATCTTCTTGTTGTGCCTGCCACGCTGGCATGAGTAGCTCCTCAGTAAATCCCCCTTCAAAGGGGGAATAAATTTCATCCACTCGATGTGGCGGCCACACGGAGAGGTTTTGATTTATCAATTGAGCATTTTTCTGGAATACCACTTTGTGCGGCACTGCTTTGTCCAAGGAATAAGAAAAACGAAACAGCACATTTCCCATGAAGTATGAGGAGCAATCATGAAAGCATTTCCCCTCTTAACCGTCCTCTTGTTCCTCCTGACTGGAGGCGGAAAGTCCACATATGGGCAGATCCAAGCGAATCCCCAGGATGAGGCGGGGCGCTCCGCCAAAATCAATTTGCCTCAAGTGATTGAGCGGGTCATGAAGCAGACTTTGGAGCTTGCGCCCCTTCAAGCGGAAGAGCGGGCCATGGCAGGCCGGGTCCGGCAAATGGCCCGCCGGCCGAATCCGGAATTGAGTTTCGAGGCGGAAAATATTGGCGGGTCAGGAGGCATCGAATTTTCCAACGTCGCTGAAACCACCCTGCAGCTTTCGCAGCGCATTGAAATCGGTTCCAAGCGGACCTGGCGTATTCGCGCCGCCGAAGCCGAGCGGCAGGCAGCGACGGATGAATTAAGCGCTCAGAAGGCTTTTCTCCTCGCTCGATTAACCTTGGCTTACATCGAAGTCCTGGAAGGACAGCAGCGCCTGGCCAACCGGCAGGAGCTTTTTGCCCTGGCTGAAAAGACGCATAGGACCGTCAGTTCCAGGGTAGCGGCGGGAAAAGTCTCCCCCATTGAGGAATCCCGGTCGGCCGTGGAATTGGAATCGGCTCGTCTGCATAAAGAAAAGACACTACATGAACTGACCGCCTCCAAAGATCAATTGGCTTCATTCTGGCAAGGCACGGCCCAGGATTTTGATACGGCGGAAGGACCTTTTCAAATCCCGCCTTCTTCCGCTTATTTACACAGCCCATCAGAGCTTAGCGGCAATCTGGAAATCAGGCAGGCACAAACCGCCATCGATTCCCGCCGGACTCTCCTTTCATCAGAATTGGCCCAACGCAAGCCGGACCTGACGCTGAGCGGTGGATTCCGCCGGTTGAACGAGTTTGGCGGTTCCGCCTGGGTGGCGGGGGTTTCCATTCCTCTTCCATTTTTTGATCGCCGGCAGGGATCCATTGCCGAAGCGCAACAAAAAGTGGAAAAGGCTCAAGCGGAAAAGCAGCTTCTCGAGAACCGCCAACGGAGCAGATTCGCACAGTTGCAGCAACAATCGCAAGCTGCTCTCGAAGAAGTGGCTTCACTTCAATCCACCATTTTGCCGGCGGCCCGGACGGCCTTGGAGCGGCTTGAAGAGGGCTACCGGCAAGGGAAATTTGAGTACCTCCCCGTCCTTGATGCCCAGCGCACCTATTTTGAGCTGAAGGGCCGGCTAATCGATGCCATTGCCGCTTCTCTAAAGATTGGCGTGGAAATCCAACTACTGACCGGAGTGGTCACGGAACCGGGCGCTCTTAATTATCTGAGCGTTCCCCAGGAGCATTAATATGAGCCGACATATCTTTTCAGCATTTAAGTTGAATTTGATTTTCCTGGCCGTCGTCTTCGGAACAGCCTGCCATTCCCGCCAGGCCGTTCCCATGGAGGAAACAGAAACGAAGCCACCCGGGACTCTCGCGGCGCAACCCATCCGCGAAATTCCTTTCACGTTCCAGCAAATCGAAAGGTCCGGCCTCCAGTTGAAGCAGGCGGGCCCAGCCCAGCTTCAACTCTGGCTGGACATTCCCGGGGAGATCGAAGTGAACACAGACCGCATTGCCCACGTGGTACCCCGCGTAACCGGCGTCGTGCGAGAAGTGCGCAAGGGATTGGGGCAATCGGTACAAAAGGGAGAAATCATGGCTATTTTGGAAAGCCGCGAGTTAGCTGATTCCAAATCCGCCTACTTGGCGGCGCGACAAAGAGTTGAATTGGCTGAAGCCAATTATAGCAGGGAGGAAAAACTCTGGCGGGAGAAAATATCCGCTGAACAGGACTATATTCAAGCGCGCAATGTTTTGGCGGAAGCGAAAATAGAACAGGAAACCACGCGTCAAAAGCTAAAGGCCCTCGGGTACTCCACCGTCGAACTGGATGCCAAAACGGCCCCATCCAGCCGCGATTTGACCCGCTATGAAATGGCTGCTCCACTCGCCGGGACCATCGTCGAAAAACATATCGATCTGGGGGAGGTCCTCCGGGAAGACACTCCCGGATTTAAAATCGCCGACCTGAGCACGGTCTGGGCAAATCTGGACATTCAGCAGCGAGATTTCCCCCACATCCAAAGAGGGCAAAACGTCATTATCTCCGCTGGACCCGGTTTGCCCGATATCAAGGGACGGATCAGCTATGTCGAACCTATGGTCAGCACCGACACCCGCACGGCGCATGCCCGGGTAGTGCTGGCAAACGCAGACGGACGCTGGCGGCCAGGTCTTTTCATTACCGGCAAGGTGAGCGTCGAAGAAGTTCTGGCGCCTCTGGCTGTACCCAATGAGTCCCTGATCCTTTTTGAAGGCCGGCCTCATATCTTCATAAAAACTGAAAAGGGGTTCCGGGCCCAATCCGTGTTAACCGGCCGTTCAAATGAAAGCTGGACCGAAGTTCTCTCGGGCCTCAATCGCGGTCAAACCTTCGTAAGCCGGGGAGCTTTTACGCTCAAATCCGAATTGGATAAGCCGCAATCCGAAGAATAAAGGAAGCCACTCATACAGCCATGCCGCACAACAAGAGGATGAAATTGAGATGATGGAGGCGGCCTGCCATCAGGCCGTCTCAGCAGGCTTGGCAAACTCAGACGGGGTGGGGGCATCCCGCCTCCATCCACGCTATTTTCTGAGGAGACTGACATGGAAAAAATGGTGCGTTTCGCGTTGGCGAACAGGCAGTTAGTTTTGGCCATAATCACGGCCATGGCCCTTCTGGGGCTTTTCGCCTGGCACAATCTACCCGTCGATGCTTTTCCTGATGTCACCAATGTTCAGGTGGAAATCATTAGCAATGCCCCCGGCCTTTCTCCATTGGAAATCGAAAAGTTTGTAACCTACCCCATCGAAATTGCCATGCGGGGACTTCCCGGCCTAGTTAACCAGCGCTCGGTTACCAAATACGGTTTGGCTGTAATCACGCTGGTGTTTCGGGATGACGTGGATCTTTACTTCGCGCGGCAAATGGTTTTCGAGCGTTTGTCGTCCGTGGAAAAATCTCTGCCCGCGGGCGTAAGAGTGGAAATGGGGCCGATCGCCACTGCCATGGGAGAAATTTACCAATACACGCTGGGAGCGCCGACGCCAGACACTGCCGACCAAAGGGTGGAACAGCTCATGCAGCTTCGCACCCTGCAGGATTGGACGGTGGCGCCTTTGCTGAAAGGGATCCCCGGCGTCAATGAAGTCAATTCCTTCGGCGGCTACGTCAAGGAAATTCAGGTGGTGGCAGACCCCGACAAACTTCTCAAATATAAACTCTCCATCAACCAGCTTTATCAGGCCATCCAGGAGAACAACGCCAATACCGGCGGAGGTTTTATTGAACGAAACGCGGAACAATTCATCGTTCGCGGAGTAGGCCTGATTGGATCAGACGTGGATATCCGAAACATCGTCTTGAAAACCCACAATGAATCCCATGGCGGGATTCCGACCTTCGTGGGAGATGTCGCCCTGGTTCGCACCGGATTTGCCCCCCGGCAGGGAATGGCTTGTCAGGATGTCAAAGGGGAAACCGTGGGGGGAATTGTGATGATGCTGAAAGGTGAAAACAGTCTGGCGGTGCTCGAGCGGATTGAAAAGCGAGTGAGGGAAATCAACCGGGGGACTTTCTTGCCACCAGGGATCAAAATCACCCCTTATTATGTCCGCTCTGAGATTGTCAATCAAAGCATCCGGACCGTCAGCCGCACCTTGCTCGAAGGGGCCATGCTAGTCCTGGTGGTTTTGTACCTTTTGCTGCGAAACGTGCGAGGAGCCATAGCCGTTATCTTGGCCTTGCCTCTCTCTTTACTATTGACCTTCATCGTCATGAAGGGGGCGGGCCTGTCTGCCAATCTGATGTCTTTGGGAGGGCTGGCCATTTCTATCGGCATGATCATCGACGCCACCATCATCCAGGTGGAAAATGTTCAGCGCCATCTGGCTCTTTGGAAGGAGGGAGATTCCAAGCGTTCCTTGGTGTTGGCCGCGGTTCTGGAAGTCCGCAAACCCAGCATGTTTGGTGAATTTATTATCGCGCTGACCTTCATTCCCATGTTGGCACTGCAAGGGATGGAAGGGAAAATGTTCGCCCCGCTGGCCATCACCGTGGCCATCGCGTTATTCGTCTCACTATTGCTCTCTATTTTTGTGGTTCCCGTATTGTGTCTGATCTTCTTAAAGCCCGGGGATGAAAGGCCTAATCGGTTGCTCCGAGGGATCACTCGTCTTTATACCCCTCTGATTCAGGCGGGACTAAAGAGGCCTGCCTTGGTGTTGGCGCTCTCGCTGGTTCTATTGTCAGTGGCCGCTCTGCTGATCCCGCGCCTTGGAACGGAATTTATGCCCATCATGGACGAAGGCGCTTTCGACATGGATATCCAGCTCCTTCCAGGAGTCTCATTGGAAAAGGCGGGAGAAATTACACAACTCGTTCATCAACGGATGATGCAATTTATGGAATTGACCACATTGATCTCCAGAACCGGCCAAACCGGAATTTCGCTGGAAGCGCGCGGGGTGGATAAGACCGGTTTTACCGGCATGCTTCGCCCCCGCGAAGAGTGGACCAGTGCGGAAACCAAGCCGGAATTGATCGGCCGAATGCGCGGCGCACTGATTGGCATCCCGGGAATGGCATTTAGCTTCAGTCAACCGATTCAGTGCCGCATTGATGAATTGGTGGCGGGCACGCGTGCCCAGGTTATCGTCAAACTGTTTGGCAGTGACTTGGGAACGCTCAAAACCAAGGTGGAAACCATTGCCCGGCTTCTTTCGACGATTCGGGGAGCGGCGGATCTTGTGGTTGAAAAAGTCTCTGGGCAACCTTATATCGCCATTCAAATCGATCGCAAACAGATTGCCCGCTACGGCATCAACGTCAGCGATGTGCTCAAAGTGATTGAAATCGCCATCGGCGGAAAAGCCGCCACCCAATTTTACGAGGAAAACCGGACCTTCGATATAACGGTCCGGCTCGAAGAGAACCGAAGAAATTCCCCGGAAAAAATGCGCAATTTGCTGATCAGCGCACCGAATGGAGTAACGGTGCCGCTGGACCAGTTGGCTGGAATTTCCATGGAGGAAGGACCCGTGCAGATCAGCCGGGAAAATGGCCAACGCCGAATCGGGGTTGAGTTCAACGTGGCCGGCCGCGACATTGGTTCTTTTGTCGCGGAAGCCCAAGGGAAAATTCAGTCGCAAGTGGCCCTGCCAGCGGGGTACAGCTTGAGCTGGGGCGGGCAGTTTGAAAATCAGCAGGCCGCAATGCGCCGTCTGCTAATCATCGCCCCCTTGGTGGTTTTGTTGATACTGTTTCTGCTTTATGTGACTTTTCACTCCGTGCACATGGCGGCGTTGGTGTTCTTGAACCTGCCTTTTGCATTGCTGGGAGGCGTGGTGGCGCTTTGGATCTCCGGCCTCTATCTCTCCGTTCCCGCCTCAGTGGGATTTATTGTGCTATTTGGAGTCGCAGTCTTGAACGGACTGGTCCTGGTCTCCCATATTCTGCAGCTCCGACAGGAGGGGCATCCCGCCCAAGAAGCTGCCTTGCAGGCCTGCCGGTCCCGTCTGCGCCCCATCTTGATGACAGCCACCATCACGGTTTTCAGCTTGATCCCGATGTTGTTTGCCGCGGGTCCGGGGGCGGAAATTCAAAAGCCACTGGCCATGGTGGTCGTGGGAGGATTGTTCACTTCAACCCTATCGACGCTCCTGGTGCTTCCCTCCATGTATGCAGGGTTCAAGAAGAAGGAAGAACCTTCAAAAGAATCGGATGCGCCGTGACACGCAGGGAAGTGTCCATCCATGCGCTGATGCGCCACTCTCTTCCGGATGCTGCATCGAGCGGCAATCCAGGTCATTTGTCCCTCATACTTAATTGCACCTCGTGGCAGGTGGTGTAATTCAAAGTGCGACAGGGTGAACCAAGTCGCGCCGATCGGCTGAACTGAGCAATAGCCGGGAGGGTGAGGCTCCCGCTCAGGCGGACTCCGCCCGCCGAACCGGTCTGGGTAGAGATGGCACACGCCACACGAGTGGCTCGCCGGAAGGCTCGCCCTCCCGTCCATTTCATCCCTTGGCACACTCTCTATCCTGTCGCACTTTTAATTACACCCCTTGCAGGACTGAGGTTGACTCCACTTCGGTTGAGGTGGTAGAAAGAGGATGCATCTCGCGGCATTCCAGTTTTTTCCAAAAGCGGACTTTTATTTCTCTGAAATGAAATACAAATTGTTTCAGGAAGGACTTTTCATGCAAGCAAAGATTTCCCGCCGTTCTTTTGTCCGGGCTGCTGCTTTCAGCGCCACCGCTCTGAGTATTTCGACCCGAAGTTATTCCCGCGTGATTGGAGCCAATGACCGCATTGGAATCGGCCTGATTGGTTGTGGAGACCGTGGCGTCCACGCTCACCTGGCTGGCATACTCCCGCATGCCAAAGCGGAAAACATCGATGTCGTGGCAGTAAGCGACCCCTGGCGTATTGCCCGGGAAAATGCGGTGGCCGCAGTCAAAGAAGGCTGGGGGCATGAACCCGGGACTTTTGTCTCTCACAGGAAACTCCTAGACATGAAGGAAGTGGATGCCGTCATGATCGCGTCCTGCGATCATCTGCACGCCAGGCAACTCGAGGATGCCGCATTACACCGTAAGGACGCCTATTGTGAAAAGCCGATCGCCAAAAATCTGGCCGAACTGAACCGGGCCGTCGATGCCGTGAAAAAGGCCGACATCGTCGTCCAGATTGGCACTCAATTGCGCAGCCTGCCCTCGATGACCGGTTGCCGGGAAGTCTATCGCAGTGGTGTTCTGGGGAAAGTGGCCCGCATCGAACAATGCCGCAACGGCAGCCACCCGTACTGGTACAGATATGTGAAAGAGGTCAAAAAGGAAGATGTGGACTGGCGGGAGTTTTGGATGGGCAAACCTCAAAAGCCTTTCGACCCGGTCCTTTTTTCGGGGTGGTACGGATATCGATACTTTTCCGATGGGGCGGTCCCCGGCTTTGGGAGTCACTTTATCGATCTGGTCCATTACATCACCGGCGCCCGGTTTCCTCATAGCTGTGTCTCCACCGGCGGGATCTACACTTGGAAAGATCAATATCGATTCACCTGCGACGACCATGCCCAAGCCTTGTGGGATTACTCTGGAGAATTCATGGTCAGCTATTCCACCAATTTCGGCAATGATTCGGCCAACAGTTTCAAATTCCTCGGCGACCAGGGGAGCATGAAATTGGAAAACTGGAACGCCCCCGTTTATAGCGCGGAAGGAGGAAGCAAAAACAAAGGGGTCATCCGCGGCGTCAACGAGGTCAAGGGGATCGAACGGCCGGATCATTTCCTGAATTGGCTGCAGTGCCTGCGCTCACGCGAGGCTCCTCACGCACCCATTGACGCCGGATATCAACACGGAATTGCAGTCATTATGGCCATGGTTTCCCATGATACGGGCCACCGGGTTTATTTTGACCCGGAGAAAAGAACGTTCCGGCATGATTGACCTGGCGGGACCAAGAGAGTGTGAAAAAGCGGCTGAGGCGATTTGACTATTCCGCACGGCCTCAATCAAGACCATATAAGCAGAGCCCGTAATCAAAATCTTTTTCTCGTAGGATGCGTCAACTCGAAGATCGTAGCGCATCGGGGATGCCCGATCCAGCAAAAATAGTTTCTTGAATTTGTGCGAATTGGCTTTGCGCAGTTTACGTATCCGCCAACACATTCACCATCCACTGAAGGGAGGAAAGAAAAAATGAACCAGGATTTTGGGTTTTCGAGGCGTCAATTCATCCAAGGCAGTCTTTTGTTGGGTGCTTTGCAGGCCATCCCGAGCTTGAACACGGCTTCTCCAAAGCAAGGGTGGCAGATCGGCTGTTTTACACGGCCATGGGCTGAATTCGAATATCAGGCGGCATTCGACTCCATTGCCAAGTGCGGATTCCGCTACCTGGGCTTGATGACCACGGCGCCCAATAGCCGCCTGGTGATTTCAGCTGCGACCAAGGAGGAGGAAGCCGTCAAAATAGGAAAGGAAGCACGGGATCGCAAATTGACCATCCTCTCCGTCTATGGTGGAGATTTCGGGGCTGAGCAATCTTTGGAGGCCGGAGTCGAAGGGCTTCGCCGGTTGATTGATCTCTGTGTGGCTTGCGGCTCCTCTTCGCTGATGGTGGGCGGCACTGAAAAAGCGGACCTTGCGACGGTCTACTATGAAGCGGTGCGCCGCTGCTGCGATGAAGCTCAGCGGAAGAAGATCCTGCTGACGGTGAAACCTCACGGCGGCTTGAACTCCACCGGCCCTCAATGCCGCAAGATTATCGAAAAAGTGGGGCACCCGTATTTCCGGCTCTGGTACGATCCCGGCAATATTTTCTTTTATTCCGACGGGAATCTGGATCCCGTCAATGATGCCGCTACTGTCGATGGATTGGTCTGTGGAATGTCCGTCAAGGACTACGTGAATCCCAAGAATGTGGAGGTGACTCCGGGAACCGGCCAGGTCAAATTTGCCGCGGTCATGGCCCGGCTGAAGAAGGGAGGATTCCGCTCCGGCCCGCTTCTTATCGAATGCTTGAAACACGGCGATCTGGCTGTCTTGGAGACGGAAGCCCAAAGGGCCCGGCATTTGCTGGAAAGCATTTGAGGATCTGGAAGAGTTCTTGAACAAGTGGGTCAGAGCCTGATCACCTCATGGGAGCAAGAGCAATCGGATATCCTCACTGGAAAAAAGTCGAGAGGCGGGAGTCTGAAGGAAAGGCGACGGGAATCCCCAGCCTGATTTTCACAAAATCCGGATGAAGAGGATTAATCAGGAAGTTTCTTTCTTCCGGAATGACCGCGGAGGGGATGGAAATTGCCAGCAATTTGTTTTCCTTGAGTAATCGGGTGCCGAATTCCTGTGTCGATTCTGGATAAGGGCATGCTCTCCACTTGGAGGGCAGATCGGAGGAGTCCAGCTGCAGGATTTTCAAAGCGTCGGGAATAATGGCAGTCCGGTATTCCAATCCTAACTTTCTCTTAGTGGAGGCCGGGCCAGCATGGACCAACAACTCCAGAATGCAAAGCGATAATGTTTGACTGGTATAGACTACGGCAGTCCCTGGAAAATTCCAGCGAGCCCCATAGAGCCGGGCGCCTTCCCCTCTAAACGCTTTGCCTCGCAGCGCAGACTTGTAGATGCGATAGACTACCATCAGCTCAGGTCTCCCCATTCGATCTGGGCCAGAATTGCCTCGACTCGTTTTGCGCCAATCGCAGTAGAAGCATATTTCAGAGGAGTCGCTCCCCCAAGGGCTTGATTGGGACCGCGCAGCCACACCAGTGCATTCTCCTCATCTCCCAGCACCTCGATCGCCCTCGTCACCAGAGAAGCCAAGGAGTAAACTCGGTCAGATTCGTCCAGCAGGAGACGTTTTTCCGATTTTCTTCGCGCCAAAGTCCGCGGATGAATATGGGCAAGGGCTGCGATTTCTTTTTCCGATAACTTCAGTTTGTTTTTTAGCCGGTCTAAGGCAGCATAGGGAAGACCTTTTCGAATCAGCTGGACAATGTCCGCTTCAGACACATTTTTCTTTTGTGCGATATTTTTTTCACCCAACAAGTTGAGAGTCTGAGTCAAAGTTCCCACGGAAAAACCTCCCTTGCCATATGACAATGTATGATATGTCAAATGGCAGCAAGTCGTCAATCCAAACTGGCGTGCGGAGTGTCTCTTGTGGAGGACGGAGACTCTGTCGCCGCTTTTCGTCTCAGATTATTCGGGGAACACAAATCCAATCCACTAGTGATAAAATGGATTTCGTTTTTTCAGGCAGAAGCAATTTTTGATTAGACCCAGGAGCCAAATATGTTTCTCCGATTGATTCTTCTTGTCGTGATGTCTGAACTGTCGCTGGCCGCGGCCCCTTTGAAAGTTCTAATTTTGACGGGTAGTTCTGATGAGCCCTATCATCATTGGCGTGAGACTACCGCTTGCATCCGCCAGGCCTTAATCCAAACCGGCCGGTTTGAAGTCAATGTCAATGAGGAACCCCGCGGCTTGACCCCGGAATCGCTAAAGGGGTATGCCGCCGTGATCATGAATTACAATGGCCCCCGGTTTCCCACAGCGACAGAATCGGCTCTGGAATCTTTTGTCCAGTCCGGTGGCGGTTTCGTTTCCTTCCACCAGGCAAGTTATGGTTCTTTCTTTGGCCAGGTTTTCCAGAATGGAAAATGGCATGCCGGGAAGCCAGGTGAAGGCTGGCTGGCTTTTCCTAAAATCATCGGGGCGACCTGGGATCCCGAGAAATTAGGCCATGCCCGGAGATGTGTGTTCACTGTCAATTGGAAAGACACGACCCATCCGATACCCCACGGACTTCCTTCTTCGTTTGTCGCCAATGATGAGCTGTATCACCGGCTCACCCTGTTCCCGGCTACCCATGTGCTCGCCGACGCACTCAGCCCGGCGGATTTGGGCGGCACCGGCCAGCGTGAACCGTTGCTCTGGACCAACCAATTCGGACAGGGACGGGTCTTCTTCACCGTGCTTGGCCATGATGCCATGGCTTGGTATCAACCAGGCATGCTCAATGCTTTCCTTCGCGGAGTGGAATGGGCCGCCGCCGGACAAGTGACACTCCCGCTCTTAGATCCGCATCATTCGGCCAAATCCGGGAATCCCATCCGGCTGCTCGCAGTCACGGGCGGCCATGGATATCCCACGGCATTTTACGGGATGCTCGACAGCCTGCAAAATGTCGCCTGGACTCATGCGTCTGCCGCGGATGAGGCTTTCGCAAATCCGCTGGAAAAAAACTATGATGTGGTTCTTTTGCACGACATGCACGCCCAGACCAGCCCGCAGACACGGGCGCGCTTGAAAGCTTTTGTCGAGGCCGGCAAGGGAGTCATCTCCCTGCACCACTCCATTGTGGATTACACGGATTGGCCTTGGTGGTATGAAGAAGTCACCGGCGGGAAATTTTTTGTCGAAGCTTCCGGAGCGCATCCCGCCAGCCAGTACAAGGAAGATCTGGAATTCCTGGTGAAGCCAGTCGCGGCTAAGGAGAATCATCCCGTGCTTCAAGGAGTTGGCCCACTCTGGGTTTATGATGAGCTCTATCGAGGCATGTGGATTTCCCCGAAGGCTGAAGTATTGATGGAAACCGATCACCCGGATAACGACAAACCGGTGGTTTATATCGGTCCGCATCCCAAAGCGCGAGTCATTTACATTCAGCTCGGCCATTCGGACCACACCATGAAACATCCGGGATTCCGCCATCTCGTGCAAAATGCGGTGAATTGGACCGCACGGCGCAATTGACTTGAATTCCTTTGCCAGCTTGGCTGCGCAACAAGAGGATGAAAATATTCAACTTCAGCCGGTTGGTTCAGAAAAGAGACTATCCAGCACGGTTCCCCTCCTTGGACAAGGAGGGGCCGTCCGTCTCCTGATGGACGGGGGTGGTTGGAGGCTGGCCGAGCTGGGCTGTCGCACCACCCCACCCTTCGGGCACCCCTCCTCGTCCGAGGAGGGGAACTTTGTCCTGGCTATCGATTACCCCATGGCAGGTATTTTCTTAGGATCTCCCCATTCCAGCGGGGCTGGCACAACAAGAGAGGAAAATCTTGAGACCTGTGAGGTCTCAAGTACGGGAATTTTCTCAGGAGAATTATGAAAACAGACTCATCAAACCGTTCTGCCTCAAGAAGCCGGCGGGAATTCTTGGGCACTCTCGGCGCTTCCAGCATCGCCCTTTCCTTAACCAGAGAGGGATACGCATCCGCGGCGTCCATGGCTGACCAGCAGGTCTCTCCGTTTTCCTCCTCAAAAGGCGATCAGCGGCTCTCTTTGACACAATTACAGGCTTGGGAATCCCTTGGTTTTGGCATGTTCATCCATTTTGGGATGAGCACTTACGACATGGATGAATATTCCAAGGGCAACAAGCCCTCCACGCTCTATGCCCCCGACCGGTTGGATGTCGATCAATGGATATCGGTGGCACGCGATGCCGGCATGAAATATGCCATCCTGACCACCAAGCATGTGGCAGGACATTGCCTTTGGCCCTCCCGCTTGACTGACTATCAGGTGGGGACGAGCAGCAACAAGACTGACGTGGTCGAGGATTTTGTTAAAGCCTGTGAGAAACGGCAGGTGATGCCGGGCTTTTATTATTGTGCCTGGGACAACCATAATTTGTTCGGCTCTAAGACTCCCAGCATGACGGCCTGGACGGATGCCTACACAACCGAACAATACCAGGAGTTCCAGTGGAAGCAGTTGGATGAACTGTTGACGCAATACGGAAAGATTGGGGAAATTTGGCTCGACATCCCAGGCGTGCTCCCCCGTGGTTTTCGGCATCGGCTGTATGGCCACCTGGTGGAATTGCAGCCCCAATCCATCATTCTGACCAATCATGGCATTGGAGATGGATCGCAGCTGAATATCGCCTATGCTTGGCCCACCGACGTCATCACCATTGAACGGTTTCTTCCCAATAGCCAGACCAAACACGTGAAATGGCGCAAAGTGGAAGGGCAGGACTATTATCTCCCTGGCGAAGTATGCGACCCGATCGGTAAAGCATGGTTTTATGCGGATGGCGATGAGCCGCGCGGCGATGCCGAGCTGTTGGGCATGTTTCTCATCTGCCGTTCGCGCGGCGCCAATCTGCTGCTGGATGTCCCGCCGGACAGGCACGGCCTGATACCCAAATCTTCCGTTGAAGCACTGCGGAGGATGGAAAATAATATTCGCGGTTGCGGTTTTAATCTTTAAAGATAGGTGCTATTCAGGTAGACAGAATTCAGAAGACAGAATCCAGAATGGCCTGCCAATAGGCCTTTAAAAGATTGCGCCAGAAACTTATGAGTCTTTTGCCACGCCACAAGGGCATCAAATCTCATTGCTGGCGTGTTCATTCTGACTACTGAATTCTGGCTTCTGGCTACCACCTGAGTAGATACAAAAATAGTTTTCGAGTCTCAGAAAACAGGAGAAGGGAAAGTCATCATCTGGCGGAACAGCTCAAGACTCGCGGGGGCATGGCCGGAATAATGGTTGTTGAAAAAGCCATACACCACTTTTCCTTCCGCCAATATGTGACGGATCGGCTCCACCCAGCGCTGCAAATCGGCGGTCCGATCCACTACCACTTTGTCCCAGCTGGTGGTAATTTCCTCTATCTCCTTGCGATCCCCCAACCATCGCACGTAGGAGAAGTCGGCGGTTAATGGAGAATCGCCGCGCAGAACCTGCTCGACCGGGGGCATCCAAGCTTGATCCACCAGTGCATAAGCTGCTTGGTGTTCGCGCAATATTGCGTAAAACGCGGGAGTAAGCCAGCTCTTGTTGCGAATTTCCACTGCCCATTGAAATGGCTGGGGCGATCCCTTCAGAAAAGCCGACAGCCGCTGGAAAAAATCCGTGGAAGAGGCGAAAGCATTTTTATTGAAATACGGAAATTGCAGCAGTAGAGGGCCCAGCTTGTCTCCTAATCCTTCCATCGCTTTGACGAATTCCAGAATCTCCCGCTGACAGTCGACCAGGATTTTTTCATGGGTGATCACTTGAGGGACTTTTGCGGCAAACAGGAAACCCGGCGGAGTAGCGGCTCCCCATTTTTTGATCATGGAGGAGGTGGGGACCCTATAAAATGTGCTATCGATTTCCACGGTGTCGTATCGTTCAGCGTAGTATGAAAGAAAATCGGCGGGGAGAGTCCCAGTAGGATAAAATACTCCCACCCAGCTGGGAGCACTCCACGACGATGTGCCCAAATGCAAATTGCCGGCGCTGGCTCTTTTCATGAGACTCATTTTAACACCATCACATTGATATCAAGAGGTCTCCAAACAGAATCCCCTGTTTTGGAAAGGAAGGGACATCTCTATGGGAAAGAGGCTGTACTTCATTTTTTTAGCAGTTACACTTATTGGCGGGTGCGGGGAGCAGCTGGAATCCTCATCCCGTCCTAACATCCTCTTCATCATGAGCGACGACCATGCGGCTCATGCCCTTTCCTGTTATGGCTCGAAGGTCAATCAGACTCCTCAAATGGACCGTCTGGCCAACGGGGGGATGCGGTTTGTGAACATGTTGGTCACCAATTCCATCTGCACGCCGAGCCGGGCGACGCTGCTCACGGGGAAATATTCCCACCTTAATGGTGTGCCAGTGTTCAACCGCTTCGATGGATCGCAACCTCAAGTGGCCCGCATGCTGCAGGCGGCCGGCTATCACACCGGCATGATTGGAAAGTGGCATTTGGGAAGCGATCCCACGGGCTTTGATCGTTGGATCATATTGCCCGGCCAGGGAGTTTACAACAATCCCGACTTCCTGGCGCCGGGCGCTCGTCTGACCCTGCAGGGCTACGTAACGGACCTTATTACCGAGCTGGGAATTGAATTCCTGGAAACCCGGCCCGCGGACAAGCCTTTCTTCCTGATGCTTCACCACAAAGCCCCCCACCGGGAATGGACGCCGGATCCGCGGAACCGCGAAAAATTCAAAAACCGGCAAATTCCTGAACCGGCTACTCTGTTTGACACCTACGCGACCCGCCCAGCGGCTCTCCCCGAAAATCAGCAGACTGTAGCACGAGATTTAACACGCGGGGATTTGAAGCTGGAACCACCGCCCGGCCTGAAACCCGGTCCGCAACTCAACGCCTGGCTCGACGAAAAGCCTATGAGCGTTGAGATTTCCACCCCTGATGGGTCCCGCCGCACTCTCACGGGGATCGAGCTCGTAAAATGGAAGTACCAGCGCTACATGCAGGATTACCTGGCTTGTGTGCAGGGGATTGACGACAATCTTGGACGATTGCTGGATTATCTGGAGCGCACCGGTCTCGCCGCCAACACCGTGGTGTTTTATACGGCCGACAACGGCTTCTTCCTTGGAGATTTGGGGCTTTATGATAAGCGCTTCATGTACGAGCCTTCCCTGCATGTCCCGCTGCTGGTGCGGTGGCCAGGCGTTGTCAAAGCCGGCCGAACCACGGATTGCCTGGCTTTAAATACCGATTTTGCCCCCACTTTTTTAGACATTGCCGGCCTGCCGATTCCTCCGGACATGCAAGGCCGTAGCCTTGTCCCCCTGTTGCGCGGCCAGCGTCCGCGAGACTGGCGTCAATCCATGTACTACCGTTATTACCACGATCCGGGGCATCACAACACCCGGGCTCATTATGGTTTGCGAACCCCGACCCACAAGCTGATTTACTACTGGAAAAAAGATGCCTGGGAGTTGTACGACCTGACTAAAGATCCCAATGAACAGCGAAACCTGGCGGCTGATCCTCTCCACCGAAAGATATTTGAGCAGCTCAAAACGCGCTTGTGGCAGTTAAAAAGGGAGATGAAGGACGAAGACCAATTTGCCGTTGAATTGCCCCCGGATGGCGTCGACGGGAATTTTGGCGCTCGCAAGCAGCTTGGAATCCGCTCCGTAAAGGCGGCCATCGCATTCTCCCGCGTTTCCGCGCCATAATTTTCGCAAAATATTTGCTTGTCAGAAACGCGGGGGAAAAGAAGCAAACCGGAGGGAGACGCCATGCCCTCTGGGCGTAAATCGAAGGGCCGGGATCAGGGCATACCGCCTCCATAGTGACTGGGTGTGCCGAGAGCGCTATCCCAGCCGCTTAGGCGTGAGGGGCGAAATTCCGTCTGGCATAGGCTTCACACAAAAAAAGATAGCAATTACCCGCCGGTTTTGCTAAGGTTTTGGGCTTAGTTCCATGGTTCCATTGATGTGGCGGCCGGCCCACCCCGGGTTATGCCGCTGCGCTTCAGTTTCCATTTATCCACCTATTCTCAGATCCAGGAAAACCAGATCCGCCGCTTTGCACAGCGCCGCGGTGCGGCAGCATTTTATCTAAGGAGAGGATTATGTCAATTGGCTCGTTGTTGTTGACCCTGCTTCCCATCGCCGTAATTCTTGTGTTGTTGATTGTCTTCAAAAAATCGGCGGATGTCAGCGGCATCATCGGGTGGGGCGCCATTGCCCTTGTCGCTTTGTTTTTCTTCCAGACTTCCGTTGAAGTGATTCTCCGCTCCACCGCCGCCGGCTTTATCCGGTCGTTCTCGGTTTCATTGATTGTGGCCGCTTCGCTGCTGCAAATGGCCATTATTGAAAAAACCGGGGCGCTGAAAAGAATCACCATTTTTATCCGGACAATCTCCCGCGACAATCGTGCCATCCAAATCATGATCATAAACATCGGATTCGGCACCCTCATGGTTGCGGTGGGGGCAACTCCAGTTTCGCTGCTTCCCCCCATCCTGCTGGGCATGGGCTATTCCACCTATGTCGCCATCGCTCTACCGGCAATCGGATACGATTCGCTTTGCACCTACGCCTTGCTGGGCGCCCCGATCGTCGTGTTTGTGGACATCGCCAACAGCTTCCTCGGAAAAGGGAATGAAATCAGCCTGCATCAGGCTGGCATGGTCTTCTTTCAGTTTTTGCCGGTGGTTTCAACGCTGATCGGCTTTTGCATGCTTTGGATCGTGGGAAAGTGGAAAGCGGTTCGCGAAGGATGGCTCCCCTGCTTTATCACCGGGGGCGTCATCGGGGTAGTTTCCTATTTCACCAATCAATCGGACAACTTTGTGGTCCTCACCGGCATCCTGTGCGGCATTGCCGTCATCCTGGTGATGGCGCTTTACCTTGCCCTTACCGGGCGGAAAGTGATTGACCGGAGCCAATTGACCCAGGATGAGCTGGAATATGAAAAGCAGTTCCCTCTCTGGAGGGCGCTCATGCCCTGGATCCTGCTTGTCGTCATTGTCCTCGCGCTCAACATGCCCAAGGACATTTTCAACTATCTTTACCGGACCTTGAAATTGCCCATTGCCGGTCTGACCGCGGACGGCAAACCGTTGGACACTCGCGCCCTCTGGCAGTCTTATACCTGGATTTTTATCAGCACTTTTCTTTCTCTTCCATTTCTGCGGCCCAAAGGCGCACAAATTAAGGAAGGATTTCGTACCTGGCTCAAGCGCGCGCCCCGTCCGGTGTTTGCCGCCGCTATTTATTTTGCCATCGGCGAAGTCATGAACATGGCCGGCTTTGACATGGCCACCAAACAGTTTGCCGTGCCCAGCATGGTTAAAGTGCTGGCGGATTTTTCCGCTCAATTCTTTCAGGGAGCTTATGGATGGGTAGTGGCTTACATCGGCTTATTCGGCGGATTTATTACGGGGAGCGAAGCCTCAACCATCGCCATGTTCGCCAAATACACCCTGACCACCGCTAAAAACCTGAACATGTCCTTGGCGGGCCTCATCATCGTTACCGCGGGACTGGCTTTTGGCGGCGGGTTGGCCAGTGTCATCTCCCCGGCCAAACTGCAAAATGCCGCCGCCTCCATCGACAAAACCGGAGAGGAGAGCAAAGTCATCCGAATTGCATTTGTTTTTTCGCTGCTGCTGACTCTGGTCACTTCGGTTTTCGTGGCCATCGCCCTGAAAATCCAAGGATGAATTTAGCCAAATTCCGAGGGTGCACTTGAAGGTGAGAGAAAAGAGAATTGGTCTTTAACAGTTGGGGGGGAAATATCTCCGGAAGGTGGAAGGCGCGCGTGAATCCGCTGTACCTCGCGCGGCAACGCCGAAGTTGCCGGACCGCGGTCCGCCTTCCATTTTCCGCCAGCCTCAGGTCAATTTCTCTCTCACTTTTGATTGCACCCGAGTTCCAAGCTGGCATAAGGCTGGGCCCCGATTTTCGATAAAATTCCCCGCCGCTTAACCTCCTGGCGGAAACCCCAGTTGGCAAAAAGACGATAAACAAAAGCGGGAAATGGCATCTTCCCCGCATGCTTTTGGGCTTCAGGAGGAATTGGCTTCCCTTGAACCAGAGCAGCGGAGGCAGCATCCAATGCTCGCATAATGTATTGGGCTCGTCCTCCCAGATCCTGCAATTTTTGGCCATTCACCATGGCGCCGCCGCCGATGGCCAATCCGCCCACCCAGTCTAATCCACTCTTCCTGGCAAATTGCCGATAAATGGCCAGGGCAGTCAGATTATGTTTGGCCTCAGGAAATCCCGAATTGACCAGCGCAGCCAAAGCCCTGCGCTGAGCGGAAGCATGATAGGCATACTTTTTGTGGAGCCTTTCCAAAACCTCAATCACAGAGGCTGGAAGACTATCTATATAGAGCGGCGCCGTGAGCAGCACCAGATCGGACGATTCATAGGCCCGGCATAACTTTTCCCACTCCGTATCTGATTGCAAGGATTTATGCAGCCAGATCGACTCGGCTAAGATTTCCTTTTCCCGCAAACGTTCCCGAAGGTATTGGCCGATGGCCGCGGAGCTTCCCTTCCAACCATGGGGACTGCCACAAAGCAGGAGCGCGCGACGGGGGGGTGGGAAGGTGGAAACTGTCGGAGATAATTCCAGATCGATGGAAGTCAAATTTTGATCATGGCTCGAATACCTGAGCTTAGCCCATTCTGATAGTGACTGGATCGCCAGTTCGGCTTGATCAGAAAAGACTATTCGTGAATCATAAGATGAGGAGTGGAGATTGAGCGCATTACGCCGGACCAGGGTATGAAATATTTTCTCTGCTTCTGCATCAGGCCTATCCATCAAACCGATCGCAAGGAAGGAGGGATAACGAGAATATCGGAGCTTGTGATGGGTCTCTCCTTGATATCTTGTCAAATAGGGATGGCCCAGGGGAACAATATGGTCCCAGGCTTTTTTAAAAAGAGAAGAATAGCCGCCAAAAGCGACGGGGGTAAGGGCAATCGCCAAATCACTTTGAATGATTTCCCGGACGATTTCCTGATGCGGTCCGGGATGAGTGCATTCTCCGGGATTCTGCAACCAGCAATTGAATTCCCCTTTGCAGGAGGGAATTTCTAGCTCCGCCAGATGAAAGGTTTTGATCAAACCATTTTGTGAATAATGAAACTGAATAATTTCTTCTTCCAGCCTTGTGGCCATGGCGGAATTAGATTCGGTTCCATTAAGCAACACTATTTTCATATTTTTGGGTAGACAGCTAAATGCCGCCCCTCCATCCATGAATAAAAATTGTAACCGGTCAGTTGTGAGAAATTGAATCCGAAGGGTTCACAGCCATTAGCCGGGGGTAAGGCCGTTAGGCCGCCACCCCCGGATATAGGCAATAATAGAAACGACCCCAGCAGGGGTCGCAGCTTGCAAAGGGGCTGCGATCCGTTAGGATCGGATGGGTTCGCTCTTTTGACGGTGGTTGAGGGTGTGACCATTGTCGTACTCTCAACCACCGGCCAATCGCTGTGAACCCTTCGGGTTCCCCCCTTGAACGATTACCAAAAATTTCCTATACAGTAACTCAAACTTAGCCGTAAAGTTGATGAAGCCTCCGGGAAATGCCCTCAACCAGACATACAATCGTGCCAGAACCTGGCAAAGGATAACCCATGAATAACTTGGTTCACAAAGGAAAAACCGCCAAGCACTTCGGATATGCCTGGATGGGTCTTGCTTTCGCCATCGGATTGCATGTCCTCGACGAGGCCCTTCATGATTTCTTGTCGGTATACAATCCATCGGTTCTAAAGATTAAGGGCATTTATCCGTGGCTGCCTATCCCCGTATTCACTTTCGAAGTCTGGCTGGGTTTGCTTTGTTTGGGAGTTACCCTCCTTCTGCTGCTTTCTCCCTGGGCCTTCCGTGGAACGCGATGGCTTCTCTATGTTTCCACTCCACTCGCCGTCTTGATGTTCTTCAATGGAATGGCCCATTTGATCAGCTCGATCTACCTGCATCGTTGGATGCCAGGCGTTTTATCTTCACCGCTGCTAATGGCAGCGGCGGCATGGTTGTTCTTGATACGCAAATCGCCATAGACGCAGATTGACATTGTTTTGCCAATTCCGGATTTGGCGGTCAAGCTAAGCTCATCGGCTGAAGTATAAGGCATGGAACTCGACAACCTGGCGAAAAGCCCACGGCTTCCGCCTCCGCCAGCTTGGAAACATGCGCTATGTGAATTTCACAAGCAGACGCGCCTGAGCCGGCAAAGCGGTGGATCTCGGGGCTCTCCGCCTTGCTTTGCAGGCCAAGCTGGCAGAGAGAACGTCCGCGGGGCCGCTTCGTCACGCGTACGCGTTCCACTTTTTTGCCCAGATGATTTCTTCCAAGTTGGCGGCAGGTAATTCTATTGAGAAGCCTAAAAGGACTTTCTTACGAAATTGGGGAAACATGGGCAATTTGCCGGTGATTCTTTTTACTCGCCCCCAAGGTTCCGCGAGAGAATCTCGAGCACGCCACGGCAAAGTCCTGGGAATCCTCGTTTTCCAGATTTCTAAGGAGTTCAAGTCACCATGGATTTTTACGATGGACATTACGGAGTGCAAATCCACTGCCAGGAGCTGTCATTAGGTGCGAAATTGCGGACTGGACTTTGGTCTTTGCCGATGCATTCACCCTTGAGATTCGAGCTTGGGATGCGTACTGAAGAAATCCGGAGGGTGG
Organism: uncultured Acidobacteriota bacterium; assembly: GCA_963803155.1. Taxonomy (GTDB): domain Bacteria; phylum Acidobacteriota; class Terriglobia; order Versatilivoradales; family Versatilivoraceae; genus CAWDMN01. Next base: position 40,479 of record CAWDMN010000093.1, read on the forward strand.
CATTCCACCCTCCAGCCGAAAGGTTGAATGACTATTTGCTTTTTTTCCCGGCCGCCTTGGTGGGAGCGTTCTTTTTGGGCAAGGGATAATAGCCGACTTCTTCCACCAGCTTCTGCCCTTCCGCGCCGAGGGCCCAATTTTTGATCTTCAACAAATCCCCCGTCGGTTCGCCGGCAAAATACCAATACAGAAAGCGGCTGATGGGATATTTGTTGCTCATCACATTGGCCATGCTGGGAGCCACCGCCTCACTGGCCTCATCTTTCTTCACATCGAGGGCTTTGATCCCTTTGGCGTAGGCAATCCCGCCATATCCGATCGCTTTGGGATCTTTGGCCACGGCATTAATGATGGCGGCGGTTCCCGGCAGCGCTTGAACCGTGGGAGGGAAATCGGCATTGGCCAAAACATGTTCTTTAAAGTAAGCGTAGGTGCCGGAGCTGTTTTCCCGGCCATAGGTGATGATCTTTCCAGGCTTGCCGCCCACATCCTTCCAATCGGAAATTTTTCCCAAATAGACTTGCTTGAGCTGATCCAGCGTCAGCACTTTAACGGGATTGGAAGAGTGAACATAGATGGCCAATCCATCCACGGCCACCGGGACCTCCACGGCTTCTTTTCCCTGCTTGGTTTGCAAGTCGGTTTTTTCCTTGTCTTTCATCGGACGCGACGCTTCGCAAATGTCGGTGGAACCGTTGATGAGAGCCGCAATCCCCACTCCGCTGCCTCCGCCGGTCACCTGCACCTGGCTTCCCGGGTTTTTCTTCATGTAGACTTCCGCCCATCGTTGTCCCAAAAGAACCATGGTATCGGAGCCTTTGATCGTAATGGGTTTGCTTTGACCCAAGGCCATGATGGTTCCCAGTCCGGTCATCAAAAGCGCCGTCAACACACTTCGTACGGTCTTCATTGAATTCTCCTTAATTTGAAAGGTTAAAATGGCAAGGCAAAACTCAGCTACAAAATCCCGATAATCCTGGCCGCTCCAATTCAAGCGCCGCCGCCCTGATCACTCGCTGGCGCTTCGTGCTTTTGGTTTGACCGCAAGCTCGAAGCGGCAGGACCGCCCTTGATTTCAACTCAGAACTTGAACTCCAGCTGGGTCATGAATCGATAGCTGGTGCCCGAGCCCATCGGGTAGGGAACATAAAACGATTTGAGGGGATTGTTCCCGCGAATGGGATCCTGAATGAAGAAAAGGTTCCCCCACGTCACAGCTTTCGACAACCCAAGATCCAAGCGAATGAGGTGGGCTTTGATGTTCACGCCGCTGCCGGTGCCCAGATCGTCATCCGTAAACTGGCTGATCATGGAGTTGGCATCTTTGTAAGCGTAAAGGTAACTGATGCGTGGATCTCCCAGTTTGGTGACCTTGCCCAGGCTGGCGCCAGCTTGCCAGGCATACTGGTACAAAGAGGTTCCTACGTTCTTGGAGGCTTGAACATTCAGATTAAGCGGCATGTCGTGGCTTCCCAATTTCCCCACGGGGGTTTGCAGGTCATAAGCGAAGTGGGCCACTTGAAAATGGCTCGCCCAATACTTGCCTCCACCCTTGGTGGTTATCCCGTTCCCGGCTCCGGGCAGCGCACTGGTAAGGACCACTCCCAAGCCGGAATTCAAAAGGGCGGTTCCCCCATCGGTAATGGAAGCCAAGGCAATCTGGTTAGGCTGGTGGAAAAGGTCCATGTTCAAGGTAACGGTGTGAACTACCTTTTCCTGAGTTAATTTAAATACCATTCCCTGATCGAACATCGCCGCGCTGCGCATCTGGGTACCGACGACAAAACCGGCATTGGCCCAAATGCTGCCCGGCGCCACAATAGCTACTCCGGGATTGCTCAGGAGGTATTCGCCGGCCCGGAATTCCAGGCTGCTCTTGTCGTTGAAGGGGATGCGGAACTTTTCGTGCGTCCCGGTGAAGCGAATATCGTCATCAAAAATGAACCGGGAGTTGTCGGCAAAGACCTCCTCCATTTTGCCGCCGCGCAACGAGACATCCTTGCCCGGGTGGAAGTCCACGAAAGCTTCGGAAATAGCAATGGGATTGCGCAGGGACATGGAGGTGAAGTCCGCGTTGGTCGTCAGGTGGTTGTTTAGAGGTCCCGTGGCTAGTTGAAAATGAAAGTTCAGCTGGGAATTAATGTCCTTGTCCGTATTAAAGCGAAGACGATAGCGCCCGCGCACATTGTGGGATGCCCCGAGAACACTGGTGGCGGACCGTTCAATCGCGTCGAGACGCAGCCGCATATCGCCGCTGAACTTGAATCCGGCCACGCTAAGCGCGGATGCGACGGGTTTTTCTTCCTTCTTCTCCGCCGGTTTGGCCGCGACGGCTTTGGCTTCCGCCTCTTTCTTAGCTATGGCTTCCTGCTCTTTTTGCAGGGCCTCCAGCATACTCTGCTGTTGCGCCATCTTTCCCAGACTGCCTCATGGCCTTCTGCTGTTTTTCGATCATTTCCTTCAGCTGCGGCGAGGAGTCTCCAGTGGATTGAGCCAA
>CAWDMN010000094.1:0-25589 GCA_963803155.1 uncultured Acidobacteriota bacterium
TGGCCTCATCTTTCTTCACATCGAGGGCTTTGATCCCTTTGGCGTAGGCAATCCCGCCATATCCGATCGCTTTGGGATCTTTGGCCACGGCATTAATGATGGCGGCGGTCCCCGGCAGAGCTTGAACTGCGGGAGGAAAATCCGCATTGGCCAAAACATGCTCTTTAAAATAAGCATACGTGCCGGAGCTGTTTTCCCGGCCATAGGTGATGATCTTTCCAGGCTTGCCGCCCACATCCTTCCAGTCGGATATTTTTCCCAAATAAATTTGCTTGAGCTGATCCAGCGTCAGCACTTTAACGGGATTGGAAGAATGAACATAGATGGCCAATCCATCCACGGCCACCGGGACCTCCACGGCTTCTTTTCCCTGCTTGGTTTGCAAGCCGGTTTTTTCCTTGTCTTTCATCGGACGCGACGCTTCGCAAATGTCGGTGGAACCGTTGATGAGAGCCGCAATCCCCACTCCGCTGCCTCCGCCGGTCACCTGCACCTGGCTTCCGGGGTTTTTCTTCATGTAGACTTCCGCCCACCTTTGTCCCAAAAGCACCATGGTATCGGAGCCCTTGATCGTAATGGGTTTGCTTTGACCCAAGGCCATGATGGTTCCCAGTCCGGTCATCAAAAGCGCCGTCAACACACTTCGTACGGTCTTCATTGAATTCTCCTTAATTTGAAAGGTTAAAATGGCAAGGCAAAACTCAGCTACAAAATCCCGATAATCCTGGCCGCTCCAATTCAAGCGCCGCCGCCCTGATCACTCGCTGGCGCTTCGGGCTTTTGGTTTGACCGCAAGCTCGAAGCGGCAGGACCGCCCTTGATCTCAACTCAGAACTTGAACTCCAGCTGGGTCATGAATCGATAGCTGGTGCCCGAGCCCATCGGGTAGGGAACATAAAACGATTTGAGGGGATTATTCCCGCGAATGGGATCCTGAATAAAGAAAAGGTTTCCCCACGTCACGGCTTTCGACAACCCAAGATCCAAGCGAATGAGGTGGGCTTTGATGTTCACGCCGCTGCCGGTGCCCAGATCGTCATCCGTGAACTGGCTGATCATGGAGTTGGCATCTTTGTAAGCATAAAGATAACTGAAGCGGGGATCTCCCAGCTTGGTGACTTTGCCCAGGCTGACGCCGGCCTGCCAAGCGTACTGATATATCGAGGTTCCTACGTTTTTGGAGGCTTGAACATTCAGGTTAAACGGCATGTCGTGGCTTCCCAATTTCCCCACGGGGGTTTGCAGGTCATAAGCGAAGTGGGCCACTTGAAAATGGCTCGCCCAATACTTGCCTCCACCCTTGGTGGTTACCCCGTTCCCGGCTCCGGGCAGCGCACTGGTAAGGACCACTCCCAAGCCGGAATTCAAAAGGGCGGTTCCCCCATCGGTAATGGAAGCCAAGGCAATCTGGTTAGGCTGGTGGAAAAGGTCCATGTTCAAGGTAACGGTGTGAACTACCTTTTCCTGAGTTAATTTAAATACCATTCCCTGATCGAACATCGCCGCGCTGCGCATCTGGGTACCGACGACAAAACCGGCATTGGCCCAAATGCTGCCCGGCGCCACAATAGCTACTCCGGGATTGCTCAGGAGGTATTGGCCGGCCCGGAATTCCAGGCTGCTCTTGTCGTTGAAGGGGATGCGGAACTTTTCGTGCGTTCCGGTGAAGCGAATATCGTCATCAAAAATGAACCGGGAGTTGTCGGCAAAGACCTCCTCCATTTTGCCGCCGCGCAACGAGACATCCTTGCCCGGGTGGAAGTCCACAAAGGCCTCGGAAATAGCAATGGGATTGCGCAGGGACATGGAGGTGAAGTCCGCGTTGGTCGTCAGGTGGTTGTTTAGAGGTCCCGTGGCTAGTTGAAAATGAAAGTTCAGCTGAGAATTAATATCCTTGTCCGTGTTAAAGCGAAGACGATAGCGCCCGCGCACATTGTGGGATGCCCCGAGAACACTGGTGGCGGAGCGTTCAATCGCGTCGAGACGCAGCCGCATATCGCCGCTGAACTTGAATCCGGCCACGCTAAGCGCGGATGCGACGGGTTTTTCTTCCTTCTTCTCCGCCGGTTTGGCCGCGACGGCTTTGGCTTCCGCCTCTTTCTTTGCCAGGGCTTCCTGCTCTTTTTGCAGGGCCTCCAGCATGCTTTGTTGTTGCGCCATCTTTTCCCGGAGCTCCTCCATGGCCTTCTGCTGTTTTTCGATCATTTCCTTCAACTGCGGCGAGGAGTCTCCAGTGGATTGAGCCAACATTGCCGGCCCTCCGGCCAGGCTGAAGATGAGGGTGTTGGGGATCATCCACTTGCTGACAAAAAGGTGAAAGTTTCTCTGCAACCAGTTCTTCGGGCTTGCTCTCATTTTTTCTCCCTTGTACGAATTTGCCATGGATTGCCGTCCATGTTGGATTGGGTGCGACAATTCATTCAGGAGTGCTAATTTAAGCGAAGTCAATTACGCCCATATTTTGCGAATGTTAAATTCCCGTGAATTTTATTGGGGAAAGCTGGGAGAAACGGTTCCTGGAAATTGTTTTTGGTTGGCGTCTTGGGAAGCAGGACCATCGAATAAATTTTTTATTCACTGAAAAAAATCATGCCCATTCATTTCCAAAGGGAATTCTGTTTTGTGAATTGGCGGGGAAGTGAGGTAGAATGGAGGCTATTTTGGGAGTCAGCTGGGTGGCGTAAGTGCCGCCAGTGATATTGGAAATCATGATTCCGACTCTCTTGTGGCAAACGAAAGACTGAGGACCTGCGCTGCAGCAGCTCTTAAAGAGCCCAGTTAGAAGTCATCCCTTGCATGCCTGGCTTCTTCTTGTTTGTGATTGCCGAATTTATTTTAAATTTATTCTGAAGTCCGGAGATTGGAAAATATGTTCAGATTGATTCCCCGAGAGGAAAAATTTTTTGAAATGTTTATTGAGATGGCCCAGAACGCCCATGAAGGAGCAAAGCTTCTCCTGGATATGATAAAGGCTGACGATCAAGATGTAGACTTGGCGCAGTCGCTCAAGGGTTTGGAACATAAAGGGGATCTATTGACGCATAACCTTCTGGTCAAACTGAATAAAACATTCATTGTTCCCATCGATCGGGAAGACATCTATGCGCTCTCATCCAGCATCGATGACGTCATGGATTTAATCGAAGCCATTGCCCGCCGCAAAGTGCTTTTCAAAATAAAAAATATCGGGGAAGGATCCAAAGAGATTGCTCATTTGCTTTTCCGCGCCTCCGCTGAGATTGTCTCTGCCGTGTCCCAATTGCAGAATGGTCAGAAAGTGATGACCTATTGCATCGAAATCAACCGCTTGGAAGATGAGGCGGATCATATATATCATGAGGCTTTGGCAAAGTTGTTTGACACAGAGACCGATCCCATCAATCTCATGAAGCGGAAGGAACTGATCGAAACCTTGGAGACCGCGATGGATAAATGTGAAGACGTGGCCAATGTGATCGAGGGCATCGTCGTGAAGAATGCTTGATGCGGCTGTCCCTGTTTCTCGGGGGAGGGCTGGCTGTCATCCCATGCGGATATCTATCCAAAAAAAAGGGCTGTGACATCACCTAAGATGTCACAGCCCTTCTCATTTTATTCCCCAAAACTCCATGGCGGAGCTTAAATGGAACTGACCTTCATCCCATTCCTATCATCCGCATAAAATAATAGGTCACCGAGGAAATCAAAGCTGAAAGAGGGATGGTCAGAACCCAGGCCCAGACAATCCGGTTGGCTACTCCCCATTTGACGGAAGAAAGACGCCGTGTGGCCCCCACTCCCATAATGGCCCCCGTAATCGTATGGGTTGTACTTACCGGGATTCCGGCCATGGCGGTTCCCAACAACGTGATCGCTCCCGCCGTTTCCGCGCAAAAACCACCGACTGGTTTTAATTTTGTCACTTTTTGTCCCATGGTTTTTACGATGCGCCAGCCGCCAAACATGGTCCCCAAGCCAATGGCTATGCAACAGCCAACGACTACCAAATACGGGATATGGAAGGTCTTGAGTTCCACTTTTTGCTGGTTGTGAAGGGCCAACACCAACGCAATAACCCCCATGGTTTTTTGCGCGTCATTCGTGCCATGGCCAAGGCTGTACAATCCAGCCGATAGCAGCTGCAGCTTGCCGAAATACTTGTCGATGGTTGCAGGCAGAGATTTCCGGAAAATCCACATGACCGAAACCATCATAAAAAAGCCCAAAACCAGCCCAATAATGGGGGATAGAATAATGAAGAGCAGAGTACTGTACCAGCCCGCGGGATTGATGGCAGCAAAGCCAAAATGGGCAATGGCAGCCCCAGCCAGTCCGCCCATCAAGGCATGAGACGAACTGGTGGGAAGCCCAAAAAACCATGTAATGAGATCCCAAGCCACTGCGCCGATCAACGCCGCCAATATCACATGCAGAGTAACAGCTTGGGGATGAATCATCCCGGCGCCAACAGTTTTAGCAACATGCGTCCCAAAGCCGAAGGCAGCCAAAAAATTAAAAAAACCAGCCCAAATAACCGCAAACCGGGGCGTCAAAACACGCGTCGATACTACTGTGGCGATCGAATTGGCGGCATCATGAAAACCGTTGACAAAATCGAAGACCAGAGCAAGCAAAACGATGAATACCACTAAGCCAACAGAAGAATCCATGGGCATCTCAAACATCCAACTCCAAAAATGAATGGGGCATTTCTACTACCGCACTCCTCCATATTGTCTTTGAGGGTATTGCTACCTTCCATCTAATCCCAAATGAAAACGAAAGATTAAAGATTGATGTTCAGACCTGGGGAGGCTTCCATCCAATCACAGATGTAATCTCAGGAAAATACTTGGTTGGAAATCGGATCATAGGCAATCCCAACCCCACTTAAAGCACGCTAAAAATACTCAACTCTCGCGCAAAAGTCAATGTCAGCGTTCGAGTGAGGTGAATTCAAAGTGCGACAAGATAGAGGCTGTGCCAAGGGCTGAAATGTGCGGGAGGGCGAGCCTCCCGTCCTTGCTTTTCCAATCCAGGCGGGCTCGGCGGGAGTCTCGCCCTTCCGGCTATCGCATCAATCGACCGGTCAGCGCGACTGGTTTGCCCCGTGGCATTTTGAATCACACTCAGTCAATTTGGCGCCGCCACACTTCGACTCAGGAGGGGGCTCAAGAGGACCCAAAAAGTGGAGCGAAGAAGCAAGCGTATGACCATATACGTTTCATGGGAGTGATTATTCAGAAACCTCCATCCAGTTTCCCACAGAACCTGTGCAAAACTCCCCCCAAAAAACATTTGCAATCCACTAGAGAAGGCATGGGCAAAGGGTATGAGCAGATTGCACATGATTATGTGCAATTTTCCGATACTTCGAGAAAAATGGGCGAGGAAGGACTGGAATATCATTTGCTATTTGGGTTGCTGCAGAGATTAACCTGAAGCCCAATTGAGCTGGTCCCTGCGGGATTTCCTGGCTGTTGTGTCAGGCTTGACCTTCACGGCGGGATGAAATCCTCAATCCCAGAACCACCCGGTTTTCAAAGTTGAAATAAGCCACCAGCATGGTTAATTGCAGGATCCCCAAATCGTCAAATCCCGCTTGCCGTAAATGAGCGATGGAATCCTGATGGATCGTCCACGGAGAGAGGGTTAGCTTCTTTGCATGATCGAATAAAACGAAATGGTCGGCCGGAGTGCTTCTCTTCCCTAAATATTCTTCCATGGAGAGGACATCAGCCAGAATTCCAAGAGCTTGAAGTTTGCCATGATACCAATCGATGCAAGAATCGCACCAGTTGATTTTTGAAACCAGCGCCCCGATTTTCAATCGGATGATTTCGTGCAGGGCTGGTGTTGATTTGAGCTGGAATTCTCTCCATTGACGGGCTAGACGACAAACCTCGGGGTTTCTGTCCAGCGCTGAAAAAAAGTGGCGGGGGCCATCCGGCGAGGGATTTTTCAATGCCGCTCCCTTCTCTCCAGTCTGGTTTGTGCTCCTCTGTGCAGAATCCGCCGTTTCCACACTATTAAGCTGAAGCGGGGGAACGGACGTTCCTGCCAGTTCTCCCGCGCTCGTTTTAGGGAGATTCGTTTGAAGCCGGTTCGTTTGAGGCAGGACGGATTGAGGCAGGTCCGACGGATAATCTAATTCAATTCCCAAACCGTCGGCCATCCGGTTGAGGTAATTGAAGTGAGCTGAGCCCAGTACTATGTGGTAGATTTCATCCTCAGTCCAATTGAGCGTGCGAAGCAGTGAGATCTCTTCATCCTGGATCGACCAGGGGGTGGCCGCAAGCCGCTCCACAAATGTGAGCATGGTGTAAATGCGAGGAGACAATCCCGCTTGTCGGAAATCAGTTTTCACCTGGCAGGCCAGAGGTTCATTCTGGGAAGCAGCACGCAGAAACTCTGCATGAGCCGTCGTTCAATAAAAACAGCCATTGGTTTGTGAAGTCACGGTATTGATCATCTCCCGCTCAATCCATGGCAATGAGCGGGGTCCCCAGTGAATAGGCGAGCTGATGCCAAACGCGAGCCGAAGTCCCTCTGGATCCAAGCTGTGACAACGAATAATATTGGCAACTTCCCCTCCCGGGGGGGTATAGATCGCGGGACGTTCCGATGCGTATTGGCGCATGTGGAGATAAATATCCCGCAACTCTCCTTCAGCTTCGTCGAATCCGATCATTTTGATCCATCCAGGGGAATTTATATTTTTCATTTCAGACTCCTACATGATTTGCCGCCCATGACTATGTTTGGACGGCACATCCCTCGCGCCTTTTCGGATCATTGCTTCAGATTCAGACCTCCGCGCTTCATCCCGAACAAAATGTCCGATTCAGTTCCACATCAACTCGCCGCCCTGATTCCTTCCACCCAAGCGCGGCTTTTGCATTGTCAATTTCCGAGCGAATTGACACCTTGATCGGAGCTTTAGGGATTATCGACTTGTCCCGGTGGATTTGGGGCGTGCTAATCCCTTGATCGCCTTTTCCAAGCTTGATTTCAAGTCGAGGTTCCGGATCAAACGATGCAAGTAGTTGGGGTGGATGCCGAGAATTTTCGCCGCTTCAGTGTAATTCCCTCCGGCTTGGACCAGGGCTTTGTGGATCAATTCTTTCTTTTCTTGGCGGAGAGATGCCTGGAAACGAGGTATTTCCTGAGATTGAGACGATTGAGTTTCCCAGATCGTTTCCGGCAAATCTTCCGGCAATATCCAACTCGATGTTCCCAACACAACGGCCCTCTCAATGGCGTTCTCCAGTTCTCGTACGTTGCCCGGCCAGTCGTAATTGAGTAAAGACTGTAAAGCTTCCGGAGCGAGTCCCTGGATCCGTCTTTTGCAGATACGGCCATATTTTGCGGCGAAATGAAGGGCCAGCAGAGCGATGTCTTCTCTCCTGTCGCGCAAGGGGGGAAGCGTCAGCCGAACCACATTGAGGCGGTAAAAAAGATCCTGTCGAAAAAGGCCGTCATGGATGGCAGCCTCCAAATCACGGTTGGTGGCGGCAATCAGACGGATATCTGCCTCCAAGGTGCGTGTTCCACCCACTCGCTCAAAGGTCCGCTCCTGCAAGACCCTCAGCAGCTTGGCCTGCAGGGGGAGAGCCAGCTCGCTCACCTCGTCAAGAAAGAGCGTGCCCCCATGAGCCAGTTCAAGTTTGCCCGGCTTTTGGGCAATAGCTCCTGTAAAGGAGCCCTTCTCATGTCCGAACAATTCACTTTCCAAAAGACTCTCGGTGAGGGCCGCGGAATTGATGGCAATGAAGGGCTGGTTGGAACGGGAACTGTTGTGATGGATGGCGCGGGCCACCAGTTCTTTGCCTGTCCCGCTTTCGCCGCAAAGCAATACGGTCGAATTGGTGGGCGCCACTTTGGCGATGAATTCCAATACTGCGCGTATTGGCGGGCTGGCTCCCAGGATTTCGTTGGCAAGAGCCATTTCTTCGCGCAGCCTTTTGTTTTCATTTTCCAGCGACTGGAAGCGCCGGGCATTTTCCAGCGCTGCCGCGGCAATGCCTGACAACGCCGTCAACAACAAGATTTGTCCCTCATCAAAATGCGCCTCCCGATTTACTACCGCCAGATAAACCGTCCCCACGATTCTTTCAAAAATGGCCAAGGGGACGCAAATCAGAGTCTGGGTTTGGCCTGATATCCCCGCATGGCGGCTCAATACGGCTACTTTCTCCCGGACGACCTGTTGGATGATGGCGTCACTCACGCATATGGGCGCACCGGACTGAATCCGGTTTATCCCGTATTCCGCGATTGAACCATCAAATTCTGACCCCATGAGATGAAGGGCTCCGATGTCAACGGAAAGTACTTCCATCAATGATGCCAGGAGTTGATGTTCCAGGGCTTCCAACCCTCGTATCGAGTTGATCGCGGCTATGAAATTTAGAACGGATAAAAAATGATGAGTGATTCGATCTGACGAAAATAGCTCGTTCAACAACTTTCCCGTGAGAAGAGGATTTTCCTGGCCAGAACTGAGTCGCAGCGATGAGGGAAATGATATATGTCCTGCAATGCGCTCGACTGGACTTGATTGGGCCTGGCTATTCTCAGGCACTTTAAAAAATTGAAGAGGAACACTTCCCACTCGTGATTAATCTCCATCCCTGAACGATAGACCCCAATTTTCTGAATCATTCAGTAGTCGACCCGACAATGTGATAAACCGTCTCAACTGATTATAAGTTGGATGGGAGGGTGTGCGTCAAAAAGCGGGACAGATGATTTAGACAATTTTTACTACTACGTTAGGGAAATGCTATCCGATTGGATAGGGATACACGCCTTTTGGATAGCATTTCCATGTTTTACCGATGTGGGATTACGGCAGTTTGGTCGGCCAGCCAAAAAACATATCGTTGCTTCTGTGCGGCTTAATAGAGAGCATCCTGATTTCGGCTGCCTTCGATCTTAAATGGTTTGTAAATTGCATTAATTAAAAATGCAAAGGGTGTGCATTTCGTATGAGAAAATGAGCAGGATTTTTGAGGACACTCCAGGTTTTTCAAAAAAAAATGACGAAAAGTGAATTTCCCTCGCGTAGGAATGTGAACCGGGTGATAAGGATGCGGGCGCGCTTCATCAAGAAGCGGTTCCTTTAATAGAAGAGTTCCCATGCACTCCATATCCGCATCACAGAGGATCCACTTCACCCGCGAGGAATCTTGAGGAGAAAAAAAATGAAAAAGAACATCTCGTTGCTTGTGGCCGGATCACTGCTGTTTTTAGCTGGCATCGTGATTCAAGCCGGAACGAATATGCGCAATGCTTGTAGCGCAAATATCCCATTTGACTTCTATGTCAAGAACGCCAAGCTGCCGGCGGGGCAATATACCATCCGGGAGTCCAATTCTGGAAATGCGCAACTGCTGATTCAGAATAATGATGGAGGGAATTCAGCATATGTGAACTCCGTCGGGGCAACCCCCAAGAATGAAGAGTTTGGTGGAAAATTAGTTTTCCATCGATACAATAACGATTATTTCCTTTCTGAAATTTGGGCGGCGGAAAACGTGATGGGTCACGTGATCACCCCATCCAAGAAAGAACTTGAGCTGGGAAATGACGTTTCACAGGTTTCGAAGGCAGGCTCCACCAACTTCAAAATTGTTGCAATTGCCTTGAAGTAATTGGGTTCATTTCTTCTATACTGCTTTGTTCAGCCGACTCTCAATCTGTATCAAGTATTGGTTGATAAGTGACTACTCGGCTCTCCCTGCCATTGTGAAACTGGGGGAGGCACGAAGCGAAGGTCGAGCGCGGAAACATGGGAATCGCGAGACAGTGCACGAATGCCGAGTTGATTGCTCGTTGACACTTTGTGCTTTGGCGCGGCATAGCGGTGCAGCAGATCCAAATGAAAAGAACGAAGCGCACGCGAGCGCTCAACGATGTGAATATCAGCGGATTAATATGGCTTGTTGAGCGCCGTTTGTTCCTCAAAAGTATTTCCCCTAGGAAGATTTGAGTTCGGGGCACTTTGCCGATTCCCAAATGTTTCCACAATCCCAATTGCAATATCGATTGAGTTTCACCTCATAATTCCATTCAGCCAGAATTCCGGAGCTGAAGTCTACAAAGGCCAAACTCCATGAAGCCGAATGGACATGGTTCTTATTTCTCCATCTTCTGAATTCAGATTCATTACACAATGAGTTGCTTCTATAACAAATCCACATATGTTTCCTTCCACAATTAACTCTCAAACCCAGTATGCTGCGTAAGGCCAGTGACTGCGGGTTGTCGACTGAAGGGCTTATAATTCCAATCCGCATTTCTCGAGAAAACGGGCAAAATGCAGGCGGGATTCCCCCATCCCGCTCTGTGCTTCGCGCCGTGAGGGCATGGCGCCTCCATCCAGTCTGCTTTCCTTCGAATCCTCAAAAAATATAGTGGCAGTGACCAGATACCGGAGCTTTCTGGGAGGACCGCTTATCTCAGAAATGCTGGCTAATCAGTCGGCCTTCCCATGAATGCCGGAGCTGCCTGTGGCGATCGGCAATATCGACAGCCTAAACCATGTTATATTGATTTTATGCACCAAAGTTTGCATGAGAAAGGTGCAAGATCCCGCGTGCAGGGCGGGAACGGATGTTGGGAGGGATTATGAAAAACGTTTGGAGGGGAACGAGGAGTGTTTTTATCCTGCTGTTGGGAATGGCCTTCGGGGCGGGATATACCATGGCGCAAGGGACTATTCCCAATCAGGAAACTCAGCCGAGTGGGAAGCCGTCTGTTGGATCCTCATCTGCTTCCCAACAGGCTTCCGCCATTTTATTGCAGGAATTGAAGAGCCAAATTGAGAGTTTGAAAGCGGATTATGAGAAGAGAATCAAAGCCCTGGAATCCCAAGTCGAACAGCTGCAAATTCAGACCCTGCAAGCCTCTCCGGCCGATGCGGAACTGGCTCTTCAGGCTGCGGCGCCCGCGGCCAAGCCAGCTGTGCAGGTCATCCCGGGAGCGCTTAATCCCGCCATTTCCGCTGTTGGGAATTTCATCGGCCGCATCGATAATCAGAAGGTCTTCAACGGAGATCTTGAACGCGTCGACAATAAGATGAACCTGCGAGAAGCGGAGTTGGATATGCGCGTACCCATTGATCCCTACGCGGATGGAGTATTGATTGCCTCCTTCGAAGCGGGGACTCCGGGACGTTATTCCGTCGACATTGAAGAAGGATATTTCAATCTGAAGAAGCTGCCTTTTTTGGATCGGCCACCGCTAGGCCTCAAGTTGAAGGTGGGACGGTTCCGTCCGGCCTTTGGCAAATTCAATATTCTGCACACCCATGATCTTCCACAATCGTACCGCCCCTTGCCCATCCAGGAATTCCTCGGGGAAGAGGGCTTCAACCAGAACGGAATTTCCGGGAACATATTTCTTCCGACTCCTTGGGATCGCAATTCCAGCCTTGATGCGACAATGGAGGTGTTGACGGGGGGAGATATTGCTATTTCACCCGCTTCGCAGAGTCGAGTTTCCTACTTGGGACATCTTCGCTGGTTCCGCACCTTCAAGGATTCGCACAACGTGGAATTAGGCTGGTCCGGTTACTTTCGCCCGTCTCGAGCGGCTTTGCCCGCGGTTAATCTTTATGGAATCGATATGATGTACCGATGGAAGCCGCTACGCCTGGGCGAGTACAAATCCTTCTTATTCGGCAGCGAGGTCATGTTTTCTCCTCAAACTCATCCTGAATCTTTGGAATCACCCGAAGTGGCGCGGGCCATCAGCTTGCAGGGGATTTTGCCCGGGCAAGGCAAACCAAAAGGATACACTCTATTCGGCCAATGGCAATTTGACAGTCGAAAATATGCTGGCGTGCGCTGGGATCAGACGGGCACTTTGTATAATCCATCTCTCAACCGACGGAGTTTGACTCCGTACTTTTCTTACTACTTGAGTGAATTTCTCCGTTTTCGCATTAATTTTGAACATCGTTGGAGCGATCTAGTTACGGAGAATGGACGCAACTCAGTCTATTTGGAATTGAACTGGATTTTTGGATCCCATCCGCCCGAGCCGTTCTGGGTGAACAAATAGGGGGTCTTGTAGTGTCACAAAGATTGGGAGGATCGTGTGATGAAATACATCAGAATGTTGTGTAGTGCAAGTTTGCCGTTACTGCTTATGTTGCCGTTCGAAGCCGCCTCCAAAGGCAAAGTCCAGGTAGTCTGCACTTTGCCCACCTTGAAGTCGCTGGCCGAAGAAGTGGGTGGAGACCGAGTGGAGGCGATTGCCTTGGCAAAAGGCGACCAGGACCCACACTTCGTCACCCCCACTCCAGTCTTGATGCAAAGGACGCGGGAAGCCGACCTGTTCATCGAAAATGGATTTTCACTGGAACTATGGGCCAACGAGGTGGTCAATGGTTCGGGCAATTCCAGAATCTTCACCGGCACGCCGGGAAGAATTGTCGCCGGCAATGGGGTCTCGGCTCTGGAAGTCCCTTCGGTGGTTTCTCGTGAGATGGGAGATATCCATCCTCAAGGGAACCCCCATATCTGGCTGGATCCATTGCTGGCCAAAGTGGAGGCTGGCAATATCTGCGAAGCCTTGAAAAATGTGGATCCGGCGGGAGCCGCTTATTATGAATCGCGTAAGACTGATTTTTATAAGAGAATCGATGAAGCGCTGTTTGGTCCGGATTTGCTGAGACTTTTGGGAGATCAGAAACTGACGCGCTTAGCCTGGAGCGGCCAGCTCATCCCTTTTTTGCAGAACAACCAACTGGGCGGACAGCCGCTATTGAACAAGGCGGGAGGATGGCTGAAAGCCTCTCAGCCCCTGTGGGGAATCAAGGCCTACGAGTTTCACAAAGTCTGGGCATATTTCGCAAGGCTGTTTGGATTGCAATTGCTGGGGACCATCGAGGAGCGGCCTGGAATCCCGCCCGGCCCGCAACATATCCGCCAGGTTACGGAAAGAATCAGGGCGGAGAAAGTCCCCTTGATCCTGGTGGATAATTTTTATGATCCGTCTCTGCCCAACCGAGTTGCACAACAGACGGGAGCCAAAGTGGCGCTTCTCCCCAACCAGGTGGAAGGAGAACCGGGGATCAAGAATTATTTCGATCTGCTCAATCGCTTGATTGCCAAAATGACGGCAGCTTTGCAGGCGAGGTGAAATAAGGTGGGTAGTCTGGATTTCCCCCGAAACAGACTGGAGCCGCGGTTGCTGGAGTGTCCATATCTTTGGGTTTGCGTTGGCATGATACTCTTCGGGTTGAGTGGGAAGCGCCCAGCCCCCTCGCAAACGTGGCGTAAAGTGGTGGCGCTTCGCGAATTTGATTATTTTGCGAATGGTAAAAAAAGCGGACTCAACGGCGTCTGTAGAGAAGAATCTACCGCCGGCATCTTTATATTGAATCCTCAAACGCAATTCTATTGCTGCAGCATTTGATTCAGGAGAGGAATAATTTATGCCCGCCTTGCTCGAACTCCAATGGATGCTCATTCCTTTTTTAGCCTGTCTGGTACTTTCGATCAATCATGTCTATTTGGGGATTCATGTGATTGCGCGGAAAGTGATTTTTGTCGATTTAGCGTTGGCCCAAATTGCGGCTTTGGGAGCCACTTATGCGCTGACCCTGGGCTACGATCCGATGGGCGATTCATTCCCGGTTTCGCTGTTCTCGCTCGCTTTTACTTTTGTGGGGGCGATTGCCTTCTCCATCGCTCGGATGCGCAAAGAGAAGGTTCCGCAGGAAGCCTTCATTGGGATTATTTACGCTGCGGCTTCGGCCGGGGCGATTTTGATTCTCTCGAAATCGGCCACTGGCGGAGAAGAGCTGAAGCACATGTTGGTGGGAGATTTATTGTTAGTCTCTATGCCAGCGGTGAAAACCATGATCCTGTTGTATGGGGGGATCGGCCTCTTTCACCTGATTTTTCGCCGTCAATTCCTGGCCATTTCCCTGGACCCAGAGGGGGCGGAAGCCCGTGGAATCAACATTCGATTTTGGGATGTCCTGTTTTACATGTCGTTTGGAGTTGTGATCGTAAAATCCGTTGCCATCGTGGGGGTCTTGCTGGTGTTCTCCTACCTGGTGGTACCCGCGGTCATTGCCCAGATGTGGAGCGATTCCGTACGGGGAAAACTGTTGGCGGGATGGCTTGTCGCCATTGTGGCCAGCACGCTCGGCATTCTCTGGTCGTTCCACTCCGATTACCCCACCGGTCCCGCCGTAGTGGTGACCTTGGGAATTTTCCTGGTGTTCTCCGGCATTATTTATTATTTTCGGCATGCCCGGTTGAAATTAAGAGCGCTTGGAAATGTCGCCATTCTTGTGCTTTTTGTCATCGGTTTTTTTTCCAGCCTGTCCTATTTCAAGAAACAGGAAGTAGAGGGGGCGGCGATTTCTCAATTGGCTCCCGTCGATCAATTTTTGGAGGAACTGAAACAGCCAGTTGAATCCAATCAACTGGATGCCATCACGCATTTGGGGGATCTGCATGATTCCCGCATCGTTCCGGCTCTAACCGATTTGCTGCTGCGGACCAAATCCGAGCAGGTGATCGAAGCAACCGTGGAAGCCTTGGCAAAGCAGCAGGATCCCAGGGCGATTCCGGCGTTACACCATGCTGATGAGGGGAACTTTGACGATTTTATGAAACTCAGCATCGCCAAAGCTGAACTCTCCATGGGGGACACGGAAGGATTCGACACGCTGTTCAACATATTAAAAGATGCTGAAGCTGCCTTTGCCCGCCAGCAGGCCAATGAATTGCTGGAGGCTAAATCCGGGCGAAAATTCGGGTACCATCCGGATTTGCCTGTCAGTCAAAATCATGCGGCACTGCAGAAGATCCAGGATTGGTTACGGCAGGAGGGAATGCATCTGGAGTGGGACCGTCGGAACAAAAAATTCAAAATCTGAGAATGGTGGATCTCCCCCGTAGAGAGAGAAGGGAATGGGGGATTAGCCGTCAGCACACGATGATAAAACCAGGTGGGACGCGCGAGTGTGACGAAGTCACCCTTCGCGCGTCGCTTGGCCAGCCTCGTCTGTTCAGTCAGCGGGCACCCGTGACAGCGGTCACATGTGCCCGCTCCACCTATGTCCAATTTTGATTTTCTGAGGAGCCGCTCATGTTGTCTCAGCGTAGACGAATTTGCTGGATTCTTTTCACGATGCTTTGGGTTGGCCGAATTGCTCTTCTTTATGGAGAGGGACAGACGGCGAAAATTGTCATCGATGCTAGCCAGGCGTCAGCTGGCCGAACATTTGAGGGGATCGGTGTAGTCAGCGCCGGCGCCTCTTCCCGCCTATTGATCGATTATCCCGAGCCTTACCGCGGCAAGATCCTCGATATTCTTTTCAAACCCAAGTGGGGAGCCTCGCTCCAACATTTGAAGGTGGAAATCGGCGGAGATGTCGATTCCACGGATGGATCCGAGCCCAGCCACATGCATACGCGCCTGGATGAAGACTATCAGCGTGGTTATGAGTGGTGGCTGATGAAAGAGGCAAAGAAACGCAATCCGGAAATCCTGCTCGATGCGCTGGAATGGGGCGCACCGGGTTGGATCGGCGATGGGCAGTTCTTCTCGGCGGACAATATTGAATATATCCTGCGTTTCCTGGAGGGGGCGAGGCGGATTCACAAACTTGAAATAGATTATGTTGGCATCTGGAATGAAACTGGATATGACAAGGAATGGATAAAAAAGCTTAAAAAGGCCATCGTAGAACGGGGGCTGGCCACCAAACTGGCAGCCGCCGATCAAGTCAATAATTGGGACATCATGGAAGCCATGCGGCAAGATGCGGAACTCACCCAGGCCGTGGACGTTGTGGCTATTCATTATCCGGGCAAGGACGTCGAAAATAGCACCGTGGCCAGAATGCACGACCAATTTGACAAGGCGGTGAATTTGGCGGGATTCGACAAGCCGGTTTGGTCGAGCGAAGATGGACCCTGGCGTGGCGATTGGCAAGGGGCGCTTTTTTTGGCCAAGACTTATAACCGGAACTTTCTGCTGGGAAAGATGACCAAGACTGAAATCTGGAGTCCGGTGACCTCATATTACGATCTCTTTCCTTTGCCCGGCTCCGGATTGATGCGGGCCAACACTCCGTGGAGCGGGCATTTTGAAGTTCAGCCGGCCATCTGGGCGACCGCCCACACGACGCAATTCGCTTCGGCGGGTTGGAAATATCTTGAGCCAGCCTGTGGCTTCCTGCCAGGGAAGGGAAGCTACGTCACCTTGATTTCTCCCGGGCAGAAAGATTTCAGCTTGATCATAGAAACCGCCGATGCCCGCGAGCCACAGTCTCTCCAGCTTTCCATGCGAGGGCAACCTGCCGATCGAGTAATCCACATTTGGAGAACCGACGCAAAGGCAGCCTTTCAAAGAATTCAATCGGTTTCGCCTCGGCAAGGGGAGCTATCAGTGATTCTGGAGCCGGAAAGCATTTATTCTCTCACCACGACTGTGGGTCAGAAGAAAGGAGAATCTCAATCTCCGGCGCCAAAGCATTTCCCTCTGCCTTACCGGGAGAATTTCGAATCATACTCCGCGGCGAAACAGGCTCGCTTTTTTTCCGATACCACGGGCGCTTTCGAAGTACAGAAATGCCAGGGCGCCCGGACAGGCCTTTGCTATGAACAGGTGGTGGGCCAGTCTCCCATTCATTGGCATTATGCCGCGGAGACCCTGCCCGTTTCCCTGATCGGAGATGCCAATTGGATAAATTATCGAGTGGACGCGGAAGTGTTCTTTCCGACGCCCGCGGAGGCGATTCTTCTCGGAAGGGTCGGCAAGCAGGAACAACAAAGCGGAGAGATTGTGGGATATCAACTTCATTTAAGGAGCGACGGGGAGTGGAAGCTCACCAAAGGGAACCGTCAACTGTTGGCTTCCGGCAAAGTAACCCTCCCGACAGGCGCATGGCATAAGATGAGCCTCGAATTCCGGGGCGATCTAATTCAGCCCCGGATCAATCGGAAAAATCTGGCCATTGTACGAGACGCCTCCTGTGCCCGGGGCCTCGCGGGGATTGGCGTGGCTGGCTGGCAGAAGATTCAGTTCGATGAGTTTTCCGTATATCCGCTGCCTTAATAATCTTTTGTGATTTCCCTTTTAAGCCATCATCTGGTAAAAGAATCGATTCGATCAATTGAAAGGAAATATAAATGAAGATCAGCCCTCTTCTTACTAGTGGCGTCCTGATGATGTTGGTATTTGTCCCTTCGTATTCCCAAACCTCCATCACACTGGATGGGAAAGACAGCGGGAGGATATTTGAAGGAATTGGAGCAGTAAGTGCCGGGGCTTCCACGCGGCTGCTTCCCGACTATCCTGATAAACAGCGAAGTGAAATACTCGATTATCTCTTCAAGCCAAAGTTTGGAGCTGGTTTTCAGCACTTGAAGGTGGAGATCGGAGGCGGCGAGAATTCCACCTGCGGCAGCGAACCTACGCACGTACTGACGCGGGACGAGTTGCGGAATCCAAAAGCGCGCGGCTACGAGTTTTGGCTCATGGCCGAGGCTCGCCGCCGCAATCCTGGGATCATCCTTGACTGTCTTCCCTGGACTTATCCGCGCTGGATTTCCGACCGCTTTTCGCAGGATTCGGCGGATTGGTTTGCCGCCTTCTTTAGAGGTGGCGAAGAAAAAATATGGTCTGGATTTGAACTGGGTCGCGGGCGCGCAGAATGAGCAGGGCACGGATGTCAATTGGATTAAAGGACTCGTTGAGACCCGTTCTGGACCGCGCATGGATTCAAAGATGTGAAGCTCCAGGCCCCTGACGATGACAGCGAGTACTGGCAGATTTTCGATCAGCTGGAAAAGGATCCTGAACTGAATCGCATCGATACAAGCTGTCGGGTATCATTACGTGGATGGCCGCGAGCCCTGGCAAATAGACCAGGTTGCCCATCGTGATACGACGGTGAAAGCCAAGCAATCAGGCAAGCCGCTCTGGGCCAGCGAAGAGTGGAGCCAATCCGGAGGGCAGTGGGGCGACAAAGGGGCACTTTATGTAGGACGGCTGATGAATAAACTCTACACTCGAGACCGCATCACCAAGTTTGAAATCTGGTGTCCCATCGACTCGATCTATGACTCATATCGTTTGGGGCGATACCGGGGCCATGCAGGCCGATCAGCCCTGGAGCGGCCATTATGAAGTCTGGCCCGCGGTTTGGGCCATTGCCCATACTACTCAATTTGCCGAGCCGGGTTGGCATTACCTGGACGGGGCTTGTGGACAGATCGATCCGAAAACATGGCGCGGATCGCATGTGGCCCTGCACAACCTCGCCACGGACGATTGGAGTTTGATTGTCGTCACGGGCGATGCCACGGATATTTCCGTGTCGGTGCGCGGCGGACTCAAAACCGGACGTGTCCATGTCTGGAAATCCGATGCGCGGGAGCAATTCATTCAGCAAGCGGGACTCACGGCGCAGAACGGCAAATTCAGCCTTCATCTCGAAGCAAACTCGATCTATTCCTTCACCACTACCACAGGACAAAAAAAAGGACGCCATCCCAAACCGCCGGCAAAGGCTCCTTTTCCCTTTCCTTATCAGGACAATTTTGAAAGTTGCCGGGCAGGAGAGACTCCGCTTTACCTGTCGGATCAAAAAGGTACTTTCGAAGTCGTGGACCGGCCCGGGGGCGGACATGGCCTCGCGCAGATTGTCCCGCAGGAGGGAATCCTTTGGTATGACAACAAACTGCTCAAACCCCACACGCTGTTCGGCGACAAGGATTGGACCGATTATGCCGTATCCGCTGATGTTTGGATGGCCGGGGGGGATGTGGAGATTGGCGGCCGATATGCCCACCGGGACAACCTCGGGTACCGCCTCATCTTGAGCCGCGACGGTTTGTGGCGTCTCAATTGGCAGCTGCAGACACTTGCCACTGGCAAATTGGAATCGCTCGATGCCGGGCGTTGGCACAACTTGCGTCTGGTTATGAAAGGAGCCCGGATCCAGGGTTTTCTGGACGGCCAAGAACTGGCCAGCATTGAAGAAAACTCGGGGCGCTCCGGCATGGCTTTCCTGGCATCCACTTATGACCGGAACCTATTCGATAACCTGTCGGTGACCCGGCCTTGACACGCAATCAGGGATCTCCGCTCGACCAGAAAGGAATGATTAAAATCTGTTTCGCGGAGCCACCAGTAAAAACCAAGGCCACTCCGGCAGTCCGGTGTTTTTCTCAATATTTCATCGAGCCACCGACTGGATTCGTAATCACGCCTCAATGGAGAGGCGACGAATTTGTTTTGAGGTACCGCGTCAAGCAGGAATTTCCCACTCATGCCAATCATGTCCAGTCATACTCCTGGAATTTTTCCGGGGAAACGCGCATTTTGTTGATTGAGGTGCTCCCAGAGGGAGTTGGTCTTTTTTGAGGTAGTGAAATGGGAAGCTCTACAAATATAACTACGTTCGCAATAGCTGATTTGGAAAAGCAGCGGGTGGCCAGGAATTCAGTATTTGCCGCGGTTTTGTTGACCGGCTCCAAGTTGGTGGTGGGCTTTCTCACGGGCAGTCTGGGCATATTGGCGGAAGCTGCCCATTCCGGTTTGGATATGGTAGCCGCCCTGATGACTTACTGGGCGGTGCGCATTTCTGGCCGCCCCGCGGACCGGGAACATCTTTATGGGCATGGCAAAGTGGAAAATATTTCCGCGCTTTTTGAGACTCTGTTGTTGCTGCTTACCTGCATTTGGATTGTCTACGAGGCTGTTCATCGGCTCTTTTTCAAAGCCGTGGAAGTCGAAGTGAATTTCTGGTCGTTCGTTGTCATGGCAATGTCTATCGTGGTGGATATCTCCCGTTCCCGCATGTTATACCGGGTTGCTCGAAAGCATCATAGCCAGGCACTCGAAGCAGACGCACTGCATTTCAGCACCGACATCTGGAGTTCCGCGGTGGTGATTTTGGGTCTGGGGGGTGTCAAGCTTTGCGAATATTTTCCGCAACACAGTTTTTTAAAACAATTGGACGCCGTGACCGCGCTGGTGGTGGCACTGATCGTAGTGGGTGTGAGCCTTCAATTGGGGAAACGCACCATTGCGGCCTTGCTGGATGCCGCCCCGGCAGGGATGGCGGAAAAAATCATTGCGTTGGCCCAAGAGATTCCCGGAGTGCTGAATTGTCACAGTGTTCGAATTCGGGCCTCAGGCCCCCAATATTTCATCGATATCCATGTCCTGATGGATGGCAATACTACACTTTCGGCCGCGCACTTGCTGACGGAGCAAATTGAGCGGCACCTGCAAAGCCACTATCCTTTTGCGGATATTCTGGTCCACCCAGAACCCGCCCCTTTTGCCGAGAGAGATTCCGCCTAATGAGAGCAATTCCGGAACAGCGGCTTTTTTTAGGGGAACTATTTTGATTGATAGCCTTTAATCAGGTAATAGGCGACGGTTCCGAAAATTGCGATAAGCATAAGCATCAAAAAGGCGGGATTAAGTCCATTCGTCTTCCCCCTGGCCACTTGAAGGGTGCCCCATTCCAAGTAGGCAAAAATCCACACGAGCTCCAATTGCAGCCAGGAGAGCATGGAACGGATAATACGGTATTGTATGGCCGCATTGTCGCTGGTGATTCGCAGGGAAAGTTGGCGAAGTGAGGGAAATGGCGGACCACCGCCAGCAAGGTAGCCAAAGCTGAGCCGATCAAGGGCGACATCCAAAGTGAGGATTTGCCTCCCCAGTTGTCTGGTTTTCCCAGAGCTCCAAAATGAGTGGGAATTTTTGAAGGAAGAAAATCCCATTTCATGTACAAAAGAACCCACACATAAGCCAGAAGGACAACCGCGCATAAATCCAACCAGTTTTCCATAGATGTGCGCTCCATCTTCAATTTGGGTCGGCATCCATTCATCAGGGGAAGCCCCCTTGAGATTTCATCAATAATTGATGGAGAGAATTATATCAAAGTCGATTATTCTTTCCGCAATCCAAATGGATCAGCAGTGGAGTCAAACATGCTAAAGAGGCTGACACAACAAGAGGATGAAAAATCCCCTCCAACGGAGGGGAAATCCGTCAATGGACGGATGGGGTGGATCCAATTCAGAAAAGCTTTCTCACCTTGGAACCCATCCCCACCGCCGATGGCGGCGCCCCTTCCGTCGGAGGGGATTCTTTCAGGAGATGCCCATGCCAGCTCGGCTGGCTCGACAAGACAATGAAAATCTCCAGACCCCACAAGTCTTGGAGACCTGTGAGGTCTTTGGCACCGCGATTTTTTGAGGAGCCGCTCATGCCAGCGTGGCTGGCACAATTAGAGGATGAAGATCGGCTTTGATCGGTAGGGACGGCTCGCCGAGCCGTCCGCCTGCGCAAAGCAAAGCTGGCGCAGGCGGCGCTTTTGGTGAAAGCGCCCAACCTGTAGGCGCTGTTGGCTTGAATGATGCCGCTCATGATTGTTCAATTACTTATCGCTATTTTTTGAGGAGCCGCAAGAAACGGCAGATTCTCCCTGCGTTTTTTTGCACTTTTGGTGGGCTGTGGAATAATAAATCTGGCCTTTCATCCGGATCACTCAAGGAGAATATTATATGAATGAAAAACCCCTGATGGGCGAGGTCTATTATCCCAGCGCCGAGTCGCTTGCGGGAGTGCAGGTTTTGGACTGGGAAGCCATGAACGCTGCTGCTGCCCGCGATCCTGAAGCATTCTGGGCGCGTGAAGCTTCCGAGCTTCACTGGTTTGAGCCATGGCAGAAAGTTTATGATGATTCCGATCGTCCATTTTTTAAATGGTTTGTGGGGGGCAAGACCAACATCTGTTACAGCTGTCTGGATCGCCACACCACCACTTTCCGGCGCAACAAGCTGGCGCTGATGTGGGAATCGGAGAGCGGAGAGTTACGCTCCTTCTCCTATTTTGCCTTGCGGCGTGAAACCGCCAAATTCGCGAATGTATTGAAGAGCCTGGGCGTCAAGAAGGGGGATCGGGTCACGCTTTATATGGGGCGCATCCCCGAGCTAATCATCGGCATGCTGGCCTGCGCCCGGATTGGCGCCATCCACTCCGTGGTTTATGGCGGCTTTACGGTTGAGGCCTTGCACGAGCGGTTGGAAGACAGCCAGTCCAAGGTTTTAATCGTATCGGACGGCGCTTGGCAGCGTGGCAAGCACATCCCGCTGAAAAGCATTGCGGATGAGGCCCTACAGAGGGCGGCTACCGTGGAAAGCGTCCTGGTGGTCCGCCGGACGGGGCAGGCAGTCAATATGGAATCTGGAAGGGACATGTGGTACCACGAACTCATGGCATTGCCCATCGCTTCTTCCAATTGTCCCGTCGAAGTCATGGATGCCGAAGATCCGCTCTTTCTCCTTTACACCTCAGGGACGACTGGGAAGCCCAAGGCCATCCTTCACACTCATGGCGGATATATGGTGGGGATTTACTCGAGTCTAAAATATACCTTTGATGTGCGGGAGGAGGATCGTTACTGGTGTGCCGCGGATCCGGGTTGGATTACCGGCCACAGCTACATTGTCTATGGCCCGCTATTAAATGGAATTACGCAGTTCATGTACGAAGGGGCGCCGACATATCCCTACCCGAATCGCTGGTGGCAGATGATTGAGAAATTTGGGATCAACATTCTCTATACCGCCCCCACCGCCATCCGCGGGCTGATGCGTTTCGGCGAAGCCTGGCCCAATCGCCACGATTTGAGTTCTCTGCGATTGTTGGGTTCCGTGGGAGAACCCATCAACCCGGAAGCCTGGCGCTGGTATTACAAGGTCATTGGCAAAGAGCGGTGTCCCATCATGGATACCTGGTGGCAAACCGAGACCGGCATGTTCATGATCACTCCAATGCCATGTGTCCCGCTGAAACCTGGTTCAGCAACCCGGCCTTTTCCAGGTGTGGAAATGAATATCCTCAATGAACACGGCGAACCGGTCGCGACCAATGAAGAAGGATATTTGGTCATTAAGACTCCTCCTCCTTCCTTCATGCGCACCATCTACAAGGATCCCGATCGTTTCGTGAACCAGTACTGGAGCAAATTCCCGGGATATTATTTGACGGGGGATTCGGCGCGCCTGGATGAGGATGGTTATTATTGGGTGATTGGGCGGGTCGATGATGTGCTCAAAGTGTCCGGTTATCGGTTGGGTACGGCTGAAATTGAGAGCGCTCTGGTGAGCCATCATGCGGTCGCGGAAGCTGCGGCAATAGGCCTTCCTCATGAAGTCAAGGGGCATGCAATTTATGCTTATGTGATCCTGCGAGCCGGCCAGGAAGGAGGGGACAAATTGGCTGAAGAATTGCGGCAGCATGTCGCTCATGAAATGGGCCCCATCGCCAAACCGGAGCATATTGAGTTTGTGGATTCATTGCCCAAAACTCGCAGCGGCAAAATTATGCGCCGTGTACTCAAAGCTCGCGCCATGGGCGAGGAACCGAAAGATTTGAGCACCCTGGAGGAATAGCTTTCAGCGGATCGGGAGGGAAAGAGCAATCTGGCCTGGCTAAGGATTCTTTGCCAAATCGGCTCGAACGTGTTTCGGTTGTGAGAACATTTTTTCCGCGACCGGCCACTCTCCGCTGTTCTGGTCAATGGATAATTCTCAAGCATTGCCGCCAGTTGCGCCATGACAAAAGGGACGCAACTGCGCACTCCTGAACCGCTTCATGATTGCATTCTTCTGTAGGCCACTTTTTTTTGCACTTCTTGAATATGTGCAGTTTGACAGGGGAAAAGGGGAGATGATATTTTTCTCGAGGAAAAGGCCGCCGCTTTAAAGGGCTTTCAGTTTCAGGGCTTTTTCAAGGAGACGGGCTATTTCTCACAGGACTCAAAAACATCTCCGCCTCAAGAGCAAGCTGGAATATTATCCGGTGGTAGGATTGATGCGCTTGCTAGGCGTTCTCTCTTGGGGGACATCTCTCTTTGTCTCGCGCCTATTGACGCTCCTCATTTATTTATTTCATGCAAAACTCAGGCGAACGGTTTTGCTCAACCTCTCTCTCGCGTTCCCCGATTCCAGTTTGGCCTGGAGAAGGCGGGTGCTTCGGGGTGTGTACGCCAATCTCGCCCGTCTGCTGGGAGCGTTTTCCCAAATTCCCAAGCTGACTCCGGAAAATATTCCCCAGCATGTAATTTATGATGGCTTTGAAAATTTTCTGGAAGCCAAAGAGCAAGGCAAGGGAGTTCTTTTCCTGACCGCGCATTTTGGATCCTGGGAGCTTTGTCCCGTAGCCCACGCATTGTATGGCCATCCTCTGAAGTTTCTCGTCCGCCCCATCGACAATCCCCTGGTGGATCAACTGGTGAATCGATATCGAACACAATGCGGAAACCAGGTGATTAGCAAGAAAAATGCAGTTCGTGAAATTGTCCGGGTGCTAAAAAGTAACGGAGCACTCGGCATCCTGATTGACCAAAACACTACTCTGGATGATGGCATCTTTGTCAATTTTTTCGGAATCCCTGCCTGCACCACTTCGAGTTTGGCTACGTTGGCGTTGCGGACGGGGGCCCTGGTTCTTCCCGGATTTCTTGTTTGGGACCGGAAACTTAATAAGCACCGGCTCCGGTTTGAGGTTCCCGTAGAGGTTCGTCGTACGGGTGATTTTCAGGCAGACATAGCCTCGAATACTCAAAGGTTCAACCAAATTCTGGAAGAGATCGTTAGAAAATATCCCGACCAGTGGCTTTGGGTGCATCGTAGGTGGAAAACCCGGCCTCCTGGGGAAAAACCGTTGTATTGACCTGATTTCGAGTTGCATGGTGAATATCTCTACCGTCAAATCATGCGGGCCAGTGAAGAGAATTTTGCCGACAAGGTTTCATAGTGAATTCATCGGAAAATCCATCCACGTCTTCCATTTTGATTGTTGCGGGTGAAGCTTCGGGAGAAATGTACGGAGCGGAACTAACTACAGCGCTTCGGCAAATGGAGCCCGGGCGGTCCTGGGCCTTTTATGGGTGCGGGGGCACTCGAATGCGGGAAGCCGGAGTGGAAACACTGGTAGACATTCATCAGCTCGCGGTCCTGGGCCCCTTTGAAGCGGCTGCCCATCTTTGGCATTTTTTCCAAGCGTTAAAACGGATCCGCGAAGAATCGGCCCGGCGCAGGCCCACGTTGGCCATCCTCATTGATTTTCCCGATTTCAATCTCCGCCTGGCCCGGCATTTAAAAGCGATGGGGATTCGCGTCGTCTACTTCATCAGTCCGCAGATCTGGGCTTGGCGAACCCAAAGAGTCCGGCAAATTCAGCAATATGTGGAGCGGATGATCGTTATTCTGCCTTTTGAGAAAGAATTCTATTCGCGGTTCAGTGTAGAAGTGGATTATGTCGGTCATCCGCTCGTCGATCGGATTAAGCAAACCTGTTCTCGAGAGGATTTTAGGCAAAAGAACCTACTGCCGGTGGATAGCACGTTGCTTTGTCTTCTTCCCGGCAGCCGGAGCAAGGAAATTCATTACCATTTGCCCGTGATGCTTCATTTTGCCCGCCGCCTTTCCTGGACTCATACCGTTCAGTTCCTGCTTCCAGTCGCTTCGCCCGCCATTCGGCGGCAGGTGGAAAGCTGTCTGCGGGAAGAAGGGCTTGGGCTCCCGATAAAAATAATCGAT
>CAWDMN010000095.1:0-10501 GCA_963803155.1 uncultured Acidobacteriota bacterium
AAAAGCGCCGTCAACACACTTCGTACGGTCTTCATTGAATTCTCCTTAATTTGAAAGGTTAAAATGGCAAGGCAAAACTCAGCTACAAAATCCCCGATAATCCTGGCCGCTCCAATTCAAGCGCCGCCGCCCTGATCACTCGCTGGCGCTTCGTGCTTTTGGTTTGACCGCAAGCTCGAAGCGGCAGGACCGCCCTTGATTTCAACTCAGAACTTGAACTCCAGCTGGGTCATGAATCGATAGCTGGTGCCCGAGCCCATCGGGTAGGGAACATAAAACGATTTGAGGGGATTGTTCCCGCGAATGGGATCCTGAATGAAGAAAAGGTTCCCCCACGTCACAGCTTTCGACAACCCAAGATCCAAGCGAATGAGGTGGGCTTTGATGTTCACGCCGCTGCCGGTGCCCAGATCGTCATCCGTAAACTGGCTGATCATGGAGTTGGCATCTTTGTAAGCGTAAAGGTAACTGATGCGTGGATCTCCCAGTTTGGTGACCTTGCCCAGGCTGGCGCCAGCTTGCCAGGCATACTGGTACAAAGAGGTTCCTACGTTCTTGGAGGCTTGAACATTCAGATTAAGCGGCATGTCGTGGCTTCCCAATTTCCCCACGGGGGTTTGCAGGTCATAAGCGAAGTGGGCCACTTGAAAATGGCTCGCCCAATACTTGCCTCCACCCTTGGTGGTTATCCCGTTCCCGGCTCCGGGCAGCGCACTGGTAAGGACCACTCCCAAGCCGGAATTCAAAAGGGCGGTTCCCCCATCGGTAATGGAAGCCAAGGCAATCTGGTTAGGCTGGTGGAAAAGGTCCATGTTCAAGGTAACGGTGTGAACTACCTTTTCCTGAGTTAATTTAAATACCATTCCCTGATCGAACATCGCCGCGCTGCGCATCTGGGTACCGACGACAAAACCGGCATTGGCCCAAATGCTGCCCGGCGCCACAATAGCTACTCCGGGATTGCTCAGGAGGTATTGGCCGGCCCGGAATTCCAGGCTGCTCTTGTCGTTGAAGGGGATGCGGAACTTTTCGTGCGTCCCGGTGAAGCGAATATCGTCATCAAAAATGAACCGGGAGTTGTCGGCAAAGACCTCCTCCATTTTGCCGCCGCGCAACGAGACATCCTTGCCCGGGTGGAAGTCCACGAAAGCTTCGGAAATAGCAATGGGATTGCGCAGGGACATGGAGGTGAAGTCCGCGTTGGTCGTCAGGTGGTTGTTTAGAGGTCCCGTGGCTAGTTGAAAATGAAAGTTCAGCTGGGAATTAATGTCCTTGTCCGTATTAAAGCGAAGACGATAGCGCCCGCGCACATTGTGGGATGCCCCGAGAACACTGGTGGCGGACCGTTCAATCGCGTCGAGACGCAGCCGCATATCGCCGCTGAACTTGAATCCGGCCACGCTAAGCGCGGATGCGACGGGTTTTTCTTCCTTCTTCTCCGCCGGTTTGGCCGCGACGGCTTTGGCTTCCGCCTCTTTCTTAGCTATGGCTTCCTGCTCTTTTTGCAGGGCCTCCAGCATACTCTGCTGTTGCGCCATCTTTTCCCGGAGCTCCTCCATGGCCTTCTGCTGTTTTTCGATCATTTCCTTCAGCTGCGGCGAGGAGTCTCCAGTGGATTGAGCCAACAGTGCCGGCCCTCCGGCCAGGCTGACGACGAGGGCGTTGGAGATGATCCACTTCTTTGCAATACAGCGGCAACTTCGCTTCCACCATGTTTCCATGCTTATTCTCATTTTTTCTCCTTGTAAATGATTTCTCTGCGGCGCCAGATCCCAAAGGGATAAGCGGAACCAATCAAATCACCGTTAACTTAAAGGTCGTTCGTTGCGTCTGTGTTTCATGCCTGTTAATTTTCCGTGAACTTTCGAGCTTTGGAGGATCAAGCGAACCGATCTCATCAGGGGCGAGAATCCCCGGCTGCTGGCGCGCAGCCGCGGCAGCGTTGCGGATTTGACCCCCCGGATCCTTGTCCTTTTGGGAGGCGGAAATTCTCGATATCATTCGGCCGATTCATGCGTAAGCGGGAGTTGTTTTCCCGCGCGGCTATCTGGCCGCAAAATCGATGCAGCGGGGGAAAGAGGCGATTTTTTCCGTTTCAGCTGTTTTTCGGCTCGGGAGGGGAACTCCGCCGCAGCGAATGGCTTTTTCCTGACCAGCCGAGCTCTTGGTGTTATCTTTCCCGCGAATTCGAGCGGACACAGATTGTCGAGCAATTTCACGGCAATTTCCTGCTCCGCCCGAATCCAATCTGAAAAATGACCGCCATGGACACTGCCGCGGCTCAGAAATATTTCATAAGCCCGCCGTGCAATCATCTCCTTCAGTTCATGTTCCTCCGGGAGCGGTTGGCTGAAGTTCTTGTTTGAATTCATGGATATGGTTTCCTTTCCTAAAAGAATTTCCTCCGACCAAAGGGTGGAGATTCGCCAGCTGGATTGGCATGGGAAGAGGCGTGTTCCTTTTCTGAATAGCCGGTCTCGGATGAAAGTGCCCCAAATTGCAGGACAATAACCGAGGCCGCCATTGCCCACTCTTTTTGTGTCTTCTTTGGTGAAAAGACCATGTTTCCCCTTGAATCATGGAAATGTTGGATTAAAAATGGTGATCTTCAAGACGGGGGAATTCTAATGGCTTCGGATTACCGAGCGGTTAAAGATGCGTTAATTCGAAGTGAATTATTCCGGCTGATTTGGCAAACACGCCAGACGTCCACTCCAGCGGTTCTTCAGCAATTCAAAATTATCCTCTCTGCGTCATCGGAAATTCAGCTTCTCGCTTTCGGGGCATTCTCCCTCAAATCCGCACTTCTCCCAGTTTCTGGGAATATTTGTGCCAGTTTTTCCATTTGGCGGAATCCGCTTGCGAAATCATGGTGGGAGAATTTAACTCCTTGTTAACCTGCCGTTCACCTTTTCCACATATCGATAGGGTAAGATGACGGAAATTTTCTCAGCTGGCGATTAATGGATTCGGCGGTTGCAGATCAGTCTGAGCGCAGGCACCTGGCCAGGATGGGCATCTATCCTGGAAGTGCAGCCGGGGCTTCCCTCTCCGGCATCCATTTAATCGCGCAATTTAATCTTCGCATTCTCAATGGCGATGGGGATGAAGAAGAGCGGCGAACAATAAACCGAGGATTGAAAACCATGGAGGTTTTATGATGAATCGTTTGATGGAAGTTGCCAGCCCCCCTCTCAGCTTGATTCCATCCCAGTATGGCCAGAAACAAAGAGCCGGGCGCATTTTGCTGGTCGATTCTCAGATTAGTCGGCGCTCCTTATTGGAATGGCTTTTGAAGAAAGAAAAGTATGAGGTGATTTCAGCGAGCAGTTTATGGAATGCCTATGAGCTATTCGAGTTGGATCGGTTTCAAATGGTAATAGCAGCCCACCAAATGCCCTACCTCAATGCGCTCCAACTGATCGAGCGTATGAAACAGGTTGAGCCGGAACTGCCCGTTCTTGTGATCGTCCCGGAAGGAAATGAAGAGATCCGGGAGAAGGCCCTGGCTGTTGGCGCCGCGGATTGCTTGGGCAAGCCTTTGGATTACACCCAGATCCTCAGTCTGATTGCATCATCTGCCCAA
Organism: uncultured Acidobacteriota bacterium; assembly: GCA_963803155.1. Taxonomy (GTDB): domain Bacteria; phylum Acidobacteriota; class Terriglobia; order Versatilivoradales; family Versatilivoraceae; genus CAWDMN01. Next base: position 3,587 of record CAWDMN010000095.1, read on the forward strand.
CGAGCTTCCTAGGCTCTGCCCACCTCAGGGTGTCCCGCATTTTTTCAACGATAGAGAATTTTGAGGCTGGACGTCAAAAGCAGCTGGAGTCTAGGCGAAAAAGAAATGAATCATAATAATTCATCGTGTTGAGGAGATCCCGGTATCTTGGCTCAATGAGCGGCCAGATGCGGACCCGAGCCGAATGATGTTTATGCCTGCCTCAGAGTATCTTCACTTATATAAGTTATAGAAGTCCTCCCTATTGCCTGACTTGACTTAAAAAGAATTCACAAAATTTTTACAGCGCGTTCATCGATCCGCAACAGTCATTTGGTTCAATATCCGGGAATCTGGGATCAGCGGATTTTTTCCCTGGCTTCAATAAATGATGGGGCACCGGAAAATGTTTGGGCAAATCTGCCCGGGAAGGATGGTGATCCAATCTCTTCAATCGTTTTCTTAACATAGTGCGGCCTGTGGCTGGTCAATCACAATTTTGCAATCAAGAAAGGGACAACTTCGATGAAGGTGAAATCTCAATTTAGAAAATGGTCTATTTTACTGGTGATTTTCGCGATTTGCGCGGGAGCAATCACGGCAGCAGCCGAACCATGGAAATTCGGAGTCATGGCCGACACGCAGTGGACAACCAATGATCCGGCTGGACAGAATCTCAATACCGTAGCGGTATCCATCATTAAGCAGATCAATCAGCAATTTATCAATGAGCGCGTCAAGTTCGTCATCCAGGTGGGGGATCTTACCGATATCGGAGACGACACGGGCATCGTCACCCGAGCGGCTGCCGCCCAGGAGCTGCTTGACCATGGCATCGGTTTTTTCCCGATGCGCGGAAACCACGAAACTTACGGCACTAACAACAGCTTTGCGATCCCCGCTTTCCAATTCAACTTTCCGCAAACCCGGGGAATCGTCAACACCTTGGGCGCCAAAAACTTCAGCAGCCCCACGGGTGTCAGCACTGACTTGGACGGCATGAGCTATTCGTTCGACTTTGGCCCCAGGGGAAATAAAGCCCGGTTTGTGATCCTCGATAATTGGGTGACTCCCAGCCGGAATAATGCCCCTGGCAATGGCTACAATTACGGCTACTCTTTTGGCGATCAGCAGGCCTGGATCAACAGCCGTCTGGATAAAAACAGCCGTGGCACCCTCCACGCATTTGTTTTCTCCCACCAGCCGCTCATGGCTGAAAACCACCAGGATTCACCGTTTGTCGGTTATACGGATTCCAACCCCGATATGCAGAATGTGTTCTTCAAAAATCTGAAAGATAATGGTGTCAAGTACTACATCAGCGGCCACGACCATATTCATCAGCGGTCCATCATTGCCAGCCCTGATGGCAATTCCAGGGTTCAGGAAATCATCTGCTCCTCCAACAGCAGCAAGTTTTACACTCCGAAGAGCTTAAGCGACGGCAAATGGTATGGACAAAAAGTCCGCGAAACCTCGGTGGCTCAAGAAATGTTCACCGTTGGTTACTACATCTACACGGTCGATGGCCCTCGCGTGACCGTCGATTTTTACTCTGACAACCATGGAAATTGGCAGTCAGATAACAACTATCCCAATGGGACTAATGACCCAACAACTTACCCGATCGGAATCACACCCACCTTCAACTTCGTCAAGAAAGCCACCTGGGGCCACAGCCTGAACGGCCAGGAATTCCTCGTGGGCGGGACCAACCCAACCTCCTACACAATTGTCCAGGACAGCTTTGAGGATACCAAGGCAAAGATTCTTTCTGGCGAATACGGCAACAGTGCAGCGGATTATAATGGACGCAAGCTTACTCAGACAGTCAATACCGGCTGGACCGAAGCGGATGCTCCCGACGCAAAAGATAAAGATGGGAATACCGCTAGCGACATTCTAAGTCTCTGGGGGATGGCCAACGTGGGCAGCAGCCAAACCGACAATTACACTCTCTCCCTGAGCTTCAGTCATACCAAGATGATCCCCTTAAAAATTGGGCAAGGATTGTTTGGGTTGGCGACAAAAGATGAGGAGGGCCACTGGATAAATGCGGTGGATAAGAACTTCGGCGGAACTAAGAAATTTGTTTTCGGCCCTTATAAATCCGGCTACGGGCTCGGTACATATGGAATTGACCTGAAAACACACACAGCTTGGGCGGTCATCAATTACGCTGGAGACTTCGCAGTTGCCGGATTCAGACACTTCCAGTCTCATTAGAGCTCCCTTGGTTTCTCGGCGCCTGTCCTTAGCAGGTCATGATGATATGAGGAGAAGATGTCCGCACATTCAAGATTGAACCCAGCGGGATCAAGAAAGTCAAAGACCTCCGGCAAAACCGGAGGTCTGGCGTTATGAGAGGCTCTGAAGGACCGGCTCGTCTGTTTGAGTCTTCAACGGCTAAAGCCGCGGGGTGGACGCACGCAGGCGTTTATTGAGAAATTTCTCAGGAATGTAATAGTTAAACATGGGGTTGTTCTCTGGAGTGTTGCCAAGAAAAAAGGATGGGGGGAAAAGCAGGGATTGCCCCCCGTTTTATTTATTAATTTATGAATAATCATCTTGCCGCCATCGATATTGGAACGAATTCCATTCACCTCGTTGTAGCCGAGGAACGGCCGAACCACCGATTCGAAGTTGTCGAGCAAGAGAAGGAGACTGTGCGGCTCGGGTCGGGTTCGCGGGATATGAAGAATCTCCAACCTTCCGCCATGGAGAGAGCCATCCGAACGTTGATTCGTTTCCGGCAGATTGCGGAAATTTCCGGAGCTCAGCTGAGAACAGTGGCTACCAGCGCCGTTCGCGAGGCCTTGAATCAGGAGGTTTTCCTGGATCGGGTTTGGCGGGAAGCGGGACTCCAGGTGGATGTTATATCAGGATTTGAAGAAGCTCGCCTGATTTACTTGGGAACATTGCAGGCTTTGCCTTGGTATGAACGCAAGATCCTGCTAGTCGACATTGGCGGCGGGAGCACCGAATTCCTGATTGGGCAAAGAGGAGAAGCCCTGGCCACCAATAGTCTTAAACTCGGGGCCATCCGTTTGACGGACCATTTCTTCCCTGAGGAGTCTCTGGCGCCTAAAAGTGTGAGCCGGTGCCGTCAATATGTCAGGGCGTTTCTAGACCCGATGGTGCGGGAGTTCCAGGCCTGTGGTTTTGAAGATGCTGCCGGAAGTTCCGGCACTATCCAGAGTCTGGCCCGAATGATCCAGTCACTCCGACGGGAAGAACCTGCAACGTTTTTGAACAATTTTGCCTTTGGACGCCGGGAGCTGGATGAGATTATCCATCTGCTCATCAAGGCCGATACCGTTAAAAAAAGGCAAAAAATCGAGGGGCTGGATCCGGGACGCGCGGATATCATTCTGGGAGGAGCCATCCTGCTCGAACAAATTTTCGAAGCCTTCCAACTCGATCAACTTACCGTATCGGGGTATGCGCTGCGTGAAGGTGTCATTTTTGACATGATAAACCAGGCGCAACAGGGGGGACTGCATCACCTTTCCGATATCCGCTGCAAGGGAGTCATCCACCTCGCGGAAGGGTGCCACTATCGGGAGGAACATTCCCGGCAGGTTGCCAATTTGGCGCTGCAACTCTTTGATCAGTTGGAAGGCTTGCACCAGTTGCCCGAGGTGAGCCGGGAATATCTGGAAGCCGCCAGCTTGCTGCATGACATCGGCTTTTTCATCTCACACGCCCAGCACCATCGCCACACTTATTACATTATTCGGAATTCCGAATGTTTGACGGGATTCAGCAACCGCGAAATTGAAATCATAGCACAAGTGGCCCGTTACCACCGGAAGAGCGCCCCCAAGCCAAAACATACGGAATTTGTCCGCTTAAATTCCACTGACCAGCATATAGTGAAAATGCTGGCGGCTATCCTGCGCGTGGCCGATTCCATGGACAGGACCCATAAGAGCCTCATCCGGACTCTTCATTGTCAGGCTGATTCTAGAGAACTGAACATTCTTCTGGAGACCCGCAACGGCGAAACACCCCCGCTGGAGATTTATACGGCGGAGAACCGCGCGAGCTTATTGGAGGAGATGCTACAGCGGCGAATCTGCGTGCACTTTCTTTCGCAATCCCTCCCTGTTTCGGGAATTGCCGTAGCAAGCCATTAGGCGGTATGAGAGGCGCCTATAGAGGCTGGTAATATAAATTCCCCCAGTGAATGAAGGCTCACCGCTCTCATCTTAAATTATTCCGACTTCACCAGGCTTGCCCCACCTGCGCCATTTTCCAATCCTGAAAATTTTTGCCACCCAGTCCCCGTGAATCATGGAATTTAACATCCATTTCATGCGCCGTTCACAGGAATGCAATTGCAGGTTCATTATCATGGTGTAAGAACGATCTGAAATGAAGATCGTTCTAAAAAAAACGGGAGGTCAATCAAAAACCTCTCCCACCACAAACAAGCGTTGTCTCCCGCACGAAAGCAAGGAGGTCCCATGGCTTCAAGATGCGATCTGCATGTCCACTCCAAATATTCCGATCGTCCCACGGAATGGATTCTCCGCCGAATCGGGGCGCCGGAATGCTTCACCGAGCCTCGGGCGGTCTATGATTGCGCCCGACGCCGGGGGATGCAGTATGTCACTCTGACGGATCACAACTCCATTTGCGGGGCGTTGGAAATCGCGCACCTGAAAGATGCCTTCGTCAGCGTCGAGGCCACCGCTTATTTCCCGGAAGACCAATGCAAAGTGCATGTTCTCGCTTGGGGGGTCACGGAGGCGCAATTCCGAGACATTCAGGAACTGCGCGAAAACCTTTATGAATTGCGGGATTACCTGGTCCAGGAAAAGATCGTCCACTGCTGTGCGCATCCGCTCTATCGCATCAATGGGCGGCTGACCCTCCAGCATTTTGAAAAGCTGCTGGTGCTTTTCAATGGATTTGAAGTGCTAAATGGAGGGAGAGACAAGCGTGGGAATCAGCTGGTGATTGATATTCTGCGGAATCTCACCCGGCAGGATATCGAAATCCTGGCGGACCAATATGGCATTGAGCCCCGGGGCGAAGAGCCTTGGAGGAAGGGAATGACCGGCGGATCGGATGACCACAGCGAAGTTTTTGTGGCCAAGGGTTATACCGAATGCCCGGACTCCAGGGATTACATGGAATTTCTGCATCACATTCAAGCGCGGCAGAGCTCGGCGGGGGGGCTGGACGGGACGCCGCTCAGTCTGGCGCATAGTCTTTACTGCATTGGTTACCGTTATTACCGCGACAAGTTCTTTCCCCGTTCGGGGGGCAATGTCAACGCTTTCCTTGGAGTGTTGTCCCAAATATTTGGGGAGGAACAGACCAAGGTCCGCTTTCGCGACAAAATGGCCCATTTGGCCAAGCGGATTACGCGGCGCAAATCCCGCCCCTCCGAGCTGGAATTCAAACGGCTCCTTTCGCGGGATTTGCGGGAATTGTTCGCCGCGGAATGGCAAAAGGACGATTTCATACAAGATTCCCAACGGTACGAGGCGCTAAACTACCGGACTTTCGATTTTGCCAATCGCTTGTCGAATCATCTTCTCTTCCAGTTTTCGCGCCGCTTCATGAAGAAGCTCGGACAGGGGAGTATTTTTGGCAGCCTGGAAGCGCTCAGCGCCATGGGGCCGGTACTGCTGAGCGTGGCCCCGTACCTGTTTTCCTTCGCTCATCAGCATCGTGACAAGGAATTCCTCAATCAGGTGAGCCAGCGGTTCTTTGGGGAACTCTCCTCCCTTAAACAGCCGGTCAAAAAGGCCTGGTTCTCCGACACTTTGACGGAGGTGAACGGTGTCGCGGTCCTCGTCCAGAAAATGGGCAGTCTTGCCTTGGAATATGGGCACGATCTGACATTGGTGGCTCTGTCTGAAAATGAGATTAGTCTCCCCTGCCGGACTCGTTCCTTTTTGCCGGTGGGGGAATTTAAACTGCCGGAAAATGAATCCATCAAATTGGGCTTCCCTCCTTTTCTGGAGATCCTGGATTACTGCGAACAGCAGGGATTCTCGGATTTGATCATCAGCACGCCGGCTCCCCTCGGGTTGGCGGCGCTGGCGGTCGGGAAAATGCTGGGGATTCGACTTTCCGGAATCTATCATACCGATCTGCCCCAATATATCCGGTACTACACCGAAGATGACGACATGGAAGGGCTCACCTGGCAATACTTGCGGTGGTTTTACGATCAAATGGATCTGATTTATGTCCCTTCTCGAATTTATCAGGAGCAGTTGATCTCCAAGGGGTTCAATCCCGACAAACTTCGTCTTTTCCCGCATGGCGCCGATATTGACGCTTTTCATCCACGGCATCGCGATCCGAGGTTTTGGGAAAAATACGGAGGCAACGGAAAGACCCAGATCACCTATGTGGGGCGGGTGGCGAAGGAAAAAGATCTGGATGTGTTGGTGGAGGTCTACTCCAAACTCGCCAAAAAGCAGCCGAATTGCCAGTTGGCCGTGGTGGGGGACGGTCCCTACCTCCGGGTAATGAAGGAAAAGCTCGAATCTTCGAGTGTCATCTTCACCGGGTTCCTGCATGGCGAAGAGTTGAGCCGGGCCTACGCCTCTTCCGACATCTTTGTATTTCCGAGCACCACCGACACCTTCGGCAATGTCATTATCGAAGCTATGGCCTCTGGCGTGCCCGTGCTAGTTTCCGATAAAGGCGGGCCGCGCGAAGCGGTCATGCATGGGCGGACCGGCCTGATCACCAAGGGAAGGGACGCCAATTCCCTGCTCGCCGGAGTGGAGCAGCTGTTGGCTGATCCGGAACTGCGCGCCAAAATGGGCGGCCATTGCCGCGCTTTCGCCGAAACCCGCAACTGGCGGCAAATCTATCTGGACTTCTGGCGCCAACACGAATGAGACTGAACGCCTCCTCGGGGGTGATGAGCCCCTGACGATTATGGGGAATGGATGGTTCTAACCC
>CAWDMN010000096.1:0-5249 GCA_963803155.1 uncultured Acidobacteriota bacterium
CAAGTGCTGTTCATGGACCCTTACGTGGTGTACTACCCGCGCGAGCGCCGGAACTTGTGTGTCTCTCCCACCCGTGGAATCTGCGGTGGGCCGGACGCACGATGGGACAACTTCCGGGACAACCTTGGGTACATTTTGAGATATTCCCGCAAATTGAATCTTGCCAATGTCACTCCCCGTGGCTCTCTCTGTTCGTCGGGGTATTGTCTCGCCCAGACCCCGTCGGCGGGTGCGGAGTACCTGGTCTACGCCCCATCCGGTGGTTCGTTCACGGTTGACCTCTCGGCGATGTCAGGTTCACTAAAGTTGGCTTTGGAGTGGTTTAATCCATCTACCGGGGCTTCCATCGCCGGGGATCCCATTCCTTCAGGATCAACCTCTCAATCGTTCACTGCGCCGTTCAGCGGGGACGCGCTGCTCTATCTGGTGGATACCGCGGGGCACCGGACCTCTGGCAGTTCGCGCCCATGAGGGATTTGCGGAGAATGATTCTTCGGCACATCGTCAGGAAATCTCGAAGCGTCTCAATTCAATTTGTTTTTCCTCACATTCGCCTAATCCCAGAACGTCGGCGAGTTCGATGAGCACGGGCTGGTGCAGCGGGGAAGTGCTGGACTGATCGGGCTTGGCCTCGGCAATGACGCTACCCCCACTTGGAGGCGCTTCTCATCGATGACCTTCCATCCAAGGCGATCCAGAGCAACCGGATCGGTTGCGAAATAGAAAGTCTTTTGCTTCCAAACGAATCGTGGGTCAGCTCCGGAGACCTCCGTTATAGACGGCCTTGATGCCATCCAGGATGTGCAAGACCGTCTTCTGTCGAATTACCGGAAGATTCACTGCGCCGGAATGAAGGCGCCGATTCCCAACATTTGGAAGGTGTGCAGGAATAATGCCATCAACTTGTTGGAAAATGCAATAGCCGCGGATGAACGCGGATGAAACGCGGATAAATAATAATCCATTCCTATTTCATCCGCGCAAATCCGCGTTAATCAGCGGCTAGAAAATAAAACACGGGAATTGGACCTGGAATAATTTCCAGTCACAACCACAAACAGAAATTATTTTCCAACAAGCCCACTTCACCGAACCAGTGCATAATGCGCACTGGCCGGTGAGCGGGAAATGATATTTATGCAGCACCGGGGCAATCCAGGTCTGTATGGAACGCAGAACCGGAATTCACTGAACCGGAATTCCATTTGAATTTTCCTGCGAAATGAGATTGAATGACGCCATGAAATATACACTCAACTTTCTTTCCCTCTTTTGTATCACCCTGTTGCTTGCGGCCTCCACGGTCTGCACCGCCTTTGCACAGCACGTTCTGAGAGTTACGCCCTTAACCGTGCAATGGGGTCATTTCGACGCAGATGCCAAACCTGCGTTGACCGTAAAGTCCGGGGATGTGGTGACCATGGACACGATTGTCGGGATTCCTGAAATGTTGGAGCGGCTTGGTGCGGCAACAGACCATCCTATTCGCGAGATGAAGGAAATGTACGCCAAGGTGAAGGACAAAGGGCCTGGCCCGCATTTTCTCACCGGACCTGTTGCCATCGAGGGTTCCCAGCCAGGGGATGTGCTCGAAGTCGAGATCCTGAGCATTAGCCTCCGATCTTCCTACGCGTGGATGATGTTTCAGCCCGCGGCGGGTTTTTTGCCGGAGGAGTTTCCTTATCTGAAAGAGAAGTTGGTGCGGCTGGATGCGCAAAACAATTTGGCCGAATTCGGGCCGGGCATCCGGATCCCGATTCGTCCCTTTTTTGGCAACTTTGGAGTGGCCCCCCCCATCGGCCGCATCAGCAGTGGCCCGCCCGCTTACAACGGGGGGAACATGGACAATAAATGGCTGGTGGCCGGAACCAAGGTGTATTTTCCCGTGCAAGTGCCGGGGGCTCTTTTTGCGGTCGGCGACGGGCACGCGGCCCAAGGGGACGGCGAAGTGTGTGTCACCGCACTCGAAACAAATCTCACCGGGGAATTCCGCTTCACGGTGCGGAAGCACCAGAGACTCCTCTGGCCGCGGGCCGAGACTCCCACACATTTCATCACCATGGGGCTTCATGAGAACCTGGACGACGCTGCACGCCTGGCGACCAAGGAAATGATTGACTACCTGACAACCGAGCGCGGTCTCTCAAGAGACGAAGCGTATATGCTCACGAGTGTGGCTGTGGATCTTCACGTGACGCAAGTCGTAGATGGCGTAAAGGGGGTGCACGCCATGCTGCCCAAGACTGTTTTGGGATCGTCCCGGTAACCTCATTCACCCTTGTAAAGTGTCCGCCTATGGATCTAAGGCATCGTAAATAAATTACCGGTACAACTGAGTTCCCCTCCTTTGACAAGGAGGGGAAAGAGGCGGCCGTCAGGCCGCGTCAGGGGTGGTTTGAGGTTTTTGACTGGCGGGAATCGGCGGCATTCGCACCACCCCGGCCTCGACTTAGTTTCGGCCACCCCTCCTCGTCTGGGAGGGGAATTTTGAGCCGGTAATTTATTTACGATGCCTAAGGCGGCGCGCAAATCGTTGGAGTCCGCAGCCCCTTCCCTGGGCTATTTTCTGCCGGAAAGTTGATCAAATTTTCAGCTTCGAAATGTGGCAAGGTCAACGACAATATTTTTTATCACTCCTATTCGCACCCCGATATTTTATAAGAGGGTGTTTAAAAAGTATGCTTTGCATAAAGGTAGGGCTCTTTCGCCGAAAGAGCCGTCTGTGGAATGCCGTCTAGGCAAAGCATGGGCGGACGGCTCGGCGAGCCGTCCCTACCGGTTGCGGGGAAATGAAACCTTTTTAAACACCCTCTAATTCCAATGAGCTTTCAAGATGAGTTCACTACTGCGATGAACAACAAGGAGTCCATCCACTGATTTCGCTCATCCTTCGACAAGCTCAGGATGAGCGGCACTCCAGTCCCCGCTCGTACTGAGCTTGTCGAAGTGCGAGCGGGGGCATGTGCGATGAGTATGCACTTCACACCTGAATTGTGGATGCATTAGTCTCAGCTTGAACGCTCCTTGGAATAAGAATCGGTTGACGGCGACTCTACAGGGTGAGTCTTCGCAGAAAGGAGCAGGCGCATGAGAATGAACAGGCGCATGGGAATGAGCATTATCCTTATGCTTGCGATGGTCCTGGTCGCATCCACTAATAAGAGCGAGACGGCGAAGACCCCAGGCCCTTCGATCCGGATCGCCATTGTGCAGCAGGACGGAAATCCTGGAAAACCTGGGGAGAACCGGAACAAGGCGCTTCGATTTGCCGAGCAGGCGCTGGATCAGGGGGCCGACGTTGTCCTTTTCCATGAAGAGCTGCTGGTTGGCTATGTCGATAATCTTCACGAGTTGGCAGAGCCTGTGGATGGGACAACCACCCAAGCGTTTCAACGCCTGCTTCACGGCAGGCAAGGGCTCGCTATCTACGGCCTGACGGAACGGGAGAGAGATAAATATTTCATTTCCGCGCCAGTGATCTCAGCCAATGGAGTGCTTGCCAATTACCGGAAGACACATCTCTGGTGGAAGGACAAAGGCCTTCGGCATGAACCCACTTACTACTCGCCAGGAGACCGATTGGTAACTTTTAATATCAAGGGTTATTCATGCGGAATCATGATCTGTTATGACGGCGATTTCCCGGAGATGACCCGTTCTTACGCCAATCTGGGGTGCTCCCTCATCTTCTGGTTGAATAATCGCGATAGCCGTGGACACGAAGAAGTGAAGGATTTGGCTTACAGGAATTCCATGATCATTGCCGCTTCGTGTTGTTGCGGCCTGGATGAGACCGGCCATGCCTGCAGAGGGGGCAGCAACATAACGGATGCCAGCGGGAAACTCCTTTCTGAACTCTGGGACCGCGAAGGACTCATTATCGCTGATGTCTTTCCCGACAAAGTACCCCCTTTGCGTGCTGAAAATCCATGGTATCGCGGTCGAAGACCTGAACTCTATCGGTAAGATGAAATTCTCCGCAGACAACGAAAATCTATTTATTGCGCTGCGCAAAATGAATCCGCATACCGGCCCGTCAGCTGACGGGTCCGGCGCAGCGGAAGGGTTGGATTTAATTTTTCCCTCCCGATTGAAAAGCCAAAAATATACCTATCGCTATCCCACTCCGTAAAATCCTAAGAAAGGAGCACAATTATTTCAAATGCTTCCGTAAAAATAGTCATATAGCAGAGCGGCCCCGATTGCTTTCAATCTCAGAAGAAGTTATTTCTGTAATTCTCTTTTTTTTGTGTCAAAATTAGTAAATAAATCCTATTCCCCATCTGTTTTAAGCAGAGAAGGAAAATGACCATACTTCTTGGTCGAGCGAATGGTGCTTTGAGGGAGGTGCCACTACAGAAAAACCAGAAAGGAGAAACCCAATGCCTACGTATATCGGCCTTTTGCATTTTACCCAGCAGGGTATCGAGAAAATCAAGGATGGTCCTTCCCGACTCGACGCAGCCAAGGCAGCAGTAAAGGCAGCCGGGGGGGAGATAAAAGCCTACTACCTCACGATGGGTCAGTACGATGCTGTGGTGATCAGCGAAGCACCGAATGACGAAGTCTATTCCAAAACCATGCTGGCAATTGGAGCGAAAGGTGCTGTCCGCTCCGAGACTCTGCGTGCCTTCACCGAGGAGGAGTACCGCAAGATTATTGCAGCTCTGCCTTGAGCATTTGCTAAGCATACTTTCTCAGAAAAACAATGGGCGCCTCCCTCAAACCTATACTTCTGCATAAGCAAAAGATAAAGAGAGAATGGGTCAGAGCTTGGGGCCCCTGATCTGGGTCGGACCAAGCAAGATCCTTACTGGAAGCAGGGCGCGGCAGATTTAGCATTATGCCGGCTTTACCCAAGGCGCGGATCGCATCCAGATGATTCACACCGGGCAGCTTTGTCATTTTCAGACCGCAACCTCGACTTCGCGCACTTCTGCGTCCCGGATCTGAATCTTCACGGCGTCCAGATACTCTTGAATAGCAATCCCGATATTCTCCAGCGCCTCCGATTCAGTTTCCCCTTGCGACCAACATCCTGGCAATCCTGGACACGACACGCTGTATCCTTCCTCTGACTTGACTAATACGACCTTATATTTCATGGGAACTCCTGCAGCCCATTATACCTCGATTATTTTTCAAGCCAGCTTCCAACGCCGCCGCTCGCCTGCCCGTCAGCTGACGGGTCCGGCGCAGCGGAATGGTTGGATTTAATTTTTCCATCCCGAGTGAAAGGCCAAAAATAT
>CAWDMN010000097.1:0-101375 GCA_963803155.1 uncultured Acidobacteriota bacterium
ATTGCCCGCCATGAAGTTCTGCCAGGCAAAATTGCGGTTCTGTTGCGCCGTCTCGTTCCACATCCCAAAATAGGAATGGTCGCTGTCATTGATATTGACTTTGCAGACCGGATTCCCATTCCCGCATGAGCTGGCCGGCGAAATTTTAACCTGCGGCGCCACCCAGTCGGCATTGGAGTTATAAATGATCGTATCCGGCGAGCCTATAAGCGCGGCGTACCCAATGGGGTGCTGCCGCGGCTTTTTGGATTCATAGGCTCTGAGGTGCGAAATCTGGTGGTCGTTCCACCAGGTGGAATTCGCGGGAGCTTCCTCGGAGACGATCCAGAGAACGTTCGGCAAATCATTCAAGGTGTCGACCAGCTTTTCCACAAAAGTGTCCTGGAACCTGGTAATGGCATTGGGCCCGGCCATGGTGATAGAGCCGACCCCCTTCGATCCGCCCGTGTAACCATCATCGACGCCATTGATGTTATTGGTTCCAGTGAAAGGGTAGCCGTCGCTTGAGCGGCGGAAGATATTAAGCCACTCGCCCGTGAATAGATAGACCCCCACGTAGATGCCAGCATGGCGCAGAGCCTGCACCCGCGTCCGCAAGCGATCGAAATAGCCCGGGTTGAAATTCGTGAGATCGAATTTCAAGCCGCCGTCCGTGGCGATCCCGGGCCCGGTCCTCCGCCACGGAAACGGACTCACCGTAAAATCCGGAGGAGAACTCGCCGTGGATGGAAAACCGGAGAACTTCGGCAATTCAGTGAGCCACAGCAAGGTAAAATTGTGTTCGTGCGCGATGAGAAACTTGACGAAGGCGTCGAAATCCAAGGTCTGGACTGAACCGCCGCCGCCAAAATCCTGAAAAGTATTCCACGTCTGCGATCCGTTCAAAATAAGAATGGCGCCACTCGCGTCCTTGAAATAGTTGGGATTACCTGAGACCACCAGCGGGCCTGTGATCTGAGCAGCCGCGGGCCGTGCCGTTGCCGGCAAGGTGATCACCATATAAATAAGTGCAAAAATGAGGACCAACATGTCGCTAAGCGTATATGGCTGCCGGCGGATCTGTCAAGAGGCAGGTTGGAATGGGGTGCAATTCAAATTGCGACAGGGTGAACCAAGTCGTGTTGATATGCTGAGCAGAGCAATCGCCGGGAGGGTGAGGCTCCCGCTTATTCCAATGAGCTTTCAAGATGAGTTCACTACTGCGATGAACAACAAGGAGTCCATCCACTGATTTCGCTCATCCTTCGACAAGCTCAGGATGAGCGGCACTCCAGTCCCCGCTCGTACTGAGCTTGTCGAAGTGCGAGCGGGGGCATGTGCGATGAGTATGCACTTCACACCTGAATTGTGGATGCATTAGTCTCAGCTTGAACGCTCATTGGAATTAGGCGGATTCCGCCTGCCGGACCGGGCTGGGTAGAGATGGGACACACCACACGGGTGGCTCGCCCTCTCGCGCATTCCATCCTTTGGCGCACTCTCTATCCTGTCGCACTTTGAATTACACGCAGTGCGACACCTTTTACTGCATCGGCTTCACGAGTCTCTTCGTCTCTTTGAACAGTTGCAGTTCTTTTTCAGCTTCGGCTGTTTTTCCGAGCTTTAAGAAAATCCGGCTCAACAGGTAGTGAGACTCCGCAAATCGATCGCCAATGCGGATCGAATCGCGAAGTGTTTGAATGGCTTCATCGGTCTTGCCAAGTCTATCGAGAGCTCTCCCCAGAACATAAAGAGCCTCGGCGGATTCAGGATTCAGGTCAGCAGCCCGCCTCGCCAAGGGCACACTCTCTTGGTATTGGTTTTTTTTAAATAGAAACTTGGAAAACTGCAAATACGCGGATTCATCTTGCAAGTGCTGTTGCTTGGACAAAAAGTAGAATTATAGGGTCGGACCAAGGCAGATCTGCAGTGGATGGGGAATACAGCCGATTTTAGGGCCATTTTTGGGATTTAAAAGTCCCTTTTTCCTGTTAAAAGTGACTTTCAAGAAAACGGGTGAGGGTGAGGATATTTTAAAAACGATGTTGCTCCGCCTATTCCTCATCTCCTTAAACGCCGCTTTTTTAAGGCAAAAAAGGGCCATTTAATCCCAAAAATCACGCCCTAAATCTGCCGAATCCTGCTCCGAGTGCGGATATTGCTTGGTCCGACCCAGATCACCAGATCACCCTCATCACTGCACTCTTCCGTCTCCTTTCGGCTCATTTTAATGCAGCGTTCCACCTTATATACCTGTCCAGTTTTCGGGGGGAATTATACCAACCCGATCTTGGATTTATCTTTCTTTCGATTTTTTCACACAAATAAAGACTCAATGATTTTAAATGTGCAGGGCAACGGCCACTATGCGGCTTCGTCGGTGGCTTGTGCCCGTTCAGCGCCAGGCGCGTTGTGGAGGCCCACGCCAGTAAAATCACTGTGGAGAGCCATCCGAGGGACAGGCAACTATTTTGACATTCATCTATCTTTGAAAAAGAACCATTCCCTCTAATGATTGCATCTTATACATCCAAGTTCCCTCAGCTGTGCCGGAGGTATTCGATTGCTCATATCTTTCCATCTCATGCCAAAAATGTTTTGCACTTTGTTTGTGTCAAGCATCCTTGTATAGGTACAATTATAATAGAGGAATAATTGATCACAATAATCCCCCATTCATGGCTGTGGAGTTGGAGGGATTGGATGGCAGCGGCAATCAGCTCTCCATCGGAGGTTTTGCAAAGGAGTGATGAATAGTCGTATCATCTCTGGAGACTGATTCCACAAATATCGCAAGTCTTGAAATTTCGGGGGCTGGAATAGGATAGGCATTGTCAATACTCCAATTCAAATTCACGGAGGCGAAGATCATGTCTTACCAAAACCTATGGCGTGCTCTTTTGTTCGTCTGCCTGCTCGATTGCACACTGTTTGCCGCGGGACCGAGCGGAGTCATCGTCGGGACCGTCACCGATCCCAGCGGCGCCGTGGTGCCCAAGACCCGGATTACCGTACGAAATCAGGAGACCAATGTGACTCGTGAGGTGGAAACCAATGAAGACGGCGATTACAGCGTGCCGCTCTTACCCCCGTCGCTTTATCAAGTCGCTGCTGAAAAACCGGGTTTCCGCCGGAGCGTTTATAGCGATGTCAACCTGAACGTGGACCAAACCGCCCGCGCGGATTTCTCGCTACAGGTGGGGGGAGGCAATGAGGTGATCACGGTTGGCGACACCGTTCCGTTGGTTCAGACTGATACTTCCACCTTGGGGCAAGTGATCGACCGGCGCCAGGTGCATGAACTGCCGTTGAACGAGCGCAACTTTTTGTCTTTCGCTTTGCTCGTTCCGGGGGGCCAAATGCCCACCGAGGGTTCTCAGAATTCGACACAAGGCGGAGCCATTAGCGTAAACGGGGCACGTGAACAGTCCAACGACTTTCTCCTGGAAGGTGTAGACAACAACGACCAATATATTAATCAATATGTCGCCCTGCCTTCCATCGATGCCATCCAGGAATTTAAGGTGCAATCCGGCAACTACTCAGCCGAATATGGCCGGAGCGGTGGCGCGCAAATCAACGTGGTTGTCAAAAGCGGCGCCAACAAATTTCACGGCAGTCTGTTTGAGTATTTCCGCAACCGGAATCTGGATGCCAAAAATTTCTTCGATTTGCCCGACTGTGCTCCTGGTTCCATCCCTGGCACTTGTGCTGACATCCCCCGTTTCGATCGCAACCAATTCGGTGGGACGATGGGAGGTCCGCTCCGCCGGGATAAGACTTTCTTCTTTGTGTCCTACGAAGGATTGCGTTTACGACAGGCCACCACGCGAGAAGCAACCGTGCCTTCCCAGCTGCAGCGAATGGCGCTTCTAACCGCTCTCCCCCCTGAGTATCGCAACCCCGCCGGCGAGGCGGTGTTTAATCTGCTGCCGGCAGCCAACGTCGGGCAGGACCTGGTTAGCTCGAATATATTTGTCTCTTCTCCCATCATTCGCAACCGGGTGGACTTGCTTATGATCAAAGTGGATCACCAAGCCGGCTCCAACAATTCGATCTCGGCCCACTACGCTCTCTTCCACGAAAATCGATTCAATCCCTTCGATCCCGTCAACTCTTTCACAAGCCTGCCCGGGTATGGCAGCTTCACACTCAACCGGGGGCACAACGCCGGACTCAACTGGATACATGTCTTCAATCCAAGTTGGGTTAACGAGCTTCGCCTTGGATTCAATCGCCTGCGGGCCGGCGTTTTGCAGGAAAATAGCGGTACGAACATAAGCGAACAGTTGGGCTTCCCGACCGTGTCCGGCAATCCGGTGGACTTTGGGTCTCCCAATGTCAACCTCCTCGGTTTCGATGGAATTGGCGAACCCATCAACTATCCCCAAGACCGTCATGACAACACTTATCACTTTGTGGATAACCTGGCCTGGAATCGCAGTCGCCACCAATTCAAGATTGGCGCGGATATCCGCCGTGTCCAGCTGAATTCCTATCTCGACTTTTTGTCCCGCGGAGACTGGTTCTTCTTGGGCGGATTGAGTGGAGATCCCATGCTGGCCTTGACGCAACTTCTCTCCGGGATGCCTGATGCCGCCATCTCAGTCAAAGGCGACACCGACAACGGGCTGCGCACGGGCGGCTACAATTTTTACATCCAGGATGACATTCGCGTAGTCCCCCGCTTATTGCTGAATGTGGGCTTGCGGTATGAATACAACAGCCCGCCGGTCGAGATCCGCGACCGCTTCAGCGTTCCAGACCTTGGTTCCAGCTCTCTTGGCTGCTCACCCTATCCTGATTGCCAGTTCATCCGAGCGGGCACAAACGGGATTCCCCGGGCCACTTTTGGAAAAGACCTCAACAACTTTGCCCCGCGCATCGGTGTGGCCTGGCGGCCGCTCAGGACCGAGCGCTTCGTCGTTCGCACTGCTTATGGCATTTTTTATGATGCCGGCATCCTCAATCTCAACATCTTTCCCCGTTTCAATCCCCCCTTTTACAACATAAACTATTCCATCAACAACGGCACGAATACCATTCAGGACATCCTGAATCAACCGGGTCTGGCCGTCGTCCAGCCCAATGTCCTCTCGCCCAACCTGCGTGATGCTTACATGCAACATTGGAATCTCGACTTACAGTACGAGTTGCAGCCCAATTGGATGATCGACCTGGCGTATGTGGGGTCTAAGGGGACCCATCTGCTGGCCCCGCGCGACCTCAACCAGCCACGACCCGACACCGGGATCTCCCCTTATCAGCAGTTCTCCTCCCTCCTGTATGTGGAGTCGCGCGCTTCCAGCTCCTATAACGCCATGCAATTCCGCTCGGAAAAACGAGTGAACCAAGGGTTGTCATTCCTGGCTTCATACACATGGTCGAAATCTATTGATGATGTCTCGGCCGTCTTGGGAGGGAGCGTCGGTTCGGGTCTGCCGCAGGACTCCCTAGACCTCCGTGCCGAGCGCGCACTTTCCGATTTCCACGCCCATCACCGTTTTGTTCTTAGCGGCCTGTATGACCTGCCTTTTGGCAAGGGCCAAAGGTGGATCAACAATTCTGGCTTAGGCAAGAATCTTTTGGGCAATTGGCAGTGGGGAGGAATTTTGACGCAGCAAACGGGTCATCCCTTCACGGTCAACTTGGGCACTTCTCAGACCCAAACCGGCATTACAGCCTTCGGCTTTCCAGAACGTCCGGATTTAATCGCGGACCCATTCCAGCCCGATCCTGCTTGTGGCGCCTCCCAGGTGAGAGAACCCCAAAGCTGGTTCAATCCCTGCGCTTTTATAGCCCCTGCGCCCGGACATTTCGGCAATGCCGGACGGAACATTCTCATTGGCCCGGGCCTGAGCAATCTCGACTTCTCAATGGCCAAGACCATTCCCTTTCGTGCCGAGGGACATCGGCTGCAGATTCGGGTTGAATTATTTAATTTGCTCAACCATCCGAATTTCGATATCCCCAGCCGCACCTTCAACTCGCCTACTTTTGGACAAGTACTTTCGGCAAATGCCTATGGCAACAAACCTCCGCGCCAGATCCAGTTGGGGCTTCGATACGCATTCTGAGCTAGCATTGCAAAGTGGAATGCGGGAGGAAATCAAGGAATGATCGGTAATCGTGCCGGTGATCGTGCCGCATTTGAATTGTTGAATTGTATTTTCCTCATTCGGGCCTAACGAAAAATTCGACAATTTAAATGCGACACCAAAAGCCTCTGAAAATTCCGTTACTCCGTCCAAAGACTCAGAGGTCCTAAGACAGAGGGGCAGGATGGAGAGGCAGCGAATCTGGGGGCTCTTCATTTTTCATTAGCCTTTCAGCTTGACTCAAGGACCTCCGCAATTTGAGATCCCACTTTTGGACCTCCTCCAAATGGCACAAAGCCGGGGCCACGTTCCGCTGGTCCCGCACTCCAGCCATCGTCCCCAACTCCGCCAGCTTGAGTCCTGCATGTCACCGTTCCAGCCGTAATTTTTATTTGAAACCTTTTCCTCCGGAATTTCACTTACTCTGCAATCGGCGGCTGACGACCGGCCGGTGGGACGCGATTGATCGTTTTCCCTCATCCCACGGCACACGGGAGGAAAGTATGAGCACTTCTTGGCAATCTCTCCGTTTTGGGTGGCGCCTGCTGAGGCGTAATCCTGGGTTTACGGCGGTTGTGATTTTCACAATGGCTTTGGGAATTGGCGCTAATTGCACCATCTTCAGTGTGGTTAACGTCATGCTGCTGCGAGCCCTGCCGTTTCATAATCCAGATCGGCTGGTTGCCGTGTGGAGTGTTCTCAATATTGGCACGGACCGAGGGCCAATTCCTTACCCTGATTTTTTGGACTTGAAGAGTCAAAGCCAAACCATGGAGGAAATGGCTGCCTATAAAGTCTACCCTCTCCGCCTCAAAGCAGGCGGCGACCCTGAACTTGTTTCAGGGTGCCAAATATCGGAGGATTTCTTCCCGGCACTGGGCGTTCGGCCGGTTCAAGGCCGGCTGTTCATTTCCGAAGAGTACCATCCCGGGCGGAACGAAGTAGTCATTTTGAGTTTTGCTCTATGGCAAAAATATTTTGCGGGCGGTGCGGAAGCCTTGGGCCAAACCGTGACTCTGGAGGGCAAACCCTATACAGTGGTCGGCGTGATGCCGGAGAGCTTCAAGCTGCCCGGGGAATACCAACCCTTGCGTTTAAACTACGATGCGGCTTTGTGGATCCCCTTGCAAGTTGAGCCGTGGGAGAAGAGGGGAAACCATACCCAATTTGTCGTGGCTCGTCTCAAGACGGATGCAACGCTCGAACAGGCCCAGGCCGAGGCGACGACCATTGCCCGCCGGCTCGAACAAGAATATCCGGCCCAGAATAAGGGAATTGGACTCAAGGTAATGAGCCTGCATGAATCCCTGCGCGGGAGCAATCGACAGCTTCTTCTGCTCCTCTTTGCAGCGGTGGGACTTGTGTTGCTGATCGCTTCCGTCAACGTAGCCAATCTACAGATGGCTTGCGCGGCTGGCCGTGAAAGGGAGATAGCCCTGCGTTCCGCCCTGGGAGCCGATCGAAAATGTCTGCTCGTCCAATTGCTGACTGAGAGTGTGTTGCTCGCCCTGCCGGGAGGCGCCCTTGGCTTGGGAGTGGCTTTTGCCGGCTGTAAAATAATCGACACCGCGCTCGGGAATATTGTTCATGGCATTCCTCCCGTCCGGATCGACGGGCAGGTGTTGGGTTATGCGCTGGGGATCACGGTTTTGACTGGGATCCTGTTCGGACTGGCTCCCTCCATTCGACTCTCGCAGCTCAAGGCCGGTGAGCGGCTGAAAGAAGGCGGCCGCGATTCCTCACACAGCCTCGCCAAATCTACCTTCATGAATATGCTGGTGATTTCAGAGGTGACCCTTGCCGTTGTGTTGCTGATCAGCGCGGGCCTTATCTTAAGGAGTTTTGTCCGCCTTTGGGGAGTCAACCTCGGTTTTCAGCCCGCCAGAATCCTGACCCTGAGCACCTCGCTTTCCGTCCAGGACTATCCGCGGGTAATGGCTCGTGTGGGAGCTCTGCCCGGGGTTCAACTCATAGGCGCTACGAGTAGTCTTCCCACGGAAGGCGCGCAAGTTTGGGATTTTCAGATTCACGGACGTCCAGCCCGCGCCAATGTTTGCTATGTAAGCCCGCAATACTTCAACACGATGGGGATCCCTTTGATGCGGGGCCACCCCTTTTCCGAACATGACATGAAGGACACTCCTTCCGTAGTTGTGATCAGCGAGGCCATGGCACACAGATATTGGGGCTCCCAAGATCCCGTGGGCATGCAATTCAACACGTACGGGAAGATGAAGCACACTATCGTCGGGGTCGTCGGCGACGTTCGGCAGGACGCTCTGGCGGAAGACGCCAGGCCGCAAATATACTTCGCGCTCCTCCAACAGGAAGACCAGACAATGGAATATCTTGCGGTACGCACGCAGGCAAATCCTTCTCGGATGATCAGTCTCATCAAACGAGAAGTGCAAGCAATCGATCCCCTTCAGCCTATAAGCAAAATCCGCGCCATGGAAACAGTCCTCGCCCAAAGCGTGTCCGACAGGCATCTGGTTATGATTGCCATGGGAGCCTTTGCGGGAATTGCTTTGATTCTGGCGGTGGTGGGCGTCTATGGCGTCATTTCTTATTCCACCTCCCGGCGCACGCCGGAAATCGGCGTCCGCATCGCTCTCGGGGCTCGGAAAGGCGATGTGTTGCGCATGGTCATGGGTCATGGCTTAAGGTTGGTCCTGGCCGGAATCGGACTGGGAATCGCCATCGCCTCCGCTGTCACTCGCATTCTGTCCAGCCAACTCTATACCGTGACTCCGACCGATCCTTGGACTTTTGCGGGAGTCTCATTGTTGTTGATTACAGCAGCCCTGCTGGCCTGTTATCTTCCGGCGCATCGCGCTTCCCGAGTCAGCCCCATGGTTGCGTTAAAGTGGGAATGAAACGAGGCAGGAAGCAATCAGGCCAGACTCACAATTAAATGTTATCTCACAAGCCAGCCGAATTCTGTCCAAGTCGGAAGAGCATTCCAATCGTCTTTCAGGATTATTGCCGAGTCCGGGCGCGCTGGGCGCGGCCTGAAAGATCGGGGGCATGGCGGTTGAACTGGGTTCGCGGTTCTTCCGTTGTGAAAGGATAATTGCCGATACGCCAATGAGTGTCGGCCATTCTCTCCAAGCCAACCATGCCGATTTTGCGAATTCCATCCATTGCCCAGAGAAGATTCTCGCCCGTTTGGTTGTTGTGCCAGAGAATATCGTTCTTTCCATCCCCATTGAAATCCGCCACCATTGCCACTGCCCATTGAGGAGCCACCCAAGTCTCCATGCTGCCGTCGCCGATTTGCGCCGGGCCGTTCATGTACCAGATCCTGTTTTCCCCTGTCACGGCATGACGCCAAAGCAAATCCGGCATTCCATCGGATCCGAAATCCCCTGCTCCCGCCAGTATCCATTGGGTATCGGAGAATCCTGAAACCGGCACGGCCTGCCGTTTGGCGATGCCCGTCATGAACCAGAGCTGATTGGCCCCGGTCGCATAATTGCGCCAGAACAGATCCGGAGAGCCGTCCCGGTCGAAATCGGCGATGGCGGCAATCTGCCAGTCGACGTCCGGCAATGCCTCCAAATCCGCTTCCTCCCAAACCGTGATCCCTTTCATATACCAAATCCGGTTGGCGCCTGTCTGGCCATTTCTCCAGAGCAAATCAGTGTTTCCGTCCAAATCAAAATCTTCCGCGCCGGCCAAAACCCAACCGTTACCTGGTGAAGAAGGAAGATTCACTTGAGAATTCAGACTCGTCCCATCCATCAACCATGATTTCACTTCATTGGTCGAGGAGTTCCGCCAAATCAGGTCGGTTTTTCCATCCGCATTCAGGTCCGAAACGCCCAGCCATCCGGCCTCGGCGGCCTGGAGCATATCAAAGGCGGGAACATTTCCTCCCGGCTGGTAATCGGCAAACACCAGCGGATGCAGCAATGCCCAATTGACGCCGGCCAATTCTGGAGTCAGAAGACTGAAGACAGTTGAGGCATCCGGGGCAATCTCCTGAACGAGACTGGATTTGACGACTGCTCTCACCCAGCGATGGTGCGCCAATGAGAAGTTTTCTTCATAGATCATGCCGTTCATACTGGCGGCATTGGCCGCGGAACTCAGCGGCACTCCCGCCTGGTTGACGAAGCGGCCAGACAACCGGATCCGGTCGCCTTCCCGGCGGCCAAAAGCGCTCAGCCATGCTTTAGGTGGGCGGGAGAGTTCCGCATCGATCATGGCGGCATAAGTGGATTGAAAATCCACCCAACCGGTGCTGATTTGGAAGCCGCTGCCTATCATGATCAAGGGGAGATAAGCCGTCTTGCCAGTTCCATACGCGGCCAGCCAGACATTCAGCCGCCCGCCGCTGACGTCGCGGCTGTCCACGTCATGATCCGGAAAAAAAACCGGCCGGCCGACATACTCCTGGGCCAATTGATCGACCACCGGACCGGCGGCCTGGCAAGTCGGTCAAGTGGGGCGCGACAATTCTTCGAATACTACGACCCGCGGCTGGCTCTCGGGATTTGTGGGGAATGGCGCCACGGATTGAGACCAGCCCGGCAAGGAGCAGAACCATGGCAACACCACACAACAGATCAAGGCCTTCGTGAAAGTCATATTGAATCCTTTTCGCTTGGAAGCAGCAAGAGACTCTTGCATTACCTGGCTTCGATTTTAGGACAAGTGGAAATCCAACTCAACCGCGACTTTAGTTCGGCGGTTCACTTTGCGTCTCAATGAGACGCCTAGCGGTGAGGCTGCATAGGTGGCCGGAGGGGAAAAGTATAAATTGCGTAATCGCTTGGGTGAATCTCAAGAATGCGGAGAGCCACTCCCAAGTGAGTTCCCAAGCTGCCTTGCCGGACTGATTCTTGCGCCATCTTCCCTCCGACCATCGCTGCTTTTCCACCATTCACCGCATCTTTACGCCATTCGCCGGAATTTAATTCATTTCACGTTTCATTTGCATTAATCTATGCCGTAATATGCGGTCGAAAGGAAATGTCTAAGGAGACACTTATGCAAAAAAAATTAGTTGTCTGGATGGGCTTGGCTCTTCTGATGGTGCTGTGTGCAGGTTCGGCATTTGACAGTCACGTCAAGGCCGCGGGAAATGGAAGCTTAAAATTGAAGTTGAATTACAAAGGGGAAGGAAAAGTCGATGAGGCGCACAAAATCATCGTCTTCTTATTTGACAATCCTGATTTTACGCAAGGGAACGTCATGCCAATCGGCACGCAAAACGCCACCACCAAAGATGCCGTCCTAACTTTCGCGGATTTGAGCCCCGCGGACTATTATGTCGCGGCAATTTATGATCCAGAAGGCAGTTATGATGGGCAATCGATGCCGCCATCAGGATCCTCCGTCGGTATGTTCACCAAGAATCCGCCCGCGCCGGAAGCCATTAAAGTGGAAGAGGGAAAAACCGTGGAAGTGGAGTTGAGCTTCGACGACTCGTTCAAGATGCCTTAATTCATGGCCGCTTGGATCATGTGCAGCTAATCAAGGCCCGGCATTTTTGCCGGGGGAATGATTTCCATATTAGGTAACGCATCGTCACGGCCAAAGGCCGATATAAGCCGAGGCGTAGAAATATTTTCAAATCCCAAAGCCGCCAGCGACCAGCCCGGGCGGGATTCGTCCAACCCGGGCCATATTCCGAACATGGGATCTTGGTCAGGGATTTTTCGAAGTCAAGATTCGATTAATCACCCCAAGGGGAAGGCTTATATTTCTCCACCTTGGCGAAAGCGTCGGCCACCAGACGAGTGTCAAGTTCTTCAGTGGCAAAAGCCCCCGCTTGGGCCAAATATTTCCAGGTCAAATCAAAATCCGCTTTTTGCAGGAGCGGGTAGCTTCGTTCCAGTCCATCAAAAAAGGCGGTTAATCCAACGCTGACGAAAAAATCCACGGCTTCCTGTCGCGTGGTTTCTACTTTTTTCTCGTCCCAGAGGTATTGGGACGCCTTGGCGCTTTCCAGATCGTCCACTACCCGCTCCAAATCGTCAGAGCTGACGATCAGTCCCTCCATGTGACCGCTTGGTTTTAGAGAAAACACCTGGCCACAGCCTCCACAACTGGAGAATCCTCTGCGCAGCACCAAATCCCACACGGGAGCCACTTGCATGGCGGCTCCGCAGCCCGGACATTTTACTTCCTGGAGAAAATCATTCAATTCGGTATAAATGCCGTCACCCCGATCAGCCATAGCGTATCCTTTCGTAGTCATAGGTTCAGCCCACCATCGTAATTATTCACAGGTCAATTCTACACATCCAAAGGGCTTTCTTCCATCAACAAATGAGTGATGCCCGAGAGTCTGGATTCTGCTTATCGATCAGTAACTCCCCCTGACAGCATAGCGTCAAGAAGACGATTTTCTCGTCCGCGTATCAGAGCTTTCCGTTTTTCTCGAGGAGAAGCAGATATTGGATCCCAATCAATGTCTTCCCATCCCTGATCTTGCCTGAATCCATCAGGTTTTTCAATTCCGCCAGATTCAACCGCACAATCTCGATTTCCTCATCTTCATCCTGATGAGATTCCACCGGCGTCAGATCCGTAGCCAGATAAACATGCAGGAGCTCATCGCAAAAGCCGGGAGTGGAATAGAATTCAGCAATCTTCTCCAGCTTTCCAGCCTGAAAACCCACCTCTTCGGCTAACTCACGGGCGGCCGTCAATTCTGGCTTTTCCCGATTGTCAATTTTACCCGCGGGGAGTTCCAGCAGATATTCCCCCATGGGGTAACGGAATTGCCGGACCAACAACACGGTCTTATCCGGCAGAAGCGGGACCACGGCGGATCCTCCCGGATGTTGAAACACTTCCCGGATGGTGGCCACCCCATTCCCGGTGGTAATGGAATCCACGATTAAATTGACGATGCGGCCTTGGTAAATTTCTTTGCGCTCATGCAATTGGTATTCGGGTCTGGAACCCATAGAATCCTCACCTCGAGCCGAAAAAAAAACCCCAGCGATTCACTGGGGTTTTCCTGGCTTATTCATGTCGTAATTCGAAAATATTGAAGGTCCGGAGGGTTCACTCCATCGGGCATTAAAAATTCTGGCTCCATGCAGCTCCCAGGAGGCTACTCCTCCTTTTTTTCCGGCTCGGATTCAACCTGTTCAGGTTCCTTTTCCTTCTCTTTTTTATCACCGCTCAAAGCGCTTTTAATCCGTTTGGTCACTTTTTGGGTCATGGATTCAGATTCGCCAGCGCCCTTTGTTTTTTCTTTCTTCGCTTTTTCAGTCGCGGCTTTTTCAGCTTTCTTGACGGAAAGCTCGCTGCCCAAAAGCTCAATCACGGCGAGATCCGCGCCATCTCCCTGGCGATGTCCCAGTTTGATGATCCGGGTATATCCACCTTTGCGGTCGGCAAATCGGGCTCCGACCGTTTCAAAAAGCTTCTTCACTACGGTCGCATTCAGCAGATAAGCCGCGGCCTGTCGACGGGCATGCAACGTATTTTGCTTGCCCAGCGTAATCATTTTTTCAGCTATGGGACGGACTTCCTTGGCCTTTTCCACCGTAGTGGTCATCCGCTCGTGCTCAATCAGAGAGGTACACAAGCTCCTCAGCAAAGCACGCCGAGAAGGAGTTGGCCTTCCCAGCTTCCGGCCATGTACTCGGTGTCGCATTTATGTGAATCTCCTCAAGTAATTTCTCAGGCGCCTACGAGGGCGCATTCACTCTTGCCCATCCTCATCTTTCCGGAATTGCACCGCGAGAGGCCTGTCCGGGGAAAGGAGGACGCCCGCCGGATTTATTTGGCGCCGACAAGAGGCGCGGACGGTCCCATTTCATCCAAATTCATGCCGAGAGACAGTCCCATGTTGGCCAGAATTTCCTTGATCTCGTTCAGGGATTTCCGCCCGAAATTCTTGGTCTTCAGCATTTCCTGTTCGGATTTCTGGACCAATTCGCCAATAGTCTTGATATTGGCATTCTTCAGGCAGTTATATGACCGGACGGAAAGTTCCAATTCTTCCACGGAGCGGGCCAGATTCTCGTTGATAATTTCAGCTTCCTTATCCACTTTTTCTTCCTCAACTTCAGGCTGCTCTTCAAAGTTGATAAAGATGGCCATGTGATCCTTGATCAGCTTGGCGGCCAGGCCGAGGGCATCCACCGGCATGACGCATCCATTGGTCCAAACATCCAAAATGAGCTTTTCATAATCGGTGGTCTGGCCCAGGCGCGCCGGTTCTACCGTGTAATTGACCTTCTTGACTGGAGAATGCACAGAATCCACGGGAATGTAGCCAATCGAAAGATCTTCATCGAAGTTCTTGTCGGCCGCCACATATCCTCGCCCCAATTTCAAGCGCATTTCAATCCGCAGCTTGCCGCCCTCGCTGACCGTGGCAATATGCAGATTCTTGTCCAAAATTTCCACATCGGCATCGGCCTGGAGCTGAGCGGCAGTGATGACTCCCGGGGCTTCTGATTCCAAGACCAGGGTTTTGACCCGGTCGGAATGAAGCTTGATGGGGATCTGTTTCAAATTCAGTATAATGTCGGTGGCATCCTCTACCACTCCAGGGATAGGGGAAAACTCGTGGAGGATCCCCTCAATCTTCACGGCCGTAATGGCGGCGCCTTCAATGGACGAAAGCAATACGCGGCGAATGGCATTCCCAATGGTGGTGCCGAAACCCCGCTCAAAGGGCTGGGCCGAAAACTGGGCGTAAGTTGGGTTGCTCTCATCAATGATGATGGATAACCGCTTCGGTTTTTGAAATCCTTTCCATAACATAAATTATGGATCCTCCCATGCCGCACTAGCTCAGGCGGCAATAATTAATGTCGCTGGTTGCTTTAAACTCGATCGCGGAGATTACTTGGAATACAATTCCACAATCAACCGTTCCTGAACCGGCAAGTTGACGTCGTCACGTTTCGGCAGAGTCAGCACTTTCCCCGCGAAGTTGGGACTGTCCAGTTCCAGCCAGGTGGGAACGCCACGGCTCCCAATCAGATCCAGAGCCTGAATCACAGTCGTGACTTTGCGGCTCTTTTCGGCCAGGGCAATGGCATCTCCCACGCTAACTTGAAACGAGGGGATGTTCACCTTTCGGCCATTGATCAGGATGTGGCCATGCCGCACCAATTGGCGGCTCTGCGCTCGCGAGGTGGCAAAACCCAACCGGTAAACGGCATTGTCCAACCGCCGCTCCAGCATGATCAACAGGTTTTCACCGGTCACGCCTTTTTGACGCTCAGCTTTTTCAAAGTAGTTGCGAAACTGATTTTCCAACAACCCGTAAATTCTTTTGACTTTCTGTTTTTCCCGCAACTGCATTCCGTAGCCAATCAGTTTGGATTTGCGATCCCTGCCATGTTGGCCCGGGGCGAAGTTGCGCTTTTCCATGGCGCAAGAGCTGGATAAACACCGGCTCCCTTTCAGGAATAATTTCATTCCTTCCCGGCGGCATAAGCGGCAGACTGCTTCACGATATCTTGCCAAATTCGTTGTCCTCCATCAGATACTTTCGTTTGCCCATCCGGCCTATACACGACGCCGCTTCGGGGGGCGGCAACCGTTATGGGGGATGGGAGTCACATCTTTAATTGCTCGAACTTCCAAACCTGCGGATGCCAGGGCGCGGATGGCTGATTCTCGCCCGGATCCAGGCCCTTTCACGCGGACTTCAATGGATTTCATTCCGTGTTCCCGCGCGATGTTGGCCGCGGTCATGGAGGCTTGCTGGGCGGCAAAAGGAGTCCCTTTCCGGGACCCTTTGAATCCCAGCGATCCTGAACTGGACCAGCACACCAAGTTGCCCTGTATATCGGTAATACTCACCAATGTATTGTTAAAAGTGGCCTGAATGTGGGCGATCCCAGAGGGAACCACCCTCTTTTCCTTCTTCTTAAATACCTTTTTTTTCCCGCTCTTACTTGGTGCTTTTGCCATTCGTCACTTACTCCTCAATTGGCCGCCCGTGAGGCAGCCCATTTCCTTCATATCTACCGAAACAATACTCGCCGGCCCTGAGGCTCCGCACCCTGGCATGGCGCCGAATGCGAATAGCCTTACGCGGACCGGAACGAAGTCCCACTAGGTTTTGGCGGAAGGTTTCTTTTTGCCTGTAATGGCGCCCTTCCGGGGTCCTTTTCGAGTGCGGGCGTTGGTATGGGTGCGTTGTCCCCGCACCGGCAAGCTGCGACGATGACGCACGCCGCGATAACAGCCAATTTCCATCAACCGTTTGATGTTCATGGAGATTTCCTTGCGGAGATCTCCTTCCACGCTTCCCTCTTCTTCGATGATCTGACGAATGCGGGCTACTTCTTCATCGGTCAATTCCCGCACTTTCTTATCCAGGCCGACTCCCGCGGTTTCGCAAATCCGCCGGGACCGATTGCGGCCGATTCCATAAATGTAAGTCAGCCCGACATCCACTCTTTTTTCTCTTGGCAAATCAATACCAGCAATACGCGCCACTGTCCCTCCCGAAATACCGTGCTCTGCCTCGCCACCCGGCGCCATGCGCCAAACTGGCGGGATTCCCGGCCGAAACCGGATGAGTCTATTTTAGCGAAAATTAACCCTGACGTTGTTTATGCTTCGTGTTGGAGCAGATTACCCGCACCACACCTTTGCGATGCACAATCTTACACTTGTCACAAATCTTCTTAACAGACGCTCTAACTTTCATATTGGCTGCAACCCTGTCATTTGTAGCGATAGACGATTCTTCCCCGAGTCAAATCATAAGGCGACAATTCAACCGCCACTTTATCCCCCGGCAGAATGCGAATAAAATTCTTTCGCATTTTCCCGGAGATGTGGGCCAAAACCACGTGTTTGTTTTCCAACTCTACCCGAAACATGGCATTCGGGAGAGTTTCAACTACCGTGGCAACCACTTCAATGGCTTCTTCCTTGGACATACTCGCGCTCATTCCACCGATCGGTTTAGAACCGCAAATTTTTAAGTATATTCCAAAATGCGGTTTAGATCAATTGCTTCCCGCATTTCAGCTTCGAACTATGGCCACGATTTCTTTTTGAATCGTGTCGATCCCCAGAGCCCCATTAATTTCATGGAAGCTTCCCTTGCCCTGGTAATACTGGACCAGCGGCATCGTCTGCCTCCGGTACTCCTTCAAGCGTTCCCGGATGACTTCAATCTGATCATCTTTGCGCTGAGTCAACGTCCCCCCGCAGGCATCACATCGATTTTCCACTTTGAGCGCCTGGAAGAAGATGTTATAAATCTGTCCGCACTGTGAACAAGTCCGCCGCCCCGTCAGTCTTTTGAAGAGGTCCTCTTCGGGGACTTCGATGCCGAATACTTGAGGCTGCGGAAAGCCCAGCTTATCGAGAATGCCATTGAGAGCTTCAGCCTGTCCAATGGTGCGGGGAAAACCATCCAAGATGAAACCAGCCTGGCAATCAAAATTCCGCAACCGCTCTTCCACGATGGCCAAAACTATTTCATCGCTCACCAGCTCGCCGGCATCCATTTTTTTCTTGGCTTCGATTCCGAGGGGCGTCTGATTCCGCACCGCTTCTCGCAGGATGTCTCCCGTGGAGACTTGGGGAATCCCAAATTCCGTGGCAACCATGCGGGCCTGCGTCCCTTTTCCAGCTCCGGGCGCTCCCAAGAAAATCATCGTTTGAGCTTTCACTTTATCCACGTCTCCCCCTGATTCTGCGCCCGCGAGGCCCGAGGAATCCATCATAATGCCGCATGACCAGTTGGGCTTCCACCTGTTGAACCGTATCCATCGCCACTCCAACCACAATCAGAAGAGAAGTGCCACCGAAATAAAAATTTACACCCATACCATTGAGAACCCAAGTCGGCAAATTGTCGAAGTACCGGCCAATCAAAGGCAGGTGATGTATGTGGAATCCGGCAATCATGAATTCGGGAATGATGGCAATCATTGCCAGGTAAATGGCGCCCGCAAAAGTAATTCGAGTCAATATGGTGTCAATGAATTCGGCGGTCTTTTTGCCTGGCCGGATTCCCGGAATAAATCCGCCATATTTTCTCATGTTATCGGCCACTTCAGTGGGATTGAAAATAATGGAGGTGTAGAAATAGCAGAAGAAAATGATCCCGAGAACATAAAACAGGTTATAAAGCGGCTCGCCCCAGCGCAAGGCTTCCGTCAGGTTGACGAAGAACTTGCTGTTGGGGAAAAGCATCCCGAATGTTTGGGGAAAGGTCAGGATGGAGGAAGCAAAAATTACCGGGATCACTCCGCCGATATTGACCTTCAAGGGAAGATGCGTCGACTGGCCGCCCATGACACGGCGTCCCACGACGCGTTTGGCATATTGCACTGAGATGCGCCGTTGTGCCCTTTCCACCAGCACAATGAATGCTACCACGGTCAACATCATGGCCAACATGATGATGACGAGGAAGGGCGACCATTGTTGGGTAGCCATTTTGCTGATGATTTCGACGGTCGCATGAGGCAACCCCACGACAATCCCGGCAAAAATGATCAATGACATCCCATTGCCAATTCCCCTATCGGAAATCTGCTCGCCTAACCACATGATAAAAGCTGTGCCGGTGGTGAGGGTCAGCATCGTGATCAGGGTAAATGCCCAGCCTGGATTCGTAACAAACGATTGTGCACCCTTGGCATTCATTCCCATCAAAATTCGGGAAATTCCGAAAGATTGGACGACCGCCAGAATCATTGTCAAATAACGGGTGTATTGGGTGATTTTCTTCCTGCCCAATTCCCCTTCCTTCGACAGCTTTTCCAGGTACGGCCAAACCACAGTCAGCAACTGCAGGATAATCGAAGAAGTAATGTAAGGAGTAATGCCTAACGCAAAGATCGTGAACCGGCGCAAATTGCCGCCGGAAAACAAATCCAGGAATCCCGCCACTGAACCCGCGTGCTGTTCAAAGAATGACGACAACATGTCATGGTTAATGCCGGGGGTGGGGATAAACGATCCGATCCGATAAACCCCTAGCAAGGCCAGGGTGAACAAGACCCGTTTGCGCAGGTCAGGCATGTTCCAAATGTTGCGAAGACTCTCGATCACTGTAGTACCTCGAATTTACCGCCCGCCTTAGCGATTTTTTCCTTCGCGCTTGCGCTGAAGAAATGGGCCACCACCGTCAAGGGATATTTCAATTCACCCTTGCCCAGTATTTTGATCCCATCCATCGGATTCTTAACAAATCCCTGCTTCACCAGATATTCAGGATTGACCAGCGTCCCCTCGGCGATCTTGCTCAACCGGTCGAGGTTCACGATGGCAAATTCCTTTTTGAAAATGTTGGTAAAACCCCTCTTAGGCAGACGGCGGTGCAGCGGCATCTGGCCACCTTCGAAACCGCGGCGTGTCCGGGCGCCCGAACGGGACTTCTGTCCCTTGTAACCGCGGGCAGCGGTTTTTCCCAATCCTGAGCCCATGCCAGTTCCCCGTCGCTTCTTGGCGCTGGTGGAACCCGCGGGGGCACGCAAATTATGAAGCCCTATCATCGGGCACGCTCCTCCCTGATCTATTTCTCCGAGTTTAAAACTTATATACTCTTGAGCCACCCCATTTCCGAATTCCTTCAAATGGATCGGGGGTTTCACCTGGAATCTCGTCCGGCAGTTCTGCGACAGTCGCCAATTAACAGGTTGCCGGCCGTTCTTTCGTACGGGTCCCCGTTATTCGCCGATCACTTCAACCAGATGACGAATTTTAAAGACCATGCCGCGGATCTGAGGAGTATCGGGACGAGTAATGACCTGATTGAGCCGCCGCAATCCCAATCCCTGGATGACGCTCTTCTGCTTCACCGGGAAACCGATCCCGCTTTTGATTAGCTTGATTTTGATCTGTTGGGTCTCCGCTTTTGCATTGCTCATGATATCTACCTTTGTATGACTTCTTCGGGGGACTTGCCGCGGATGCGGGCGACCATTTCAGCATTCCGCAACATTTGCAGCGCCGCCAAAGTGGCTTTCACTACGTTATGCGGATTCGTGCTCCCGATGGACTTGGTCAACACATTCTGGATTCCGGCTGCTTGGATGACCGCCCGAACGGGCCCACCGGCGATCACTCCCGTCCCTTCCGGCGCTGGTTTCAAGAGCACTTGCCCGGCGCCAAACCGGCCGACCACCAAGTGAGGTATGGTGGTCCCCTCCATGGGGATTTTGATCAGATTTTTCTTGGCGGATTCTACCGCCTTTTTGATGGCCATGGGGACTTCCCGAGCCTTACCCTTGCCATAGCCTACTACTCCATTTTCATCCCCCACCACGACCAGGGCGCTGAAACTGAGATTTTTTCCACCCTTGACCACCTTGGTGACCCGGTTGATGGAAACGACCTGATCTTTCAATTGCAGCGTGTTGGGATCAATTCTGGTTTCCAAAAGCCCTCCTGCCGTCCCTCTCCTTAATGAGCGGAGGGACCGTCGATGCTCAAATTGATTGATGCTGTATCCGGTCTCTGCGATGCCGCTTTAGAATTTCAACCCGGCTTCCCGCGCCGCTTCAGCCAGCGCCTTGACGCGTCCGTGATAATTATAGCCACCACGATCAAAAACCACTTGCTGAATTCCGGCCGCCAGGGCTCGCCGTGCCACTTCCGCTCCCACCGACTTAGCCCCCGCCAGATTTCCGCCATTGGGGGATTTTTCGCGCAGTTCTTTGTCCAACGAAGAGGCCGCCACTACCGTAAGCCCCTTGCCGTCGTCAATCACTTGCGCGTAAATATGCTGGAGCGACCGGAACACATTGAGGCGGGGCCGGTCCGATGTTCCCTGAATCTTTTTGCGAATTCGCTCATGAACCCGCTTGCGAATGCCATTTTTAGACAGATGCTGTGCCATCTCGATAAAACCTCTTGCCCGGGAGGAATTATGCTCCTCCCTGCCAATTCATCCATTCATCCTAAATCCAGCTTACTTGGCGCCGGTTTTGCCGACTTTCTTTTTCAGCTTCTCGCCCACATACCGGACCCCTTTGTTCTTGTAAGGGTCTGGCTTGCGCAGCGAGCGGATCTGGGCCGCCACTTCACCCACCTTATATTTGTCGATCCCAGAAATCTGCAGCCGGGTTTGTTTCTCGACCGTGATGCTGATCCCGGAAGGGATGGGAAACTCGATGGGGTGGGAATATCCCAGGCTGAACACCACTGAATTACCCCGCAATTCAGCCCGATATCCAATGCCCACGATTTCCAAATCTTTCTTAAAACCTTCCGTCACGCCCTTCACCGCATTGGCCGCCAAACTTCGCGCCAATCCGTGCAAGGATCGGTGCTGTTTGGAATCGGAGGCTCGGTTGGCTTGCAGTTTTCCGTCCTTAACTTCAAAGGTAATGCCCGCGGGGACCACCGATTTCAAACTTCCCTTCGGTCCTCGAACCTCTAATTCTCCTTCCGCAACGCTGACCTTCACGCCGGCGGGAAGAGGGATGATTTTTTTTCCAACTCTTGACATAGTCTGACGTCCTGCTCGAAATGAAGTTAAATTCTCGGCGCTGAAAACCGTGGGGAACCCAGAGAAAAAAAACTCCGGAAATTACCACACGTTGCAGAGCACTTCGCCGCCGACATTGGCTTTTCTAGCCTGGGCGCCGGTCAAGACTCCCTGCGGAGTGCTGAGGATGGTTATCCCCAAACCGCCCAGTACCACCGGGATTTTCCGGACCGAAGCATAGACACGGCAACCGGGACGGGAGATCCGTCTCAACCCGGAAATCACCTTTTCTCCCTGGGATCCGTACTTCAAATAAATCTTAAGAATCGTCTTGCTGCCCTCTTCGGTCACCTTGTAATTGGAAATATATCCCTCCTCCTTGAGGAGGCGGGAAATTTCCACCAGCAGCTTGCTGGAAGGGATGTCGACTTTCTGATGCTTAGCCTGAATGCCATTCCGAATCAGGGTCAGATAGTTTGCGATTGGGTCGGTCAAACTCATTCTGAAAACTCCATTGCACCCGCCAGATGAAATCAGCGGCGCTCAGTAAATGCAGAATCTCAATCCTAAACTGCCCACTGGATAAAACAACGAACCACGGTTTCGACTCGCGCCCAAGGAGAAGGGCGATCTTTCCTCTTTACCAGCTCGCCTTGATCACTCCGGGAACCTCTCCCCGCAAGGAGAGTTGCCGGAAGCAAAGACGGCATAGTTCAAACTTGCGAAGGTAGCCCCGCGGCCGCCCGCACCGTTTGCAGCGGTTGTGTTGCCGGACTTTAAACTTGGGGACTTTTTGTGATTTCGCAATATGCGATGTTCTTGCCATAGTTACCTCAAAAAAGTGACGAGTGACGAGTGAACAGCGTCAAGTTTCACATGCCGATTTCTGACGATTTCGTCACGGGTTACTTTTCACTGGCCACTTCCAGCCTTAGGCTGGCATTAATTTCTAAACGGGAATCCCATCAACCGCAACAGCGTGCGGGCCTCGTCATCGGACACGGCCGAGGTGACGATGCAGATATTCATTCCCTTGACCTTCTGAACTTTGGAATAGTCGATTTCTGGAAAGATCAACTGATCCCGCAATCCCAAAGTATAATTGCCGCGACCATCAAAAGATTTGGTGGAAAGACCCCGGAAATCCCGCACTCGGGGCAGCGCCACGTTGACCAAGCGGTCTAGAAATTCATACATGTGTTCGCCGCGCAGCGTGACGCAACAACCGATCGTCATCCCCTTCCTCAATTTGAAGGAGGCGATGGATTTGGTCGCCTTGGTTACTACGGGTTTCTGCCCTGTGATGGCGGCCAGTTCCTCCACCGCCGAATCCATTAATTTGGAATTCTGGATAGCTTCTCCGACTCCCATGTTGACGACAATCTTCTGAAGCTTCGGGATCGCCATCCGATTGGTGTACTGATATTCCTTTTGTAAGGCCGGGATGACCTCTTTTTGATACTTTTCTCTCAAACGGCTCATGGAATGATCTTCTCCTCGTGGACTCGGTCTGCCTTATTTATCAAGCGAGGTCCCGCAGGACCGGCAGATCCGAATCTTTTTGCCATCCCCCAACAGCGAATGTCCAATCCGGGTGGCTTTGCCGCAGCTGCTACAAAGGATCATGACATTGGAAACGTGGATGGAGGATTCCCGCTCCACAATGCCTCCTTTGAGGTTCTTGGAAGGATTGGCGCGCGTATGCCGCTTGAGCATGCTGACCCCTTCCACCACCAGGCGGTTCTTATCGCGGAGAACCTTCAGGACACGGCCGGTTCGTCCTAAATCTTTTCCGGCGATGACCTTGACTTGGTCGTTTTTGTGAATTTGCATGAGATTACTTTCGGCCACCTTAAATTACCTCCGGGGCTAAGGAAACAATTTTCAAGAATTTTTTGTCCCGCAATTCCCGGGCAACGGGTCCGAAGACGCGAGTTCCCACCGGCTCGCCGTCATTATTGATGAGCACGGCAGCATTCTGGTCGAAGCGGATATAGGATCCATCCCGCCGCCGGTGTTCTTTCCGGGTTCGCACCACCACGGCCCTGACGACTTTCCCTTTCTTGACAGCGCTCTCCGGGGTGGCCTCTTTGACGGCGGCCGTGATCACATCACCCACCATCGCTTTGCTCCCCGTGCTGCCTCCCAGCGGCAAAATCATCGAGATTCTTCGGGCTCCCGAATTATCGGCCACTTCGAGAATGGTTCGCATTTGAATCATGGCATTGGCTCCTTAATACGCAGGGGTCTGGGCTGTGCCCGGTTAACTCGCCCTCCGAATGATCTCCTTGACACGCCAACGTTTTCGCAGGCTCATGGGGCGAGTTTCTTCAATCGAAACCGTGTCCCCGATTTGGCAGTTGTTGGTCTCGTCATGGGCCATAAATTTTGAGGTCCGGGTAACAATCCGCTTGTAGAGATGATGGGGCACACGCCGCTCTACAGCCACGACGACGGTTTTTTGCATCTTGTTGCTGGTTACCACGCCAACTTTGGTGGCACGCCGTCCCTTATTCGCGGGGGCTTTTGCCTGGGTGATTTCAGTTTCCATAAAGTTAGGTCCTTCTCACATTTGAAGTGGCCCGTATCGATGGCCAGCAGCCAGCAGAGCGATTCCGCACTGCCGCCGGTCACTTTCCGAGGCTCACTATTTCTTCAATTCGCGTTCACGTCGAATGGTTTTTATCCGGGCCATGTCCTTCTTAAGCGAACGCAACTTGGCAATTCCTTCCGTCTGGCCGGTGGACATTTGAATTCGCAGGCGGAAAAGCTGCTCAGCGTTTTCTTTTTCACTGGCTTTCAATTCTTCGTCGGACTGTTCTCTAATCTTTTCAACCTTCATGGCTATTCCTGACCTAAACGAGTAATGAACTTGGTTAAAATGGGGAGCTTGTTGGAAGCCAATCTCATGGCTTGGCGGGCCACGGTTTCTTCGACTCCCTCCATTTCAAACAGCACCTTCCCCGGCCGGATCACGGCCACCCAACCTTCAGGCGCCCCTTTTCCTTTGCCCATACGGGTTTCCGCCGGCTTTTTGGTGATCGGCTTATCCGGGAAAACTCGAATCCACACCTTGCCGCCCCGTTTGATAAAACGAGTCATGGCGATACGGCTGGCTTCAATTTGTTTATCGGAAATCCAACCCGGCTCCATCGCCTTGAGACCAAACTCTCCAAAAGAAATCTCGGATCCGCGCCAGGCTTTCCCCCGGGTTCTTCCCTTTTGCTGCTTGCGATATTTGACTTTCTTCGGCATTAACATGATGAAAGCGTCTCCAGACCTAACACCTGACGGAATCCCCCCGGCACGCGCGACAATCCCCCCGGCCCGGGAAAACGGGAGCTTCCGGCTCCCAGCCTCCGTCCATGTTGCTTTTTGGGCTCAACCTTGAGCCTTCACTCCGCGGACTCCGTTTTTGGAACGAAGCGGGAATACTTCTCCCTTATAAATCCACACCTTGACCCCAATTATGCCGTAGGTGGTCTTGGCTTCCGCAAACCCATAATCAATATCCGCGCGCAAGGTATGCAGCGGCAACCGCCCCTGTAGGTACCATTCGGTCCGCGCAATTTCTGCGCCATTCAATCGTCCCGCGCAATAAACCTTGATTCCTTTGGCGTTCAGCTTCATGGCGGAGTCAACTGATTTTCGCATCGCGCGCCGGAAGGCGATCCGCTTTTCCAACTGGAGTGCAATGGCCTCGGCGACCAATTGCGCTTCCACTTCCGGACGATGCACTTCATTAATGTTAATGAAGATTTCCCGGTTGGTCCGCTTCTGCAGGTCCGCCTTGAGCTTGTCAATCTCCGCACCCTTGCGTCCGATGATAATTCCAGGACGGGAGGTGTGAATCGTGATGCGGATTTTATTTCCAGGCCGCTCAATTTCAATATTGCTGACACCGGCGTGCCCCAATTGTTTCTTCAGTTCACTTTTGAGCTTCAGATCTTCGTGAAGCAGCAAGGCGTAATCCTTCTTGGCATACCA
The DNA here is from genome assembly GCA_963803155.1 of uncultured Acidobacteriota bacterium. Taxonomy (GTDB): domain Bacteria; phylum Acidobacteriota; class Terriglobia; order Versatilivoradales; family Versatilivoraceae; genus CAWDMN01. The sequence continues at coordinate 25,456 of CAWDMN010000097.1, forward strand.
GCGGGATTTCCAGGTTTTGTTGTAACCCAGTCGCAACCCGTAAGGATGAACTTTCTGTCCCAAAGTATTCCTCCCTTACTCGTCAGATACATGGATGCAGATATGGCTAATCCGCCGTTGAATCCTATAAGCTCGGCCCATCGGAGCCGGGCGCATCCGCTTCATGCGGGGGCCTTCATTCACAAAAGCCTGTTTCACCACCAGGCTGTCAACATCGGCGCCCTCCGCCTTTTGTTCCGCATTGGCCACCGCCGACTTCAAAACTTTTTCCACATCGTGGGTGGCTCTTTTCTTGGTGTACCGCAAAATGTTCAGGGCATCGGCCACTTTCTGGCCCCGGATCAGATCCACCACCAGACGAATCTTTTGGGCTGAACCCCGCACATATCTTCCAGTTGCTTGCGCTTCCATAACTTATACTCCAGGAATTCTCTGCAAAATTGCCTCGCACCTTGGGCTGGGCCGATTACTTGGCGGGAGCCGGGGCGGCGGTCTTTTCAACGGCCTTGGAACTGCTGTGCCCCTTGAATGTCCGGGTGGGGGAGAATTCTCCCAGTTTATGCCCCACCATGTTCTCAGTGATGTACACCGGAATGAACTTCTTGCCATTGTGTACCGCAAGGGTATGGCCCACCATTTCCGGGATAATCGTGGAGCGGCGAGACCAAGTCTTGATGACCTTTTTCTCGAACTTCTTGTTCATCGCCTCAATGGTTTTGGTCAAAAAGTGATCGACAAAGGGGCCTTTTTTGACGGATCGTGCCATGGACTTCTCCTCTAACCTTCACGCTCTTGTTTCTTCCGCTTGATGATAAATCGATCAGTACGCTTACTGTTGCGGGTCTTGTAACCTCGGGTGGGTTGTCCCCAAGGTGTGACGGGATGCCGTCCGCCCGAGGTCTTTCCTTCCCCACCACCGTGGGGATGATCCACCGGGTTCATGGCAACGCCTCGCACGGTGGGCCGCTTGCCCATCCAGCGAGTCCGTCCCGCTTTGCCGATGCTGACATTGGCGTGGTCCGAATTCCCAACCTGGCCAATGCTGGCCATGCATTCGATGTGCACCTTGCGGACTTCCCCTGAAGGCAGCCGCAGTTGGGCATAATCCCCTTCCTTGGCAACCAACTGGGCGGCACTTCCCGCCGAACGAGCCATCTGCCCGCCCTTTCCCTTCTTCAATTCAATGTTGTGGACGGTGGTGCCCAACGGGATGTTTCGCAAAGGAAGAGCATTCCCCACAAGAATGTCAGACTCAGGACCCGCCACTACGGTATCGCCCACTTTTAATCCAATCGGCTGCAGGATGTACCGCTTTTCCCCATCCACATAATTGAGCAGGGCAATCCGGGAGGATCGATTCGGATCATATTCAATTGAAGCTACACGGGCGGGAATCCCGATTTTGTCCCGCTTGAAATCGATCACGCGGTACAAACGCTTGTGGCCACCACCCCGGTGCCTCACAGTAAGCCTTCCCTCGCTGTTCCGCCCGCCGCTGCTCTTTTTCGGTTCTAGCAGGCCTTTTTCCGGGCGCTTGACGGTAAGGTCCTCAAACGTTGAAACCGTGTAAAAACGAGAGGAGGGGGTAACTGGTCTAAATGTCTTGAGACCCATATTAGATGTTCTCCGCAAATTCAATCATTTTCTCGCCGGCCTTTAGCTTCACATAGGCCTTTTTCCAGTCCGGCTTGAATCCGGTATAACGGCCGCGACGCCGTTCCTTGCCCAGGAAATTCATAATCGTGACCGTATCCACTTTCACCTTGAACAGCTTTTCCACCGCATGCTTGACATCCTGCTTATTGGCGTGGACATTGACTTCAAAGCAAAGTGTTCGCTTCACTTCCTTCAAATCCAAGGCTTTTTCCGTAATGATCGGCCGCTTGATGACAGTGTAAATGTCTTTCATTAGCTCAAGGCCTCCTGCAACTTCTCGATCGCGCTCCGGGAAAACAGGATCCGATCATGGTTCAGCAGGTCATATACATTGACCTCGTGGCTGGCTACCAGTTTGACTTCAGCCAGATTTCGGGATGCCCGATCCAGATTCTCGTTCTGGCCATTATCGATGATCAGACACTTCTTCTCGGCGCCCAACTTTTTCAGAGCCGAGCAAAACGCCTTGGTTTTGTGATTCTCGAGCGCAAACTGATCAACCACGGTGATGGCATTCCCGTTAAATTTTTCAGTGAGTGCCGACCGCAAGGCGCCCAGCTCCATCTTCTTGGGAAGGTGGTAGTCATAAGAGCGGGGCTGAGGCCCGTGGGCCACGCCGCCATGGCGCCAGATGGGATTTCGGCTGCTGCCGACCCGGGCTCGTCCCGTCCCCTTCTGTTTCCAAGGCTTTTTTCCGCCGCCACTCACTTCCGAGCGGGTCTTAGTGGCATGCGTCCCCTGCCGCAATCCGGCCAGCCAGTGTCGCACGGCGGCATACAGCAGATGTTTGTTGACTTTGGCGGCAAAGACCGCATCCCGCAACTCCAGTTCGCCTACCACTTCGTTATCTAAATTCTTAATCTCTAGTTTTGGCATGGTAACATCCTACATCCGGTAACAACCGTCAAAATCGGATTGATTACTTGCACTTCTTGATAATGAGATATCCGCCATTGGCTCCAGGCACTGCCCCTTTGACAACCAGCAGATGATTTTCCGGGTCCACGCGCAGAACGCGCAGTTTCTTTACCGTCACCCGCTCTTGCCCCAGGTGCCCGGCCGCTCGCATCCCTTTCAGCACGCGCGAGGGGTAAGCGGACGCGCCGATGGATCCTGGCGCCCGGTGAAACATCGAACCGTGCGTCGCGGCTCCTCCGCCGAAATGATGGCGTTTGATTACACCGGCAAACCCTTTCCCTTTGCTGATTCCCACCACATCCACGGAATCCTGGGTAGTGAACATGTCCACTAGCACCTTTTCTCCAACGGTGGTGGCATCCGCATCCTCCGCCAATCTAAACTCTTTAATAAATTTGGCGGGAGCCGTTCCAGCTTTTTTAAAATGTCCCTGCATGGGCTTGGTCACCCGTTGTTCGGGAATAAATTCCACCAAGCCAACCTGCACGGCATTGTAACCTTCACTGGAGGCTGTTTTCTTTTGAACCACCACACAGGGTCCAGCTTTGATGATGGTGGCCGGGACCACTGTCCCGTCTGCTTCGAAGATTTGGGTCATTCCGACCTTGATCCCCAATATCCCGTCAATCATAGACCGCTCCGCTTACTTGTGTTCTTTTCCGTAGGCCTTGATCTCGACATCCACCCCGGCGGGCAGGTCGAGCTTCATCAACGCATCGATGGTCTGCGGGGTTGGCTCCAAAATATCCAACAGCCGTTTATGCGTGCGAATTTCAAACTCTTCTCGGGACTTCTTGTCCGTGTGCGGCGAGCGCAGGACGCAATACCGATTCTTGACCGTGGGCAGAGGAATGGGCCCAGCCACCCGGGCGCCCGTCCGTTTGGCCGTATCCACAATTTCCGTCGCGGATTGGTCTAAAACCCGGTAGTCATAAGCCTTCAAGCGAATTCGGATTTTTTCGTTCAACATAGATTTCACAAATCCTAATTTTCGGGATGGCCACTACAACCATCCTATTGTGCTCGAGCGCCCAGCGGCGCCCCGTAAAAAAACTGGACTACTCGATGATCTCGGTGATGGAACCGGCGCCCACCGTGCGGCCGCCCTCCCGGATCGCGAACCGCAGCCCCTTCTCCATCGCAATGGGCATGATCAACTCGATCTCCAGGTTGGTATTGTCCCCCGGCATCACCATCTCCGTCCCCGCCGCCAGCTTCGTCACTCCCGTCACGTCCGTCGTCCGGAAATAAAACTGCGGCCGGTATCCATTAAAGAACGGCGTATGCCGCCCCCCTTCTTCCTTCGACAGCACATACACTTCCGCCTTGAACTTCGTGTGCGGCGTGATCGATCCCGTCTTCGCAATCACCTGGCCCCGCTCCACATCGTCCTTTTCCGTCCCGCGCAGCAGCAAACCCACATTGTCTCCCGCCACGCCTTCATCCAGCAGCTTCCGGAACATCTCCACACCCGTCACTATCTTCTTCACCGTCGGACGAATCCCCACAATCTCGATTTCCTCGCCCACCTTCACCTTGCCGCGCTCCACCCGGCCCGTCACCACCGTCCCGCGGCCCGAGATCGAGAAAATGTCCTCCACCGGCATCAAAAACGGCTTGTCAATGTCCCGCTCCGGTATCGGTATGTAGCGGTCTACCTCCGCCATCAACTCCTCGACCGCCTTCTCCCACTTCTCTTCCCCGTTCAATGCCCCCAGCGCGCTTACCCGCACCACCGGCACTTCGTCCCCGGGGAATTGATAGCTCTTCAACAATTCCCGCACTTCCAATTCCACCAAGTCCAACAATTCCGGATCGTCCACCGCGTCCACCTTGTTCAGGCAGACCACCACGTACGGCACGTTCACCTGCCGCGCCAGCAAAATGTGCTCCCGCGTCTGCGGCATCGGCCCGTCGGTCGCCGCCACCACCAGAATCGCCCCGTCCATCTGCGCCGCACCCGTAATCATGTTCTTGATGTAGTCGGCGTGCCCCGGACAGTCCACGTGCGCATAGTGCCGCTTCGACGTCGAATACTCCACGTGCGCGGTGTTGATCGTGATCCCACGCTCTTTCTCTTCCGGCGCATTGTCGATCGAATCGAAACTCCGGTACTGGATCTTCGGGTTTTTCTTCGCCAGCACCTTGGTGATCGCTGCCGTCAACGTCGTCTTCCCATGGTCAATGTGGCCAATCGTCCCGATGTTTACGTGCGGTTTGCTTCTATCAAATTTCTCTTTTGCCATCGCAGCATTTCCTTTCCGGGTCCTTCAGACCCGTTTCCAAGGCACTCTTCTAAATATTAGGTCCGACCTTGCACTCGGGCGACAATTTCCTCGCTTACCTGTTTGGGAGCCTGCTCATAGCGGAAAAAATGCATGGAATAAGTGGCTCGACCCTGAGTCATGGACCTGAGATTGGTGGAATACCCGAACATCTCAGAAAGGGGAACCACGGAGGTAATCACCTGCGAACCGGCGCGAAGTTCGGAGGCTTCGATCCGTCCGCGACGCGAATTCAAATCTCCCATGACGGAACCCATGAATTCTTCCGGAACCACTACTTCCACTTTCATGATCGGTTCCAACAGTACTGGATCCGCTCTTCTGGCGGCTTCCTTGAAAGCCATCGATCCAGCGATCTTGAAGGCCATTTCCGAAGAATCCACTTCGTGATAAGAGCCGTCGTAAAGGGTCACCTTCACATCTTGAATCTCATAGCCGGCGAGAACTCCCGTCTCGGTTGCTTCCGCAACTCCTTTTTCCACCGCCGGAATATATTCTCTGGGTATTGTTCCACCCACAATTTGATTGATAAACTCAAAACCTTTGCCCGGTTCGTTTGGCTCGAGGATGATCTTCACATGGCCATATTGGCCGCGGCCACCAGACTGCCGAATGAATTTGCCTTCCGCTTGGGTCTTCTTTCGGATGGTCTCGCGATAAGCCACCTGCGGTCTTCCCACATTAGCTTGAACATTGAATTCCCGCGACATCCTGTCCACCAAAATCTCCAAATGCAATTCACCCATTCCGGAAATAATCGTCTGACCGGTTTCCTGATCCGTCTGAACCTTAAAGGTTGGATCTTCCTGCGCCAGTTTGTTCAAGGCAATTCCCAGTTTTTCCTGATCGGCTTTGGTCTTGGGCTCAATGGCAACAAAAATGACGGGGACGGGGAAATCCATAGACTCCAAAATCAAGGGGGCATCCTCGTCGCAAATAGTGTCGCCGGTGGTGGCGCTGCGCAATCCTACGGCGGCGGCAATATCGCCCGCAAAAACTTCCTTGATTTCTTCCCGCTTGTTGGCGTGCATTTTCAGGAGACGCCCCACGCGCTCCCGCGAATCCCGCACGGAGTTGTAAACGTACGAACCTGATTTCAAAGTTCCCGAATAGGCCCGGAAGAAAGCCAGCTGCCCGACAAAGGGATCGGTCATGATCTTGAACACCAATCCGGAGAAGGGCTCATCGTCCTCGGGCTTCCGCGAAACCTCTTTCCCGCCGTCCTGGCTGGTGCCAACCACCGGGGGCAGATCAACGGGAGAAGGCAAGTAATCGACAACAGCGTCGAGCAGGGGCTGAACTCCTTTGTTCTTGAAGGCCGAACCACAAAGGACTGGAACCAATTTAAGGCTCAGAGTCGCCCGCCTCAATCCCGCTTTGAGGTCATCCAACGGGATTGTCACACCTGAAAGATATTTTTCAAGCAACAAGTCGTCGTGTTCACAGATGATTTCCACCATCTTCTCATGCGCCAACCGTGCATCTTCCAGGTTTTCCGCGGGGATCTCGACGGTCTCATAGGCCGACCCCAAGGTTTCATCCCGATAGACAATGGCCGTCATCGTCATTAAATCAATCACGCCATCGAAACTATCTTCAGAGCCCAGGGGAATCTGAATCGTGACGGGAATAGCCTTTAGGCGGGTTTTAATCATCTCAACGCACCGTGGGAAATTAGCGCCCACGCGGTCCATTTTATTGATGAACACAATCCGAGGAACCTGGTATTTGTCGCCCTGCCGCCAAACGGTTTCCGTTTGCGGTTCAACCCCTTCAACGGATCCGAGCACGCAAATGGCGCCATCTAACACCCGCAGGCTTCGCTCAACTTCAGCGGTGAAATCCACGTGCCCGGGGGTGTCGATGATGTTGACGCGGAAATCGTTCCAAAAGCAGGTCGTCGCCGCGGAAGTAATGGTAATGCCGCGCTCTTGCTCTTGCTCCATCCAATCCATCGTGGCAGTGCCTTCATGAACCTCACCCAGCTTGTGGGTAATGCCGGTATAATAAAGGATCCGTTCCGTAACGGTGGTTTTCCCGGCATCGATATGGGCCATGATCCCGATGTTTCTAGTTTTGTCTAAAGGCGCTAAACGTGGCATAACCCGCAAATTTCACCTGAAATAAAATTCTTTCCGCTAATCCCGCATTACCACCGGTAATGCGCAAAGGCCTTGTTGGCCTCAGCCATCTTGTGCACATCTTCCCGCTTCTTGACCGAAGATCCTCGGTTGTTGGCCGCATCCAAAATCTCTCCGGCCAATTTTTCCTTCATCGATTTCCCGGGACGGGTGCGGGAGTAACTGATCAACCAGCGGATACTCAACGAAGTGCGGCGGTTGGGATTGACTTCCACGGGAACCTGGTAGTTGGCGCCGCCCACGCGGCGGGTCTTCACTTCCAGAATCGGCTTGACGTTTTCGATGGCTTTCTTGAAAACTTTCAAAGCCTCTTCCCCGCCCGATTTTTGTTCCACAATCTGGAGCGCATCATAAAAAATCCGCTCCGCCGTGTTCTTCTTGCCGTCCCACATCAAGCCGCTGATGAATTTGGTCACCAGCGTACTTTGGTAGACAGGGTCTGGCATAATTTCCCGTTGGGGAACATAGCCTTTCCTAGGCATAGCTTAAGCTCCTCAGCAATCCATGAGGCGGTATCCGCGCAAAACGGACCACTCCTCACCTAATCCGATTGAATTGTTGACTATTTGGGCCTTTTGGCCCCGTATTTGGACCGGCTCTTTTTGCGGTTCTGAACTCCCACGGAATCCAAAGTGCCGCGCACTACGTGATAGCGAACACCGGGCAGATCCTTCACACGACCGCCCCGAATGAGAACGATGGAGTGCTCTTGCAGGTTGTGACCAATACCCGGAATATACGTTGTCACCTCGATGTTGTTGGTTAGTCGAACGCGTGCCACCTTCCGTAAAGCGGAATTGGGCTTCTTGGGGGTGGTAGTGTATACCCGCACACACACTCCACGTTTTTGGGGACAACTCTGCAGCGCGGGACTGCTCGTCTTATAACGGGGCTTGCTCCGGCCCATTCGCACCAACTGATTAAACGTCGGCAAGACTCACTCTCCTTCCATTATCACTAGGCAATCCATAGTCCGTCTCCTGTCTAAATACGCTACAGGCGACAAACCTGGGAATATTAACAAATTGGAGAAAATAAAGTCAACAACAAACTTGGTATTTTTTCGGTTTGATAAGCAATAGCGGCAAATTCCCACCTTTTTTTCAGCCGCATCGCGCGTGAATCTCCAGGATTGGCGCGAGTCACACTTTCATGATTTCTTCTTCTTTTTTGTGGGCCAATTCTTCCAATCTTTTTATAAATTCATCAGTGGCTTTTTGAATCTCCTCCAACCCTTTGCGCTCATCGTCCTCCGAGATGGTTTTATCCTTAAGCATCTTCTTGAGGATCTCGTTCTCTTCCCGTCGGATATTGCGCACAGCCGTCTTGTGATCTTCCATTACTTTGCTGACGTGCTTGGCCAACTGTTTCCGGCGCTCTTCATTGAGGGGAGGGATGGGAATCCGGATGATTTTGCCATCATTGCCGGGATTCAAACCCAAGTCGGAAGAACGAATGGCCTTTTCGATGACCGATAGAAGAGAAATATCCCAGGGTTGCGCCGTAATCAAGGTGGCTTCCGGCACGGCCAGAGTCGCCACCTGGGTCAAGGGGGTTGGAGTGCCATAATATTCCACCATAACGTGATCCAGCAACGAAACCGAAGCCCGGCCAGACCGAACTCCCGCCAACTCCTTGCGCAAGTCCTCCACTACTTTTTCCATTCTCTGCTTGGTTTTTTGTACGATGTCTTTAATGGTCATGGCAATTACACCTTTACGATGGTTCCGATTTTTTCACCTAGTACTACCCGCTTGATATTTCCTGAATTCAGGAGGTTGAACACGATGATTGGCATTTTATTGTCCATGCACAGCGAAATCGCCGTGGTGTCCATTACTTTCAATCCCTTCCGAATGACGTCCAGATACTTTATCTCAGAAAACATGACCGCGTCCTTGACCTTGACAGGGTCAGCATCGTAAATACCATCCACTTTAGTGGCCTTCAAAATCACTTCCGCTTTAATCTCCATGGCACGCAGAGCCGCGGCTGTATCCGTGGAAAAATAAGGGTTGCCCGTTCCCGCCGCAAAGACAACTACCCGCCGTTTTTCCAAATGCCGCATGGAACGGCGCCGGATGAAAGGCTCGCAGACCTCTCGCATTTCTATGGCGGACACTACTCGGGTGTACACATCGCTTTTTTCCAAGGCATCCTGCAACGCCAAGGCATTAATCACCGTGGCCAGCATCCCCATATGATCGGCAGTTACGCGATCCATTCCTTTGGCGGTTGAAGAAAGCCCGCGGAAGATGTTGCCACCACCGATCACGATGGCAATCTCAACCCCGAGTTCATGCACTTCTTTGATTTCCAGGGCGATTTGATTCGCAACTGAAGGATCCACGCCAAATCCTTGGGATCCCATCAGGACTTCACCACTCAATTTCAGCAGAATCCGCTTGAATATGGGCGCAGGCATAGTTGGCACTTTCAACGAATCATCCGGGCAATGAATTGCCGAACCGATGAGGACTTCCCAGGATCCATTAGCCGGAATCAGGACACAAACGGTGGGAGGGGCGAACGGTCAGCTGTTCTGTCCCAATTGGGCAGCCACTTCAGCCGCCAGATCAGTGCTCCGCTTTTCCATTCCCTCGCCAACCTTGAACCGCGCGAAACGGCGCAAACTCACCTTTTCCTTGGTTTTCAGGGCCTTCTCGGAAATATACTGTTCCACGGTCAATTTGTCATTTTTCACAAACGGCTGCTCATAGGCGCAAACTTCGGAATAATATTTGGCCAGTTGCCCTTCAATAATCTTTTCCACCACATTAGCGGGCTTGCCAGCGGGGACCTTCGCCCTGTAAATCTCTTTTTCCTTTTCCAATACTTCGGCGGGAACCTCTTCTTTGCGCACATATTGAGGATTCATTGCCGCGATGTGCATCGCGATGTCTTTCGCCAATTCCCGAAAGTCCTCCGTTTTGGCTACAAAGTCAGTCTCACAATTGAGTTCTACTAAAACCGCCAGTTTGTCTCCAGGATGGATGTAGCTCAGAACGATGCCCTCACTGGCGATCCGTCCGGCGCGTTTGGCGGCCGCCGCCAATCCCTTTTTCCGAAGAATGGTCACCGCTTGTTCAAAATTGCCATCTGCTTCCTGTAGAGCCGTCTTGCATTCCATCATGCCGGCATCGGTCTTCTCTCTTAACTCTTTCACTTGTTGTGCAGTAATAGCCATTCCCCAACACTCCTTAAAAATATATAGACACCGATTGGCAAAATCCCGTTACGACAAGGATTGATGACAACCATTATTGTTTTTCAAAACCAGTCAATCCGACCCCAATCCCGAGTCCAGACTCTTCAACGGCTTGGCATCTGAAAGATTTGTTTGTGATCTGGCGGTGCCGCCCCGAATAGATTCAAGACCTTCGAGACTCTCCGCAACGCTGATGTTCCAGCACAAAAAAAATTTAAGACCACGCCAGTACCACTTGAGCATAAAAAAGCGCTCCCCCTCGTCCTATGGCAAAGGCAGAGCGCCTTAATTTTTCCGATTCCCACGGATCATGCAGATTCGAGGCAGAAAATTCCCACTCCCCGCAAAAAAAACTGGCGATTATCCCGCATTTCACAAGTTGCAGATCGGTGGCTCACGGAAGTCAAGCGGGGCACTTATTAAGATTGATTCGCGGCTTCCACTCCGCCTTCAACTGCACCCACCGGCGATTCTACCGGAGCTGCTTCGATAACAGGGGCAGCGGTTTCAGCCACTTCACGATCTTTGAAAGCAGCAGCCCCTTCAATCACCGCATCGGCGACTTTGGAAACGAAGAGTTTGATGGCGCGCAAAGCATCATCATTGCCGGGGATCACATAATCGATGTTTTCAGGATCACAGTTTGTATCGACAATTCCGACCACTTTGATCCCCAGTCGCTTGGCTTCCTTAACCGCAATTTCCTCTTTCTTGGAATCGATGACAAATAGAACTTGCGGGAGAGACTTCATCTCTTTTATGCCACAAAGGTTTTTTTCCAGACCCTTGCGTTCACGTTCCAGCCGCGACACTTCCTTTTTGGAAAGCAAATCATAGCGCCCATCCTGAGACATTTCATCCAGCTCTTTGAGCCGCTTAATGGATTTTTGGATGGTCACAAAATTCGTCAACAAACCGCCCAGCCATCGTTGATTCACATAGTACATACCGCAACGTTGAGCTTCCAGAGCAGTGGCTTCCTGTGCCTGCCGTTTGGTCCCGACAAAAAGAACCACTCCCCCTTGGGTCACCATCTCCGCGACAAAACGCGTCGCTTCTTTGAACATTCGCAGAGTTTTCTGCAGGTCAATGATATAGATCCCATTGCGCTCACCAAAGATGTATTCTTTCATCTTCGGGTTCCAGCGCTTTGTCTGGTGTCCAAAATGGACTCCAGCTTCCAACAATTCTTTCATCGATACTGACGCCAAACAGACCTCCTATACAAATAGGATGAATTTTACTCCTGCTACCCACTTTTCAAAACCCCCAACCAACGGCGTAGGGATAAAGGGAAGTGGTCTCCCGGTTAACGTTTGGAATACTGGAACCGCTTGCGAGCCCCGGGTTGACCGTACTTTTTCCGTTCGATGATTCTAGAATCGCGCGTCAGCATGCCGGCCGGCTTCAGTTTTTTACGCAACTCCGCGTCGAACTGTAAAAGCGCCCGGGAAATTCCCAACTTCACGGCCCCGGCTTGGCCCGAGGTCCCCCCGCCGTCCACCGTCACCACTACGTCAAACTTGCCAGCGGTTTCGGTTAAATTGAAAGGCTCATTCACAATTAGGCGCAGGGATTCCCGTTTGAAAAAATTCGCCAAATCGCGCTTGTTCACCTGAAAAAGGCCGGTTCCGGGCCGCAAATAGACCCTCGCCGTGGAACTTTTCCGGCGTCCTGTCCCGTAATATTGTACCAGTTCTGCCACCCGAATTTCCTCCAGTCAAATTTATCCGTTAATCGTTGATGCTTCCGGTTGTTGCGCTTGATGAGGATGATTCTCACCAGCATAAACCTTGAGCTTTTTGCTCATCGCCCGGCCCAGCTTGTTTTTGGGAAGCATACCCTTGATCGTCTCTTCCACCAGTCGGGCTGGGTTTTTGCTCAAATAGTCTCTGGCGGTTACAGCTTTCAATCCACCCGGATAGCCGCTATGACGCCGATAAAGCTTCTGATCCAATTTGTTCCCGGTCAATTTGATTTTCTCGGCATTAATAATGACGACATGATCACCTGTATCTATGAACGGCGCCCAGGTGGGTTTCAATTTGCCGGAAAGCAAATTGGCCACATGCGTTGCCAAACGGCCGAGCACTTGATCCCTGGCATCTACCACAAACCATTTGCGGGTAATCTCCCCCGCCTTTGGAAAACTTGTCAACATTTTTACACACCTCTATATTCGGCACCACTTCCTGGAACCACAAAGTTTTTATACTAATGGATTGCCCCCCTATTTTGTCAAGAAAAACCTCGTAAAAATGTCGTTTTTCAACAAAAAGTCAAAACTTTTGATCATCGGGCTCTCTTTCCGCTACTCTAATTGAGACGCAAAAGTCAACGATTTTGAGACAAGTTTTGGAATGGGTTTAGTAAGTCCCTAAAGTCCAAATGGTTGAATTATGACCAGCGGCCACGTAATTCCGAAGTTGGCTTTGAAAGAGGGGGGGGGGGTTGATGGCGGGATTCCTGTCGGCGGGAAGTCACATCAACATTGAAGCGGTAAGGTTTATCCCAAAATTATATTTTGACTTTGTCTCCTGCTTCCAACGAAACTATGTCGCGGAATTCCCTCGCAAATCCATCGTTCGCTTTCCCCGTCGGAGAATAGAAGCAAGAGAATGTAGCTATTTATTTTGATTTCCCCTGTACATTTTCCCATCATGCCATGGTCGTGAAGGACGGGATAAGAGACCAATATGGATTTTGCCAATTCATTTTTGAAATCTTGAGGCGGGTACGGAAGAGTCTTTTCTGGGGAAGCTAGCAGCGATAATTGTCGATGGCACGAATTTGCTTCTACATATCTCTCTTTTCTCCACTCAGGGGCGGGCATGTGCCAGAGTCCCCCATAATGCCTCCAATTTGAGCTATCAATCACGCTGGTGGCGGGATTGGCCTGAAGATTGATTGCAGTATTCAAGAATATTGTCGTTTACAGGCAGCAAGCATCACCCCGCACTCTTGGCCTGCTCTGCTTGTTGGAGCCATAATCGTCCGGTCTCGGCAGTGGAGCCAGTTTGTTGTTGGATCGATTTTTCTAATGTCTTCAGCAGGGAATCCTCTGGAAACCAGGTCAATCCCAGATGGATCTGCTCCCCGGTCTCGGCTAGCCGGCGAGGCTGAAAGGCCGCACTGGCCTTGTTGTTTACTGGTTGTTACCGTGCGGCTTAGTTGAGCCTGATTCTCACAGATAACAAGGATCCGCTAGACTCATCATTTGCAGCTTTCCCAGAAGATCGAAGGCATTTTCCGTCGAAGGAGGGAAGATAATCCGCGGGCCAATTGCTTTTCGTAACTGGCGATGTAGAGCCTGGGCCTTTCGATTGTCTGGACGAATTTCACTGTTGGGAAGATCAGTCCCTTTTTTTATTTTGTCGGGAAGTTGCGCCCAAAGTGTCCGTAGTTCTAAATCATCGGGAGCAATTTTTAAAGCCAGCTTCAGATTCACCAATGCATCAGGCCATTGTTGGAGCTGAACTTCCGGTCGAATTTTCGACAGAAGTTGGTCCCGCATGGCCCGTCTGAGCTGGAGAGCAAATTCATTCCGAGGATCAGCAGCCAGAATTCTTTCACATGCGTGATTTGCTTCGGTTAATTTCCCTTGCAGGAAGAGAGTTCTAATCTGGTCCTGCTCTGCCAGATTTGAATCGACCTCTTCCGCGCCACTTTTTCTAGTTGGCTCCAGTTGAATCGACAAATTGGCATTTTCCCCTTTATTGACCGGGAGGTAACGCACAATGGGGACAAAACCTGACTTTTCAATTTTTATCTCATAATTTCCCGGGACTATCGGATCGATCCGGAGATTGGTTTCGCCGCGCGGAACTCCATTGATAAAAACTTGGGCCCCCGTTGGGGTAGAACTGACCCCAAGCACCGCAAAAGAAGTCTCTACTGACTTTATCCGCAAACCAAAAGAGAGGAGCCGGATCAGGATAAAAAGCGAAAACAGGATCGCGGCTGCCGCTCCGCCTCTGATCAACCACAATTTTCTAACTTCCGGATTTTGCAAAGCAAGAACCCATCCGGAAATCTGAGCGGAGAGCTCCTTGAAAACCATGGCTCCAGAGGAATTGCGGTTCCTGGCTGCTGCCAATTCCTCTTCCGAAGGTAATGGTTCTCCGAGGCTTTCCTCGTTGGCCGTCGCCTCGGATAATCCTGCTGACTGACTGAGCATATTTACCCCATTGGCACATTCTGGGGACGCAGTATCTTCGTTGGAAATTATCGATGGGCTGAGGACGTTCGCGGTATCCAGCCCCACCCCGCGCAATTTCCCCAGACATAATTCCATTTGATCCTGGACGGATTTATCTTGTGGTTCCAATTCGTGCAGAAAATTTAAAATTGGCAAACATTCCACATAATTCCCTGCCTGGAAATGCAGCTGCGCCTCATGACGCAGACTTTCATTATGTGCCGCCAATTCAGCCTGCAAATGGTCGTCTTCTTCGCGTCTCGCCTGTTGAAGCAAGGCTGTGGCCTCAGCATTTTCAGGGTCCAATTGCAGAATATGCCGGGCAATTTCAGCGCAAGCAAAATAATTGCGGGCTTCCAGACACTCCCGGCTTTTCCTGACCAATATCTCTACCGGCTCCCAAATCAACGGTTCCTCCCTATTACACCATGCTAGCGGACTGCGCAGCCTCTTCTTGCGAAATGTACGATTGAATTATATCCTTCACGAAGGCTAGCTACTAAAGCCATGGATAAAAATGGACGAGGCCCGAGGTGAAAGACAGATGGAAGGGTCAATCGTTTTCCCGCAATCAAAGCTAATGTCAACCCGCTCATCCTTTCATTAAAATCGTCAAATCATTGTCAAACTGTAACCAATTTTAAGGATGTGCTATATTAATAAATAATCTCACAGGCAAGGTCCATTAAGTTTTTCTTTGTTTTTGGAGGAAGCCCCCGATGCTATTCAAAGCGTTGAGTGCGGCCGTATTCGGAATTGACGCCTATATCGTCGAAGTCGAAGTCGATATTTCCGCAGGCATGGGAAATTTTTTGACCGTGGGATTGCCTGATGCGGCCGTCAAAGAAAGCAAAGAACGCATCAAGGCAGCCATTAAAAATTGTGAGCTGGATTACCCCTTTCAAAACATCACCATCAACTTGGCTCCCGCCGATATCAAGAAGGAGGGATCTGGTTTTGACCTTCCCATGGCGATCGGCATCCTGGGCACCATGGGTGACATATTAAAAAAAGACTTGAAAGATTTTCTCTTTTTGGGGGAGCTTTCATTGGATGGCAGTCTGCGTCCGATCAAGGGCGCATTGTCAATCGCCGTTGCCGCTCAACAAAAGGGGATCAGCAACGTAGTGCTTCCCCTTGAAAATGCCCGCGAGGCCGCGGTGGTGCATGGCATTTCGGTCTATGGAATGAAATCCCTCCTCCAGGTGCTCGACCTGATCAATGGAACGGATAAAATTGATCCAATCACGGTGGACCCGGAATCGCTTCTGCGGGAGAGTGTCCAGTATCCGTTGGATTTTAAAGACGTCAAAGGCCAATTCCAAGCGAAACGGGCCATTGAAGTCGCGACTGCCGGTGGGCACAACTTGCTGATGATTGGCCCTCCAGGTTCCGGCAAGACCATGCTAGCCAAACGGATCCCAGGGATTTTGCCCTCTCTCTCCTTCGAGGAAGCGATTGAAACCACTAAAATTCATTCTGTCTGCGGCTTGTTGAACTCGGGAAAAGGACTTGTAGAAGGACGTCCTTTTCGTTCTCCGCACCACACGATTTCCGATGCTGGGCTTATCGGGGGAGGCGCTATTCCCAAACCAGGAGAGGTCAGCCTGGCTCATAATGGAGTATTATTCCTGGATGAACTGCCGGAATTTGCGCGCAATGTCCTGGAGGTAATGCGCCAACCCTTGGAAGACGGGCAGGTCACGATTTCCCGAGCCGCCACCTCTTTGACATTTCCTTCCCGCTTCATGCTGGCCGCTGCCATGAATCCCTGTCCGTGTGGCTTTTTCAATGACCCTACCCGGGAATGTTCCTGCACTCCAGCCATCATTCAACGATATGTGTCCAAGATATCCGGGCCTTTGTTGGATCGGATTGATATCCATGTCGACGTTCCCGCCGTCAAATACGCCGAACTGTCCACTAAGACACCAGGAGAAAGCTCAGAGCTGATTCGCCAGAGAATCTGCAGGACGAGGCGAATTCAACAAGAACGATTCAAAAAGGAAAAAGTTTTTGCCAACGCGCAAATGACTCCTCGCTTGATTCGGACCCATTGTGAGATTGATAGTGAATCGCAGCGCCACCTGGAACAGGCTATGACAAAGATGGGGCTTAGTGCCCGCGCTTACGATCGCATCCTAAAAGTCGCCCGTACAATTGCCGATATGGAGGAACAACAGAACATTGCAGACCGGCATATTTCTGAAGCGATTCAATACCGGAGTTTAGACCGGACCTATTGGGCATAACAGAATTCAGGCAAAAAAACAAAAAGAGCAAAAAGTGCCGCAGGAGGCCCTGAAAAAGATTATCTTGGATGCTCCCTGTGAGAAATCGGCTGTTTCCAAGCGGGCTAAGAATAAGATTCAGAAACTGCTTCCCAGCGGTTTGGCAACTATGCCATTGGCATGCTTATTTGACTGCGGTGAACCAGGGTGGTGGTTTTTAGCCAATCGCTCCAGCAGGTGCCCCTTACTAACTGGCCTATAATCAATCAATGATAATTGGCCCTCCAGGTGCAAGAGTGAAAACGTGGTACGATTTAACTAGGAGGTGCTGTATGAAATCAGTTCAATGGATTATGCGCATGGTGCTTTGCCTCGGGTGCATGTTGCTTCTGGCAATCGGCCTTGTCGCGCAAGAACAAGCGCCTCCCGAAAAGACTCCTGACCAGCAACTTTCAAACGACCAGCTGGCGACCTTGGTCGCACCTATCGCTCTTTACCCGGACTCTCTGCTCAGCCAGGTGCTAGTCGCGGCTACCTATCCGCTGGAAATTGTCGAGGCGGGACAGTGGCTCGAGAAAAACCGCAATTTGCAGGGAAAGGATCTGGTGGAAGCAGCACTCCAGCAGAATTGGGATCCCAGCATCCAAGCTCTTGTAGCTTTCCCCGATGTGATCGAGCGCTTAAACGCGGACATCCGCTGGACAACTGATCTTGGCAACGCCTTCCTGTCGCAACAGCCCGATGTGATGAATGCCGTGCAGCGGTTGCGAATCCAAGCCAAATCGAATGGCAAGTTGGAATCCAGCCCGAAGGAAACCGTTACGACTGAACAACAAGGGGACAAATCTGTGGTTGTGATTAAACCGGCCGACCCAGAGGTCGTTTACGTTCCTTACTATAATCCTGAATATATTTGGGGCCCGCCTCTCTACGGTTATTATGCCGGATGGAATTATCCTTTTTATGGCTTTGGATTTGGCCCGGGCATTTACATCGGCGGTTTTTTTGGTGGACTGGGGTGGGGTGGTTGGGGATGGGGCATGAATTGGTACGGATGCTCGATTATGCAGAACCCTTACTTTTTCAATCATTATGGTTATTACAGCCATGGATATCATGGGTACGGCGCATGGTCTCACGATCCAGTCCACAGGATGGGAGTCCAATATTCGAACGCAACTCTAAATCAACGCTATGGCGTAGCCACGATGGCGCGAGGCCAATCCAGAGGCATGCAATATGGCGGGCCGCAACAAAACTCAGCGCCCCGGGCCAATATGAGTCAAGCCGACGGTTGGATTCGTTTCAGTCAAACGGGGACGACCAGCCAAGTGACGCAACGCGGATACGCTTCTCCTTCGGACAATTCCAGAAGCAGCGCAAATCGTTCGACTCCCTCCTCTGGTGGGAATCACAGCGCGCCTAGCTATCATTCCGCGCCCTCCTCCGGGGGCGGCCAATCCGCTCGCTCTGCTAGTAGCGGCGGATCTCACTCGGGTGGTGGTTCCTCGGGTGGCGGCCGCGGGCGACGTTAAGGATACGCCATGAACCGTCGCGAGTTTCACAAGAGTCTTCTTACAACTGGATTGGGAACCTTACTCACCACTACACATTTTGCCATGCCCGAAAAGGAGGAGTCCCGCGGCGGCTCATTGCCTCTGCTTCATTTCGATTCGCAATCCTATCTTTTGGGTGACAAACGGTTCCACTTGATTTCTGGAGAATTTCATTATTTCCGGGTCCCCAAGGTTGATTGGCGACGGCGCATGCAGCTTTTCAAACAGGCGGGCGGCAACTGCCTGGCGACATACATTCCCTGGATTCTGCACGAGCCCCAGGAAGGCAAATTTGTCTTCGGCGGTGAGGATGGGGTTCGCGACGTGGAAGGTTTCCTGAAACTAGCTCGGGAAGAGGAACTTTACGTCATCGCTCGACCAGGACCTTACCAGTACTCTGAAATACGCTATGCCGGACTCCCGGCCTGGCTATGCGAAAATTACCCACAAGTACTGGCGCAAAGGCTGGATGGTAAACCCATTGATCAGGCATCGATTTCTTATTTACATCCGCTCTTTCTTGAAAAAGTCGCCCGTTGGTTCAAACAGGTAACACCGCTAATCTCACGCCACACTCTCCCTAAAGGAGGATCAGTCGCTCTGGTGCAGTTGGACAATGAGCTGATGGGTATTCATCTCTGGAATGGATCGGCGGATTATAATCCTGTCACTATGGGCTTTGGCCAGACTGGTGGCCGTTACCCTGTTTTCCTGCGCAACCGATACGGGAGTATCCAAGAATTGAATGCTTCCTATGCAACTCATTTTGTGGATTTCGAGTCAGTACGTCCCGTAACACCTGCTGAAACGGAAAAACCGGCGGAAGTCCGATGCATGAAAGATTACTTTGATTTTTATTGTGCAGGCATTGCGGAGTATGCCAGCGTGCTGGCCCAGAAACTGCGATTGGAAGAAATTGACACGCCGCTTGTCCACAACTCGGGGAACCCCGACATGAATGCTTACTACCTCGAAATGGTGCGCCGTCTTGGTGAAGGGTTTTTGCTGGGTTCTGACCACTATTACAATTTGGGTCCCGACTGGCCGCAAAATAACCCGACCCCGCAATACGCGATCAACATTTTCTATTCATTGGAAATGCTCCGGCTGATGGGATTTCCCCCTACCGTCATGGAGATGCCTTCTGGGAGCGCCTCTGAATGGCCTCCAATTACCCCCCAGGATGCCCAAGCCTGTTACTTGGCCAACCTGGCCTTTGGCATGCGCGGGCATAATTACTATATTTTTACGGGTGGGCCCAATCCCGACGGGATTGGCGAGAACTCCGACATGTACGATTACGGC
Source organism: uncultured Acidobacteriota bacterium (assembly GCA_963803155.1). Classification (GTDB taxonomy): domain Bacteria; phylum Acidobacteriota; class Terriglobia; order Versatilivoradales; family Versatilivoraceae; genus CAWDMN01. Next base: position 44,954 of record CAWDMN010000097.1, read on the forward strand.
GCTCCTATCGGTGCACGCAACGAAGTACGACCACTTTATAAGGTTCAGAAGGAGTTCCACCAACTGATTGGGGAACATGCATGGCTTGCCACGGCGGAAAGGGAATATGATGTTCATGTTGGCCTTGATTTTGAATTCGGACGAGCTGCCAATTATTGGAAGGGCACGGGCGGACAGCTGCTGAATCCCACAGAAGCCTGGAAGTTTCAGCTGCGTGGCCTTCTGACTTCCACTTTCTCCGCAAGTTTTGCTCCTCGGCTCTGCCGCCTGGACAGTATCGAGTCGGTGGAAGCCCAGAACACGCCTTTGGTCGTTTGCTCTTCATCAAGCATGGCGGAAAATCAACAAACACAGCTGGTGCGTTACCTGCAAAAAGGTGGAAAATTGCTGCTGGCACCAGTATTGCCGGTAGTGGACGAGAAGCTGCAGCCTTGCACCGTGTTGCGTGACTTCTTGGGCCGACCAGAAGTGACGGAATTTTCCCGGACGAATCGTCGTGTTACGGTGGGGAAAGTACAAAACATCTTTGTCAATGGGGCAATCTTCACGACTTTGAAACTTCCTCCTGGCGCGATTTTATTAGGGGAAGAAGAATTCACACAAAGCCCCGTGGCCTGGCGCTTGACAACCCCTGGGGGCGGAATCGTCATCTTCCTTGGTTTTCGATGGATGCATGCCAAAGTGGAGCATGCTGCAATGTTGGCTGAGCTTTTGGAATTGCTGGGAGCCAACCGGAAAGTTCATTGTTCCAATCCAGCCGTATGGACGGCCCTGCATACTTCCGGCCAGAAATCCTTACTTTTTGTACTCAATCTCTACTCTTCACCCAACAGCGTGCATTTACAGTGCCGACCTTCACATTCACGCCAGATGATTGACTTGGGGATACGAGAACTGGCTCCGATGACTGTAGAATGCATCGACGTCGGCAGTTAAAAAACATTCAAAGATTAACCGTAATCCCTTCCCCCGCACTGTGATTGAGCAAAGCCGGGCGCGACGCTGTGCGCGTCTTGACGCGACAAATCGCGGGGGGGGGGGGGGCCGCGAATTTCATCTGTAGTTGTCCAGCTGATTTGCAATTTCAATATCCACTGTGATCATTTGGACAAGCTTCCTAGTCAAGCAAATTCCTTTCCCCATTCAGCATTGCCCTCGAATCCCGCTAATGCTATACTCCGCTCATTCAGGGGCCAATCCATATGCAGCCAACGAACAATCTATGTGTTATTCGGTTTGGCGTATTTGAGGTCAACATAAAGACGGGTGAACTGCGCAAGCAGGGCGCTCGGATCAAGCTGCAGGAACAGCCTTTCCAGGTTTTGGCGCTGCTGCTGGAAAAGCCTGGGGAAATTATCACCCGCGAAGAGATGCAGCATCGACTCTGGCCCGAGGATACCTTCGTCGATTTCGATCACAGCCTGAACAAAGCCATCAACAAGATTCGCGATGCGCTGTGCGATTCGGCTGATAATCCGAGGTTCATCGAAACCCTGGCCCGCCGGGGCTATCGCTTCATCGCCCCGGTGGAGGGGACCACACATTCACTAGTTCATTCGGAGGTTCATGGCGGATCTGATGCGGCCAAGGGGGACATCGAGTCCGGCCAAGCTGCTGCCATGAAGGCAACTGCTGGGTCGCCAAGGCAACCCGTGTGGAAACTTTTGCTGGAGAGGCGGCGGACATTGGCCCTCGGAGCCGCGATCGTGGTGCTGCTGCTTACCTCCGCCCTGATCTGGAAGTGGACAGTCGGCTTTCAGAGCAAGTCGCGCGCGCCTGGTACCCCAGGCTCGTTGGCAGGGGAGCAACCATCAATTGTCGTCCTCCCATTCAACGACATCAGCCCCGGGCACGACAACGAGTATTTGGCGGACGGCCTCACCGAAGAGATCATAGGAAGGATGTCGCAGATTCGGGCCTTGAAGGTGATCTCACGGACCTCAGCCATGACGTTCAAAGGGACGCGTAAGCCGCTGCGAACTATAGCGCAGGAGGTGAATGTACGTTATGTGCTGGAGGGCAGCGTCCGCCGGGCGGGCAACAATCTCCGTATCAGCGTACAGCTCATCGATGCCGCGAGCGATACGCACCTGTGGGCAGTCCAATACCCCGGGACCTTGGATGATGTATTCGACATGCAGGAGAAAGTCTCGCGCGCAATCGTGGACGGGCTCAAGCTGAAGCTGACCCCGGCTGAAGAGCGGCAAATTGCCCGCCGGCCGATCACGAATGTACAGGCTTATGACGCTTACCTGCGAGCGCGCAATGTGATCCTGCAATTTACAGCGGAACCAAAACTTGACGAGGCACTGCAGCTCTTAGAGCAAAGCCTGAAGCTCAACGGGGATAATGCCCTAATCTATGCAGGCCTTGGTTATGTGTACTACGAGTATGTATACATCGGATTTCGCCAGGAAGATTTCATCGCGAAAGCAGAGGCTTACGCGGAGAAGGCGCTACGGCTGGACCCGGAGAACGCAGAGGCACTTATGGTGCTGGGGAATATTTGCGCATTTATGCGTGGGGATCCGCGACAGGGGGTCAGGCATTTCAAGCAGGCCTTGTCGATTGATCCCAACAATTTGGACGTACTCTTTTGGCTCCTTCTCGTCTATCTTGACGCGGGTTATTCTTCTGCGGAGCCTCCCCTTCTCGACAAAATGATGAAAATTGATCCGTTGAGTCCTGCCGCTTGGAACATTCGGGGATCTTTTCAAATGGCAGGTGGCCAACACGAATTGGCCTATGAGTCATACCATCGAATCCTCGAGCACAACGATTCACCCTCCGCTCGATTTAATGTGGCGTTATCATTGACTTTTATCCGACGTAATGAGGAAGCGCTCACCGTGCTGGGACCGGTCGGGCCCGTGTCGAAAACTGATGTTATCAAACATTGTTGCCATTTAATGCGACTTGCCGTGCAGGGGAAGAAAACAAAGATACCTGAACTGCTGAGTTCTGAGTTCGTGGCAGCATCTCGTCGGAATCCTATATTTTCCTACTATATGGCGTACTTTTATGCAATGGTTGACGAACGGCAGCAGGCGCTCGATTGGCTGGAGAACGCGGTGAATCGAGGCTTCTTCAACTATCCGTTCTTGAGCGAACACGACCCGATCCTCGCCAATCTCCGCGGCGAGCCGCACTTTCAGAAACTCATGGTCCGGATTAAAAAAGAGTGGAAAGATTTCGAATCTTGGGAAAATTCAAACAACGGAAAAGCTAATGCCTTCGAACCCGGGAGGTAAAAGCTGGTAGCCACGCTGAGTGTGGGCGACCAGCGGGAGCCCGCACGAGGCGTGGGTTTTTGGCGATTCAACCTTTTCCTCGCCTGGCCGATTCGATTGGTAATGAGAGGACTGATCTTGACAGGCTGGATTCAAGCCAGGCAACTCGGCAAAAAGCCCACACCTCGCGAAGAACACTCAGTGTGGCTACCAGCTCAATTTTTGGCCGATTGGGGAAGATATTTTGCAGAATGGGCTGGTGCTCCAGCTTTTTTGATGCGCTATGTGCTAACGCATCTATATCTACTACTGATCACTGACCGCTAACCACTGATCACTAATTTCATGGAACCAGAACGCTGGCAACAGATCGACAAATTGCTGGATGAGGCCCTAGACCAGGAACCGGGACAACGCAAGATTTTCCTCGAACAGGCCTGCAACGGGGATGCCGAGCTGTGTAAGGAAGTCGAGACCCTGCTGGCGGCTCACGATAAGGCGGGGAGCTTTGTGGAAAAACCAGCCCTGGATCTCGTGGCCAAGCAATCGCCCCAGTCGTTGGTCGGGAGAAAGCTCGGCCCTTACGAAATCCTGTCACTGATCGGACGCGGCGGCATGGGTGAAGTCTACCATGCCCGCGACACTCGGCTCGACCGCATAAATGCCCTGAAGATCCTCCCCATTGAAGTAGCCTCCGATCCCGACCGGCTGCACCGTTTTGTGCGAGAAGCCAAAGCGGCATCAGCTCTGAATCATCCCAACATCGCCACCATTTACGAAATCGGTGAATCCGATGGAATCCACTGGATTGCCATGGAATTGGTCGAAGGCCAGACACTGGCCGAACGGATGAAGGATCGTCCGCTGGAAATGGATGAAATCCTGGACATTGACATCCAGGCGGCTGAGGCGCTGGAAGAAGCGCACCTCAAGGGGATTACACACCGGGACATCAAGCCGGCCAATATTATGCTGAATAAGCGTAACCAAGTCAAAGTATTGGACTTTGGGTTGGCGAAGATCACTCCCCGTGAAGAACAAGTGACAAGCACCGCCACCCAGTCAAAACCTGGATTGGTGATGGGAACGTTGCCGTACATGAGTCCGGAACAAGTTTTGGGGCATGAAACCGACCACCGCACGGACATTTTTAGCTTAGGCGTCGTGCTTTACGAGATGGCAGCAGGACGGTTGCCATTCCATGGCGCAACCGCCGGGGAGATAGCAGATGATATCCTGCATGTGCAACCGCAAGCCCTGACCAGTTTTAACCCCGAGGTTCCGCCCGAGCTGGACCGAATCGTGCGCAAGTGTTTGGAGAAAGATCGGGAACACCGCTACCAGTTTGTCCGCGAACTATGGATTGACCTCAACAATCTCAAAAAAGAAAGACAGTCGATTAGGCTAAAATGGTTGGAAGAACTTAGCAAACCTAAGGTGAAGGCGTTGCTGTTGGTTTCGCTGCTCCTAGTGGTGGGAGTCGTGTCGTGGCTTATTAGCCTGATGTTACCGAGCCATGTTGTACTTGGCTTTCAGGCGCGGGATTGGATTTTGATCACCGATTTTGGAAATCAGACGGGTGAGGAGGTTTTTGATCGATCACTCGAAATGGCCTTAACGGTGGGCATTCAACAGTCCCGTCATGTGAATGTGTTCCCTCGATCGCGCATCAAGGAAGTGCTCAAGCGCATGCGGCGAAAAGAAGATGACGTGATCGACGAGTCCCTGGGTAGCGAGATTGCCCTGCGAGAGGGGATAAAGGCCTTGCTTGCGTGCAGTGTCAGTCGGATTGATGAGAATTACCTGTTGGCAGCCCGGATCGTTGATCCCAAAACCCAGGTAGCCGTGCTGACGGAAACATCCCGAGCGAAAGGGAGAGATCAAGTTCTGAATGCCTTAGACGTGCTAAGCAACAAGATTCGTCAAAACTTGGGCGAGTCCTTAAGCAGCATTCGTCATCAGGACATCCCGCTATTCAAAGCGACCACATCTTCTTTACAAGCCCTCAAAAACTTCACCGAAGCAAAGATACCGAAGGGCATAAATCGTGACGCACAATTCAATCTGCTGCAGGACGCGATCACCTTGGATCCAGACTTTGCTTTGGCCCATGTGGAGTTAGGCATCCATTATTATTACAGACAGGATTCAGCCAAGAGGGAGGAGCATTTTGCCAAAGCTCTTAGTCTCTTGGATCGCCTCACGGTAAGAGAACGACTTTGGATCCAGGCCCTTGTCGAAGAGTGGAGAGGTCATCGTGCGGAGGGGATCAGCGGCTACAAGAATTACGTTACCCAATATCCTGACGATGCTGTGGGGTGGTTTCGCCTGGGTTATCAATATCTATTATCGAGTCAATATGCCCAGGCTATTGAGGCTTTTACCAAGACGCTGGAGATTGATCACGCGGAAACAAATGCCTATATTAATATAGCCACCTGTCAAACCGCTATGGGTAGGAGTGAAGAAGCTATTTCTAATTATCAGAAAGCCTTTGAGATGAATCCAGATTTAATCAGAGGAGATAACATTAATTATGAATACGGCTTCACTTTAGTCCGAATGGGTCAAATCCAGAAAGCAGCCGAGACCTTTGAGAAAATGTTTTCAGGAGACAATTCGGACAAAGCGCGAGGCCATCGATCTTTGGCTTGGCTCAACATGTACTTGGGCAAATACTCCGCGGCGATCGATCATCTGAAAACAGCCATCCTGTTAAATGTGAAAGCAAACCTTAAGCTGAGTGAAATGCGCGATCATCTGTTTCTGGCGAGAGCGTATCGGACAAAGGGCCTGCTCAATGATTCTCTGTCTGAGCTGACGGCGGCAAGGCGACTTCAAACTGAGATTCATGCAGGACCTTCATGGCTGTTTCTGACGGGACAGATGTATGCAAGAGCGAAAAAGAAAGTGGAGGCAACCCAGCTACTCAGTGAAATCTCAGCTCGGGTACATGACCCACTTGCTATGAGAGCCGTAAACGACAGCAATCGGGAGGATCAAGCTCACTACCATCTGCTGCAGGGAGAGATTCAGCTGGCAAAAGAAAACTATGGGGAGGCTTTCGACTCACTAAAGAAAGCGGATCAGGTTCTAAAAGACTCAACACTGGAATCTTTGGCATACGGCTATTTGCTCCGTGGAGACTCGGATATGGCGATTGCCAAATACCAGGAGCTGGTAAGCAAAAGTCTTCCACCAAGAGAGGGTCTGGACGATTGGATTCTGTCGCACTATCAGCTTGGAAAGCTCTATGAACAAAAGGGACAGATAGGAAAAGCTAAGGAGGCTTATGGAAGATTTGTGGAGATTTGGAAAGAGGGGGATCCGGATATACCGGCCTTAAAGGATGCGAAACAAAGACTCACAAAATTGAAGCAAATCCAAGTGGGCCATTAATTATTCCCACAGTCAGCCGATCAGGTTGAAATCTTTCCGAAGCCTGCCTTCTCCTATCCTCACATTTGACGTGCTCCCCAAAAACTGAGCCAAAAGGAATGTTAGATTTCCCAAACAAGAGGAAGGAATTCCGACATGAAGAAGAAACGGTTCAGTGAAGGGCAGATTATTAAAATTCTTAAAGAGGCCGAGCAATCGGGGCGAGAGATCCGAGAACTCAGCCGACAGTGCGGCATCACCGAACAGACTTTTTACCGTTCGCATCAGAAATTTGGGGATTTGGGGCGGTGGTGTGTTCAGGTCAGACCTTAATTTTCGCTAATTGTGTTGTTCGCGAGCCGTTATACAACATGAGCGAATCCAAGACAAAATGTACAGACTGTGGAGCAGACATCCTCCAGCGTACAGCCGACATCCATAATGGCCGCTGCGCACCTTGTCATCGCAAGGCGGCGGCGATCCCCCCTGATGGATTTGAGGTACCCCCTGACTTAGCTGAGCGCCTTGTCGCCTTGAACCTGGATTCCGAGGATTTCCGACAATTAACTTGGCAGAACGGTGCCGACTTCATACATGCATTTATTGGCAAACTTGAGGAACGCAGGGAACTCTACCGGGAATGGTCACCTCGCTTACGGGCCTTTGCCGACGAGTGTCGCAAAACTCAGCCAAATCCAACATATGACTCACTGAGCAGCTGCGATCGAGAAAAACAACGAATCTGCGAGGCCATACTCAACAGACCTATGCTAGTAGCCGATATGACGATGGCCCTCTGTTGCATGCCTTTGATTGCAATTCCAATTGCGCAGCGCCTTTGGCCAAGAGATGATGACCGAAGGGTAATGTTAACGCCGCGAGAAGAGTCAAGCTGGAATGAAGTTTATTTGCATCCCGAAGGCGCTTTTGAATGGCTTGCTCGTTTCTGGTGGAACATTGACGACTCGCCAGAGTGCAAATTGTCACCGAAAAATCCTTGGGATCGACTACTTATCTGGTGGGATGAAACCGATCTGCAAGCTGGGGAAAGCCCCTGGCTTGTCACGGTAGGGAGTTATTATGGACCTCTTGCCGGAGCGGGACACCAGGAATTGTGGTCCTGGGATGGTAAGAAAACCAAGTTCGTCAAGAATATTATTAACTGGAGGAGTTGAGGTATAACCCTGAGGGGGCGAACTTCCAGGTCGCTTTAAACCCTTATTCAAGCAAGCCGCTGAAGTTGATCGAGTTTGCGTTTTGATAGATAACGTTGTTGTAGCCGTCCCGACGACTCATCTTGTTCGTTGAATCTACAGAAAAATCTCAAAAGGCCTTTTAATAGCGCCATTCAGCACGTGAAGAACTCAGATCTCAACGATGAGCGGGGGAAAGTGGATGGCGTATTGACGTTCTGCCAAACTATTTTTAATCAAAGAAATAATGGTAAAAAAAACCTGTTTGTAGCAATAGCTGAACCCGCAGCCGTGTGGCTTTTTCAATGACCCCACACGGGAATGTTCCTGCACTCCAGCCATCATTCAACGATATGTGTCCAAGATATCCGGGCCTTTGTTGGATCGGATTGATATCCATGTCGACGTTCCCGCCGTCAAATACGCCGAACTGTCCACTAAGACACCAGGAGAAAGCTCGGAGCTGATTCGCCAGAGAATCGGCAGGACGAGGCGAATTCAACAAGAACGATTCAAAAAGGAAAAAGTTTTTGCCAACGCGCAAATGACTCCTCGCTTGATTCGGACCCATTGTGAGATTGATAGTGAATCGCAGCGCCACCTGGAACAGGCTATGACAAAGATGGGGCTTAGTGCCCGCGCTTACGATCGCATCCTAAAAGTCGCCCGTACAATTGCCGATATGGAGGAACAACAGAACATTGCAGACCGGCATATTTCTGAAGCGATTCAATATCGAAGTCTGGACCGCACTTATTGGGCATGAACCTTTTCACCGATAACGACAAATTGGCCAGGCCTTGCAGAAGCATAAAAAAATTCCCATGGCATTGATGAGTTAGCTCCTCAAGTCTATTTAGTTTTCTCGGAAACATCATTATTGGAGGGTGAACCCCCAAAGGGATTCTAAATTTTTATAAACCGCTTTTGATCTCTCGGTGAACCCATGACGACAGCACTTCCGATCTCAGATCTCAAACAGAAAATGACCGTGAGGGGCTCACGATTCGTTTTTAAATAAGGAGAGTTTTCGATCGCGAAGTTAATTATCCATGTTGGCCTCAACTTTTCCATTCAACGCAGGAATTAGAGCTCAAACTAGATCCCGACTCCTCAAAATTGACGGAACAATTTCCGGATCTGCTGAGTTTCGATGTCGCGCCTAGCGGCCCTATAACTTTGGAATCTTCCAACTTTCCATTTGCCATCCTTTTCCCACTAAAGAATCCTTTTGGCGATGACAACTTCATTATTAGTGAATGGAATAGCAACACCCACCGAATCGAAAAAGAGGTGACAGTCAGTGTCTTTAGTGGAAGGCCAAAGCATTACGAGTATTGTTGATCGTGGAAGACCCAAATGGAAACCACATCGCTTCTCTCGGATCTGAATTTTCGCTGCTCCAATTTCGCAATACACCTAAACGGATTTTTTCAATATGCAGTTCTTATTAACTTTTCATTTACTGAAGCCTATATGTAAATGCTTTTTCCTTTTTTTGGAGCGAACGCATTTAACGAGGCCATTCTCATTTATGCAGGTTAATGGAAGAAAGGCCAAAATCGCCTCAAAATGAAAGTAATAATTGAAGGATTCCCCTGCCATGATTAACCCATTTAATAAGTTAATTTTCTTGTTACGGCTTAGAATATTCCTGTAAGAAAAATGTAAGCAAAATTTGCTAAAATTTCGCTTTATTTTACTTTTAATATTATTCAAAATTTGCTATTTACAATCCAGAAGGTTGACCCAATCTCATCTCGATACCTTTTCAAAATCTATCACCTCAAATGAGTGAGACTTCTACACAGAAGGATATTGAGGCTTTATCCCTCCGCATCCGCGAATTGGAAGATATGCTGGATCTGCATGGAAAGCCTACAAAAATCCAGAACGAACTCAAAGAGTCTGATGTCGGATCCTGCCTCAAATATTGCATGCCAGGTCGGACTTGTTTTGCTCATTTTGTATCAAGCATGGGCACCATATTGTACACCGCCGAATGGGGCGGACCATCCCATGCCGTTGAATCTTTGTCATTGAATTTCGTCCACAAAAATGTCAAATCCATTTTGGGATTTGACTCATCCTTTTTTACCGGAGATCCAAATTTCTGGAGGGAGAGAATTCATCCTGAAGATCGGGCAAATTGGCAGCGGAATCTCAGCCAGCTTTTTCCCAACAGGAAAATTGTCTCGGAATATCGGTTCAGGCATGAGAACGGGATGGATCGATGGTTGCGAGACGAAGCCCGTTTATTGCGAGTCTCATCTGGCCAGCCTTATCAGCTGGTAGGATCTTGGATTGACATTAGCGATTACAAGCACGCAGAGGAATCACTTCGTCAAAAGGAGGCCAAATATCGTCAGCTGGCAGAGAATATCGGCGATGTAATTTGGGCTACGGATGCCACGGGAAAATTTACTTTCATCAGTCCTTCCCTCTTCCGTTTGGGAGGGATTCACCCGAAAGATGCGCTGGAGCAATCTCTCGACGAAATTTTTCCTCCTGCTTCCCTTGCCCAGATTCGCGGAAAGTGGGTGGGAACCAGCGGCGAGATTCAAAGTGGAAAACGCCCAGGCCCCGTCCGGATTGAAGTTGAGTGGTTGCGGCTGGACGGGTCGCGGATTCCAATTGAGATTGTGGCCACCCCTTTGATGACCAATGATGGAGTCCTGACAGGTTTCATGGGGGTCACTCGTGATATCACGGAGCGAAATCGAGCCGAAGAGGTTCTACTCAGATCCTCGCGCCTGGAAGCCACCTCCACTCTGGCTGCCGGCGTTGCGCACGATCTGAACAACTTGATGGCGGGAGTGATGGGGTATTCAGAATTGCTCCTCGAAGATCTGGCGGCGCGATTGGAATCCACACATTATAATGAAGCCGCTGGCATGTTATCCTCAATCACCGATTCCGCCCAAAAAGCAGGACAACTGGCCCAGAAGATGCTGGCATTTGCCCAAGGTGGCAAATATCATCCAGGGGTGACTAATCTAAATGAGGTCGTTCAAGGAGTAGTGAACACCCAGGAATCCACGATCCCTTCTTCTATCCGCCTCCGGTTCGACCCCGCCCCTCAATTATGGCCCATCAAGGCTGATGCGGCTCAACTTGGTGAAATCCTGGTGAATTTGATCGTCAACTCTGTGGAAGCCATACAGGCCCCTGGTGAAATTATAATCTCAACAAGCAATCAATTTTTGAATTCAAGTCTGATTCCCTCGCTGGCAGCGGGAAAATACGTCTATCTACGAATGGAAGATAACGGCTGCGGGATGAGCTCCGAGGTTCAGTCCAGAATTTTCGAGCCATTTTTTACTACGAAGTTTCTGGGTAGGGGTATGGGTCTGGCCGCCGTCTACGGGATCATTGAGAACCATGGTGGAAAAATAACCGTGAGGAGTGAAGAGGGGATAGGAACCGTTTTTGAAGTCTATCTTCCTGCTCTGCCTGCGCAGGATTTCGCTGATTCGTCCGGCAACGAGGTCTTCCGTGAAGATTTTTCTTCTGCTCTTGCCCCAAACGGAATCTTGCCTGCGGCGGCACCCACTATCTTAGTTGTCGATGATGATGACCACATCCAGGATTTCACGGGCAAGTATCTCAAAAAAGCAGGATTTCAACTGTTAAAAGCCCGCAATGGCCGCGAGGCCGTGGAAATTGCGCGCAAATCCGATGTCAAAATCGATCTCGTCTTGCTTGACATTTCCATGCCCGATATGGGGGGAACGGAAACCTTCCCGCTCCTAAAAAAAATCCGTCCGTGCCTAAAAATCATTCTCATCAGCGGATATGAAATGGATACCAAGGTTCAAGCGCTTCTCCATGCCGGCGCGGACTCTTTTCTCTCCAAGCCCTTCTCACTCAGCGCACTCGAGTCTGAAATCAAAAAAGCTATTGGACAGCGCCATTAAAATCCCCGTCAATGGACTAATTCCCATTTCGATCATGCCGGAAGCGTCGAAGTACAACATTCTCTATTGATTTTGACGTCTGCCCTTAATAGACTCAGTACCAATCTATTAAGAGTGGAGGGGCTATGCCCAAAATGATTCCGCTTGTAATGCTGATATTGCTGGGATTTCAGGTATTGACAACGGGTGCGGCAGTTCCAGTGACAATTAGCCACGGGGAATGGACGCTCATGGCGGACACCGAAAAGAGCGAGCTGACCTTGATTCAAGAGAAATTGGGGATTATAGCCAAGGAAATCCGGCTCAATCTGAGAGATAAGCAGGGAAATATTCCAATAAAGGGATGGAGTGTGACAAGCAAGAAATCCAATCAGCTGATCATTCACACCATCCAACCTAGGAACACCTGGGTCTTTGATCTTAAAACAGATCTGGCGAGAATCTCGAGCACGGTTTCAAATGCAGTTCTAACGGCAAAAATACCCGCGCCATCAGATCGGAATGTGGCTCGTCTCTTGGACGCGGGAGGAGTTCCGGTGGATTGGGTGGGGACGGATGAGGCGCATGGCAGATGGGGCACCATCATCTCGAAGAACCGGTCTTTTCTTCCCGCGCATAACGCGGAAACCATGCACTTCGCCTTGGGGCAAGTCGCCAGCTCGAACTTGCATGCTCTCTTCGACAGGAAAACCGGCATTGCCATTGAATTTTCCGATAACGCCAGAATGTCTCGCAATCTCCGGGATCGGAATTTGCTCGACCTGGAATTAACGGTGCCAGGCAACTCCTTGATTAGACTGTTTCCCGATTATTATACCAAGGTGCTCGGAGCGCCTTATTACGTCCCTTTCGATGACTCCGTCTTCAGCAAAGCTCCCATGGTCTGGTGCAGTTGGACCGCGTATTATCACGAAGCGAAGGAAAAGGACATCATCGAAAATACGGATTGGCTCTCCGCACACTTGAAGCCTTATGGATTCCAATATGTCCAAATTGACGACGGATATGACCGGGGAGAAAAGGGGGAGCACTATTGGATTGAAAAATGGGATCCAAAAATTTTCCCCCACGGCCCGCAATGGATCGCCAATTACATCAAGACCAAAGGTCTTCATCCGGGTTTGTGGCTTGTCCCGAACGTCACGGCTTCCTATGTAAAACAACATCCGGAATGGTATCTTTACGACAAAAAGGGAAACTACATTTGGGATTATTCAACTCCTTCACTTGATTCAACCAACCCGGAAGTCCTCACCTTCTTGAAAAAACTCTTTACGACTCTCAAAGAATGGGGATATGAGTATTACAAGTTCGACGGCGAAAACGCTCTTCCCCTCTATGTGCCAAACATAGATGTGAACCGGCTTCATGACAAGACAATCGATCCACTGGTGGCCTACCGGAACCGGCTCAAGATCATTCGTGACACTATCGGCCCGGGAACCTTTGTGGAGGGCTGTCCAGCGGGGATGCCTTTAAACGGAATTGGATATTTCAATTCCTGTTTTACGGGCGATGACGTTTTCAACAATTGGCAAGGGATGTACGCGCTTTTCAGTTCCATCAATGCGAATGCCTTTTTAAATCACATGGTGGTTTATGTCATGCCCGGTGAGGGAATCGAAATCGGCCCCCGAATGACAGTTGAGGAAGCTCAAAATAAGCGGGTATCTTCTGTTGTAGCAACCGCGCGAACTCGCGAGAAACCGATGACCGGATTTGGCACTACTCTGCCTGAAGCCAGAACTTTAACCACCATGGTTTCGCTGACCGGCGTTGTCTATCCACTCGCCAGCGTAATGCCCGAACTTCCCGAAGAGCGGGTTCGACTTTTAAAGATGACCATGCCGACCATGCCAATCCTGCCGGTCGATCTGTTCAGCCGAGGAACGGACATGCAATGGAATCGCTTTATGCAAACCACTACGGACGATTATATTCACAATTACCCGGAGATATTGGATCTTAAAGTGAATTCTAAAGTGGGAACATACGACGTAGTCGGCTTGACCAATTGGAGAAGTGAGACTCTCCGGCGGGAAATTTCACTGCCTGACCAGCTGGGACTCAGGGCCGACACAGAGTATGCCGCATTCGATTTTTGGAATCAGAAATTTCTTGGAGTGGTTCAAGACAAATTTGAGGTGGCCGTTGAACCTCACGATACTAAAGTGCTTTTCCTTCATCCTCTCTCGGACCATCCCCAATTGGTGGGAATGTCTCGCCACATCAGCGGGACTTATTCCATCCTGGATTTACGGTGGGATGGAACGCGAAATATCCTGAGCGGATCTTCGGAGACCGTGCCGGGAGAAGCTTATTCCCTTTTCTTCCATATACCTGAAGGCACGGCAATTTCCGTCGTGACTGCTTCCCTGCCCAACGGCCCCCCTCTGCCAATCCGCCAGGAACAGTCCGGGCGACAGTTGATGATTCAATTCCAGGGGCAGCCGCAAACCGTCAACTGGCAGATCGGCTGCAATGCGGGTGCAATGAAGTGATTTGTCGCTCCATCATCTTCTCCCTCCATCGCAGGAGGAAGATCAGCAAGAGCCTGCAAAGGGGGACTGCCGGGGATTTCCACTGCGGGTCGAGCTTCGGTTGAATTGGCGACTCACATTCTATAATTGCAATTAGGATTTGCTGGTCGTCCATTATTCATCTACCAGGAGGAACTACCATGAATCGCCGCCAGTTTGTAAAACAAAGTGCCTTATCGGCCAGCCTGCTGACGGAAATGAATGCTGACTATTCAGCTGGTGTGACCACCAATGAATCTTCGGCAACTCTAACCGGCAAAGTGACTTTTTCGCTACAGCAGGGAGTCTTGAAAATCGAAACCCCGACTCTGCGGGCAACCATGGAAAAAGGGTTGCTCCTCTCCCTCCAATCCAAGATCACCGGGGAAGAGTATATCCAAAAGATGGATGCCAAGAAAAAGACCGCTCTGCAACTGCTATATCCCCTGGAAGGAACCGTGGATATTGATGAGGATAAATTTGGCCAGATCGAATGTCGTCAGCTTTCTGAGAGCAGGGCCGAATTTATTTTTCATGGTTGGGAAGGCGATGGGATACTCAGTATCTCAGCTGATCAAACCAGTGGTGATTTAATCATGGAACCTTCGGCATATTCTTCACGACCCGGCGTTCAGGCCTGCCGATGGCTGATCCATGGGATCCGCAAAGATCTTCAGCTGATAGCCCCTTTTTTCCAGGGCATTAAACTTCCTCTGTCGGATCCTTTGATTAAGCACTCTCGCTGGGCCTGGCCAATGTTCTGGGAAGCCGCTCTGGCAATTATGCAATCCTCTAAGGGAGGGTTTTGGATTCATTGCCAGGACGACCGCTATCGGTTTAAAGCCATAAAAATTGGCAGTGGTGATGATCCGCAAGGGATCGGTCTCGATTCTGAAGCCTATGGACCTTTGCACGACAATTTAAGTGCTGGCGGGATTGCCTGGAGGATTAATGTTTTTGAGGGCGACTGGAAAAGGCCCGCGGAAATATATAGAAATTGGCTTTGGAAAACATATCATTTGGACGAAGCTCGAAAAAAACGGAGAGCCTGGATCTATGACGTCACCCTTGCCTTGAGTTGGTGCCCCGGTAATCCTGAAATCCTCGATGCATTGGCATCCCAGCTTGATCCGCATCGAGTGCTCATCCATTTCCCCAACTGGCGAACCGACGAGTATGATCAAAATTACCCCACCTTTGTGGCTAACAATTCCGCTCGGGTCTTTTTGACCAAAGCCAAAAACATGGGCTTCCATGTGATGCCTCACTGCAATTCAGTGGACATGGACCCTTCGCATCCCGCATATCAGTACATTCGCGATTTTCAATATCGTGATTTGGAACATCGCCGCATCCAAGGCTGGAGTTGGTCGGGTGGCCGAGTGATTGGGGTTCCCGAATCCAATGCCATGCGCCCACGCCACCGCGATAAAAATGTGATGGTCAAGGTCCATCCGGGGCTCAGCATGTGGCGTTCGATCCTGGGGGAAAACATCCAGAAAACTGCGCAGGATCTAGCCTTGGAGGCCCTCTTTCTGGATGTCACCTTGACCGCCTACAATCTTCACCAAAGCCTGGTGGAAAACACTACCGCCCCGGAAGGAATGAAACGATTAATCGATCACATCGCCAATCTCGGCCCCGGCCTGGTTGTCGGTGGAGAAGGGCTCAATGAAATTACCATGCAGGAGCTTTCCTTTGCCCAAGCGCACCTTTTCAAGAGCTGGCAGGATAATACCGAGGGATTGGAACGCGCCGGAGGATGCGCGCTCAATGAGTTTCTGTTTGGACAATTATGCCGGACCTTTGGTTACTCCGGCTTGAGCGGCAAGGATGACAAAGAGGCTCTGCGCCTGCGGATTCATGAGGAACATGAGGCAATTCCCACCTTGACCGTCGAAAAGGCGGAAGAATTGGTGAAGCCAAACGCAGCAGCCAGGCAGGTTTTAGAGAAGGCAAAAATGTTGGCTCAACGGAAGAAATGACCCTCGGGTAGCATCGGCTGGAGACGATCAAGATCCACATCCTGGCACAGGTTGAAAAACAACCCATGTTCATTTTTCTTGCGGCCGCGCCGCTACTGCTGGTGCTGTTTTTCATGATTGGGCTTTGCTGGAGCGGGCAGAAGGCAGGCTTGGCCAGCTGGGGCGCCGGTGTCCTGATTTGCCTGGCTGACTTTCGGATTGACTCCAGAAGCCTTCCTAGTCTCTCAAATTAAGGGGCTCCAACTTTCGCTCTTTGTGTTGGCGGTGATGTGGCCTGCTCTTTTTCTGTTTCACCTGGTCGACTCCGTGGGGGGCATCAAGGCCATTCCTCTCTGCCTGCAAAAGCTGATCCCCGACGCTGCATTTCTGCAGGTGCTGTTGTCCTGGGCCTTCAGCGGGATGTTGGAAGGTTTGGCCGGATTTGGATTACCGGTGGCTGTGGTTTCCCCCATGCTGCTGGCTTTGGGTACTCCTCCACTTCTGGCGGTAGCGGCGGTGGCGGTCGGACATGCCTGGGCCGTCACTTTTGGAGATATGGGAGTGATCTTTCAGACTCTTTTGGCAGTGGTCAATCTGCCTGCCGAGACAATAATTCCCCCTGCGTCGTTGCTGTTGGGAATTGCCTGCCTGGCTTGTGGCTTATCAGTTGCCTGGTTATTGCGGTTGCGAAACAGGTTTGGAGAAGTGGCTTTGATTGGCTTGATTATGGGCACGGTTCAATGGAGCCTTGCCAGTTCCGGCCTGATTCCATTGGCTTCGTTTGGTGCGGGATTGGCCGGATTGGCCGCGGCTGTCTTATTCTCGTCTTCCAGCCGTATTTTCAAAATGAAAAGAAGAGAACAGTCGACGATTTTCAGCCAAAACCCGGCTGGCATTGAATCGGAGTCTTCTCAGTCCATGATTCAAGAGGTGAATGCAGGTTGTCACCCAACCATTCCTTCTGTCGGCTCTTCATTTTCCCATGCGCTGTTCAGTTACGGAATCTTGAGTCTGTTGATGGTTGTGGTTTTCGTAATCCCGCAGATAAGCGGTTCTTTGGGCCTCATCTCCTGGCAGTCACAATTCCCCGCAGTCCAAACGAGTTTTGGCTTTAAGACCGCGCCGGCACATGGTCCCGCCTTTAAGCTCTTCCTTCATCCAGGTTGTTTGATTGTCCTCGCCATTTCATTGACCCTCCTTCGACTTTATAAAATGGATATGATTACGAGAAAATCTTATCTTGAGATTGGGAGAAAGACCTGGAGATCCGCGGCCCCGGCCAGCCTTGGGATACTAGCCATGGTGGGTCTGTCCACTCTGATGGATCATTGCGGGATGACTTATTCGCTGGCCCAGGGGATAAGCAAGGGAGTAGGCAAAGCATTCCCTGTTTTTTCCAGTTGGGTGGGGATTCTCGGAGCATTTGCCACGGGCAGCAACAACAATTCCAATGTCTTATTTGGCCCCCTGCAAAAAAGTATCGCGGAGATGCTGGGAATTTCCGCCCCTTTGCTAGTGGCCGCCCAAACCGCCGGCGGTTCGTTGGGGAGCCTTTTGGCGCCTGCCAAACTGATTGTCGGATGCAGCACCGTCGGCGCTTCCGGCCAAGAGGGGATGGTTATAAGAAAGACGTTTATGATCGGACTGGCCATTGGGCTCCTTCTGGGAATTATATGCATGGCAGGGACGATATCAATCTGAGTATGAAACAATCGACAATTTGACTATTTGGAGACGCTTCGATGGAAAAAGAGAATGGAAGGAATAAAATCATGAGTCGCAGATCGTATCTACGCCTCAATCTCGCGGCAGGAGTGGCGGTATATTCGACCGGCGTTTCTGTTGCCTCTGCTCAGGCCCCCCCAAAAACGATCCGTTTTGGTTTAATCGGTCAGGATGGCCATCAATCCGTCATTCTCGACAGCCTGCCGCGACATCCAGAAATTCACTGGGTGGCCGCCGCGCCGAGCAGGCCCGGAGACGATATCAACCATATCCAAAAGCACCCTGCCGCTCATGCCCAAATGCAATTGTACAGGGATTATCGGGAATTGCTGGACAAAGCGGAGTTGGATCTGGTGGTGATTTGCCTGCCGTATGCGTGGAACGCGCCGGCCGCAATAAAAGCAGGTAAAAGAGGGATTCACGTCATTTCAGACAAACCGGCTGCCACCACTCTTTCTGATTTGGATGAACTGGAGCAGGTTTTCCACTCCGGAAAGGCCAGGTACAGTTCACTCCTTAACATGCGTGCTTTGCCGACTTTTTTGGCCGCCCGGCAAGCTGTGAAAGAGGGAAAAATTGGGGAGCCCATCCTGATCAGCAGCCAAAAATCCTACAAGTTCGGAAACGAGCGCCCTTGGTTTTATAAAGATCGGAAGATTTATGGCGGCACGATTCCCTGGATTGGAATTCATGCCATTGACTTCATGCGTTGGGTTTCCGGCCAGGAGTATTCCGCGGTGACAGCAGTTCAAGGAAACAAAGCCCATCCGGATTATCCCGGATGCCAGGATTTTGCGAGCGTGCTCTTCCGGCTAAAAAACGGAGGAACCGCAATTTCGCACCAGGATTATCTGCGCCCCGCTTCTGCTCCGACTCATGGGGATGACCGCCTTCGCGTGGCCGGAACTGAAGGGGTGTTGGAAGTCGTCGAAAACGACGGGAAAGTCATCTTATATTCCGGGAAAGGACAGAGTGGACAATTGACTCTTCCTCCGCCTATTGATTTGCTCGATGATTTCCTTGCGAGCCTGCGAGGAAAGAAAGAACCACTGATCCCCGCCAACGAAATTTTCTCGATTACGCGTGTATGCTTGAAAGCCCAGGAAGCGGCCGACACGGGGAAATGGCTCGAGCTATGAAAAAATGGCAGGCGAGACCGAACAGAAGAGCTGAAGAAGAAAAATCACTCTGACTTGCGTTCCCCCTGGAGCATGATATAAAAAGCATCATGGCCGGATTGCAAGTCACGTCCATAAGAGATATTGATGCCGAAACCCCACGGAGAGCGCAGGCGGAGAATCAATCCGGCGTCCCACAACCAATACGGAGGATGCAGGGAGGGCATTGAATCGAAAAATTTTCCGCTGTCCAGGAATGGCGCAATCCCTATTTCTCCGTAACGATGGCGGAAGACTTTTTTGTCGAGTTCTGAATTGACCAGCAGGAAATTCCTTCCGAGGGGGGCGTTTCCTTTCTTTCCCAAATGGGTCCCTACATGTCCGCGCAGCCAGAGATCCGAGTCACGCTCCAAACCCAGCATATAAAGGTCATCAAATGGGACATTCCCTTCTATCCGCCCCGCGCGGAGACGCGCATTCACCATGTAGTCGTTCCCTTCAATCCGCGGTAACCATTCCAGGCGCAGCCCTGTCTGAGTGCGGCCATAAATCATCCCGGTTTCCCCCCACTGCCTGGCCAGTTCCTGGCCGACAGAACCTCGCAGGGAAACGCGCCGCACCACGTCCGAGAAGATCTCCCCAGAAAGAGCCCCTCGATATTTGAGCGAGGTTCCCCCGCCGAAGAGTGTCTCCGCATTCGGCAGATCACGCGGAGTACTTAAGAAAACCGACGGGCAAGTTCCACTCCCGATTTCCAATCCAGGCGATCCTTGATTAGCCATCGGAATTCTCCTCCCGCTTTGGCAGTTTCCATCCGGAAATCTTCCACGCCGGGCCAAGGGATGGATCCAGCCCGGATATGCCACACCTCCCGGCGGCCGTCCAGATAAAAATTCAAGAGCTTGGCGGGATCCTTGCGCACAGGTCCGAATATGGAGCTGTACAGGCGTCGGCGTTGGGCATGAAACCTTAGTTGATTGGTGCTGTTCCATGCAGAGGATCCGAGGTTGTAAAAGCCGAGATTGACCTCCTGAACCGGCAATGCACGAAAAGTAAGCAGAATACTTAGCCAGGGATTCTCCCGCCAGCCAGAGCGGTGAGCTGCGCGCAGGTTGAGATTCATCTCATCTTGCGAGCCCGGGCTCAGTTCAAATTGGGGATGCAACAATTGATCCAAACGAGCAAGACGAACTTTAGAAGCACGCAAATCCGTCAGTTCAAGCAAACCGGACGGGGGAAACCGCAGTGCCCGATCAAGCAAAAACGGATCCAAGGGAAGCGGCGGATCCACGGAAAAAGCATGGATTTGCGGTTTGCCGATCCGGTTCCAGTAATAGAGGGCGGATTCCAAATTACCGCTCAATTGCTGGAGGGTTCCCATAAATTCATTCAAATAGGGATCGCGCGGAGCCATGTCCAATGCTCGTTGCAATTGCTGGAGAGACTTTCTTCTTTCTTGAAGTTTGAAGTAGATGCCCGCGGATTCCGCCGGAAACCTGGTATCCCGCGGCGCCTTTTTGGCGCCCAAGCGAAAGAGCATCAAGGCAGCTTCCCATTGTTGCAGTCGGGCAAAAGCCATTCCTCGATAAAAACAGAGATCAGGAGATCCGCAATCCGCAGCGGAAGTCAAGGCCAACACTCCGTTCCAGTCACTTTGATCGTAAAGAATCTTGACTCGATCCAGAAAAACAGGATCTGATGGATTGCTTTCCCCCAAAACGAGCGGCTGGAAGATGAAAAATGCGAAGGTTGCGATGAGAAGGAATCGTGTCTTCATGCGAATGGCTGAACAAATCGGCAAACCGGAAGTTTTCTACAAAATCGCTCCGGCTGGCCTGCTTAGCGGGTAATAACCGAAGGCAATACCAAGAGTGTCCACTTCCCAGTGCGAGCCCATTCCCGCTCAAAATCCTCCCAGTTGGATTTGATCATCTTGCGATCCGCGGGATCATTTAACAAGATATATTGGCCGCCCGGTTCCATCCCCACTACGACGACAAAATGAAAGATTTCCTTCTTTGTTTTACCAAGACCAACGATGAGAGGTCTTCCTTTCAGGAGATGAGTCCGCAGCTCTTCCAGAGTTCCCTTGAATGCAAAAGCCTGGAAATCCCGCGAAAGGAAGAAGGTAACCAAGTTGCTGGAGGAGACTCCACGGGAAGGATCCCAAGCTAACTCCGCCTTGGTTTGTGACAAATCTGAGGCTCCGACGGGAAAGCCTTTTTGACTCCAGTATTGGAGCATCATGCTGGCACAGGCATGCCCGCAGTAAGGATTGCCGGCTCGAACAAAGGGAACATCAATCCAAACGTCTGATTTTGGAAGGGAGAGAAAACCATTTTGCGGGGACAAAAAAATAATCCCCGCCATTATCTTGGACCAGCGAAAAATTAGGCCGGTGAATCTGTGCTTCTGCATGAAATGGAAAATGATCGGGATTCGTTTTCCTCTCTTAGAACATCTCGGGTCGGCGCTCGCCACCGGACTGAAAAAAAGCACCCCATCGGGGCACTCCCAACTCTGGAGCCGGTGGAGAATATGGGCAGTCATTGGCCGCTTAAGTCGCTATTTAATGGAATTAAGCAGATTTGGAACTAGCTCAAAAAATCAGCAGCGGAATTCGAAAGCCCTGCTTTCAAGCCCAACCAGACACTTTTGGCAACAGTTGGCTATCCTCCAAGGAAGTAAGGGTCCGCTGGAGGCAGGGAAAAACTCTCGCTCATGCCTTTACAAGAATCAAGACGATCACGGCCGTAGCCAAAGCTATGAGGATGTAAGTTATCTGCTGGTTGTTGAGTGCCCCCGCCGTAAAATCCGATTGGGCCTGTGCGCTCTGTACAGCCAGACGAGCCAGTTCCTCATCCGTCAGGAAAGGAATGGCCTTTTCAATTCGTTGAGAATCCAACCGGGAGTTTTTCAGCGCTTTTTGGGCCATTTCGGTTTTGAAGAAGCCCTGCAATTTCTGAATGTTGGCCTTCCTCATTTCTGAATTCTTTTCAAGTGCATGTTTCAAATCGGAGGGCTGGACTAAATGATCGTTCGAAGCCAGCGTTGAAACAGAGCAAACAAGGAGTAGCATAAACGCCAATCCACTAAAAATGAACTTCTGCATTTTTTCTTATTCCTCCCGTATCGCAGCAATGGAAGCTATTCCTCTGACAACAAATTTTGAGCGAGGAGAGCTTTGGATTATGTGACGTCCCAATTTCCAGTGACGCATTATATACCTGTTTTGCGAACTAGACAAACGAGCCCGTTGAGCGCACACAATTAATAGAAGATAGGCCAAAATGACACTCCCCAAATCGAGTCATCTGAATTCGAGTTCATTGATTATGAGTTTTGCCTGGGCACGCCCTCGACAAGTATCATGCCGATTGGCCGAAGGAATCCGACGAAATATCAACAACTAGAGTTTACTCCCGGCTGTGCGGACACAGACGCTCCAATTCGCTCATCCATGCCGACAGCCCCCATCCATGTGTCGAGTCAAGGTGCAGTCGCCGAATATTTTTCAGCAAGCCTTACTTTATCGTTACCTTCCAACACAAGATTAAATGGCGGAAAATTGGGGCGCAGCAAAGGATTCGGGTGAGCCAATGTCTCGGAAGCAGAAGGGACAACTGATCCGAAGATAACGTCAGTGACACCAGTTGGCATCATCGTCGGGCACCAATCTCCCATTAACTTTATGGAAAATGTGGCAAAACCTCATGAGTAAAAAATCTGAAAACCTTTTTTCGTTTATAGGCTCAATCAACAATTGAGGACTGATCTTAGTTTTCAGACATCAGCTACCATAGTTGCCGCCGTTCCCATCATTTACTCACAATACATCCAGCATCAAAATAGTGGCGTCATCATGCCATTCTTCCTGGCAAAACAGCGATAAGACCGACATGATTTTGGCGGTTAAATCTTCCACTCGCATGGAAGCATGTTCACGAAGCAGCTCTAAGAGCCGCTCTTCACCGAATTCTTCACTCTGAGGGCTATGGGCTTCCACCACCCCATCAGTATAAAGAAGGAGTCGATCCCCCGGCTTAAATTCAATTTCCTCCTGCTCGTACTTCGACTCCTCCCAAATACCTAGGACCGTCCCTCCGCAGTTTAACCGGATCACTTCCCCTCCTTTCCGGAACAATAGAGGAGGATTGTGCCCGGCATTGACATAACTGAGCCGACGATTTTTTCCGTCGACGAGACCATAAAAAAAGGTGATGAACCGATCGTTCGAAACATTTTCGATGAGCAAGTTATTCAAACGGGAACATAGATCCCGGGGAGCCACCTGAGAGGATGCAAAGGCTTTCACTGCCGCCTGCAAGTTCGACATCAGCAATGCCGCGGGCATTCCCTTGCCAGCGACATCTGCAATGCAGAGAGCAAATTTGCGTGAGTCGAAAGAAAGAACATCGTAGCTGTCTCCGCCTATGGTGCGAGCAGGTTGCCAGCGGCCTGAGAGGCAATATCCCGGCAGGAAGGGGAGCGAGCGAGGAATCAAATTCTGCTGGATTTCATGCGCTTCCTGCAATTCCCTCTCTTGAACCTGGCGGGAACGGATGGCTAGGCGACGGATTCGTCCTTTTTCCACCTGAGTTCGCAGGATTTCCAGCAGGCGGGTATTATCCCAGGGCTTTTGCACAAAATCCCCCACTCCGTGCTGCATGGTCTCTACGGCCAGCGGAATGCTCCCCCAGGCTGTCATAACCACTATGGGCAAAGATTCATCGATCGTTTTCACATGTCCTAAAAGGTCCAAGCCTTCTTGCCCTGAAGTAGTGTCCCGCGCATAGTTAAGATCCATTAAAAGCAAATCATAATTCGCACCCTTCAAATTCTCCAAGACCGCGGCCGGAGAGGTCACCAAGTCAAAAGTGAAGCCCTCATTCTTGAGCAATAATCGCAGAGCTTCCAGGACATCGGTTTGGTCGTCCGCGATCAACAATTTGGGATGTGGATTTGCAGAAACTTCTGAATTCATAGGGTTCCTTCAATTGCAATACCGTTAACCTTGGGAGCGGGGAAATAGTTCCAGGGATACAAACAAGCAAATAAGCTCCCCTTGCTTTGAATGCTAACTGACGAAGAATTCCTAATCAATCCTATTCGCTATGCAGCGTCGACATGGGATCAACCCGGATAGCGCGGCGGGCAGGCAGAAAGCAGGCAGCCAGCGCCACAAAAAAGAGCAACAGAGTTACCCCGACAAAGACAGTGGCATCCATTGGGCTTACTCCATACAAAAAATTGGCCATTAATCGGGTTACCGCCAGAGCTCCCCCAAGTCCGATCAGGGCGCCCATCAGGGTCCAGCCCATTCCCTGCCCAATTACTAGACGGAAAATATCGGAAGATTTTGCTCCCAAGGCCAGGCGAATACCGATTTCGTGGGTCCGCTGATTCACTGAATATGCCATTACCGCATAAATCCCCATGGCCGCCAACAGGAGGGATAGTAAGCCAAGAAAGATTAGAAGCATGGAAGCAATCCGCTGCGGCATCCAGGCGGCTTGAATGAATTCTTCAACGGGGATGGAAGTCCAGAGCTGAACCGAGGGATCCACCGATTGGACGGCTCGTCGAATGACCGGAGCCAGCGAAGCCGCGTCTACATGCCCTTGCATCAAAACCGCCAGGTTCAAATCCGGCACTCCCTGCAAAAAGGGGAGGTAGAGAAAACAACGGGAACGTTCATCCAAGTTACGGTACTTCCCGCTTTTCACCACTCCCACAACGATGACCGATCGTTCTCCGAATACTCTCATTTTCCGTCCAAGCGGGTTCAAGCCAGGCCAGAAACGGCGAGCCATGTTATCGTTGATGATGACCGTCCTCTGGTTCCGCAAATCGTCTTGAAGCGTGAAGTCCCTGCCATCGAGAAGGGGAATCCTCATCGTCTCAAAATAGTGGGGGGTGATCACGGAATAAGAGACACTTAAATCCTCATTCACCTGCGGTTGGTATCCTTCCACACCTACGCCGGTTGCAGGGCCTCCTTCGAATCCAAGAGGGATATAACTGGCCATACAGGCGAATTTCACGCTAGGTTCGTTCTGTAATCGGTCGTACAGTTTTCGGTAAAACACTTCGCCAGTCTGATGATTATAACCGTGGAATGAGATCCGCAACGCGGCACCCATCACATTTTTCGGATTGAATCCGGGATCAATCATCTTGGACTTTTCAAATCCCTTATAGCAGAGTCCAGCCCCCACCAGCATCAACAAAGCCAGAGCCACTTCCGAAATGACCAATACCTGACGCAACCGATGATGTTGTCCTCCGGCGCTGGCGCCGCGGCTTCCTTCTTTTAGAGTGTCATTCAAATTGGTCCGGAACGATTGCCAGACAGGAGCCATTCCAAAAAGAAAGCCAACAGCCAAAGAGAGCAACAAAGTAAATCCCAAAGTGTGGTAGTCGATATCGAAATCATATCCAATAGGAAGATGGGACTTGGGCATAAACAAAACAATCAGGCTTCTCGCCCAGAAGGTGAAGATTACTCCCCCAATCCCACCTAGAACTGAAAGGAGTACACTCTCGGTCAGAAGCTGTCTCATTAACCGAGTGCGTCCCGCACCCACCGCCATTCGGACAGCCAACTCTTTTTGCCTCGATACGGCTCGGGATAACAAAAGGTTGGCTACATTGGCCGAGACTATCAATAACACGAAGAGACT
Source organism: uncultured Acidobacteriota bacterium (assembly GCA_963803155.1). GTDB lineage: Bacteria > Acidobacteriota > Terriglobia > Versatilivoradales > Versatilivoraceae > CAWDMN01. The sequence continues at coordinate 70,681 of CAWDMN010000097.1, forward strand.
CACTACCATGAGAAGTCGCAGCACGGGTAGAAAAAGAGTCTGCCCGCCATACGGAGCTCTATAGAGGGGCAAAAGCTCAAACCCCAGTTCCTTATTCGTGTCAGGAAATGTCCGCTCCAGTTGTTTTGCCAACAAGTTTACTGCCGCCTGGGCTTTCTCCATACTGACGCCATCACGGAGACGAGCTTGGGTATGCATCCAATTATCGCGTCTTACATCCAAAGAGCCAAATCCCGCCACCTCATGGTGCATCATGATGGGCGCCCAAAGATCTACAATCAAACCGCTCATGGTCCCATGAAATTTCTTCGGCACAACTCCAACAATGGTAAAGCTGTGGCGATTTAACTCCACTGTTCGCCCCAAAATCGCGGCATCGCGGCCAAAGCGGCGATCCCATAATCCTTCGCTGATTACCAGGACGGGATGGCCGCCTGGCTTAGTCTCCTCCTCCGGAAGGAATGTCCGTCCTAAAATCGGCCTGACACCTAAAACATCGAAAAAGTTGGCGGTTGCAATTTGCCCATATGCCCATTCCAATTGCCCGTTCATCCCCAAACTCACTGGAGTAATTTGAGAGGCCACCACACCGGCAAAGACTTCCTTTAACTGGCCCAAATCTCGCCAATTGGGATAAGAAACCGTGTCATAGCGGCTAATTCCTTTGACTGGAGTGACTGCTACAATTTGGTCTGCTCTTGCAACACCTGGAAGAGGGTTTAATAATACTGTCTGAATCCAACAATACACCGTTGTGTTGGCGCCAATGCCAACGGCAAGAGAGATTATGGTCACCAACGTAAAAAGTGGATTTCGCAATAAAACTCTCAAACCAAATCTCAGATCATGAAAAACCGTTTCCATAGGAACCTCCACTCTATCGCATCCAGAATCTATGTTCTTCAGCCCAACATCTAAATATGTGCCCTATTGCTGCTTCTGCAAACAACAGTATAGTTAGCAAATGGAATGCCACGCCACGCAGGTATTTATTTAACTGAAAATACATATAGTTAACTTTTCATAACCGTCCTACCGCCACAAGAGCCTCCTCCTCATGTTCGCCTGCGGGAAGAGATCGTCCCAAAATCGAACAGCATGGCGGCCTAAACTCCAGGGCTGGACTATTATTCAGCCAGAAGTCCCACCAGAATTGCTCGCTCAATAATGATGTAAATTCGGAAGGCAACCAAAAAAAGATGGTGAAGGGATTCCATTTTGAAGGATCCTCCACCCTAAGAGTTGATCCGCAGCGACAAAGATGCAATTTAGATTTGTTCGGATAGAAAATTTGGAACAGTAAGAATATGGTATCCTGAATTCAGCTCCTGTTTGTCTGCTGGATTGAACCAAAGGGAATGAGGTAAGATTGGCTTGTTAATGAAATGTCAACAATCTGCTTGTCTGCATCCATGATATATGAAATCTGCCATCTGTCTCTCTTTGATTCTGGCTTCTGCCTTTTCGGGATGCCGCTCCCATCCTAAGGATCCCGATTTTAGCTCGTCACGAGAAAAAAGCTTCCTGTCGGCCTGGCGAATCCTGGGGGCTCCCTCCGGGAACGGAATCTTGAAAATTGTGGACATACCCTATTTCCAAGGCCATGCAAATTGACCGTCGCTCAATATTGAAGGGTGGGCTTTGCGCTGGGATATCTTGTTCCTCTGGAATGAAGTCTCTCCTGGCGGCTGCTCACAGCACCGAGGTGTCTGCCATGCAATTGCGTTTTTATCCCTATATACTTGAACTCAAGCATGCCTTTACCTTGGCCAACAGCTCCCGGTCAACCACACCGGTCATGATGGTCGAAGTGGAACGAGATGGGATCGTTGGCTATGGCGAAGCCTCCATGCCTCCCTATCTGGGGGAGTCTCACGACACCGCTCGACTTTTTTTAGAAAAAGTGAATCTCGGAAAATACTTCGACCCCTTTCGCCTGGAAGATATCCTTGCCGATATTGATACCATTGCTCCGGGAAACCATGCCGCCAAAGCCTCCATTGACATTGCATTACACGACTGGCTGGGCAAAAGAATGGGGCAGCCTTGGTACCACATTTGGGGATTGAATCCGGACATTGCGCCGGTGACATCTTTCACCATTGGCATTGACACTCCAGAGATTGTTCGGCAGAAGACCAGGGAAGCCGAACCATACCTTGTTCTAAAAGTGAAGTTGGGGCGAGAAACAGACCGACAATTGATTACCGCCATCCGAGAGGTGACGGACAAACCAATCCGTGTCGATGTCAATCAGGGGTGGACTGACAAAGAACAAGCGTTGAAAATGATCGAGTGGCTCGCAACTCAAAATATCCAGTTTGTGGAACAGCCCATGCCCAAAGAGCGGACCGATGACCACGCCTGGCTGCGCGAACGCAGTCCCTTGCCGATTGTTGGAGATGAGAGCGTGGTGCGTCTTCCCGATGTCCGAAAGGCTTGGGGAGTCTATGATGGGATCAATGTCAAGTTAATGAAATGCACCGGAATGCGCGAAGCTTACCAGATGATTCTGCTGGCCAAGGGACTCGGGATGAGAGTTATGCTCGGCTGTATGACCGAGACTTCCTGTGCAATTTCAGCGGCTGCTCAGCTTTCACCCCTGGTGGATTGGGCTGATCTTGACGGAGCCTTGTTGATAAAGAATGATCTCTTCCGTGGAGCAATCATCGAAAGAGGCAGAGTCAAAATACCGGCTGGTCCCGGTATTGGAGCAGAAAAAATCGCAATTAATCGTTGAATCTTGATCTGGAAGTAGTCTGGCGGGCTTATTGCATGACTCATGGTGGGAACGGGTCATCCAATTGTATCAGCCAAATCGACGCTTTCGGCCGTGAGGGCGGTCACACATGCACCCTGCCGTAAAAAGGATTCGCCTTGGACTCCAGAGTGAAATGCTATCGAGGGGGGGGGCGGAATCTACCGAAATTTTTGTCTGCCCAAAATTGACGACTCCTTTGAACATAAATTTTGGGCCAAGCTATCAGAATAGTTTGTCTTAGGGCTTTCCCAGACGACTGCCACCTCATCGCAATCCGGAAATTTCTGACAACGAATACACTCGCTCCACACCTTTTGGGGCAATTTCTCTCGCGGGACTTTTCTGAACCCCATTTTCTTGAAGAAACCCGCCACATAAGTGAGGGCATAGAACCTGCGCACTCCTAAAGCTTCCCCTTCCCGGATGCAACTTTCCAACAACGACCGCCCTATGCCTTTTCCTTTTTGGGAAGGGGCGACAACCAGCGACTTAATTTCAGCTAAATCCCCCCAATTCACATGTAATCCACACACACCCACGATTCTCTTCCGTTCTATCGCAACATAATAATCCCGAATATTCTCGTAAATCTCGGATAATGCGCGGCCTAACATTAAGCCACGCTTGGCGGCTGCATTAATTAGTCTCTGCATCTGGGGAGCATCCTGAAGAGTAGCCTTTCTTATCATGGGCAACCTTTCCATTAAAATAATTGTTGATTTAATATAAATAATAAAATATAGTTTAACTGAATTATGAATTTTAGTTTATCTCAAAATCCATAAAATAAGGGGCCAACATGATCAGCAAGCGAACAAGTGAAGAGACCATTTTCAGCGATCCGCTCGGTTCCCATTATACTTCTGAAGACGAAACAGGAGAAAGTCCTTTCCATTTTGGATTTTTGGAACTGGACCAGAAATCTGGACTCGATAGAGACGAAATAGACAATCCTGAGTTAGAATCGCTTAGCGATGAAGAAGCTTTGTTCCTCTCGCCTGAGGACGGAGAGGAATCCATCGAACATGAGGCAGCAGAGGCCACTCAAATCCCCGACCCAGTCACTCAATACTTGAGAGAAATGGGAACTGTATCCCTATTGTCGCGCGACAAGGAAGTCTATCTTTTCAAAAACTTGGATCGGGTTAAATCACGGCAACTACGCTTGTTGGGTCGGATACCCCTGGCCACCCGTTGCTTCGTCAATGCAGTGGAAGACCCTCTGGGCGAAAATGACTCAGAGCCTTTTGATTTGACTGGAGAATTAGAAGCTGATCGGACTCACTCAATTCAAAATCAATTTTTTGAGAAGTTCAAAGACAAGACTTCCAATGTTCTCAATCGGCTTCAACAAATCCAAAAGCGTCTCTCCGGATCATCTCAACTGTCTGACCGGGTTCATGGGCGGCTAAAATTGGAATATCGTCAGCAGCTTTCACTCTTGGGAAACCTCTGGGTGGCCCATAAACTGAGTGAAGCAGCAACAATGAAGGTGTACGGCCATTTAGAGGAATTGGGTGGGAAAATCCGGCCGATTCGAACCGCGCTAAAAATGCACCAGCGAAAAGCTCAGACCTCGCGTGGACAAAACAGCCGTTCTCAGCGCACGGAGATCGACCACTTGAAAGAGCAGTTAATGGATTTTTCCTCTCAACTTCAGATTGAAGCTCTCTTCTTTCTGGGGACTTTGCGTAGTTTTGAAACAGCTGAACGTAAGAAGAAGAGCCTGAGAAGTCAAATCATCGAGGCCAACCTGCGTTTGGTAGTCTCCATTGCCAAAAAGTATTTTCATCACAACCTGAATTTTCTTGATTTGATTCAAGAGGGAAATTTAGGATTGATGCGCGCCGTGGACAAATTTGATTATCGGCGCGACATCAAATTTTCAACGTATGCCACTTGGTGGATCCGTCAATCGATCATGCGGGCTATTTTTACCCAAGGCAAGACCGTGCGGGTTCCCGAGCATCTGTCTTTGACGGCTCAAAAGTTGGCGCGAGTGAAGAAGCAGTTGATTGAAAAGCTAAAAAGGGAGCCTTCGCCAGAGGAAATTGCCAAAGAAATAAAGTTGCCCATTCAGAAAGTCATGACGGTAATGAAGGCGGCCCAAGAGACTGTCTCACTGGACTCTCCGCAGGGTCCTTCTGAATTGCAAAAACTGAACATTATTTCTGACGACAAGGTAGCCAATCCCGCGGAATTGACCATCGTAAAGGATTTCCAAAGCAAGTGTGAACTGTTGCTTCGGGAACTCTCCGAACGGGAACAACAAATTCTGCGTCTTCGCTATGGTTTCATCGATGGAAGCGAATACACTCTTGAGGAGATCGGCAAAAAGTTCATGCTCACCCGGGAGAGAATTCGCCAAATTGAAAAAGAGGCGCTGGCCAAGCTGAAACAGTCAGCGCGCAGCCGCCTGATGACTCCATGCCCCAATTCAGTAACTTGCGCTAAAAAGTTCAAATACGAACTTTGTGCGAATAATTTGGCGGGCTCGGCAAGCCGGAGTTAATTCTAGTCTTGCCGAGACAGAAGCCAGTTTGTCTTTTATTTTTGTCTAGAGAAGGAAAGATTATGGGGGTTCTACCCAAAGAAATTGACGACTTGGAAAATGCCTTGTATCCCATTGGCGTTGTGGCGGAAATACTTGATGTCAATGAGCAGACTCTGCGAGTGTACGAAAAAAACGGGCTGATTAATCCCTGCCGCAGAAACCGTGACCGATATTATTCAGCCAACGATATTATCTGGTTGAAGTGTCTTCGCCGTTTCATCAAGGAAGATGGACTGAACTTGAGGGGAATAGAAAAATTGCTCAAGGTAGTCCCCTGTTTTGAGATCAGCCCTTGCGAAGGTTGCACAAGTTGCACAGCCTATCACAAGAGGGGATTGCCTTGTTCATCTTCGCAGAGCACTTCCACGGCTCCTGTAACCGAGCGTTCCTGTCAGCGCTGTGAAGCCCTCATAGGTCAAAAAGGCGGATAGTCACTCTCCTTGATTTTCTCTCGATGGCGGGACCGGCCTTTCAGAATTTTGAGTCGTTCCGCCAATTCCTGTTCCCTCGTCTAGCGCTCGACAGCGCACCAGATATCCGATCCCCCGATCCTGTAACAGGCTTCGCCGCTGCCAGACAAGAAATGGCCTCCAGATGGATTCCTGAAAAAGACGCTCAAGCCAATTCCCGAAAACGAAGTTGCCACTCCGAGCAGTTCTCTCCAGGGACAACATACATGTGCTGCCTTCATTTAAAGCCGTGGAGTGGTTGCCATCGAAATTAGCCTGACGCCGCCCCGATTTCTTAAACAACGAAGAATAACGATAAGTCAAATTCAATATCGGATAGCCATAACACCACAAAGACTCCACTTTAAGATTGGCCGCTTTGATCGTCTCCAGCAATCCCGCCTTTTCGTAGCGCCGGACATGGCCAGCGCGATCGTCATTGATCGTCCATTGCCGCATATGAGCAGGGACTGAAAAGATCAGACGCCCTCCAGGCTTTAAACGCAGCTGCCACTTCTTCAGGCAGCCTAGATCATCGAGATAATGCTCGAGCACTTCAAAGGCGATAATGAGGTCGAAGCTCTCCTGAATCGTCTCAAAATTGGAATTTAAGAAATGAATTCCCTCGACTGTCGGACTCTGCTGCCGATGCAGTTGGATGACGCTGGGATTCAAATCCAGACAAGTGCCTCGAAAACCTCGGCTGGTCAATTCTAAATAAAAACGCCCCCGGCCAACTCCGACTTCCAAAAAATGGCCTCCGGACAATCCGTTCAGCAGCCGGCGAGCCAGAACAAATCGAAAAAGATAGGCCAACGAAGGATGTTTTAATTCCACTTCATCTCCAAAGCATTTCCGAAAAAAATGGCGAATCAAGTTGAACCTTTGGAATATTTAGCCTCGATGGGCTTGTGCAATAGGAGGACAAAAACCGGAAAAAGCGGTCTTAACCATTTCAGGAGCCAGGTCGGAATCCATCTCACCCAAGCAGTTTGCCGGATCAATTTTTTATCATCAGGAAAATAAATTTGGGGGTTTTTGACCAATTCGATAGAAAGATCACAAATCTCGAATCGATGAACCAGCTTCAACAATTGGCCGCGGCCCGGCGGGTAATCCAAATAACTTCTCCCGCGTCTGAACAGGCGGACATAGGCATTGGCCAATCGCCGCGGTAACCACGAAAGGAGCGGCAAGCGGTAATGCGGTTCGATCAGGCTGAAGCGGTTGGGGCAGGCCAGGTAACATTTCCCTTCCGGCGCAAGAACCCGCCAGATTTCCGCCAGCAATCGGTTGGGGGCGGGCACATGCTCCAACACATGATTCAAGATTACCGCATCAAAAAAGTCGGATGCAAAAGGGAGATGGCAGGCATCGGCCTGAACAAAATCAAATTCCCTTCCTCCCCTTTGCGTCATCAGCCTCTCAAAGTCAACTCCCACCGCCCATTTGAAGTTTTTCGCGAGCAGCTCCGTGATGATGCCACGGCTGCAGCCCACATCCAACAACTTGGATTGGGATAATTCCAAACCGTGGGCCTTTAGCACCGCCAGAATTTTTTCCGCCTTTTGCGGACGGGCGGCCAGGTATTCATCTTGAAATTGGAATCGCTCTAGAAATGCCGTCATCCTTGTCAATTCGGAAGAAAGATTTGTTATTTCTCGGCAGCCCACATTTCTCCGGCAACATGAAAGCAGGCCTTGGTATTTGCAATTATTAAATCGTCGTCCCAGGGTTCGATCCGCCGAAGAGTTTTCCCCAAAAACACACACCCAATGACGCTTCTGCTGAAGTCAGGCTACCAAAAGTTCCCATTTCACGCGCATCGACTTTACCGGTTGGGCCCTGCTCTGCCCGGATGCCACTCGGCCACCGCACGCTCCTGATTCGACTATTCTCCCATCCGCGTCTTTTGCCAACGGGAGTTGGGTTCTCCTGTTTTTAAAATAAGGATTACAAAAAAGGTCACTCTCGAATCTGCATGGAAATTTTCTCAATTGTGTCAATCAAAACATCCCAAGAAAATTTTGGAAGCGCTAATTGAATCTCGCGTTCCATTTCAGGACCCCGTTTCTGTTGAAAGAAGTCGACGATGGCACAAGCCAACGCTTCCGAATCCTCGGGAGGAACTAGGTATCCCGTTTTGCCCTCCACCACGGCTTCCGGCAACCCTCCCACACGTGTAGCCAGAACCGGCTTTCCAAAACCATGGGACAATGCAACGATCCCGCTTTGAGTGGCATTGACATAGGGGGTCACGATCAAATCAGCTGCGGCAAACAAAACAGGAACTTGTTCATCCGGGATATAATTCAAATAAAAGCTGACATTTTCTTGGATGCCCAATTCCCTCGCCAATGAAGGGTAATCATCAGGCTTGCTCCATGCTTCCCCGGCCACCAGCAGATGAATAGGTATCTTCCTCAAGGCCAGGGGGAGACATTTTAACAGGTATCGAAGTCCTTTATATTCCCGAATGAAACCAAAAAAAAGCAACACGTTGGGTGTTTTTATTCCTAGCCGCGACCTAGCTTCGGTTTTATCCACATCCATGCTATTGAGATGCTGATATACCGGGTGAGGAGAAATAAATATCCTTTCCCGGGCACACGCTCCCAAGGACTCTTGAAGAGATTTTTGGTCGGTTCCTGAATGAACAATAAAGTAATCCCCAAATTTTAATATCCGCCGGGTCAGCCATCTCTTCCACCATGCGGATTCATGTTCCCGAACGTTGTGGCAAATAAAGAGGACTCTAACTGGATGCTTCGCGTGTTTCAAGCAAACAAGAAAAACAAGATAAAAGGGGGCCCAGTACGCCACACTCCAATTTAAGAGGACCAATCGGCATTCGCGATTTCTCAGAAACCGGGCTGCAACAAGCCACTCCAAAGGATTGGCGGCATCAATCCACTTATCCGCCGTCTCCCTGGTCACGGGCGTCCCGCTGGGATCTTTATCGCTGGCCCCCGGATATAGCCAACTCGGATATTGTCGGCGAAAGGAGACGAAGGTAAGCTGGGAACGCTGGCGCAGAGCACGAACCAACAAAGTCGTGTAATGGGCAATTCCTCCACGGAAAGGGTAAGTTGGACCCACGACGGCATACTTCATTGGCAATCCTGATTATGGTGATCCGATGCAGTAGTTGCGGGAAGAGAGGTTGACAAACTCAGTCCGGCGGAGGAGTTTACGGTGGAATCCACTTCAAGCCTCCTCAATCGGTACAGGATATTCTCGGCTAAGCGGCGATTGACACAAATCAATTCCGAAACCAGTCCTATCACGCAGAGCTGAACACCCAGCATGATCAAAATGGAGGCCAAAATCAAAGATTGTAGATGCCCGCCCTCTGAGTAAAAAGAATAGAGGATCAGATAGCGCAGGGAAATCATGAATCCAGCAGCCAGAAAAAATCCCCCGCCAAAGAAAAAGAATCGCATGGGATTGTAAGTGGCATAGATCCTCAGAATCGTGGCGGCTGAACGGCCAATGTAATGAGGGATCGATCCGGCAAGACGGGATTCGCGCAATTTCCGGTTTACCGAAATGGGCACGGTCGCTATTCGGAGAGAGCTTTGGCCAGCCTGAATCAATGTCTCCAAGGTATAAGAAAATTCGGAAAATACATTCAAACGCAGCGCGGCCTCCCGATTGAAAGCCCGAAAACCACTCGTGGTGTCTTCAATCCGGCATCGGGCGGCGCGGCAAACCACCCAACTTCCTACCTTTTGCAGTTTTTTCTTGATCGGGGAAAAATCATGAACTGAATCGATGTTCCGAACCCCCACAACTACGTCGGCCTGTTGGCTCAGCAAGGGTTTGATCAAAGCTGGAATATCAGCGGCAGAATACTGGTTGTCGGCATCGGTGTTGACAATCAAATCGGCTCCCTGCCGTAAACATGCTTCCAAGCCCGCTCGAAACGCGGCGCCCAATCCAAGGTGCTTCCCAAGTTTTACTATGTGATGAACTCCCAGGCCCCGTGCCACTTCCGCCGTCTGGTCGGAAGAACCATCATCGATGATGAGAAATTCAACGCAATCAATCCCGGGAATTTTTCGAGGCAAATCCCGCACCGTTACGGGCAGAGTTTTTTCTTCGTTGTAGCAAGGAATCTGAATAATCAGCTTCATCTGGATCAAGAACTCCCTTTTACCCGGCTCCCACACATGACATTTCGATCATCTGATGGATGAATGTGCTCATGAATTAAGAATAAGAAGTCAATTCCACCAAGCCGCTTCCAAATGGCAGTTGAATGGAAGCCAGCACCGGTATTTTGCGTGAATCGTCAGTCAGCCAGATCACAAATTTCTTGTTAGGAACCATCCGTCCATCGGCAGATAAGCCCACTTCCAACCTGAGGGCATGAAATGATCCGATAGAGACGCTCACCAACTCCGCACCCGTGACTCGAACCTCCAGAAGGTATTTCCTGCCCCCATCGAATAATGGGAGATACAAAATCATCCCCGGCCCGAGTCCAAGGTTGCGAATGGAATAAAGCGCCGATACTGGGTCTTGTGTGCCCATCTCGATATTCAATTCGCGAGCGGGTTTATCCAGTGCCTGCCAACGGGCGGAACGCCCGAGTTGATTGAAGTGCGTGGTTTCGCTGACATTCTTCTTTTTCAGAGTGAATTTCTTTTGATACAGGATCGGAAAACCGCGGACCGGATCATAGCGGGAAGTCATTTCATCAGTTAATTTGCAGAGGGTATCCAAAGCCGCACTGGATTGAGCGTGAAGAACAAATTCGAAAAAATCACTGCTATTCTTTACGGATATCTCAGCCGTTCCCGCCACAAGAATCTTCTCCCAAGACACCCGATACTGCAGCTTTTCACCCGGTTGATATGCTGGGCAAGCCGCTGTTCCTCCCTGGGCAGCCATGGTCTCCATACAGAGTGCCGGCACAGCTGGAAATCGGGACGCCGCTTGCTTTTGATGCACAAACAGCCATCCTCCTCCACCCAGTATATCCCCAAGATACATATTCTTGATATTCATTGTATTCTTCTAAGAAAGGAATCCATCCCTCTAATGAAGAAAGCTTTTGTAACCCAGTTTTGGGTTTATTAGATTTTGGATCTGCTTCTTTTTTGTTGTTTTTCTTATCACCCCCATTTGCATCGTTTTGCTGTACTTGCGATGAATTTACAGCTCCTCTATCCATTGGAGTAACATACATACCGTTTTCATCGAACCTATTTCTGCCATAAATGTCTTGATCCGCCATTCCATCGGGGTCAATAAGCCTAATAGGATTATTCTTGCAATAAGTGTAGGGACTCCATTTCCTATTCATTTCCGCTAATGGGTCCGGCGTAGTCCATCTCCCTATCTGCGGGTCATAAAACCTGGCGCCGTAATCATATAATCCTACTCCGGTTTTTGATGTTGTTTTAAGGCTTCTACCTGCTCCAAAAACAGGGTTCAAAGAACGTCTAATGCCCTCAAAAATAGCACATTTTTTCTTTTATCTGAACCCTTTCAAATAAAGTTTTCAGTTAAAAGAAAAAGCTCTGCCTTTCCTTATCGAAGCCTGGGCTTTATACTTCATTGCGGTTGCTTAACCGTCCAGATTTAAAGAAGTTTTAATTTGAAAGAAACAAGGTTAAGCAATAGCAATGAAGGTGCAGGGGCTTGGCCGAAGGACGGGACAAAGTGTAGCCTCCGGCCTGGCCGCGGACACTGGCGACGAGCCCTCCGAGGCGGAGAATCCGCATCAGTTTGGCGACATTGGGGACCGACAATCCCTCGGCGCGGCTGATTTCGGGAATGCTGTGGCTGCGTGTCTCGCCGTGGCGAGCCATGTACAAGAGGCACCGAAGGCCATACTCTTCCTGGGCGCTGAGTTTCATGTACAGTATTGTAAGTCTTTTCTAATCAGATGAATAGAGAAAAATGAATAGTATGTAAATATTAGTAATATCGGACTATATACTCTTAAATCAGGTTAACGCCTCCCCACAAGGTGCGGCGATCCGGCAGAATAGGACGATAGACCCAAGATTGGGAGCGCTGCGCGACGACAATCCGAGGAGGCGCGCGCGGTGGGAGAACAGATGTCCTTTGAGATTCACCCGGTCAGGGAATTCGTTGTCAGTCCGGCGCTGCCGCCGCCATTGGCGCGGCTGGGCGAGCTGAGCATGAACCTGCTGTGGACGTGGAATCACACCATCCGCGCTGCGTTCCGGCGGCTCGATCCGGCGCTGTGGCGCAATTGCGGCTACAATCCGGTGGCGATGTTGAGCCGGCTGCCGCAGGCGGCGCTGGACAAGGCGGCGGGGGACCGGGTGTACCTGTCGGTGTACCGCAGGGCCTGCGGGGCGTTCGACGATTACATGGCGCAGAAGCCCGAGAGCCTGGGCGGGAACGCGATGCAGGTGGCGTATTTCTCGATGGAGTACGGGCTGATCGAATCGCTGACGATCTATTCCGGCGGGCTGGGGATTCTCTCGGGCGACCATCTGAAAGCGGCGGGCGATGCGGGTCTGAACCTGGTGGGCGTGGGGCTGCTGTATCAGACAGGGTACTTTCAGCAATACCTGAGCCCGGACGGATGGCAGACCGAGCGCTATCCGGTGAACGATTTCTACACCTGGCCGGTGGAGCCGGCGCGGGATGCAGCGGGCGCGGAGATCCGCGTCGAGGTGCAGATGCCGCGCGGCCCGGTGCGCATCAAAGTGTGGCGGCTGAAGGTGGGGCGGGTGAGCCTGCTGCTGCTGGATACGAACGTGGCGGAAAATGCCGCGATCCCGGAGTATCGCGACATCACGGACCAGCTGTACGGCGGCGACACGCACGTGCGGATGCGGCAAGAGATCGTGCTGGGCATCGGCGGGCTGCGGGCGCTGAAGGCGCTGGGGCTGCATCCGACGGTGTTCCACATGAACGAGGGCCATTCGGCGTTCCTGGCGCTGGAGCGGAGCCGGCTGTTGATGAGCGAACAGGGAATGAGTTTCGACGAGGCGCTGGAGGCGACGCGCACGAACAACGTTTTCACGACGCACACGCCGGTGCCGGCGGGCATCGACATGTTCGACCCGAGCCTGGTGTACGAGTACTTCGGCCAATACTGCCGCGAGTACGGGATCCCGTTCGACCGCTTCCTGGAGCTGGGCCGCAATGGGAACCGCGAACAGGGCGACCGCTTTTCAATGGCGGTGTTCGCGCTGTCGGCCTCGAGCTACCGCAACGCAGTGAGCAAACTGCATGCGGAAGTGGCGCAGGAGATGTTCCAGAACCTGTGGCCGAATCTGCCGGTGCGGGAGGTGCCAGTGACGCCGATCACCAATGGCGTGCACCTGCCGACGTGGCTGAACGGCGACCTGGCCCAAGTGTACGACACGTACCTGCAGCCGGATTGGCGCGAGCGCTACATGGAGCCGGGGGTGTGGGATCAGGTGCGGGAGATCCCCAACAACGAAATGTGGGAGGCGCACCGGCGGCGCAAGCGCAAGCTGGTGGCCTTCGTGCGCGAGCGGCTGCTGCAGCGCGGCGAGCAGCGGCGCGCCTCAAAGACCGAGCTGAAGCGCATCTTCGAGATGTTCGATCCGGACGTGTTCACGATCGGATTCGCGCGCCGTTTCGCGACCTACAAGCGGGCCACGCTGCTGTTCCGCGATCGCGAGCGGCTGAAGCGGCTGGTGGCGAACGAGAAGATGCCGGTGCAGATTATCATCGCGGGCAAGGCGCATCCGCAGGACAATCCGGGCAAGCAGTTCATCCGCGAGGTGGTGCAGTTCACGCGCGATCCCGAACTGGCGCGCTACATCACGTTCATCGAGGACTACGACATCCAGGTGGGGCGCGAGCTGGTGCAGGGCGTGGACCTGTGGCTGAACAACCCGCGGCGCGGGGAGGAGGCGTGCGGGACGTCGGGCATGAAGGCGGCGATCAACGGGGTGCTGAACTTCTCGATTCTGGACGGGTGGTTCGATGAAGCCTTCGAGAGCTCGGGCGGATGGGCGATCGGGGACCGCTCGCCGTACACGCCGGACCAGGACGAGCTGCACGCGTCGTACATTTATTCAGTGCTGGAGAACGAGATCGTTCCGATGTACTACCAACAGCGCGAGGAGGGGGTGCCGAACGCCTGGATGCAGCGGGTAAAACAGTCGCTGATGAACCTCAGCCCGCAGTTCAACTGCCAGCGCATGATCCACGAATACACGGCGCTGCTGTACGCTCCGGCGCATGACGGCTATGCGGCGGTGCGGCGAGACGGCTTCCAGGCGGCGCGGGAGAAGGTGACGTGGATGAGGGGGGTGGACCGGGTGTGGGACGGCGTACGGATCGAGGACGCGACACCCGACACGGGGAATTCGCTGCTGACCGGGCAGACGGTGCTGTTGCGGGCGGGGGTGTATCTCAACGGGCTGCAGCCGGGCGACGTGCGGGTGGAAGCGGTGGTGGGGCCGGTCAGCCCGGATGGTCTGCTGGAGGAGACGATGGTGGTCTCCCTGCCGCCGACAGCCGAGCAGGGCGTAGCGCACGTATTCGAGCGGGAATTCGAGCCTCACCGGACGGGACGGTTGGGCTACACGCTGCGGATCGCTCCCAATCACGCCGAGGACCCGCTGTCGCGGCCGTGCCGGTCGCCGATGAAGTGGGCGCGGTAGCGGGGCGCGGGGGCCGGCCGGCGGCAGGGCCAGGGGCGGCGGCAGGAGAGAATCGGGCGTTAAAGCGCGAGACTATGGATTCCTGGCGCGAACCGTGGTAAGAAGGAATTGAGCCGCTGGAGATGCGCGGGACGACCCTGGGCCCGCGAGAGGTTCCCGCGGAAGGCCTGCTTCGCAAATCCGCACTCACCGAGGACGGCGGCTGAGTACTCAGCCCACCGGATCAGCGCGAAGCGGCGTGTAACGATTCGATTCATCCCCCGGCGAAGGAGCGCATGCCCCATGGATGGCGACCGCAAGTACAGGCAACGCGGCTACATGGATTCCAATGGCGCGCAGGACGCTCAGTCCTCGCGGGATGGGAAGCCAAAGCCTAAAGGGCCCAAGCCGCCGATCGACATTACCGGCCCGCGGCTGCCGCGCCTGGTGGAGAGCGTGACGGCCTCGCGCTGTTACAATTGCGCGACCGCGCTGCCGGCGGACATCGAGTTCAGCGGCAATTGCCCCAAATGCCACGCCGCGCTGCACTGCTGCAAACAGTGCAGCTGGTTTGAGCCGTCAACGCGTTTCCAGTGCACGAAACCGATTAAAGAGCGCATTGCGGTGAAGGACGGGGCCAACCAGTGCGAGTTCTTCCGCGCCCGCGTGACGGTGGCGCGGGACGGCGCGGCAGGAATGACCATGGCCCGGCCGCCGATGGGCGACCGGCCGCCGGTGGCTGCGCCCAAGACGGAAAGCGACGCGCGCATCGCGTTCGATAATCTGTTTAAGAAGTAAGGCTCGGGACGGGGCACCGGCGGTGCGGCCGGGGCACGGCTTGAAGCCTCCGATTGAGCTATGGCGATTGCAGAACTTTCCGCGCCGCGGCGCTTCAGTTTCCGCGAGAATGACCTGCCGGACCCGCCGCCGGGCCAGGTGCAGGTGCGGGTGGAGGCGGTCGGCATCTGCGGCAGCGACCTGCACTATTTCTCCGAGGGACACACGGGCGACACGCCGGCGATTTATCCGATGGTGCTGGGCCACGAGCCCGCCGGGACCGTGCTCAGCCCGGGCGCGGGCGTCTCCGGCTGGACGGCCGGCGACCGGGTGGCGCTGGAAGCGCCGATTTATTGTTACCACTGCGAATTCTGCATGAGCGGACGGCACAACCTGTGCGACCACGTGCGCTTCATGAGTTCTCCCACGGAGCCGGGCTTCTTCCGCGAGAGGGTGAATCTGCCGGCCGAGAACCTGCTGCGGCTGCCCGCCAACCTGGACTACGCGGAGGCCTCACTGTGGGAGCCGCTGGGCATCATTCTGCACTCGTTCCACTTCGCCGAGCCGAAGGTGGGCGACACGGCGGCCGTTTTCGGCGCGGGACCGATCGGGCTGACCACGATCGCGGCGCTGAAACTGGCCGGCGTGCGGCGCATGTGGTGCGTGGAGCCGGTGGCGCACCGCCGCGAAATGGCGCTGCGGCTGGGAGCCGATGAAGCGATCGATCCCGGGCAAGCCGATCCGGTGCGCGAGGTGCTGGCGGCGACGGGGCAGCGGGGCATCGATGTGGCGATCGACTGCGCGGGCAAGGGCGGCAGCATCAACCAGGCGATCGGCATGACGCGCAGCGCCGGCCGGGTGGTGGTGACGGCCGTTCCATCCGAGCAACTGGTGGCCATCGAGTTTCACACGCTGCGGCGCAAGGAACTGAGCTTTCACACGCTGCGGCGGGCCAACCGCACGGGCCACGCGGCCCTGGAACTGCTGTCGCAATACCCGCAGCGGTTCACGCCGATGGTGACGCACCGCATGGCGCTCGGGGACGTGCAGCGGGCCTTCGAAACGCTGGAGAGCTACTCCGACGGCGTGGGCAAGATCGTGCTGCTGCCGGCGCGGTAATCGGCTCAGCAGCCGCAGGAACCCTCGGTGTCCATGAAGTAGTAGCACAGCATGTGGGCGATGATCATGTGGGCGTCTTCGATGCGGCCCATGTGCGGCTCGGCGACGTTGATCTCGAGCTGCGCCAGGCGCCCGAGCTGGCCGCCATCGCGGCCGGTCAGGCCGATGGTCTGCAAGCCGGCGGAGTTGGCGTATTCGACGGCGCGCAGCACGTTGGGCGAGTTGCCGGAGCCGCTGATGGCCAGCAGCACGTCGCCCGGCTGGGCGAAATTCTTCAACTGCTCGACGAAGACGCAATCGTAGCAGACGTCGTTGGAGTAGGCCGTGATGGTGGCGAGGCTATCGGTGAGCGCCAGGATGCGGAAGCGCGCCGGCCGGTTGTAGCTGGCGCCCTTGACCATGTCGCAGACGAAGTGCGAGGCGGTGGAGGCGCTGCCGCCGTTGCCGCAGGTGAAGATGGCGTGATCCGGCGCGCGGGCCTCCTTCAGCCACTCGATGGCCTGTTCCACGCGCGCCAATGGAATGGCTCGATGGCTTGGGAAAGCCGCGTCTTGTAATCGCTCACAAATCCAGTCATTGCCCGGTTCCTTTCAACCCTCATCCAACGCCAGCGCCAGCGCGCCCCACAGCACGCTGTCGTCGCCCAGTGCGGCCGGCACGACGTCGATCCGGGCGCGCGACCAGGCCGTGATCTGGCGGCCCAACTCTTCCCGCAGCGGCACGAACAGCGCATCGCCGGCCTTGGAAATGCCGCCTCCGATCACCAGTTTCGCAGGATTGAGGATCATGATTGAGGCCTTGAGACCGAGGGCCAGATCGACGACGTAGCGGCGCACGAAGGCCGGGTCCCGCAGCAGCTCGACGGCCGGACGGCCGTGGTCGCGCTCGAGCCCCATGCCGCCGCAAATCCGCTCAAAGCAGCCGAAAGCGCCGCACAGGCACTCCGGTCCGCCGGGGCGGATGGTCATGTGGCCGATTTCGCCGGCATAGGAGTCGGCGCCCCGCAACACGCCGGCGGCGGTGAGAATGCCGCCGCCGATGCCGGTGGAAAGGGTCATGTAAAACAGCGGGCGGCAGCCGCGCCCGGCGCCATAGAGCCCCTCGCCGAGGGATCCCGTGTTGGCGTCGTTGTCCATGCGGACCGGCACCTGGAAATGGGTGCGCAGCCACTCGACCAGATCGAAACCGGGCCAGCCGGGGACATGGGTCGAAAGAACGATTTTCTGGGTGGCGAAGTGCACCGGCCCGCCAAAGCCCACGCCGATCCTTTCCAACTCTGTGTCCTTTTGCCAGGTCGCGGCGATCTCAGCGATGCGTGCCGTCATCCACTCCGGCCCGCCCGTGCGGTCGGTGGAGCGGGATTCGCGCCGCGTCATGAGCCACGCCGGGCCGCGGTCGGCGCCCCGGACGGCGTCCGCGGATTGAGCCGCGCCGGGCGCCGCGCGTTCGAACAGGGCGATGGTGAACTTCGTGCCGCCAATGTCGATGGCAAGAATGGACATGGAACAACAACTCCCTCTCCGCGCGGGCCCGGTAGCGCAGCCGGAGGCAGGGTTCCGGCCCACAACCACGAATTGTATAAGGGTTCGGCCTCCCACTGCCGGGGCCGCGGCGGCATTGCGTCCCCGGGCGGGGAAAGAGGGCCCGGCGCACCGTCAGGCGGTCACATCCAGTATTCCCAGTGCCGCGTCGCTATGACGAACACCGCCAGCAGGGCATTGGTCACGGCGTGGGCCAGAACCACGTCGCCGAGGCTGCGCGTGCGCACGGCCCACCAGTTGTAGAGCAGGCCGGCGGCCAAGCCGACCTCCCAGTAGGAGCCGTGTTCGAGGGCGAACAGGACGGCTGTGAGAAGGAACGCCCGGAGTTGCCAGGCGCCCACCGGGAGCGAGGAGAAATCCTCGCGGATCAGCCAGCGCATGAACCATCCACGCCAGAACAGCTCCTCGGCCAGCGCCACCACCGTGCAGGCCCGCAGAGTGCGCAGCGCCAGATCGAAGGGAGCCTGCAGGCTATAGCGCGAGCCGGCGATGCTCAGCCGGCCCATGAGGGAGTTCTGCAGCAGCCAATGGCCGCGCCAGCCGGGAATGAGTGCATCCGGCGCGATCCAGACGGCGCAAACTCCGACGCCGACGAGGATGCTGGAGAGGGGCCACCGCACCCGGATGGGCGGCAGGGCGCGCCAGGCCCAGGCCAACGCGGCGGCAGGCAGCAGCAGCCGGACAAGCAACTCGGCGCGCGCGCTGAGACCCACGGCGGGACACAGCGGGATCAGCGCCACGAGCACCGCGAAGGGGACGACAAACGGCAGAGCTGAACGGTTCAGACGCCCGTCTCCAGTCTAACCCGGATATTTCACCAACCATCGGCTGCGGCGCGCGATAGGGCCGCATCTACTGCGTTGCGCTGGGCCCAGGGGGCACCCCCGTCCTCGACGTAGCAGTCCAGTACGCCTGCGTGCGTCCCGCAAGCGCGCCTTGTAGCTGCAACCCTCTCATCGCGCCTCGCTACGATCGCAAGTGAAACATCCGGGTTGTAAACCGAACCGCGAAGCGTGGCGAAAAGAGCGCGGCCACTCAGGGGGTTTTCGCCAGCCACGTGCGGATTTCCGCTTCCTCTTCCTTGTCAGGCTTCAGCGACAGCGCCATCTGCAGGCTCTGCCTGGCGCCCGCCACATCGCGTTTATTGTAGAGCGCCACCCCCAGGTGGTAGCGGAACAGAGCCTTTTGGGGGTTGCGCTTGACCAGATCCTTGAAGATCGGCAGCGCATCGTCGTACAGCGCCTTCTTCAAGAAGATCCAGCCCATGGTGTCCGCGATGTTCGGATCGTCGGGGAACTGCTGCTTGGCCTTTTGGATATAAGTCAAGGCGGTATCCAGATCGCGCCCATCCTCGGCCATGAGAAAGGCCAGATTGTTCAGCGCTACGGCGTTGGCCGGCTCCAGGGACAAGACCGTCTTGTAGTACGGCAGCGCTTCGTGCCGCATGCCGAGCGATTCCATGGCCAACGCAATATCCAGATTGAGCCGCGGGTGCTTGGGCTGGAGCGCCTCCGCCTGGCGGTACATATCCAGCGCCTGCTGGGCTTGACCCCTGAAATAGATGACTTCCCCCAAGCGCAGGAACAGATTGAAGTTCTTGGGGTCCACTTCCAACAGCTTGCGGTACTCGCGTTCGGCGAGATCGAATTGCCTCACAACCACCGCGGCGTTCGCCATGACCATCCCCATGACCTCGTTCTGGGGATTGCGGTTCAGCTGCTCCTGCAGCAGTTTGAGCGCATCCGGCCCGCGATTGCTCCTGATCAGCACGTCGGCCATGGCGTAGACCAGCCGCATGTCGGTTGGATACTTATCGAACAGGCCCTTGAAGATCGCCAGGGCCGCGGGGTATTTTTTCTCGGCGTAATCCGCCAGGGCCAGCTGGAACTGCAGATCGGGTGCATCGGGAAAGCGCTTGATCGCCTCCTGCAACTCGCTGCGCGCCTCGGTGACGTTGCCCAAATTGATCTGCGAGTTGGCCTTAATCGACATGGCCAGAATGTTGGCGGGGTCGATCCTGAGGGCGTCATCGGCGCTCATGATCGCGTGCTGGAGATCGTTCATCTGGAGGTTCACCTGGGCCAGACCAAGCTGCGCCGCCAGAAAGCCCGGGCGCTTGGCCGCTTCCTGATACTGAAGCTTGGCGGCGGGCCAAAACTCCTGGCCGCGCGACTGGTAGGCGCGGGCCAGGTTGTAATGAACCACCGGGTTGTTGGGCTCGCGGCTGAGCAACATCTGCAAATCGTTGATGGCGGACTGGGTCTGTTTATCATCGCCCGAGTCGAGCCTCAGCCCGGCGCGCAGGGACAGGGCATTGTAGTTTTTCGGATCAGCCTTCAGCACGGTATCGACGGTCTGGAACGCATCGCTCCTTTGGCCCATGGCGACTTGGATCAGGGCGATCTTCAATCGATATTCGTTGGTGCGGTCGCCGCCCTGTTTGACGCCTTCCTGGAACACCGCGAGGGCCCGGTCGAAGTTGCGCGTGCGCCCGTAAAAATCGCCCACCAGCATGCGGGCGTCGGGCAATTCCTTCTCGCGCGCCAGCAGCGATTGCAGGACCGATTCGGTCCGATCCTTGCGCTGGGTGGCGTAGTAAAAGCCGGCCTGCTGAACAACCACGGCGGCGTTTTTGGGATCGTTCTGCACCTTGAGCGTCATGATCTGCTCGGCCTTGTCCGGCTGCTTGTGGCGCAGATATTGCAGGATCAGATAGTCATAGGCCAGCCAGGATTTCGGGTACTTTTCGATAACGCGCCGGACGATGGGCTCGGCCTGATCCCATTGATTGTTCCGGTTGAGCGTCTGCGCCAGGGCGAACAGCAGATCCGGCTGGTTGGGACGGGCCTCGTCGGCCTTGCGGAAAGCGGCGATGCCGGCGTCCATGTGCGCCTGCTTGTGCGCGCTATCGGTATCCGACCGGGCTACTTCCAGAAAACCCGTTAGCCGCTGGCCGTTGTAAGAGTTCGGATTGCGTTTCAGCAACAGCTTGGCAAGGCTTTCCACCTGCGCCAGCGTTTTTTGGTTGTGTCCGTGCGGGGTTCCGTAGTAGACCAGCCAGATGTCCGCCAGGCGGCCGGGAGGGTTTTCGTCGTTGGGCAGCAGTTCCATCGCCCGCGTGAAAGCCTGCAGCGCGGTCTGAATCTCACCGCGGCGCAGCTCGGACTCACCCAGCTTGTTGTAAGCCTCGCCATACCTCATGTCCTTGCGCAGCGCGCTGCGGTACATAAGCGACGCTTCCCTGTACTTGCCCTGGGCGAAGTACCTATCGCCGTTCGCCACGTACCGCCGTTTCACCGTAGCGGGATCGCGCCAGCAGCCCTGCAGCACAACCAGGAGGGACACGAGCGCCCACAAGCAACGGAATTTTCGGCAGTTCATCCTTTCTACACTCCCGTCTATCAGTCCTCGTCCTCGACTATCAATCAGTTACAGGATACACGGCATGCCGCAAGCATGCACCACTTTTAGTACTGGGGGTGGCGCGCGGCCGCCGGCGCGCCGGATGGCACGCCGGATGCGGGGCCGCGGGGAAATCCGCGCACGAACCCGGGCGCGGCCGCGCTCAGCGCAGCGCGGCCACCAGCATCCTGGTCTGCCGCAGCAATTGAAACTGGGCATGCTCCAGTGCGGTGCGGGCGTCGTAGAGCTGCATCCAGCGCTCGTGCTCGGCATAACGGCCCTCCTCAACGTCCTTCAGCGTCGCCTTCCCGGCCTCGAGCTGCGCCAGCAGCAGATTCACCTGCTCGCGGGCCAGGTCGAGGTCCAGGCGCGCCACTTCGGCGGCCGTTCCGGCCTGGTGGATTTCCTCCCAGGCCGCACGCGTATCGGCTTCGACGCGCCCGCGCAGCCGGTCCAGTTCGGTCTTGATCCGCTGGGTGTCGACACTGGCCTGCGCGGCCTGGGCGAGGTCCTGCGAGTTGGCGAAAATCGGAACGCTGACGGCCACGCCGATCTCGCCGTTGTTCCGCTGGAAAGCCCGGAAGAACTCGGTGTAGTTATTGAACTTGGCGAACAGGCCGTATTCCGCGACCAGGTCGACCTTGGGGTAGCGCATGGCCTTGAAGCTTCGCATTTGCAGGTTCTTGGCGGCCAGCTCGGACTCCAGCTTGCGGATCTCGGGATTGTCCTGCAAGGCCTCCCGCACGCTGGCTTCCTCGCTGGAGGGCAGCTCCGGACGGGCCCGCTCCTCGCCCGCCGGAATGATCCGATCGGCCACGTTCAGACCCAGCACCGCCGACAGCGAGGCGGAGAGCCGGCGGCGCTGGCTGCTCAGCAGCTCAACTTTCTGCCGTGCCCGCGCCACGTTCAGCGCGGCGCGCCGGGCCTCGATCTGTTCCTCTTTCCCTTCGGCCACGCGCAGCCGGACCAACGCCTCCACGCGGTCCATTTCTTCCGCCTGTTTAGAGGCCAGATCGATGGCCCGCGCAGCTTTTTCCAGGTCGAGGAACAAGGTGGCCGTTCGCAGCGCCACCTCCTCGCGCGTGGCGGAGGTCGAGTAGCTCGCGCTCACGGCCGTTTCCCGGGCCTCGGCCACCAGATAGCCCTGCGGGCGGGAGTACATGGTGCGTTCCGCCCGGGCCTGGAGGACGGACGGCGCCGAGCCCTCGATGCTCATCGGGAAGCCGCTGGAGTAGGCCAGCCCGCTGCCGGCGTAGACCCGCGGCAGCAGCGGCTCCCGCACCACCTGGACGCCCAGCGCGGCGCGCTGTTCCTCCAGGCGGGCCAGCGCGATGTCGGGATTCTGGCGCAAGGCCATATCCACGGCCTGTTTCAAGCTCAGAGTTACATCCTCCGCCGCCAGCGAGCCGGCGGCGAGGGTGAAGCAAAGGACGAGAATGGGTCTGTTCATGGCGCTACTCGTAGCGTAGCGCCTCCGTGGGATTCAGCCGCGCGGCGCGCCGGGCGGGCAAGATTCCGAAGACGATGCCCACCGCGAAGCTAACCAGAAAGGCCACCGCGATGGAGAGCGTCGAAATCGGGATCTGCACCTGGTCCTGCAGCAGGTTCGCCGCCAGCGGCAGGGTCAGGCCGGCTACGATCCCCAGCACGCCCCCGCCCACACTGAGCAGCACGGCTTCCAACAGAAACTGCAGCAGCACATCCTGCTGTGAGGCTCCCAGCGACATCCGCAGGCCGATCTCGCGGGTGCGCTCGGTGACCGTCACCAGCATGATGTTCATGATGCCGATGCCGCTGATGACCAGGGCGATCGCCGACACCAGGATCAGCACCACCGTCAGCACGTTGGCGATGGCGCCGGCCGCATCCAGCAGCGCGCCCAGGTTCTGCACGCATGTATCGCGCGCCCGGCCGGTGGCGCGAGGCGATCACCTGGGCCACGGACCTGGGTGACGGCGGGCACGTCGCCGGCCAACCGCGCCTGGATGTAAAGCGGGTCCACGCGCTCGATCCGGTCGAACATGCGGTACACCGAGATCGGGATCATCGCGGCTCCGCCTTCGCCCAGTTCCGAGAGGCCGAAGGTCGAAGTGCGTTCCTTGAAGACGCCCACCACGGTGAACTGCAACTGATGCAGCTTGAGGATCTGACCCACGGAGGCCTGCGGCGAGCCGAACAGCTTGCCGGCCAGCTTGTCGTCGAGCAGGGCCACCTTCTGGCGCAGCGTGACGTCGGAGGGATCGATGAAGCGCCCGGCGAGCAACTGCAGATTGCGCACCGCCGCGTAGTCCTCGTCCGAGCCGATGACGTGCACGTCGCGCTCCTTGCCGGCGATCGTCAAACGGTCATTGGAGGCGATCACGGGTGAGGCGGCGATGATCCGCGAGCCGAGGTTGCGCCGCACCGCGTCCACGTCGGCCAGCTTGATGAAGTCGGCGTCGAACTTGGTGGCATCGACCGGGCCGGAGTCGTACTGGGCGTAGATCAGGTTCGACCCGACGCCGCGGATCTTATCCAGAATCAGATCGCGGCTGGTGATGGAAATGGTGACCACGAGGATCACCGAGGCGTTGCCGATCAACAGCCCCAGGGCCGTCAACGCCGAGCGGATCTTGTTGGCCCGCAGCGCCTGGAAGCTGAAATTCAGCGCCTCGCCGAGGAGTGGAAGACCAAAATGCATTCCGCCTAGTCGCTTCCGCCAGAGGCGCGCCGCAGAAGTTTGCGCACCTCTTCGCGGGACGGATCGTCGGGGGTCAGCGGGGCGCGCAGGTAAGCTTCGAGGAGCTGCCTGGCCGTGTCCAGGTTGCGGCCGCTTTTCACGTACGTCTCGGCGCGTCCGAACAGCAGTTTCTTGTCGCCGGGATCGATGCGCGCCGCCTGATCGAATGCCGCCTCGCTTTCCCCGATGCGGCCCTGGCCGGCCAGGAACCTGGCCAGTTCCACGAGCCGGCTGACCTGCCGCGGCGCCAGGTCGACCGCTTTTTTCAACTGCCCCTCGGCCAGATCGTACTGGCGGCGTTGGATCGCGATCTGAGCCAGCGCCCAGTGGTATTCGACGGGATCGTTTCTCTGGATGACATTCGACAGCCGAATCGCGCGGTCGATGCCGCCGCCGAGGAATCCCGGCGCACTCAGGTAAAAGGAGAACAGATCGTCCACGGCGTCCTTGTTGCCGGGATCGAGCTCGTACCGCCTTCTCAAAGTTCTGGCGCGCGTTGGCGGCGTACTTAATCGCCATGAAGAAGACGCTGGTCTCGGCGCGGCGGCCCCAGGCGCGTCCCAGCCACAAATAGTGGTCCGATGCGGCGGGCTCCAGGCGGACGGCTTTTTCGAACAGATCGGTGGCCGGCTTGAAATCGCCCAGCATGTAACGGCAGCGCCCCTCGAGCTCCCAATCCGCGGCGCTCTTCGGCGCGACTTTCTTCAGGATCGCCAGCGCTGCGCGGTACTCGGTCCGGTCATACAGCCGTTGCGCCGCGGCGGAGTCGTCTGGCACCACGGCCGCCGGGGCCACGGCCGCGGCCAGGAACACAACCGCAACGACAATTCCGAATCTCATTACAAGAGGGGCAAATCTCATTGTAACGGACCGTCCGAAATCCCTCGCGGCCGGTCTACCTTTATGGATGCAGTTGGGGGCCGGAGAGGTACAAATCCAGCGCCGCGAAGGCACTCCTCCCAGTTGCCGATGGACCCGCGCAAGCCGAGCGCGAAGTTCAACCCAGCGGCCGGAACTGGCAACTGAAATGCCGCAGGAACTCGGGCTGCCAGGTGATCTCATAGCCCCGCAGCTCCTTCCTGCGGCTGTTGACCTCCAGGATCGCCTCCACCACGTAGTCGATGTGGCTCTGCGTGTAGACCCGTCGCGGGATGGCCAGGCGCAGCAGCTCATGTTGGGCGTGCGGAGCCGAACATCACCGAGCCGATCTCCACGCTGCGGATGCCGGCGTGGCGATACAGCTCCACGGCCAGCGACTGCGCCGGGAACTGCTCCCGCGGAATGTGCGGCGAGCATGCGCCCGGCGTCGATGTAAATGGCGTGGCCGCCCGGCGGCTCCACGATCGGCACGCCGTGGTCCGCGATGTGCCGTCCGAGATAGGCCGTGGAGGCGATGCGGTATTGCAGATAATACGGGTCCAGCACTTCCACCAGCCCCACGGCGATGGCGTCGAGGTCGCGTCCGGCGAGGCCGCCGTAGGTTGGGAAGCCCTCCGTCAGGATCAGCAGGTCTTTCTCCTGCTGCGCCAGCCGGTCGTCGTTGGTGCACAGCAGCCCGCCGATATTGGCGAAGGCGTCCTTCTTGGCGGAGAACGTGCACCCGTCGGCCAGGGAGAACATCTGGCGCGCAATGTCGCGCGCGCTCCAGTGGGCATAGCCGGCTTCGCGCTGGTGGATCAGCCAGGCGTTTTCCGCGAAGCGGCAGGCGTCGAGGTAGAGCGGGATGCCGTGGCGCCGCGTGAGGGCGCGTACCTGCTCCAGATTCGCCATCGACACCGGCTGGCCGCCGCCGGAGTTGTTGGTCACCGTGACCATGACGAGTGGGATCCGCTCGCGGCCGTGCTCCGCGATTAGCCGCTCCAGCGCCGCGGTGTCCATGTCACCCTTGAAGGGCAGTTGCGCCTGCGTGTCGTGCGCCTCGGGCCGGATCAGGTCCACCGCCCGGGCGCCGGTGAACTCAATGTTGGCGCGGGTGGTGTCGAAGTGCGTGTTGTTCGGCACCACGCAACCGGGCTTGCATAGCACGCTGAACAGGATGCGCTCCGCGGCGCGACCCTGGTGCGTCGGGATCACGTGCCGGAAGCCCATCAGATCCTCGGCCGCGCTCTTCAGCCGGAAGTAACTCGCGCTGCCGGCGTAACTTTCATCGCCGCGCATCATCGCCGCCCACTGCTCAGTGGACATGGCGCTGGTCCCCGAATCGGTGAGCAGGTCGATCAGGATGTCGGCGGCGCGCAGCCGGAACAGGTTGTAGCCCGCCTCGGCCAGCAGTCCCGCGCGCTCGTCGGCGCTGGTCTGCCGCAACGGCTCGACACTCTTAATGCGGAACGGCTCGATGATGGTTTTCACGCGCAGGCGCCTCCGAGCGGAGGATAGCATTTCACGCCTGGAACGGACCGGGCCGCCGGTCAGTCGTTAAGGGCGGCCACGGGAGGAGGAGGAAGACGCGGCCGCCCCTGGTAAGCACGAAGCTTCTGAGGACTGCCCCGTACAACCGATTCCATTGTAAAGCATGCCGGCCGCGCCGAGCGTTCCCTCACGCGGCCCCGTAAACTGTTTTAGATGGTCCCGCGACGCGTGTTATATGTCCTGCTCCTGGTTTCCAGCTCGCTGCCCGGCCAAGGCTTCGAATGGATCCGGGCCAATTACGCCAGGCAGGAGTTCCGCATCCCGATGCGCGACGGCGTGCGATTGTACACGCTGGTCTACACGCCTAAGGCCGCTGCGCAGGCAGTATCCGATTCTGCTGGAGCGCACGCCCTACGGCGCCGCGCCCGCGCGGCGAGAACAGCTATCGTTCCTCCCTGGGACCTTGCGCGGCGCTGGCCCGCGCCGGCTACATCTTCGTGTTCCAGGACGTGCGGGGCCGCTACCGAGCGAAGGCACGTTCGTCGAAATGCGGCCGCAGCTCACCGGCCGCGCATGGGCCGCAGGACATCGACGAGAGCACCGACACCTACGACACCATCGATTGGCTGCTCAAGAACATCCCCGGCCACAACGGCCGCGTGGGCCTGTACGGCACCTCCTACCCCGGCTTCTACGCCGCGGCGGGGCTGCTGTGCGGCGCATCCGGCGTTGAAGGCGGTCTCTCCGCAGGCGCCGATGGTCGACCTGTTCCGGGGCGACGACTACGCCCACAACGGCGCGTTCTTCCTCGCCGCCAACTTCGGTTTCTACTGGTACTTCAACGTAGACCAGCGCCGCGCAGCCCGACGAGCGACGGGCGCGCTTCGATTACGGCACCCGCGACGGCTATGCGTTCTATCTGGCCATGGGTCCGCTCTCCAATGCCGAGGAGCGCTACTACAAGCACCGCAATCCCTATTTCAGCGACATGCTGCAGCACACCTCCTACGACGAGTACTGGCGCTCGCGCAGCCTGGAGCCGCACCTGCACGACATCCAGCCCGCCGTGCTGGCCGTGGGCGGATGGTTCGACGCCGAGGATCTGCAGGGGCCGCTGCGGCTGTACCGCGACGCCTCCACGCGCAGCCCCGCGCTCGCCGGTCGTCCTGGTGATGGGCCCCTGGATGCACGGCGGCTGGCACGACGAGGGGGTCGACCATCTCGGGCGCCGTCCAGTTCGGCCAGCGTACCTGCGGAGTTCTTTGAAGACTCCATCGAGACGCCGTTCTTCGAGAAGTGGCTGCGCGACGGCGAAGACCCGAAGCTGCCCGCCGCGTGGATGTTCGAGACCGGCGCCAACCGCTGGCGTCAATTCGCCGCCTGGCCGCCGCCGGCCGCGCATCGCCGGACCCTCTATTTGCGCTCCGGGCGGCGCGCTGGCCTTCGATCCGCCGCCGCGAGCCCGCGGGTTTCGACGAGTACGTCAGCGACCCCGCCCGGCCGGTCCCGTTCACGTCTTTCATCAGCCCTCGGCATGGTCCCGGAGTACATGGTGGACGACCAGCGCTTCGCCGCCCGCCGGCCCGACGTTCTGGTTTACCAGACCGCGCCGCTCGACTGCGCCCTCACGCTGGCCGGTCCGCTCGGCGTGCGTCTGCAGGCCTCCACCTCCGGCACCGACTCGGACTGGGTGGTGAAGCTGATCGACGTCTATCCCGGCGATACGCCCAACCCGTCGCCGAACCCGTCCCGGGTTCAGATGGGCGGCTACCAGCAACTGGTCCGCGGCGAGCCCTTCCGCGGCCGCTTCTGGAAGAGCTTCGAGCAGCCCCAGCCGCTGCCTGCCAACCAGTTCGTCGAGATCGACTACGACATGCCGGACGTCTTCCACACATTCCGGCCGGGCCATCGCATCATGGTCCAGGTGCAGAGCTCCTGGTTCCCGCTGGTGGACCGCAATCCGCAGAAGTTCGTCCCCAGCATCCCGTTCGCCAAACCTGAGGATTTCGTGCCCGCCACCGAGCGGATCTCCCGTTCGGCCAACGCCCCCAGCCGGCTGGAAGTGTTGGTTCTCGAGTAAATCGGCTGCCGCTGTGCTACTAGCCGCGATCGCGCCACGAGCCGGGACTAACCCGGATGTTTCACCAACCATCGGCTGCGGCGCGCGATAGGGCCGCATCTACTGCGTTGCGCTGGGCCCAGGGGGCACCCCCCGTCCTCGACGTACTGCCGAGTACGCCTGCGGGCGCCTCCCGCAAGCGCGCCTTGTGGCATTCCTTGATGTTGGGGCCCTCTCATCGCGCCTCGCTGCGATCGTGGTGCAACATCCGGGCTAAATGGAGCGGCGTCTGATGCCGGGGCTGCAACGAGCGGCAGATTTGAGTTCCGAACCGATCCCCTGCCAAAGTGAGCAGTATTGAACAGACGCGAAGCCGTCGGCAGCGCATTAATTAGGTGGCGGTTATCCACAGTGGAAGCCCAGGGTGTACCCTGTGCCACTCGGAGATCCACAATGGAAAGCCCGACCTAAGTTCATCTGGGAGGAACTACTGGAGCCGAAATGAAGAAAATCGTGCTGTTGTTCTTTGCAGTTATGCTTGTGGCCGCGCCGGCATTCGCCGGCCACCACCGCAGACACCACAGATACCACGAAGGTCACTACCGCGGAGATCACGCTCTGATAGTGATCCGGTGATCCCCTCCCAAGTTGCCTTCTCGTCAGGCGACATGCGGGTCCCGGGCCGGGTGTTGGCACATGGGGCAAACTCTTGACCTCAGAGACGCGCTTGAAGCTATGTGTACCCAAGCGACTGCGATATTCGCAGGTTTTGATGGTTTCTCTTCCGCAATTCCCCTTCTAGCCCCCGGGAGGTGGGCAGAAATGAAGAAATGGCATTGTTTCCTCGCCGGATTGTGCCTTGCACTGGCAGGCTCCCTGGCCGCAGACGCACAAGCTCCGGCAGTTCCGCCACCCAACATCCTCGACGTCGAGACGATCAACATAAAGCCTTATGAGGATGGAGCCTTCGACCGAATTGCTTCAGAATACCCCGGCTTGTCGCAGCAACTGAAAGACCCGACGCACGTCCTGGCGATGGAGGCTCTGTCGGGGACGCCTCGAGCGATTTACCTGTCCGGCTTCGATTCGCTGGAGGCGCTACAAAAGAACGAGGAATGGCTCCCCGGCGACCCGGAGGCCGATTCTAGGCTGGAGGCGCTGGATGCGCGCCAGGCCGCTCACATCTCCGAGGTCCACCACACCATCTGGGTTTACCGCCCCGACCTCAGCAACAACGTCGCCGCGGCCGACATACCGCACGCCCATTACTGGGATGTGGTCATCTTCCATATGCGCCCCGGCCACGGCGCAAAGTTCGCGGAAATGACGAAGCTTTATCGCGACGCCAAACTCAAGATCGGGCAGAACATCCCCTGGGCGACTTACAGCGCACTGATGGGTGTGACCAACACCTACCTTGTCCTGGTACCGATGGCGTCCCTCAAGGATCTGGACGCTGCCCTGGCGCACATGAAGGATTTCGGCGCTGCGCTGGGCGACGACGGAATGGCTCAGATGAGCAAACTCGAGGAGCAGGGCGTGGCCAGCATCGA
The DNA here is from genome assembly GCA_963803155.1 of uncultured Acidobacteriota bacterium. GTDB lineage: Bacteria > Acidobacteriota > Terriglobia > Versatilivoradales > Versatilivoraceae > CAWDMN01. The sequence continues at coordinate 100,573 of CAWDMN010000097.1, forward strand.
GGAAAACCTGTGGATGGTGAATCCGGAATGGAGCTACGTCGAGAAATCCTGGATCGAGGCCGATCCGCAATACTGGGCGCCGCCTGAGCCCCAGCCGAAAAAGCGGGCACCAAAACCCGCCGCCGCAGCGCCGCCCGCGCACTAAACAAGTCTGATCGGAACACGAAGGACGTCGTCACTCGAGGACGTCCTTCGTATTTGCAATCACACAAGTGATTCGACATGGAAAGGGGAGGTCCTGCGGGCCTGTCCCCGTTCTGCCTTTCATCGAATCGTACCCAAAGTATTTTGCCGGCGTTACGCTCGCACAGGAACCGCTCGGATCCGTCACCACAGTGACTTGGTGCAGCGCGTCGTAAGCATTACAGGCGACGTTGCCCACCGTGTCGCTCCGCTTCACCCGGTCACCGTTGGAAGTGCCGCAGGTGGAGCCGGTGTCAAACGCATACGAGCAGGCAGAGCCGCTGGTTTCCGGATTTGGCTCCGGGGTCATCCGACTCCGGTCGATGGGCATGATCCCCAGATCATGCGGTGCCCACGCGTTCCAGGCCCGTTCGGGGACGGCGCCGGCCGCCGTTGTCGCTTCAATAGCCGCGGATCAGGGAGCGTTGCGACGTGGCCTTGCGCAGAGTCGAATCGTCGTTGCTCCACCAGCGGCCATTGTCCATCCAGCCGGCGCGTTTGCGCTTGTAATCAGGGTCGCGCGCCGGGTTGACGGTATACAGGATCAGATCGGCCGGCCCGCCGGTCTTCAGCGGCTGTTCGAGGCTCGAGGGGAAGACGAACTTGCCGCGGCCGTCGAT
>CAWDMN010000098.1:0-46721 GCA_963803155.1 uncultured Acidobacteriota bacterium
AAGAGCTTCACCTACGGGCAGAGATTGGCTACAAAAGAGGGAACTGTGGCACTGCCGTGGGAAGCCTACAGGATTTTGGAGGACACTCGTATTGAGCCCCAAAAAAGCAAGGAATACAGCCTTCATATCCCCTTGCCGCCGCAAGTTGCCGGAAACCTCAACGTCCGTGCCAGGCTTTATGACAGGATGATTTCAGAAAGCATGAGCCGCCGCCTGAACATCCCAGTGCAGAATCCAGTTCTCATGACGTCCGCGGAGGCAACCGTTTCCGTCGAACCTTCAAAGGCGCGGCACCCTTGATTCCCTTTATTCCGAGGCTGCGCGCCGAAGAAACGCAACTTGAATCTAGCCTGGCGAAGGTGCCAGTAGCTTCTCCCGATGAAGATACACTAGACCCGAACAGAGCCAAGACGCGAACGCCCTTGCTGACACAATTGTCCAGGGATTTTCCCCATTAAAAGTTGGACAAAGTCTGATGACTCGTTAAGATCCATATAAAGGCCTACTTTGGTAGCAAGAGTTCCCCTGGACGCATCGCAAGGCACCCGTGATTTACCATTTGGACTGACCTCATGAGAGTAGTTCATAGACAATCGCCTCGCAGGATAGCTTTGTTGATAGAGGAGAGCTCTATATGTCGAGTTACCGAAAATTATTCAATGCCGGCTTGTCCGGAATGTTAATAGCGTTGGGCTTGACCTTCTTCATTGTTGAATTGATCCGACCAGCCCCAAGTGCTCTAGCGATCCCCGCTTTTGCCCGTAAATATCAAACTTCATGTGCGACCTGCCACAACAATTATCCAGAGCTAAATGATTTTGGAGAAGCATTCAAAAAGAGCGGCTTCAAGTTTCCCAAGGATGATGAGACCTTTGTCAAGGAACCCCCTGTCATGTTGGGGGCTCAAGCTCAGCGGGAAGCTTTTCCGAAAGCCATTTATCCGGGTGAAATTCCAGGAAACATTCCCATTGGTTTTCGTTACTCCGGGTTCCTCAATTACAACAGCAGACAACCCGTGGCCTTGGGTCTGCTTCCACGAACTGACTTATTCACACCGAACACGTTTACCATAATTGCTGCCGGCAGCTTCGGTTCCAATCTTTCGTTTTGGGTGGATAACGACATCTCGGCGGGGGGTGCCAACAGTAGTGCTGGCTTAGGTGATGGTTACTTGAAGGTGAACGATCTCGGCCGTTTTCTGCACTTGCCCAAAGACGCGCTCAACCTTCGGTTTGGCCAATTTGAATTAGACCTGCCTTTCACTCAAGCGCGAGGGATCAACCCCACCAACTATGACATATACGACCAGGCAGCGGTGGCCGGGACGCTGGGGACCACCAACAACCCGTTTCTCCTGAATGTCCCTCAACGAGCCATCGAGTTGGGGGGATATCCGAATGATGGGAATTTTTCCTGGTCCGTCTCCCTGGTGAATGGTTCTAACAATGCTCCGGCCACTCGGAACTTCAAGGACGTCTATGTGCGAGTCTCGCAACGATTCAATTTGGATCGTGACCCTGCTGCGCGCAAGGAAGTCCGGGCTGCCGGCCCCACGGGTCCACGCGATCACACTTCGATTCGGCTGGGGGCTTTCTATTACTATGGACGCAATGCCTTGAATCTCGACCGGGTTGCCTATCCGCAATTCGGCACACTCCATGAACCGTTTTACCGGGTGGGAGGGGACGTTCGTTTCAAATATCACAATTTTGAGTTGTATGGATTGGGCATGTATGGCCGCGACTCCAACCTCATTCCTGACGCGAACGTCCTTGTCGTCCTCCCTGGTCCTCCGGTGACTTTCAGCGGTGGGTTTGCTGAAGCTGAATATTGGTTCTACCCATGGGTTATTGGCATTTTACGTTACGACATTGTCAACTCGCCGACCGATTTCATTAATGGCGTCTCGCGGTACAATTCGCGCAATCGATTTTCTCCCGGGATTCAATTTTTAGTTAGAGCCAATATCAAGACGGTCTTCGAATACCAACACCGCTGGGAACAGCCGACAGGGCAGCCCGGAGAATTTTTCCGGCCCAATGGCGCAGTCTTTGGCATCGACTATTCCTTCTAACGTGATGGGGGCCCCAATTCTTTGGAAATCGAGGTTAGCATATGGAAGCTCTACGCAAGCTGTTCATCTTGGCAGTTCTGGTCGGGACCGTGTCGGGCCCTGCTCGGGCGGGAGAAATCATAGGGCAAGTGACTGCACAGGGCCTTCGGTCTCCTGCTTTTATTGTAGTTTACGTTGACGCCATCCCTGGAAAGACCTTTACTCCGCCCACTCAAAACCCAGTTGTAGATCAAAGGAAGATGACGTTTATTCCCCATGTCATTGGCGTGCTCAAGGGGACTACCGTGGAATTTCTGAATAGCGATCCCGTGGGACACAACGTTTATTGGCCTTCAGTAAGCGGAAACAAGAAGCTCGCTCACAACCTTGGCACTTGGGCTCAAGGCTCAAAGAAATCTTTCACATTTGATGAACTGGGGGCTGCCCCATTGCTGTGCAATGTACACCCCGAAATGTCTGGCTACGTCGTGGTGGTTCCGACCCCCTACTTTGCGACGACCGATAAGGAAGGGAATTTCGAAATCAAAGATGTCCCTCCCGGCCAGTATACGCTCAAGACTTGGAGTGAAGGGGGGAAAGCCGCATCGCAGCCAGTTGAAGTGAAAGGCGCCACGACAACGGTCAACCTCACCGTTCAAAAATAACTGGCCAGTGGTTAGCAAGAAGATAACTCAGGAACATTCAGACGCGCATCCCGAAGCGGGGACGGGATGTTTATCTTCCCCCCCCCTATCCCAGCGGAAGGGTAGTGTATCTGAGTGAGGAAAATTACTCGAAGGGCACAGCCGCTTGGGGAGAAGATTTTCAGAGGAATCACGGGGGCGTGATGCGTTCAAAGCTAGTTGACCTGGAATGGCTGGAGTCAAATTTCCCTTGCATGCAGGCTTGTCCTGTTCACACTCAAGCGGGACGGTATGTGGCTTTGATCGCGGAAGGCCGCTATGAAGAGGCATACCGTTATGCACGCCGACCCAATCCGCTGGCATCGATCTGTGGCCGGGTCTGTGGTCATCCTTGCGAAACCGATTGCCGGAGGGGTCAATTCGATGCGCCGATCTCCATTCGGGCGCTCAAGCGCTTTCTCACCGAACGGCATGGGCCGGAATCCCGCAACCCCCTCCAGGTTTTCCCTGAACAGCCTGAGATTTTCCGGCCTGAGAAGATAGCCGTGATTGGATCCGGTCCGGCGGGGCTTGCCGCCGCTCACGATCTGGCACTCCTGGGATACCCTGTCACAATTTTTGAAGCCGCGCCAATACCTGGCGGTATGCTTCACCTGGGCATCCCTGAGTACCGCTTGCCGCGCGATGTCCTCAAGGCCCAGATTCGCGAGATCCTGGATCTGGGCATTACGTTGAAAGTAAACACCCGCTTGGGTAAAGATTTTTTTCTTTCGGATCTCCGAAATCAAGGTTTCAAGGCGGTATTGTTGGCCTTGGGGCTGCACCGCAGCCGCGACTTGATGCTGCCCGGTCATGACCTGGATGGGGTGGTCAAAGGGATTGATTTTCTGCTCAATGTCAACTTAGGTTACCGCTTTCAAATTGGCAGAAAGGTGGTTGTGATTGGTGGCGGGAATGTGGCCATCGATGTTGCCCGCACAGCGTTGCGAGAGCAACAGCACCTATCTTTGGAAGATCTCACCGAGTCCGCCTTGCCGGAAAGCCTGAGTCCGGGAGAACAGCAGGTGGCCATGAAGGAATGGCTGGATGTTTCCCTGGCAGCCTTGCGCATGGGAGCACGGGAAGTTCATCTCATGTGTCTGGAGCCGCGCGAGGAGATGCCCGCTTTTGAAGAGGAGATCGAAGAGGGCATGCGGGAAGGCTTGAAAATTCACCCATCTCTGGGACCCAAACAGTTCATGGGCCGGAGTGGGAAGCTGACGGGGGTCGAGACTATCCTCTGCACGTCGGTTTTTGATGCCGAGCACCGCTTTAAACCCGTTTTTGCTGAAGGAACGGAGAGCGTACTGGATTGTGATACGGTGATCCTGGCGATTGGGCAGACATCGGACCTTTCCTTTCTCACTGCCGAAGATGGAGTGGCAACCACGCGCCAAGGGACCGTCAAAATCGATCCGGAGACACTCATGTCCAGCACTCCTGGAGTTTTTGCAGCCGGGGACATTGCCTTCGGACCTCGTTTGATCATCAGTGCCGTGGCGGATGGCAGAAAGGCCGCGGAGCAGATCGACCGCTACTTGTGCGGCCCGGAATGGAAACCCAAGCCCCGGTATGTGCAAATTACCATTCTCGATCAACACCAGATGGTCGAATCGTACGACGAGTATTCCCGCCTACCCGTTCCCGTTTCGCCCCTCGACCGCCGAACCGGTGTCGCCGAGGTGGAGATTGGTTATAGCGAGGAGGAAGCCAAGCGCGAGGCGCGACGTTGCCTGCGCTGTTGGATTAACACCATCTTTGAAGGTAACGAAGAGAATGGCACCGAATGCATTCTTTGTGGAGGATGTGTGGACGTCTGTCCTGAAAACTGCCTGGAACTTGTTCCTCTCAGCCAATTGTCTGTTCCCGCGGAAGTCAAAACGCAACTGGTCGAAGGATCGAGTATATATGCAGACGCATTCCAGCACCTTGGTCCAGATGATTTGCCTTCCAGTGAAGGCGCGATGATGGTGAAAGATGAAACCATTTGCATTCGATGTGGTCTTTGCGCCCTACGCTGCCCCGCCCGCACCATTACGATGGAGTCATTTGAAGTGTTTGAGCGTGACCCCGAGACAGTTGAGGTGAAAGGCCATGAATGAAGGAGAAGCTGATTGGAAGAGTCTCGAAAATCCCGCGGAAACAGAGAAAGCCGAAATCAACCGCAGGGATTTTTTCAACGAGGTTTCCACTGGCGCCCTGGGGCTGGCCGGAGTGGGAGCCGCCATCGTCTGTTTGAAATACCTCTCACCCAATGTGTTGTTTGAGCCGCCCACTGCCTTCCGAGCCGGCAATCCGGATCTTTACCCGCTCAACTCGGTGACTTTTCTCCAAGATCAACAAGTATATATCGTCCGGACGGCGGAGGGCTTTTACGCCGTTTCGGCCGTCTGCACACACTTGGGGTGCATTACCCAGTGGAAACCGGATGCCCGGCTTGATTGCTTGTCCCTGCCACGGCAGCAAATTCAAGAGTGACGGCACCAAGGTCGAAGGTCCGGCACCCCGGCCCCTGCCTCATTTTGCCATTTCCTTGACGGCGGATGGTGAACTCCGGATTGATAAACTGGAAACCATCAAGGCGGGCCAAATTCTTAAAATCTGAGGAACGCGATGGCCACATTTTCGATGGAGCAAACACTCGCCCATTTGCGGGCCACTCGGATCTGGAAATCTATTTTCCGGCGCGAACCGGCACGTACCAACCGGACCCGGAGTTTGGCGATCTTCGGGAATCTCTTTCTGCACCTGCTTCCAGTTAAGGTGCGGGAGAGTTCATTGCGCGTGAGGGCCACCTATTATCTGGGCTCCTTCGCCTTTTTATTATTCCTGGTGCTTTCCGCTACAGGCGTCTTATTGATGCTTTACTATCATCCGGCAGTTCCGCAAGCCTATCTGGATATGAAGGACCTCCGTTTCGTCGTCTCCAACGGCATTTTTCTGCGCAACCTGCACCGGGTGGCGGCTCATGCCATGGTATTTATCGTGTTCTGGCATATGTTCCATGTTTTTTATCGGGGCGGGTACAAACCGCCGCATGAATTCAATTGGATCGTGGGTGTGATCTTGCTCATGCTGACCCTCTTCCTCAGCTACACAGGTTACCTTTTGCCCTGGGATCAGCTGGCTTTCTGGGCCATAACGGTGGGGACCAATATTATTTCCGCAATGCCTTTATTGGGGCAACCAACTCGCTTCTTGTTGTTAGGGGGAAACGTTGTGGGAGAAAACGCGCTGCTCCGGTTCTATGTGCTGCATTGCGTCATCCTTCCCTTGGGGACCTTGTTTCTCATCGGCATCCACTTTTGGCGTATCCGGAAAGACGGTGGCATAACCGTGGGAGAAGACCATGAACGAAAAGAATAACCGCGAGGCCGGAATCAGTTCCAATGCTCTCAAGTCTCCCCAGCGAATTGTCTTTATCACCAAAGAGACCTCGGCCCAAGTGACAGGCGATGCGGTCCCCCGGCGAATGAGCTTTCCACACCTGATTCTTCGCGAGGCCCTGGTGTTCCAGCTTCTGCTGGTTCTGCTGGTGGTTCTGGCGTTGCTTTGGGATGCTCCGCTCGAACAGCTGGCCAATCCTTTGCTGACCCCCAATCCGGCCAAAGCTCCCTGGTATTTTCTGGGATTGCAGGAACTGCTCCACGTGTACCCCCCTTTTGTGGCCGGTATTCTGATTCCCAGCTTGATCGTCCTGGCTCTGTTGGTGATTCCCTATTTTAATGTCAACATTTCGGGTGAACGGCTATGGGCTTTGAATCGCAGGCGCCGCTTCACTCTATTTCTAATCACATTGGCGGCTTTGCTCATCATGTTTGCCGCAGTGGAGGCGTGGACGCTGATTGTGCCAACAGCTGCCGTGGCAAGCCTGATGTTTATCTCCTATTTTGCCAGTCCGGGTGGAAACCGGGTGACGGAATTCCTGCGCTTGCGCCCTATTTCCTGGTGGGTCATGACATGGTTTATTGTGGTAGCCATCACGCTGACAGTTGTGGGCACGTTCTTTCGAGGACCTGGCTGGTCTTGGGTTTGGCCATGGAGATAATATGAGCACCGAAGATCTAGGAAGAGTCTCCCGGAAATTTCGTTTTGTGTTTGCGATTTCGAGTGTGACCTTTGTTGCTGTGTTGGCCGTTTCGCCCGCCAAAGACTATTTCCGGGAATGGAAACGCTATTCCAACGATTTCGTGCGTTACGCCCAAACCCGGCCCGATACTAAGCGATTGCTGGCAGATTATCATCCCGGCATCGATCAGATTTGGATCCCCGAGATGGGGGTAGTGGATCGCTGCCCTACTTGCCACCAAGGCATTATCCAGTCCAGTTTGCGGGATCCTTCGGTCCCTCAGCCGTTCCGGGCTCACCCCTTGATACCTCACAGGCCAAGAGAATGGGGGTGCGTCATCTGCCATCGAGGTCAAGGAGCAGCCACCGAGGCCTCTGAAGCACATGAAACGACCCTGGCTTGGGAAAAACCGTTATTGCCGATTCGATATATCCAAGCCTCCTGCGGGGTCTGTCATCAGGAAAATATTGCTGAGACTCCGCAACTCAATCGCGGCCGGCATTTATTGGAGCAGTTTAACTGTTCGGGATGCCACCGTCTGCAAGGGATCCAGCGGCCTGAGATGATTGGCCCAGACCTGACGCAGGTGGGCAATAAGGAGAGCCGTGAGTGGATCTATAAATGGCTGAAGCAACCGAGGACGGTGCTGGACAACAATGGCAATACCGTGGTGAATGGTTATGTGACGGGATCCCCCCGGATGCCGCAGTTCCGCCTCAACGAGAGCGAACTGAGTGCCTTATCGGCTTATCTGAGTTCCTTGAAAGGCCCGTCAAAAGAGTCTGCTCCCTTTGATCCCAGGGTAGTGGCTGCCTGGGAAAAGAGACCCGATTTAGCCGAACAGGGAGAGGCACGATTCCGCCAGATGTTCTGCACAACATGTCATTCCCTCGCTGTCACCCGCGCCGGCGAAACCAAGCTGATTGGAGGCGATATTGGGCCTGAGTTAACTAAAGTCGCCAGCAAGGTGAATGTGGTTTGGTTAACCAGTTGGTTGCGCGATCCTCAGGGGTACCTGGTCCATTCTTCCATGCCGCGTTATCAGTGGTCTGAGGAAGATTTGTTCAAAGTGACTCGCTACATCATGGGGAGTTTGACCGATTCCGACCTCCTGAGCAATGTCCCCCAACTGGCCCCCCCCAGGGCTGAGGAAATTCAATTGGGCAGACGCCTGTTTCAAGACAAAGGATGCGCAAGCTGCCACGTCATTCAGGGGATCCCTTCTCAAAAGGACTTCGGCCCCGATCTCTCCAACCTGGGTGGAAAAAGCGTGTCTCAACTCGATTTTGGCAACTCGAAAATTCCTCGCAACCTGATCAAATATATCCAGTCGAAAGTTGTGGACCCGCGTTCGGTGAATCCGGCTGCGCGCATGCCTCAATATTCCTTTAGTTCTGCAGACCTCGAAATGATTACCACCGCTCTGTTGAGCATGACCGGCTCTGCGGCAAGCAGCCACCTGGCGAGTCTGGTCAAGCCCCTTGTCCAAAGCGAATTCCGCCCTGTTGGAGCTTTTGGGAAAGTATACAAACGTTACCAGTGCGCTGTTTGTCACCAGTTTAAAGGCTACGGTGGAACACTGGCTCCCGATCTGACGTTTGAAGGCAGCCGGGCACAACGGCAGTGGATGATGGACTTCCTGTTGAATCCTAAGACACTGCGCCCAACGCTCACTTTCCGGATGCCCCAATTTAATATGAGCAAGGAAGAAGCCTCTATTGCGGCTGACTACCTACGGATAGTGTTTCAGAATGTCGCAATTGATCTGGAAGAGAAAGAACGTGGACACTATTCCCCCGAACAAGCGGCTATGGGGAAACAGCTTTATGAGGTGAAGTACCAATGCCAGGCATGCCATACCCTGGGTTCTTCAGGCGGATACGTTGGACCAAACTTGAGTAACGCGGGAAATTGGCTGAATGCCGTATGGATCGAGGCATGGTTGAGAAACCCGCAGGCCTTGGTTCCAGGGACTATAGAACCACGGCGTGCCCTCAACGACCAGGAAGTTGCCGCTCTGACTGCGTATCTCATGACGTTCAAGCAGGCTAGCCCCCCCAAAGAGGACAAGGGTGCATCCACAGCTGGAGGAGGCCCTCGATGAGTGTGAGGTTTTACGTTTTCCCCCTGGTCTTATTTACATTATTATTGCTTCCAGCCTGCAAAGGAAAGAAATCGGCACTTGCCGATAACCCGCGATTGGCGGCTTACGATATAGAACAGGATTGGAACGATCCAGAACGCGCCATTTTGCTCAACTATCAGCAATCTCAAGGCAAGCGGATTTTTTACACTGCCTGTGTTTGGTGCCACGCCGATGTAACGCCCGCTGGGCCCTCCAACCGGTCCAACGTGATGCCTCCCCCACCGCTCCTCAATGATGGAAATGTTTTGAACTCCCTGAGGGATGATGCCTTGCAGAACGTCATCGCCCTGGGGGGGAGTGCGGTGGGCAAATCCAGCATGATGCCTCCTTGGGGAAGAACCCTGACGCAGGAAGACATTAGCGCCTTGATTGCGTTTATTCGAGTCGTATCTCAACCAACTTATCATCCTCCTCCGGCCAAGCCGATGCCCTGAGAATCTTCCTGGCCAGGAGCTTGTCAGGAAGACACGGGAGTCCGCTCCCGGCATCCAGGGCGAATGAAGAGATTCCAGAGACCGGCCATGAGAACACCGAATCCCCGCACCATTATTGATCACACTCACCGGATCCGAATTGCGGTCCTGGGAGCTCTCCTGGGTTGGGCTCTTCCACCTTTGCAGGCCCAAGTGAGCCCCAACGAGATCATCAATCCTCAATTAAAGAGCCTGGAGAAAACCTATCTCAAAAAACTGGTGGAATTTAATAGAGCCGTGGCCGGGATAAAATTCCCTTATCCACTCATGCTTAGCCGGTTTGCCGGTCTCGAACCTAAAAAACAATTAACGTCCGATAGGCGTGGTTTGGAGTTTGTGTATTTCCACGGCCGAACGGTCTTGAAACTAACGGGAAATTACAATGCTGCTTTCAACTCGGACCGGCTGACCCCCAACCAGCGTTCAAGCCGCGTCTTCAATGAAGTGGTGCTCCCAGTTCTCCGATTGCTCCCCGGATATTTCACCCCGAAAGAGGACTTTGATGCATTCGGCTTTGAGATCTCCTTTCACACGCAAACAGAAAGCAAAGAGTACCAATATGAGGGGAAGGAAATTCTCGTCGTCGTATTTGACAGACTGGATTGCTTTCAATTTCTCGGGTCGCAGTCAGACTCTGGCCGGCAGGAGGTGCTGAACCGGTCGGAAATCTATCTGAACGGAAAAGAGTTCGGCATGGCGTTGGGCCAGCCAGATCCCTTTGATCTTAAAGCTTTGGAGCGATCGAGGCATAACCAATCCCCACCTTCTTCAGCTTACGCGAGCAAACTTCCCTTCAACGAACCGGTTCTCAAGCCCCCTGCCGATCAAACGGTTCCCCAGCCCCAAGGTACAGAAACAGCACGGATTCCTCCGCAAACTGCGCTGCCACCGCAGAACAACCCTGCCGCCATGGAACCATTGGTGGCTTCGAATCGCTTGACGGCCAACTGGGCAGAGATGGATCTCGTTCAAGCCAAGTACCAGGTTCAGCTAGACGAATTAAACAAGGAAGGTGTGGCGCATCACCAATTCTTGCAGTATGTGCCACCGTCATTTGGGATCTTCCAAAACCGGATTTATCTCCAACTATCGTTGCGAAATCCCACCAAATATGAGAAAGATTCGACTTCAATATACAAGCGTGCCGCCCAGAGTTTCGATCTATTCTTAGCTCCACAGCTGAAACCCATCTTGGCTAAAGTTCCCAATGGTTCAGATTTTGATGGGTTGGAAATCACCATCGTTAATGAGTTGACTTCCAAGGCGACATCTTCCTCTGAGGCAATTGAGTTCATCTGTCCCCTTAAAATCCTGCGCCAATTTGCCAATGCCGAAATAACCAATCAGGAACTCATTAATCAAAGCATAGTCCTGGTAAATGAAGTGAGAATTGCTCTGGATCTGCAAAAGGCGGAATAAAGCCTTGGTAATCGGTCTGCCCCTGGCGAATTAGCAATTCATAACGCAACCCCCGGCGGGTCTAGGTTTTGTTACGATGAGCAAATGCCCGATCGGGTCTTTCTTCTTAGTCATCTTTTGCCCGGCTCTTCCATTATGATCAAGGCGCTGTTTCTCTGATCGACATCAAAGGTTTTGCTACCTTGGCTGCGCAAACCGCTTCAGGAGGTATTGTATGAGGCAAATTGAGAAATTTGAATTTGGTTCTCTGCAGATTGACGGGACCCTTTACGACTACGACGTCGTGATTGACCGCGGCAAAATTAGCAGGCGCAAGAAAAAAGGCTCGAAAAAGCTCCGGGATGCCTATGGCCATACTCCTCTATCTTTGGAAGAAGGGATTCCCTGGAAATGCCAGCGTCTAGTTGTTGGAACAGGAGCTAATGGCGCCATGCCAGTGGTGGATCAGATGAAAAGGGAAGCGGAACGTCGTGGAATAACTCTGGTCATCCTTCCGACCCAAGCAGCCATCGATCTCATCCAGGAGGAACAGGATGGCACGAATGCTGTATTGCATGTTACCTGCTGAGAATTGGGTGCCGCACTTGACTTTTTGACTTTTCCGGAGATTAGGTGCTCTCTTTCAGCAATTGCAGTTTGAGCTGTGTTTGTTCCCGATTCTCGCCGCTGCTTGGATTTTACTCACACAATAGTTTTTCTTTGAAAGTCCGGGACTCACGTCCAGTCGCGCCCTTATCCTGGGGAAGTGTCGCCTGTTTTTTAGCCTTTGCAATGAATCAGTGAAATAAAAAGTCAAAAAGTCAAGTGCGGCACCTTTCGGCAATTTAGATTACTGAAATCAACTCCCCTCCACCATTGTAATTCGCCTCATTGGGACAACGCGGTAGTCGGCAGAATCGGTCAAAATAACAATTTGCCATGGACAGGAAACCCTGGATACAGACAAGGAGGCTCCTAATGGTTACTGCGCCAGTTCTCGACCCTACCGGGATCCCTTTGACCGAATCCCGGAGATTTGGCAGAACGGACGGCGACTTAACCTTTTACGATTTTTCCCTTCGAACCGACATTGAGTTAGAATGGCTATTGAAAATGGCCCTTTATTCGCGAAAGAATGTTGACTTTGCACCTGCACCCTCTTTTCCCGCACAGGCTGTGCATAGCGCGTCTCTGCAAACGGCTATGAGGGTCAAGTTTTCCTAGTGGCAACAAAGTTTCTAGTGCCTCTTCCCGCTCCCAGAAAACCGGGGGAAATAAAGAGTTTGCCGAGGAATTGAGACATGCGATTGGACTCCGTAACTAACTTTGGACCTTAAAGGAGAGAATGTAGATGACTACATTTGTTGAGAGGAGACGACAAAAAAGAATCTTGGTGGGACTGCCGATTCGTGTTAAGGGATCCACCTTGGCGGGGGGGCAATTTGATGAGGTCACTAAATCACTGGATGTGAGTTCCGAGGGTGCCAGCTTCCTTCTCAAGACCCCAGTTCGGGTTGGTTCTATGCTCGTTCTCTCCCTCCCAATGCCACGACAAATGCAACGCAGCAGTGCCCCCAACAGACCGGTCTATGAAACATCTGGTCTGATCCTCCGCATTGAAAAAACCGACATGCCCTCCAGTTGCCGGATTGCTGTTCAATTCCGTCCGACTCACCAAAAACAATACCACGCTGAAGTTTGAGTTTCTCCTCGCAAGAATTCACTGAGCGAATTTGATGCCGCACTTGACTTTTCCGGAGAATCGTTCTTCTCTGTCAGCAACTGCATTTTAATCTGCTATCATTACCCCTTCTCTACTATGCTTCGGTTATGCTTTCGCCCATTTATCCATTAAAAAGTTTGGGAATTACGTCTCCAAGAGTTCTCATCCTGGGGAAAGTGTCGTATGTTTTAGCCTTTGGTCTGATTCCACGGAATAAAAAGTCAAAAAGTCAAGTGCGGCACCTTTTCCGTCTCTTCTCACACTGTTTACACTTCCCTAGTCTTGTAATTCCAATACTTGTGAAGAGTTCGAGTAGTTGCAGATAGGGGCCTAGTTCAGGGCCAAGTCTGACAATGGCCGGGCCACTGAAAATTTCTTCCGGGCTGAAAGACGGCAAATCCAACACGGCATTGTGCAGCGGCTCATGGTAAAATTGAGTGCCGCACTAAAAATAGTGTAGTGGATAACGTAGTGGATAGAAAATGAAAAAGGGGATTTTGGTATGTTTTTTGGGGGAAGTATGTGTAATTAAGAAGAAAGTAGCAATTTCTCGAAAAACCGCTCTGGGAGCCGTATTTCATTGGTGCGGAAGGGGGGACTTGAACCCCCATGCCCTTGCGAGCGCTAGAACCTGAATCTAGTGCGTCTGCCAATTCCGCCACTTCCGCATAGCTTCGGAATGATGCCACAAGCCGCATGCGGTTTCAAGAGGAAAAGCCTAATCGAGGCTGCGCGGAGTTCCCAAAAAAAAACGAGCAAGAGCTGGAATGATGCAAGCTGGCGGGACGGAAAGCCTTCCGGATTTCAAACGGCCTTATAGGAGTCGACCCTCCGACTATTCTTTGCTGTCGGGTTTTGTTTTGTAAATGCCCAGCAGGTTGGCTGTGATCCAGATCAAGCCTGTAGTGAGGGTAAGCAAACCGCTGACCAAACCGATCGTGCGGGCACCCGCATATTGTTGCCCTACTCCCGCCAACAGCATGGAAAGCACCATGGTAAAAATCACTACGGATTCCCGTGTCGAAAAAGTCCTGCCGCGCAGCTTTTCCGGAACCACTTGCATCAATAAAGTAATGCCAATGATTTGATTGACTCCCATGGCAACCCGGCTGAGGGCCATCCAGACCAATCCCATGCCCAATCCCGCGGAAAAGCTGAAAATACAATAAAAAATTCCTGTCAATGTAATGCTCAGTCCCAAGATCCATTTCGCAAAAGAAAACGAACGGTTTTTAAAGAAATAATTGGCTAGAGTGGCTCCAGCCACAATCCCCAAGCCAGCAGCTGAATAGAGCAATCCAATCCCTTGGTCACCGGCATGGAAAACTTCGACGGCAAACAGGCTGAAGAGAATTTGGGCGGCTCCCCCGCCGGTTGCCCAACCTACCCCAATTAGCATTAGGCCTAAAACAATCGGGCTCGAACGGATGTATTTCATCCCCTCACGGAAATCGTGGGTGAAGGAAAAAGGAGGATTAATTGGAAGATGCGCGGATTTAGGTGCGGTTTCTTTCCGGAACTGAATTTGGTAAATCATTGCAGCAGAGCCTAGAAAAGAGAGAGCATTGATCATAAAAGCAGCATTGTAGCCGAGCCATTGAGCCGCAAAGCCTCCCAGGGCGCCGCCCATGGTCTGCACTAGTGCCGAGGTGGAGCCAGTCATGGCGTTGGCTGGCAACAACTCTTTTTCAGAGGCGATATCGGGAATCGAAGCAGATTTTGCAGTGTTGAAGAAGATCGATACCGCCGTCAGCAATCCACCAAATAAATAAGACATCCAAATCCGGTTAGGCGATGTCACCAATAAGAAGCCCAGAGCCAGCAAAGCCCGGCTGTAGTCCGCCGCTAACAGAACGGTGCGGCGGCTGAAGCGGTCGGTAATCACGCCAGCCAGCGGCCCAAAAAGAACAGTGGGGAAGGTCCGCGAGAGCAGGAGGGCCGTGATGACCAGGCCTGAACCCGTCAGAGACATGGCTTGACCCAACACTGCGATGTTGTTGAACCAGTCGCCAATCTCGCTAATAATTTGGCCGGTCCAGAGAGAGCGAAAATTCTTATTTTGTTTCAATAAGCGGAAATATCCAGTTTGCATTCTCAGCCTTGATCTGCGGCGACTGTTTTTCCGGTCGCGTCTGCAGGGGGAGTATTATATCGTAATTCGTGGAAGGAGCGCAGAGGGGAGACGGCAGACGGCAGACGGCAGACGGGAGACGGGAAACGGGAAACGGCAGAGGGCAGACGGGAGGCGGGAGATGGATGAGATGGAAAATCTAAGAGTTCAAAACGGATGGCAATTGTCGCGGAGAAATGAATATGCATCGACTCGAAGAAGATATCGTTGGCTTCATTAAAGCCGCGCCTGCGCAGATTGCCAGCTTTCGTCAGCTAATCGGTGAGCTGAGCGCCGAGCCGGACGAGCGCCATGAAATTCGGCAGATTCTTCAACAATTGATAAAGCAAGGGAGGATTACCACGCTAAAAGGGGATCGGTTTGGATTGCCGGCGCGGCAAAAAGTCGTAACCGGAAAATTAGAGATTCATCGGGATGGTTATGGTTTCGTGACACCTGATCCTAGACCGGCGGGATTGGCTGGGGATATTTTTGTCCCTGCTCGTTTTATGGGGGATTCGATGCAGGGAGACAAGGTATTGGTTAGTGTGGAATCTGGCAGGGGTGGGAACAAATCTGAAGGGAAAATTCTAAAAGTCCTGGAGCGTGGACGACTTCACGTAGTTGGGCAATTTAAAATATCTGTTCCTTATAATTATGTCGTCCCTATTGATTCCAATTTGAATCGGCAAATATTTATTCCGGAGGGTGAAGAACTGGAAGCAGCCGCTGACTCGATAGTGCAGGTGGAATTGACCCGCTTTGGACGGGGAGAACTCGGGCTTCGAGGCAAAATTGTAGAGGTGTTAGGTTTTCGGGGAGATTTTGGGGTTGATGTGGAGATCATAATTCGGAAGCATCAAATCCCCGTCAGCTTTCCAACAGCTGTATTGCTGGAATTGGATCGTTGGAATCCGGAGATCAATTCCGCGGATTGCCGGCACCGCACCGACTTCCGCCACTTGCCCATTGTCACGATCGATGGTGAAACCGCGAAAGATTTTGATGATGCCATTCATGTGGAAATGCTGGAAAACGGGAATTATCGGCTGGGGGTGCACATTGCCGACGTTTTGCACTATGTTGAAAAGGGAACAGCCTTGGATCAGGAAGCGGCGCGGCGAGGGACTTCCGTCTATTTTCCTGACCGGGCCGTGCCCATGCTGCCGGAAGAGCTTTCTAATGGCATTTGCAGCTTGAATCCTCAAGTGGACCGGCTGGTCCTCTCGGTTTTGATGGAGATCGACAGTTCAGGGGAAGTGATACGATATTCCTTCCATGAAGGAGTTATTCGAAGTCGGGAACGGATGACTTACACTGCCGTGGCACGTATTTTGCGCGATCGCGACCCGGAAGAATGCTCCCGCTATGTCAACCTAATTCCTCATTTTGAACGGATGAGGGAACTCGCTCAAATTTTATATGAACGGCGGCGCAAGCGCGGTTCGATTGATTTCGACCTGCCGGAACCGGTGATTGAATTTGACGAAGCGGGCAGCATGACGGGAATCATCAAAGCGGAGCGGAATATAGCCCACGGGATCATCGAGGAATTTATGTTGGCGGCGAATGAAGTAGTCGCCCGATATTTATTTGATTGTCGAGTTCCATCGATATTTCGAATCCACGAGCCCCCCGACCCTTTAAAAGTGGCGGAGTTCAATGAAATTGCCGTCGGATTTGGATACAGCTTGGGAATTGATCTCCCGGACTGGCGGCAGGAGTTGGCGCCACGAGTCAAAGACCGGGGAGGACGCCCGCGGCCCAATCGACGGATTCGCGAAGAGGCTAGGAAATTGGAGGCGCTCAACATTCGAGTCTCTTCCCGCGACTATCAGAAACTGGCCGATCAACTGAAAGGGAAGCCTGAAGAAAGGATACTCTCCTTTTTGATGTTACGTTCGCTCAAACAGGCTTCCTATTCCCCACTAAATAAAAAACACTTCGGGTTGGCCTCCGGTTGCTACACTCATTTTACTTCCCCCATCCGCCGCTATCCTGACTTGATGGTACATCGTATTTTGCGGGCGCATTTGAATAGTTGTCCCGTTAGATCATGGGGCCATCTGTTCGATCCCGGAAATCAGGGCTTTGGCGAAATGGTGGGCGGGAAATGGACAGACCAAGAGACCGCGAAGGATTCAGAGGGTTCATACAATCCCGAGGACCTTGAACAAATTGCCCTGCATTCCAGTCTAACCGAACGTCGTGCCGATGAGGCAGAGCGGGAATTACTGGAACTCAAAAAACTGGATTTCATGGCCGGAAAACTGGGAGAGACTTTTGAGGGAATTGTTTTCCATATTACCAGGGAAGGGCTGCTCGTCGAATTGTTGGATCTCTACGTAGAGGGGTTTGTGCCCATCAGCACATTGATGAAGGATGAATATCGCTTTCGAGATCGGCCGGCCACTCTGGTGGGGAGGCGCTCTGGGAATACTTTTCAGTTGGGGGCCCGGATTCAATGCATCGTTGACCGGGTTGACCGCTATTTCAACCGGGTGGAATTGGCAGTTGTGGAAGAATAGAGCGGCTCCGATAAATTTTGCGCTGCGAATTGAGGTTTTTTATCTGGCCATGGAAATTCCATGGTAAAATTCCCCGTTTTGGTTTTTGTCGGCATAGAACACCGTGCAATCTCCGCTGGGATTATGGGAACAGAGGACGATGGACATCCTGTACGGCACACACAGTGTGCTGGAATGCCTAAAATCAGGCTCAAGGCCCATAGAGCGACTCCATTTCCTTCAAGGATTTGCCAGCAGGCCGCTACAGGAATTGATCGAGCTGGCCAAAGAAAAGAAGATCCCATTTAAGTTTGAACCGAGAGCTGTCCTGGATCGCAAGTGCAATGGGATGGTGCACCAGGGAGTAGTGGCCATCTGCGCTTCTCAGACCTTCGTTGATATTGAAGATCTACTTGAGAATCCCGGCTCACAAAAACTCCTGGTGATTCTCGATTCAATTGAAGATCCACGCAATTTTGGAGCGATCTTGCGAAGTTGCGCTGCTTTTGGAGTCGATGGCGTCATTGTTCCCAAAGATCACGCCGCCGGACTTTCCTCGACGGTGGCAAAAACCGCCGAAGGCGGCTTAGAACATCTAAAAATTGCCCGCGTGACTAATCTGACCCGGGGGATCGAACAACTCAAAGAAGCTAGAATATGGGTGCTGGGTGTCGAATCCGGCCAGGAGCTGGGCCTCGAGCAGATTGACTTGAAGGTTCCATTGGCTTTGGTCCTAGGTAACGAAGGAAAGGGAATACGGCGTCTGGTGCGGGAACATTGTGATTTTCTTGCATCAATCCCCGCGGCTGGCCCCATTCATTCTCTAAACGTGTCCGTTGCGGCGGGAATTGCTCTTTATGAAGTAGTCCGGCAAAGGAAAAGACTGGCGGTTTAATTTTTTTAATTTTAATTGATATTTCATGTTGCCAGCTTAGAATCCTTTTGCTAGTATACGAGATTTGTCGGCTTGCTGGCGTAGCTCAGCTGGTAGAGCAGCTGATTTGTAATCAGCGGGTCGGGGGTTCAAGTCCCTTCGCCAGCTCCAGAATGAATTTAGAAGCTTCGCCGGGATTCCAAAGTTGGATGAAGCTGAAAGAGAAATAAAACGGTTGACTTCCTTTTGGGATGCAGCCGTGAGTCTTTGAAAACTTAGAGGTTTCACCTCTTCGAGCTGGAGAGATGGCCGAGCGGTTAATGGCAGCAGACTGTAAATCTGCCGCACCTTGCGTGCTACGAAGGTTCGAATCCTTCTCTCTCCACCAGTATCCGGTTGTAGGTGCTAGGTTGCAGGCGGTAGGAGATGCCGGGGCATTTCCTTAATTCGTTTTGACTACCCCCTGCCATCTGCAACCCGTCACCTAGATTAGCGGGAGTAACTCAGTGGTAGAGTCACAGCCTTCCAAGCTGTTGGTCGCGGGTTCGATCCCCGTCTCCCGCTCCAGATAAGGCCCACGTAGCTCAGTCGGTAGAGCGCATCCTTGGTAAGGATGAGGTCATCAGTTCAATCCTGATCGTGGGCTCCATTTTTCCGCTCCGGCGAGAGGAATCTTAAGAGAGATCACCCAGCTTAAACAAATAGTGTTCTTTGGATTTATAAGGAGAGGACTACGATGGCAAAAGAGAAATTTGACAGAAGCAAACCGCACGTAAACATCGGGACGATTGGCCACATTGACCATGGGAAGACGACGTTGACGGCAGCGATCACCAAGGTGCTGGCGAAGAAAGACCCGAAGATCCAGTACCGGAGTTTCGATTCGATCGACAATGCGCCGGAAGAGAAAGAGCGTGGGATCACGATCAACACCGCGCACGTGGAGTATTCGACGTCGAAGCGGCACTATGCGCACGTGGACTGTCCGGGGCACGCCGACTACATCAAGAACATGATTACGGGTGCGGCGCAGATGGACGGGGCGATTCTGGTGGTGGCGGCGACCGACGGGCCGATGCCGCAGACGCGGGAGCACATTTTGCTGGCGCGGCAGGTGAACGTGCCGTACGTGGTGGTCTGCCTGAACAAGGTGGACGCGGTGGACGATCCGGAATTGTTGGACTTGGTGGAATTGGAAGTGCGGGAATTGTTGAAGAGCTATCAATTCCCCGGGGACGAAGTGCCGGTGGTGCGGGTTTCGGCCTTAGGCGCGCTGAACGGGGAAGAGAAGTGGGAGAAGGCGGTCGAGGAGTTGATGGCGGAGGTAGACCGCTACATTCCGATACCGGAGCGGGACATTGACAAGCCGTTTTTGATGCCGGTGGAGGACATTTTCTCGATTTCGGGCCGTGGGACGGTGGTGACGGGCCGGGTGGAGCGCGGCAAGGTGAAGGTGGGCGAGGAAATCGAGATTGTGGGGATTCGTCCGACGGTGAAGAAGATAGTGACGGGCGTGGAGATGTTCCGGAAGCTGCTGGATGAAGGCGTGGCGGGAGACAATGTGGGGTTGCTGCTGCGCGGGACGGAAAAGGACGATGTGGAGCGGGGCCAGGTGATTGCGAAGACGGGATCGATCACGCCGCACACGAAGTTCAAGGCGGAAGTGTATGTGCTGTCGAAGGAAGAAGGGGGGCGGCATACGCCGTTCTTTAATGGATACCGGCCGCAGTTTTATTTCCGGACGACGGACGTGACGGGAGTGACGAAGCTGGCGGCGGGGACGGAGATGGTGATGCCGGGGGACAATACCAACCTGGAGATCGAGTTGATCATGCCCATTGCGATGGAGAAGGGGCTGCGGTTCGCGATCCGGGAGGGCGGCCGCACGGTGGGCGCCGGTTCCATCACCGAGATCATCGAGTAGTCTTTGACAATGTTCGATTAAATTTGCGGAGCGCTTTCCGTTAAGGGGAGCGCCCTTCCCAGGTGTGGTCTTGAATTATGAGAGAAAATGTCACTTTACAGTGCACAAATTGCAAGAATCGGAATTACGCCACTACGAAAAATAAAAAAAAGACTACGGAGCGGTTGGAGTTTAAGAAGTTCTGTAACACCTGCCGATCGCATACGGTTCATAAGGAAACCAAGTAGGGCAGGGCAGTTCACTTTGCCGTGCTGAGAGGGTTCCTAGGTTTTAATGCAGGCTCAGATTGACTGTAGGCCAGTAGCTCGAATTGGTAGAGCGCCGGTCTCCAAAACCGGATGTTGGGGGTTCGAGTCCCTCCTGGCCTGCCAAATTTTGTTAGAGCAAGACTAACACCGTTCCGGGAGGCTTCCAGTTGCTAGAGAAACTCAAACTGACGCACATCTCAGCGTTTATCACTGATGTCCGGTCGGAAATGAAAAAGGTTTCCTGGCCGGGGAAAAAAGAGGTCTACGGAACCACCATTGTGGTGGTCGCGGCGGTCTTTTTCTTCGGGGTCTACTTGGGCTTGGTTGATACGTTGCTGCGTCTTGGTATTGACAAGCTTTT
This sequence comes from uncultured Acidobacteriota bacterium, assembly GCA_963803155.1. Lineage (GTDB taxonomy): Bacteria > Acidobacteriota > Terriglobia > Versatilivoradales > Versatilivoraceae > CAWDMN01. The sequence continues at coordinate 20,570 of CAWDMN010000098.1, forward strand.
CAAGTGGGTGAAATAGTAAAAATTCTCCGGTATTTAGTCGGAGAACCATGGCACAGGCAATTGCCCGTGCGGCCGACAGGCTGATTGAGGGATGGGAATGGCTAAGCAGTGGTACATTGTGCATACGTATTCCGGTTTTGAGCGGAAGGTTGAGGAAAGCCTGCGCAGCCGCATCCAAGCCTATGGCATGGAGGAAGGATTCGGCCAGATCCTGGTACCCACCGAAGATGTGGTGGAGATGAGGGGAGGCAAGCGGGTCACCAGCTCCAAGATGACTTTTCCTGGCTATGTGCTGGTAGAGATGGAGATGACCGATCAGGCTTGGCATATGGTCAAGAACACCCCCAGGGTGACCGGCTTTGTGGGATCGGGGACACAACCGTCTCCGCTCAGCCAGGAAGAAGTCGACAAGATTATCCATCATGCCGAAGCTACGGCGGAAAAGCCCAAAGTGCAGTTGACCTTTGAGCAGGGTGAAAACGTCAAGATAATCGAGGGGCCCTTTGCGAATTTCACCGGAGTGGTGGAAGACCTGAATGAAGACCGCAACACTCTGCGGGTTATGGTCACAATTTTTGGGCGTCAGACCCCGGTCGAATTGGATTATCTGCAAGTCGAAAAGGTTTAGAACTGTCCGCTGTCTGTATTCGGCGATTTGTTTCCGCAAATCATCGCCTTCGACTAAGTGGATGCCCGCCTAAACAACCTTAAAGATGGCGGGATTGGAAGATTAAGTTGGGATGGAATGTTTGGCCTTGGGGAATTGGATGGGCAATGGAGAGTAGATCCGACAGTCTGCGGATCGCGCAAAGCGTGAAGCTGAAAGCAAGTTGGGAGCAAATCAATGGCTAAAAAGATTACCGGTTATATTAAGCTGCAAATTCCGGCGGGAAAAGCGACCCCCGCCCCTCCCGTGGGGCCGGCCCTCGGGCAGCATGGCGTCAATATCATGGACTTTTGCAAGGCATTCAATGCCAAGACCTCCGCCAAAGAGATGGACGGATTGATTATCCCGGTGGTCATCACCGTGTACCAGGACCGATCTTACTCTTTTGTGACAAAGACTCCGCCTGCCTCGATTCTGCTCAAGCGGGCGGCTGCCGTGGCCAAGGGATCGGGCGAACCAAACAAGACTAAGGTGGGGAAAGTCACCGAAAAGCAAGTGGAAGAGATTGCCAAACAGAAATTGCCTGATTTGAATGCTTACGATGTTAGTGCGGCAATCCAGATTATCAAGGGGACCGCTCGGAGCATGGGGATTGATGTGGCGGAGAAGTAAACTCGCGAATTCCGTGGGACGAGGGTTTTTGGACCGAAGATAATAGCGGGCAAGCATCAGGCGACGGATCTACAACGGCCGTGTCTTTCAATTCAAACGAGACGGCGGCTTTTAAGACTTTGTAAGCGCAAGGAGCAGGTATGGCAAGAGTCGGGAAAAAATATAAGAATGCGGCAGCCCAGGTGGAAGAACGGGTTTATCGGTTGGACGAAGCTCTGCCGCTGGTGAAAAAAATTGCTCCCGCCAAATTTGACGAGACGGTGGAAGTATCCATGCGTTTGGGGGTGGATCCCAAACATGCGGATCAAATGGTGCGGGGAACCGTGGTCCTACCTCATGGTTTGGGAAAAAGCAAGCGGGTTTGTGTCATCGCGGCCGGTGAAAAAGTGAAAGAGGCGGAGGATGCGGGCGCCGAGCATGTTGGGGGCGAAGAGATGGTTAAGAAAATCCAGGAAGGTTGGCTGGATTTTGATGCCTTGATTGCCACGCCAGATGTCATGAAAACCGTAGGCAAGTTGGGAAAAGTCCTGGGTCCCAAGGGACTGATGCCTAATCCCAAAACGGGTACAGTGACCTTCGAAATTGCCAAGGCAGTGCGGGAAGTCAAGGCGGGCAAAGTGGAATTCCGCGTGGACAAAACCGCCATTATCCACACTCCCGTTGGCAAAGTTTCTTTTACCAATGAGAAGCTGGTGGAAAATGCCAAGACCTTGATTGATGCCATTGTCAAAGCAAAGCCGGCGGCGGCCAAGGGGAAATACATCCGCAGTCTCTTTGTTTGCTCCACCATGGGACCCAGCGTCAAGATCGACCCGACCACGTTGGAGAAGGCGAAGGTCTAGTGTTCTCGAAGCCATTGGGTGGCAGGATTGGGACAAGAGAAGACTTTATCCCATTGAGTTTTGTGCCTGGTGGCGCAGGTACCGCAAAGGGTATTGACCCGGTGCGGAGAGGAATCAAAAGAGGAGTTGCAGCATGCAGAAACGAGAAGACAAACAGAAGGAAATTGATTTTTTGAATAAGACCTTCAAAGACAACCGGAACGTGTTCTTAGCCAGTTGCCAGGGATTGACGGTCAGCCAGGATACGGAACTTCGCCGTTCCATCCGGGCCGCGGGTTCCAGTTACCAGGTCGTGAAGAACACCTTGGCTCAAAAAGCAGCCAAAGACACGCCGGTAGAAGGCATGGCTGGAAAATTCACTGGCAGCAGCGCGATTGCTTTTAATGACAAGGATCCGGTTGTTTTGGCCAAAGCTCTTTCCACTTACGCCAAAAACAATCCGCTCCTGGTTTTCAAGGCAGGCGTCGTGGAAGGCCGGGTGATTAATCTGGGCGATCTGGATCAGATTGCCAGCCTCCCCTCCAAGGAGGAATTGATCTCGAAACTGATGTTCTTGCTCAATGCTCCGGCCCAGCGCCTGGCTTCTGTTCTTTCAGCAGTCTCAAGAAACCTGGCCGTCGTGGTCAACCAGGCATCCGAGCAAAAGAAGTTCCCGGAATAGGTTTTCACTAGAATTTAAGTTATATTGATCAGGAGGAGTTGTTCGATGTCGGAAAAAGTGCAAAAAATATTAGATGAAATCAAAGAACTGACCTTGCTGGAAGCTGCTCAGCTGGTAAAAGGTTTGGAAGAGGCGTTTGGCGTTTCTGCCGCCGCGGCTGCTCCAGTAGTAGTGGCGGGTGCTGCCGCCGCCGCCGCCGCCCCGGTTGAGGAAAAAACAGAGTTCACCGTGGTGCTGACCGCTATTGGCGCCAACAAAATCAACGTAATTAAAGCAGTCCGCGAAGTGACTAGTTTGGGCTTGAAGGAAGCCAAAGATTTGGTGGATGGAGCTCCCAAGCCGGTTAAGGAAGGAATCAGCAAAGAGGAAGCCGAAAATATTAAGAAAAAATTTGCTGATGCCGGTGCCACTGTTGAGTTAAAATAGGTGGACGGGGAAGTATATTTTAACAGTTCGACTAAAAATTTAAATGCCCAACATATTCAGGGGGGAAGTGTGTATTCCCCCCTCTTTCTCTTTTTTCAGTCGCCCGATATCCGAGTGTCTGACCTCAACCATTTCGAGAAACTCAACTAGCGCCTTTTGTTTGCATTGAGTTGAAGGAGCAAGAACGATGGCCGTTGCATCGAATGGGAAGGTGAAGGAACGCGTCAATTTTTCTAAAATTCGCACGCAAATTCAAATTCCCAATCTTATCGAGGTCCAAAAGAAATCGTACGAACGGTTCCTGCAAATGAGCCTGCTGCCTGCGGAGCGGGAAGATTATGGACTGCAGGCTGTCTTTAATTCCGTCTTTCCCATTTCCGATTTTCGGGGAGTCTCCTCCCTGGATTTCGTGGACTTTTCCATTGGCAATTGGGAATGCAAGTGCGGCAACTTAAAAGGACTCTCCCATCTGCGCAGTAACTGCCGTTCCTGCGGAGCCGTCATCGTGACCAACCCATTTTCCATGGAAGATGTGGTTTGTCAAAAGTGCGGCACGTATAACCGGAACGTCTCCACTTTTTGTGATAAGTGCGGCGATCCTGTTAGCCTTAAGTTGAAATATGACATGGCGGAATGTCAGGAGCGGGGCATGACTTACGCAGCTCCGCTCAAAGTCACTATCCGTCTCTCCATCTACGAAAAAGATCCGGATACAGGTCAGAAAACGATTCGGGACATCAAGGAACAGGAAGTATATTTTGGGGAAATCCCCCTGATGACCGAGAACGGGACGTTCATCATCAATGGAACTGAGAGGGTTATTGTCAGCCAGTTGCATCGTTCTCCCGGCGTCTTTTTTGAAACTGCCAACGCCCGGACCTATTTCCTCGGGAAAATTATCCCGTACCGAGGCTCTTGGGTGGAGTTCGAATACGATCAGAAAAACATCTTGTACGTCCGCATTGACCGGAAACGGAAGTTTCTTGGGACCATTTTTTTGCGCGCCTTGGGATTGAAAAACGATGAGGAACTGATTCGCACTTTTTACAAAGTGGACCAGATTCGGTTAGCCGACAACCGTCTCTATTGGCAGATTTCTGAAAACTTGGTGGGGATGAAGACTTCGGTCGATGTCGTCAATCCAAAGACAAAAGAAGTCCTTTGCCATGCCGGCAAGAGAATTACGCACAGCACACTCCATGCGATTACCAAAACGCATCTGACCGAAGTGGAAATTACCGCCAACGACTTGGAAGGCTGCTTTACCGTTTCCGATTTGGTCAATCCTGGCACGGGCGAAATCATTGTAGAATCCAACCAGGAATTGAAGCCGGCCACGATCGAAGCGCTGATTGAAGCCGGGATGAAGGAATTGGCGGTGTTCAATCCCGAGCGGGACGATGTTGGGGTGGTCCTTGGCCAGACAATGAAAAAGGACAGCATTAAAACTTCCCAAGAAGCATTGATCGAAATTTACCGCAAGATGCGTCCCGGCGACCCTCCCACGCTCGAGACCGCAACCAACTTGTTTGAAGGGATGTTTTTTGATTCGCGCAAGTATGACTTCTCACGGGTGGGGCGGTTGAAATTCAACATCAAGCTCGACCTGAATACGCCTTTGGACAAACGGACCTTAGAGCAGGAAGATTTCTATGCCGTGATTCGTTATTTGTTGAAGCTGCGCAAAAATATTGGCAACGTCGACGATATCGATCACTTGGGCAACCGCCGGGTCAGAGCAGTCGGAGAGTTGCTCGAGAACCAGTTCCGGATCGGTTTGGTTCGGATGGAACGGGCGATCAAAGAGAAGATGTCGGTATATCAGGAAATCTCAACCGCAATGCCGCATGATTTGATCAATGCCAAGCCAGTCATGGCGGCGGTCCGGGAGTTCTTTGGCTCCAGCCAACTCTCCCAATTCATGGATCAGACCAATCCTCTTTCTGAAATTACCCACAAACGGCGTCTTTCGGCATTAGGTCCAGGGGGATTGAGCCGCGAGCGGGCCGGTTTCGAGGTGCGCGATGTGCACACCACACACTATGGGCGCATCTGCCCCATTGAGACTCCGGAAGGCCCCAACATTGGTTTGATATCTTCCCTAAGCTGTTATGCCCGGATCAACGAATTCGGGTTTATAGAGAGCCCTTACCGTAAGGTGAAAAACGGCCGTGTAGTAGATTACGTCAGCGTCACCAACAGCGGCGATTCCGACTTCAAAATTGGCGATCACTTGGAACGCAGTGTTGTTGAAAATGAGATCAAGGCGTTGAAGGCTCGCAAGAAGCGAGTGGCTGAATTTGAGCCTTATTCGTTTTATTTGACCGCTTGGGAAGAAGATAAATACATTATTGCCCAGGCCAACGTGGAATTGGATGAAGAAGGGAACATTCTAACCGAAACGGTCAATGCCCGCCAAGCCGGCAACTTCGTCTTGAAGAGCCGGGAGGAGATCGATTACATCGACGTTTCGCCTAAACAACTCGTGAGCGTGGCGGCCTCGCTGATTCCTTTCTTGGAGAACGATGACGCGAACCGTGCGCTGATGGGATCTAACATGCAGCGCCAGGCGGTGCCGTTGCTTCGGACTGAAGCGCCCCTGGTGGGGACTGGCATGGAGAAGGTGACGGCCCATGACTCAGGCGCCGTCGTGCTCTGCCGGCGTTCCGGCGTCGTGGACAGCGTGGATTCCGAGCGGATCATCGTGCGGGTGGATACCGGAGAATCGGGACAGCTTTCTCGCGAAGTAGGCGCCGATATTTACCAACTGCGGAAATTCAAACGGTCCAACCAGAATACTTGCATTAATCAAAAGCCCATCGTGCGTCAGGGAGAGCGTGTTCCAGCCGGCACCGTTCTTGCTGATGGCCCTTGCACTAACCTCGGCGAATTGGCCCTGGGACGCAATGTGTTGGTGTCCTTTATGCCCTGGCGCGGATATAACTTTGAAGATGCTATCGTGGTGAGCGAGCGGTTGGTCAAGGAAGATTACTATACTTCGATTCACATTGAAGAGTTTGAGACTGAAGCCCGCGACACCAAGCTGGGTCCCGAAGAAATCACCCGTGACATTCCCAACGTCAGCGAGGGTTTCCTGAGAGATCTGGACGAAAGCGGCATCATTCGCATCGGCGCCTCGGTAAAGCCTGGCGACGTCCTGGTCGGCAAAGTAACGCCCAAGGGCGAAACTCAGCTGACTCCCGAAGAGAAATTGTTGCGCGCCATTTTCGGTGAAAAGGCCGGAGATGTGCGGGATGCTTCGTTGATTACTCCTCCTGGAATAGAAGGGGTGGTCGTCGATGTCCGTGTCTTCTCCCGCAAGGGGGTGGACAAGGATGAACGAGCCAAGGCGATTGAACATTCGGAAATCGACAGCCAGGAAAAGAACTTCAACGATGAGATCCGCATCTTGATTGATGAGCGGAACAAGCGTCTGTGCCAACTGTTGGAGGGACAGGTGTTGACCGCAGATCTGTTGCACGAGCGATCGGGCAAGCGCATTTTGACCAAAAAAACCACTCTGACGAAGGAAATCATCCAGCGGCTCAGCGCCAAGGATCTGGCCCGTGTCAAGGTGGGACACAAGACCGAAGATGTTGCCGAACAGATCTTGGAAATCGAAGAGATGGTAGCCCGGCAGATTGATGTGTTGCAGAAGCTGCATGACGAGCGGATCAGCAAGATGAAGAAAGGGGATGAGCTGCCTCCCGGAGTCATAAAGCTGGTGAAAGTATATGTGGCCATGAAACGCAAATTGTCGGTGGGCGACAAGATGGCGGGACGTCACGGCAATAAAGGCGTGATTGCCAAAATTGTGCCGGAAGAAGATATGCCTTATCTTCCTGACGGCACCCCGGTGGATATTGTGCTGAATCCTCTTGGCGTGCCCTCTCGTATGAATGTGGGGCAAATTCTGGAAACGCACCTGGGATGGGCGGCCCACGCGCTGGGATTATCTTTTGCCACTCCGGTGTTTGACGGGGCCACGGAAAAGGAAATCAAAAAACAGTTGGAGTTTGCCGGCCTGCCGCTTTCCGGAAAAACTTATCTGTTTGACGGTTTGAGCGGAGAGCGCTTCGATCAGAAGATAACCGTAGGCTACATTTACATGCTCAAACTCTCTCACTTGGTGGATGACAAGATTCACGCCCGGTCCATCGGGCCCTACTCCCTGATCACTCAACAGCCATTGGGTGGCAAGGCTCAGTTCGGCGGCCAGCGATTTGGTGAAATGGAAGTTTGGGCGCTGGAGTCCTACGGAGCTGCTCATATCCTGCAGGAATTGTTGACCGCCAAAGCCGATGATGTGTACGGCCGGGCCAAGATTTATGAGGCCATTGTCAAGGGTGAGGCGGCCATGGAGCCCGGCCTGCCAGAGTCCTTCAACGTGTTGATTCGCGAATTGCAGAGCCTCTGTCTGGATGTGGAATTAATGAAAAGCAACAAATGAAACGGTTCTGAATAAATTGGGAGTCTCCTCGAGTTCAACCCCGTAAAGCCTGTAGAGCTTAGAATTCTCTTCGTTCCAGGCGGGTAACCCCGGGAGATTCCTTCACCTAGATTCTCTCCTTTAAAGGAGGTTCGCCTTGTTTAGACAAAATCCCTATGATCGGGCCGCGACCGTTCCCGATTTTGACAGCATCAAAATCAGCCTGGCTTCCCCGGAGAAAATCCGCTCCTGGTCCCATGGCGAGGTTACCAAGCCGGAGACCATTAATTACCGGACTTTCAAGCCGGAACGGGATGGTTTGTTCTGCGCCAAAATCTTCGGTCCCGTGACTGATTGGGAGTGCCTTTGCGGAAAGTATAAGCGGATGAAGCATCGCGGAGTGATCTGCGACAAATGCGGCGTGGAAGTCACCCTGGCCAAAGTCCGCCGCGAGCGCATGGGCCGCATCGAACTCGCCAGCCCTTGTTCGCACGTCTGGTTTTTCAAGGGATTGCCCAGCCGGATTGGCCATTTGCTGGACTTGAGCCTGCGTGAGTTGGAAAGGATTCTCTACTTTGAAGCTTTTGTCGTTTTGGATGCCGGCGAAGCCCCCATCAAAGAACGGGAACTGTTGAACGACGAGCGGTTTCGTCAGTTGCAGCAAGAGTATCCCGGAAAATTCACGGCCATGATGGGCGCTGAAGCCATCAAACAAATGCTGAAGCAGATTGATGTGGAGGAGCTGTCGGAAGAGCTGCGCACGAAGATGAAGAATGAAACGTCGCAGCAAAAAAAGCTGAAATATGCCAAGCGTCTGAAGGTGGTGGATGCCTTCCGCAAATCTGGAAACAAGCCGGAGTGGATGATTCTGGATGTCATTCCGGTGATTCCGCCTGAATTGCGCCCCCTGGTCCCGCTGGACGGCGGCCGTTTTGCCACTTCCGATTTGAACGATCTTTATCGGCGCGTCATCAACCGCAACAACCGTTTGAAAAAGTTGATCGAACTGCATGCGCCAGATGTCATTGTCCGCAATGAAAAGCGGATGCTGCAGGAAGCCGTGGATGCTCTCTTCGATAACGGCCGCCGCGGCCGGGTTTTACGAGGGGCCAACAATCGTCCATTGAAATCGCTTTCCGATACGCTGAAAGGGAAACAGGGGCGCTTTCGCCAGAACCTGCTGGGCAAACGCGTGGACTATTCCGGCCGTTCCGTCATCGTGGTTGGCCCTGAATTGAAGCTGCATCAGTGCGGTTTGCCCAAGCGGATGGCTCTCGAGCTTTTCAAACCTTTCATTTATAACAAACTCGAACAAGCCGGCCACTGCACTACCATTAAAGCCGCTAAAGAGATGGTGGAACAGCAGGAGCCGGTGGTTTGGGACATTTTGGAAGATGTGATTCGCGAGCATCCGGTTCTGCTCAACCGTGCTCCCACCTTGCACCGGTTGGGAATCCAGGCTTTCGAGCCCATCCTGGTGGAAGGGAAAGCCATCCAGATTCACCCGCTGGTCTGTACCGCTTTCAACGCGGATTTCGACGGCGACCAGATGGCCGTGCACATCCCGCTTTCGCCGGAATCGCAAATTGAAGCCTATGTGTTGATGCTTTCTTCCCACAATATTTTGTCTCCCGCCAATGGCATGCCTATCGCGGTTCCCAGCCAAGACATCGTTTTGGGGTGTTATTACCTTACGATGTCCAAGCCAGGGACGCGGGGAGAAGGGCGATCCTTCGGCAATGCCGAAGAAGTCCTGCTAGCCCTAGATATGGGAGAGGTGGAAAATTTGACTCCCATTAAGATGCGCTTTACCGGCGATGTCATTGACTTGACGAGCGCGTATGACGATCAGAGCGTAATCCACACTCCTTCCATCCACATGGAGCGCGATTACCTCACTACCACGGTGGGGCGTGTCATTTTGAACGACCACCTGCCGAAGGAACTGCCCTTTATCAACGGGTTGTTGAAGAAAAAAGGGCTGGGCCAATTGGTGCAGTATTGCTACCTCAAGCTGGGCTTGGAAAAGACGGTGAAAATGCTCGACGAAATCAAGGCTTTGGGATTTTCTTATGCAACCAAGGCAGGGATTTCGATCGGCATCGAAGATTTGTTGATTCCCGAAGCGAAACACAAGCTTGTGGCGGATGCCGAACATGAAGTGCTGAAAGTAGAAAATCAGTACCAGGAAGGCGCCATCACCAAAGGTGAACGCTATAACAAAGTGATCGAGATCTGGTCCAACGTCACCGAGCGTGTAGCCGACGAAATGATCAAGGGGATTGAACGACAGAACAAGGAAGGTATTGAATTCAATCCCATCTACATCATGGCCGATTCCGGCGCCCGTGGCTCCAAACAGCAAATCCGCCAGTTGGCTGGCATGCGCGGCTTGATGGCTAAACCGTCGGGCGAAATCATGGAAACCCCCATCAAGGCCAATTTCCGCGAGGGATTGACCGTGCTGCAATACTTTATCTCAACACACGGCGCTCGGAAAGGGTTGGCGGATACCGCTTTGAAAACCGCTGACTCCGGTTATCTAACGCGGCGGCTAGTGGATGTGGCCCAGGATGTCATCATCTCCGAGGATGATTGCGGGACACTGGATGGCATCTATGTTCGGCCGATCGTGGAAAGCGGAGAAATCATCGAACCGTTGCGCGATCGGATTGTCGGCCGGGTGTCTCTTGAACAGATCAAGGACTACGAAGGGAACGTGATTGTCGACGTTAACCAGGAGATCAGCGAGGAACTGGCCAACGAGATTCAGTCCGCTGGCGTGGAGCAGGTGAAGATCCGATCCGTGTTGACCTGCGAATCCCGCCGGGGCACTTGCGTCAAGTGTTATGGCAGAAACCTGGGTACTGGAAGCGTGGTGGAGATGGGAGAAGCAGTCGGGGTGATTGCCGCCCAATCCATTGGCGAACCGGGAACGCAGCTAACTATGCGGACGTTCCATATCGGCGGCACTGCCAGCCGGGTTGCGGAACAGTCTACCTTGGAATCCAAAAATGACGGCATCATCAAGTTCATCAACTTGAGCACCGTCCGGAACAAGGAAGGCAACCTGGTGGTGATGAATAGGAATGGCCTGATTGCCGTGATGGACGAAAAAGGCCGTGAAAAAGAGCGCTATTCCGTGGTATATGGCGCCAAGATCAAGGTCGAAGAAGGAAGCCATGTCCGGTTGGGGCAGATCTTGGTGGAATGGGATCCTTACACTTATGCGATTTTGACGGAAGCCGGCGGAACCATTCAATTCAAAGACCTGCTGGATGGCGTTACCATGCAGGAGGAAGTGGATGAAGTAACGGGTTTGTCGCGGCGCGTGGTCACGGAATCCCAGGATGAGAAACGGCAGCCGCAAATCATTATCAAGAGTAGTGACAAGCACAAGACCGTCAAGAAATATCTCATGCCTTCCCGCGCTCACTTAATGGTTGCGGAAGGGGATGAAGTCCATCCAGGTGATATTTTGGCCAAGATCCCGCGGGAAACCACCAAAACCAAGGATATTACCGGTGGTCTTCCCCGTGTGGTGGAATTGTTTGAAGCCCGCAAACCGCATGAAACCGCGGTCATTACGGAAATTGATGGCGCAGTGAAATATGGCGATTTCTCCAAAGGCAGCCGCAAGATCCTGGTGGTGGGGGAAAGCGGTCTGGAGCGCGAATATTCGCTGCCCCGCGGCGTCCATGTGAATGTGCAGGAAGGCGAGTTTGTCCGGGCCGGAGAGGCTCTGATGGATGGCCCCCGCAATCCGCACGACATTCTGGCCGTCCTCGGCGAGAAGGAATTGCAGGCTTATCTCGTGAATGAAATTCAGGAAGTCTATCGGCTGCAGGGTGTGAATATCAACGATAAACACATCGAAGTCATTGTCCGGCAAATGATGCGCTGGGTGAAAATTGAAGAAGTTGGTGATACGGAATTCCTGCTGGATGAGCAAGTCGACAAATTCCGTTTCCAGGAAGAAAATGAGCGGGTTCGGGCGGAAAATGGTCGTCCGGCCCAGGGGCGTCCTCTCCTGCTCGGCATCACCAAAGCTTCCCTTTCCACGGAGTCGTTTATTTCCGCGGCCTCCTTCCAGGAGACCACCCGGGTGCTGACGGAAGCCTCCATCAGCGGTAAGATCGACTACCTGCGCGGCTTGAAAGAGAATGTCATCATGGGTCGGCTCATTCCCGCTGGAACCGGGATGGATTATTACCACAATGTGAGGCTGAAGACCGAGGCGCCCAAACAGCGCGAATCTTCGACTGAGGAAGATTTCGAGGCTACCGAAATGTTTAAGCAGGAAACTAGCTATGTGGATGAATCCGCCGTTTCCGAGTAGGTAACTTCGAGAGTGGAAAGCCTGGACTATGGAAGACAAAAGCCTCCCTCCTGCAGCGAACGGGGAGGCTTTTTTTATGGTCTTTTCTCATTTCGTGAAGATCCGGTTTCAATTTCGCGGAAAATCAAGACCTGCAAGACACCCGCTTAAATGGAGTCTTCCGAAAGGGATGAAGCCGTCTTGGCGTCTGACTTTCGAACCTTGGGTTTTATATGCTTCTTTTCCGCGGATTCAGATAGGATAGCCTTTTCAGAGGCGACCGGTTCCTTGCGTTTTGTCGTTTTGGCTTGGGGCGCTTTTGTCGACTTGGCGGAGATCATTGCAGGACGGCGAACCGCTGTTGATTTTGTCGCTGTTTTGGGACGGCTTGTTCCCTTTTTTTGAGGTGCTGAAGAACTCGCGGATTCGCTGGAAAAGTCCGCTGCCACATGGTTTGAGCCAATCTGAGCGGAGGCTTTTCCAACCGCTCCGGCCGTGGACAGATTCAAAGCTTCACGAAGCAAGGGGGCCAGTATTTCGTCTTCAGCTTTTATCCAGTCTTCTTGATGGTATCCATCAACACAGCCGCGATCCATGTAAAGTTCAAAAGCCCGCCGTTCAATCTGCTGCCGGATATTTTGATCTTCCACCAATTGCTTTCGTGTAATTGCGATCAGATCTAACTCCATAAAGTACTCCTTAACGATTTCTTGAGGGGCATATGAATTAGTATATAGACTGGAGCAGAATCTTACAAGGCGAGAATGAAATGAACGTCGGATGAATCTGGCGCTTGTTCTCCGGGCGTGAACGTGTATAATTCCATCTTGGCTTTGAAGAGAGCGGGTTAATGTCTGGCTCTTTTGTAGGAAGGGAAACATCTCAGTCCGCTTTCACGTATTAATGGTTCCGCGGTTGGAAAAGCGTAATGGAAAATTGTGCGCTGCTCCTGCTGGAATCGGGATGCGGGGCACATCATTATGTGCATTATTGAAACTTAAAAACACATAAATTATGGAAAGGGAGAAAATTGAATGGGAAAAGGCGACCAAAAATCCAAACGGGGGAAAATTTTCCGGGGAACCTCCGGCAAAACCCGGCTTCGCCAGAAAAACCGGACCACAAAGAAAAAACAGGTCAAAGCATAAACCTTGAAGAGTTGTTGGCAATATTAAAAAGCCAATCCAATCCGAAAAATGTGGCGGGGATGGCTCGATATGGGATCAATCCCCGCAACACGCTCGGAATTTCAATGCCTTATTTGAGAAACCTGGCCGGAAAAATTGGCCGGAATCATGAATTGGCCTTGAATCTCTGGATCTCCGACATTCATGAGGCGAGGATTTTGGCCAGCCTGATCGATGACAGTTCTCGGATAACCCTTCCTCAGATGGAAGAATGGGCTTCGGACTTTGACTCCTGGGATGTTTGTGACCAGTGTTGTTCCAATTTATTCTCCAAATCTGCGTTTGCCGCGGATTTGGCCCGCCTCTGGAGTAGTTCCCTCCACCCTTTTGTCAAAAGGGCCGGATTTGTCCTGATGGTCCAATTGGCCATACATGACCGGTCCCGCCCCGATTCACATTTCATTGATTTTCTCGTTTTGATTCAGAGGGAGGCCGCTGATCCGCGCAATTTTGTCAAGAAAGCGGTTAATTGGGCTTTGCGACAAATCGGAAAAAGGAACCCCATATTGCGACGGGCGGCACTGGAGACAGCGAGACAAATCCGCCTTATCGATTCTCCCGCCGCCCGCTGGATTGCCGCGGACGCAACCCGGGAGCTGGAGAGTTTTGCTGGAAGAGAACGCCTGCGGAAAAAAAATATTGCGGATTCCCGGAAGAAGAGTACAAAGTGACCAATGTTGTCTGTACCAATGCGCCGATTTTTTGGGACTGCCTCGATGCGGCGATGGTTCATATTTCGGAGCCCTGACAAAGAGAGAAGGAAAAGGAAAAGGAAAAGGAAAAGGAAAAGGAAAAGGAAAAGGAAAAGGAAAAGGAAAAGGAAAAGGAAAAGGAAATCAAAACAACTCCTCGCCCTCTTTCGAATACCATATTGATCCACTATGCTCTGTGATTCGAAAGCTGTAAAATAAGTTCACGGCAATCTTGCGTTTCAGACTGTTATGGGGAACACCATGGAACGAATACGGACTACAACACGGGATATTCCAGTCGATGAACTCGGCGCACCGGAAGCGCAAATTGAATTGAGAGAGCTTTCTGAGCTGATTGCTTATCATGATCGGCTCTATCATGAAAAGGATCGGCCTAATATCACGGATGCCGAATACGATGCGCTAAGACGGCGGAATGATGCAATTGAGGCGCGTTTCCCGGAGCTTGTTTTATCCGGCAGCCCATCTCAACAGGTGGGTGCACCCCCAGCGGCTGGATTTAGAAAGGTACGTCATAGTGTGCCAATGCTATCGTTGGGCAATGCTTTTGCCCGCGAAGATGTGACTGATTGGGTGGATGGTTTGCGGAACTTCCTGCAGGAACTCAAAGACAAGGGTATGGTTATCGGGATCGATTGCGAGCCGAAGATTGACGGTCTCTCCTGTGCTCTGCGGTATGAGTACGGCAAGCTCATTTGTGCGGCTACCCGGGGCAATGGAATTGAAGGGGAGGATGTAACCTTAAATGTTTTGACCATCAAGAATGTTCCTCACTTTTTGGAGGGCAAGGGTTGGCCGGAAATTGTCGAAGTGCGGGGCGAGGTCTATATGACTGATGAGGATTTTCTGAAGCTCAACGAGCAACAGGAAATCCTCGGCGGAAAATTGTTTGCAAATCCCAGGAATGCTGCCGCCGGCGGCCTGCGCCAGCTTGATCCCGGCATTACGGCCAAACGGCCGTTGCGTTTTTTCGCCTATGCGTGGGGGGAGGTTTCAGAGCCGCTGGCTGAGACCCAGTGGGAAGCGCGCCAGAAGCTGAAGAGTTGGGGATTTCAGCTCAACGAACCTTCTCGATTGGTGGACATTGTGGAAGCGAAGATGAGTGAATTGTTCGCTTATTATGAGGACATCGAACGGCAACGTTCCTCTCTCGGTTTTTCCATTGATGGCATTGTGTTAAAGATCAATCGCCTGGATTGGCAGAGCCGGCTTGGTTTTGTGAGCCGTTCTCCCCGGTGGGCCATTGCCTGGAAATTTCCACCGGAACGAGCCATGACGGTGGTTGAGGAGATTAAGTGCCAGGTGGGACGATCGGGCAAAATTACCCCGGTGGCCAATTTGAAGCCCATCAATGTCGGGGGAGTGTTAGTGCAACGGGCCACGCTCCACAATGCGGATGAAATTGAGCGGAAGGATATCCGGGTTGGGGATGCCGTGATCGTTCAAAGAGCTGGAGATGTGATCCCCCAAGTGGTCAGTGTGGTAAAAGAGCAACGCACCGCAGACAGCCATCCTTATCGCTTTCCAACGCATTGCCCGGTTTGCGGCGGCCAGCTCCTACGTGAAGAGGGGGAAGCCGACACTCATTGTACGGCCGGCTTGGTCTGCCCTGCTCAGGTGGTTGAGCGGCTAAAGCACTTTGCTTCCAGGGATGCATTTGATATCGAGGGACTCGGCGAGAAGAATATCGAGCTCTTTTATGGCAAGGCGCTGATTAAGACTCCAGTGGATGTCTTCACGCTGCAGGACCGAGATGGACAAACCTTTCCGCCGTTGCGCGAATGGGATGGCTGGGGAGAAACATCGGCGCGCAAATTGTTCGAGGCCATCCAACGCTCCAGCCACATTTCGCTGGACCGTTTCATTTATGCGTTGGGCATCCATCAGGTTGGACAGGCGACAGCCCGACTGCTCGCCAAACACTACCTTTCGCTGGGGCATTGGCGAAAGTGCATGGAAGAAGCCCAGAATCTCGAGTCCGACTCATATTCCGATCTACTCTCCATCAACGGCCTAGGTGCGAATATGGTGGAGGATATTTTGGGATTCATTGCTGAGCCGCATAATCGGGAAGTCCTGGATGGCCTCACCCACTCTCAGGGGGGACGGCCGCCTTTGGTTTCGGTGATGGACTTCCAGCGTCCTCCTGCTACTTCTCCCGTAGCGGGGAAAACGATTGTTTTTACCGGCAGCCTGGAGAGCATGAGCCGAAATGAAGCCAAAGCCAAGGCTGAAGCGCTGGGTGCAATTGTCGCGGCGGCGGTTTCTAAAAAAACAGACTACGTGGTGGTTGGCGCCGGCGCGGGATCTAAGGGAAAAAAAGCGAGGGAACTTGGCCTGACAATTCTGACCGAACAACAATGGCTGGATTTGGTGGCGTCCGCCGGATAAAAGCATTCATATTGGCGGTGAGGAGGGTTGCTGGCTCAGCTTAATGCCTGTTTCATTTTAGGATTCTGATTGCGTGAAGAATCCCGAGGCTAACCTATTCAAATTGATCGGCAGGGGGAAGATGCATGGCTTACCCTTAAATCGCCGAGGGAAAGCTTCCTGCCGTGTGGCGGCTTTTCTTGACGGCAGGGGGCGCTTATGCCAGAATAATTAGCGAAGCATTCTAGGCGGTACGGAGGTGAGCAACAGGCAAAATCTATGAAGAAAAGTGTAGAATTTAGTGCAGGGGCGGAAGCGATTTTCGGCACCCTGGACGAAAATTTGCGTATACTCGAATCCGCTTTTGATGTCCAGCTAATCCTCTCCGAAAATAATCTGACCATCGAAGGAAATGGCCCGCAGGTTGAAATCATCGAACGTCTAATTCAGGATTATAGCCAGATTCGCCGGGAAGGAATCGTCTTCAGCAATGGCGATTTAAAATCGATCATTAAAATCATCGCGGAAGATTCCAGCATCCGCTTGCGGGATTGCCTGACTCCCGCGCGTACCCGTACCTTCGGGCGAAAGCAGATCTCTCCCCGCAGCTTGAATCAGCGGCGATATCTGGAAGCCATCGAAAAGGGCGACATGGTATTTGGGATAGGACCCGCTGGGACCGGAAAAACATATTTGGCTGTAGCCATGGCTGTGGCCGCCTTGAGTTCAAAGCAGGTCAATAGAATCGTTCTGGCCCGCCCGGCCGTGGAGGCAGGAGAGAGACTGGGATTCCTTCCGGGAAGTCTGCAGGAAAAGGTGGATCCCTATCTGCGTCCCTTATACGACGCCCTGTACGATATGTTGGATCCGGAAAAGGTCGACCGTTACATCGATCGGGGAACAATTGAAATTGCCCCGATTGCTTTCATGCGCGGACGCACGCTCAATGATGCTTTTGTCATTTTGGATGAAGCGCAAAACACCACTTCAGAACAGATGAAAATGTTTCTTACCCGAATCGGCTTCAATGCCAAAGCGGTCATCACCGGCGATATTACTCAGATTGATCTACCGTCGGGCAAGACCTCCGGTTTGGTGGAAGCTCGAAATGTGGTCTCAATGGTTGAAGGCATCGAATTTATTTATTTCAATGAAAAAGATGTAGTCCGACACCCTCTCGTCCAACGAATTGTCAGAGCTTACGAAACCTTCGATAATAACCGCGAATCGGCCCTGCCCCCCCCATCTGTTACAACTATCATCTCCGCGGGGCATTAAAGATTGCCTCTGCTTCTAAATTTATGACTCCTCATATTCAAAATTGTCAACGGAAGGTGCGAGTTCGAGTTCCCCCTTTGGAGGATTTTGCCCGACAGCTTTGTCTCCTCATGCGGTTGCCCCCAGGTGAATTTACGGTCCGTCTTTCTAATGACAAGCGAATTCGGAAGTTGAACCGATTGTTCCGCAACAAGGACAAGGCCACGGATGTATTGTCTTTTCCAGCGGATCCTTTGGACGCGCCAATGGGGCCCGACGATATTTCGTATCTTGGTGATATCATCATTTCCCTGGATACTGCGCAACGGCAGGCCAGGCAACAAGGACATGGTCTGCACAAGGAGATTAAGCTCCTCTTGCTGCATGGATTGTTGCATCTGCGAGGTTATGATCATGAAAGCGACCGGGGACAGATGCGCCGCAAGGAGCTGCGGCTTCGAGAAAAGTTACTGGAAGGGAATTGTGAGTTCCAAATTCTGAATTAGGGATTTAATGAGTGCTGGATTCTGAGTGGTGAATTATAGGCTGTTAGGCGGCTAGAGGCTGAAAGTCCCGCACTTGTTGCTCGTCATTTGTCACTTATCACTCGTCACCAACTAAGCTTTGCTCAGTCAAAATCATGATTACTACGGGTGTTATTTTTGCCGCGATTTTATTGGCCCTGGCCTTGGCCTTTTTAGCCACACTGGAGATGTCACTGGGGCAGGTCAACAAGCTTTCGATCCGCCTTCTTGCGGATAAACAAAAAGACAAGACTAGCGAACTGCTCAAGCAATTGGTGAATAAGCGTTGGGAAACGTTGGTTTCCATTTATGGGGGGATGCATCTTTGCTCCGTTATGCTGGCAATTATGGTCACGGCTTATCTGCACAACCAATTCCAGAGTTACCTTTCCGCATTGTCGGTGACCTTTGTCATCATGTTCTTTGTCGTAACCATTTTCAGGCAGTTCATCCCTTCGATGATTGCCTTTCAAATCCCTGAAAAAGCTCTTCTGGCAATGGTCCCCGTCTATATTTTCCTTAGACCGGTCCTGGCGGTGCTTGCTTATCCTTTGGCTTCCACGATAAAGTATTTAGAACAGAGCCGGGAAAATGAAGAGGCTGGCGAAGCTGAAAGCGCTACCGAAGAGGAAATACAGGCCTTTATCGACGTGGGGACGGAGGAGGGGATCCTGAATTCCGATGAAGGGAAATTGATTCAATCGGTGGTTGAGTTCGGCGACAAAATGGCTCGCGACATTATGACCCCGCGAACCCAGATGGTTACCATCGGAATCACTGCTTCTCCCGCTGAACTGAAAAAATTAATGCAGACAACCAAGTATTCGCGCATCCCGGTTTATCGCGAAATGGGAGAAAACATCCAGGGAATTGTTTTCTTAAAAGACTTAGTAGAGGTTTGGGATCGGGCGGAAGTTTTTCCAACCATAGAATCGCTGGTGCGCCCGATCCATTTTGTTCCGGAATCCAAAGAGTTGGGGAAGTTATTGAAGGAGCTGCAACATCAGGCTTCTCATATGGCCATCGTGGTGGATGAGTTTGGAGGAGTGGCGGGATTGGTGACCATTGAGGATATTCTTGAGGAGATTGCCGGTGAAATTCGTGATGAAGACGAGGTTTCCGAAATCCGCCGGTTTATCAAAGTGGAACCTGATCGTTACCTAGTGCCGGGAGACACTCCCATTGGGGAAGTGGAGAAATTGTTCCAGACCGAAATCTCCGATGAAGATTCCTCTACCATCGCGGGTTTTGTGAATTCATGCTTCGGTCGAGTCCCGCAGCGCGGTGAAAAATGTTCCCGCGGAGGACTTCAATTTGAAGTGGCTGAAGCGGACCGGCGCCGGATTTCCAAATTGCTCATATCACCAGGACCGTTAGGAGATGGAAAAAATTCGGATTAATTGGAAATGTTGAAGAAATAACGGTGGAGTGGATGCTCCCACACACGATGCATGGAGAATCCGCGAAACATCGTAAGGATTTGCAGACTCGCGAAGAGATGCCGTTTTTATCCATTATTCTCGATTGGCTATTCTGCTAATCCCTTGAGCATGGTCTAAGAATTACAATACTGTTAAGGTCGCTATGGACCCAGCGGAATGTGAAAGAGGAATATGAAAAAATCGGGATTTGTTGCTCTGATAGGACGTCCAAACTCAGGCAAGTCGACTTTATTGAACCATCTCTTGGGAGAAAAAGTTTCCATTGTGTCTGATAAGCCTCAGACCACCCGGCACAAGATTCTGGGGATCCTTACGCGTGGAGAGGGACAGATCATTTTTATGGACACGCCGGGGATTCATAAACCGGGATTTGAATTGAATAAAAGGATGATGCAGGCTGTCTATGATAGCCTGGAAGGTGCGGATTTGTTGTTGTTGATGGTGGACGCGTCAGCCTCCTTCGGACAAGGGGATCAATTCGTGCTCGATCTGATCAAACGGCAAAAAAATCCCGCGTTGCTTCTGCTCAATAAAACCGACAAGATCCCCAAAGAAAACCTGTTGCCTATGATCTCAAAATATTCACAGGAGCATTCTTTTGTCGAGATTGTTCCTCTTTCCGCTTTGAAAGGAGACAATATAGAACTCCTGCTCGATTTGGTTTTCAAGCGCCTGCCGGAAGGACCCGCCTATTACCCCGAGGAACAGTATACTGATCGTCCGGAGCGGTTCCTAGCCGCGGAAATTGTCCGGGAAAAACTGCTGTATCACACGCAGGATGAGCTCCCCTATTCCAGCACGGTTTGGGTAACGCAATTCGAGGACAAAGGGGAAGTGGCTGTCATACATTGTGAGATCTATGTAGAAAAGGATTCCCACAAAAAAATGGTGATCGGCAGCCGAGGGGCTAAACTCAAACAGATTGGCAGCGAGGCGCGGCCCGAAATCGAACAGATGCTGGGGAAACGGATTTTTCTGGAACTCTATGTTCGGGTGAGACCCAAATGGCGAGATGACCCGCGTTTCTTGGATTCCTTAAGCATTGAAGATCTTAATAGACAAGGTGGCGGACTAAATTAGAAGAGTGGGCCAGCGTCATTGCGCTGCAGTCACTCGCAAAAATGTCATGACGTGGGGAATAATCGTCAAGAGTTCCATCCTTAGTTTTAATTCCCCCAATGGGGACGGTTTAACACCAACCCCCACCAAGGAATTTCAAGCTCCCTGGGAGATACCCTAAATGGCGCCAAATTAGAAGCCCTGTTCTTGAACTTCGGACGAACAGCTTTCGATCTGACAATGGAATAATGAAAATCAACGAAATCTATCATAGCATCCAAGGGGAATCGTCCTATGCCGGTTTGCCCTGCATTTTTGTCCGTCTGACCTACTGCAATTTGCGCTGCAGCTATTGTGATTCTGAATTTGCCTTTTACGAAGGGCGCGACATGACGGTTGTGCAGGTCATGGAGACGGTAAAGAACTTTAACTGTCGGCTTGTGGAAATTACCGGCGGAGAGCCGTTGTTGCAGGAAGAAGTCTATCCTCTGATGGAAGAATTGCTCACGCACGGATATCGGGTTCTCCTGGAGACAAGTGGTTGTGTGGACATTGGCCGCGTGGATCCCCGAGTCATCAAAGTGATGGATTTGAAATGCCCGGGAAGCGGGGAATTACGAAAGAATAATTTTGTCAACTTGGATCTTCTGCAGTCCCACGATGAAATCAAATTTGTGTTAGGAAGCCGGGAGGATTATGACTGGGCCTTGAATACCATTCGGAAATACCGTCTTGCAGAGCGGTTTGTGGTGCTGATTTCCACGATTTTTGGAGCGATTGAGCCTCGGCGGGTTGCGGCCTGGATTTTGGAGGATCAACTTCCAGTTCGTTTTCAACTACAATTGCACAAGTATATCTGGCCAGCCGAAACCCGCGGTGTTTAAAGAGGTTGACTCGGAAGGGAATCTTCGGGTATTTTATTGGTTTGTTTTTCGGGATTCATTTATTGAGGAGGATTTAAATCGTGGCAGAGAAAAAACTGAGTAAAACCGCCCGCGCCAGCTTGGGCGATAAAAGCACGGGGTTTGTGAAACCCTGTCCCGCCTGCAACACCCCGATGGTGGCGACCAAGGTAATGAAATCGGAAGGACGCCACGGCGGAATGTATTGGGTCTGTCCAAAGGACGACCAGCGGATACGCATCTGAAAAACGGCGCTGGTTTCGTTGAATTTTTCTTGTGGACAAAGGTTTTTAAAAGGCTGAAGTCCTCTCGGATTTCAGCCTTTTTTTTATTTCGGGATCTGAGATTGCCATCCTCCGCTTGGAGATAATTCTTTTCCCCCTTTGTCGATGTCTGCGAATTGCCAGGAGACTTCCAGTCGGGGACCCAGAAGGATAAGTGGGCTATGATCGGGATTATTTCTCGATCATCGACTGGATCAGAATCCATTGTCTCTCATCAATCTGGCCAAGGTCGCGAAGATGGGGCCTACCGCTGTGACGCCCCTCCTGGGACAGAAGGGACGCCGCCCTTTCATTGATCTTCTCTGATTGTTAAGACCTGATCGGCCTTGACATTACTGAGAACCTGTTTAGTCCCGCCCGGCCAGGATAATTCAATTTTATCCGCTTGTGTGGCGTTTCCCAAGCCAAAGTAAACTCGCTTGTCGCTCGAAGAGTTGTAGCCCACGGCGGTGGTGGCATGATTATATTGGACCCCCTGAGCTGATGTCAGCTTTATACGAGTACCCAACCCGTCACGATTACTTTTCGTGCCGAGTAAATTCAAGGTCAACCAGTGATGGGCGTTCCTGGAACGGTTCATGAATAGTTCGGTCTTGCCATTGAGCACTACTACCACGATGTCAATCTTGCCATCATTATTGAAATCTCCAAAAGCAGCTCCCCGATGGGCCGCCGGGATGGTGAAGGTGGGGCCGGCCTGAGGCGCCACATCGGTGAATGTGAAATTCCCCTTGTTTTGAAAAAGCGCATGAGGCAGAAGAAAAGGCCGATGCTCAATCTCGGGGGAGTTGTCGAGAATAGCCGCGCAGGAAGCGAAAATATCTTTGAACCCGTCATTGTCGAAATCGAAGATTCCGGTTCCCCAGGCCGTCAAGCGGCTGCTGGGGATTGTGAGACCAGCGACGCTGGTGACATCTTCAAATTGGTCTCCCAGGTTCTTGTAAAGCGGGAAAGTGTCTCCAAACATGGCGGTGTGGAAAATATCCGGTTTGCCGTCGTTGTTCAAGTCCCGGAAATCAGCCCCCATGCCGGCCACTGTTTTGCCATTTTCGTTGTAGGCTACGCCAAGCAACATGGCCTGTTCTGAAAACGTTCCGTCTCCGTTGTTTTTGAAAAGAAAATTCCGGAATGTATCGTTGGAAATGAAAACGTCGGTGAATCCGTCATTGTCATAGTCGGCAAAGGCCATGCCCATGCCTTTGCCGTGGTGTTTATCGATTTGCGATTCTACGGAAACGTCAGTAAAGGTTCCATCTCCGTTGTTCCTATATAAATAGTTGGGGAGACCATCAAAGTTGTTGGGAGAGCAATAAGCCGGGAGTCCCTGGATGTAACAGTGGGCCGCTGTGGCAATAGAATAGCGAAGATAGTTGTTGACGAAAAGATCCAGCTTGCCATCGTTGTTGTAATCGAACCATCCCGCCGTGATTGCCCAGGTTTTGCCAAACTTGGGATGGATCCCTGCCACGCCGGCTTTTTCCGTGACGTCGCTGAAAGTGCCGTCTCCATTGTTGTGAAAAAGCTGATTGAAATTGACTCCGCAGACGTAAAGATCCACCCAGCCATCATTATCGTAATCGCCAGCCGCGACCCCCATGCAATAACCTTTGCCGCGAACTCCGGCTTCGTCGGTCACATCAGTAAAGGTCTCATTTCCGTTGTTGTGGTAAAGGCGGTTGTAATAACTCGGATCAGTCTTTTCCAAGCCGGGGATAGTGGCTCCGTTTGGAAAATAAATGTCGAGAAATCCATCATTGTCAAAATCGAATACAGCTGCGCCGCCAATCATGGTTTCATATGAGTAGCGGAGGGGAGAAATGCTGTTCTTTAACTGATAGGTGATGCCGGATCGCTCGATAATATTTTCAAAAAACAATGTCGTATTTGTTTTGGATTCTTCTGGCTTGATGGGAGCTGCTGACGCCGGGGTTGACATGCGCCTCCCCTGACCACTAGTTGATGGTGGCGCTGAACGACGTTGCAGGGAGCGGCCGGTTTGTCCCGACATCGTTAAAATGCAGAAAAAAAACATCCCCCCAAGCGTGAGGGATTTTTTCATCAGTGGTTTCGGAAAACGGCAAAGGCGTCGGAAGGAGTTCTTATGATTTGACATGGTAGAGTGAAAGAGCATACCCTCTCGAACGAAAAAATCGATGCTCCTGGTGCCGCTGGCCGATAACCTGGGCATCATGTGGGTGGCCATGGAAAGCACCACACTGGCCTCCGTGCTGCTGGGCTACCTTTTACAACCAAAAGACCTCCTTCGAGGCAGGCTGGAAATACATCATCCTGGGCAGCGTGGGCATTTCGCTGGCGTTGTTCGGCACCATTCTTTTGACATCAATGGGCGGTCGGCGTGCTCGGCCCGACAATCTTGCGATCCTGAATAGGATGGCGGCCGATATAAAGGTCGTCGCAACGTTCAAGAAGACGGGAGCAGAGTACACAGGCTTAAACAGGTAGACAGCCAGCAGGTTCCACCAGTAGTACAGAATGTGCTGGCCTCCGGCGATGGAAAAGAGGCGCTCCCGCCCGTCTTGAGTAAAAAGGATCAGAAAAGGGTTATTACCTTTTAGCAGGAGTAAGCGAGCCTGCTCGAAATATGTCAAGTCGTCAACCAAAGTCCACCCGCTCCGGAAGAAATACGCGAAGTAGAGGAGAGGGATCACAACCTTCAGCAATGCCAACGAGAGCGCCAGCAGGCGCCCCGTCTTCATTAGCCGAACCATCACCCACGCCCCAAATATGGCGACAGATAGGGCCGGCAGCCAAAGGAACTCAAGCGGGACAAGCATCAATCACCTTCTGAAAGAGAGCTTCATACTGGGCCGTAATGTGCTGCACGTCAAACAGCTCTAAATGACCTTGTCCCCTCCATCCGCGATTGTGAGACTTGTTGTCGCCTAACACCTAAGAATCCCGCGCGCCAGAGCGGCAACATCCTCACTTCCCACAAGCATACAGCCAGGGAAGTGTGCTGCGATCTCCCTTACGCTACCCGGGCAATCCATTGCTGATCAGGCGTTTCCAAGGCCAGGGCTTCCAATAGCGCGTTTCCGAAACCCTCGTAGTGGGAGCAGCAGAACGAACAAACCGACTGCTTGAAGTAGGGATAAGGGTTACGCTTATACCCGACGAAATGGACAGCTTCAGTCAGGCCCAGCGCGGTTCCGCCGAGCCTTGAGCTGAAATTCGAGAGGTCCTTCGCCCAGGATCGTTAATTGAGCATTGGGGATGCTTTTGCGAACCGAGAGCAAATGAGTCCAGGAGAAGGTCATAACCCTTTTCACTTGACAGTCGGCCCACCGCCAGGAGTCGAGGGCCTTCGCCCGAATAAGGGATATCCATGTAAATCAGCGAGTCGTCGTATCATCCCGACATCCACCGGATTATAGATCCGGACCATCTTCCTACGAGGAACTCCAAATTGTTCAGCCAAGTCATCGAGCGTGTAATCTGATACGCAAACTATCCCGTCCGCCCTTTTGTACAAACACCGATAAGACCATCGCCATAGTACAGCGTGTCGAACATTCTGCGCGAAGTTCGGTGCTCGCCACCGTCACTTCTTGAATGACAAACTCAACTTTCGCGGCAACATGGGCCTGACAAGTATCAAGAGTAGATTCATGTAACCCTGCGTCGAAAGTATAACTGAAGGCCGCAGTCAAACCAACCGAACGATGGCAGGAATAGAATATTCGCGCACGGCCTGCCCTAAGGTCATGAACTGCCACGTCCTCCGGTACCTCAGTCAGATGTGGGCCCTTCGCGCTGACGAGAGCCAAATGCGGCTCAAAGTGCGACCGATCAAGGTGCCGAAGAAGGGTAACCATCGTTCCTTCAGCGCCACCGCCTCCTAAGGAAGGAAGAACAAAAAGGATTTTCAGCCGTCGGTGCTTCATATCAGTGCTGGAACACGTCACGATCAACCATCGATGCATGCACGGATTTGCACGACTCAGCGAGCCACGCCTGGAACATCAACACATCCCAGAGGTGGTATTGCCAGTTCCGCTGGCCAGATAGATGCTCTAGCCACAGTTTCCGGATCGGCTCGGGGCGCAAGAATCCCTCGCGCCTGAGCCTGTCTTCGTTCAGCAGGTCCTCTGCCCACGCACGCAGGGGGCCGCGCAACCAGTCGCTGATCGGTATCCCAAAGCCCATCTTGGGGCGTTCGATGAGTTCCCTGGGAACGTATTGGTAGAGGAGCTGCCGTAGCAGCCATTTCCCCTGCCCGTTGCGAATCTTCAGGGAGAGGGGAATGCGGGCCGCGGGATCGACGACGCGGTGATCGAGCAAGGGCACGCGCGCCTCAAGGCTCACCCCCATGCTGGCTCGATCTACTTTCACAAGGATATCGTCGGGCAGATAAGTAATGAGATCCAGGAACATCATCCGCTGGACAAATTCCGGCAGCCTGGCCCACCGGGATGGGTCGCTGAGAATCGTGGGCGGC
>CAWDMN010000099.1:0-25343 GCA_963803155.1 uncultured Acidobacteriota bacterium
ACGGCGATAAAAAACAAGAAAAGAATTGCCCGTTTTTTTAACCAGCAATTTACTCGATGCCAATACATGATCATTCTCCCCTCATCCCACCTGCCAATACTGAAGATCCCAGGCTTGCTTGCCCTCTCAATTCTCATTGGGGGTAGTGACATTGACTGGAAAGACCCGAAGGAAAACATAAAAAAACCGCTTTCACCCGTTTTGGAAATCCCTCCAAAACCATCTTTCCTCGACATTCAGCTTCTTGATATTTAGCGAATTAAGCAAGCAAAAGGTTCACTCATACCTATTAATTTGCCATACAAGGTCAGGCCCGAATTTACAAAATGCTGGAAGGAAAAAACTGCGCAATTCATCTTCACTGCTTCAATAAATGATTCACTTAATAGTGGAATCAAATTTTAGAGTCTCCTCCCGCCGATGATACATTTTTTCATAATAGCGCAGATATTCCCCTTGGCGAATCTCTTCAACCCAGGATTGGTTGTTCCGGTACCACTCGATTGTGGCCAGAACTCCCTCATTAAAAGGCACCAAGGGTTTCCACCCCAATTCGGTTTGAATTTTGGTGGCATCGATGGCATAGCGCCGATCATGTCCGGGGCGGTCCTGCACAAAAGAAAGCAGAGATTCTGGCTTGTCCAGGGCGCGCAAAATTGTCCGCGCTATGTCCAGGTTCTGGCGTTCATTATGGCCGCCAACATTATAGACCTCCCCTGGTCTTCCATGATGAAGCACCAAGTCGATGGCCCGACAGTGGTCTTCCACATAAAGCCAGTCCCGTATGTTTAATCCATCGCCATAGATGGGGAGCGGTTGATCGTGGATAGCGTTGGAAACCAGAAGGGGAATTAATTTTTCTGGAAACTGGTAAGGGCCATAGTTATTGGAACAGCGGGTAATCATGACCGGCTGATGGTAGGTTTTAAAACAGGCCAGGGCGAGCAGGTCAGCGGAAGTTTTGCTGGCGGAATATGGGCTGGAAGGATCGAGAGGCGTAGTCTCCCGAAAATAATCTTGCGGCCCCAAACTCCCATAGACCTCGTCGGTACTCACTTGAATGAAAGAATTCAGATGATATCGACGGCTCAGATTCAACAGGTTTTGAGTGCCCAGCACATTAGTTCGTACAAAGACACTGGAATCTTCTATGCTTCGGTCGACATGCGTTTCCGCCGCAAAATTGAGAATGGCATCCGTGCCCTGGCGCAGGATCTCTTCCAGGGGTTCAGCTTCACAAATATCACCTCGGAAGAACTGATAGCGCGAGTGATTTTCCAGATCCTTAAGATTGGCCAAGTTGCCGGCATAAGTGAGTTTGTCCAAATTAAATACTTCATAATCCGGATATTTCTTTATGATGAATTTTATAAAGTTGGCTCCGATGAAACCTGCTCCTCCAGTGACGATTAATCGCATTAGGGTTCCATCCTCCTCTTTGAGACCTACTGAAGGCGGCACAAATAGAGTCTCCGCCGAATTGTCTTCGTTCCAGGTGATGCCTAGATGTGGCCGCTCAATAACCGCATAAGTACGGTACTACAACAGAGAATTCGGTCCCATATAAAGGGAAAATGCATTTTAAAAGCGCTCTATAATGATGAATAAAGGGCAGTCCATCTGGCGGTTTCCGGATTCGTTGAAGCTGCAAGCGCCACCCAGTTAGTAAACATGCCTTCCTCCATCAACCCGGATGCATTCTCCCGTGATGAAATCGCTTTCAATCAAACTCAGTACGATTTTGGCGATTTCCTCCTCTCCTCCCCAACGCCCCACCGGTGTCGCTCGATTTACTTCTTGAATCTCTTCTTCAGTCAATCCAGGAGGAGGAACAATTGGGCCGGGAGCGATTGCGTTGACGAGGATTTGATCGCCAGCAAGCTCCAAAGCCAAAGCTTGAGTCAAGCCAATCACTCCCATTTTGGACACATAATAGGGAAGGTAGCCCCTGTATCTTGGTCTCCCGCTGGCCGCCACCCAGTCGGAAAAAAAGACAATTCGTCCCTGCCCACGGCGGCGCATGCCGGGAATAACAGCTTGCGCACATAAAAACGAACTTTTTAAGTTGCCCTCTATATGATCCTCCCAATCCTTCAGATCGAGATCGTCGAATTGCTTGGATTGATAGACTGAGGCCGCATGAACCATGACATCAATCTCTCCCCATTTTTCCCGCAGATGTTGCACGGCGGCGCCTACTTCATCGCGTATGGTTAGGTCTGCCTGGAGCAAAAGGGCCTGTCCACCTTCCGTCTCAATTTGGTGTAGCACTCTTTCCGCTTCACGTTTTGAATGGCGATAGATCAAGGCTACACGAGCTCCCGCCCGCGACAAATGCAATGCGACAGTTCCACCAATCCGGCGAGTGCCGGTCACCAAGGCTGCACAACTTGATAATCTCATCCTAGATGCTCCCTCGGGGGGAATAGGCCAAATGCTCAAAACCTCTGAGGACAATTGGATCTTAGGCCCGTCACGAACCGCTCTTGCAGGAATCTAGAATACCAAAATAGCAGGTGGTGGCGTTAATGGAAACTGGAGAAAGGGGATCTCTCCATGAGCCGGTTATTTATGTGCGTTGTTTGCGTTTTTTTTCAATGATATCCGCGGCGTGGTTGCGCAATCGCAAGAGAATCTCTTTGCTCCGGTCAGAAACCTTCAAGGGGGCGTGCAATCGATCCAGATAAAAGCATCCGATGACGATATTGTCAATCAGCAACGGGCAAACAGCAAATCCCCGTGCCTTAAGCAACTCGGCATATTGCGATTGGCTGTAGCGGGTCAATTCGATATCTTCCACAAACAAGTCTTTTTTCCCCACTAGGGCGGAGCCGACCGGTCCGCTCAAAAGTGAGACGGGAAAGCGAAAATCGGGGAGCAATTCATCTGCCCCCTCTCCAATCCCCATGCGACCTTGGACATGTGACCGATCTTGTTCCAACAGGCAAAATAAAACGCGGTCACAACCCACACCGCGATAAATCGCTTCCAGGAACATGATAATCAGATCATTGAGGGGGTAATCTTCACCAGACTCCAACACGGCTTCCACTTCGCGCGTCAAATCGGAAAACTGCGCCTCTTGTTCCGTCCCTTTATCTGAAATAATATCTGGTTTGGCCTGCATACTGTGTTCCGCCGGAGGCTCAGTCAAGAGGTTGGCCATGGCATTTTCGATGTGTTCGTCCAGTTTCAATTCGCCAATGGAGATTTTCGCGATACTGAAGAGTTCCTTAGTATCGGCCAAGGCGTCTCTCAATATTCCATTGAGACTGATTTCATTCAGACTTAGCGCCGCTCCGAAACGCTCCAAAAGATAATTGATCCTCTCTCCTGCCTTGGCGGGATCTTCGCGATAAACCGCTGTAGAAAGCGCGCGGCTGAAGGAGGTGATAAGGAACAACATATCGTTCTCGTGGGTTGAGCGGGCAGCAAAGCGTTCCACATGAGACATTCCGCCACAGAGTTTGTCGGGAAGTTTCCAGTGTTTTACCATTGCTTTGCCAAGATCTTCATAGCTGAACCCGAATTCCTGATGACAGGCATCATAATCGGTTATCCCTTGAGCCTTGATCATCTCGCGGATTTTTGCGTACTTCGAAGAAAAGAAATGAGCGATAAGCAATTCTCCCAGACTGGCAAACATCCCGCAGAGATAGGCCTCCTCTATTCGGGGATAACGGATCCGGTGGGACAATTCTTTGGAATGATTCGCGGTCAGAAGCGTTATCAAAACCATTTCTTTGGTGCCGTTTCCCTGCTTTTGGAACTGATCAAACAGCATGAGACCCACCGCTAAATCTCGAATGGTATTCCATCCCAACAGCGTGACTGCGGTGGAAACGCTGAGAATTTGACGTCCTGAACGGTTGAAATATGCAGAGTTGACCAACCGAAGCAGCTTGGCCGTAAGGCTGACGTTGCGCAAAATAATATTGGCTAATCGGCTGAGCGAGGTCTCCTGATCGGCCATTGTCGTAGTCAATTCATAGACATCATTGGCAAAAGCTGGCAAATCGCCGGCAGCCGAAATTCTATGAACACACGATTCTAACTTTTGTTGACCTTGTGATTCTCGGATAGCAGCCACCATGATGGATGGGAACTCACTAGAGGGATATGCAGCCAATCAATTCTGAAGATTACCCCCAATCTTATTGCGCGTCAAGAATTTGAAGCAGAATCTGAAGTATTGGGGGAGTGGGGAAAAATATGACCATGCAACCCGCTCAATCGACTTCAGAACCGAGACTACCTCCAAGACCAACCAGGAAGACCGCATTGATTGCAAAGGCTCATTTTGCCTCATAATCCTTATCCAGAACTTGGTACATGGATGAACACGGGGGGAACACCTTGACAAATCTGAACCCGTATGCTACTGATAGATTTGCAGTTCGAATTTAATCGGCCTACCTCAACCGAATGGAAACCAGAGAATCCACTTTAACGATTCGATTTCAAAGCAATTTGGACTATACGGAGTTAGTCGAAAGCTTAACTAACGATTTGACGACCCTGGCGGGATGTACCGCCGATCAAGGGTACTTCATCGAAATGTCAATTCGGGAGATCGTCTCCAATGCCATTCAACATGGGAATAGATGTGACTTAGGCAAATTTGTCAACATCGAATATCGATTCGACAAGGAAAATTTTCAGGTTCAAATAGAAGATGAGGGCAACGGATTCGATTTCGACCATCTCCCGGATCCATGCAATCCTGAAAATTTATTAAAATCTTCCGGCCGGGGAATTTTTCTGGTGCGCTCTTTTATGGATGACTTTTCGTTGGATTACATCCCCAACCAGGGGACTCGGGTACGCTTCACTAAAAAGCTCGGAGGTTGATTCCCCAAGAGATCAGGGTGGAATTTTTGGCAATCGCATCTGATGAGGAGTCTTCTGTGACCATTTTGGCTAATGTTCGCAAAGTGGAAGAGGTTCACATCGTTGACCTGACAGGCCGCATCACCATAGGGGAAGAGACTTCTATCCTGCGTGAAGCTCTTCGCTCCCTTTTGCAGAGCAACCATACAAAGGTGCTTCTAAACTTGTCGGATGTGTCCTACATCGATAGTTCCGGCCTGGGAGAACTGGTGAGTGGTTTTACTAATTTCTCCAAACGAGGCGGAAAATTGAAGCTCTTGAATTTGACCAAAAAGGTGCATGATCTTCTCTCGATCACGAAATTGCTCACGGTTTTTGAAGTCTTCGACGATGAAGCTAGAGCAATTCGAAGCTTCCAGTGAGACAGTTTCATGATGCCATAACCAGACCGAAGTATTCGGAAACTATGGTGCACCTCAAAGACGCAGCAAGAAAAGGGGGGAGGCGATTTGACGATCTCCCATTACCCTCTAAGGAAGATCGTTGAGGTGGAAAGGGCACCCATGCCTTGTTTTGCATGACTCAGCATCCCGCAGGGTGGATATTGGGTCCCGTGTTGCATATCCATCGAGGATTAAAACACCACCCCAAAAATTCAACATCAACAATTGTGGAGTTGGGCATTCTTAATTCAAATTAGCGCGTGATAAGGAGCGATTGGTATGCAATGGGAGTACAAGGTCATTGAACTCATTACCCTCGAACCGAGAGCGATTGAACGGCGGCTCATGGAACTGGGCAAGGTCAATTGGGAACTTGTATCTTACTTTGCCGGCGATCGCGGCGCTGGGATGGCTGTCATGAAAAGGCCGGATCGCGATGAGGACCGGCGCAACGGGATGCCCGATCGCAGGAAGTCAGCTGCCGATCGCAGGAAGAAACCCACCTAGCCGAAAATAATGCGGTCAAAATATCCCAAGTCAGCGAGGCAGGGAAAACATCGCTATGAGTCCGCCAAGGAAATCTTTTCGAATTTGAATTTTAAATAAATTCATCCCTTCATAGTTTTGCCTCTCATTTTCTCCGTTCATTCAGGTCAACGTAATAGGCGCGGCTCTCTTGCCTATTCTGAGCTTCCGCGGATCTTTATCTCCAACTCTGGTTGAAAATCTGCAATCATAAAATGTGGAAATGGCGCGGAGAGAACTTTCAATGGTTCTGCCGTTGCTTCCCGGCAAAAATCCCTGAAACACCCAGCAATACCAGGATTGCCCCGGCGAAAGTCCAAAGAGTGACTGCTTCATTCAAGAGAAGCCATCCGAGGAAAACGGCTATTACGGGATTCACGTAAGCATACGTAAACACCACCCGCGTGGGGAGCAGCTTCAGAGCCCGCAAGTAAGAGGTGTAAGCAAGAACGGATCCCAACAATAATAAATAGACTAAAGCTCCCCACGCGGCTGGGGATGGTGAAGGCCAGGATTCCCGGCTGGCAAAACTAACGGTTAGGAAACCGGCACACCCAAGAAGATGTTGATAGGCTGCGGCTACACGAGGGCGAATTTCCAGAGGACATCGCCGATGAATGATCGAACCAGCGCTCCAACAAAGCGAACTCGCCATGAGTGCCAGCGCCGGCCATAGTTCCGCGGGACGACCCTGGGACCATGACGGATAGCTCAGCAATCCCGCTCCCGCAAAACCGGTCAGCAACGAACCCAGCAATAACACTCCTGGCAAGCTTCGGTCCAGAAAGGATTCCAGAATGGCAACCCAGATTGGTGTGGCGCCAACCAATAGGGCAGCATACCCGGATTCAATTCGTTGTTCTGCCCAAAGTAAAAGTCCATTCCCCCCGGTCCAGAGCAATAATCCCGACAACGCCAGAACTTGAAGCTCCCGCCGAACCAACCGAATTCTCTCGCCTGCCCCCCAGGCCCAAAGGAGAAGAGCCAATCCAGCCAGAACAACGCGGAGTGCTCCAAATAAAAAGGGTGGAAAACCTCCTTCTGGACGGACTCCCACTCGAATCGCAAGATAGGTGCTGCCCCAAACCACATATACAATGGAAAGGTGCAGCAAACCAGTCCAGGAAATCTCGCTGTCTTTTTTTGTCGATGGAGGCTCTTGGACCAGCTGATTCACTGATTACTCGCTCATCATTATTTATTAATCCCGGCGAAGAGACACCGGAAGAATGACTCCGTATTTGAACATATCGCCGGATTATTTTCATTTAGAATATTCGTGATGGAAATCTTCGGGAGTGAGCGGCCAAAGGCTGGAGGCGTTGATTGGGCGTGGCAACTCCATACTTGATGACGCAGCACGAATTCGCAACGACTTGGGAATATCTTCTTGCCAGTTTAGGTCATCGTATCCCAAAATTCATTTTTCCACATTGGCAAATCCATCCTCGGGTATAATCTTGGCGAAAGGACAGGTGCGCCGTGCTGAACATCTATAATACGCTGACTGATAAGCTGGAGGAATTCCGACCGCTGGAAGGGAATCTAGTGCGCATGTATGCCTGTGGCCCCACCGTTTATGCCTTTGCTCACATTGGGAATTTCCGTACATTTGTATTCGAGGACGTACTAAAGCGGTACCTTCGATTTAAGGGATTCGAAGTAAAACATGTGATGAACATCACCGATGTGGATGATAAGACAATCCGCGATTCTCATGCTCAAGACCCTATTCGGCTCAAAGAGTATACAAAACAGTTTACCTCTGCTTTCTTTGAAGATTGCGACCAACTCCAAATCGACCGGCCAGAAGTCGTTTCGCACGCCACCACCCACATCCCGGAGATGATCGATCTGATCAGCCGTTTAAAAAACAAAGGCTACACTTACGAAAAAGAGGGATCGGTTTATTTCAGTATTTCTCATTTTGAAAATTATGGCCGGCTCTCCAAACTAAATGTTGACGGTATTCTGACGGGAGCCAGCGTAGACGTGGATGAGTATGAAAAACAAGATGCCCGCGATTTCGTCCTCTGGAAAGCCTCCAAGCCGGGAGAACCATTTTGGGAATCTCCCTTTGGACCGGGCCGTCCCGGCTGGCACATTGAATGTTCCGCCATGAGCCTCAAATACCTGGGAGAGACCTTTGATTTACACTGCGGCGCAGTGGACTTGATCTTTCCGCACCATGAAAACGAAATTGCCCAAAGCGAAGCCGCCACGGGGAAACCTTTTGTCCGTTACTGGGTTCACGGGGAACACTTGATTGTCAACGGCGAAAAGATGTCGAAATCCAAGGGGAATTATTTTACGTTGCGTGACTTGCTACAGCGCGGGATTGACCCACTGGCTATCCGTTATACTCTCGCCAGCGTCCCTTATCGACGCAAGCTGAACTTCAGCGACGATGCATTGCATCAATCGGAAAGCGCCTTGAAGCGATTGCGAGAATTGCAGCTGCGGTTGTTGACGGAGAAATTTCCCGAGGGCGAAAATGCTCACTTTTCCGCCCGAATTCGCCAGGCCCTTCAAGAATTCGAACAAGCCATGGATGACGATTTGAACACCGCGCAGGCTTTGGCTTCTATTTTTGATTTGGTTCGGGAAGCCAACACTCTGATGGCTTCCGGAGAATGCGCAACCGAAAATGTTTCGATTTTGCTGGAGACTCTGGAGAAGATGAATGGAGTCCTGCAGTTCTGGAAACCCGTTCAACTGAATCTGGACCAGCAGATCCAGGACTTGATCGAACAGAGAAATCTGGCGCGCCGGGGAAAAAACTTCGCCCTGGCTGACGAAATCCGTGGCAAAATATTAGCCATGGGGTACATTATCGAGGATACTCGGGAAGGTGTTCGATGGAAAAAATGCTAAACCATCTGCGTCCTTCCTCTGGATTGTTTTTTCTTTTCTTCTTCCGTTTTCTGCCCTGCCAGGCTCGCCCGGGCTTGTTCAGAGCTGCCTAGTTCCTTGCCACCATCGATATTGGCCGGAGAAGATGGCTTCTCCTCTCCTAACTTTTTTCTTGTTCGCCAAATAATCTTTGGTGTTCCTTGCCCTTTCGGAAATCGACTCGTAATTTCACCCAAAATATTATTCTGTGCGGAGTGATCGATCATGAAATCAAATCCATGGATCAGCATCCAGACTCCTCTACCCGGTCCCCGGGCTCAAACCTTTCTGGAAATGGATCGGAAATATATCTCTCCTTCTTACAGTCGCCCATACCCTCTTGTCGTAGCCTCCGGGAAAGGAATGGTGGTGACTGATGTCGATGGAAATCGATTCCTGGATTTCAGCGCGGGAATTGCCACCTGTTCCACGGGCCATTGTCACCCTGAGATTGTCCAAGCGATTCAACGGCAGGCCACTCAATTACTCCACATCTCAGGAACCGATTTTTATTATCCTCTCATGGTGGAATTGGCTGAGAGATTGACGGCAATCACTCCTGGGACATTCCCGAAAAAAGTCTATTTCGGGAACTCCGGAACGGAGGCCATTGAGGCCGCCCTCAAATTGGCCCGTTACGCCACCCGGCGGCATAGATTCATCGCATTTCTCAATTCGTTTCATGGAAGAACCTGCGGCGCACTCTCGCTGACGGCCAGCAAGGCAGTACAGCGCAAGGGTTTTGGACCCTTGCTGGAGGGTGTCACTCATATCCCCTTTCCGCATGCCTACCGGTGTCCAACCGCACACCCCGATGGCGTTTGCAACTGCTCAATTCATTACCTGGAAGAGGTGCTGTTCAAGACTCTCGTGAATCCGGAAGAAGTCGCCGCCATCATTTTTGAACCTGTTCAGGGAGAAGGTGGCTACGTCGTTCCCCCGCAGTCTTTCTTTGATGGTCTGAAGAGAATTTCCAAGAAGCATGGCATATTGCTAATTGCCGATGAGGTTCAATCGGGGATGGGCCGGACCGGGAAAATGTTTGCCGTAAATCATTTCAACCTGGAGCCCGACATCATAGCGATGGCCAAAGGGATTGCTTCCGGGCTGCCCTTAAGCGCCATTGTGGCCCGCGCTGAATTAATGCAATGGGAACCGGGATCTCATGCCTCTACTTTCGGGGGGAATCCCGTGAGTTGCGCCGCCGCCCTGCGAACCATTGGATTGCTGGAGGAGGAGCTGGTTCAAAACGCCGCGGAAGTTGGCGCCTTCCTGCTTCAACGATTGAACCGAATGTCGGAGCGCTATCCCATGATCGGAGAAGTTCGCGGTCTGGGATTAATGATTGGAATCGAATTGGTCAAAGACCGGGAGACGAAAGAGCGGGCACAACAATGGCGAGACGCTGTAGTTCGCCATGCTTTTGAGAAAGGTTTGCTACTGTTAGGGTGCGGGGAAAATACCATCCGGTTGATGCCACCGCTGATCGTGAATCACGAACAGGCGGAAATGGCGCTGGAAATTCTCGATGAGACTTTGGCCGAGATCAACCCTTTGGAGTAACTTATGCGGGACGAGTGGGATCGTAATCGACTCTCCGTATTGATCTGTGTCTCATGAGCCCGCGGAAAATCCTCCAATCGGACCGGTCGGCCTCAAATGGATTCTAAGGGAAAAAGTTGACTGAAACCGCACACTCGGCACGGGTTCCAGCCGGGAGCCCAATCTGCCATCACTTCAATAAGGATGTAATATGTGGGGATGGTTGAAAAAAATCGTCCGTGCAGTTTGGAACCCGGCCTCCCGGCATTCCCCCACGCCTCAAAAACCCCTCTCGACACGTCAATCAGGAACCAATGCCGAGGAAGCCGCCTATCGTTTTTTGAGAAAACAGGGATACCGCATAGTCGCGCGCAATTATCGTCGGCGGTATGGCGAGATTGATCTGATTGGATGGGACGGAGAATTCCTGGCCTTCATCGAAGTGAAATACCGTTCGGGGAGTTCTCGTGGGCTGCCTGTGGATGCTGTCCATTATAAAAAACAGAGACAGATTTGCCGACTGGCAAAAGAGTACAGAATCCGGCACAAACTCCATGACGTTAATTTTCGGTTTGATGTCGTCAGCATCCGAGACGCCCTGCAATGCCCCAGGATTGAATTGATCAAAGGGGCCTTCCGTGATTCAGCCCGCTGATTCTCGTCCTTTGCGAAGAGACCTTCCGCCTGAGTTGAGGAAAAAATCCATTGCCGGACGAAAGATGTTTATTGGGGTTCGTCGTAACAAATGATCCGATGACCTCAACCATGGCAATTTCGAAATTGCCAGCGGGGGTTGCCCTTACTCTTGTGGCCACAAAAATTTGATCCCGCCCGAGTTCCAGAGTTCTCGAAAAGACTTTGGAATCCAAAAATTCCCGAGCGGAAATTGCGGCTGGAGCGAGAAAAAACCGCCTTGACTTTTCAGCCTCGCCTGACTAATATCTCCCTTGGTTGCGGGAATAACTCAGCGGTAGAGTGCAACCTTGCCAAGGTTGAAGTCGCGGGTTCAAATCCCGTTTCCCGCTCCAGTTCTTATACAATTTATTAGAGCCCGCTACAGGCAATTGATAAATGAAACGTCAGAGTATTTTTCCTGACGGCAATTCCCTTCCTATCGTTTATCAATTGCCTGTTTTGCATTTCTGAGGTTTCGCGAGTTTCGATCGTTCAGGAATTCTATTTTCTCCTCAGCAACCGAGACATTCAGATCGCTTCCATCCGAACAAAAAGAGGGACCGTCAACGCAACATGATGAAAATGTCATGTTGCGCCTGGGCAGTCTGGATTCAGACTGTCATCTTGGATGCGGGACTTGAACTCATACCGCGGCCTTTGGAGTCGGGATGCTCTCATCCCGCTACGCTGCCGTAAGCAGCGGATTCGCTGACACAGCTCCGCGGCGCAGGCGATCACCAGCCGCCGCAAGACGAGGAGTTCAAGGAGGAGACAAAAGTGGACAGGTTCCCCTGAACTTTGTCGGTGAAATTCTCGCATTTTCCTTTTCACGATATTGTCGACTCTGCGATAATCTCCAGCCTGCAGCCGGGGATTATCAAGGCTGAAGAAGGCTCAAAGAAGCCAGCGGAAATTCTTATGTGAGGTGAGTCATGAATACGGGATTCGGGCGAATGTTTGCTCAACGCGCAGGTCTAGTTTGTCTGTTGGTCTTATCTTCTGCTTTTACTTTTTTTTTGCCGTTGCTCCTCGCTTCCGAAATTCCCGGCCCTGCACCTCGGTTCGATCAGTGGAGAATCATTGGGCCTGGAGGGGGAGGAACCATGATCGCGCCCACAATCAGCCCTCACAATTCGGGCTGGGTGGTGGAGCATTGCGACATGACGGGTGGCTACATCACCCATGACGGCGGCCAAAGCTGGCGCATGTTCAATCTGAGGGCGGGCATTTCCACCTTCGCATTCGATCCTCGCCAATCCTCGGTCATTTATGCCGGAAATGCGGCTCTTTGGCGCAGCCGGGATTCCGGCCAGACCTGGCAAATGTTGTTCCCAAATCCCAAGAAGAAGTGTGAAGAGCACATGTGCGGAGACCACGCCGACTATTTCCTGACCACCGATGATTTGTCATACCCATACAGCGGACAGGAGGTTCAGATTCAAGCCATCACGGTGGATCCTGTCGACAGCCGCAAAATTTTTATCGGATTCGGTGGATCTCCAGCCAGAGGTCTTCCGGCTCGAATTTTGAGTTCCACTGATGGAGGAGATAGCTGGAATCCGTTGCCTGAATTCCCCGCTGGGCGAATCCATCTCATTCATGCCGGAGCCAGCGCGGCAGGCAAATCGGCAAGTCTGGCAGTCGTGTCGGAAAATGGTGTTTTCCTAAAGTCCGGCGATCAATGGCAGTCAAAACCTGGACCTCCGGGAGGGCCAATTCAAATGGCCAGCGCAGGAACAAGCGCCGATGGCAAAATCACCCGAATCTATGCCACTACCGCTTCCACCTGGAATGGGAAAGAACTCTCTGGCGGCGTATATACTTCGAAGGATTTCGGGGAAAACTGGTCGAACGTGACGCCGGGACTTCTAGAGGGGCTTTATCAGCCGGGAAGCGGCAGGCCTCCCCAATTTAACGCCATCAGTTGTGCCCAATATGAACCTTCCACTTCC
The DNA here is from genome assembly GCA_963803155.1 of uncultured Acidobacteriota bacterium. GTDB lineage: Bacteria > Acidobacteriota > Terriglobia > Versatilivoradales > Versatilivoraceae > CAWDMN01. The sequence goes on from CAWDMN010000099.1 coordinate 12,860, forward strand.
TATTTAGGATTCAGAGGACTTCATCTCGGCGCCGGTCCGGAAGACTCTTTTAACGGCATTGCCAAGACGATGGACGGCGGAGAACATTGGACGATTGTCCACCGGGAATCGAATGGCCCCTCATCCAACCTTGCAGGTTCCTGGATCGAGGAGCGGGCAGTTGATGGCAGGCCAAGCATCTGGTTTGACGCGCCATACTCCCTTGGCGTGGCTCCGCGAGATCCCAACATCTGTTATGCCACCGATCTCTTCCGCACTTATTTCACGAAGGATGGCGGCAAAAATTGGCAGCAAGTCAACTCCGTCGACAAAGGGGAAAATCGCTGGGCAACTCGGGGCTTAGACGTCACCACCTGTTATGGCGTCCATTTTGACCCATTTAATACACGGCACATGTACATCACATATACCGATATCGGGCTCTTTCAGAGTAACGATGGCGGACAGACCTGGACTGGATCGACTGAAGGAATCCCCAACCGATGGCGCAATACAACTTATTGGGTGGAACATGATCCGAAGGTAAAGGGCCTCATGTGGGGAGCATTTGGCGCAAACCATGATTTGCCGAGGCCCAAAATGTGGAGGCGTACTTCCCCATCCAAATTCCAAGGCGGCGTGGCAATCTCTGAGGATGGCGGCAAGCATTGGACGCTTTCCAATGAAGGTATGCCTGAAACTTCGGTCACGCACATCTTGTTGGATCCCAAAAGCCCTGTCGGGAAACGTACTTTATATGCCAGCGGATTTGGCCGGGGCGTGTATAAGTCCACTGACAACGGAAAATCCTGGACACTCAAGAATACAGGCATCGGCCAAACGGAGCCCTTCGCCTGGCGTTTGACTCGAATCAAGGATGGCACTCTATTTCTGGTGGTGGCCCGCCGCAGCGATGGCGGGCGCATCGGGGATGCGGGGGATGGCGCACTCTACAAATCCGTCGATGGAGCTGAAAACTGGACGCCGGTTAATTTGCCTCCAGGAACGAACGGCCCGATGGGACTTGCCGTAGATCCTTCCGACAATCAGCGTCTTTACCTGGCCGCTTGGGGCGTGCAAGGAAAAAACCAGGATACAGGTGGAGGAGTCTTCCTATCCACCGATGGAGGCAGCTCCTGGAAGCCACTCTTTACGGCATCGCAACATGTCTATGATTTGACGATTGACCCGGTCGATCCCAATATTCTTTACATTTGTGGATTTGATTCAGCCGCATACCGTTCCGCCGATCGGGGCAAAACCTGGACTCGATTGAAGGGATACAATTTCAAGTGGGGGCACCGGGTAATCCCGGATCCGTCGGATCGGAACCAAGTGTACATTACCACCTATGGCGGCAGCGTCTGGCATGGCCCGGCAACGGGAGATCCAGCGGCGCGGGAAGACGCCATCCTGCCTCTTCAATGAGAAGAGGACAATCATTTCTGGCAAAGCTCAAAGTCTCGAGGATTGGTCCCGAGATCGAGGTTCTTTTCGCCCATTCCCTTGAAATGACCCATTTCGCGGTCAGACATTAAGACAATTAATGACTGATAATGCCGCTGAGAGAGCTTGCTTCCGCGTTTGGTGGGAATTTTGACTGATGCTGCCCTGATTGACGCCACAATACATAGGATGCTCCACGCACACCTATTTCGGAGCTGCAGCCTTGCCGGGTTTCATGCTGGCGGCCGATTCTGCCCTATTCTTTCGTGGGCGAGACCTCCCCAGTTAAGAAGCTGCAAATATATTAGCTGTCCTTCTGATCATGGCTCGAAACGGGAACAAACACTTGGATCAAAAAAAGAAAGCCTGCGGCCCTTCCTCCACGTAAGCGGGGAGAAGGTGGTTCCCCCAACCTAGACACTCGCGGCGAATCACATTTGTTCATTTTGCACCGTTAATTTATTTTTGCGCACTAAGGGGAAAAAACAAGTCAGTTGGAACCTGAGCCAGATCGAGGGTCTTCCTCAACGATCCATATATACTACATTGATCAACTTCCCTGGATTGTCGGGCGTTTCCATCTCAGACGGCATATATTCATCTACAACGGCATGAACGGGAAACACTGGTCCACATTTCATGGTGAGGCTCCCAAGGTTCTCTCCCTTGGAGTTGAAGAAAAAGAGATTTTCAAGATCCGATACCGGAAATTTCCAAGAACGGCTCCCTACCTTAATCACAAATACGAGCCCATTCTTCGCACAATTAGTCGCCACCAGAATTCCCGCCAGCTTTTTGCAGGAGGAACAGGTCAACCGCGTCTGTACAGGATTGAAAACGGCAGAGGTCTTGGGGGATGGTGGCTTTCTTGAGACTTCATCCGCGCGGATTAATCGCGGCTTATCGGTCTGGTTGTCAACTCTCGCCAAGCGCTGTGACTTCTCCGGGATTGACTCGGCAGTGGCTTTTGCCCTCTCCGCCTCCATTTCTTGGCGAACCTTTTCCATCCGTGCATTTAGTTCTTCGTTCTGTTGAATCTGATCCAAGAGTGTGCGAGCTTGCAGAGAGATCCCCGTTTCATTGGCATTGCGAGACAGGGGGATTAACCAAATTTTAGCGGAGGCCACATCTTCTTTCCGCGAATAAAGATTGGCCAGGTTGAAGGCAATGTCAGACCGGCCTGGCGCCAGGGAGTTGGCTTTTTTCAAATTAGCAATTGCCCCGTCCATATCCTTCCCAGTGGAGAGGCTCACATAACCATAAAGATTGTAGGATTCCACAAAATCAGGAGCCAACTGCATGGTTTTTCTGAGCTGGCTGAAGACACGGGAAATCGTCTCATCAGAAAAGCGCTCCTTGACGGTTTCTTTGCCGCTCTCCAATGTGACCACCGTTTCGGCATAAACAAAGGGAACAAGGAAATCTTTGGAGTCCTGGCTTATGGCCTCTTCCAGTTGCTCCCTGGCCTTTTCCCAGTTCTTTTGCTCCGCATAATACTTCCCAAGTGAAGCATGTGCCGGGGCAAAAAGCGGATCGAGGCTGAGCGCCTGTTTCAGGTAGTTTTGAGCCTCCTCCGGCCGGTTGCCGTGAAGCAACAAGTCCCCCAAATTATATGCCACCTCCACCTCACCCAGGGGGCGGGCCGGAGCCAGCTCTGTTTTCTCCAACGGATCCCGGAGCGTGTAAACCCGCACTGGATAAAGGTCTCGTCCAATGTATTGCCGGAGTTCTTTTTCCATCGCCGCATAATCGCAGAGGAAAGCGTCGCGAAAGGCCTCCGCTTCAGGTTTCCCCTTAACGAGTCCAATCAAAAATTTGGCCAATTGGGGTTGTCTTTTGCCTTGATTTCCGAGGACCAAATAGTGTACCAAGGCCCAAGACTCCGCGTAAAAGATGCTCTGCTTGTCCTTTTCATTGTATTCCCGGGAGTCATGGCTCGCCTGAAACAACTGCCCCAGAGGGAGGAATTTATTTTTCCGGAGCAGGTCAACATGCCCAGACTTGGGTTTGCCGAGCGTCACTTCGCGCGAATTACCCGGCGTTGTAAAAGTGCTGTAAAGCTCGGCCATGCCTTCCCCCAGCCAGATTGGCACATTGTCATTCTCATTGTGCTTCAATTGATGAACGTATTCGTGGTAAATGATCTCAAAGGGATTTTCCGCGGAATAATTCAGTGTGAGCGTAATGTAATTCACTTCGCGGCCCGGCTGAAAGTAACCACTGATGTTAAGGGGTTTCCCTTGATAGAGTGGTTTAAAGGGCATATAGGAGCTGTCGTTTTTAAAGGCAATTACCCGAATCGGCACGGGAGAATGGGGACCCCTAAGATTAAAAAGCTGTGAAAACGCATTGCGGAATTATTCCAGATTCCCCGCGACTTGCCGGAGTTCCTTTTCTCCGACATTTCCGAGTAGAGAAAAATTGCTGGATTGAAGGCTGATCCATTTGTCTTTGGCCTCAACCAGACTTGGTCCCAACAGACAGATGAGCGCGAGCACCAGATGAGGAGTCCGTTTCATGGATTCTCTCCCGCAGAAATGGAATTGATTATGCGCATATTATATCTCGGAAAATGAGGGGGATTCTCATTCTTTTATATTTGCGATGTTATAAAGGTGGTATGCGGAAAAACAGGCAGGCGCGGCTAAGACGATGCTCCCCACGGCTCGAAAGCTCCCCTTGACCAAAAATTTCCAGTAGAGGCACTTCTCAATCTACCTGGGAAGCAATGTCCTCGGGTCATTCGTGACATTATCGATCACCGAGGCATATGCAGCAAAAGATGCGCCGGCAGTCGTGGTTGACAGTTGCAGCCGGGCGTTTGACAGGTCCGAAGAAACCCCAAGCTGCCTGACCACCCGGGAAAGTTGAGTCATCCCCCATGGGGGCAATGTCACCTGGCGAGTCCCTAAAAGAGCGCCATCCCCGGAACTGAGTTTCACATCCACAACTACGGGCTGTTCCACGGCATTGGTCAACACTAAATTCGTCCGGAAACTGTCGTCCTCCCGAATCGCACAGATAGAACGGGGCAAATTCTCATCAATCAAATCTAATGCTGTGTATGCGGGAACACTTTGTCCGAAAGTCCCATCCCCGCTGGGGGTGGAGGTCTGGCTGCTTATGGCAAGATCCGGATCCGTCGTGGAGAGCCGGATAGCGCCATATCCGGACTGGAGGCCAAAGGCAGACTGCAGCACATCCGTTAGCTTTAAGGATGTGCCAGGTGTCAATTCAAATGGAAATTTAGGGGCGGACCGGCCATCGACGTCATGGCCCAAAAACCGCAATACACAGCGGGCATCGGTTACACCGATATTGGCAATGGACAAGTCCGTTGTGTAAAAGGCGCCGTTGACTCCGGCCGCGCGCGCACTGGAAGGCAATATCCAGCTGTCCGATGAAGCGGAGTAATCGATCTGCGACAATAAAGTGCGTGGATCATTCGTTATGTTATCGATTAATGAGACATAGGCGGCAAATGCGCCATATCCATATTGAAATTTTGAAGATAAAAAGAGGCGCGCCGAGGAAATATTGGACGCCACTCCCAAATCTCGCACAATCCGATTCACCTGCGTCATCCCCATGGGAGGAATTTTATAGCTCTTGGCGGCAAGGACCAATCCCATCTCGTCGATCAGACCGATATCCACCTTTCTTTCCACAGTGCTCAGATTGGCCATGATTAAATTGCTTCTAAAGGCTTGATCTTCGCGGATTCCGCAAATTGTGTTCAGAAATTCTTCCCGCATGCCAGTTAACATGCCGGGAACACTTTGTCCATAAGTCCCCCCACCTCCCGGAGTCGACGTCTGGCCCGTCAGAATAAGGTCAGAATTATTTGAAGTCACATAGATGGCACCGTATCCTGATTCCAAGCCAAAAACGGATTGCAGAACATCAGCATAAGCCAGCGACTTTCCTGCGCCAATCGTCATGGTCTTTTCCGGGCCATTGGTTCCATCCACATCATGGCCTAGGAATTTCAAAGTGAAAGAGGCATCCAAAATCCCGGTATTGGCTATCGTCAAATCGGTCGTGTAAAAAGCCCCACCGACTCCAGCGGCTCTGGCACTGGAAGGCAATACCCATGTGATTGGCCAATCTGGTTTTGAGTCCGCGACAGTAATCTGGAATTGCGTCATTGCTAAAACCAACGCATCCGAACTATTGGCTTCAATCAGAAGTTTATGGGCGCCCGAATAAACCTTGGCTGTGTCCCACTGAAACGAAAAGGTTCCATCTGCAGCCGCCTGGGTACCACCAACCCAATTGTAGGTATCAACATAAAAGTAAATCATTCCGACATTGCTGCTGCCGCTAACTGAGCCGTTCAGAGTGACTGTTCCGCTTACAATAGCGCCGGGTGATGGGGAATCGATTTTAATCGTCGTAGCCACAGCCGGAAGGGCGATGGAAAAGCTGCCCGCGCTGGCGGCCGCGGCCTTGCCCTCTACATCCGAGATCCGAATTTTCACTTGAGTGGAGGGTGTATTTGGAATAATCCACCAATACGACCCTTTATTGGGAAGGGCACTGACAAGTGTGGAAAACGTGACACCATCATCAAGAGAGATTTCTAGTTTAACTTCGCTGATATCTCCCGTGGAATTCCACTCAATCATCCGAGCGGATCCAACTTCCAACCTTTCACCTTCGACAGGAGAGACAATGGACAACAGGGATGCAGGCTCTTGCTTAAGAGTCAAGGAATAGACCCCGCCCCCACTAGTGGCCGCCAAGAGAGTGGAAGAATCATCCGCATCGAAAAACAGTGATGTAATTCCCGCATTTGCCAATCCTGTGTTGATCGGAACCCATAAGCTTCCACCGTCAGAACTTCGATATACTCCTCTGATATCTGTCCCAGCGTAAAGAATATCGGGGTTGAGTGGATCGAGAGCAAGGATTGGGAATGAGGCACCCGCGCTTCCATTGATCGCAAAAGAACGAAAATGGCGGCCTTTATCCATGCTCTTGTAAATATATTCAAACACTGCATAAACATATATCGTGCTGGAATTGTTGGGATCGACGAAAAGGTTCACCGGTCGCTGATAAAAATCGAATTTCTGACTGATCTGTTTCCAGGTTAGACCCATATCCTCACTGCCATACAGAGCTCCATTACTGTTGATAAAGTATAAAACATCAGGATTTTGTGGATCCATCGACAGGGTACTTATTTTTCGGCCCTGCAAGTCTTGGTCCGGCACTCCATTGTTGGACTCCTGCCAGGTTTGACCACCATCCTCACTTTTATATATTCCATTTCTGCAACAGTATTGATTGTATGGATCACCTGCCGCGACAATAAGGTTGTTTGGATTTCGAGGATCAATGGCAAGGCCTGAAAATGCCCCGGCATCAAGGATTGTTTTCCAAGTTAAACCTCCATCGATGCTCTTAGAGACCAGTCCATACCCAAAAACATAAAGAACATCCCGATTCGCGGAATCCCATCGAAACCGATATGAATAAAGGATACTCGAATCCAATGATAGTGTTCCCCACCGGATCCAGTGTTTTCCGCCATCAACCGTCTTAAAGAGGCCTTCTCCTCTTACGAATGCAAGAAGGACTTTGGGATCGAAGGGATTTTGAGCGAGAGCTTGTACATTGGTTGCCACGAATCCCGTGTTTACAGCATTCCAGGAGTTTCCACCATCCACGCTCTTAAAGATACCCTTGGCATTATCGTCCCCTACAAACAGGGTATTCGGAGCAGAAGCAGCAACAGCTAGGGAGGAGGCTTTCAATCCTTCGATAGGAATGACATTCCATTTCTCTCCCCCATCCGTCGTCTTGAATAATCCGTTATAGCCTCCCGCATATAAAATATTGGAATGAGAGGGATCAATCGCCATTCTCCAAATCATGGAATTGCCTATCCCTTGGCTTATTGAGATCCAAGTATCCCCTTTATCAGTGCTCTTGATAATGCCGCTGCTGCCCCCCACATAGAGAGTTTGATGGGAAGAAGGATCAATCAAGATGGCAGAAGCCGTGCCAACGATGCCGCTATTTCCGCACTTTGTCCAATGAGTTCCAGCATCCGTGCTTGTGAAAACTCCTTGGTTATTTCCAAGGTAAAGAGTATTTGAATCCGTCGAATCAATCGCTATTACATTGGGGTAGCCTAATGTGGAATCGTTATTTGAAACCCAAGTGGACCCTCCATCCAGGCTTTTATAAAAGTTCTGATCCGAAGAGCTAATGGCATAGACCATGTTACGGTTTGTGGGACTAAACGCCACGGCCGAAAAACTCATGTTCTGGCCCGCCAAGCTCCAGGTGGTGCCTCCGTCAACACTCTGATAGCAAGCATCCGATCCGACGAGAAGGTGGTTGAAGTCAGCAGGATCAGCGGCAAAGAATGAAATGGACTTTCTCTCCAATCCGTTGGTCACAATACCCCAATGGCTTCCACCATCGGATGATGTATAGAGCCCGACTCCCGTCGTCGCAAAAATAATATTGGGATTTGTGGGATGAACCCAAAGTTGAAAAACTCTGCCCCCTTCAGGTCCAATGCTCGTCCATACTCCCTCTCCGGCGTGCAGGAGCAAAGAGGACCAACCAACCAAGGCAATGATTAGAACCAGGTGAACCATGGAAGATCGGTGCAGTATTTCTTTCCTCAGCTGGAGTGGAATCAGGAAGTAATCTCTCAACTTTCATTCTCCTTTGGACTTGAAAAATAGCCGTTTTGTTCAAATCGGACGAAACAGAATGCTCGTTGACCAAATTAAGGATTTTTTCCCGCGATTTCGTTAGCATACCCGCTCGTTTTAAAATATGGCAAGATTTTTTAAGGGCAGAGGCGCAAGAGAGGCGGGAGAATCATTAGGAGATTAAATGCTTTGCTTAATCTAAAAATAGTATTCCATATTCTCAGTGCTACCCCATCTCGGCCCGGGCGCGAGGGGATCCAGCAACTCCATTTCTCCCCCAACGAAAAGCCCAGCTGGCTTTCAGCAACCTTTTGGCAACTTGAAATATGGTGCAGAATCGAGTATAGAGCACCCGGCAAATTCGTTAGCGTCAATTAATCTCCACCTATCAATTAAAGCCACAGCCATAGATCATGCATCCGACATTTCACAGCGGAGGCTTTGGCTCGATAGCAAGCTAAAAATGGGTGAGATATTGGCAGGAAATGGTGAGCAGATATCAAAGCAGTGGACTGAGCTGAAGAGATTTCTGCTAGTAAAATAAAATTCAGTTCATTGCCTGGATTATTGGCAACGTAAATTCAAAAAACAAACAGCCAGTCCGGATGTAAAAAAGGAGGCTGGCTGGATTCTGCTGCAGGTGAGTGAAGAAGAAACGCCGAGGGCTGCCGGTGGAATCCACATGAGGATCGGGAGGATGGTTTTTGAAGTCGATAGTCGCAGCAGTCGGTGTGCGTAGTCGGTGCCGCACTGAAATTGTTGAATTCCTCTTCAGTTCTACCGTAGAGGAAAAGTAATTCAAAAATTTGTTTGCGGCGCCAAGAAGCGCTAGCGAGCTTGGCATTCCAGGGGTTGAGTCATGGATGCAATTCTTTGTGCAACCCATGACTCTGCCCTCGCCTGCGCTTATTCCAAAAGCGCAGGCACATTGTCACTGGAAGTTTGGCTTCGTGAAGATCCAGAATTCAAATTGAAATCTGTGAATCCATGCTATTTAGATGCTTCATTAAGGGTCCAAGATTGTGATGTCAATACCTGGGCTCGTCCCTCACATGCATCTTCTATCGTGACAAAACTTAACTTTTTCCCTTCCAAGTGCCATTTGTATTTTCCGGCGCTCTCTTCTCCACAGGATCTTGGACCTGACTTATCCGAGATTTCCAGCTCTTCTCCATTGATCTTGTAAGTCCCTTCAGCTGCAATTTCGCCATCCCCCCTGACCGTGATCTTGCTTGCTCCATCAAATTCGATCGACCAGTTGCCCTCTCCTGAAGCCATGTAAGTCCCCTTCTTGAGAACTTCCGCCTTGGCCGCCAATGTCAGAACCAGCACCAGAGCCCAAAAACAGACTGCCGATAAGAATAATTTCTTCGTCATGCAGTATCCCCTTTCAATGTAATGTTTATTCAATATGCCAGCACACCTCACCTATAACGCGAATCAATAAAAAAAAGTTCCGTCAATCTCAGTAAGCTGGCGAAAGCAGCCACTCAAGAGGAGGGAATCGTTGACTGGTCTGGGAGAGAACCTCTTTGGTTCCGTAATGAGAGAGGCGAAAAGCAATCAAAAGGGCAATTCCCATCTGCCTCGGCGCACATGCTCTACTTCGCCTGCACCCTTTATGTTCAAACGCCCGTGTTTGAATGATGGCATAATCACTTAGCCATGGATAGACGCAGATAAGGCGCCGATAAAGACAAAATCCTTTTTATCCGCGCAAATCCGCGTTGATCCGCGGCTAAAAATTCAAACGCGAGAATTGGTGCTGACAACATTATCTGTAGCCACAGCGAATCGGAAACAAATCCCAACTACACGGCTCCAGCAGATCAGCCAACGCTGGCGCTCCGACTGGCCGCTGAGCCTGGGCGATGGGGAAACATCTGGAGCCAATTGCAACCAATTCCCCCTTCGCCACATCCAAATCTGACCATACGCGCCGGAAAGTGGAATTGCCGATGGACAGTTTTCCCAGACATATTCTTTTTTTTAGTCGTCAAGTCAATATACTGAACAATTTTATGGAATCGGTCCTTCTGTTTTGATGGAATATTCCGACAGAGGAGTGAGAGGGACAATATGAAAAATGGAAACCACCGCAAGGTGAAGATCCCTTTTTATCTCTTGCTGGCCATGGTCTCTATCGTTGTCCTTGGAAGCGAAATCCAAGCGTGCTCGACCTTTTGCATCGATGAGGCCCCGTATTTGGTCGTTGGCAGAACCTACGATTGGCCTTACGGGTACGGCTTGATCTTTGTCAATAAAAGGGGCCAATTCAAGACAGCATTGACATATTACGAAGAAAGCCGGTCAGGATTAGCCTCCTGGACTTCCAAATATGGAAGCGTCACTTTCAACCAGTATGGGCGAGATATCCCATTCTCGGGCATGAACAAGGCCGGCCTTGTGGCTGGCGAGCTTTGGCTGGACGAATCACAATATCCCTTGCCTGACAACCGGAGTTCGGTCTCAGTCGATCAATATGTCCAATACTTGCTTGATAATTTCCGTTCCGTTCAAGAAATTGTGTCAAGTGATTCATTCCTCCGGATCCGCCCCATTCCAAGCGGCTTCACTAAAATACACTTTTTCGCCACGGACAGTTCTGGCAATAGTCTCGAATTAGATTTCTTAAACGGCCGAATGGTTTATTATGCCGGGAAGGATCTACCCTTTAAGGCCATTACCAATAATACCTATGCCGGCTCTTTGGCCTATCTCAATAGCGGCACGATCCCCTCCCCTTCCGACAGCTCTTCCCTGGCCCGTTTTTATCGAGCTGCCACCATGGCAAAGAATTTCGATGCCTCAAGTTCTGAACCTGCGATCGATTATGCCTTTCGCATCATCGAAGCCGTCAAGCAAGGCAGTTTTACAAAATTCCGCCTGGCGTTTGACGTCAAGAACCGAATCGTTTATTTCAAATCTCTCGACAACCCGAACCTGCGCTATGTCAAAATGAAAGCCTTGGATTTTTCTTGCGCCACTCCGGCCCGGATGCTCGATATCAATGCGCCTTATTCCGGGGATATTACGGATAAATTGATCGATTATTCATGGCAAGGAAATGAAGCGCTGGTAGTCAGAGCCTGGGCGGACTTGGGATCAACTAATGTCTGGCTCCCAGCGCTCCGGATAATTACCCAATATCCTGAGACATTCATCTGTCGTGAATCACAAATCGGGAACAGTATCAATTTATTCGTGCCAGTTGTTTTGTCCGCGGCAGGCAGCAACAGTTCCTTTTTCACTTCAGAAATGACTTTGACCAACCGTGGCGATAGGGATGCCAATATTCAATTTACTTATACGGGCAGTCTAGATGGCACACGCGGGAGTGCCGCGTCAATCCTGCCGGCTCATGGTCAACAGCTTATTCCTGATGCCATCCATTACCTAAAATCCCTGGGAATCTCCCTGCCTGAAAGTGGCGATCGGGGCGGTACTCTCCGAGCCCAATTCTTAGGTCTCTCTTCACCTTCCGATGTAGCCATAAGCGTTCGAACCTCCACTCCCGTGCCGGAAGGGAGGGCTGGGCTGGCTTATGCCGCCATTTCGGAAATGTCAGGTTTAGCAGGGCCTTCCTTCCTTTGCGGCCTGCGGCAAAATAGTCAGGACCGTTCCAACTTGGCTCTCCAAAATATGGGGGAACCCGCCGAGGGCAATATCACCATGCGAGTCACCGTCTGTGATGGAGATTCAGATTTTTCGAAAGTCCTTCCGGAACTCACCTTGGCGCCGGGGGAATTCCGACAAATCTCGGGGATTCTCGTAAGCAACGATCTTCAGTTAGCCCATGGATACGTTCGCATCGAGCGGACGAGCGGATCAGCCCATTATTACGCCTATGCCGTCATCAACGATCAAGCCAACTCGGACGGTTCTTTTATCCCACCCCAGACCACGCCCATGGAAACCTCGTATGGCTTGACATTGCCGGTTATTGTTGAAAATGACATTTTCGATAGCGAGCTGGTGGTGACCAATTGGGGGACGGAGGCAAAGGAGATTCGTTTAGATTTGGTCGCTGAACAAATCCAGACTCCGGCGCAAACCGCTAGTTTTACGCTTACAGTGCAGGCCGGCAGGCAACTGCTAATTCCCAATTTGGTCGAATATCTGCGGGAGCGGCAAATTGAGGGAATCGGGCGACAAAGAACATCCGTTGCCGGAGCCTTGTTTGCCCGAGTCGTAGGAGGGGACTGCAATTCTCTTTTTGTCGGCGCACGAACTTCAACCCAAGGTGGGGGAGGCCGATATGGCGTATTTTACACGGCAGTGCCCTATCAACAATCCTCTACCGCCAATGCCTGGATATATGGCCTGCAACAAACCGGTGAGAGCCGTTCCAACCTGGCCCTGATCAACACTGGAGAAATCGA
>CAWDMN010000100.1:0-19042 GCA_963803155.1 uncultured Acidobacteriota bacterium
TCATTAATTGCCCCAACAAGATTCTCCAGGAAAGCGATCATCCGTTTCAGCTCGCCGGCGAAGTACTCATAGTCATCTTTTCCATTGCCATAGGCTGGGTCAAGTGCAAAGGTTGGCACGTCATGCCAACCTCGGCGTTTTGCCAAGCCTCGTGCAGCACGGACTGGGCATCGCAGGGCTCCAGCATGGCGATCATGGCTGTTGGCACGGTACATCCCTGTTTCCACACCATAGGCGCCGAGCTTGATCAGCCCGCACATATCGGCAGGCACGCCAGATGCGTCCATCGCCTCGAGATCATTGGTAAAGGGTTGATGAGCCAGGATGTTGTCAACGGGCGAATGTAATGGATGCCCATGGCCGCGAATATCTCCGCCGCATTGCCATACCAGCTCGATAGGAGTGGCTTATCATTCTCGATGCAATCGATCGTTTGTTCATCGTTTTCGAGTATCAAGCCGAAAAACTTCAAGCAGCGCCGGGTTCGGCGCCGGCGATTGCTCAATCTGGCCTATAAAGCCTTTGATGCGGTCACGATACTCGCAGAAACGTTGACAGCCTCTTTTCAGTTGTTGTCATGTTTGGCCTCCCAATGCTTTCCAGAAAAGCCTGAACCCTTGTCTTCAACTGGCCGACACTGCCCAGAATATATTCTATCTCCAAGGCAAGATGCGGAAGGTTGTTCTTCTTGAGATACTTCGACAGATTTACCTGCTCAAAGCCCCAATGGTCGCATTGCAGTAACCGGACGGATACAACTCCGTCAGCATTGAACTCCTCGGCCACCTTCTTTACATAGTCACTTCTTTCAAATGTGGTCCCGAATATACGAGGATCGGCCGGACGCTCCATGACTTGATATCTGGCAAGGGCAGTCAGCGGGTCACCATCCGTATCCACATCCTTCCAAATAGATCGGGATCCATAACCGAGTGAGTCCGCGACAACCAACCCTCCCTGACTTTCGATAGCCTCAACAAATTCCGGGTCGTCCATCTCCCCGCCAATCAACATCACTCTCGAAGTATGGCCGGTATGTCCTTCAGCGTGACTGCAATCCTCAAGCAACTGGGTCAGCAGGGAGTTGTACTGCTCCCTGGCATGGCAGTTCCAGCTACCATGATGGCAGCGGTTTCAGCTCCTGTTATTGGTGGGGTATTGCTCTTTCTCAAGTCATAGAGTTTTCTCTGGAGGCGCCGCGTCTCATTGTGGAGCTTTATCGCTGCCCGCATCCGCTCGTCCGTGATGCTCACATTGAAGTGTTCTTCGAGGCTCTCTCGAGAACTTCACCAGCTCTTTGCGGTAAGCTTCGACCTGTTCATTCCCGCTTTTTTTGGGGAAACTGAGAAAATGCATATAAGGGGTTTTAATCTTGCTCTTCCAATTATCGAAAAGGCAACGGATGTGGTCACAGTTGTTGACGGTTGCTACTCCATCGAGAAAGCTCTGGTTCCCGCGCATGCCGGAGTCAAAGAAATGACGCACAAAGCTGCAGTTTATCTGGGTGAAACAGAATTCAGACAATTCCGTTCCAGTACTGCCGGTTGCCCTCATGCGATACGGGAGCAGGCCGGCGGCAGTTATTATTTCTTCAGGGACATAGTGATAAAAAGCATCCGACAATTTTGCCGCCCTGGCCCTTCCAATTCTTGAGAGCCAGGTTGACCAAGGTCGGCTGCCGCTGAATTAAATTCCTCATTGCTTTGGATTTCAATTTCTTATTCATGACACCCCACTCCTTTTATTCTAGCATAATTCGTGGGTTATATGCAACATACTGTATTTCCTTGATTCTTGACGAAGTTAGCTATTGTATTCTCATTACCATGTTTCCCTACTGTACTTGCAAAATATCCATCTGTCCAGAACTCTCACCCAGAAACCAGAGCTGTTTCTTGAATTGGGGACATTGCCTGAAGATTTCCTTGGTTGTGGGGCGTCTTGGCAAGTGGATAGGGGATAGGACATAGGGGTCAGCCATTGACAGCCTGTTGAAAAAACTCGATCGTCTAAACAGATTGCACACGAACCACCCCATGCGCGATTCTCTTATCTTTGCAGACAACGGCAAGAAGGAACATAATAAGGCAGGCCGCTGGCAGACACGGCTGCCCCAGCACCTCCGCCTTGTCCTTGGTTCCCTCCGTGACAGGAGCTTTACCATCCTCTTTATGTTCTGCGCCGTTGCCGTCATGAGTACCTGTTCTCGAACGAATTGTCGCAGCCGGAACTTTGCCCTGCGCAGTCCCATGAACTCCTTTGCCTCTCCGAAGAGTTCCTCAATTTTCTTGCGCATCCTTTGGGAGATGCGATAGGCGGCAGTCTTCGTCAGTCGGCGTGCCTTTTCAATGGAGGCTTCGTAGATATGATAGCTTAAGGAGCGGGACCTGTCGCGCGTGCACTCCTGTTTCCGAGGGCACCCCTGGCAGTCTTTCAGGCGCGCCCTATACACATGTTGACGGCTGTGACGATGGACGCCCCAGTAGGTAAGTTCCTTCCCCTTCAGGACAGAGAAAGCGGTTCGCTCTTTCATCGAACGTGAAGGCAGTGATAGGATAGATGCTCTTGTCGTTCTGACTCCGATAATCCTTGACCGGCACATGGGGATCGATGCCGGCGGTGACGAGGGTATGGAAGAATGCGCCGGTGCTGTAGCCCTTGTCGGCGCCAACAGTTTGAGACTTCAACCGGAACCTTAACTGCGAACGGAGAGTCTGAGAGAGGGCGGCCTCCCCTTCGGACTTGAGGTCTGGCTTGCTTATCTCTGCCCCAAGTATGACGTTGCTTCCGTTATCAATGACGTAAGTCGCCGAGTGGGAGAGTGCGCACCGCTGCCGGGCGCCTTTCTGGCAAGGCGGGCATCGCGATCGGTTGTGGAACGGTGGGTGCTGTTGCTGACCTTCTGTCCTCTATGGGGATAGTCATCTCCCGGCTCCCAGGGTGTCTTATCGCCGGGGTTTTCCTGTTCGAGTTTCTCAACGTACTTTTTTAGGCTTCATTCACCACTACCGGTTCCATGCTCCGGAAGGAGGCATTGGCCCTGATGTGGGTGGCATCGACGGTGAGGTGCTTTCCTTTAACGAGTCCGTGAGATATTACACTGATCCACGATAGCGTCGAAGATCTCCTGGAAGACGTCGTTTACAAACCGCTCATGACGGTTATGAGAGAAAGTGGAGTGGTCAGGGACGCTATCCTCAAGGGAGAGCCCCACGAACCAGCGGTAGCCCATGTGCATCCTGACCTCTTCGCAGAGTCTCCTCTCCGAGGTTATCCCGTAAAGATAACCAACGAGGAGCATCCGCAAGAGGACTTCGGGGTCGATGGAGGGACGGCCTGTGTGGCTGTACAGGTACTTCACCTTCTCCTTGATGAACCTGAAGTTAACGTATCGGTGGACCACCCGCAACAGATGATCTTCGGGGATCATATCATCGAGCTTCAAATAGTAGAACATCGGTTCCTGTCGTATCTTCTCTCCTAACACCATGACCTCCGGATGGGTTGCATGTATACAGTATCTACCATGATGACGGGTTTTAAGACCACGGATTCATGCGGGTTTATAGGAGTTTTTCAACAGGCTGCTGACAGCGGACAATTCGCATATCTATTAAAATTCAGCGATCATTTAAGGAGATGGACGTCCTTCACCCTACCCGTCCCATGTCAACGGCCTGTTGAAAAAGACTTATTGCGTCGTTACGAGAGGAGCTTGCAATCTTGCCCTTTAAGAAAATCAATAACGTGAATAGTGATCTTCGGCAAGAATAGCTCCCCGGAACGACAAATCAGTCTCTTCTAACAGGCCGTCAACGGCTGCCCCCACTGTCCCGTCGTTTACTTCTTGGCAGCAATCTCCTTAAGGACCGGCATCACATATTTTTTAAACACCTCGTAGTTTTCCACATTCCGAAGTGACCCAACCCCTTCAGTTCGGTGAATTTTGATCCCTTGATCTTGCCGGCCAAGACACGTGCCTCAGAAGGCTGAGGAAATGGATTTGATTCCCGGGCCATGAGGTAAACCGCCACCCGGGAAGTGTCGATATCCTTCGCCGTATTTGTGAGGTCGTGCTCGACAAAGTAGTAATGGAGGTCGCCCTTGAACACAAAAGGCGCACTCTGGCTGTATTCCCACGCAGTCTCCTTCCTATTGACCTCAGGGCTTTGGGGAGCCATCATCCCCATCATAGCGTGGAATCTGTAATCGTTACCTACCCCTGGATGATACCACCAGATTTCCGTTTAGTGGACGGAGAACGCATCGTCGCTTCAACCCCAATCACGGCGCGAAATCGTAAGGCCGTTCCAGCGCGAGAAGATCGGGCGCAAGATGGCCACCCATAGAGCGTCCGATATAAGCGACTTCTCTCAAGTCCCAGGGATGCTAAGCCGCATGGAAATCCATAAAAAACTCCTTGTGCAACTGGTATTCCTCTTCCACCACTTGACCTTCTGCGGGGGCAGAGATTTGCCGTGATAGGGCAGATCGAGGAGCCAAGTACCCTATACATGGAGGTAACATCCGGGTCGTTGACGGGGATTGCCGCCATTGCCGTCCGTCTGAACCGGCCGTATGTGACAGATAAGGGGATCCTTTTCCGGTCTCCTCGAAATATATCCGATTATTCAACGCCTTGAACCTTTACATACGCATATTTCCCCGTCACGGGTTCCAGCTTTGTCATCTTCTCAACCTCCTTTACTTATTCTGAGCTTCTCTTAAAAGATCGAGCATCCGTGTGACCGCCCAGAAATGGGCGAAGGCACTCTCAAGATTACCACTCACCCTCCATGTTCTGACGGATCATGGCGGGGAACAGATGTTGATAGGTAGGTGGCGGCACCGGCTGTAGCATCTTGCTCCAGGTGTCAGCAGAACCCTTTATCTGGAAGCCCCAGGCGTCCATGAAGGTCGGATTGAGCTGGATTTTCTTGACGGTCCCTCTTCGTATCTTGACGATGCACTTTGAATTATCCACGGCAAGGAGCACATCATCCGAAAGGAATTTAGCGGCGAGTTTGAATTCCTCATCCCTGTTTATCGAGCTTCGGACTCCCTCCACCTGTTTTTGACACAAAAAGCGAAATTTCATATTCGTCCCTTCAGTCCGCATCTATGACATACGAAATGGTATCATTAAGCCTCGTATTCAAGTCGATGCTGCACTGAATGCTTTGGTTAGTGGGGACGCGGGATACAGTTCCGGGACTAGCGTCACTTTGACTGCCGTTCCGAACTCCGGCTATCAATTCAAGAACTGGAGTGGTTGTGACTCTGTAACAGGGACTCAATGCACAGTAGCAATGACCATGAGTGCAAGCGTGACGGCAAACTTCGAGCCGCTTAGCACGGCGGGAGCTGATCTCGTTCTGAATTCGTTAAGTGGATCCTCTACGGTTCTAGTAGGTGGCCAAATCTCGCTGGCAACGGTAGTCAAGAACCAGGGCTCAGGAAATGCAGGTCCTTTTCGTATCGGATTCTACCTCTCGGCCGATGCGAGTGTTACAACTGGTGACACGCTTTTTGCTGTGTGTGATTACTCTACCGGTTTGGGAGCAGGATTCTCGTCAACATGCAGCGGTTCGGTCAGCTTACCCTCGGGACTGACTCCTGGCACTTACTATCTTGGAGCCATCGTTGATGACCAGGGGAAAGTTGCTGAGACCAATGAAAACAACAATACTCGCGTCGGGGGAAAGGTCACCATAGCGAGTTCATTAAGTTCCACTCTATTTGTGCCGATTGTCCTTTCAGTCGCGGGGGTGAATGGATCCTTTTATACATCAGAGCTGATCCTTACCAATAAAGGGAATCAAGACTCCACTCTGACCTTCAAATATACCGCGTCCTTTGGAAGCGGCTCTGGAACCGCTACAGATATCCTGTCGGCTGGGCAACAAAAGATTAGTCCGGACACTATTGGATATTTGAGGTCCATTGGAATGCCTATTCCCACGACAGGAAACCAGGGAGGAACACTGACGGTTCAGTTTTCCGGATTAAGTTCTCCATCGGATGGGGCAGTTATAGTAAGGACCACTACCGCAGTTGCAAATGGCCGTGCCGGGTTGGCTTACTCAGGGATCTCTTTAGAAGCAGCATTAAAGGATACAGTTTATCTTTGCGGATTGCGTCAGAATCGAACAGACAGATCCAATGTTGCAATTCAAAACGTTGGAGGCCCAGGCCAGGGGGACATCGTGATCCGTCTTTCGGTTTACTCTGGAGACCTCCAAAATCCAGGCAATCAGGCATTGCCTGATATTACCCTTTCGCCGGGTGGGTTCTATCAGGTTGCGGGAATTCTACAAGCCAATGGGCTTAATTTCCAAAACGGATATGTGAAGGTCGAGAGGACGAGCGGTACTGCACCCTTCTATGCCTACGGAGTGATCAATGATCAAGTCAACTCGGATGGCTCATTTATTGCCCCGCAAACTGCTGCGACTTCATCTGTTGCTGGATCAACCCTTCCTGTCGTTGTACAAACCAGCACTTTTTTGAGCGAACTCGTCCTGACCAACTGGTACAATCAAGCCCGGACCATTAACTTTGTTTTAGTGGCAGACGCCATTGCCACCGCAGACAAGACGGCCCGATTTACTATCAGCCTACCTGCCGGTCAGCAGTTAATTATTCCGGATATTTTTCAGTACATGAGAGATCATTCAGTGCCCGGCGTTGGTCCAGCAGGAACCACTATCGCCGGAGCCTTGTTTGCGACTGCCAACAGCAATGACCTAAGCGGAGTGGTCATAGGGGCAAGGACTTCCGCCTCAGGTGGCAGCGAGGGTGGTCGTTTCGGGCTGTTTTACCCTGCTGTACCTTATGGCCAGGCTTCGACAGACGGAGCCTGGTTGTTCGGTCTGCAACAAAATTCTGAAAACCGGACCAATTTGGCCATTGTCAATACAGGAGAAGGAAATGCCGGTAGCGATACCTTTGTCATTGATCTTTATGATGGCGCTACAGGAGTATTGGTGAAAACTGTGGATCCTACTGTTGTCCAAGCCCACGGCTGGGTCCAGATTGGGTCGATCCTGAACCTTGCCACAGGTGTAATGGAGGGTTATGCTCGCGTCCGCCGCACCTCAGGCTCCAACCCCTTCGTCACGTATGCGGTGATTAATGATGGTGCTGGCCCGGGTCAACGAACAGGAGATGGGGCCTTCATTTGCAGTTCTCCCTAGGAATCTGAAAGTCTGATGGGAGGAGTTTCTTCCGAGAGCGCAACAGAAGCGCGCTCTGATATTTGTAATCTAAGGAAGATCTTCAAAGATGATAATTTAACTGGAACAAAAAGGTTTGAGCCATATTATGGGACTGGAGGTCCTTCATGAAAATTCCATTCATTGCCCTATCAGCATTCATTCTGGGCTTGGGGATTTATGCCTATGGACCTTGGCTGAGCGATCATCAGGTTTTCGCCCGTCAATCCGTCGATGGCGCCAAACCGCAATTGGCTGGCCAGATAAGTCAGAAAAATGCCTGGTCAATCGGCATCTATACGGGCCCGGCACCGTTTCAGCTGTCGGCCCCCGCCAATGTCAAGAACCCGGTACTGAGAGCGGAGGATGTCACCGATTTGGACGTCAATATAGTTGCCCATCCATTCATGGTGATTAAAGATTCCGTATATTACCTATTCTTCACGGCTAAAAATGATATCAAAGAAGAATTTAGTGGTATCGGATTAGCGGAAAGCCGGAATGGCATTAAGTGGACTTATAAGCAGATCGTCTTGAAAGAGCCGTTCGTTTTGTCATACCCCTTTGTATTTAAATGGCGGAATGATTATTACATGATACCTGAGGCCCATGCGGAGACATTCATCCGCTTGTACAGGGCGACCGACTTCCCGACCAAGTGGACCTATGAAAGGGACTTGATCACCGGAGATCATTTCATCAGCGCATCAGTCGTCCGGTATGCGGACATGTGGTGGATGTTTGTGGCTCGACTGGGCAACGAGACTCTTCGCTTATTTTATGCTTCTGATTTGAAAGGGGAGTGGAAGGAGCATCCCCTCAGCCCTGTCGTGGCAAAGGATCCGAATACCGCAAGGCCGGGCGGCAGACCTTTGGTAATCGATGGAACCCTGTACAGAATTGGTCAGGACTGTTATCCGACATATGGAAATCAAGTGTTTGCCTTTCAAATTACGGAGATCAGCACAACGACTTATAAAGAAAAAATGATGGATACTCCCCTGGTAAAAGCCACGTCCAAAGGTTGGAATGCCGAGGCCATGCATCATGTCGATCTACATCAAGTGAGTAAGAATAAATGGATAGCTGCCGTTGACGGTCTTGGCAAATAGCCCATTATTAATCAGGAGACTTTAGGCAGGGTTGTCGGTCTGGCCTTTTGTGATTGACAGTTCGCACAGGATGGCCTGCTTCCAAGGAGGGGCTAAAAGATGCCGCAAAGAAGCTAGGTTTCGTCTTGGGCATCGTTGCACAAGATAATGTATAAAAGTGGAATTAATAAATTTGTGAGTGAATGAATTGATGGTAGCGGGGGGCGGGATCGAACCGCCGACCTAAGGGTTATGAAGCGCGTTTTTGGGTGTTTTGCAGAATAGTAATTTCCATCGCATAAAATTGCAGATTGCCACGCAACCGGCACGGGCAAAGGGTTTTCAAGGAATAAAAATTAATTTTGCTGTTGCAAGTAATTGCAAGCGGATGCCAGTTATCACGGTTCCAACTGACACCAAAACTGACACCAAGGCTATTATGAAAATATCAGCATCAATAAATATGTTTAATAGTCAGAATAATCGTTTTTACGCGGCCACGCTGGCCACGGGGTCATTTTTCAATGCAGGTGCGGGTATTCATGTTGGCAGGGCAAAGCGAATCATTTTTCCGGCAATCTAAAAGGATTAATCTTTTCCCTTTGAAGCCGCCTGCTTATTACCTGGTCTGAAACATCGAACTTTCTACAAATCCTTCCTGCAATGAATCCTTTTAACTCATCTCCGCTCAACTTCGGCGCCTGGGCTTTAGCTCTTTCGATCAGAGGGCCAAGCGCCTTTACCTCCTCAATAAGAACCTCTCTTGGAACTAACAGGCGGCCGGCAAATTCATAGGCTTGATATTCGGCACGATTTCTTATTACGTCGGGGATTTCTTCCTGAAGTTTCTCCCACTCCTCATAGGAAGGTGGCTTAATACTCTCAATTAAATGGCCATGAAGAATCTTGTGGCCCAATTCATGGGCAAGAGAAAAGCGGATCCGGACGGCTGGCAAATTTGAATCATAGTCAATTTCAAGCAAAGAACTCAGGATTAATGCCTCGGCTCCAGCCAACCTTTTAAGCCCCGGCACAGGGACAATCTGCACATGGTGATACTTTTCAATTATGAGATCAATATTGACTGGCAGACAATTGCCAACAGTAGATTCTCTTACCGCATCAGCCTTCCCCCAGATCTCAGTGTCTTCAATGAATGGAATCAGAAAATAAGGATCCTTGTTCAACTCTTATCTCCGTTTGAGCAGTTCGGCAATTTGCTTCATCTGTTCCTTTGTCGGCTTCTCCCCCCTAGCGGTCCTGAAAAAGATAGGCAATGCAGACAGAACCTCCTCATCCTCGATCACTTCATCCGGGATTTGCTTTCTGGAGATATAAGCAAGATCGAAATACTCAAACCATTCCATCGAGCTTTCTTTTAATTTAAGGAGACGCGCGATTTTCTCCAGTTTTTCGCGGTCATCCGGGACTGCCAGAATCCCTCGTTCGATCTTGCTCCAATTGCTCGGATCGACTTCGGCCAAAGAACAAAACTCACGGAGTCCAAGATCACTGGACAGTCGTCTTCCTTTGACAAAATCACCAAATTTCATTGGCTCCTCCTCCTATAAATGGTGTGGTTATTTTAATACCACAGAAACAAAAAAAATGGAAGATGAAAATGATGAATGGAAACGGACAATCAGGAGGATTTGGACAGTGTTGTCGTTCTGGTCCATTTGTGAGTGATAGATCGCGCAGCATGGCCTGTTGCCTACGCCGTTGGAATGCTGCCTCGAATGGACGTGGCTGCGGAATTAGTTTGGAGCCATGAGCGTATGTTTTCAAATTGATTGATGCTTTGATGAATGGCGGTTCTTCCCTTTAACTCATGAAATAGATGGGGTTGTTTTTGAAAAGGAGCCATTATAGAACGAAGATCAGATCTCCAGGGAAAAACCGCAGCCCACTCTGTTTTTGACTCCCTGCAACCTTCTGCTTTGCCATTCAACTCAGCTCTATGTATAATACGCCCACTGTTTGCAGATTCCTAAATCGGATCCAACATTCAGGCTGCTGAATCGCCTATGGTTGTTGATTCATCGGATTCTCATTCAATGACAATTCTTTATTTCCATCCTATCCAGGGACAATTCAGACTAAAGCCGCAACTCTGGGCTGATTTTGGCAAGATCGTCTCGGCTATTTTTCCCCTGGGAATAGTTGAAATTTTATGGATAAGAAAACCCTGAGTGAAAGCGATATCTGCACGAAGTACATTACACCTGCCATCCAGCGAGCCGGATGGGATATTCATGCACAGGTTCGCCAGGAATATGGTTTCACCAAAGGGCGAATCATCGTTCGCGGAAAGTTGGTTGCGCGGGGCAAAGCCAAGCGTGCAGATTATATCCTCTACTACAAGCCGAATATTCCAATCGCAATCATCGAGGCAAAAGATAATAACCACGCCGTTGGCGATGGGATGCAACAGGCTCTTGAATATGCGTCTATTCTGGACATCCCCTTTGTCTTTTCCTCCAATGGCGACGCCTTTTTGTTCCACGACCACACTGGACAGACTGCTCAAATCGAAACCGAATTGGGACTTGATGCTTTCCCGTCTCCCGACCAACTCTGGAATCTCTACCGGAAGTGGAAAGGATTAGCTCCCGCGGAAGAATCCATTTTTTTGCAGAATTACTTTGAAGATGGCAGTGGCAAGGAGCCTCGGTATTACCAGCAGATCGCCATCAACAAAACCATTGAAGCCATCGCCAAAGGGCAGAACCGCATTTTGCTGGTAATGGCGACCGGCACGGGAAAGACCTATACCGCATTTCAGATCATCTGGCGGTTGTGGAAAGCCGGCAGGAAGAAGCGAATTCTCTTTCTTGCCGACCGGAATGTGTTGGTGGATCAAACCATGGTTAACGATTTCCGGCCATTCGGTTCAAAAATGGCGAGGCTTTCCACCAATTCAAAGACCATTGAGCGAGAAGATGGGACCGAGGTCCAACTGCCCATTGCCGTCGATAAGAAATTAAGACGAATCGATACCTCTTATGAGATTTACCTTTCCCTTTATCAGGCCATCACGGGACCGGAAGAACGCCAAAAACTTTTTCGAGAGCTTTCACCAAACTTTTTTGACCTGATTGTTGTCGATGAGTGTCATCGCGGAAGCGCCCCAGAAGACTCCGCCTGGCGTGAAATCCTCGATTACTTCTCGTTGGCCACTCAAATCGGTCTAACCGCAACACCAAAGGAAACCGAGTACGTCTCTAACATCCACTACTTTGGCTCCCCGGTTTACAGCTATTCCTTGAAACAGGGTATTGGTGACGGATTTCTTGCCCCCTATAAAGTGATCAAGATTCATTTGGATGTGGATATCGAAGGCTATCGTCCCGTCCAGGGAGAGACCGACAAATACGGGTACGAGATTGAAGACCGCATTTATAACCAGAAAGATTTTGATCGAAACCTGGTGATTGACGAGAGAACCAAGCGGGTTGCTTCAAGAGTCAGTGAATTCTTAAAGGAAAGCGGCGACCGTTTCCAAAAGACCATCGTGTTCTGCGTCGATACCGAGCATGCTGCTCGCATGCGCCAGGCTCTTATTAACGAGAATTCTGATTTAGTCCAACAATATCCCCGTTATGTCATGCGCATCACCGGGGACGATGCGGAGGGGACTGCTCAGATCGGCAATTTCATTGATCCGGAGGCGAAATGTCCGGTCATCGTCACAACCTCTCGCCTCTTATCAACCGGGGTGGATACCCAAACTTGCCGTCTCATTGTGCTGGAACGCGAAGTAGGTTCTATGACTGAATTCAAGCAGATTGTCGGACGGGGCACCCGTGTCCATGAAGATACCAAGAAGTATTACTTCACCTTGATCGACTTCCGCAAAGCCACCAACCATTTTGCCGATCCGGAGTTCGACGGCGAACCGGTACAAATTTATGAACCTGGTGATGACGATCCTGTCACCCCGCCCGACGATGTGCCACCCCCGGACGATGGAGAAGACCCTGTCCCACCTGAACCAGGCGAAGATGAAGGTCCTATCATCGACATTTTTCCCCCTGGTGGCGGGGAAGTTGCGGATCCTCCTGCCAAGTATTACATCCACGGCAAGCATGTGAGTGTTTCGATTGAGCGTGTGGAGTATCTGGATGAAAACGGAAAGCTGGTGGCAGAAAGCCTGCGCGATTACACGAAGAAAACCCTGCGCAAGCATTTTTCGAGCTTGGACGATTTTTTAAGATGTTGGAAAGGGGCCGAGCGCAAGCAGGTAATCCTGAATGAACTCGCCTCTGAAGGATTATTTTTGGAGCCGCTAACAGAGGAAATTGGCAAGAACTTCGATCCCTTTGACTTGATTTGTTATGTCGCTTTCGACCAGCCGCCACTTACCCGGCGCGACAGGGCTGAAAATGTCCGCAAACGAGACGTGTTCACCAAATATGGCGGGCAGGCTCGATCTGTGCTGGAAGCTCTGCTCCAAAAATACCAGGATGAGGGCATTACTGACCTCAGCGATCCGCGAATCCTGAGGGTCACTCCTTTCGATGCCATGGGTACTCCCATTGAATTGCTCAAGCCCTTTGGTGGACGGGGCGGCTTTGAACAGGCCGCAAATGAACTCCAGTCCGCTTTATACCACGAGGTAGCTTAATTCATGTCTGCAAGAACCATCGTTAAATCCATTCAAGATATCATGCGCCAGGATGTGGGTGTCGATGGCGATGCCCAGCGCATCTCGCAACTCTGTTGGATGTTTTTCCCAAAAAATAATCGACGATCAGGATCAAGAACTGGAGCTGATGCAGGATAAGTATCGCTCGCCCATTCCGGAAAGCCTGCAGTGGCGTGCCTGGGCTGCCGATGCCGAAGGGAGCACTGGCGATACCCTGCTGGATTTCGTGAACAATGAACTCTTTCCGAAGTTGAAGGATCTGCCGGGCGCGGCTCAGGACGGCCGCCGCCGCGTCGTCCGGGAAGTCTTTGAAGATGCATACAACTATATGAAGTCTGGCCAGCTCATGCGCCAGGTGATTAACAAGATCAATGGAATCGACTTTAATAACCTGGCCGAACGGCAGCACTTTGGCGACATTTACGAGCAGATCTTAAACGATCTTCAGAGTGCCGGAAATGCCGGCGAGTACTACACGCCGCGCGCTGTCACCGCCTTTATGGCCAACCGCATCGATCCTAAGCCGGGTGAAATCCTTTTCGATCCGGCCTGCGGGACGGGAGGCTTTCTCACTTGCGCTATCCGGCATATGCGGGAGCGTTACGTGAAGACCCCCGCCAAAGAGCGGAAGATGCAGCAAGCCTTGCGCGCCACTGAGAAAAAACAGCTTCCTCATATGCTCTGTGTTACCAACATGCTGCTTCACGGTATCGACGATCCTTCTTTTGTCCGCCACGACAATACGCTGGCGCGGCCTTACATAAGTTATTCCCAGGCAGATCGGGTAGATATTGTCCTTACCAACCCACCCTTTGGCGGCCGTGAAGAAGACGGTATCGAGAGCAATTTCCCCAAGCACTTCCAAACCCGGGAAACGGCTGATCTATTTCTTGCCCTCATCGTTCGTTTGCTCAAACCTGGCGGCCGTGCTGCCGTGGTGCTACCAGACGGCACCCTCTTTGGTGAAGGTGTCAAGACGCGGCTCAAAGAACACCTCTTGGAAGAGTGCAACTTGCATACTATCGTTCGCTTGCCCAATAGTGTTTTTAAACCCTATGCCTCCATAGGCACCAATCTGCTCTTCTTCGAAAAGGGCTCTCCCACCCAAGAAATCTGGTTCTACGAACATCGCATTCCTGAAGGACAAAAAGCCTATTCAATGACCAGGCCGATCCGTTTCGAGCATTTCCAACCATGCATCGATTGGTGGGAGAAACGCGAAGAAAATGAAGTGTCCTGGAAAGTCGGCCTTGATGAGATCAAGACCCGCAATTACAACCTTGATTTCAAGAACCCTCACACCGTCGAGGAGGAGCACGGGGATCCCGCTGAGTTGCTGGCCAAACTGGAGGCAAGCGAAGCAGAGACCGCGAAACTGCGCGACCGGCTAAAAGAAATTCTTGGAGAGGCACTTCTAAGATGAGTTTTACGCAATGGGCGGGGGCTCAAAGATTTTGTTTTTGCCTTTTATTCTTTGAGTGGTCGCGCCGTGGCGTGATTGTGATTTGGGGTTGCGGATGACTGAAAACGAGATCGCCAAGGAAATAATGGAGGCCGCGTTTCTGATTCACCGTACACTTGGACCAGGATTGTTGGAAAGTGTCTATGAGGTGATTCTGGCCCGGAAGCTGGAGAATAGGGGCCTTGAGGTCGAATGCCAAGCCCCAGTGTCCATTCAATTCGAAGGAATTACTTTTAAAGAAGGATTCCGTGCCGACCTGATTGTCGAAAAGAAAGTCATTGTCGAGCTTAAATCGGTTGAACGTTTGCAGCCTGTCCACGCCAAACAGCTCCTCACTTATTTGCGGCTCACGGGTTGCAAGCTGGGGCTATTGATAAATTTTGGGGAGCACCTGTTGAAGGATGGATTCCGGCAAGTGGTCAATGGCTTGGAAGAAACCTCACGCGACGGCGCAATGGCGCAATGATTGGAGGAAAAGGATGAAAGACTTTCGTGGCGCCGTGGCGTCGTTGCGTGAACCTCTTCTTCTGCGGCATTTCGAGCAGATCGCCGAGGCCCCAGATGCCGTGCCGTGCTTGCGAAGATTCATCCTGGATCTGGCTGTGCGGGGAAAACTCGTGGAACAAGACCCAAACGATGAGCCAGCATCAGAACTGCTGCAGCGGATTGAGGCTGCGAAGGATCGGCTGATCATAGAAGGTGAGTTCAAAAAGAAGGAAAATTCAAATGCTGTGGCAGATGACGAATTGGGATTCATCTTTCCAGATTCCTGGTGTGTAGCGCGAATGGGCTGGATAGCCAGAAAACTTGGTGCGGGTAGCACTCCACTTGGTGGAAGGTCCATTTATCAAAGTGAGGGTATTCCATTCATAAGGTCACAAAATGTTTATAACGATGGTCTTCGGCTCGACGATGTCGCACTGATTCCGCGCAAAATACATGGAAAGATGGCAGGTACGAATATCCAAAATCAAGACATCCTGTTGAACATTACTGGAGCGTCAATTGGTAGATCCGCTCTTGTCCCAAACGATTTTATTGAAGGTAATGTGTCGCAGCACGTAGCTATCATCCGCCTAATCGAACCAGAAATCCGAGAATTCATCCATTTATTATTAATTTCACCATTTTATCAGAACCTAATATTGAGAGTACAGGTTGGGGTATCGCGTGAAGGTCTTAGTATGCAGCGACTGAGTCTATTTCCTATGCTGCTCCCTCCTCTTGCCGAGCAACACCGGATCGTGGCAAAGGTGGATGAACTAATGGTGCTATGCAACGAGTTGGAGGCAGCGCAAGCGAAGCGGGAGAAGCGTCGCAACCGGCTGGTGGCTGCCACCTTGGCAAAATTGACTGTTGATAACGCCGAATATGCGGAAAAAGGAATCGCGAGTTCCCCTTCATTACCATCTACTTCATCTGCAACTTCTCCAGTTCCATTTTTCCTAGCCCAACTCCCGCGCCTCACCACCCGCTCCGAACACATCCAACAACTCCGCCAGACCATCCTCAACCTCGCCGTTCGCGGCAAACTCGTCCCTCAACAATCCGAATCAATTAATCAAAAGATTTGTGAATTGGAAACTCAGGAAGTCAATTTTCAAAAGGCAAGCTCAGAAGTAATCAAGAGTGGATGGCCTTTTAGAGAACCCAATTCTTGGAAATGGGATAGGCTTGATGCACTTACGATCTTAGTTACTGATGGTGAGCATGCAACACCTCTTCGAATTAATGAGGAACAGGTTCCACTTGTAACCGCAAAAAATGTTCGTGATGGTTACATGGATTATGCGGAAACAGATTGGGTTTCTTACCAAACAGCTTTAAAAGCATGGCAGCGTTGCCAACCTAAAATCGGTGATATTCTCATGGTTTGCGTTGGTGCAACAACTGGACGGCTTTGCATCCTCCAAGAAGAAAAAGAAATGGTACTTGTAAGAAGCGTCGCACTAATCCGGCCTGGAAGCATGGTATCAGTCGATTTTCTGGCACTTGCCCTGCGCAGCCCTATTTGTCAAAAACAGATTTGGGATAAGGTAAAAATTACTGCTCAACCTTGTCTCTACATCAACAGAATTAATTCCCTTGCCATTCCACTCCCACCTCTTGCTGAACAATATCAGATTGTGACAAAGGTGGACGAACTAATGGTGTTGTGCGACGAGTTGGACACAAGCCTCAATTTGACTTTCGCCCGCCGTCGCCAGCTCCTTGAAGCTGTTCTGAATGAAGAAATTCACAGAGGGGTCATGGTTGCCGGCTAGACCTTTGAGGATGGAGTTAATCGATGAAAGCTGTCTATTCTCATTACGGAGCAAAATGGTGGAAGTTCGAATTTCATTCACATTCACCAATATCTGATGACTATGGAAAGGGTCCAGACCAAGCTGTCTTAAAGTCAAAAAATCCTCGAGAATGGTTGATCGAACATATGCAGGCTGGTCTTGATTGCATTGCAATCACGGACCATAATTCTGGTGAATGGATAGATAAGCTGAAAACAGAACTCATAATGCTTGATCAGGAAAAGCCTGTTGGATATCGAGAACTGGTTTTATTCCCTGGAGTAGAAATCAGCGTAAATGGTGGGATCCATTTACTAGCAATTTTTGACCCTTCTATTGACAATACAAAAATTGTCGGATTGTTATCGAAATGTGACTTTGATGGTGCCCATGGTCAAACAGATTGTTGCACAAAAAAATCATGTTCTGAAGTCATTGAGATCATTCAACAGGAGGGAGGAATTCCAGTTCTTGCCCATGCTGATGACCCTTCTGGACTTTTTATTGAACAAACTGGGGTTACCTTAAAGCAAACTCTCAAATCAGAGGGTCTACTTGCCATGGAGTTAGTCGACCCATTATATGTGCTTCCGCAAGTTTACACAGAACTTCACCTAAGCCTTGCTCCGGTAATTGGTTCAGATTCTCATCATCCATCATCGATTGGGAAACGATATACTTGGGTAAAAATGGAATCTCCTACACTTGATGCTCTTCGATTAGCACTTCATGATGGAGAGGATGGAGTCAAGCGACATGAAACCGTTCCTTTGGCACCTAATGAAATTGGGCATAGATTTTGCATTCGTCGTGTGACCATTAGTAATGGGCAAAAGATAGGAAATGGAAATGCTCTGGAAATTCAATTCAGCCCCTGGTTGACGACACTCATAGGAGGTCGAGGATCCGGGAAGTCAAGTATTTTGGATTTCGTACGCATTTGTCTAGGAAGAACGGAAGATATGCCTCCTGAAATAAAAAAAGAATTTGAGGATTTCAATCGAGTACCACGTGATCGTACTGAACTTGGCATGCTTCGAAATGACACCTCAATTAGACTAGAATTAATAAAAGACGGACGGGATATTGCTCTTACCTGGCAAGGTGGTAACTGGGTTCAAGATGAGCTCGATTCAAATGGGAATTGGATTCGAGGCGGGTTCCCTGGTGATATACAGAGACGTTTTCCGGTTAGAATTTTCAGCCAGAAGCAGCTCTATGAAATGACGAAGCATCCAGATGTTCTGTTGAATCTTATCGATGAAAGATGGGGGAAACGAGAATGGATTATTAAACGTGAGAATCTGATAGAAGAGTGGTTGAAAATAAAGAGAGAAGCACGTCAAACAAATAAAGAAATAGCAACAGTGGCTCAGACACGTGCAGAACTGGAGGACACAAAAGCTAAAATTCGCAATATTGAAGCTAAAGGGTACAAAGAAATTTTACTCAAGTACCAGGCGGTTCAATCTACAAAGCTTGCACTAGAAACGAAGACCGTCTCTCTTGAAGAAGCCACACGAAAACTAGGGGAGTGCTTAGATAATTTGCCTGCCTTGGAAATTGATACAACTATACGAACAGAAATTGGTGATGAATCTTGTAAGTTATTGGATGCCATCATTAATTCCTACGGAAAGATTCAAAGCGAATTAGAACAAAAAAGATCAGAGTTAAAGGACCTCTCCGAAAGATGGTCATCATCAATCTTAGCCATGCCATGGAAGATGGAATTCGATGCAGCTTGCAAGAAATACGAAGATCTTAAGGAACAAGTCGAGCATTCTGGGATAACTGACATTGCTGGATACTCTGAGTTGGTAGAACAAAGGTCAGGCTTGGAAACCAAGGTCCAGAAACTCTCTGAATATGAGGCGTCCCTAAAATTATTGCAAAAAAGAATAGGCGAGGTTTGTCAGGAATTGAAAAGTCACGAACATCTTCTCCGCGATGAAAGATGTCGCGTTATTGCGCAATGGGGTCAATTTGGAAATGGAGAGCGCCTTCGAGTAACAATGCAAGAAATGGGGAATCTTTCTGCCGCTGAAGGAAGCCTTCGGCAATTAATAAGAAAACCGGGGGAGGAATTTTCAAAGGATATTTATACTTTTTCTGACAGCGGCCCTTGTTCAGGTATTCTGGCCGAGCTCATCGACAAAACTGATCCGACAAATCGATGGATAAAACTCGAAGAAATAATTCGCGACCTGTTGGCTGCGACTTCTTCAGATCCAAAAGGATTTGATCGACGATTTGTTCGTCATTTAGATCAACTTCGAATAAACACCCCTGAAGATTTGGACCGTCTTGAAATTTGGGTTCCTGACGATAAGTTGAAGGGA
>CAWDMN010000101.1:0-80260 GCA_963803155.1 uncultured Acidobacteriota bacterium
AATTTTCCCGCCAATGTTTGTGCATAAGGATCTGCTGGATTCAGTTCGAGGGCTGGGGTCA
The DNA here is from genome assembly GCA_963803155.1 of uncultured Acidobacteriota bacterium. GTDB lineage: Bacteria > Acidobacteriota > Terriglobia > Versatilivoradales > Versatilivoraceae > CAWDMN01. The sequence continues at coordinate 62 of CAWDMN010000101.1, forward strand.
GTATTTTGTAGGCCCCGGCATTATCCTCGGGATTCAAATCAGAATAAGCCATCGCAAGGTAAAAATATGCCGCGGGTTCTTTCCCGCCCAGAGCAACCGCCGTTTCCAGCCTTTGCCGGGCTTCGGCCGCTTGATGCTGATTTTCGAGGATAATGCCATGGATCAAATAGGGCACATACCATTCCGGCCAGAGAGACTGGGCTTTTTCCAACAGGCGTCCCGCGTCATCACTGAAATTGACCATCTCCAAAACAATTGCCTGCAATAGCAGCAAATCCGGGTGTGGCGCAATGAATTTTTCTGATTGACGGAGCAGATCTAATGCTTCGTGAAATTTTTCATGTTTGACCAAAAACAGTGACGCCTGCAAATAGAAATCGGGACGTGTCGGGGTGGCCTGGAGTGCCTTATTGATTGAAGCAACGGCTTCTTCAAATTGGCCGCTGTTGTCCAGCAGTTTGGCCCGGAGCAAGTAATAATCACCGGTAGGATTTGCGGGGGAACGTTTTTCCATGATTTCCAGGGTGGTCTTCGAACCAGACACCAGAAAAACGGCTTGAAAATAATCTAAGAGGACATCCTCGGGGATATAAGTTTGGCCGGCAAGGAATTCCAGAAAATAGAGTGCCAGAGCGGGCTGCTGATAATCCAGCATCAAGCGGCCGGCTCGGGCTGTCACTTTCATGTCAAAGGATTCCAACGGCATGGACCGAATCTGTTCGATCAATGCCATCGCCTCACTTTCTTTGCCCCGGCGCAAGTATTCTTCAGCCAACCGCAGTTTGATGTCGGGATCACTCGGTCTCTGTCCAATGGCGGTCTGCAGGTCCTTCAGATGTTCGGCCTTTTGTTCAGCAGGGGAGAGGGCTAGATAATCATAAAGGCCCGGTCTTGGCACCACCTTTTCTTTGCCTCCTCCATATTGCTTGAACTTGGCCAAAGCTTCGGTGACCTCCTGGTGACGCCCCAAAGCTCGCAAAGCACGGCTGTATTGGAAATAGAGATTCCCATTGTCGGGTGTCTGGGCGATAGCTTTTTCCAGGTATTCGGCTGCCGGTCCAGGCTGGTTGATTTTCATCAATGCTCGCCCCATCTGCTCCATGGCCTGCACGTTCTTGGGATCGTAATCCAGATAGCTTTTGAAGTCAGGGATGGCCTCGCTGGCGCGTTCCAATTTCAAATAGAGCATACCACGTGCATAAAGGGCTTCATGGAAATTGGGATCCAGAGAAAGCACCATGTTTATGGATTTGAGTGCCTGGTTCGCGTCCTTCAAAGATTGCGCAGCCGCCAGTTCAAAGTAGCCCCATGGCTCCTTTGGGTGTTTACGGACATACCATTCCAAATCCTGTAATCCCTCATCGACTCGGAAACTGCGGGCCAAGGCAAAACCTCTTTCCCGGCGGGCATTATCATCGTTAGGCTTGAGTTTTAAGTATTTGTCATAGGCAATGGCGGTATCGCCATAAAATCCCATCTTGAAACTTCCCTCTGCCATCAATAGCAAGATGTCGCTTCGTTGAGGTGCAGATTGGCTGGCCCGGACCATGGTCGCGAGCGCTTGAGAATACTTGTTCAGGCGAAGCAAAGTTCGGGCCATCCCAACCATCGAATCCACATCCTTTGGCTTTTGTTGTAGTGCCCGGTTAAAAACCTCCTCGGCGCGTTCAAAATGATTGCCTCGCAACGCTGCGAAGCCCAAATTATAAAGGACGTCAAAATTAGTGGGGTCGGCTTGTAGCACTCTGGTAAAAGCATCTTCAGCTTCTTTGTATTGCTCCATGGACACGTAGGCCAGGCCAAGCGAGAAAGTCAATCGCAAATCCTTGGCGGCTCTGGTCTCTAGCGGAGCTAAAATATTCCGTGCTTCTGCGGCACGTCCCATCCCGTGATAGATCCTGGCTTGAAGTATTTGAATCGAAGGGTTGGCCATTTCTTTCGAGGCGAGCTGTTTTATTCGCCGGTCAGCCTCGGGATATTCTTTCCGATCAGTTAGGATTTGTGCGAGTTGCAGATTGGCATTGGGGTGGCGTGGTTCCAGCATGATAGTGCGTTGATAGGCCTGCTGAGCTTTGGCTGTATCCCCTTGCGACAGGTAATGATTGCCCAAATTGTTGTGCAGGGCAGCCGAGGATGGACCCAGGTCAATGGCTTTCTGATAAGCCTTTTCCGCTTCTTCATACTTCTGCTGAGAATCCAAAACGACACCTAGCAGGCTGAGAGCCTGTATATCCGAAGGATTCTTGCCGAGAAGCACGCGAAGCTGTTTTTCTGCTTCGAGGAATTGTCCCTGCTGATAGGCCGAAGTGATCAAAGCGTAAGGATCCCTAGTGTTCACGCTTTGGGGGATTCCAGTTCCACTGAAAAGGCAAAACAATAATGCAAAAAGGAGAAACGACATAAACACTTTCATGGAGGTAGTATAAAAATTGTTGGCTCCGAACACAAGCCCCTAGGGATTTGTGGATGAGGGAGGAATTAAAAGCGGTTTCCACGAGTTCGGCAAAATTTGTCAACGCGGCAAAATTTGCGTGGTGCAAAAAGTGCCGCAAAGCGGATCCCGAGAGATTGGAAAAAGGCGAGGCCCAACTCCGTACCGCGAAGCGGTTCGATTGATCAGCCGAGGGTTGGCGCGAACGCGCCTACCCTCGGTAGCAGATCCCCAAGACGGACAACCCTGAAAGGGTTGGAGAAAACTCCGTTTTGCCATTTCAAAGAGATGTCAATTTCGAAGAAACCATTGCCTGATTTAGGTCTTGCGTATCCAACCCTTTCAGGGTTGCTTCCTTGGTACGTCTTAAACCGGGGGTTTGTCCGCTTTAGGGCGGACCAACCCCCGGCTGACAAATTGAACCGTTTCGCGGTTCCCCGGGGATTGGCAAAATAGGCCAACGCTGTGAGATCACTTCGCGGGTCCTGAAGGTTGGCAAAAAAGTCAACGGAGCGGGGTTGCTCGGACAATTTTTATTGGGGTAAATCCTGCGCGTCGCGGCAGGGTGTTTTTGCCTCGTAGAGTTTGATTCGTGCCTGCAGTGTTTCAATATAGTCCCCCTGGTTCTGCAGTTTGGCGAGATTGATGGCCCGGTGCGTTGTTTCAATTGCTTCGGGGAATCTCCCGACTTCAGCGTAAGCTGCGCCCAAGGTGTCGAGATAAACGAGGTTTTTAGAACCGGATATTTGTACAGCCCGCTCGGCAAGTTTTACCGCTTCCGCGCCGTCCCGATCGGAGGCCTTAGGGCTCGCGGCCAATACGTACGCGGCCTCGTTCATCGCCGGGGCATAATTGGGATTCAACCGCAGCGCCTCCCGCCAGTGCGCGAGCGCCTCCTGAACCCTGCCGTGCGTATGGTACAAGGCGGCCCCCAAAAGAAGATGCGCTTCGATCAAGGTGGGATTGGCCTCCAACGCCCTTTCAAAGTGGGATATGGCCTGGTCTTCCTTCCCCTGGATGGCCAGCGCCCGGCCGAGTTCCTGATGAGCCTCGGCAAATTTGGGATTGATGGCCACGGCTTTTTCGAAGTGCGGCACAGCTTCTTCAACCTGCCCTCTTCTGGCCAAGGCGAAACCGATGTGATAATGAGATTCCGCAAAGTCCCGGTTAATCTCCAAGGCTTTCAAAAACTCCGAAATCGCGATATCGATACGCCCTTTGCTGGCCAAGGCTACACCCAGGTTGTCATGGAGTTCCGCTGATTCGGGATGGTATTCCAATCCCTTCTGAAAACGCTGGATCGCCTCATCGGTTCGTCCCGCCATCATCAGAGCGCGGCCTAAGTTATTTTGGATGGCATGGTACTGAGGATTCAACTCCAGCCCTTTTTCATACTGGGGGATCGCCTCTTTATATCGGCCCATCTTCACCAGAACGGCGCCTAGGTTGTTGCGAATCCTGGCATCGTCGGGATTCGATTCAACGAGCTTAGTCCATTCGGCGAGCGCGGCTTCAAATTGTCCTTTATCCCCTAATTCCGAGGCATGGTCGAATTTCTGATACATATCCACCGCGGGTACGTTGATCTCCAACAAGCCGTCTGGCGGAATGTTCACGAACTCGGGAAGGTTGACGGCCCGATTTGCTGCTGTCGCATTTTCAATTAGAATCGCGGGGCTGTCGTTGCCTGCTTCATCGATATGCGTGAGATACATTTGAGTATAGGGGGACCGGCTCTTCGAAGAAAAAACCAGCCAGCGTCCATTTGGCGAAAAGCTGTGCCAGGAATTCATCAGAGGCGTGTTGCAGCGCATTCGCCGTGCCTCTCCCCCACTTGCCGGAACAATGTAAAGCTGACTATCCGGCCGCATCAACTGGCCGTTGCGGCACTGCACAAAAACAATCCAGCGGCCATCCGGAGATACCCTGGGGAATGTATTGCTCATGCCGTTCGAGGAGGCGCCGGCAATCGGCTCTGGCCGGCCTCCCTGGCCGCCGTTGAAAGGAACACGATAGAGGTCATATTGGATCTGGACTTCTTTGGGATCGTTAGCGTAATCGGCCATTTTACCATCCGGGGGATAGGGTTCTTTCGATTCAGCCCTGGCAAATACCAGGTACTTCCCATCCGGACTCCATGTGCCATCCGTCTGCACGTAGCGCGGGTCGTCAGCACCCGGCAAAGGTTGTCGTCGACCCGTCTGCCGGTCATACCAGGCTAGTAGTCCACGCGTTGGGTAGAATACTTGAAGAAATCGATAGTCCTTGAAGTTAACCACATAGTAGTTGTTCTGAGGGGCTCTATCGGCGGTGCTGACAGTGGTGATCACGAATTTCCCGTCGGGAGACACCTGCGACATGAATCCCACCCTATTCAATCCCACTTGCCGGTCTTGAGTGGGATTCCAGGAAACCATGTCAGTTGTATTGATCGTCATCCGCGGTTTTACGGGCACAACAGCATAAAGGCCTTTGTCGTTTTGAGGTCCATCCAGATCCATTCCAAACGTCTTGCCATCCAGGGAAAAGGAGTGGCAATTGGCGCAGGTGGGCATGTCCTTTAGAACTACGCGACTCTGTGCTTCCCCTATTTGAAGCGTACGCCATTGAATCAATTTGACTGCTCCAGAGGGGAGAGGCTTGATGATGCCCTTCTCAGTTTCGGAAGGCATTAATGGAACATCGCGGTAAAAAATCGGAGCGCCGACCGGATCCTTGGAGGTTTGGATCGAAACACGACCATGAGACAACGCTTGCTTGCCATCGTTCTCATTGAATCCACTGATCGTGAGTACTGCAGCGTCCTTAACGGAATGTTTCTTGATTGCCTCCCAGGTCATCGCGTCGGGGATCCAAGCGTGTGCTGCCGCTTGCTCAGGCGTGAACTTTGGCAGTTCGTTGGTTGTTGAGATGCAGCGCGGGTCAATCTCTCCAATGCGAAGCCTTTCGCCGTTGGATTGAACTCGAACTTCAGCGGAGCGATCGGCAAATGTGACTTCAATTTGCCAGCGTGTAGCCTGTTCCGCCGCATCGCGCCAGATGAAAGTTGGCGGCTTGATTTCGGGAGGGAAGATCGATCCGTCGAGCGGGTAATCGATAGTGATCGTGGTCGGATGCATTGCGAGCAGGGAGATCGCTGGTTCCTTTCGGGGTTGAGCTGCCATGCGCTCAGTCGGCGTCGCCACCGTTGCAACCAGAGCGCCGATAACAAGCAAGGGAACTCCGAACCGTATATTGTGGGCCCCCTTCCGAAGCCACTGGAACGGTTTCAGCATCCGGTACCGCGCAGCCTCTGATTGTTGCCGACTTAGGTTGCCGAGGGATTTGCCTTGACTCAGCATTTTCTTTAAATCTCCATATTCAATAGCCAATGTTCACGATGATAGTTGCATGTCCAATCGTGGGTGAAGATATTTCTGGGGAATGTGATTAACGTATGAGCCGGAAAGCTGGAATTCCATGCAACGACGGACAGGGATGATTATAGTTCTCCCTCTTTTGAAACTCAATTTCATTTCAATCGGGAATGATTCTTTGACAATCCGCGGATCATGCCCATTGAGATTTGCGTAGAAGCACTGTGGCCGATGTTGATCAAATGCCCTAAGCGGTTTGTTGCTTTGGCACATAATGAGCGGTCTATGAGGCCGCGTATTTGGGTCATTTTGAAAATATTTACGCAAAAAAAAACGACAAGAAATTCCTGCCGCCCCGATGGGGCTTGGGTGATTTTTGTTTGGGGAACGGATTCCAGGGGCTGATGCCCCTGGCTATTGACTGGGCGGCCTTTCAGGCCTCACATTGGGGCTGGTTTGGAAATGTACGTAAAAAAACAGCTGCGTCCCCTGCCACAACAGAATCAGCTTCATTTATTTATTCGCATAAGCCAGCAATTTTAAAGAGTTCCAACGCGACGATTGTCAATAGCCAAGGGCGTGAGCCCTTGGAATTATTGAACACCGATAAATTTGAGCCCCAACGGGGCGGCAGTTTGCAGACAACAGGCAATATTTCCACAAAAACGTTTGGCAGGTTTGATTCAATGTTCCTTTAGAATATTTGAGGCTCATTGAACCCTGCGTCAGCATCGGTTTTGCATGAACATTTGGAGTCCCAACGGGACAATTGTCAATAGCCAGGGGCGTGAGCCCCTGGGAAAAATGTCTGACCATGAGGTTTCAAGCCCCAACGGGGCGATAGTTCTTAGACATGCATTATTCCCATAAATAGCGCTCATCGTAATCGACGTTATTTGCCTGTAGAAAGGCTATGAGCTCTTCTTTGAAAGTTCGCTTGTGATGGTGTACTTCCTGCGTTTGGATATAATGCTTGACTTCATCTAAATTTGAATAGCTCACACTAAAGGCGGCATACCCAGCTTGCCAGGAAAATTTTTTCGCATTGGAGAATGTTTCATGAATCCATCCAGAAGAATTGGATTTGAGATTCCGCAAACATTCAGAAACTGATTGTTGTTTGTTAAGGGATACCAGAAGGTGGATATGGTCCGGGATGCCTCCCGCCGAAAGCAAACGGCCACCTTGTGCGCGCAAAATACCGCCTAAATACTCATGGAGGCGTCCCTGCCATTCGGGCTCAATTTCTGGGGTCCGATTTTTGGTGCTGAAGATGAGATGACAATAAAGACCAGTCAATGATTGTGGCATAAGAGTCTCCCGATTTGATTTATATGATTTCCCAGTCGATAAATGTGAAGTTTCGAAATCGGTTTCGCAAAGCCGATTGTGCACCCGGCGTCGAAAACGTGAATCGGGGAATTATCTGAACAATTTTAATGATTATAACATCTTTGGAAAAACCTGTTTTTCTGCCGCCCCTCTGGGGCTTGTGGATTTGGGTGAATTTGAATGCCAGGGGCTGACGCCCCTGGCTATTGACTGGACGGCCTTTCAGGCCTCGCTTTGGGGGCTGTGCTGGAAATGTAAGCACAAGAAAAAGTTGATAAGTAATAAGTTGATAAGAAATCACCATCGCCCTAATGGATCTCATGGATTTAGGGAATTCTATTCCCAGAGGCTAAAGCCTTTTGCTATTGCTTGGGGGGCCTTTCAGGCCTCGAATTGGAAATGTTATGAATATATGCGCAAAAAAAATGCCAGCCGAATCTCCTGTTCCAATGGAATGAGCTCCAATCGCCTATTCGCAAATGCCAGCAATTTTAAAGAGTTCCAACGCGACGATTGTCAATAGCCAAGGGCGTGAGCCCTTGGAATTATTGAACACCGATAAATTTGAGCCCCAACGGGGCGGCAGTCCTCAGATAGCAAGCATCATTCCCACAAAAACATTTATCGCACGGGGTTCCATTTTCCTCTGGAAATGCTGATTCGCTGCGAGACATGCGCCAATCTTGATTTCGTAGGAATTGGGGCATTCATTGAGAAATGTTGGGATGAGCCCTTGGTCGGGGGAATGGCCCCGGGGGGAATGCAATATCATGGAATTGTTTGCCGAAAAGAGGCGCAGGAATGGCGGTGGGAGTGTGCCTACAAAAGGATATAAAAAACCCCGGCGAATGCCAAAGCACCCGCCGGGGGATTTGAAATGAGCGGCTGAAATCACCGCCCAATAAAAAAAGTTCAACTTACCAATACAGCTTTAATGCCATCTGAACTTCACGAGGATTCACTGAGCAAGTGCCATTAACCTTGCCGAAACTGGGATCTCCGAAAGTCGAGTTCGGTCCACAGAAAATAGGATGGTTGAAGGCATTGAAGAACTCCGCCCGATACTCCAACCTCATTCCTTCCCGAACCTTGCCTATGGGAAATTCCTTCAGGAGCGACATATTGGCTGTATTAATTCCCGGCGTTCGAACCGTTCCAGTTGTTCTAGGTGCCGTGCCAAGCGCATATTTTTCCGGCTTGGATACTACATCCGGGTTGGCAAAATACTGATCCTTCCAGTTGGCGCCGTCTGTTCTCAACAGCGCTCCCGTCAGATTGGGCCGTTGACCTCCGTAAGTGGGAATGTTCTGGCCACCGGAAAAACCAAGCTCGATGGGTTGTCCCTTGGAGAAGCGCCAGATGCCGTTGGTCCTCCAGCCACCCAGGATGAAATTCAAGGCGGGATTCCAGTTCTTCCCTATTGCTTTACCCCGCCCGATGGGCAGTTCGTAGACATAACTTAAATTGAGCACTTGAGGAATATCGAACTGGGACAAGGAGCGTTCCAGTGACCTGTTGTTGGGATCCTGGAGGCTGGTGGTTCCACCCAGCCAGGTAGTTCCGCCGTGGGCCACGGAAGAGTTGTCAATGGACTTCTGGAAGGTGTAAACCGCCAGGAACTGGAGTCCCTTGGAGAAACGCTTCTCAGCCCGCATTTGGAAGGAGTGGTAACTGGAATCAGCGAGGGGGAGCGTCAACAAACTGAGGCCTGAATACTGCGGATAAGGTCTCAATAACTGGTAACTTTGGATCGTGGGATTCTTCAAGTCCGCCCCGGCGGGCAAGAAGGAATAGAGGGGGTTGTCCACGTAAGTGACCAAATTGGCAATTTGGGTGGCGTATTGTGCCGGGTTTTGGACATATTTCTCAAATTCCGGACCCAAAAAGTTCAAATCCCCCGAACCGCCAAAGTAGAGGTGCGTCCCCTTCTTTCCCACATAGGTGGCATCGAGGACAATCTGACCTGGAAGTTCATGCTGGAAGCCAAAACTCCAGGTCTGTTCGGAAGGGGTAATTGACTGGTTCGCTGTCTTGGTGGGTCCGCTGAAGCCCGTGCCCAGGAACGAAGCGGCTCCCAAGGAGGATCCCAGAGGATCCAAGACCCCGTCGGGGAATGGATTTGACATCAATCCCCATGGGGTGGCCCCATCACCCTGGTAAGTAACGCGCCAGTTGGTTCCTTGACTAAATCCCTGGAATCCGTTGCCGACACCGGAGGCGCCGGTGATGACGATAGAGTAGAACATGCCGTAACCGGCACGCAACACGGTCTTGTCGTTTAACCGGTAGGCCAAGCCAACCCGCGGCCCGAAATTTTTCTTGTCAGTGCTGAAGTAGGTGCGGTCGTTGCTGCTCAGGAAGTTAACGGCTCCTTGCCCCAAGGTGACACCCGGAACTGAGATGGGGGTAGTGAGGGTGGGATCCCAATAACTTCCGCGGTTAAATCTTTCAGTCCTGGGGAGGTTCAAGTCATAACGCAAGCCCAAATTCAAGGTGAGCTTGTCGTTGACTTTCCAATTGTCCTGGAAATAGCCGGCAAACTGGAAGCTCTGCGTGGCGCCGAAAACAGGAATTTCATAGCCACCCCAGCCTCCGCCAGTATCCGTGCCGGTCAAGAAGGTAGCCATGGAATCACCACCCCCCGACCAGGGGAGTTCGGACATGCCGACATGCGAGAAAGAATAAACGCCGTCGGGTTCACCGGGCTGGGCATAATTCAGCCGGTGCAGGCGTCCCTCGCCGCCGATCTTCAGCTCATGCTTGCCTCGCAACTGGCTCAAGGTGCTCACCAGGTGCCAGGTTTCGGTGGCCTGCTGCATGATGCCCCAAGGTTGCGATCCCAGATTGCCGCAACAACCTCCTTCCGTTTTGTAGTTTTCCAGGTAAATGGCAGGCGTGGCCATGAAGCCGGATTTCTCGACGTAAGACGGCAATCCCAAATCTGTGTAGGGATCGTAACCCAGCGTCACTGTAATGTCATTCCGGTCGTACCGATTTCTAACCCAACCGAAAGAGGTGGAAAGCATGGTGTTGGGGCTGAATGAGTAGTTGTGATTCAAAGCGAAAAGATACGCCTTGTTTTTCGAATCCCCGTTGCCGGCATTGTCATAGGAATTTCCAAAAGCAGGGGTTGCCGAGCCAACACTGTGATCCCAGGAATACTTGGCGCTTATCCGGTTCTTGTCGCTAAAGCTGTGATCAATTTTAAGTTCCCACTTGGGATTTGTGCCTTTCGACGAAGAAGCCCCGGCCCAGTTGTTGAAACGATCGTAGCCCGGCTGGCCGACCTTCACGTTGGGATCCGGGAAAAACTGAATCATCTTGTAAGAAACCGGATCAATCAGATTGCCAGGGGCTGCTTTGGGTTGAAAAGCCGCTGGCAGCTTGGGATTCCCGGGACTCTGGTAAAGGTCCATCCGGTTGAAGGGGACGAAAAGGGAACGGACCGGGCCTCCTTCGGCGGAACTATAGACTCCGGAATAGGGATCCCAGAGTTGGCCTTCCGCATCTTTACATTTGCCGCTGCCGTCAAATCCCGCGCCGCAGATTTCGCCAAAGTCGCCTTTCTTCATCGCGGGGCTGGGAACACCCGCGGTGAAACCACCGGCGCTAACGTCGTGCGTATACTCGATGTTAAAGAAGAAGAAGGTTTTATCCTTCCTGATGGGGCCGCCAAGGTTGGCGCCGACGAGGTTGTACTGGCGGGGAGCCATCTTGATACCCGCCGCATTGGAATACCAGTTATTAGCGGTCATGACGTTGTTGCGGATAAACCACCAGCCGGCGCCATGGTATTGGTTGGTCCCAGAGCGGGTGACCATGTTGATGATGGTGGCGCCGCTGAAGCCGGTTTCCGCGCTGAAGTTGGATTGTTGAACTTTGAACTCCTGCACATTGTCCACTGAAGGGGAATACATGGTGGTTTGAATACCAGTGTTTTGTTCGAAGTTGGTGGTGGTAACGCCATCCGCAATGAGGTCGGCCGTGGCATTGCGGCCGCCGTTGGAAATAAAATTAGTCGGGTTTCCCCCACCGATATAACCTCCCGCAACCTGGGTAACGCCGGGAGCCAAATTGACCAAGTCGTAAACGCCCCGGCCCAACAGGGGCAGGTCGTTGATGTAAGTCCTGTTGAGTTCCTGGCCGGTTGCGGCATCCTGCGTAGCGAGCAATGCCGATGCCGCCGTCACCTCAATTGTCTGAACGCCGGAGGAGACTTTTAGAGATACATCAAGGTTTGCATTCTGGTTGACTGCCAGAACAATCCCTTCCTGCACGCTGGTGTTGAAGCCGGAAGCTTCCACCTTAATCTTGTACGTGCTGGGGGGGAGGGCGCGCAGCACAAAACGCCCTACACTGTCTGTGGTGGCTTTATAGTCCGTATTCTTGCCGACATCAGTCAGGGTGACATTTGCACCGGGGACTACAGCTCCGGATGGGTCCGTGACCACCCCCGTGAGAGAGCTGGTGAACACCTGACCGAAAAGCTGACCGGTGAAGATCAACATCAGACATAGAAACGCCACTCCAGAGCCAAACAAAAACATTCGCCTTCTGGAATCGTTCATGCCCTTTCTCCTTTTTAAAAGTTAAAAGTTCCGCCAGCGGGAAACAATTGTGGGCTAATTGCTGGATCAGCAATCGACACCTCTCCCTGATGGCGCTGCGATGAAGTTTAGACAGATGGAACAGTTTAAGCTGGTCTGGAGGATAACCTGCAAATCAAACGGGCGAGATTCAATTTAAAGGCTACAATTCTCCAAACCTGACAGGCGTTCGGTCCTCGCGAGCATTTCATTGTGTCGTATTATGACAATCCACTGAAAGAGCCGAACATGAGGGAAATCTTTGAGAAATTCAAGAATTTTTATTGCCGACATTAAAATCCTGGCAAAAAAATCAGATAATTGCAAGAAAAACATAAAAATTTTAGAATATCGGCAAAAGAAAAAGCTAGTAATGGATTGGAAAACAAGTCACTTGTGAAATTTTGATTGTGCCACGTCCATGACTCTTTCAATGACTTGATCCAAACTCAATCCCGAGGTGTCGACCCGGATAGCGTCTTTGGTTTGAAGGAGGGGAGAATCACCCCGTTGGCTGTCTCTGTAGTCCCGCTCCTGGAGTTGGGCGAGGGTTTCCTCGAACGAGAGGGCAATGCCACGCTGCTCGTTTTCTTCAAACCTGCGTCGGGCGCGGGTTTCATTGTCTGCATCGAGGTAGATTTTCAATTCGGCTTGAGGAAAGACTTTGCTGCCGATGTCTCGTCCCTCCATCACCACGCCGCCCTGCGCGCCCATGACTTGTTGAGCCTGGACCAATACTCTGCGTACACCGGAAATCTTGGAAACGATGGAGGCGGCCTGGCTGATTTCATCCGAGCGAATGGCCTCCGTAATATCTTCTCCGTCCAACATAATCTGCAAGCCTTCGTCGGCAGCCCGCAAGACAATCCGCGCCTGAGCGGCGTTTTGGATGATTTGATCCTCGTTTTGTAGAGTGGGATCCTGCCGTCTGGATTTCAATCCCACGGCCCGGTACATGGCCCCGGTGTCGATGTAGAGATAGCCCAAGCGCCGGGCCACTTCCCGGGCTACACTACTTTTCCCGGCGCCGGACGGACCATCGATGGCGATGATGATTTTGTTATCCACGAATTGTATCTCCTAAAAAAAAACAAAATTGGTAAAGGTGGAGCGGGCACGAGTGACCGCTGTCATCTGTGCACGCTGGCTGAGCAGGCTAGGTTGGCCAGGCGACGCGCGACGGGTGACTTCGTCACACTCGCGCGTCCCACCTTGATGTCCATTTTCATCTTCTTGTTGTGCCAGCCAAACTGGCATGCGCAACCCCCTAGAAAATCGCCGCCATACGCATGACGTTGGTAACGAGGCGTGCTCAGCTCACCCCTCACCCGGTCCGTCTGCTGAATGCATTGCATTCAGTGATCCGCCTTCGGCGGAGAGGACCGGATGAGAGGGACGTTGGATATTTTCATCCACTTATTGTGCCAGCGGGCTGGCATGGGCGGCTCCTCTGAAAATTTCCTCCGCCGGAAGGGAATTGTCATGTCCTGTGCGTGACGCAACCCAAGAGGACTGCATGAGTATTGACGAACCTACGCCACCTTTTTATCGCAGCCCATTTCTTTTCGCCAGACCAGTCCGACAAAAAAAAAGGCAAGAGGCAAAAAATGCAGAAAGAGCCGGGAAGCTGCCGTGCTCAAATGCCACTGGAGGTCATAAGTGCTCATCATGAAGACCAGTGTATACCCCGCCAATCCGAGTGCGATTGATAAAATGATGTATCTTGCATCCGAGTGGAACCCGCGCCGCCAACCGAACACCAGACACCCCAAGGCAAGGATCCAGGCGAGATTCCAATTGCGCACTCCAAAAATGATCTTCTGGTATTGCCAAAGGATTGGTCCCAGCCGCTCAAGATTATCGATGCTCACCCGTGCAAAGGTTCGTGAATTCATCAGATCATTCACGAAGCCGATTTCGTGGCGTATGATGAGCCATGGGAGCAGTGTTCCCGCCAGCACGGTCACAAATAATAGCAAGTGGATTGTTTTTGTTTGAGCTCTCCTCCCCCGATTGAGCTTGAACCAGGCAAGCAGTAGAACGAGGATCATCACGGTTGCCAGCATGAGCCCTTCATTTTTGGTCATTCCCGCAAAAGCGGCAAAAAGAGCCGAAAGGGAAATGAAAATGAGCGAAGGTGATTGGGTCCATTGAAAAAGCAGGATTACCGAGCAAAAAAAGAAATAGGCCAGGGGAAGATCCGCATAGCCATTGGTCGCTTGATCAGAAAAATAGGGCGTGCTGGCCAAAAGAAAAGTCAAAGCGAGACGCGGGAGCCGTCTTGGAAGCACTCGATTCGAGAATGAATAGAAAAGAACCAAAGTGGAAAGATAAAAGCCCGCGAACAACAGCTTGGCGGCAAAGTCGTTAAAGTGCCCCAGGAAAAAATACAGGAAGGCCTCGTTGAGAGGAATCAAGAGCGGATAATCGGCATGATAAATCGGGAAACGAACGTTGCCAAGCTCGGGGATGGGAATTCCCTGCGACATAAAAATTTGTTTCGCTTTATAGCCCCAAATGCCGGCGGCATCGAAAGCCATCGAAGGAGTCGATCCAGCCCGAATAAAACAGCAAAGAACCTCAACGCTCAAGACGATGAGCAAAATAAATTCCCAGCGGGAAATGGGGGATGGACTTGATATTCTCTCGCGCTGAATAGGGCGCCGCATCAACAGGAAGAACGATCCCAGCATCAGAGGGACAAGGCAGAGCGGCAACGAAAAGGGAATCCGCAAGAGTTGTGAACATTGCAGAACGCCTGCCAGAAATCCGCTACCCAAGCCAAAACCCAGGGAAAATTTTTCCAGCCATTTCAACCGGCAGCTCGAATCGATGGCATGAATGAGACCAGCGCCGGACAGGGAGAGCAAAGATAACGCAATTATGGCGGCAAAGTAATCGATCACCGTTTTTCCTGGGTTGATAAAATAAAATTCCCCGGTGAAAAACTAGCATACATCCTTGTGTTGGGCGGAGAGTAGTCGGGAGCTTGGTAGACGACAAGATAGCCGGGCCGGTCACACGGCAAGTGAGGATATAGCTCCAGGTAAGCTCTCGGACGTTGAACGGATTGATCATCCGGCCCCACAAAAAGAAAAGTACTTCCCTCCGGAAGTTTTTGCTGGCAGAAGTCCATGAATCGGCAAAACTCCCGGCCATATAATTCACGGCGTCGCTCTTCAAAACTCAAGCCCGCGAGTCGGAGGCAAGTCGGCAAACCCGCGGGACCGAATCCTGAGCGCATGAGCAAGAATAGCCAAATGGAAAACCAGACGGCTAGAATCATTATGGCAATTCTTTTTGGTCTCACAAAATACCCCAATCGTTCCTCCAAAACTCCGCAGTAGTCTATTATGGCCCGCCCTAATCCGCAATATGGCAATCTTTCGAAGTCATCGACTCATGGCGGACTTTTTCCCGCTTGGAAATGATGGAGCAATCGCCGAGATAATAAGGTGGAACGCACGAGTGTGACGAAGTCACCCTTCGCGCGTTCGCTCGGCCAGCCCAGCCGGCAATGCAAGGCGGAAAGTCGAGCGCGAGATCGCGCGGGCTACCCCTACGTTGGAACAGCCCATATCAGCGAAGCAATACATGCTGGAATATGTGTGTGACGAATCCACCCGCCACGTCATGAAAAGTGGTGACGCCGTCGCCGCACTTGACAAGAGATCATCTAAATTCCGCTTCTGGTTGATCCGCATCTCTTCCCGCTCTTGCTTTTCCGGGGTGATTTCCCTATTCTACCGCGTGCAGTTGTACTTCATGAAAACGGATGGGACTATGCCGTCAAAAATCCCGCGGCACCCGCGCGGGCTCTACGTTTTATTTGTCACCGAAATGTGGGAGCGGTTTGGTTTCTATTCCATGGTGGCGATGTTGACCTTGTATTTGCGGCATCCTTTGCTTGGATTCGGCTGGAGCGCCGCTCAGGCGACGAGTCTCTACTCGACCTATGTTGGTCTCGTTTATTTCAGCCCTCTGTTGGGAGGAATGCTTGCAGACCGGTGGCTCGGTTATCGCCGCTCTATTCTGACCGGTGGTTTGCTGCTGGGGATCGGTTACTTCATGCTTTGCTCCTCTTCCATCGTTGTCCTCTACGTGGCGCTTGGTCTCTTGGCCTTCGGGAATGGATTTTTCAAGCCCAATGTGTCAACCCTGGTGGGGAATCTTTATCCGGAGGGCAGCCCTCTGAAAGATTCCGCCTACAATATTTTTTACATGGGAATCAATTTGGGGGCATTTCTAGCGCCGATTGTGGCGGAAGGGCTTTGGCAGCAGTTTGGATTTCGCCGGGCCTTCCTGGCCTCCGGCGGAGGAATGTTTCTTTCTTTGCTGGTGTTCCAGATCTTTAAAAAGTTCATAACCGGAAATGACAGCGGGAAGGTCGAACCGCTTACCGTTGAACAACCTTACGATTCGAATAAAAAAATCAAGCAAGAACTGGCCTCTGTTCCCGATTGGAGACGGATCGCGGCCTTGATCGTAATTTTTTTATTGGTGATTGTTTTTTGGATGGTGTTTTACCAGAATGGATCAACCCTGACTTATTGGGCCAACAATAATACCGATTGGAAAGCTTCTCCCCTGGTGCTTTATCTGGCCTCGATTCTGACTCTGGGGACCGTGAAGCCGGAAGTGGGCAATGTCTCGGGTGTGATCTCAAACGCGATCAATCCTTTTTGGATTATCGTATTGACACTCCCTCTGGTTTCCTGTTGGCGTTGGATGAACCGAAAAGGAATTGAGCCTTCCACTCCCGCCAAAATGGCCATCGGGATGTTTCTCACGGCGGCGGCGTTTTACCTGATTGCGCTAGCGGGAATGCAAGGTGGGGACATTGGCAAAGTCTCTCCTTGGTGGCTGATTATCACTTATGCGCTTCTTTCGCTGGGTGAGCTAATGCTGTCTCCCATGGGTCTTTCGTTGGTTTCGAAAGTGGCGCCGGCCAGAATGAGGGGTTTGATGATGGGCGGTTGGTTTGTCGCCACGGCGGCCGGCAGTAAATTATCGGTCATTGGGGTATATTGGGAATTATGGAAGCATTCTATGTTTTTCTTATTATTGGCTTCACTTTCTTTGGTAATGGGTTTTGTATTAGTCTTCCTATTGAGACCGCTTAAGCGGGCAATGCCGGGTGTATGATGTGGTGAATTTCCCAACAAGGCAATGACCGGAGGCTCCCGGAATTAGTGCTAATGCGGTGGGAGAATTTTCAGGAAGTGATAAACCATGAAGTTTATTAACCAAAAATTAGGCAAATGCACATCGCGGCGATATCAACTGGACCAATTGAAGGCAAATCTTAATAAAAAGAATCCGCCATTTTCCAAAAACGATAAGGGAGATTTTCATCCTATCCTCAAAAAGAGAAAAGGATGACTGTTTTCCCGTCCCTTGTAGCCTTGGGACCAACCAGGACTCCCCGCCTTTTCCCGCCCAGTGGGGGAATGTGTTTTCTCTTGAATAATTAATGGGTTACATGTATAAATTGAATCTACAAATCCGGCGGATTTGTTTTTAAGAATTTGGGTTTAATCTGTAGGGGGGAATAATCTTCATATCCCTGAGGCATTAACGGCATATTGATCGCCCGTTATCCCGGCCCTTTCAGGGCAATGGCTGAACCTATCTAACTCGCGATTTGAATCTACTCGTTCCGCGGTTCCATGAAATAGGCGGGCTTTGATTAGGACAAGAGAGACTTTGTCTTGGACGATTAGGGACTTACTTATTCCCATTCCCAAACTAAACTCAGAGTCGGCAACCTTTACGGCGCAAGGAAATTGGCGAAGTCCACCTGGATGGTGTCTCCGGCAGGTAGAAGGACAAATGTGGGAAGGATGGATGGCAAAATTCTCATTCGTTAATTGTTCCTTTTTGGTGAATATCGAGTCTCAAAATAAGTGATACGCGGGAGCTGCAGCTCTTACAGCTCAAAATGGAAGGCTCGGCTTTATCCCGAACATGACATTATTGGGTAGAACCTTAGCAAAATTCTCATATCCTGTTTGAGTGAAATCCGATGGAAGCAGGAAAGAAGACTATGCAGGGAGCTAAAACCGCCAGGGAGGCCAAAGCCCGGATTCTCATTGTGGGTGAAGTTCCTTCCTTTATAAATGAACTCCAACAAAAACTCGATGCGGAGGGGTACCAAGCCGTCACCGCCTCAGGCTTTGAACAGGCGGTTCTCTCAGCCCGGCAAAGCCGATTGGAACTGGTGTTTCTTGACATTCTCCTGGCCAAAAAAGCTTTTGGCCGGGCCATGATCGAATACTTCCAAGGATTCCTGCAAACTCCGCTGGTTTATTTTGATAATCGGAATGGGCTCAGTTCTCCGATGGCCCAGGACCAAAGCGATTCTTCCTCTGGCATTTTGAGAAAATTCGATCCACCTTTTTTGCGTGCGGCAGTTGAATCGGCTTTACAACAGAAGCGCCGGTTCGGGGCTGGTTTGATGTCTCCTGAGAAGATATTTGAATCACTTTTAGCTGTCATGAACGAGGCCGTGATCATGACGGACGCTTTAGGGCGTGTCATCTTCATCAATCCCTCGGCTGCGCGGTTGACTGGTTGGGACGAACAGGCTGTCAAAGGGAGCCAGTTGGGAGAGGTCGTTCTCCTCACCGAAGAAAAGACCGGCCGGATATTGGATGTTTTGCTGCAAAAGGAGAACAAGGAAAAAGCATTTTTTGGGGGGCCCCGGAGAACCCTCTTAAAATCACGCCTGGGACAAGACTACTTGGTCAGTGGCCACTATACTCCTGTCTTAAATGAAGCTGGCCAATTGCTGGGGACAATCTGGTCCCTGCATGATATCAGCGGCCGTTTGGAAACGGAAGACCGGCTGTTTCAGAAGAGCTTCGAACTGCAGATGATCTGCGGCGCTTTCCCGGATTATTATTTCCGGCTGGCCGCAGACGGGACCATCCTGGAAGGCATGGGGGGCAAGATTTGGGACGCTGAGGGTGCGGTTGACGTTGTCGAGGGGAAAAAAATACAGGAGGTTTTCCCATCCCCGGTTCGGGAGCAATTTCATGAAGCCCTGATGAGGATACGCAAGAGCCGCGCGGCGGTGTGTCTCTCATTTAGTCTGACCTCGACGGAGGGTGAACGGAACTTCGACGCTCGTTTAATCCCTTCCCTCGAAAACCAGGTGCTTTTTATCCTTCGCGACATTACCGAAAACCGGCAAGCCCAGATGGCCTTGAGACAAATCGAGGAACAACTCCGCCAAGCCCACAAAATGGAGGCGATTGGAAAGTTGGCAGGCGGAGTGGCTCATGATTTCAACAACCTCTTGACTGCTATTGCCGGCTATAGCGACATTTTATTAAAACGATTGCCCGCCGACAATCCGCTGCGGCATGAAGTGACGGAAATCAGACAGGCGGGGGAACGTGCCTCACAACTCACCCGGCAATTGCTGGCTTTCAGCCGCAAACAAGTATTGGCTCCCAAGCTGCTGGATTTAAACTTAGTGGTCGAGAACATGAACACCATGTTGCGCCGGCTGATCGGTGAGCACATTGAGTTGGTGACGCATGTCGACAAAGATCCTGCCTGGGTAAAGACGGATCCCGGACAAATTGAACAAGTAATATTGAACCTGGTGGTCAATGCGCGGGATGCGATGCCTCGTGGAGGCCGGATCGCCATCGAAACATCCAGGTTTCTTCTGGAAGAAGGAGATGCGCAGAAACGGTTGGACATCCCTCCCGGTTCATATGTTTTTTTATCCGTGACTGATTCCGGTTGTGGAATGGACTTGGAGACTCAAGCTCATCTTTTTGAACCGTACTTTACAACCAAAGAGCGTGGAAAGGGAACCGGCCTGGGATTGTCCACTGTTTATGGGATTGTAAAACAGAGCGGGGGCTGCATCCTGGCTTTCAGCGCGCCAGGACAAGGAACCCGGTTTGAAATTTATCTCCCTCTCAATGGCCAGGAGGCCGAATTGTCTGAGTCCGCTGGCGATCCTTTAGTCGTACAGCGCGGTAATGAGACCGTGCTGCTGGTGGAAGACGAGGAAGTTATCCGACGCATGGTGAATGCCATTCTTCTCAGCAGCGGCTACCAAGTATTGCAGGCCAGCCAAGGGCGCGAGGCGCTTCAAATTTCACTTGAACATCAGGGGCGCATCCATTTGTTGCTGACCGATGTCGTCATGCCGGAAATGAGCGGGTATGTTTTGGCGGAAAAGCTCGGGGAATTACGTCCGGAAATGCGGGTAATTTTTATGTCGGGTTATTCGGATGAGACCATTCGCCAGCACGGCGATTGGGATCCAGAGGTTCCCTTTATCCACAAACCTTTCACCCCGGAAGGCTTGAATCATAAGATTCGTCTGGTGTTGGACGAATCCTCTTTCCCGGGAGAATAAGCGGAATCTATCGCTGAAAAGATATCACTCTTTCTTCGTGAAAAATTCGTTCGTGCCAAAGTGTTCCGCGCATCATGATTTGGCCGCGAAATTCCCGTGGCGTCACGTTTTACCCGCTGGCGCATCCCGCGGCTTGAGCCAGCTGAAGTTGCCTGACGCAGAGAAGCTCCACTATTGATCCACTTTCAGGACCGCGAGAAACGCCTCTTGCGGAATATCCACCCTTCCCACGCGTTTCATCCGCTTTTTGCCCTCTTTCTGTTTTTCCAGCAACTTGCGTTTTCGAGTGATATCTCCGCCATAACACTTTGCCAGCACATTCTTCTTCATGGCTCGCACGGTTTCCCGCGCGATGATCTTCCCTCCGATGGCGGCCTGGATGCTGACTTCGAAGAGTTGCCGCGGGATCAACTCCCGCATTTTCGCGGCTAAGGCTTTGCCGCGTTGGTACGCATGTTCGCGATACACAATCGTGGAAAGGGCATCCACCGGATCTCCGGCGACCAGGATATCCAATTTTACGAGAGGCGATACCCAGTATCCCGAAAGATGATAATCAAGCGAGGCATAACCACGGGACGCCGATTTCAACCGGTCATAGAAATCCATCACAATTTCATTCAAGGGTAGTTCATAAGTGATCAAGACCCGCTGGGGAGTGATGTAATCGAACCCTTTTTGTACGCCTCGTTTTTCTTCCGCCAATTTTAATATGCCCCCCACATATTCTTCGTTCGTCATAATCAGAGCGGTGATGACGGGTTCTTCGATCTTGTCGATTTCTCCGGGAGAGGGCAATTTATTGGGGCTGTCGACTTCGACGACTTCTCCGTCCGTTTTTCTGACGCGATAGCGCACGCCCGGAGCCGTGGTGATAAGATCCAGCCCAAATTCGCGTTCCAGCCGCTCCTGAACGATCTCCATGTGCAGCAAGCCAAGGAAGCCGCAGCGGAAGCCGAATCCCAAAGCCAGGGAGTTTTCCGGCTCATAGAAAAAAGAGGAGTCATTGAGTCGCAGTTTCTCCAGCGCATCCCGCAGGGCCTCGTACTGATTAGGCTCCACCGGATAAAGTCCGGAAAAAACCATTGGCTTGATTTCCTGAAATCCCGGGAAGGGAACCTCCGTTGGATGAGCATCATCTGTGAGAGTGTCGCCAATCTTCGTATCGGATACGCGCTTAATGTTGGCTATGACGAATCCCACCTCTCCCACGGACAATTCGTCGACTGGCTGCAATTTAGGTGTCAGAACCCCCAATTGTTCGACTTGAAAGGTTTGATTGTTCGACATGAACCGGATTTTCATTCCCACTTTCAAGGTTCCGTCGATAACTCGTATCAGGATAATCACGCCCCGGTAAACGTCGAACCAGGAATCGAAAATCAATGCCCTGAGCGGAGCATCGGCTTTGCCCGGCGGGGGAGGGATTTCTTTTACTATGGCCTCCAAAACTTCCCTTGTCCCGATGCCCTGCTTGGCGCTCACACGGATGGCATTGTGGGCATCGAGGCCGATCACGCTTTCGATCTGCTCTTGAACCCGCGTGGCATCGGCTGCAGGCAAATCGATCTTGTTGAGGATGGGAAGAATGGCCAAGTTATTGTCCAACGCCAGGTAGGTGTTCGCCAGAGTTTGAGCCTCGACCCCCTGGGAGGCATCCACCACCAGTAGGGCCCCTTCACACGCGGCCAGGCTGCGCGAAACCTCATAGGAAAAGTCGACGTGACCCGGAGTATCGATCAAATTGAGGATGTACTCTTCCCCGGATTCGGCCCGGTAATTAAGCCGAACGGCGTGGGCTTTAATGGTAATCCCGCGCTCCCGTTCCAAGTCCATGTCATCGAGGACCTGCTCCGTCATTTCCCGTTGGGAGAGAGCTCCGGTAAATTCCAGCAACCGGTCCGCCAATGTGGATTTTCCATGATCAATATGGGCGATAATCGAGAAATTGCGAATATGAGTCGGGTCCATTCTTTTTCAGCCAAGTCCTTAAAAATCGAAGCCTGTCTTCCGGAGCATTCCCGCGCCGAGGTTAAAAACAATCTATCTTACAGGAAAGGAGGGCGGCGGGCGAGGCAAATATTTAATTGCACCCGGATCTCGCGCCTGCCTTGACTTTTGCTGGAAAAGTGATTACCGTGCAAATCGCGATGTTGCGGGAATGTGCGACCCGCGGGAAGTGGAACGGAATGAAAAAACGTTGGCATCTATTTCGATATTTCCTGCCGTATTGGCCTCTCTTTGTCCTGGCGGTCCTATTGATGGCTGCCATGGCGGCATTTCAGGGTTTAGCGGCAGCCTTGATCAAGCCAGTGGTCGACAAAATCGTGTTCGTGTCCCATGCCCCCAGGGTGGAACTCCTCGCGATTCCATTCACTCCACATAAACTGTATTTGGATCAGGTGAATCCTTTCCCCTTCCAGGATCCGGTCCTCGTTATTGGATTGCTGTTGATTCTGGCTACTCTCATCAAAGGCGTTGCCGAATATATTTCGGTTTATTTGCTGAATTACATGGGCCAGGCGGTGGTCAAAGATTTGCGCAATCAGCTTTATGAAAAAATCATGCATCAATCCGTGAGCTTTTTTCATGCCCACCCCACCGGGCGCTTGATTTCGCGGGTGCTCAACGATATTGAGAAAATTCAATTTGCCTGTTCCACCGTGTTAGCCGACGCATTGAAGCAGTCCTTCCTGCTGGTCACTTTTCTCTCCATCGCATTCTCGAAGGACGCCGCCCTGACGCTGGCTTCTTTCCTTCTGGCGCCGCTGGTGATTTACCCTTCCCGCTATTTCGGGCGAAAGGTGCGCCGTTCCAGCCGCTCCAGTCAGGAAAGAATGGAGGAGATCAGCCACATTCTTCAAGAGACCATTACGGGACAGCGGGTGGTCAAGGCCTTTATGATGGAAAATTTTGAACTGGCCCGCTTCAAGCAATCCACCAAACGTCTGGCCCGGGTGAATATGAACTGGATCCGGATGCAGACCATGGCCTCCCCTTATATGGAATTGGTGGGAGCCATTGCGATTGGAGGCATGCTTTTTTATATTCATCCGCGAATTGTAAAGGGGATCATGCAGCCCGGGGATGTGGCTTTGTTTATGACGGCTCTGTTGTTGCTCTACAACCCCATCCGGCGCATGAACGGGATTTACAATACGTTTCAACAGGCCAAGGGCGCCACCAGCAAAGTATTTGAGATGATGGAGGACCATCCGGATGTACAGGAAAAAAAAGGGGCCCTGACTCTGGAGAAATTTCAGGATGCCATTGAATTTAGGCAGGTCAGTTTTAATTACAACGACAGCCGCATCCCGGTTTTGAAGAATATACAATTAAAAGTGAGGAAGGGTGAATTAGTTGCCTTTGTTGGATCCAGCGGATCGGGGAAAACCACTCTGGTTAATTTGCTTCCCCGTTTTTATGACCCGAGCGATGGTCAAATCCTGATAGATGGGGTCGACCTGCGCGATTTGAACTTTCGATCGCTTCGCTCCACGATTGGCATGGTTGGACAGGATACCATTTTATTCAATGACACCGTCCGCAATAATATCTGCTATGGCCGGCAGCAGGTGAACGAGTCGGAAATGACGGCGGCATCTCAGGCCGCGCTGGCTCACGATTTTATTATGGAGTTGCCGGCCCGCTACGACTCCGTCATCGGAGAACGGGGAATGAAGCTTTCGGGAGGCCAGCGCCAACGGATTGCCATCGCCCGCGCCCTGCTCAAAAATTCTCCCATTCTCATTTTAGATGAGGCGACCTCCGCCCTGGATTCTGAATCCGAGATTCTAGTGCAAAAAGCCCTTGCCAACCTGATGCAGGGGCGGACTGTTTTTGTGATTGCCCACCGTCTTTCCACCATCCGCCAAGCTGATCGCATTGTGGTCATATCCCGGGGAGAGATCAGCGAAATCGGGACACACACGGATCTGCTGGCCAAAGGTGGCATTTATCAGCGGCTCTACGATCTTCAGTTCACCGACGTTGACGCGGATTTTGCGGAGTAATTTCCCTGCATTTTTAAGACGTTTTATTTGTTGCACTTAAGGTAAAGAAGAGTATATAATCACTCGTTTCTCTGATCCGGAGTGATCGGAGAGGCGGGAGATCGCATGATTAAAAGCATGACCGGCTTTGGTCGAGGCCGATTTAGCGCGGACCTTTTTGCCTGCACAGTCGAAATCAAGTCGGTCAACCACCGCTACTTGGATGTTCATACCCGCCTTCCCCAGGAATTGGGGACCCTCGAATTTAAAATCAAACGATTGCTGCAATCTGCCTTAAAGAGAGGGCGGATCGACTTGACCCTCACGGTGGAAAAGAACGAGGCGGCGAATATCAGCTTCAATCCCGCCTTGATCCGGGCTTACCTCCAGACTTGGCACCTGCTCAAGCAGGAGTTTGGTTTTGAAGCTGAGCTGGAGCCTACCCAACTGCTGCGGATTCCAGGCATCTTTACTGTGGAGCCCCTAGCGGCTGATGAAAATATCCGAGCCCGGGTGGAAGAGGGAATTTCCCAGGCTATCACGCTGGCGCTGGCCGAATTGGATCAGATGAGGATCAAGGAAGGGACCGCTTTGCGGGAGGATTTGCTGGCACGATTCAACCAGATAGAGACGTCAGCGGCCATAATCCGCGACTTGACTCAGGGCGCTCTGGCGGCTTATCAAGAACGGTTGGTAAATCGTCTCAAAGAATTGTTGGAGAATACTCAGATCGACAACAACCGGTTGCTGCAAGAGGCGGCCTTTTATGTGGAACGCAGCGACATTACCGAAGAGGTAACCCGCCTGTACAGCCATGTTGAGCAGGCACATCAGTTGCTGAATTCGGAATCGGATGTGGGCAAGACCCTGGACTTTCTCCTGCAGGAAATGAATCGGGAAGCCAATACCATTTTGTCCAAGTCGACGGGAATGACTGGAAACGGATTGGAAATTTCGAATCACGCCATCCAGATAAAATCTGAAGTAGAAAAAATCCGGGAGCAGGTTCAAAACCTCGAGTAATGGCCACTGGGATGGGGCGGAGCGGGATTGTCTTGATGTAGAAAAAGATGAAATTTTCTAAATATTCGACTTTATACTGAGATCCAATTTAAGTTTTTGTCCTTCAGATTGTCCCCCTATGGAAATATCGAGCAATATTTTTATCATATCTGCCCCTTCCGGTTCGGGAAAAACCACCTTGGTGGACCGTTTAGTGCGAGAAGTTCCCGGTTTGGCTTTCTCGGTCTCTCACACGACCCGTTCCCCCAAAGAGGAA
This sequence comes from uncultured Acidobacteriota bacterium, assembly GCA_963803155.1. Taxonomy (GTDB): domain Bacteria; phylum Acidobacteriota; class Terriglobia; order Versatilivoradales; family Versatilivoraceae; genus CAWDMN01. The sequence continues at coordinate 25,421 of CAWDMN010000101.1, forward strand.
GAACGGGAAGGAGTGGATTATCACTTTGTCAGCCGGTCTGGGTTCGAACAATTGATCCGGGATGGGCAGTTTGTGGAACATGCCCAACTGTATGGCGATTATTATGGGACCAGCCGCGCGGAAATTGAGCGGATTTTGGTCGCCGGTAAGGATGTTGTCCTCGACATTGATACCGAGGGCGCGAGTTTAGTTACCTCACAACTTCCCGATGCCTGCGCGATTTTTGTGTTTCCGCCGTCTTACGCTGAACTGGAAAGACGGCTGAAATTGCGCCAGCGCGATACGCTGGCGGATATTGAAAAGCGTTTAAAATGGGCGGTGGAGGTGGAAATCCATCGTTATTCCCAATATGACTATGTGATCGTCAACGACGAGCTCGGCCAGGCCTTTGATCTGCTGAAGACTATTGTGCTGGCCCAACGAGCCCGGACTCGGTGCATGGCCCCGAAAATTCAAGCGATCATCAATTCCTTTGGAGGTCTCCATTGAATAGCAAACTCGGTGAGGTTGATAGCAAATTCCGCTTCATTATTTTAGCCGCCAAGAGAACTCGGCAGCTTCAGTCGGGCGCCCGCCCCATGATTGCCTCCGCCTCGAAAAAATTTACTCGCGTGGCCATGGAAGAATTATCTCAAGGGAAGGTGGAATTCGAAATAACGGAGGAAGAACTGCCTAAGCGGAAATCCCGCGGCCGGGAATAACAAAGAATCTCGCGCAAATTCCCGCAACGGCTGGTCTAGGAATTGTGGATCGGCTGCCGCGGCAATGGGATATTCCAATGGATCGAGGCCGCCGAGTGAAGTCGAAGCGGGGGTCTGGATTTTTATTTTGCGAATCAGCGGATGGGGATGAGACTTTTCCTGTCAGCAGCGGACCAACAATTTCAGCTCAGGCTCACAAAAAATGACCGATTCAGCTCCTTGAAAAAGGATGGGAATGCCGATGGCTGGCGAGACTTCGTCTCATTTATCCCCTCATCTGAATAAGGGAATCTTGAATCAGCCATTTTTTTTGTGAGGCCATGGCGTCGATCAATTATGAAAATTCTCCTGGGAGTGACAGGCTGCATTGCCGCTTATAAGGCCGTGGAGTTGATGCGTCTCCTGCAGAAGCGGGATTATGAAGTCGTGGTGGCCATGACCGCCCATGCCCAGCAGTTCGTATCTCCCCTGACTTTTGCTGCATTAAGCCATCATCCGGTTTATACCGGCATGTTCGAAGAGGGGAAGGCGCGGTATGGCCCCGCCGAAAACATCGACCATATCCGGTTGACGCATTCAATTTCCGCTCTAGTGGTTGCTCCGGCTACGGCGAATATTCTGGCCAAGATGGCGCGCGGGATTGCCGACGATTTCCTTTCCACCCTTTATCTCGCCAACACCTCTCCGGTGGTAATTGCCCCCGCCATGAACGTGAACATGTGGAACCATGCGGCTACGCGGGAAAATCTTCAGATCCTCCTACAACGCGGCCACCGGTTGGTTGAACCTGGGGAGGGGTACCTGGCGGAAGGGATCAGCGGCCAAGGGCGTCTTGCGGATCTGGAATTGATTGTGCAAGCGGTTTTGGACGTGACTCGCTCTCTCCATGATTTGAGAGGGAAAACAGTCCTGATTACCGCCGGGCCCACCTGTGAAGATATCGATCCGGTGCGGTACCTCAGCAATCGCTCGTCGGGGAAGATGGGGTATGCCTTGGCGGAGGCGGCGGAGACGCGGGGTGGCCGCTGCATTTTGGTTTCCGGTCCGACTGTTCTCGATGCCCCCTCCGGCGTGGAGAGAATCCCGGTCCGTTCCGCCCAGCAAATGCGCGCGGCCGTTTTGGAGCGGTTGGAAGAAGCGGACATCATCATCAAGGCCGCTGCCGTGGCGGATTACCAACCAGCTCGGCGGTCCACGGCGAAATTGAAAAAGGATGGAAAATCTTTCCATTTGGACCTGGTCCAGACTCCTGACATTCTTGCCGAATTGGGCCGTTTGAAAGGGGACCGCATCCTGGTGGGTTTTGCCGCGGAAACCGATCATGTCCGCGAGAATGCCCTCAAAAAAATAAAAGACAAAAACCTGGATTTGATCGTCAGCAACGATGTGACGCAGGAAGGAGCCGGCTTTGATGCCGACACCAATATTGTCACTCTTTTTGATCGAAATGGAAATGAACAGGCTCTTCCGATCCAGTCCAAACTACAGATTGCTCATGCCATTCTTGACCGGATCCTCGCCTCCCTCCATTCTTAAATAGGGCCTTGCTGGAATGAAACCGCGGAGGCCCGGAGGAACGGAGAGATTTGAGAACTATAGAGAACTGTTGCATCGAGCCAAATCATTAAAGCAGACAAGTTCCAGCCGTCAAAACTCTCCTGCCAAATTCATGAATAGAGAGGAAGGTTTGCTTTTGCTCAGCAACCTCATCCCGCACCCCTCCTCCTTCAACCTTCAACCTCCATCCTTTACCCCCGATCCTCAACCCTCGACTCTTATCCCTCATCCTTCATCCTTCCTCCTTTTTTTCTCTCCTTGACTAAGGTAGAATCATGCCGGTTCTTCGAATTGAAATGGGCGCGGTGGATGGTTTATGAACGACAATAGGACCTGGTTGTTAGAGCAATTGAAAGAACACTTGGAATTCATGCAGGAATTGGGGATTGATGCCGTTTCACCCGAAGTGTTGAATTCCATGAAGAAGCCCATGGTTCAGCCGCGCCCGAGACCCGATACATCACTAATACCGGAAGCCATGCCAAAAGATAAAACTGGAAGAAGAAAACAGGCAGTCCCTCCTGTCGTTGCATCCTTTGGGGACACGGTCCCCCCCACTCCGCGTTTTTCCACCTTGGAAGCCATTCGGGAAGAAATCGGCGACTGCCGCCGCTGCAAACTTTGCAATGGCCGGACCAACATTGTCTTTGGATCCGGCAATCCCAAGGCCAGACTGGTTTTTGTGGGGGAAGGACCGGGCGCTGATGAAGATGCGCAGGGACTGCCCTTCGTCGGAAAAGCCGGACAATTACTGACCAAAATCATTGAGTCCATCCAGATGACGCGAGACGAGGTCTACATTTGCAATGTCATCAAATGCCGCCCCCCCAGCAACCGCGTGCCCGAAAAAGATGAAGTGGCCGCCTGTTCACCTTTCATGCGAGATCAACTCGAGGTGATTTGCCCCAGCATCATTTGTTGCCTGGGCGCCACGGCAGCTCAGACTCTTCTGGAAACAACGGCATTCATGGGGAAGCTGCGCGGCCGTTTTTATGATTTTCATGGCTCCCAATTAATCGTTACCTACCACCCCGCCTACCTCCTGCGCAACCCTGCCGCCAAAAGAGATGTGTGGGAAGATATGAAGAAAATCCGGGCACTGATGGAGAGCGAAAAAGAGGCCGGCCGGTGGTAGTGGGATTCAGGCATTGAAATTTCGGATCTGGACGCAACAGAGGCGTGGAGATTCAGAAGCAGGCCGTAGGGGCCGGGAATCTCGGGGTCCATCTGTTGATCCCGAAGGCCCGGGGAAAAATCTCGTCAGCACTTATCTGTTCCGCGTTTATCCGCGTTCATTCAAACCATAAATCATGTTTACCGAAATTGCCTTGCCGCTGCCGATGCGGCAGACCTTCATCTATCGCGTTTCTCCTCCCTTGGCTGGACTGCTCGAACCGGGCCAGCGCGTCCTGGTTCCCTTTCAGAACCGCAAAATGACCGGGATCGTCGTAGGGACGACGGAGATTCTGCCGGTAGGATCTCCCAAGACGGAAAATCTCCGAGAAATCCTTTCACTTCAGGATGGTCATTCTCTTTTGTCACGGGAATTACTGGAACTGGCCCGCTGGGTGTCCGATTATTATTTTGCCCCCCTGGGAGAAGTCCTGCGAGCTTGCTTCCCTCCCAACGCCCAGATGGAGAGCTCCCGGCATGTCGGCCTTACCGCGAAGGGCCGCGAAATCTTAGAGGCGAGATCCGCTGAAAATTTCACAAACACGACGGATCGGCAGTTTTTGGAATTCCTGGCGGAGCACGGCAGTCTTGAAATCAAGGAAATAAAAAAGCGGACGGGCGAAACCTGGAATGGAAGCCGATTGCGGCGGCTTGGGGAAGAAGGCTGGATCGAATATACGCATCAATTGCCGGATTCTATCCCCGGTGAAAAGCTGCAACTAGCCGTTTCGTTGGTGGAAAACTGGCGGGAGCGTGTTCCCTCGACCCGGCTCACATCATTGCAACAAATCGTAATTGAACGGCTTGCCTCCGAGGCTTCACCCGTTTTGCTGGCGCGGTTGTTGGAGGAATTGTCCCTTTCCCAGACCACGGTCCGCTCCCTTGAAAAAAAAGGGCTGGCCATAATTTCCGCGGAAAGAGTCCAGCGGGACCCATTTAAAGCGCTGGCAGATTTTGCCACTTCAGGCCGGCCGGTCCACACCCAAGAACAAGGGGCCGTTCTGGAAGAACTTTCTCGGGCAATGGAGGAAGAAAAGTTCTGCCCATATTTATTGCATGGGGTGACCGGCAGCGGCAAAACGGAAATTTATCTTTTCCTGATCGAACAGCTGCTGAGCCAGGGGAAGAGCAGCCTGGTGCTGATGCCTGAAATCGGGCTGACGCCGCGGGCTGCCGCGGAATTTCGCGCCCGCTTAGGTGAAAAGGTGGCCATCCTTCATAGTGCTTTATCGGATGGAGAGCGGCATGACGAGTGGTGGCGCATCCAGCGCGGCGAGGCCAGAGTCGTCATCGGCACTCGTTCCGCCATTTTTGCTCCCGTTCGCGATCTACGGCTCGTCGTGGTGGATGAGGAACACGATCCTTCCTACAAGCAACAGGAATCGCCCCGCTATCATGGCCGGGATACCGCCTTGATGCGAGCCAAACTCAACCAGGCCCTGGTGGTTTTGGGATCTGCCACACCCGCGGTGGAAAGCTTTTACAATGCCAAGCATGGGAAATACCGTCTCCTCCAAATGCGCTCCCGCGTTCAAGAACGCCCCCTCCCGCAAGTCCGGTTGGTGGATATGCGAGAAGATTTTCGTCAATCGGAAAAAAAATCGGCATTGTCTAGTTCGCTGCAGTCTGCTATCCAACAGCGCTTGCGGGAGCATCGACAGACCCTGATCTTGCTCAACCGCCGCGGCTATTCCGCGTCTTTGCTCTGTCGCGGTTGCGGGGAAAATTTTCCCTGCAAATATTGCAGCATTCCCCTTTCCTATCATAAGCGCCGGGATTTATTGCTTTGCCATTATTGCGATTTTCAAATGCGGCTTCCCAAAACCTGCCCGAAATGCGGCAGCGCCCACCTCTTCCTGGTCGGAGAGGGCACGGAAAAAATTGAGATTCTGCTTGGGAATGCCTTTCCCGAAGCTCGCATTGAACGGCTGGACCGGGATGTCGTCCAACGCAAGAACGCCCGGACGGAAATATTGAGCCGGTTCCAAAAAGGGGATATCGATATTCTGGTGGGAACTCAAATGATTTCCAAGGGTCACGACTTCCCCGGAGTAACTCTGGCTGGAATTCTCTCCGCCGATATTCCACTTTCCTTTCCTGATTTTCGCGCAGCGGAGAGGACCTTCCAATTGTTATCCCAGATGGCGGGGCGGTCCGGGCGAGGCGAATGGACGGGTGAAGTGATGATCCAGACTTTCTTGCCGGAACATTATTGCCTCAAATTTGTCGAACAGCACGACTATGAAGGGTTTTACGAAAAGGAAATCCGATTCCGCCGGATGATGCATTATCCTCCTTTTGCCGCTCTGGCGGTCATCCATGTTTGCGATAAAGATCTGAATGCTGCCTCTTCAACGATTCAAAAAGCGGGGAAATGGTTGGAAAAAAACCTGCCATCGGGAATTCGGTTGCTTGGTCCTGCGCCGGCTCCGTTGGCCCGATTAAGGTCTGAACACCGTTTTCAGATCCTCTTAAAATCAGCGACCCGGCAGCAATTGCATGGGCTTTTCAGCCAATTTCTAGAACAAGCTAGCCAGGAGGGAATTGATCTGCGGAAAATTCAGATCGATGTCGATCCGGCGAATTTGATGTGAAGGGCATTTCATGTTGTCCGACAACTCCATTCAATAGACATTACCATGGGATTGAGAACAATCATGGCGGGCAAGAGTTGGAAGTGTTGTGTCTCGGCGGCGGCTCCAGGAATCACCGACGATGGATAGGGGCGTCCCGTCCTAGGCCACTTTTTTTTCAAGAATCCGCCCCATGGATCCCCACAAGGCAGGGAAACAGGCTGGCTGGGGGGGGGGGGGGGGGGGGGGGGAGATGCCGTGCCCTCAGCGGCGCTTGAGGGAAGAAGGGTGCGAAGGGCGGGATGAGGGCATCCTGCCTCCATCAAGGTTGCAGGCTGCATCGGGTTCGCATTCCCATTTGAAATTGGGTGCGGCCCATTTTACATTCATGACAGAAAGACCAGAATCCGTTATGATGACGGATTATTTATTCTGCTCTTCGCGATAGAGAGCGCTTTCTGATCCGATTTTGGCCAGGAGCCTAGTAATGTCAGCCGACATCCCGTTTGATGAAATATTTTTTGCAGACCAAATTAAAGAGATCACCGTTTCCTCTCTGGAGCGAACGGTTTTTCCTTATAAAGCCCACTCCATTGTATTTCAAGGTGGAATGGTGACATTGCAAATGCTTCCGGGACGCCCCATTAATTTGAACAAAAATGAGAAAGTCAGTGTGGCTTTTGTGAAACAAAACACCGTTTACCGCTTCAAAGCCATTGTTCAGACTTATGGAGTCCGCGGGCCTCTTAAATTAGTGGCTCATCCCGACTCGGATATTGAAAAGGTCAAGGAAAGGGATCATCAGAGGATTGATTGTCAGATTCAGGTCTACATGGCCGAACGGGTCGAAATCCGGGGGCGATGGGGGACTAAGGTGGAAGAGTCTGCCACCATTCAGAATATCAGCGGTGCGGGCGTGCTGGTGCGGGCCCAATATCAGGCCAAAATAGGATCGATCTTCAAGATTCGATTTATTCTTCCCAACAATACGCAGACCATCAGTGCCTACATGGAAGTCGTTTGCCAGGAACCGGATTTTTCAGAAGGTTCCGAGGGATTCCAATTAATAGCCATGAAGTTTCTGGCCCTTCCGGAAATGATGCTCCAGGATATCGAGCAATATGTGGAGAATGTCCTCACGAATCAAGCGGGTTGATCGGCCTTCCCTTTCGCCAGATTCATTTGCCCGGTCATTGATTGGGTCCTACGTTCCCGAGGGGACTTTCCTTCGCCGCTTCCAACAAAGCCAATGCCATGGAAAGCACGACGGGGCCAAGTAAAATTCCCAAGAGTCCAAACACCTGCAGTCCCCCCATCACTGAAAAGAAAATCAGCAATTCATGCATTTGCGTTTTCTTTCCAATCAGGATGGGACGCAAAATATTGTCGGCCATTCCGATAACCAGGGTCCCCCAGCCTATGAGAACCAGCGCCTTTATCCAGTGACCCGTGAGGAGCAGGATGAGGGCGGCGGGGAGCCAGACAATGAAGGCGCCAAGCAGGGGAATCAGCGACATAAAGACCATCACAACACTCCAGACCAAAGCCGATGGAATTCCCAAACACCAGAACATGAATCCACCCAAGGTCCCCTGTATGATTGCAATGGACATCACTCCTAGCACGCTGGCATTGATCATCTCCCGAGTTTTATGCACTAGCATACTGCTTCGCGAACGATCCAGGGGAATCAAGTGAGGCAATAACCCGACAATCTGCTCGTGATCGCGAAGAAGATAATACATGGTGAAGAGAATCAGGAATCCCGACACCACTATTCCCATGGCGCCTCCCAAAATGTTCATGGTGTTTTCCATGACGAACTGGGCGCTGTTCTTCAAAACCTGCTTTAATTCCTCTGAAGCCATTAGCGTATCCAGATTGGAGTACTTTTTGAATAAGAGCAACACGGATTGGATCCGGTTGTTGGGGTCGGGATGAGCCAGGGCATTTTGGATGAAGGCTTGTATGTTGCCGGCCAGGACCGCGGCTTCGGAAATGACCGCCAGCATGATCAATGAAATTGGAATGATTACGATGGTCAGAATTAAAACAATAGTCAGCAAGGAACAAAGGCTGGGATTTTTGACTCGTTTCAAGAGCATCTGATGCAAAGGGAAAAAAACGGTGACCAGGACCGTCGCTCCTATTAATACGAAAATGAAAGGCTGCAGCATTTTCCAACACAGATATACCATGAGAGTCGTGATCACCAACCAGCCGAGCCATTGCAGATTTTGTCGGTTTTCAGTCATACTTTCCTCCCGCCAACTTGTTTGAATCGCAATTTGCAGATCAAGTGTTGAGCCGTCTTCCCTTTTAGTCCCTTCAAACTCGGACATAGTCTAGCCAAAAAAAAGAGACCCTTGTAGGCAGATAGACGACAGAAAATGAAGTGCCATTATAGCTGACCTGGTTGTTTTGCGACAGCAAGAGCTGACCATTCGAATCCCCCCCCTGACTGAATTATTCTGCATGTGGGATTCTCCTGTGGCCGCCGATCAATTGAGTCGTGTGAGAACTTCACTCTGCGGATGAATTATAGCAAGCGGTCAAAGTAGTCTCCGTTTTGTATTGATTTTGTCTCTGTGTCGAAAAAACGCTGAAGGGCAAATCTGTGCCGTTACGGAATATGACTCTCTCTCGTGTTAACCTATTAAGGATCGAGCTCTGCGATCCCCAGAAATTCCTGCAGAGATGGCGCTGGAGATGGAACAACTATTTGGCTGCGAAAAAAAATGAATCCTTTAGGGTTTTCAAATATCTAAAGTCAATAGTTTGAAGTTTCAGTCGCGGAGTCGGATGAAGAAAAACGGAGGAATAAATGAGCATGGAACGTTGGATACGAGTGATTGCGGGGACATTTGTGCTGGCCAGTCTGGCGCTGGGCCATTGGGTCAGCCCTTACTGGTATCTTTTCACAACTTTTGTGGGACTCAACTTGCTGCAATCTGGATTTACACATTGGTGCCTGATGGAAGATATCTTAAAAAAAATCGGTGTGAAGCCATAGGCAAAAAATGATCGGTGTGGTGGAACGTGTGAGGTGCCGCTCATCTCCGCGGGATGACGGTTTCAAAGGTTAGAACATGCTACTCACCTGCCAGTGCGCCTTATGCGCTGATCAGGTGAAGTCAGCTGGTTGGTTTTTTATTCTCCGGAGGCACAAAGTCACGGAGGAAGATTTCTTTCCTCAAGATGCCAGAAACATCAAATTCCTTTTTCCCTCCGGGTCACAGTGCTTTTATGAGATCTATTTGTTTTGGCGAACAAAAAAGCGGATCCAGTGGTAACAGGAGTTTTCGATACTGATGTAAAGATGTTTAACCCGCAAAATTTCCGGTATCTGAGTCAACAAACGCTGAGGTGTCTCCCGGAAGGCGGCGATCCCTGGTACCGTTGCATGAATTGACATGTCATCGGCACTCATGATAGATACTTCTATAAGTCCCAACTATTCTTCCCTGTAATGGGCAGTTTTAAAAATATGCCTGATTCTTTTTTCAAGGAGAAGTTTCGGGGGAAGAAGAGCCTCAACGACTCCTTTTGTTTTTGCGAGAATGTCAGTTGACGGAGAGTGGAGAGTTTTTTGCGCTCAATTCTGCCGAATATCCCTCTGCTCCCTGCATGAGTCGCAAAAACAGGCCCTATTGCGCGCTTACCCGGAATCGGGGTAAGTCCAATATATTCACTTGCCCCGATTATCATGAATAAATTGTTGGAATTAAATAAAACTCGCGCGGAGACACAGGGACACAGAGGGGGAAAATAAAGCATCTTTCAATTCGGTTATTCTCTCTCAGCGACTCTGCTTCTCTGGGCGGAAATAATTGCAATGCCGCATCAGAAATAAAAAAAATGAATGCCAACAAGCTTGCTTCCCCTGCCCAGGAACAAGGCGCGCGGGCAGATGAGCAGCCATATTGGGGATTACTTCAGCAAAAGAATGTTGATGGAGTGAACGATGACAATGAAGATTTTGTTTCAGCATTGGCTCAAGTTCATATTGATGTTTCCTCTTATTATTGTACTGGTTCTCTGTCCCCATTTGCCTCTTGCCGCTTTGGCAGCACCTGTGCTTGAACCCACCTCAACTTCTGCGCTGACTGCTGGAGAGACTCGATTCGATCAGAAGGGAATCGAACAGGTTTGGGTGCCCGCTGGTTCTTTTTTAATGGGAACGGATGAGGCCACGGTTCAGAAACTGAAAGCGCTTAACCCGCCCGGTTTTGTCTTGGGGGAATTGGCAAGTGAACAACCTCAACATGAAGTGCGTCTGACAACCGGATACTGGATCGATAAATACGAAGTTACCAATAAAGCATTTCGAGCTTTTGTAGAAGATGGCGGGTATCAAAAAAAAAGCTTGTGGTCGGAAGTAGGTTGGGAGTGGTTAAGCCGGCAATCAATTAAACAACTGCCCCGCCAATGTCTGGGGAATAGGCCGGATAACCCCATCGTCTGCGTGACCTGGCATGAAGCTGAAGCCTACGCCAAGTGGCGCGGTGGAGGCTTGCCCACGGAAGCCGAATGGGAATTCGCCGCACGCGGCCCGCAATCGTGGCCTTATCCGTGGGGCCTTGAATTCGACAGCAGCCGCTGTAACTTGCTTGACAGTAGCGGACCAAGACCGGTCGGAAGTTATTTGACTGGCACCAGTTGGGTAGGGGCGCTCGATATGGCTGGGAATGTCATGGAGTGGGTACAAGACTGGTTGGGCAACTACACGACGGGTGCGGCAGAAAACCCAACCGGCCCTGCGCGCGGGAAAATTAAAGTGGAAAAAGGAGGTTGGTGGGGTGGCCCGTTATTGGTGGCCCGTTCTGCCTACCGCCATTTTGAAGATCCTCCAGAATATGGTGATATCCATATAGGTTTTCGGGTGGTATCTCCCTAACGGGACGCAATTAGCGCAATTAGACGCAATTAGGGCCAGAGCTTGAAAATTGAATATTCTCGATCGAAGACCAAAGTGAAAATGATAGCGTCGGGCCAGCAACGTTGCAGGGGCACCAAGCAAAGAGCAGAAGCCTTTTGAGATGTTGGCAACCTCCTCCGGGAACTGGTATATTCACCGCGAGATTGTCGGTGAATTCATTTTTAACTTTCAGGGGAGGAGCCATGAAGCTTCATTTGGTTTTTTTTACCTTGATGGGAGGAGTCATCCCGCTTTTTTGTGCTGCCGTTGCCCTCGGTCAGCAATTATTCGATGTGCCGGATCAGATCCAATCCCGCTGGATTTCTTTTGAAAATCTCAATGGGGCAAAAGGGGAAGGGGGAAAGGTCAACCAGGGGCGCAAAGGCGCTCCCTCCCGTTCGTTAAAAGCGGGCGAGTTGATTACCCTGGCCGATATTGAGGGACCGGGCGTGATTCGCCGCATCTGGTGCACCATCCGGCGCGAACCCGAATTTTTACGAGGGTTGGTCCTTCGAGTCTATTGGGACAACCAGAAGATCCCTTCCGTGGAAGCGCCTCTACAAGACTTTTTCGGGATCCCCTTTGCGCGGCAGGTCCCCTTTGAAAGTGCCCTGTTTGCCAATCCCGAAGGACGCTCCTTCAATTGTTTTATTCCGATGCCTTTCAGGACCAAAGCCCGCGTCACCATAGAGAATCAATCGCCACAAGCAACGGAACTATTTTTTGACATTGACTATACGCTGGGAGACAAACTTCCAGAGTCGCTCTGTTATTTTCATGCCCACTACCGCCGTGAAAATCCCACAACTCCGAAGCAGGACTTCATGGTTCTGCCCACCGTTAAAGGAATGGGCCGGTATTTGGGATGTAATATCGGAGTCCGTTCCTTCGGCGAATATCAAGAGCCCGTCTGGTTTGGTGAAGGAGAGTTGAAAATTTATCTCGATGGCGACGCCTCCCATCCCACCCTGGTGGGCACCGGAACCGAGGATTTGGTCGGATCTGCCTGGGGGCTGGGCAAATTCAATCATCTGTATCAGGGTTGTTTGCTTGCGGCGGCAGAAGATGGTGTTTGGGGTTTCTATCGCTATCATGTTCCCGATCCGGTTTATTTCCACAAAGAGATTCGAGTGGTATTGCAGCAAATCGCAGGATTAATGACGGCGGATTATTCCAAACAATTCAAGTCGGGAAATTTTCCGGAACTGGTCGACACTCATAAAAAATTCGATCCGGCCCAGGATACCGGCCCAGACAAATGGGCCAATTTCGAAGTCCCTCAGGATGTTTGTGCCACTGCCTATTGGTATCAGACTTTGCCATCTCCTGTATTCCCTGCGCTGGATTCATATCAGGAACGGGTGAAAAACCTGGCGATACCCGCCAAAAAGACGCTGGCTCAATGATTATGAGGAACTGAGACGAATCGGAAAATCAGATTGCAGTTGAATTAGGAGTTGTCTCCATGCGCATTGAAGATTTAGATACTCCCGCCTTGGTTGTCGATCTTGACATCCTCCAGCAGAACCTGCGGCGAATGGCGGATTACTGTCGCAAATACGGTTTGCGCCTTCGTCCCCATACCAAGACTCATAAGATCCCTGAAGTCGCCCGTTGGCAAATGGAAGCTGGCGCAGCGGGAATTACCGTAGCCAAAGTGGGAGAAGCGGAGGTGATGGCCTCAGCCGGGCTCGACAATATCCTGATTGCCTATCCAGTGGTGGGCGAAGCCAAATTGGAACGGCTGACGGCTCTGGCGGCGGGAAAGCGGATGACGGTGGCTTTGGATTCCCCTGAGGCATTGGACGGAATGGCCTATGCGGCTGCGCGTGCGGGAGTGCGTATCGGCCTGCTGGTTGAATGTGATCTCGGGATGGGCCGCTGCGGCGTGCAGACGCCGGAAGAGGCCATCGGTCTGGCCCGCCTGGCCGAATCCCGGCCTGGAATTTGTTTTGAGGGGATTTTATTTTACCCCGGCCATATTCGGACCTCTCCGGAACGGCAGTTGCCGCTTTTGCAGTCGATGAACGAAAAACTGCAGTCACTGCTGGAAGCCTTGGCGAAAGCAGGTTTGGCCTGCAGTGTAGTCAGTGGCGGCAGCACTCCGGCGGCCTTCAATAGCCATCTACTGCCAGGGATGAACGAAATCCGTCCCGGGACTTACATATTCAATGATCGGAACACCGTAGAATTAGGCGCATGTGACCTTGGGGATTGTGCCTTAAGAGTGCTGGTCACGGTGGTTAGCACCGCCGTCCCCGGTAAAGCCATAGCGGACGGCGGATCAAAAACTTTTTCAAGCGACCGGTTGTTGAATGGAGCCAAAGAGGGCTTTGGATGGGTGATGGAGGATCCAGGGATCCAATTCGCATCGATGACGGAAGAACATGGTCATCTGGATATTTCCCGGTCGGAAAGGCGCTTGAGAGTGGGAGACCGGCTTTCCATCATTCCCAACCATGTCTGCACTTGCGTCAACCTGCATGAGCGTATTTACTTTCACCGGCAAGGAGAGGTTCTGGGTGAATGGGAAATCGCGGGGCGTGGGAAACTGAGATGAAGCATGTTGCCCCGGGTTGCCTGCTTACAGAAAGCGCGAAGTGATAACGAGCGATCAGCGCTGCTTTACCGGCTTTGCAATGCGTGGATTTAGTGCGGCATCCCTGATCACTCGCTAACGCTTCGTGCTTTCCGCTGGGCACCACACTCCGCTTTGCATTGCGTGGATTTAGTGCGGCATCCCTGATCACTCGCTAGCGCTTCGTGTTTTCCGCTGGGCACCGCACTCCGCTTTGCACTGCGCGGATCTTGCACGGCATCCCTGATCACTCGCTAGCGCTTCGTGTTTTCCGCTGGGCACCGCACTCCGCTTTGCACTGCGCGGATCTTGCACGGCATCCCTGATCACTCGCTAACGCTTCGTGCTTTCTGCTGGGCACCGCACTCCACGCGGCTTAATCCCCAGCTTCGAGAGCTTGTCGAGCCAGAGCTAACGCTCCGAGAACGCCGGAACGATTTCCCAGCCCTGGACTCACAATGTAGTTGTGAATTTCCTGGAACAACGTTGAGGATTGGATATAACCATTTAGCAGATCCAGAGTCTTGCGCCGGATCATGGGCAGAAGCTGTTCTTGGCTCATGACCCCGCCTCCCAGGATGATCCGTTGGGGCGAAAGAGTGCAGATAAAATTAGCTAGCGCAAGTGCAATGTAATGGGCTTCCATTTCCCAGGCTTGATGAGATTCGCCCAGTTCTTTTCCTGACGTTTGCCATCGTTCTTCAATGGCAGGCCCCGAAGCTAATCCTTCAAAACAGGCATTTCCATGGTAAACACACTTCCCCACATAGCGGTCTTTTTCGAGCTGCGGCAGAAAGATGTGTCCCATCTCAGGATGGACCAAGCCATGGATCAGTCTTCCCTGGCTCATTGCCCCGCCACCAATGCCGGTCCCGATCGTAAGATAGAGGGAACTCTCCAGCCCTTGAGAAGCACCCCAACAAAATTCTCCGAAAGCGGCGGCATTTACATCCGTGTCGAATCCCACGGGTATTCCCAACTCCCGTCCGATTGGTCCGGCCAAATCGGTGTGGCCCCAGCCTGGTTTGGGTGTGGACGTAATGAAGCCGTAAGTAAGAGATCCCTTTCGCAAATCGACCGGGCCGAAAGATCCAATTCCAATAGCGTCCAAATTCCTCTTCTTTTTGAAGCTTTTAAAAAAGGCCAGACAACGATTGATCGTCTCGGCAGACGTGGTGGTGTCAAATCGCACCTCTTCCAAATCTTCCGGCCCCGTCCCCACCGCGCAGACGAATTTGGTCCCGCCCCCTTCGATGCCGCCCAATAGTGCCGTCATGAGTCTCTCCCTCAAATGAATTGCGACATCATAACGCAAATTGCCGGTTCCAGTCTTCCGGATAAATCGTGCGAGTGGCACCGCGAATCATTTGCGCAGGGTTACTCTCCGCGCAACACAACCATGGGATCCACGCTCGCCGCCCGGCGGGCGGGGAGATAGCTGGCCAGCCAGCCCACCAGGACAAGCACCCCGCAAACGCCGCTATAGATCAGCGGGTCTCCAGGTTGAACTCCCGTCAGGAATCCGGAAAGGTAGCGGCTGAGCAGAGCAGCAACCATAATCCCAAGACCCATGCCCACGGCCATCAGGCGGGATCCATTCAGGAGAATCATCTTCAATACCTTCCAGGGTGAGGCGCCTAGTGCCATGCGAATGCCAATTTCACCCAGCCGTTGTGAAACCGACCAGTTCAACACTCCATAAATTCCCAAACAGGCTAAGACCAGCGCAAGCAAGCCCACACTAGCCAGCAAAACCGTGAGCATCCGTTCCTGGCAATAACTGGCTCGCATGAATCCGGGCAACGGGACCGCGGCATTGATTTTGACACGCGGGTCCACCGCATAGATTTCTTTCTGGATGGCCACTAGCAGGCTTGGAGAGTCCGTCTGGCTACGCACGTGGAGTGCCATTCCAGAGGAGTAATTCTGTTCGAAATTCAGGTAAAGGCCGGGCTGCTGCGGTTCACTGAGCTTTTGATATTTGCAATTACGGGCGACTCCAACGACTACACAATCTCGTCCATAAACCCGAAGCCGGCGACCCAGCGGGCTTTGTCCTGGCCAGAAACGCTGGACAAAGGCTTGATTGACAAGGACAGTATGCAGAGATTGTTGCCCCTCATTCGACCGAAAATCCCGCCCTTCCAGCAAAGGGATATGCATGGTTTTGAAATAGTCAGGCGCGATGGTGATTTCACAGGCTCCCATATCCTCGCCGGATTGGGGTTGGTAGCCCTCAATTTGCACCCAGGGATGGGGCACCCCTCCAAATCCGAGAGGCGCATAATCAGCAAGGCTCACTCCTTCAACCCCGGGTAAGGCTTGGATTTTCTCCTGCACTCTGCGGAAAAAGGCTATGCCTTCCTGCTCCGTATAAGTTTCAGGCGTCAAATTCACTGCAGCCAGGAGGACATTGGCCGGTTCAAATCCTGGAGAAATCGATAAAGTTTTGAACAGGCTTTTGGTGCATAGCCCGGCACCTACAAGCACCAGCACGGCCAGGGACATTTCAGTGACCACCAGCAAGTTGCTGAGCCGATGTGAACTGCCGTGGGCGGATGAAAGACGACCTCCTTCTTTGATGGTGGTGTAGACTTTGCCTGGACGATTTTGCAGGGCTTGGGCCAATCCCAGAATCAATCCAAGAGCGAGCGCGAGGAAAATCGCATAAGACAGAATCTGCCAATTAAACATGGGCAATGCTTCTGCATCTATAGGCAGATGTGTGGGTGGAATGAAATTGAGCAATAATCTTGCACCCCACAGAGAAAGACATATTCCCATAATGGCTCCGGCGGAGGTCAACACCAGACTCTCCACCAGGAATTGACGAAACAATTGGAACCTGCCGGCTCCCAGCGCCAGCCGGATGCTGATTTCAAGACGGCGGCTCGAAGAACGAGCCAGCACCAAATTGGTGATGTTGGCGGCAATAATGGACAAAAGCAGGAATACCGCCCCCAGGAAGACCTTGAAGAGAGGCAAGAATCCTTGCAGACTGTAGGGAGCATCCGTAAAAGCCAGCACTTTCACTCCGTGATTTCGATTCGTGTTCGGATAAGCCTTTTCCAATTGTTCGGAAACAGAGTGGGCCACCGCCCGGGCTTGCGCCAGTGTGGCTCCCGGCAGCAAGCGCATCGCTACTTTTAAATTGCGGGAAGATCTGTCCGTTAATAAGTCCCCCCGCCCGAACTGTTGTGCCATGGAAAGGGGAATCCAAAGGTCATAGCTCAGGCCCGATTGACTGCCTTTGAACTCGGAAGGCGCAACTCCCACCACCGTATAGCTGGAGCGGTTGAGCTCAACCACCTTGCCCAGGATTCTAGAATCCGAACCAAAACGGCTCTTCCATAATTTATGGCTGATGACCACAACGGGAGCTTTCCCCGGGACTGCCTCCTCAGCCAGGAAGCAGCGGCCGAGTTGCGGCTTGATCCCATAAAAATCGAAGAATCCGGGAGTGACAGCTTGAGCCCAGACCCAATCGTTTTGGCCATCCGCGCGCATATTGAGCTGGCATTGATGGTCGCCAGCCGCTCCAGAAAAAATCTCCCGGTGGGCAGCCAGATCCTGCAATTCCAAATAGGAGATCTCATGGCCGTCTTCCCCAAATCGGTCCTTTCCCAATACCACCACCAACCGGCTGATGTCGGTGTCGACGCCTCTCAAAGGATGGTAAAGGACCCTGGAAACCCAACTAAAGGCAATAGTGTTGATTCCGATCCCTACCCCAAGCGTTATCACGATGATTGCCGCTAAGAATGGGGTTTTTCGCAAAAGCCGTATCCCATGCTGCAAATCTTGTATTAAAGAGTGCATACCCCGTCCTTTATGAAATGGTTATTATCGAGGATGGAGGAGGCAAATTAGCGCATTCATCAATTGGTGGATGATGCCAATTTGGCCTTTCTTCGTCCAGGCTCATCAGAATTTACTCGCGAAGCAATTCAAAAATTGAAGCACAATCTTCGATGATCACACGCAAGTAATCCTGTAAATCCATGCGGACAACGACCACACCTCACAGTCATTTTCAATATCCAAACCGACAATTGCAACTTCCTTGCCAATGGGCAGGACTTTGCAAGTATAAGAAAATAAATAGCTGGCTGAGTTGTCCGCGCCGTTTTTCGAATTTGCCTTGGCGTGAACTGTTCTTTTTTGGGATTTTTCTGTCGCATGAGCGGACAATCTCTCTCAATAGCTTCGGAGATTACTCTTCGGAACGGCTCCAAGTTCTCGCTCGGTGGACATTGAAGATCATCACCCTTCATTCTCCAACATATAGGGAACACTACGAAAATATGGAGCCAAAAAATCCTGTATTTCGGATGTTTTTCTATGATGATCAAGTCAACTGGTGGGGATTCTTTGGAACAATATGAAAATAAAAGAAATTTTTTTTATTTGTTTATGTTTTTATTTGGAACTTGTTTTGCTGTAACATTCAATGCACCAATGCAACTAAATTTTGCTTTTTCCCCGGGCAGAAATGATTAAGGTGAGGAAGAGACTCCTGGGACGGAAAAGAGAAGTTGGATTTGTCTTTCTGACTTAGCCAGAGGCAGCGCTGTATAGCCTCGCAGGAGGGCCACATTGAAGATTTAGGGGACAGCTCTAAAAGGGAAAATTCAAAAAGGAGGGGGTACCTATGAATTCTTTTCAACTCATCCGGCAGGGCATGGTCTGGATCTGTGTGTTAACCCTACTCAGCGCGGGATTTTTGTTTGGGCAGGAATACCGTGGCCGAGTCCAGGGGAACATCATGGATTCCAGCAAAGCCATGATTTCCGGTGCAACGGTAACCATGCTGAACACCCAAACCGGCGTGTCGGCTGTCCGCCAAAGCAGCGAGACCGGCCACTTTCTGTTTGACTTGGTGGAACCCGGCATTTACAGGATCACCGTAGAATTCCAAGGCTTCAGCAAACATGTGGAGGAAGGCATCCGCGTTTCATCTCGTGCTGATATGACGGTGGATGTGACCCTGCAACCTGGAGAACTGAAAGAGACTGTCTCCGTCACTGCCGAAGCAGCCAGCCTCCAATTCAATACGGCCAAATTGGAAACCACGGTCGATCAGAAATTGACGCAGAGCCTGCCCCAGCTGTATCGCAATGTCTTTCTGCTTGCGCAGTTGGATCCCTCGGTGGAGAGCACTTCCTGGGGTGAGGATAATCCCTACGATACCTGGGCGTCCAATAACTTGCGCATCGGAGGCAGCGGACAATTCACCAATGACCTGCAGGTGGACGGTAGCCCCTCCGGGATCAGTGTGAAAACGGGCTATGTTCCCTCGCCCGACATGGTACAGGAAGTGAACGTCCTACAAAACACGCTGGATGCCGAGTATGGGCACAGTTCCGGATCCTCGATCAGCGTGGTGCTGAAAGCGGGCACAAATGCATATCACGGGACCGGCTTTTTCCAGGGCCAGCGTCCCAAATTGAATGCCCTGGAAAACCGCGTGTACCGCACCGAAAACCAGACTTTTAACAATATGTTTGGCGGGACTTTTAGCGGTCCCATATTCAAAAACAAGCTGTTTAATTTCGTCGGCTATGAGCAATGGGAAAAGACTGAACCCGGTATGCTTTACAACTCGGTCCCAACCGAATTGGAGCGGAGAGGGGATTTTTCGCAAACCTTGGGGGATGACGGCAATTTGCGAGTCATCTATGATCCCTGGAGCACGCAGACCGCCCCCGATGGCACTATCACCCGCACCCCTTTCCCCAATAATATCATTCCGGCTGATCGAATTAATCCGATTACCGCAAAATATATGGGTGCACTATGGAAGGCCAATGGTCCGGGAATCGACAATTTCCACACCAACAATTTCGTGGTATCGACCCCGATCAAGTACCCCTACAAGAACTTTTCCGACCGGGCGGATTATCAGGTAAATGATAAGCTGCGGATCTTCGGAAGGTACAGCCGAACACTCACGCCGGTTGGGGTGACAGGCAATCCCACCGGTTCGCCCGCGTTTATGTCGGACCGGGGTGCGGATTACAATATGAGGTCATATGCAGGAGACGTCACCTATACCTTATCCCCCACGACGGTCCTCAATTTCCATGGGGGCTATCACAATTTCACGGATGTGTCCCACTTCGCCACCGATTTCCTTCCGGAATGGTCCTGGAAAGGGGTGTTTGGGGATAATAATTTTTATGCTCCCATATTCGCCGATCCGAGCATCCCGCAACTGATTCCGCGCATGAGCATTTGGAATAACCTTAACGACTCGGCTACCCAAATGGGGCCGGGTGGCGGCTATTGGCATGAAACTCCCCATGCCATCGAATTGAGCGGGAAAATCGCTCAACAGCGCGGCAAACATTATCTGAAAACGGGTGTGGACTACCGGCGCACTAACACGAATAGTCTTCTCCTGTTGTCCAATCCCGGCTTCGGTTTTGATGCCCAACCCACTGCCAAGACTTACAACAATCCCAACCTGCTCTATTCAGGCGATTCCTACGCCACTTTCCTGTTGGGCGCCATCGCCCCGACAGAAGTTGCCCAGTGGGGCAATGGTGGGAATGCATGGGATAGCGCTGCCACATCCTTTCCGGTCAACATTGAGCCCGATACGCGGGAAAAATTTTACGGTTTTTATCTCAATGACGACTGGAAGGTCACGCGAAATCTAACCCTGAACCTCGGCTTGCGCTATGAATATGAATCGCCGTTCCATGATGCCAAGAACCGGGAGACTCGCGCTCTGGATTTAAACCAAGCCATCCCGGAACTGCAGGGAATCAGCATGCCGGACGAAATGAAACCGTTCTACAATGGATCTTGGAAAATGAACGGTGCTTTCCAGTTTGCCAGCGATGAGCATCCAGGTGCTTGGGACGGTGGGTGGGGAACGATTTCACCGCGCGTTGGAGCTGCCTATCGCCTGAATGACAAGACCGTCATTCGCGCCGGCTATGGGCGCTATGTGACCCCCTTTACTACCAATAGCGCTCACGACCAGCTCAGCGGCTACTACTTGTATGGATTCAGCAACTTTACCGGGGCGCCGGACATGATCCAAGGCGTGCCGCAAATGTCAATGGCCAATCCTTTCCCAGCCTCTAATCCTATCGCTCCTGCTTATGATAAGAGTCTCGGCATTTACACCATGCTGGGAAATTCGATTACCTATTTCTCGCCGGATCGGAAGCGCAGCAACAGCGACCGCATCAACATCTCGTTCCAGCGGGAACTGCCCTTTTCGATGGTGTTGGATGTCACGTACTTCCTCAACCATACCAGCGAAGTGTTCCAACTCGATTATAATATCAACCAGGTCGACCCCAATATTTCCTACACCTATAAGGAACAGACACTGGCTGTCATCGACAACCCCTTTTACAACAAGTTGCCGGTGGAAAAATTCCCCGGTTCTCTGCGCTATCAGTCCCAAGTAGGGATTACCCAGTTGGCCAGACCCTACCCGGCTTATGGAGATATTTGGGTGGTGGATGGACAGCCTGGTGGCGCCATGAAATATCAAGCCTTGCAGATGAAGCTGCAGAAAAATTATAGCCAAGGACTATCGTTGCTGATTGGGTACAGCTACCATGTCGAAAAGGATCAAACCTTTTATGACAATATTGCCAACTACAAACGCCAATACTCTTGGCAGAATGGAACCAGTTACCGCCACCGCATTTCCGCTGCCGGCACCTGGGACGTCCCGGTCGGAAAAGGGCGGACCTTTATGGCCAAAGCTCCCCGGGTGCTGGACGCTGTCGTGGGAGGTTGGAAATTAAGCAGTGTGGTGTGGTGGCGTTCCGGCAATTTGATGAGTTTTGGTGGGATGCTTTGGAACGGAACCAGCCCTAAAGTTTCCAATCCCACGCCGGATCATTGGTTTGATACTTCAGTATTCCAGCGGCTGCCGGACTTCACGCCACGTACAAATCCATGGGACTTCCCAGGCGTCCGAGGTCCGGGAGTTTTCACCACGAACGGTTCGCTGGCCAAAGATTTTCATATTACCGAGAAGTTGAGGATGCAGCTGAAAGCGGATGCCTTCAATTTGTTCAACAACATGAGCTGGGGGGATCCAGTTACGAGTTTCGACAGCAGCAGCTTTGGCCAAATCACGGACCAGGCAGGTTTAACCTTCGGCCGGCGCGTACAATTGGGGGTGCGGATAGAATTCTAGACCCTTACCATTTTAATTGTAGTCTAAACGCCCTCTCTCGCCTGTTCTGGGTGAGAGGGGGTTTTTTGTCTCAGCTAAGCAAAGAACAGACTTTAGACTTTTGACTTTAGACTTTAGATTTTTGGCAACTACTTATTTTGCTGAGAGTCAGAATTCAGGAGTCAGAATGTTGTGGGCAACGGTGAGATTTGAGTTCTCGGCGGTGTGATAAGGAGCTCACCAGTTTGTGCTGGCGGCCTATTTGCAGGCTATTCTGGATTCTGACTCCTGAATTTTGTCTGCCTGAGTAGTTACAAATTCCACTTTGTACCGTGACTCCCGAACAGCGGTTTTTTTTCTACCATCTCATTTTCATTCCGGATAACATTGTCACGCTATGCTGAAGAATACTGCCAGCATCCTCTTTTTATTGGGGATTGCTATTGCCCTTCCCATACCAATCCAATCTCAAACGCTTCGTGATGCCGCCCGACTGGATTCCGAAGGCAAGTGTGACGAAGCAGAACAGTATTATAAGGCAGCTTTGGCGAAAGGGGTTCCGTCTCAAGCCCTGCTCAACAATGCCGGGAATCATTATCTTGTCTGTGGTCAGACGGAAAAGGCCAAAACTTACTTTGAAAAATTGATTCGCATTAATCCCCTTCATACTAATGCCAACCTTCAATTAGCCCGAATTGCCACCGAGCAGAAACAGGGGAATAAAGCTCTGGAATACCTGGCCCGAATCAAGCAGTCCGATCCCGAGGTTTTGTTCTTGCGTGCTGAGGCTTTGCACTGGTCTGGGAAATCCGCCGCCGCCCTGGCCATCCTGGATGATCTGCAGAAGCGAGCCCAAACCGATCCTCGGCTGCTCTTTTTGGTGGGACTTACCTGTGCCCGCCTTTCTATCTATGATCGTGCCGAGGTCGCATTCAATAGTGCATTGGCGCTGCAGCCTGGGGACTTCGAGATTCTTTTCAATCTTGGCCGGGCTGCCGCCCGGGCCCAACATTATGATCGGGCCCAGCGTGTCCTGGAGGCGGCGCTGAAAATTCATCCTGAGAATGTGGATATGCTAATGGAACTGGGGCGGGTTTGTGCCGCTCGCCAAGACTACCGGAGGGCTTTTTTCCTTTTGGCACAAGCGCGCCAAAAATCTCCCGGGCGAGTCGATGTTTTGTTAATGTTGGCCCGGACGGCAGAGGATGCCAGTTATTACGAAGATTCAGCCTCTGCATATGATGAGTATTTGAAGCTGCGACCGGATGATGATGCCGTGCGCCGAGACCGCGCCCGTGCTTATGGTTACTCGGAATCGCGGCGGGATGAGGCTGGCAGGGAATTGGATTGGTACCTGGGGAAACATCCGAACGATCCCTTGGGTCATTTTGCCTACGCTCAAGTTTTCTGGTGGCCGGAACCTCAGAAGTCTCTTGCCCATCTGACGGAGGCTGTGCGGCTCGATCCTAATTCCGTATCGATTCGCTTCTCCCGGGCCTGGATGCTGCAACGGCAGGGCCAGATTGCCGAATCTCTGCCGGATTTGGAAGCCGCTCTTCATTTGGAACCGAACAATGTTCGTGTTCTCGATTTGCTGGGTTTGGCCCATTTGTCGTTGGATCAACCAGGTGAAGCCGAAAAGTATTTGCACAAAGCCCTGGCCAGAGCCCCGGAGGATCCCGAAGTGGTCTTACACATGGGACGTGCCCTAATGGCTGTGGGAAAAGAAGAGGAAGCCCAATCCTGCATGGAGAAGTATCAGAAAATTCGTCCGCAAGGAGTCGGGGGGCTGCGAAAGCAGGTCAAAATGATGGAATTGGCGACATTGGCGGCCCCGGAGCAGAGGGAACGGGAAATCGAACGGTTTCACCGGGATGCCAGAGAACACCCGGAACGTCCGGATTATCAACTTCATCTGGCTTGTCTTCTTTGGGCTGACCAACGCAAGGAAGAAGCTCTTCGCGAATTTCTGGTGCTGAAGGGTTTGAATGCCAGCAGCCAAGTTTGGGAGGATGCAGGCTCATTTCTTCTGAGTTCTAGAGAATTTGGATTGGCACGGGAGTTTCTTGAGCGTGCCGCGGAGGAAAGACCATCTGCTCGGCTGACTTTGGTTATTGCCCTATATCATTCAGAGGGGGCGGGGCCAGCCCTGCAATATATGGAAAAAAGTCCTGAGGCACAGATGAGTGGAGATTGGCTTCTCTTGAAAGCCAATCTGCTCGAGGTTGCGGGACGAGAGACAGATGCGGGAAAAACCCTCAATTTGGGGCTTCAACGAGTATCCACAAATCCATTGGTCGTGCCTCAGGCCGTCTTCCTGCTCCTTCGCCTGAACCGGCAGGCAGAAGCTCTGGATTTGCTGGAACGGTCGGTTCGCGCCAATCCCCAGGATTCGGATCTGCCGCTCGCCAAGGCGATCTTGTTGGGGCTGATGGATCGATACTCCGATGCGGAAAAAAGCCTCAGAGAATTAGAATCCCGCTGGCCCGAATCGGACCGGGCCTATTTGGCTCATGGGTTATTGCTTGAACAATTGGCCCGGCCGGGGGAGGCCAGGCAAAAACTTCAGACTGCAACCGCGCTGGGCTCCCAGGATCCCAGTCTACAATGTGCTTTGGCCCGATTGACGGGAAGGACCAGTCCTGATCCAAAATGCACTTGTCTAAAAGGGCTTGGACAATTGCTATTCTCTAACTGTCTCCAACAGCCCTGATGGGAGAGCGTTTGGCGGAATTGTGCAGGCAACTCCGCGGCTATTGGCCAGGCTTCGCCTTGGCGCATCCAAACGCGCTGCCAGACCAGAAAGCACGAAGCGCCAGCGAGTGATTAGGGTAGATCCACAAAAGCCAAGCCATGCAGGCAGAGCCCAGCCGATCGCTCGTTATCGCTTCGCGCTGGCATGGCAAAACCAAGCAACTCAGTTAAGCAGAAAGCACGAAGCGCCAGCGAGTGATCAGGGCCGCGCGGAGGTGAGACTGCAGTGAATGGGTACAGGACCGATAAAAGGAAGGCCGGACACCGCCCCATAATGCGAGAGGGCAACATTTTCCTTTTCGCGCTTAACTTCTTCATTGCAGCCGCTTTTTTTGCCACGCTCCACAATCCCTTCTGCGCAAGCCAGCTGGGTGGCGCCTCCCGGCGCCCTCATTTTGTGGATATTGCTCCGCGCTCCCAGTTTTCCTATTTCACGAATAACAATTTTACCGGTCGGAAATATTTTCAGCAGTCGATGGTTGGCGGCGTAGCCATCTTGGATTACGACAACGACGGACTTATGGACATCTACTTTGCCAATGGCGCCAAGTACCCGGAGTTGAAAAAAGAAGATGCCTCCTATTACAATTGCCTCTTGCACAACCAGGGCGATGGCACTTTTAAGGACATGACTGCAGAGGCTGGGCTCACCGGTTCTCAACTGGATTTTTGTTATGGGGTTGCTGCCGGGGATTTTGACAACGACGGATGGACGGACCTCTTCGTCTGTGGCACAAAACGGAATGCGCTGTATCACAACACGGGGAAGGGCGTTTTTGTCGATGTAACCGATCAGTCCGGGTTGGGCCGGACGCCTGAAAAAACGTTGAGCATGCAGGGGGCCTGGTTCGACTATGACAACGATGGTCTTCTCGACCTGGTATTGTCTAATTACACTCTATGGACTCCCGAGACTGATCAGCGTTGCCTCAATGGCAGCGTGGAGGTTTATTGCCATCCGAAAACCTATGTCCGCGTTCCACACCGGCTTTATCGGAATCTGGGCAACGGAAGGTTTGAAGATGTCACGGAGAAATCTGGATTTGGCAAGTCCCTCGGGAAAGGAATGGGAATTGGGATTGCCGATTTTAACGATGATGGGTGGACAGATGTTTTCGTGGCCAATGACACCGAACCGAATTTTCTGTACTTGAACCGCGGCGATGGGACCTTTAAAGAGGTGGGGCTGCTTTGGGGAGTCGCTTACAATGACGAAGGGACGACAGTATCGGCGATGGGTTGCGATGCGAAGGATTTCGACAACGATGGCTGGGTAGATATTTTTTATAATAATTTGATGGGGCAGATCTGGGCTCTCTTCCGGAACCAGCGAGGCCGATCCTTCCAATATGTTTCTCCAGCCACCAAAATCCTGCAGATGAGCGGATCACGCTCCGGCTGGAGCAATGGATTCATCGACTACAATAACGATGGATGGAAGGATTTGTTTTCCGCCAATGGCGACGTGGACGACCTGATTCCTCAGGCCCGGCAACAGGACACGATATTTGAAAATCAGAACGGCAGGGAATTTCTCGATGTGACCCGGGAAATGGGAGAGGATTTCCTGCGGGTCGGTTTTCAGCGAGGTTCGGCTTTCGTGGACTTGAATAACGATGGATTTATGGATATCGTGGTGACGTCGCTGAATCAAAAGCCGCGAATCTTGCTCAATTCCGCTGACAATGGGAACCACTGGCTGTTGCTCCAGTTGACGGGCTCGAAAAGCAATCGTGATGCGATTGGCGCAAAAATCAAGGTCACCACGCCGTCCGGGAGAACACTTTTTAATCATGTGACGGTCAGCGTAGGATTTTTGTCATCGAGCGACCGTCGCGTCCATTTTGGGCTGGGAAATGAAACGAAAGCCGCCTCTATCGTGATTCGCTGGCCCAGCGGCATCACTCAGACCCTCACCAATATCCCGGCCGACCGGATCCTTGTAGTGGAGGAACCGCATTAGCCAGCCGTTGTTCTGGCCGGGCTCCGGGCTGCGTTTCATTTCCCGACAATAGCGCTTGACAAATCATCCAAAAATGAATTTAATGTGCCGAACTTACTTTATGCATGAAATTAAGTAATGATCATCCGACGAATTAATTTCAACCAATTCAGTGCTTTCAACCACGGGACTTCCCGGCGGGTTAATGAATCCATCATATTCAACCTCATCAGGGAGAGGCAGCCCATCTCCCGGATCGATCTTTCACGTTTGACGAATCTCAAAGAGTCCACCATATCGATCATCGTCAAGCGCTTTGTCCAAGAAAACCTGGTTGTGGAGCATAGTCTGGGCGATTCCACCGGGGGAAGAAAGCCGCGTCTGCTCTGCTTAAATGGAGATCATTCTCTGGCCGTGGGCCTGGACATTGGCTTTTTGGAGACAACGATCGGCCTGGGCAATTTGAATGGCGAAATTCTTTTTACCAAAAAGATCGCTACTACACGGGAGATTTCCTCTTTTTTGCCTTGCCTGGCCACGGAATTGAAATCTTTTTTGAAGAAAAAACTGCCGCTGCAAAGGAAAATTCAAGGAATTGGCGTAAGCTTGCCGGGAGTCACGGATCGAGAAAAAGGTGAACTAATCTTATCTTCCTACCTCGGCTGGCAGAATATTCCCTTTGGAGATTATCTTCGGGAACATTTTCCTTATCCGCTGGCTTTTGATGACAATCAAAATGCGGTGGGTTTGGCGGAATTTTGGTTTAGCAAGCAGTCAGATCTCAGCCACCACGACGTCGTGATTCTGCTTGTGAATGAAGGAGTAGGCACAGCCCTAATTCTCGGGGGGCACCTCCATCGCGGATGCCAGCTGGGAGCGGGACAGTTCGGGCACGTTTCCTTAAATCCGGCAGGTCCAGAGTGTAATTGCGGGAACCGGGGGTGTTGGGAAATGTATGCCTCAGATATTGCGACTCTGAATCGTTATCGAAACTACGTGGGCCAGCAGGATGTCGAAATCCCAGACTTGAGCACCGTGGGGGAGTTGGTGAAAAAATGCCGTCAGGGAGACGCCAATGCCCGGCGCGCGATTCTGGAAACCGGGGAATATATTGGCATGGGATTGTCTGTCATCGTCAACGGGCTGAATCCGGAGATGATCATAATTGAAGGACAAATCTGCGAAGGCTGGGACTTCATTGAGCCGGTGATTTGGAAGGTTCTGCAGGAAAAATCACTCCCCATGAATTTGAAGTCTTTGCAGATTCGGCCGTCTCGAATGAAAGAAAATCCTTGTTTGCTTGGAGCCATCAGCTTGATATTACAAGAACAATTTTTATCGCCAACGCCCTATTGAAATTTGAGATTCGTGAGAATCAAAACCTCTGACGCCAAGTTGTCCCGTTTTGATTGGCGGGCCTTGGAAAATTCACCGACTTCGTTTTGGCTTCAAGAATTTAGTTTCACATTCATTACTTAAAAGAGAAATCTTATGAATTTCAATGATCTTGGCAGTTCCAAAACTTCTGCCGCGGCCACCCTGCCTGCTGGGGTTGCGGAGGGTCCAATTTCAATGGGGGTCGTCGGGCTCGGCCTGATGGGGACCAGCATCATTGCCTGCCTCGTGGCTGCGGGGCATCCGGTGGTGGGGGTGACTCGCAATTTGTCCCGTCACCCGCATGTGGCTGAAGATGTACTCGAACTATTGTGCCAAATGGTGAAAGAAGGGATTCTTCAATCGGATCCGCAGCAACTAATAAAGAGATTAACTCTCTCCGAAGATTATGAGGCCCTGTCCGGCTGTGGACTGGTGGTCGAATCCATCATCGAAAACCTGCAAATCAAAAAAAAGACCCTGCGAAAAATTGAAGAGTCTGTGGGGCCTGGCACGCTGATTGGCAGCAATACCTCCGCCATTCCCGTCACGATCCTCCAAGCTGGAACGCAACATCCGGAAAGAATCCTTGGCATTCACTGGGCGGAGCCGGCCCATGTCACCCGCTTCATGGAAATCATTTGCGGCCAAAGTACCCGTATTGACCTGGCGGAAAAAGTCATGACCTTGGCACGGGGATGGGGAAAAGAGCCTTCGCTGGTGCGGCGCGACATTCGCGGATTTATCAGCAATCGGATTATGTACGCCATGCTGCGCGAAGCATTCCATCTGGTGGAATCGGGATACGCCACAATTGAAGATGTGGACCGTTCGATGCGCAATGACCTTGGCTATTGGATTACCTTTGCCGGGGTGTTCCGATTTATGGATTTGACGGGCATTCCTGCATACGCCGCAGTAATGAAAAACCTCTTCCCTGAATTAAATTGCGATACCAAAGTCCCGTCATTGATTGAAAAGCTGGTCCAGGAGGGATCTCGTGGCGTTTCTAATGCCAAGGGTTTTTACTCGTATACGACGGAGGAAGCCCGAAATTGGGAAGAACGCTTTCTTGAATTTACCTACGATATACGCAAGCTGGCCGCCAAATATCCCGAAGACATTGGAAAAAGACAAACTCATTCCCAGCAGCCTTTTGAGTCCTGACGGAGGAGAATCTCTCGTCAGACTCAGTCAATTCGGGAAAAAAGGAGAGCGCAAATTGAAAATCATTCCATTAAAGTGTTTCCTTGTTCTAATGATGACAGTCTCTGCTCTATGCCTTCTATCTGGATCAACTTGCCTGGCAGAGCCAAACGATCAGAGTGCGAAACTAGCACCCACACCACCCATGGGCTGGATGAGTTGGAACAATTTTGGCCCCAATATGAATGAAATGCTTCTCCGGCAGATGGCGGACGCCATGGTTTCTTCGGGAATGCGCGAAGCTGGTTTTCGTTACCTCTGCCTTGATGATTATTGGCAGGGGAAGAGGGATAGCCAGGGCGTACTACAGCCAGATCCCGCCAAATTCCCGCATGGAATCAAGGCTCTGGCCGATTATGTTCATTCCAAAGGACTGAAAATTGGGATTTATTCGGATGCCGCCGAATTGACTTGCGAAAAGCAGCCCGCCAGTTTTGGCCATGAAGAAAAAGATGCAGCCACCTTTGCCGCGTGGGGAATCGATTATCTAAAGTACGATTATTGTTTTGCCCCGGAGGACCAGCGGACTGCCATCACGCGGTATACCGCCATGGCTCAGGCTCTGCGCCGCACCGGACGCCCGATCGTTTTTTCCATCTGCGAGTGGGGGCCGCGCAAGCCTTGGCTTTGGGGTGCCAAGGCGGGAGGGCAACTCTGGCGGACCACCTGGGACATCCGCGAAATCTGGCATTCGGTCAAATATGACGCCTCCACTGCGGGCATTCTGGACATCCTGGACCAACAAGTCGGGCTGGAAAAATACTCAGGGCCTGGCCGATGGAACGATCCTGACATGCTGGTGGTGGGGCTTAATGGGAAAGGGAAGTATACGTCTCTCCGAGGATACCCTTCTTGTACCGAGACAGAATACCGCAGTCAGATGAGTCTTTGGTGCCTCTTGGCGGCGCCGCTGATGGCCACTAATGACTTGCGTTCTATGGATGCGGCTGCCCGCGAGATTCTCACGAATCGAGAAGTGACTGCCATCGACCAGGATCCGCTGGGCCAACAGGCCAGCCGGATTGCCAAAGAAAAAGATTTGGAAGTTTGGGCAAGAAGCTTATCCGATGGGGCAAAAGCGGTTGGATTACTGAATCGTGCAGAGGGTGCTGCCCGGAAAATTAAGGTGACCTGGAATCAGCTTGGCCTCCAGGGAAAACAGAAAGTGCGTGATCTTTGGGGGCACAAGGATCTCGGTGTTTTCCAGGATCAATTCGAGGCAGCGGTGTCTTCTCATGCCGTGCTGCTCCTGAAAATTCAGAAACCCTAATGGTATTGGGGTTGTTGAGCCATTCTTCTCCCAACCCCCAGCAGCTTTTCAAGGTGATTTTTTATGGAAAAAAATCTAATACGCCTATTGCTGTTTGTGAATCTGTGTTCTTCTTATCTGGCGGTGGCCCAAGTCCTTTTACCGCAACCGCAAAAAATTCAATATGGCAAAGGCCGTCTGTCAATTCTTTCTTTGAGCATCCGAATACCTTCGGGGGCAGCTGCTGAAGATTGGTTTTCCGCGCGGGAACTTTCCAGAATTCTTTCCAATTATACCGGCCAGGAAATACCAATAGCTGAAGGTGAGGCAAAAGGCAAAACCATCTTGTTAAACCGTACAGGCCCTCTGAATCCGCTGCCGGTTCCAGGTGAAGCTACTGGGGCGGATTCTCGCGAAGCCTATACTCTGAAAATCACTTCCAGTGGTGGGGAGATTCGTTCTGGTTCTTCGGCGGGAATTTATTATGGCGTACAAACAGTGCGTCAACTGCTTAAAGGGGAAGCGGGCACTGCCAGTCTGCCTGAAGTGGAAATCGAGGACTGGCCATCCCTGGCCTATCGGGGCACCATGGTCGATATGAGCCATGGTCCTCTGCTGACTGAAGCAGAAATCAAGCGCCAGTTGGAGTTGTTGGCCCGTTACAAGGGCAACCAGTACTACTTTTACACGGAAGCTAGCGTAGAGCTGAATGGTTTTCGGATTTTAAATCCCCAAGGACGTTTTACGCAGGAGCAAGTCCGCCGGATAATCGACTTCGCGCGGGAACACCACATTGATGTAGTCCCTTGCCTTGAATTGTATGGCCACCTCCACGATTTGTTTCGAATGGAACGATTTTCGGACTTGGCAGTGTTTCCCCACGCTGGAGAATTCGATCCGACGAATCCGAAAGTAAATGAGTTGTTGGCCAATTGGATAGAACAGTTTGCCAAACTCTTCCCTAGTCCCTTTGTCCACATTGGCTTTGATGAGACTTGGCAGATCAGCAATCTCGCCAAAAAAGGGGCTGGCTTGACTCCTGCCAAACTATTTGTAAAGCAATTGAAAGATGTGGCAGGACATTTCCAGCAGCACGGCAAACAGGTGATGGCCTGGGCTGATGTGATGGTTCACTATCCGGAAATCATGGCGGATATGCCACCCGGCATCATCGCCATTGCCTGGACCTACGACGCTGAGAAGAGTTACGAGCCTTTCCTTGGTCCCCTCGATAGGCACAATATCCCCTATGTGATCGCTCCGGGGGTTCGGAGTTGGGGCGAAATTGTTCCCGACTTTGATCTTACCTTTGCCAACATCGATGCTTTCCTCAAGGCCGGCCGGCAGGCAAAAGCTTTGGGTGTGATCAATACGGTTTGGTCTGACGAAGCTCAGTTGCTGATGCGCCAATCCTGGCCGGGTATGGCCTATGGGGCCGTCGCGGCCTGGCAGCCGATGGCGCCCGACTCCGCCAAATTTCTCAGTGCCTATGCCACGTCCGCCTACCCATCAATTGCAGCCGCCGAAGTGGCGCAAGCCATGCAAAAGCTCAACCGGGCTGAGAATGATCTGCAAAAAGTTCTGGGGCAGGAAACCATGTCCGCTTTATGGCAGGATCCTCTGGACCCCGCCGTGCTTAAGGGCTTGGAACAGAATCGAGAAAACCTTCGCCAGACTAGACTCCTGGCGGAAGAAGCTTTCGATCATCTAGACAAAGCCTTATCGTTGGGAGGAGATCCCTTGACTCTGAACGCCCTGCTGGTGGGCAGCCGCCTTTTGGATTATGCGGGGATGAAGTTTCTCTATGCCCTAGAGATACCGGAAAGGTGGGCCAAACTCGGTTCCCGCCCCGATTCCGATCAATGGTGGAACGAGTTCGAGGCGGAAGTGATTGAACAGAATCATGGGCGCATTATTGATTTGATGGAATTCATCAGCGAACTCAAAGAGGATTATCGAGCCGCGTGGCTTTCCGAATATGCTCCCTATCGCCTGGAATCGGCGCTGGGCCGATGGGATGGGGAATATCAATACTGGCGCAGCCTGCAAGAAAGATTCCGGGCTTTTTCCAGGCATCGAAATGAGAAAGAGGACCTGCCTAAGCTGGAAACGGTCATTCGCGGACAATAGCGGGCATAAGGTTTGAGAAGCAAGAGTGAAGAGTATGCATGAGCTGGCGCTTTGATCGCCAGAAGGGGAAATTTTCATTTTTCTATAGTTCCCTTTTGATTTTGAATCGTTCTGCTAAAGCCATGCGGAAAAAAATTTTGTGGAGACAACATGACATCTGCGAATCAATTCAGAATTGACGGGATTATTCCCATTATTCCTACACCCTTTCATCCTGATGAGACCGTGGATTATCGGAGTCTGCGAGGGCTTATCGAGTTTGCTCAGGCTGCGAGGGCCTGTGCCGTCTGTCTGCCGGCTTATGCCAGTGAGTTTTACAAACTGTCGGAAAACGAACGGCGGTTGGTGGTGGAGGAGGCTATAGCTCAGGCGGCTGGCCGAATTCCTGTGATTGGACAGGTCAACTATCCTTCCGCGCTGTTGGCGGCGGAGACGGCCAAATCCTTGCAGAATTCAGGTGCCTCGGCAATTTCAGCGGCAGTTCCCCGAATGTTCGGTATGGCGGAAAAAGATCTCTACCGCTATTTTGATCGGCTGTTGAATTCCATAGAGGTCCCCTTGATCATTCAGGATTTTAATCCTGGCGGACCGACTATTAGCCCGGGCTTTATTCTCACCCTGCATCGTGCCCATCCTCATTTTCGTTATGTCAAATTAGAAGATCCCATGATGGGGGCAAAGGTCCAGGCAATTCAGGAAGCCACCCAGGATGAGGTTGGCGTGATAGAGGGCTGGGGGGGAATGTACATGATGGAATTGATCCCCGCCGGAATTTGCGGAGTGATGCCGGGATTGGGGATCACGGATCTATTGGAAAGAGCCTTTCGGTTCGTCAAACAGGGAGATCGAGAAGAAGCTTATCCAGTCTTCCAGGGCGTGCTCCCGCAGATCGTTTTCTGCCTACAGCACATGGAGCTTTTCCACCATGCCGAAAAAATGCTGTTGCAAGCTCGCGGGATCTTGTCGCAAGTGACGGTGAGGGAATTGCGAATGGAGTTGGAACCAAGAGACCAGGAGCACATCCAGTTTCTGAATCGGCAGGTCCTGGAATTGCTGGACAGGCTGCAAATGCCGCACAACCCGGCTGTGGTATAAAAACCTTAAACCTGCCGGCTGGGCAAGAGGGGGTATCTCTTCGTGCCATCGGACGAAGAGAAGACAGGCATGATTACCGCTGCTGCCCGACAGTGGAGGAATTCGATTATGCGACTCAACGAATTGACTTGGCCGGAAATTGAAGCTTGCGCGCCAAAGACAGTAGCGGTTTTGCCGCTGGCAGCCATGGAGCAGCATGGCCCGCACTTGGCGGTTTCCACCGACACTGCAATTGTGAATGCTCTCGCCCGGCGTGTGGAAGCGGGCATGCCCAACGAGATCGTGCTCTGTCCGGCAATGCCCTTCGGATCCAGCCATCATCACTTGGCTTTTCCAGGCACGGTGAGCCTTTCAGCGGATCTTTTCACACGAGTAGTTGTGGAATTGACTCAATCGCTAATCAAAGGGGGATTCAAGCGGATTGTGCTGCTTAACGGGCATGGCGGGAATATCACACCCATCAAGCAGGCGCTGGCACTGCTCAGTCACCAGTTTGACGAATCCCTCCAAACGAATATTGTTTTGGTGACCTACTGGGAATTGGCTGGAAAAGCCTTTGCCGGAGCCGCTCCCCTGGAGTCTCCAGCTTTGAGCCATGCCTGTGAATATGAAACCAGCCTGATGCTGTACCTTTATCCGGAGCGGGTTCGTCTGGGCAAGCTACAACGGGCTGTTCGCCCTCCTTCCAATGGATATATTCCTTGGGAAGATGATGAGCCATATCGCGGCGTCACCCTCTTCAAAAAGACTCAATTCATTTCCAGCAACGGCAGCAGCGGAGAACCGCAGAAAGGATCAGCGGACAAGGGAGAAAAGCTTTTTGATCAGGCAGTGACTTCTCTGCGGCAGTTTCTGGGCGAATTCAAATCCTGGCCATACCTGAAAGATTTGAGAAACCAATAGATGACCGATGCATATGCAAATCTAAATAAATCCATAATCGCGAGGAAAAAATGCTACCCAAAAATTCACTCTTGCCCCAGCAAAGAAATAGCGTTGTCCACCGTGTTCGGGCCACCCCCGTGCGCGTTCCAGCTCGTCCTGACAGCTTGAATTCCGAAGGAGTGCAAGACGATGATGCCCAGTTTGCCAAGAAATTCCGAACGGGGAAGAGCTGGCCGGATTTCCCGCTGGAAATAAAATGGATCGTCCAGATTGAAACGAGGGATGGAATTCAAGGGGTGGGTGAAACGTATCGGGCAGCCACCAGAGAAAATGTCGAAGCAGCCGTTCAGCAATTGTTGGGCCGGGACGTGCTGCGGATGAACTGGCGCAGCATGCCCACTCAAGACACCAAAATCATGGATGCCCTGGAAAGCGCGGTACTGGACCTCGCGGGAAAGTTGTTGGATGTGCCGGTATATCAGCTTTTGGGAGGCGCTTGCCGGGACCGGGTGGAATGCATGGGTTGGACGGGGCGGCGCACACCGGAAGATGCAGCCCGCAAGGCTCGGGAAGCCATGAACCGTGGACATCAGATTTTCAAATTCAAATGCTCCGACAAGGATCCGGTAAGGATTTGGAGCGAGAAAATCGGCGAGTATTGCGGCAGCGGCATCCGCTTGCTGCTTGATCCCAATCAGCGCTGGAATGATGTCGAGACCACGCTGCGCCTTATGGAAGGGGTTGATCCTGCCATCATGTATGGATTGGAAGATCCCGTGGTCCGCACCGATTACAAGGCTTTCCGGACTTTGCGGGAAAAGTTGGGCATTCCCATTTTTATTCATGTATCCCTTCCATATGGCCGAGACTTGCAGAGGTCCGAAGATTTGATTCCGGCTCTGCGCGAGAGAGCCGCGGACGGTTTTAACTTTAACGGTCCGATGATCGAATTTGTCCGGCTGGCTGAATGCGCGGCTCTGGATGGATTGGCTTGTTGGCATGGCAGTGAAGTGGACCTGGGAATTTTGGAAGTGTCAGCCCTGCATGCCAGCGCCGCTGCCCCCAGTTGCACCATGCCTTCCGACATTTTCGGAGAATTGGTCCGGGATGACGATTTAATTGTTGAGACTATCCGCTTTGAAAACGGATCCGCCTTGGTTCCGCAAGGTCCCGGCCTGGGTGTGGAGCTCGATCTCGACGCAGTGGAAAAATATCGGGCAGGAGAGGCAATTCTGATGGGAGGATGAGGGACGAGGGATGAATTGGAGCGTCTGGCTGTTTGGGGCGGAAGCCCAGAGTTTCCTTTGTCAGAGGATTTCATAAGAATATCCCATGACGGCGTGGCTGTCACAGAGGGATGATGAGAATCAGCGGCGCGATTCCCCTCCTTGGACAAGGAGGGGAAATCCGTCCGTCGAGTGACGGACGGATGGGGTGGTTTGAAGCAAGCCGAGTTCTGCGACGGGCAAACCTCACACCACCCCGCCCTCCGGGCACCCCTCCTCGTCCGAGGAGGGGAACTATGTCCTAGTCGAACTGAAAGCGATTTTCTAGGGAGCCGCCCATGTCGGCACGGCTGTCACAACTTGAGAATGCAAATTGTAGAGTGTTTCTCTTTAACCATGGCTTCGATTACGATTACGAGCACGAGGCACGAATGGAGCCTTTTTCTATCCACTATCTACTTTTCACTATCCACTAATTTTCTGGGAGCAACCAATGCGTTCGTGGCTCTTTTTGTTCTGCTGCAACCTGATGTGGGCACTCCAATTCACTTGCATTAAGCTCGTGCAAGACCAGGTGGGATCGTTATTCACGGTTTGGGGCCCGATGACCCTGGCCACGCTTTTTCTTTTCCCGTTTGTCCGCGCCGAACGCCGGAATTTCCACAATTCACGGCGGGGTTGGAAAGACATCCCCCTTTTCTTGGTGCTGGCGTTGATTGGAGTTTTCCCGGGCCAGGTCTTGGTGACATGGGGGACGCGAATGTCGCTGGCCAGCAATGCGGCCTTGTTGATGTTGACCTTGCCGGTCTGCACCGCCATATTGGCTGTTCTGTTGTTGGGAGAACGCATGACCCGGATCCGTTGGATCAGTTTCGGCCTGGCTCTCATCGGCGTGGTATTATGTTCCAACTTTAACTTTGGCCCACTGGACTTTGGAACTGGCTATCTATTCGGGAATATCCTGATCTTCTCTGGAGTCTTAGGAAGCTCTTTCTACAACTCTTACGGCAAAAAAGTCCTGGAACGCTATTCGCCGCTGGAAATGCTTTACTACACTTATCTGGCCATGTTTGTCCTTCTGACCCCGCTGGTTCTCCATCAGGAAATGGATGTCTTCCGAAGAGTCCCGAGCTTTACGGCTCAGACTTGGATCGGTTTGGGACTCCTCACAGTCTTTCACAACTTTCTTTCCATGGTCCTGTTTCTCAAAGCGCTGAAGCAACTCGATGCCATTCAGGCCGCCCTTTCCAACTATCTCATCACCTTTATGGGAGTCCCCATTGCCGCCATCTGGCTGGGAGAGCGGTTGACGATGATGGCCGTCGCCGGAGGAATCCTGGTCCTCGCCAGTACGTTGCTGATCACTTTGTGGGAAGAACGAAGAAATAACCAATCTTTGCTTCAAGAAGGTGGATAGTTCAGGAGATGGCTTTCACTCTTGCATCACAGGCTGACTGCAGACCTCGGCCATGAGCGGATCTCGGGTGAAATCAGGATCAAAAGAGAGATTGATTTTTCTTCTGCTGGAACGACTACCAATACTATTTGTGCTCCGAAGTGAGTATTCAGTTTAAAGAATTTGTATATCGCAATAACTGAAGTCGATTCTCAACTGGTCGCAGACACTGCATAACGCCGAACCATTCACAGGATGGTTTGAAGAGGGGGCTTGTGATGGCAGTTGGACAACGGCTGATACTTCATTCTTTTTATCCACTCATTCTCCCGGCACTGTTATTGTCCACCTCCGTTCTGGCAAATCCTCCAAATCCAAAATCGGAAGCTCCTTGGCCGGCAAAACCTTATGCAGTGCTCTTGGTGGTGGAAAAGTGGAGCGATCCAGCCAGCGTTCTGATTGAGCACCAAAAGGACGAGTTTCAGCCTGTACCGGCTCTGCTCAAGGCCTGGTCTGTTCCCTTTGATATTTTGCGATTGGATCAGCAGCACTTGAGCAGTGCTCATTTGTTGGATCGCGACGGCAGTATCCGTTATGGTGCGGTCGTCTGGTTGGCGGACCTAGAATCATACGCAGGGCAGAATCTGGGCGCTTTGCAGGAGGCCGTGCAGGCAGGAACCAGCCTCCTGGTGATTCGATCGCGATTTCGTGATCCCAAGATGGAGAAGATGCTCGGGTTGAAGTTTAAAGAACCGTATGGTTCCACGGACCCGTTCAGTCTTTCGAAATCTCATTACATCACGCGAGAGGTAGACAGGCAAAAATTGGGAGAGAGTGAAGCGGCTGGCGACTATAGTCAGCGGTTTTGGGTGGAGCCTTCGGGAGCCGAAATCTTGGCCAGGCAGGGGGAACATCCCATCCTCACTCTCCGCCGGAGCGAAAATGAGAGCTCGGCGATCTGGATGGGAGCCACTAATCTTGCGGCGATTCGGGACTCCGTTTATTGGAGAAGTCTGTTCTTTCGGTCGTTGGTCTGGTGCCTGGGATACCTGGTCAAACCCGATTTGGAATACTCCAGCCGAATCATTTTGGAAATGGATGATTGGGGGACAGCCGATAAAGGCTTTCTTTCCTATTGGCGATATCCTACACCAAACGAAGAGATAATCCGCGAGCAATTGATCGCGCCGCTCGAAAAGCATGGGGCTGTAGCTGTCGCCAACACGATTACTGGTTATGTAGACCGAAAATCCAAGCGCATTTTGTCCCCATGGGAACAGCAGTTCACGGATCTTTTTGGAGTCGGGCAGGACTATGCCTCCACGCAACGCGGATTGAAAGAGGCCGTTCGGGCGGGGGTTCTTGAAATCCAGAGTCATGGTTGGACTCACATGCAGCCGGATCTGGATAGTCCGCCAGGTCCCTGGTGGATGGCGGATTTGGCGGGGGAAGCTTCAGTGGCGGGGTGGTACACCGAATTTGAAGACCAACGCCGCGGGACGGAGATTCCTGCCATTACCCAGCGTTTGCACATGCGGCGTTCCCTAGAGTGCCTTTGGAAGGATTTTGGGGTGCGGCCTCTCTCCTTGCGGGAGGGAGGTGGCGGCTGGTCAAAATCATATATTAACCACACCGGCCGCCTGGCTGCCGAAATGGGATTTGGCCTTTTTCATGCCGAACCGGATGGTTATTATTTCTTAAGCCGCGATTTAGTCCTGGATATGACTGGCATTGGTCCGGAGGCTTACCATGGATTTGAGCGCCCGTTTCACCCCGAACAGTGGCCCGTTCACCCTGATGGTCCATTGGTTCTGACCTTCCACGACCGCGATATTTCCTTGCAGCCTGAATTTCTCGAACATTTGTTTAATGATCTTCCTGCCGGCACCAAGACCCTGAGCATGAATCAGTACGTGGGCTTTCTTCATGCGGACATCCATTCTTCAACCAAAGATGGTTGGGCGCTGACGATTCAGTTCGATGAGCCTTATTGTGTCTATTTTGCGACTCATTCATCCTCTTGGCAGTTGTGGATGGCCGATTCTCTAAAAGAGACACTGTCAGCCAAAGGGCCGCTTATTCTTTCGGTGGATGGCAAATCTGCGGTTACCCCAGATGTGGCGGAATTTCAGAGGGAGACTTTGAGAATCGCCTTGCCAGCGGGTTTAGGCAGCCACACCTGGAAGCTGGCATCGGCCCGGTAGTTATTTATTGTTACGAACTTTTTTTAGGGAGGATGTATTTGTGCAAAATCCTGCCACCCCTGATTCTTTGGAAGAAAAAAGCGGGACAACCAAAATGGAACATTCCGCTGTAAGATGTTCTCCCCCCGCCGCGACGGCGCGGCTGGTTTCATTGGACGTATTCCGGGGTTTCATTATGTTTTGGATTGTAGGCGGAAGTTCACTGGTGTTGGGAATTCAGGCCCTCGGGCACAATCGCCTTATCGATGCGCTTGTCTATCAGTTGAATCACAGCCCCTGGGAAGGCCTCCGCTTCTATGATTGCATCTGGCCCTGCTTCATGCTGATGGTGGGAGTCTCCATTCCTCTTGCCTATGCCAAACGCTCTCTCACTCACCCTCATTCTCAATTGCTGCGTCATGCCTTGCGGCGGTCTCTCATTTTGTTTTTACTTGGATCGCTGCGAGAATCGGTTAATCTGGGCTCTCCACGATGGATTGAGCTGAGCAGCGCCTTGCAGCCCATCGCCGTTGCGTACTTGGCTGCGTTCCTGCTGGTGCGAAAGTCGTGGCGGCTTCAAGCCATGGTTGGCGGGCTGATCCTCTTGGGATATTCCCTCCTGCTGGCATTTGTCCCTGCGTCTGGCATCGGAGCTGGCCTTTATCTGAAGAATGCCAATCTGGTTTATGCCGTGGATCTGGCACTGCTGGGGCATCGCGCCAAGGAAGCGGTATTTTTGGAAGGATGGGGGACCATTCTCTCGACAATTCCCACCGTCGCCACTACTATCCTGGGTCTCGTCCTCGGCCAGCTTCTACGAAGTGATCGTCCCGCAGTCACGAAGCTGAAAACTCTGGCTATGATTGGAATAGGCGGATTGATCGTGGGATCATGCACATCGGTTTTCATCCCTGTGGTAATGAAGATGTGGACAAGTTCATACGGCATCTTGTCGGCGAGCTGGGCGGTTCTAATGCTCTGGTTTTTTTACGCGATTGTTGATGTCCTTGGCTATCGAAAATGGGCATTCATTTTTGTCGTCATAGGCATGAACGCCTTGCCCTTCTATTTGTGCGATGTTGTGACGAGACTCTCTTCCATTGTGGCCATCTTCACCAAAGGTCCTGCCGCTGCCCTGGGTTCGGTCGGTCCGTTGTTTGCCGCATTGGCATTTTTTGTCGTCGAATGGGTGATCTTCTACTGGATGTATAGGTGCCGGATATTCCTGAGTGCTTGAAATCAGACAGAAACGAATCTGTGTATGAGGGAGAGCTGTGCCTATGATGAAACCAATCCGAATCTGCCGGGTGTTGTCTGGCTTTGCTTTGTCATTCCTCTTTTTTTGGCCTGTTCGACTTTGGGCCGACTTGAATGAGCCGTTGATCCAGATTGGACAATTCCTCCATCCCCCCGTGATTGACGGCAAGCTGGAGGATCCTGCCTGGAAAATAAGCGCCCACCTGGCGAACTTTCCGGTTTGGACCCTCCGGAGCTATGCGGAAGAGCCGCTGGAAGTTCACTTTGGGTATGACCAGCAAAATCTCTATTTTTCCTTCCGATGCTCCGTTCAAAATGGTGAAGAGTTGAATAAACTGGGGCCTCGGAAGGAGAGGGACAGCTTTCTTTGGGGTGACTCTTACATCCGGATGCAGCTGAAAAAAGCCGACTGGGCGGTTTG
Source organism: uncultured Acidobacteriota bacterium (assembly GCA_963803155.1). Lineage (GTDB taxonomy): Bacteria > Acidobacteriota > Terriglobia > Versatilivoradales > Versatilivoraceae > CAWDMN01. The sequence goes on from CAWDMN010000101.1 coordinate 66,188, forward strand.
GATCATGCTCGATCCCCGCGGTTCTCTGGCTGACGCCCGCAATGAGGACCAAAGCTGGAATGGCAAATGGATCTATGAAACGAGGATAGATCCTAAGGGCTGGACAGTAGAAGGGCAAATTGCCTTTTCAGATTTAGGCCAGTCTGTTCCCGTTGTTGGGGAGCATTGGCAGATCGAAGTCCAAGACAATGCTGTGAGCTGGGGAGGAGAAGCAGTTTTTGCTGGCGAAATGTCACTGTCGTGTCTTTCCAATCCATGGCCAGCACCTTCCCCCGGAGAAAACCATCTGCCTATTCATTTGGCACTTTCAAACGGTATACCTAGGACTGTCGCGGCTGAGATTGAATTGATCCCTTTTGAGGGCGAACCCCATTACGTGAATCAGCAGGGTCAAGGTCCCTCCAGCAACCTGGAGCTGGCCATTCGGCGTCCTCCCTTAAGATTCCAGCGGCGGATCAGTCTTGTCCCTGTCCGATTCGCCAACGAAAATTTAACCTATCAATTGCCTGAGGAAGGAAGTTATTACGCCACCCTCAGCGTCCGAGCCGTGGGGACCGATGAATTGCTCTATCGGTCCAGGGGGTTTTGGTTCACTCTTTCTCCTAATCGAAGTTGGCTCGACCGGCTCAAATTGCGGCTGGGAGAGATGCGGGCAGCAGTGGTTCAATTGCCCGCCAGTCTTCTTCCTGTACTGCAAACTGAAGTCAATCGTCTGGAGTCCCGGCTAGCTGATTGTAATTCTTCCTTGGAACCAGCCTGGAAATCGCAGCAGTGGGGCGAGCTCGCTGAGAAGATTTCTCAAATTGAGGGGGATCTTGATCGATTCCAGCATAAAGTCTCCTATTTGGCCTTGAGACAATCCTATTCGCCAGGAGTGAAGTTTGGGGTGAGTGCCGTTCATTCCTTGATGAAGCTTCAGCGGGATGCCGCTTTGCCCGTTCCGGTTCGGGTAGACATCTCCATTAGTGCCGCCAAAAATGAAAGAGAATCTTTCCAGATTGCCATTCTCCCCTTCGGTGAGAATCTTAAAGACGTCCAAGTGGAAATCGGCCCCTTCGAAGGCCCTGCTGGAGCCAGAATATCGCCGGATGAATTCCAAACATCTCTGGTGGATTATGTAAAAATCGATTGGGATTCTGACTATGAAACTGACCGGCGCGGCTGGTGGCCTGATCCGTTGATCCCGCTTTCCGGACCTTTCCAGGTTTCCGGCGGCCTTTCTTGCCAGCCATTGTGGGTGACTGTCCATGTGCCTTCTACAGTCCCGGCGGGAAAATATCGCGGGACCATTTCCATCCGGCCCTCCAATGCAGAGCCAGCGAGCGTTGCCGTGAATTTACGAGTCTGGGATTTCGAGATTCCAATGCAAGGCCACCTGAAAACGCATACTTGGGATTCTGCTGAGACATTTGCGCAGTTTTACAATCTCAAGGAATATCCGATGGACTGGTACTTGCGCATTTGCGATCTGCTTTTGAAGAACCGTTTGAATCCAGGGTTTGCCGGAGTCAACTATACGAAACCGGAACCCGGCCCTGACGGGAACTACAATTTCGAGACGTCGGCGCGAGTGCTTCAGTATTGCCTGGAAAGAGGGTTGACTCGGTATTCCATTCTCCAGATGCGCAAGGGAAAATATTCGGCGGAAGAAGGCGAGCGTGTTTACACATTTATCAAAGCCTATGCGGATTTTCTGAGAAAGAAAGGTTGGCTGGACCGTGCCTTGGTGGAGTTGTGGGATGAGCCCTTGTTGCAGGAGTGGCCGGATGTCAAAGCCCGCGCGGAGCGAATCCGCCAATTGGCGCCGGATTTGAAGGTACAGCTTTTTGCCAACCTGAGTGAAGGACCCTATGCGTTCTGGACCGAAGATGCCAGGAAATTTGGTTCCGACCGGCTCATCGATATTTGGGCGCCCATCCCACCCATCGAGGCGCCGGATCTGCAGGCCCGGGGCGGAGAAATCTGGACCTATTTCTGCACGCTGGCCCGGGGAGTGGCGCCCAATTTTTACATTGATCGTCCGGCCGTGTATCAACGGACCATCGGCTGGCATTCTTGGATGTATCACGTGGATGGCTTTGAACATTGGTCGGTCAACAGCTTCGAACGGAACATCCGGCCGGGAAAGCCGCTTCCCGAAAAATGGCCGAATGTTCCTTGGGATGCGCGATCGATTGGAGCATTCAGCGGAGAAGGCCAGTTGGTGTATCCCGGCCCCAACGGCCAGCCCTGGCCTTCGCTTCGGCTCGAGATTTTTCGTGACAGCATGGAAGACTATGAATATCTTTATCGTCTCCGGGAATTGTTGAACAGCTCCGGAGAAAAGATTGCCCCGGTCGAATTGGCCCGAATCCGACAGTTGTTGGCGCCAGAACAGTATTTGCTCATCAAATATCCCAGGGAGGTCAAAACGACTTTGGAGAATACCATCCGTTTTCCTGACCAGCCGGAACGTTTCCTGGAAGCCCGGACCGCGATTGCCCAGGCCATTGAACGGCTGCAGTCAGGGCTGAACAAATGACAGGCCTGAAGAGTGCGGCCATTTGTCAATATCCCGAGGAGCCGCGCATGCCAACGAGGCTGTCACAACCAGAGGATTAAAATGGGATGATGGAGGCGGCCTGCCCTGAGGCCGTCGGAGTAGGTTTGGCAAACCCAGGCGGGGTGAGGATACCCCGCCTCCATCCACGCCATTTTCTGAGTAGGTATCTGATGACAGATCTGAAACAACTTTGCTCATTCACACATCAAAAAAATGGAGAAATTATGAAGATGCCATCCACGAATGGGGGAATCAATCGACGCGATATCCTGAAAATGGCGGGGGCCACACTGGCGGCGGGAGTAGTGACTTCTGGACCTGTTCCTGCGTTGGGGGCTCCACTCGAAAATAAAATCGATGGGAATGGTGTTCGCCTCGAACCGCCGGTCTTGTTTCCCTCTCCGCGAGAGATGAAGATCCTTGAGGGTGCATTCAAAGTGGACGATGAAACATTCCTGCTTCTTCCCAGCGCGACATCCGCCAACGATTTCCATTTGTCCCGCTTTCTTTGCCATGAGCTGAGCGATTGGTATGACCTTTCGCTTCGCGTACAGCATTCTGAAAAGTTGCCTGACAAGGGACACTTCATCTTGATGGGATCGATCACTAATCCTCTGATCCGCGAACAATGCGCTCGTCTTCACCTCCCCGTTACTTCCAAGGATCCAGGGGCGGAGGGGTATCTTCTTCATGTCGATGCGAGAATGATTTTGATTGCGGGTTGTGATGACCGGGGAGCATTTTATGGGCTGCAATCGCTGCGCCAGCTGATGGGGAAATCCGCCGCGGGAATTCAAGTGCGCGCACTCCAGGTCCGCGATTGGCCCGACAAGCCCTTTCGAGGAGTTAAGCTATATCTCCCGGGGCGGACCAATATCCCCTTCTTTAAAAGGTTTGTCCGCGATTTCATGGCCCGATATAAGTACAACACCCTGATGATGGAAATGAATGCCTGCATGCGGCTTGATCGGCATCCAGAACTGAATGCAGGATGGGTTGAGTTTTCGCGGGACACTAACTACAGCCGGCGGAATTATCCTCCCGGCGTTCCGCATGAGATGGAGGTGAATTCTTCCCATCAGGACACGGCCGATGGTGGATTCCTTGAAAAAGATGAAGTGGCCGATCTGGTGCGATGGGTGGAGCAGAACCACATTGAGGTGGTTCCGGAAGTGCCGTCTCTGACTCATGGCTTCTACCTGCTTTCCAAACATCAGGAATTAGCCCAGACGCCTGGCATGAAATGGCCCGACACCTATTGTGCCTGCGATCCCAGAAGCTACCAGCTGCTCTTTGAGGTCATGGATGAATACATCGAAGTGATGAAACCCAAAATGATCCACGCCGGACACGATGAATGGTTTGCCGCTTATGGCCTGGGCCCCTGTTGTCAGGGCAAGGATCCAGGCGAAGTGTATGGGGAGGATCTCAGGAAAGTTCATGAGTACCTGGCCAAGAAAGGCATTCGGATGGCAATTTGGGGCGACTACCTGCTGGAAGGAGTCCGTGGCAAAGGGCTGCAAAAGCGCAAGGCGCCGGATGGTTTCGCCTATTCCGCGCCTGGAGCGATGACTCTCGATCAGGTCCGGCAAATGGTGCCCAAGGACATCCTGATATTCAACTGGTTTTGGAATGAAGAAGAGGAAGGGGCCAAAGCACGCATCCATGAAAAGCAGCTGGAGGATTTAGGATTCCAACAGGTCTATGGAAATATGACTCCGTCCATTTCCAATTATCCCGAACGGAGCCAGCGGAAGACGCTGATTGGCGGCGCCCCTTCCTCCTGGGCGGCCACCACGGAGTTTAATATGGGCAAGGACATGGTCCGAGATATTCTCGGTTGCAGCAGTCTGTTGTGGTCGAAGAAGCCTGTCGGGGTTAGCGAACTTTCCGGGATTACCCAGTCATTAATCCCTGGAATCCGTTTGAAGCTGTGCGGAGAAATCCCGCCGAGCACGACAGGTGACACAGTCGTTCCTGTTGACATCTCCGCGTCATTTAATGGCCCGCTGCTGGAAAATGATATTGACGTGGATTTGCGGGGAATGGGAGCGGGGAAAGTTGTTGCCGGGAACATGGCCTTTGCCTTGGCAGGCCCCGTAAGCAATAAAGGGATTGTCTTGGTAGGGGCGGAAGGGAAAGAGCCGAATCCATTGCCGCGCGAAGTGACCGGCATCAAAATCGGGGCGGATGCCACCAGCCTTCTCTTCCTACACGCCTGCGCCAAACCCGCCACGAATAAAGAAGCCTATCGATTGATCTGGGATTTTGACGATTCAGCCGATCTGCTGGGATGGTATGAAGTTGTTTATGAAGATGGGTTCCCGGAGGTGATTCCGATTCGATATGGAATCAACATTCTGGAATGGAACTGGGCCAGGCAAAAAGCGGCGAAGACTTACTGCTATGGAGCCGATGCCCTCAACTGCAGTCAGGATCCGGGGAATCCCATCACTTTCTTTGCTTTCGAATGGAGCAGCCCCCGCCTCGGCAAAATCATTCAAGAGGTTCGGTTAAAAGGCTCAACGCGCTTTCGTGGTGCCGTGGCTGGTTTCGAGAACGCCTTTGGCGATATCATCCCGAATAATGCAATTCTCTTGAAAGCCATCAGTTTTGTCAAAAAAAGAGGCTGAGTATCAGAACATAAATCCCGATTGGCTGCAGGGTCTTTAAGGTTTCGAATGCCGTTCTGCATCGAGTCGGAAAGCGTTCAGTTCTCCACAATGCCCGAGGGATACACGAGGAAGATGAGATGAATAAAAAGTTGGAAGGAATCTTTACACCCACGCTGGTTCCGCTGGATCAGCGCGGCGATATCAATGAAGTGGAACTCCGAAGGTATATTGACTGGCTGATTGAACGGGGAGTGCATGGCTTATATCCCAACGGTTCAACCGGCGAGTTCACTCGCTTCACGGCGGAAGAGCGGCGCAGAATTATTCAAATCTTCTGCGATCAAACCAAAGGGAGAGTGCCGATCCTGGCGGGTGCGGCGGAGGCCAACGTCAAGGAGACCTTGAATGCCTGCGAACATTATGCCCGTTTTGGAGCCAGGGCCGTGGCCATTGTTTCTCCCTTTTACTACCGGCTCTGTCCAGAGTCGGTGTACGCCTATTTCCGGGAAATTGCCTTGAATTCTCCCATCGATGTCACGCTTTACAACATACCCATGTTTGCCAGCCCCATCGATGTGCCCACGATTAAACGATTATCCGAATTTCCGCGAATCATCGGAATCAAAGATTCCTCGGGGGATCTGGCCTTCATGATGCGAATGATCTCGAGTGTCCGCCCTTCGCGTCCGGATTTTATTTTTCTCACCGGCTGGGAAGCGGTGTTGGTGCCGATGCTGATGGTGGGCTGTCATGGTGGAACCAACGCCACCAGCGGGATTGTCCCCGAATTGACCCGGCGGGTTTTTGACCTGACCAGGGCCGGCGAGTTGGATCAAGCCATGAACCTGCAATATCGCCTGTTGGAGCTGTTCGACGCCATGCTTTATTCCGCTGATTTCCCCGAGGGTTTTCGCGCCGCCATCGATCTGCGCGGCTTTCATTTTGGCAAAGGACGGCAGCCGCTCAGCGAGACACAGCAAATCGATCAAGCTGCCCTTCAGCATGTTTTGCAATGCATCTTGGCCGATTTTGGTGTGGTGGACCCTCCGCTCGGAGGATGTGCTCCACGCACCGGCATCATGACTCGGGACAAAATTGCCCAGATTGCGCAGGAGGTTGTTGAGAAATTACGGGAACGGGGAGCCATTTAAAAGAGGCCTCCGTTATGATTGAGGTTTAATGCTCGCGGCCTGTTGCGATCCATATGGGGACAATGCATGTGATGGGGGAAACATCTTCATCCGATTTGAGCCAGAATCAGTTCAAGCTGAATAATTAGGGCAACTCAGGAAGCCAAGCGTTAGAATTCAGGAGTCAGAATTGCGCCAGTCGCTGGAAGAGGTCAGCCTGCTTTTGGAGGCATCTTCGAGGCCATTCTGGATTCTGCCTCCTGTCCACCTGAGTAGTAACTAAAGCAAACGAATTAAGGAACAAAAGGAAATTCCAAATGGAAAAAACTGAGATTAAGCATCCCGACAAAAAAGTCTCGACCGGAGCCTATTCGGCGGGCGTTCTAGTGGATGGTTGGTTGTACATAAGTGGCCAGGGGCCGTTGAATCTTGTTACGGGAGAAATTGTGCAAGGGAGCATTGAAGAACAAACAAAGTTGACACTGGAGCATATTGGCAAGATCTTAGCCGAAGCCGGGGGTACCTTCGAGAATGTAATCAAATGCACATGCCACCTGTCTGACATCAACGATTTCGATCGCTTCAATTCCATCTATGCCACCTTCTTCCCCGGCATCCGTCCCGCCCGCACCACGGTCCAATCCGTGCTCTGTGGCGGCATCAAAGTGGAAATCGATGCCATTGCCATTGTCAAGAGATGTGGATAGCGCACCGCTTTGATTTTCTCATGCGTGCTCGAAGCCGCCAGGCCCGGTTGGCAGCCGCTGAACAAGCATGAAAACCAATTTCCAATGGATGGGGAAGATTCTGCGCTAAAAATTTTGTTCTGTGTAATCTTGCGCCTCACCTTTTTCGTGGAAGCTTGGACTCAGGGAACCGAGACACTGCCCAAAGCCTCCATTGATGGGATAGGTTCAGGCTGGAGTGAACTGAAGGAAAAAGATTTTGCCAACGTCAACTGTGAGCGTGATAAATGGAGCTGGAAGAACGGGGTTTTTTGGGCGTCGTTGCGACAATTCCCTGAATTCCTTCCGTTGAATCAGTAAGTGAAAATGGTTGGGGATCAGACAGTAGCCCTGAATCCTCACTGCAAACCAGCTTTAGGTTTCCTCTAGGCATCTCAGCACTTCCTGGGAGTCCTGCTCATCTCCGTAGATCTGTTCCCGGCGATTGCCGTGATTGCCGTAGTAAAAGAAGGCTCCTGGATAACATATCCGTCGACTACGTCCCCTCTCTCACTTCCCATACGGTATTGGTCCCTTTTCTTGTTTTGCACATCTATTCTCTTACTACACACTTTTAGGAAATATTAAAATATTTCAAACGGGCACCTGCCGCCGCGTGGAATTCAGTGACCACTAGATTGCGCTTGCCGGCTGTCCCGGAAGGGAGTTCCAGCCCGGTAGAGGGCAAGCTTTGCCTCGAGGGTATCGACCATCCTCCGGTTGTTCTGCTTATGGGCCAATTCAAGCAACTGGGTGGCGATTTGCACGGCTTCGGAGAAACGGCCGGCCTCGGCATAAGCTGCGGCTAATGTATCCAAAATGGCGGGTTGCTCTCCTCCCGCGAGCCGGGCGGCGCGCTCCGCCATTGCCACGGCTTGGGTGCCATCGCGCAGGGACACATCGGGACTGGTGGCGAGCACCCAGGCCGTCTGACGCAGGGCGGCCAAGTGATCGGGATCGATGCGAAGCACGGCACGCCAGGCGGCGAGTGCTTCTGGCGCCTTGCCCTCCAAATAGAAGAGCGTATCGCCCAGATTGAAGTACGGCTCGGCATAATCAGGTTTGAGCGCCACGGCTTTTTCGAAATGCGATATGGCTTCGTCAAGCCGTCCTTTTTGAACGAGCGAGACGCCGAGACCGTTGTGGACTTCAGCGGAATCGGGCATGACTTCGAGAGCGCTCTGGAACTGCAGGATGGCTTCTTCGAATTTGCCCTTCAGGGTCAGAACGCGGCCGGAATTTGCCAAGGCTTGGCCAAGGTTGCCGCGCACTGAGGCGGAATCGGGCATGGTTTCCAGCGCCTTTCGGAAATGGACGATGGCTTGATCGAAGTCGCCCTTGCTCAAAAGGACACGCCCCAGATTGTTGTGGCCTTCAGCGGAATTTGGATCCACCGCCAGGGCTTTTCCGAACTCCACAGTGGCCTCGTCGAGCCTTCCGCTTCCGGCAAGAGCCACGCCGAGATTGCTGTGGCCGGCGGGGTACTCAGGATTGATCTCGAGCGTTTTCTCGAAATGCGGAATGGCTTCCTCGAACTTGCCGGCGCCAACGAGAAGCTGGCCGATGACGTTGTGCACCTTTTCGCTTCCAGGTTGGAGTTCCAGAGCTTTCTTCCACATGGCAATGGCTTCTTCATAGCGGCCTGCTTTGGACAATTCCCAGGCGCTGTCAGCCAGACGATAGAACTCGACGGCGGGCGTGTCGATCTTCGTCAGGCCGTCAGGAGGGATGTTCACGAACTCGGGAATATTCACCGCACGATTGGCGGCGGTTGCATTGTCGATCAGGATGGGCGGGCTGTCACGGCCTTCCGGATCGAGGTGGGTGAGAAACATCCGGGTGTAGGGCGACCAGCTTTTCGAAGAAAAAACCAGCCAATGGCCGTTGGGCGAGAAACTGTGCCAGGAGTTCATGACCGGTGTATTGCACCGCATCGGCCGGGCCTTGCCCCCCCGCGCCGGAACGATGTAAAGGCGGCTGTCGGGGCGCATGAGGAGTCCGTTGCGGGCCTGCACGAAGACGATCCAGCGGCCGTCGGGCGAGATCTTTGGGAAGGAATTGCTCATGCCGTTGGCAGAGGCCCCGGCGATCGGTTCGGGACGTCCACCTTTTCCGCCATTGAACGGGATGCGGTAGAGGTCGTAACGGATCTGTGTCTCGCTCGGATCGTTGGCGAACTCGGCCAACTTTCCGCCTTCGGGATAGGGCGGCTGCGCCTCGGCGCGGGCAAAGACTAGGTATTTACCGTCAGGACTCCAGGCAGCGTTGGCCTGCACGTAGCGCGAGTCATCGGCGCCTGGCAGAGGTTGAAGGCGCCCGGTCTCGCGGCTATACCAGGCCAAAATCCCACGCGTGGGGAAGAACACCTGGAGGAAGCTGTAATCCTTGAAGTTGGCTACATAGTAATTGCCTTCCAAGTCCTTTTCGAGTTTCCTCCTACCGTCAGGTCCGGAAGAAGCTGCGGTAGCCGACTGCTGGCTGGCTTCCGAACCGTTGATCATGGTCACAACGTACCGGCCATCGGGAGAGACCTGAGACATAAAGCCGACGCGGATTTTGCCTCCCAATTTGCCGCGGAACGAACTCCACTCGATGACGTCCTGGATGCGGATGGACATTTCCTTGGAAATAGGCACGAGGGCGTACATGCCCTTGTCGTTCTTGGGACCATCCATGTCCATACCCAGGGTCTTGCCGTCGCTTGAAAAGGAGTGGCAGTTGGCGCAGGTGGGAAGGCCTTCCATCATCAGGTGGCTGTGTGGTTCGCCGATGTCGCGGAGCCTCCAGGCGATGAGCGGGATGGCGGCTGGCGCCAGCGGCTTGATTATTCCCTTCTCGACCTCCGACGGCATCAGCGGCACATCGCGATAGAAGATGGGCGCGCCCACCGGATCCCTGGAAGTCCGGATACTAACTCGGCCGCGGGAGAACGCTTGTCCAGGGCTGGCTTCGCTCACACCAGTGAGGGTAATGGTAGCAGAGCGTTCCACGGAACGCCGCTTGATTTCGGACCAGGTTTCGGCATCCGGGGTCCAGGCATGGGCTGCCGCCTGGTTCGGCGTCAGGGCGGGAGGCCGGTTGTTGGGAGCTACCGCACGGGGATCGATCTCACCGATGGCCATCCGCTCACCTCGCGATTTCAGGTGAAAAGCGGGCGGACCGCTGCCAAAGGAGATGTCGATCAACCAGAGCGTGGCTGCGTCCGCTGGATCGCGCCAAAGGAAGGTAGGGGGCGTGATTTCGGGCGGGAAAATCGCCCCATCTGCGGGGTAATCGACGGTAATCGGAGTCAGTTGTGCGCTGGATTGGGCCGTGGCCAGGACAACTGAGACAAGGCAGGTCATTAGTACTTTAACGAAAATTCCCATTTTGGCGCTCGGCTTGTTGGCCACTATATATCTACATCTGGCACTGAACCGTTGGCATCGAATAAAAATTTGCGAGGGAGGCAAATTCGAGGGTAGTCTAGCATCAGTGATTAGTACGCGCAAATAAAACACCCCGGCAATAATGTTTCTTCATGTTGCCGACAATGTGGATCGGTTTCCGTCTGTATGCGGCGTTGGTGGGCGGAAACAGGAATGGGTTCGAGGTGAAGCACACTGGGGGCAATTGCTGAAGCGGACTGAGAGGAGAGATGATCATGACGGCGAGTGAACCATTAATCCCGATGCATGGCGACTATCGGAAGCTGAAAAGTTTTCAAATTGCCCAATTGGCTTATGACGTGACCGTGCGGTTCTGTGACCGCTACATCGGCTGCCGCACTCGCACCCGCGACCAGATGGTTCAGGCCTGCCCGGTCCGGCGTGCAGAACATCACCGAAGGCAGTCTGGCCAGCGGCACTTCGAAGAAGATGGTGTTAAAATTAATAAATGTAACTCGCTCCACCCTGGAAGAATTGCGCTTGGATTCTGAAGATTTCTTACATCAGCACCGGTTGGCCAAATGGGGTTCGACCGAACCGCTTCGCCAAAATTTGAATGACCGTAGCTGTTCCACTGCCGATGAAGTAGCGGCCCAGGTGCACGAAGTGCATGAGCGGAACGATAACGAGGGCTCTGGAATTGCTGGAAAAATGGACAAGGTGGATTGGGAACATCGTCAAATAGGTCCGCTGGGTCTACACAGTCTATTGTGTCCACTCCATCCTTTGGATTGAATTCTACATCCTATCCGGGATTGGCAGTCGATACCGCCTTGGTTTTGATTGTCGGGGCTTGCAGCCTCTTGGACCGCCTATTGTTGGCCTTGGCCGGCCGGTTTGAAAAAGAGGGTGGCTTCACCGAGCGTCTTTACCTTCACCGCCAAATTCAACGGAGACGTTCATGAATCATTTCACCGATTCAATGGTCAAAGGGAACTTGTTCGGCTGCTTAGGGCTTCTTCGTTCTGGAGGGATCTTGGTTTATTGTAAGTGATTGTATCCTGAACGGGTAAACATTAGAAGATGTGATTCTTCCGAGGCAATAGGGGAAATCGTTTTAGAAATCAGAAAAGAAATGTTCAGAATATGGATTGGGAGCGTGCTTTTGCTTATGACACTAGCTGAATACACATCAGCCGATTCGCCCGGAAGCCTGGATGGAAAGAAGGAAATACTCACCTTGGGAGGCGGCTGCTTCTGGTGCATTGAAGCAGTCTTCAATATGGTGAAGGGTGTTTCCCAAGTGGAATCCGGCTATTCCGGGGGACAGACCTCAAATCCGACCTACAAAGAGGTGTGTACCGGAAACACAGGTCATGCCGAAGTGGTGCAGATCACCTATGATCTGGCGGTGATTTCCATGCGGGACCTGCTGGAAATCTTTTTCATCGTCCATGATCCTACACAGCTCAACCGGCAAGGGCCGGATGTGGGGACTCAATACCGATCGGTAATTTTCTATCGAACACCTGAACAAAAGCTGGTGGCGGAGCAAACCCTTCGCGAGTTGGAAGAAAAGAAAATCTATCCGGAGGGAGTGGTCACTCAATTGGTTCCGTTTGTCATTTTTTACCGGGCGGAAAATTATCATCAGGAATATTACCGGTTGAATGGAACGCAGCCCTACTGTCGTGCCGTTATTGCTCCCAAAATCGCCAAGTTCCGCAAAATGTTCCACGACCGGCTCAAAGAGTAACCTCCCTAGAAAATCGCTGTTTATTGTTAGTATCACCGGGTGCCACGGGCAAAAAACAACCATCGTTCACCCAGGTTTTTGCCCGTGATTCAAGTCAATTTTCATTATCTTGTTGTGCCAGCGGCGCGGGCATGGGTAGTTCCTCACTCTTCACGCAATGCGACGATCGGATCCACCCGCATAGCGCGGCGGGCAGGCACATAGCTGGCTATGGCAGCCGTGAGCAGCAGCAGGAAGGCAACGACTACGTAAGTGGCAGGATCGGCTGCTGCCACGCCAAACAAAGCGCTGGCTAGAACTCGTGACAAAGCTAGGCCTCCCACAACGCCGGCGCAGAGGCCCACTAGTGTTAACTGTAGGACATGTCCCATAATCCGTTTCAGAATATCGTAGGGCCTCGCACCCAAGGCCAGACGCAACCCGATCTCGGGGATCTGCCGGCCCACCAGGCAGGCGAGCACGCCGTAGAGTCCGACAGCGGCAAGCAGCAACGCTAGCCCGGCAAACGCCACCAACAATGTGGTTCTGGATACGGCGTTGGAAGACTTCCTTGTCCAGGATTTCCTCCATGGTAGCCACGTCGGTGATCGGCTGGTCCGGATCTACCGACCAAATCGCCTTCCGCACCGCGGGAACCACGCTGCCTGGGTCTACCAGGGTCCGGATGGCGAGAGAACTCTGGTCAAATCCGGACTTTGGGATGACATAATACTCAGGATTAGGTGGCACGTCCAAGCCTTGCTGATGGATATCTCCCACCACCCCTACAACCGACAGCCGGTATTCGTCCCCAATTAAGACGTGCTGGCCGAGAGGATCTCGGTTTGGCCACATCGCTCGTGCCAGAGTCTCGTTGACAACGATCACCGGCGGATCACTGTCTTGGTCATGTTCGTCAAGATAGCGGCCGCGGAGCAGCGGGATCCCCAAAGTGCTCATGTAGCCGGGGCTTGCCGTCCGGAAATTAACTTGAAATCTCTCGTCCCGGTTGCGGCCTTCGGCCTGGATCTGGTTGATGTCGCCCTTCACCAAGAGCGGGATGTGGTTGGTGAAACCCACCGATGCCACTCCAGGGATGGCGCTTACCTGCTGCAAGATTTTCCTTTGGTAAGCGAGGCTCTCTTGAAGACTAAAATATTTCTCTGAAGGCGGCATTCGAAGGGTAAGGATGTTTTTTGTATGGAAACCTACCTCAACTGCCCGCAGATGGGCAAACGTGCGGATTAACAGCCCGGCCCCAATCAACAAGATGAAGGCCAGAGCTACCTCCGACGAGATCAGCAAAGCCCGCACTCGTGGAGATCCGGCGCCCGTGGCCAAAGTGCGGGCACTCTGTTTAAGCAAGTGGTTTAGATCCAATCGACGGAACTGGAGCAGCGGCACCAGGCTGAATACCAGAGTGGTTAGAAGAGAGATACCCGCCGTATAGGCCAGCACACGCCAGTCGATGGTTAATACTTTCAGCCCGATGACCGTTCCCGGAGCCAGATGCGCCAAGAAACGGAAAGTTGAGGTTGCCAGCAGGATTCCGAAAGCGCCTCCGAGAGCGCAGATTAGCAGGCTTTCGCAGAAAAACTGGCGCAGCAATTGGAAGTTGTCGGCTCCCAGCGCCAAGCGCACCGCGACCTCTTTGCTCCGGCCGATGGCGCGTGAAAGCAGCAGGTTGGCCAGGTTCGAACAGGCGATCAGCAAAACAAAGACCACCGTTCCCAACAGGATCAGGATCACACGCCGGCTGGAGCCCACGAAGTGTTCGCGCAGCGGTGCCACAAAAGCGCCGACTTCGGCGTTGGTCTCCGGGTATTCCTGGGCCAGGCTCCGGCCGATGGCGGCGATTTCCTGGTTAGCCAGCTCCAGAGTGATGCCAGGATGAAGCCGTGCAATCACCATCCAATTGTGTCGATTGCGATTGATGAAGTCGGCTGGACGATAGTTTG
>CAWDMN010000102.1:0-27774 GCA_963803155.1 uncultured Acidobacteriota bacterium
GACCAATTGCTGACTGGGCACCCGATTTTGTCATCGAATTCACGGCGGAATTGCTAGTGGAAAAGCGGTTGTCTGCCACTTGGTTTATCACGCATGCCAGCCCAGCCATTACATACCTGCGGAAATATCCGGATTTTTTCGAACTTGGGATTCATCCCAACTTTTTCCCCGGTTCCTCACAAGGATCCGCAATCGGGGAGATCATCGCAAATTGTTTGGAGACTGTGCCCGAAGCCCAATCGGTTAGAACGCATGGCCTCTTTCAATCCAGTGCACTACTCATTCAAATGATGCAGCAAACTGGCCTTAAAGTTGACTCCTCAATATTCCTCCCCCATGCCAACAATGTACAACCTGTCATCTTCCAACACCAGGAACATTCAATCTGCCGACTCCCTTATATTTGGGAAGATGATTATGAGATGGGGCTGGACCACCCCGAATGGGATCTTCCCCCATTTCTCTTACAACGGACCGGCCTGCAAATTTTCAATTTCCATCCCATCCACCTATTTCTTAACGACCTGACACCCAACGCCTATGAGAAATTAAAGAAGGTTTCCCCTTCCCTGAGTGAAGCTTCCCCTTTCCAAACGCAAAGATTGCGAAGAACAGGTATCGGCCCGCTTAGTGCCTTTAAGGGACTGATTGATTTCCTTTCCAGTGCTGGCCAATGCACCAGGTTACTGGATATAATTAACAAATATAACTCCAATAACACTAGCTTGGGAGGGGCCCCTAATGGGAGCAATTGAACGGTTGCAGATTGATACAAATGCTTATCAACCCTCTTCGCCACAGACGGCCACGCAGTCTCAAACGTGCCAATCATTTGGCTTCAAATGGGCGCGCAGGGACAGCTATGAATCTCCGGCAGTCAATGAGAAAACCAGAAAGTGGCTTCTGGATCGTTACTGTGCTGGAGATGCCTCGCTGCCGTCGAAATGGCTGGAGGGCTCCCGCAAACTCATCTTGGATGCTGGTTGTGGATCCGGTTTTTCCGCCCTGTTGTTGTTTGGGGATTTAATCAATGCCCATGATTATCTTGGCGTCGATATCTCCGATGCCACGGAGGTCGCCAAGGTTCGCTTCGCTGAAAGAAATCTTCAAGCGGATTTTTTACAGTGTGATCTTATGAATCTGCCGATTCCTGATGGAAGCGTTGATCTGATTTTTTCTGAAGGGGTGCTGCATCACACAGATAATCCAGAACAAGCCGTTCACAGCCTAGCCTGCAAAATGAAGCCAGGGGGACGATTTTTATTTTACGTCTACGCCAAGAAGGCTGTCATTCGGGAATATACTGATGATTATGTGCGTCATCAACTCCAGTTTATGACCAATGAGGAAGCTTGGGAGGCGCTCAAACCGCTTACTCAGTTGGGAATCGCCCTGGGAAAACTTAATGCCAGCATCACCATTCCACAAGGCATTCCCTTCCTCGGAATTAAGGAAGGGAATTATGATCTCCAGCGATTCTTTTACTGGAATATCTGTAAAATGTTTTATCGTCCCGATTGGACCATGGAAGAGATGAATCATATTAATTTTGACTGGTTTCGTCCCTTGAACTGCCATCGGCAGACTCCTGAAGATGTGGCCCGCTGGGTGGCGGAATCCGGCCTCCTATTGGAGCGAATTGCTACTGAAGAAGCGGGAATCACCGTAGTGGCCCGAAAACAGGATTGACCTATGAAAACGCGAATGCTCTTACATTTCCTCCATCGGCTTTACCGCCAACTGCGCTACGAGAAATCTGTTGCCTGGAACCGCTGTCTTCCCTTCCCCGAATTGCTGGTTGATCGCTGGGAGAAATCCCGCTTTCTGGGATTTGGCGAGAAGACGAGCATTTATGATTCCAGCTACATTTTTGGCCAAGTCAAAGTCGGTCAAAACACTTGGATTGGGCCCTTCACAATTCTAGATGGCACCGGAGGGCTGGAGATCGGCGATTTCTGTTCCATCAGCGCAGGCGTACAGATCTATTCGCATGATTCGGTGGCCTGGGCACTTTCGGGAGGGCAAGCTACGTATGAATATGGCCCGATCAAGATCGGCGACCGCTGCTACCTTGGACCCAACACCATTGTGGCCAAAGGGGTCACCATTGGTTCGGGCTCCGTTATTGGAGCCAATAGCCTGGTATTACATAGTATCCCCGAAAATTCCCGGGCATGGGGAACTCCTTGCCGCGTGGTTGACTCCTCAGGGAATGCGCTAAGTCCCTAAGTCATGGACGGAAAATCGTGAAAGATGATCCTTTTACCAGCAAAAGATGAAGAAACCTTTAAATATACTCATTACCGGTTGCGGGTCTGAAGGCGTCTATGGCGTCATCCGAAGTTTGCGCCATAATGGTGAGCGTCCTGTGCGACTCGTGGGTCTCGACACCAATACTCTCATTGCCCATCAGTATCGTCTGGACCGATTCGTCATCCCGCCCCGCCGCGATGATGCAAAATTCTTGCCCTTTGTCCTCGCACTGGCCCGCCAGGAAAGGATCGATGTGGTGTATCCCGTTCCCACCGCGGAACTGGATTTGTTCTCCCGTGCAATCGGCAGATTTGAGGCGCAAGGTCAGCGAGTGATCGTGAATACTCCGGAATCGCTGGGAGTCGCCAACCACAAGGGCCGCCTTTACAATCTAGCCAAAGAACTTCATTTGGAATGCACTCCGGAATTCCGAATTGCGCACGACCTGAAAGAGCTGGAAAAATCGGTTAGAGAGCTGGGATATCCCGGCCAAAAAGTCTGCATCAAACCCCCGCTGGGAACCGGCTCCCAGGGCTTTCGCATCCTGGACGCCCAGGCAGACCGTTTGCACCTCTTGCTTCATGCACACCCATCTCAAACCACAACTCGACTGGAAGATTTATGCGATGTACTGCGCCAAGCTGATTCTTTTCCTGAACTGATCGTGATGGAACACTTGCCGGGTGAAGAATACGATGTGGATGTGCTGGCATTCCAAGGGAGGGTCATGGCCCTGATCCCCCGCTTGAACCGGGCTATGTGGTACGGCATGTCACTCTCTTGCCGGACGCTCCCACTCCCCGAACAGGATCCATTCACCAGCCAAATTGCCTCCCATCTGGGTTTGAACTATGTAAACAGCTTCACCTACCGGAGGAATTCTGCCGGAAAACTGAAATTATTGGAAATCAATCCGCGGATTCCCGGCTCCATCATTATTGCCATGGCTGCGGGGATTAATATGCCCTATTTGGCCGTAAAATTGGCTCTTGGTGAAGAGTTCGAATTACCACAACCCCAGTGGGGGCTGGATATGGTCCGTTTCTGGGATGAGCTTTTCATCCAACCCGATGGCCAAATCAGCTGGGGTGGGGGGACACAATGGAACTAACGATTCTGTTGCTGTTGGTGACCTTTCTCTATCGCGCCCTCCCCCGCCTCTTTCGTCCCTACGCCTTTTCCAGCGACACTTATTACCATTTGTACTACGCCAAATTGATCCGGCAGGCGCGGATGAGGGTTCCTCGGCGATACCCGCAGATGCTCCTCGACCATGATTCAGACTACCCCTTTCTGCTGCACTGGATTTGGGCCTGTTTTCCGCTTCACTGGCATTTTGCCTTGGAAAGGATTTCCACAGCTCTGTGGGATACGCTCTCGGTCGGAGCCGTTCTCATTTTTGGAAACTGGTTCACTCAATTCCATGGCAGGACAAGCTTGACGACATGGCCGCTCTGGACGGCTGCCATATTAGCTTTTGCTCCCGCCTTGCTGCGAATTGGTTCCGGCCCCCGCGCCTTTAGTGGCACTCCCCGCGTCATGGGCGAGACCTTGTATTTGTTGCATATGCTGCTGGCCTTTCATGGCTGGCAAACTCATTCTCCCTGGACATTGGTCGCGAGCCTGTTGATGGGCAGTTTCCTCATTCTCAGTTCCAAATTTGCCAATCAAGTTCTCTTGTTCTTTGGTTTTTTCCTTGGACTCTTTGTCACTCCTTGGTATTGGCTGCTGTTACTTGGGATTTATGCAGGCAGCATAATCCTCTCTTGGGGCCGGGCCCTCCATCTTCTGGAAATTCAGCTGAAGCATCTTATCTTTTAC
The DNA here is from genome assembly GCA_963803155.1 of uncultured Acidobacteriota bacterium. Classification (GTDB taxonomy): domain Bacteria; phylum Acidobacteriota; class Terriglobia; order Versatilivoradales; family Versatilivoraceae; genus CAWDMN01. Next base: position 4,075 of record CAWDMN010000102.1, read on the forward strand.
AAGAACACCCTTCAGAAGATTTTTATCCACCCCAGCCACCTACCTGCGTTACAGGAATACAGAAAAAACCTGCAAGAGTTTTTCCGGCAGATTTCCCAGCTGAAACTCACCCCGGCCATGCGATGGTGTTTGCGGCAGGAAAAATATTACTGGCATTTGTTGGTAACCGTCTTCCCACAATTTTTGTGCCTTCCCTTTTTTTGGCTGACGGATCCATTTCCCCCCGTGGGCCGCTATTTGCTGATATGGGCCACGGCGGGACTAATCTGGTTTATTTTGACAAAACAGAAACTCCTTTCATTCCTGGGTGAAGGAGAGCGTTATCTGGAATTCGCGCTCTACCCTTCAATTGCGCTTATTACCTTGATTTGCATCCAAGGAAATGCCTCCTGGTTATTAGCGCTTTGGCTGGCTGGGTCTATTGCCGCAGCGCTTTATTATATTGGGCTCTTCCTGGACGAAACCGTCGATGACTTTACGGCGACCCAAGATCTTTACAATCTGCTCAACTCGTTGCCTGAAGGCACGGTCTGGCCCATTGCCTGGTATCACTGGCAGACCGTATTTCGATGCAATAAGCGCGTGCTAACCTATGGGAATATTCGTGCCTTGAATCCGGAGGAATTCGAATTGGTTCTGGGCCGTTACCCCTATCCCTCCGAAAAATATTTAAAAATCATCCTGCGCTATCAGATCAATACGGTTATCACCTCCGAGGATTGCTTGACCCGCTATACTCAACACATCATTGGTAACCCGGCAGCGTTTTATGCTTGTGTTGAGAACTCTTGGAAAGCCGGCAACATGGTTTTGCTCAAGCTCAAGCCACTGCCCATGCTTTACCGGCTCTTTGAGAGCACACCAGATTTTCAAGAGCAATGGCGGGATGTGAAATCCCTGCGCGAGCGACAAGATTATATGGGAGCACTGACCGCATTAGAACCCTTGCTGATGCTGATGCCTGCAAATGGCACTCTGCTGGCCGCCAGAGGTGAAATTGAATTGGCGGCAGGAGATCCACAAAAGGCCATTGCCTCCTTCCGGCAAGTCGCAAAGGAAGACGCCGCATACCTGCCCGCTTGTCTAGGGTTGGCCAGAGCGCAGTTGTTCTTGAACGGGTATATGGAGGCTGAATGGGCCGTAAACCAGGTGCTTCGCATGCAGCCCAATCACGCAGAAGCCCAGGAGTTCCTTCGACATATTCAAAATAGGCCAGAGCGGCAATCCCTTCTCCAGCAAGCCTTGGACCATTGCCATCTTGGAGCCCTAGCCTTGGCTGCTCATCAGGCTGCTGAGGCTTCGCGATTCTTCAATGCCACAATCCAAACCACTTCAACGATTATGGGATGTTATTTCGGACGTGCTCTCAGTCTGCTGATGCTGGGGCGCAATGCAGAGGCGGCGGAGGATTTGAGAACCGAGTTGCGGTTCCATCCAGAATGCACGGCGGCCAGAGATCTCTTCCGAGCATTGCGCTCACAAAAAAGCCAAGAGACCAATGAAGCCGGCCTTCTCCACCTGAAGTATGAGAAGTGGATAGCTCAATTATCATTCCAGATAAAGTCATGAGTGGATAATGTACGGGCGAGGGCGATTTGCGCTGCAATTGTCACCTCAGCCCGATTTTCACGGCAGATGCCGGAGGGGTGGGCTCTGCAAGAATAAAGGAAAATTTCACATTTTCTGCGCGACAAAAACGAATTTGTTTGAATCCGCTGGAACTCAGGGCACTCCTTAATTCCTCTTCCGAATAAAGATACTCGGCAAAATAGTGCTGCATGATTTTCCCGCCCAATTCAATATCTATCCCATCCAATCCAATCTTTCCTGCCGGTTGGTGAAGCATTGTATACCCCATCAAGATTCCATTCGGCTGGAGTCGCTTGCGGATGCTATTCAAAACTAAGGAAAGGCTTTCGGGCGGAATCAGGTGCCAGATATTATTCAACACAATGTATTCATAAGTTTTCTCCCGTTCCAGTTCGGTCAGGAGCGATAGCAGATTACGGAAAGGAATAAGTTGGCTGGATTTTCCAGTCGCATTAGCCGGATGATGAATTTCCAATCCTGATTTTCCGGCTATCCTCTCCTCCCACGATTCAAAAGATACAGCCGCATGGTTGATATTGTCAGGACTCTCCATAAAGGACCGCGGAGAGCGGCGATGGAGATAGAGGTCCCTGCCGGGCGGTAAAGTGAGACGCGACAAAGCGTCGTGCTCTTTTATGTAGAAGAAGCCGGTAACCGGATCTTGATAATCCACCTGGTTCGACTGGAGGGCCTCTCGATACATTTCATTTTCAGGAATCCCAAGGAACACGTTGATTCGATAATCATCTGGATTTAAGAACAACCGCTGGGCACCTTCAATGGTGGCCCGGCGGTCTTCCTCGGTTTCCCCCGGAACCCCAATGATAAAACTGCCAAACGGAATGATTTCATGTTTCCGGCATATCGCCAATGCACGTTCGATATCGGCAACCGTGATCTTCTTGTGCATGATGCCCAGCACATGATCGGAGAGGCTTTCGATCCCCAGAAAAACATTGACGCAACCAGCAGCATGGAGCATTTGCACAAAGCCCTCATCCTGCAAATCGGAGATCCGAACCTCACAACTCCAAACCAGGGGCCGGTTGGCTTGGCAAAGCATTTCACCAAGCTTAACAATCCGAGAGTGGTTGGCCAGAAAATTATCTTCCCGGAAGACGATGGAATTGATGCCAAAGTCCCTCCTTAGTCGCTGCATATCATCGTAAACTCGCTCCGCCGAGAAACAGGTGTACTTTCGTCCCCATATCACATCCACGGAACAAAACCGGCAATTAAATGGGCAGCCCCGACTGGTGGACATGTTGGTGGAGGGGGAGTTCTCCATCTGGGTGAAATGAGAGTCGTAGCCCATGGAGAAAAACACGTCATAGGCCGGAAAGGGCAACTCGTCCAGGTTCTTGATCCGCGGAGAACGGATAATCCGATCGCAGGAGTTCCCATTGGCTATGTCACGCAGCGCATACTCCCCTTCGCCGATGACAACATAATCCACATAATCCGGGATAGAGTCGGGTTTAATAGAGGCATGTGGTCCGCCAACCACTAACAAGCCTTTCCACAGCCCGCGTTGCCTGAAATACTGCAGTGTCTCCAGTATGTGCAGAGCGTTTCGAAGGGTGATCGAATCCAGAGACAATCCAACCAAATCAATTCGCTGACTGCGCAGCAGGTCCAAACTGAGATTCGTCTCTGGTGTCAAGTAACGGTCGATAAAGCTAACCCGATGTCCAGCTTCTCTGAGGATGGACATCAGAAAGCCTATTCCCACTGGCATCGACTTCTCTTTGAAGCTGGAGGCATGAACGTAGGGGTATCTGGGACGGGCTAACAGGATATTCATAAGCTCCTTTTTAATCGTTTTGCTGATGAGAAATGGCTCGCTTCTGGCTGATATACATTTTAACTCGGTAAACTGGGACTTTCTGATCAGCCAGTTCATCGACCCGCCGCGCTATTTCCGCTTTTTGATTTTCTGAAAAAGACTTCATTTGAAAAATCCCGCCAAAAACTAGACTTGGAAGAACAGAGATACCTCGGGTGCGGATGACCCCCAAATTGGCTTTTGCTAGCAAAGTCTCCATCTCCCCATCTGCAAAGACGGGATACCGTCGTGATCTCTGGTTATCATAATCAATGGATTTGGTGCGCGTTAAAGCGACTTGGCAAAATTCTTCCATATCCTGTCGGATCAGCGCATAGAGCAGGGAACCTTCCAGTGTAGGATCGGTGTTGATCAAATAGCCCTCTGGGGATAACAAATTGTGCAATTGGGCACAGATCTCGACAATTCGTGAATGGAAGATATTGAACAATCCCAATGCAAAAATCCCATCCCAATTGCTTTCAAAAGGAGCCAGTGGCAGTCGAGTGCAGTCGGCTTGCAGCATCACAATGCGGGACTTTTCTTCATCAGATAGGCGGCTAGATAAGCGCCGGAGGTTGTGGGAATCCAAATCAATGGAGAGAATCCTCCTGAAACCCAAGGAAAGCAGGAAGCGGCTTAAGCGGCCATCTCCGCATCCCAAATCCATCAGGAGAGAATCCTTCGAAAAATTCCTGCAAACCTCATCCACTAGCTGGAAATAATTCCGGCCTTCATGCTTGGTGGTAGTATAAGGAGTATTCAGGCGTGTATCATAATCGATATTTTGATAATAATTCTGCGGCTGTGAATCGGAATGTGCCGCATTCATCCAAACCAAATCTTCCTTAATTAGAAGGAAATCGCAGCCAGGGCATTTCGCCGTACCCCTATTATCGCTGAAAGCCAGACGAGAGTGGCACTCGGGACAAGCTAAAAACTGCTGAATCTCAAACATGTTTCTTCCCCTTCTTTCACTAGTTTATTCCTGCTGAAGGACATTGCCCTCCGATAAGCATGCAACAGCTGAAGCACTGCCACGGGGATTGGGAGGGGATTATGCTGCCTTGTCAACATTCGAGACGCTCCAGCCCTCAAAACGAGTCTGGTTATTCCTTTATACAATTTCACTTCCAAATCCGGAAAATTCCCCAATGATTCCGAGGAAATTCCAAAAACAGGGAGTTGGATTTCTGATCATTCCTTCCCCCACATCTCCAACTCTCCCAATAGACCGTTTACAACAGTGTTTCAGTGGCATACTGGACAATTCTCTTATGTGGTGAACAGGCCAAGCTTGATCTCTGCCAGTTTGAAGGCAGGATTGGTTCCCGGCCTTTTTTGCGCACTCGCCGCTTCTGGAAATACAATTGCACTTTATTGGGGAGCATCCCTATGGGGGCTGTATTTTTCAGGTCCATGATTTAGCGAACAAACCTGGAAAAGTTGGATTATCACAGATTTTAAAACCAATGAATGGACGATATGGCCACCCCCAGGCAGCAAAAAGGCATAAAATGGGGGGATGGGCAATTCGGGTTTGTCATTTATTTGTTAATCCAGTCATTTAATTGGCGATAACAGGAGATTTTGGGATGTCCCCTTCAATGAATCCAGGGATACCAACGTTGATGGAGATAGAGCGATTGCTCGCAGAGTCTCCCGATTCATTCGAATTAAATTTCCAAAAAGCCCAATGCCTCGAGCAGTTGGGTCAATATACAGAAGCTGAAAGTGCCGTACGCGTAGCACTTAAGTATGGCCCTGCCCATAAGGAGTCGCGTGAGCTTTTCCACTCCCTTCAACAAAGGAAGAAACAAAACAACCCTTCCAACTCGCCTGACTCCAATCCCATCAGCAAGGCCGACCTTCAGAAAATGCGACTGTTGCTCACAAAGACCTTCTTGAATGAGGTGGCGGGGCAAATGGGCAATTTTGCTTGGGTCTGCAACGAAGCGAACGATGCCATGATGATGGGAAGATACGAGTTGGCATTAGAATTATTGGATTTTTATCTGCAAGTGCCCGGTGAAAAGCGCCTTGTTCAACATGCCCGGGCCATTTGTTTTTTAGCCTTGGGTCGATTGGCGGACGCGGAGAAAGCAGTCCGTGCCGAATTGGAGCGGTATTTGGCGAATCCCGATGCGCAAAGATTACTTCAGGAAATTCACAAACAACAACTCGGCAAGACACTATCGCCAACAGCACGCTCCTCGGATTCCAGACCCCTCCTTGCCTTGGCCCAATTTTGTCTTGAAAAAGAATTGCGGCAATCTGCCAGATTGCTTCTAGCCGCCTTGGCTTGCTGGCATCCACAAAACATGGAGGTTCGCCTGAGTCTGGCTAAATGCACAAGGGAACTCGAAGTCAAGCGGCACAAGCAATCGTTTGAAGCACAGTACAGCCAACTGGAGGCAGCAACTCCCCATATGGAGTTTCCATTGGATGAGATGGAAAAATGTACTTGGAATCGAGGAGTCTGGGCGGATAATTTTTATAATTATATTTATCGACGCACTAGCACGCACATTCTCCATCGGCTGGGATTGATGAATGGACAACGTGTTTTGATTGTGGGCTGCGGATTGGGAAATGATGAGAAAAACATCCATCACTTGCATCCCTCCATCGAGTTGCAGAGCGTCGATATTTCTGAAGAGATGGTACATCGGGCCATCTCGAGGCAAACCCCCAGTCACTTCGCCCTGAGCCTGGCAGAAAAACTGCCCTTCCCCAATGATGCGTTCGACCGGATTCTCGCCCGAGAAGTGATCGAACATGTGCTGGATCCCCAAAAGATGATAGCGGAAATCCATCGGGTGCTGAAACCCGGAGGGATTGCCCTGGTTTCCACGCCCAATGCACAATCCTGGTCCCCGGATCACTATTATGATGAACGCATTGCTCCTATTTTGGCAAAGTGGTTCCATTATCAGCGGCCGCTGCATTCCTATAAGGATGATCCGCCCTTCCCTCAACAGATCATAAATTATGCCCGAAGCGCCGGTTTAAGCTTTCAAGAATACTTCTTCGATTGTTCACTTTATTTTTACCTTGGCTCCCTGCCCAGAAGATGGCCCCGTTTGGAAAGATTTTTTAAACGCAAAATGGCTGGGATTGCCCACTACTTCTCTTGTCTGGAAAACCATCAATTCCTGGCAACGGTTTTTTGTGACCAAGCTAAATATGTTTTGGCAAAGCATGCTTCGGCAGCGGTTGCCACCAATTCAACGCAGTCCACCATGGGTTACGCCTGTCCTGAATGCCATTCTGCATTGCGTCCAGAGCCCACTGGTTACAGTTGCATTTCCTGCCATTCTGCTTTTCCGTTGACTCGGGGAATTCCTAATTTCATTATTGCTCTGCCCGATGCATTGGCGCCATTGTCTCCGACTGCTTCCCCCCCGGGCAAACGCACTATGCGAGCATTTCGCTCCGTAAATCTGACACTGCGCTGCATTTACTGCGGCCTTTATCTGGTGCTGGCGATTCTGGCTTCACTGGTTTCCCGCAAGAACCACACGCGTATGTCCCGCCTGATTCCCGCACAGCACCCTTATCAAACTTATATCCGAATACATGATCGGAGATCAGGAGTCACTGAATCCTGTAACACCTGAGGAGTGGTTGCAACCCAAATCCCCGGGAGTCTTTTTCAAAGTCATATCGTGAGCTAAACGAAAAAGACCTCTTGTCCTTTTTGAGGCGCGGTCGAGGTGTCAGCTATCATAAATTTGACCTGGCGCTGGGGAATTCCGTGGATTTAGATGGAACGAGCAGCCTCGCTCTGTATCTTCGTACACAAGAGCCGGAGAGGGCCAACCTGTGATTTAATTCCATTGGCCATCAATATGAGTCGCTTTTAACGGCGATGGGCCCTAAAATCCATCCAGGTTTCTACCAGCCCCAGTTGGATTTGATCATTCGGAAGCAGTGAGGCATTGCCCTCCCATAAACAGCAAACATGGTCTGCCCCTCGGACAAAAACGTTTCATCACCGATAGCAAATCAAGCTGCACTCAACCGCAAAGTCGCGACAAAATTACAAAGAGCCAGTCAGACACATCTTTTTGGCACTTGTCTTGCTCTTACCTATAGTCACCATAGGACAGGCGATTAATGTCCTATCAAGAAGGACTGTAAATCACTGATACGCATGCTGCTGGCGATCAAACACTCTTCTCTCGTAATGGGTTTTCGTCGTACATGTCGGCAATTTGACGTTCAGGATTCAAATCAATGTGAGGGTAGATTTTCAAGATGCCAGAATCCCCCATTCCTCCTGATCGAGTCTGCCGAACCATGGATTCCTCTCCGACCATAGAGACATGCAGCCAAGCTTTCGTCCAATTGGATGAGGGAAGAACCGCTGACGCGCTTCAACTCTTTGACAAGATCCTCTCCAAAGGGGAGCTTAGCATCAACGCTCTTTTTGGACGAGCAATGTGCCTCTTTCGGATGAAGCAATGGCATGAAGCGGAAAAAGAGGTGCGTACCGTACTGAAACTTGACCCAACATTTGATGCAGCCAAAAGGCTTTTTCATGACATTCGCCAGCAATCAAAACAACTCTCCCCCCCATCTGCTTTTTCAACTTCATCGCTTTCAATGACAATGGAACTTGGTAATCGGCAAAATTCTGCTTGTTCTTTCGATTCTGTTGTTGCACCTGACAAGAAATTCGCGAAACCTCCCTTTACGCAAAGCTCTTCGCTTATGCCCATTCCGGATGGACATTTGGCAAAGTTTCCTATCTCTATTTTGCTACTCTATGATGTGAAGGGCTGGGCCTGGTGGCATAAGTCAGTGCAAATTCAAAAGAATTTGCCCGCAAATTTTCCGATCTCTTTATTGGAACTCGGAATCCCCTTCTCCCCGGCAGATCACGATCTGATTGTTATTTTCGATCCTTATCATTATGAACGACATCTTCAAGCGCTAAATGTTCCTCCAAATAAACTTATCGTAGGTTGCAGTTGTCCGCTTTTTTTGGACCAGATGTTGGAATTGGTCCGCCAGAAGAGATGTATTGCTGGTTTTGTGAATAATCTCGAGACATACAATCGGATTGCCGATAAAAGCCACATTTATTGTTGTCAAAATGGGGTCGATAGCGATCTCTTTTTCCCCGCTCCCAGCCCACCTGATCGACTGACGGCCTGCTGGGTTGGCAATTCGCAGTCTAGGGGGAACAAGGGTTTGGATATTTTGCAAGAAGCTTGCAACCGGACGGGAGTCCCACTACTCACCAAGGATATTTTCGTAGTGACAAATCGCCAGGCGGTTTTTTCCCAAGAGCAGATTCGTGACCGGATATATCATGAGAGCTCCGTCTATCTCTGCGCCTCAGAAGTTGAGGGGACTCCCAATCCCGCCTTGGAAGCACTGGCCTGCGGTCTTCCCGTCATCTCCACCCGGGTGGGCAACATGCCCGAACTGATTATAGATGGCCAGAATGGATTTCTGGTCGAACGTACCGTGGATAGTTTTGAGGCTGCCCTGGAGAAGATGCAGCACACCAACCTTCCTACCATGTCCCGAAACGCCCGCCAATCAATCGAAAGGGGATGGACCTGGCAGCAGAAAAGCGCTTGCTATCTTCAAATGTTTGCTGAGACATTTCTGGTTGCCAAGAAGATTGCCTCCCTGCTGGCTATTCACCGAAACAGCGAAGAGTTGCTGGTTCAAGAAGGTGCCGGATGTAGCCTCGACCTGTTCCGCTGTGCCGCGTTGCTCAGCCAGTTAGGATGCGTGGAAGAGGCAACCGAGGCCGTTTGCACCGGCCTGGCCCTTGAGCCCTCTCATGACGGTGCTAGGGGTATGCTTCTGGATCTTCTTTCTCTTAGACTGCAATCTCACGAAAGGCCATCATGCGAATAACCTTTTGCGCTCATGGACCCAACCAAGTAAATGGGCCAAACGTCTGGTTAAGCCGGCTACTCCCCGTCCTAAATCAAAAAGGACTCCAAGTTCAGGTCCTTTTTTTGATGAATAGTCCCCACCCGTGTGCGGTCATGCAGGATCTGATCCAGCATGGAATTCACTGCCAACGAATCGAGATGGCCCATTTCACTGAACAAAAAGTGCTCCAGGTACTCCAGAAGCTGAAGGAGTCCCCCCCTGATATTTTTGTGCCGCATCTAGCCGTGCCCGCCTATTTTGCCGCACGCTGGGTTCAGGCTGCTGGCATTCCTTCCATTGGCGTAATCCACACTAGTGACCATTTCCATCTGGACCTGTTGGAAGAATTCGTCTGGAAGGATTCGCCCTTCCGCTTGAGTGGTCTGGTGTGCGTTTCCGATTATTTGATGGAGATTGCCCAACAGCATGGTTCCCTTCCCCTGCAGGTGCGCAACATTCCTTGCGGGGTTCCCGTGCCCGTTGCCGCAGTGGATGCGCCCCGCGAGACATTGAAAATCCTTTACGCTGGCCGGCTCGAGCAGAAAGCCAAACGAAGTATCGATGTGGCCATTGCCTTTTGCCAGGCCGCCCGCGCTATTCCAGGCGTGGAGTGCACCCTGTTGGGCAAGGGCAAAGAAATCCCCTTCATTAAAGAAGTGCTCCAGAGCTATGGCCGGGGACTTCGTGTGCAACTCCACGATGTGGTCCTTCCTGAAGAAGCTCAGAAAATTATGTTGGAACATCATGTAATTGCCCTCTTGTCGGAATGGGAGGGACTGCCCCTGTCTTTGATGGAAGGTATGGCATGTGGCCTGGTTCCTGTCTGCTCCCGTATTCCGGGAGGAATCACTCAGCTGGTCCATTCTGGAGAGCAGGGTCTATTGGTCAACAACCGGCAGGGAGATTTTGTGGAGGCCATTGGTGCATTAAAAGCGGATCCGGCCCTCTGGAAAAGATTCTCTGAGTCTTCACGCAGGCGGATCATCCAGGGATATTCCATTGAAGGCACCGCTGTTCAGTGGATAGAGTTTTTCAACATGTTATTCCATTCAGGTATTCCCCCTCAAATCATCCAGAGGCCCTCCAGTGTGGATTTGCCCCCTCGGCGATCCCGCCCCGGAGGTATGGATCGAGAAGATGAACGGCAACCACAAGCTCCCCAAACTGTCACTCCAAGTCTGGAGTCCGGCAACACCCAATCGCTGATCGGCTATCTTAATCCCGCCTTTCAGCCAGAAAACATGGACCTCTATATTGTGAGATCCTCCATTTTAAAAGCGGTCCAAGAATACATCCCTTTGCTTAACGGGTGTGTTCTGGATGTGGGTTGTGGACGAATGCCTTATAAATCCCTTTTACTGGCGCCTTCGAGCCAGATCAACCGTTATATTGGCATGGATTTGCCAGGAAATCCCTATAGCAGTCCTGATTTGGAATGGGATGGCAAGACCATCCCCTTGGAAGACAATTCTGTGGATCATGCACTCGCCACTGAGTTCCTGGAGCATCTGGCCGAACCGACCGCGGTACTCAATGAAATCTACCGTGTCGTCAAACCCGGAGGGAAATTGGTTTTTACTGTTCCATACCTCTGGCCTTTGCATGACACCCCGCATGACGAATGTCGCTATACCCCCTTTGCTCTCAGCCGACTGTTCAAACAGGCGAGATTTGAGAACCTGCAGATGCATGCTCTTGGTGGATGGAACGCCAGCCTCGCGCAGATGATTGGTCTCTGGGCACGCCGTAGCCCCTTAAGTGAAACGGACCGCGCCAAATATACAAAAATGTTTTTCCCGCTATTCCATGAATTGCTCTCGACTGATAAGATACCGCAGAAATTCGACGACAATACCATGTTTTGCGGTTTGGCTGGCGTGGCAATGAAATCCGTTATGGAGACCAATTCCCCAGTCAGAGCGGCATTCAGTCGAAATATGTCCGGGCTGACACAATCGGCACCAAACATCACCATCCCCCGGCACTCAAACCAAGGGATGGGTGCTCCAGCCCAAGAGTCAAGCCATATGGCCATTCTTCCCTGCCCTGACCAGCCGTCTTGTGTTGCCATTGTTCTCCCGCAAGTAGGAGCTATCTCAGAGACCTTCCTCACGCGACAAGTCCAGAATCTAGCCCCTGGAAGGACCGTGCTCCTGACCCGGAGCGTATATCCAGGAACCGATTGGCTTCAATGCCCCGTTAAAATACTTCCTTCTTATAGCCAAGGATTTTCCAGGTATTCTCCCGAAGCAGAAAAAGAAGTCACTGATTTCCTGCATTCCCACGGCGTCACTCATCTTCTGGTTGAATATGGAAGTGATGGAACTGAGATCGTCGAGTTGAATAGCCGAGTTTTACACTTGCCCATTTTCATACACTTTCACGGCTTTGATGCTTCCATGATGCTGCACCGGCCTGAAAGCGTTCAATACTATCGTTGGATGGGATTAGTGGTCACCGGAATAATCACGGTGAGCCAACCCATGGCCAAACGGTTGATTCAAATCGGAATCCCCGCACATAAAGTATTTATCAACCATTATGGTGTCGAGATCCCCCCAAAACTCCTCTCCCAACCCGAAAAGCAGCCCTGCCGCTTCATATCCATCATGCGGCTGGTTGCCAAAAAAGGCCCCCTGCACCTGCTCAAGTCATTCCAATTGGCCCGAGAGACCGTTCCCAACATCCATCTGGATGTGGTTGGAGATGGAAAAATGCGCCAGGAGTTTGAAGACTATCTCCAAGCCAACCGACTTCAAAATGCAGTCCATTATCATGGGGCTCTTCCCAATGAGCATGCCAAGGAACTTCTAAATTCCAGTGCGGTTTTTGTCCAGCATTCAATCACTGATCCGCAAACCGGCGATGCGGAAGGACTGCCCAATACCATTTTGGAAGCCTCCGCAGCAGGACTCGCCATCATCTCGACCCGGCATGAGGGAATTCCTGAGGCAGTCGAGCATGGAATCACAGGATTCCTCGTAGCAGAAGGGGACATTCATGGCATGTCACAATGCATGGTCCAACTTGCCACTGATGGGAGACTCCGGAAAAGGATGGGGCTACTGGCCCGCAAAAAAATCGAGCAGGGGTTCGCCGTGTCGACCATGATTTCAGGCCTACGTCGGATCATGAACCTGCCTCTCAGCTGGGAGCAGTCCCTGGCGGATTCGCACATATCAAAAGAGCAAGCTCATCCCACAAATATTCCCAATAGCACCGCTTCGTTAGACGACCTCAGCAAAACGCAAGTTTCAATGCTTCAGCGCCGACTGTTGCGAGGCTTCGAGTGTATTCAAAGGGGGAACTGGGCCGCGGGATTGAAATATTTCAACAGTGTCCTGGCCGTTGATTCGCATTACCAAGGAGTACAATATTCAAGGGCACAATGTCTGATGAACCTTGGCCGGGAAAACGAAGCCATTCAAGCGCTGGAACTTGAGTTGTCAAATCAGCCGCGTCATCCAGACGCCCAGGCGCTATTTTTACGACTGCGCAATGCAGAAGACTCAAAACAACGGGAAATCCATGCGATGGAAGCGAGGCACATTAGCCAAGAATTGTGCTCCACTTCAACAGGTGAGCCTCCTGTCATTGAAACAATATTCATCGACTCGCCGCCGGACCATCGGCGAGCAGAACCTGGGGATAGCTCGGTGAAGTCAACTGGATTAACTAACCTTCCTTTGGTATCCATTTGCATTCCAACCTATAACCGGGCCCACTACCTGCCGGACGCTTTGGAAAGCGCGCTAGCCCAAAACTATCCGCATTTCGAAATCGTCGTGGTTGATGATGGATCGACGGATGAAACAGAAAAAGTGGTGAGCAACTACTCAGATCCACGATTTCGTTATATAAAGAAGGAGCATTCTGGCGCTCCCGCAACCAGGAACCGGTGCATCAGCGAGGCAAAAGGGGAATTCATCCTCTGGCTGGATTCGGACGACGTGCTTCTTCCTGATGCGCTGGAGAATCATTGGACCGTCATTAAGCAAAAGCCTGACATGGATGTTTACTACGGTGATCTGATCATTGCAGACCGCCAATTACAGACAATTCGCACCGAGTCATACCAGGATTGGGATAACCGCAATGGAGCACTGGTGGCTCAAATGGTTTATGGCAACTGCCTATGCAATCTTGGCTCCCTGATCAGGCGGTCGTGTTTCGATCATTACGGCGCTTATGACCTGACTTTTCGTCGCGCTCATGATTACGAATGGTGGACGCGTCTAGCCGGCACCGCGAGATTTAAGCATATTGGCGCCGTTGTGGCAAAATATCGATGGCACGATCATCACCTCTCATCGCCCGACATCAAGCAATGTGACACAAGCTATGAGGCGCGCATTTTAAAAGGATTAGTTCGCCGACTTACCTTGGCACAGCTCTTTCCCAATATGCCTTGGAAAACGCTTCCACCCCATCAAGCTGAAGCTTTAGCATATTTGCAGCTATCCCTTCAAACTATCCATTGGAGGGATTTACAATCAGCCATGGACCTTGCTCAACTCAGTCATCGTCTTCATCCCACAAGGGAAAGTGAGCAAGTGATTACCTTTTTGACAGAAAAGCTAACGGGTAGACAAATTGAGACGATACCTGCCTCCACTGAATCTGCAATGGCGTCCAACGCGCCGTTTATTATGGGGATGGATTTTCGAGAAGCGATTGCACGGAACCCTCGCGTGAAGGGAGTGCTGGATCGAGTACAGCGTTATCTCGGTGCTGGAAAAATTTCCTTGGCCATAAACATCGTGCGCAAAGAATTGGCTGATTCACACGAAGGGCGGAAACTCTTGGCGAAGTTGGTCAAAGAACCTCAGCAAACAACTCACACAATTCTGCCCGGTGGTCGAACATCGGTTCATTCAGGTTCCCATGCGGATCCACAACTCTCCAAAAGCTTATCGGACGGCAACCCTTCCGAGACAGGTTCGACTAGTCACCTAAAAAATGCTGGGAATCGCCACCAAATTGATCGGACCTGTCGGATTGTGGCAATCATGTCCGCGTATAACGAAGGCGACATTATTTATCATGCGATAGGGGATTTGATTGTCAACGGAATTCAGGTCTATTTGATCGATGACAACTCCACTGATAACACCGCGAAAGAAGCATCCCGCTGGCTGGGAAGAGGATTGCTGAAAATCGAGACATTCTCTGGAACAAAAGATTATCCCACGGGTCAAAAATACGAATGGAGGGCCATTTTAAAGCGCAAGGAGGAGATTGCTCAGGAGCTGAACGCCGATTGGTACCTCCATGTCGACGCGGATGAATTCCGGCACAGTCCCTGGCCTGAATTGACATTACAAGCGGCAATTCAGAAAGTAGACAGTGAGGGGTATAATGCCATAGGTTTTTTTGTCTATAACTTTGCTCCCGTCGACGATTCTTTCCTCCCGGGAGAAGATGTCCGGCAATACTTGAAATATTATGATCCGAAGATAAAAGAATTTGACAAATTCCAAATAAAAGGGTGGAAAAGACAAGAGCAACTGTTTGATTTAAAGTCAAGCGGTGGACATGAAATTTTATTTCCCAATCGAAGAGTCTATCCTTTTCAGTTTCTAATGCGTCATTATCCGATTCGAGGACAATCCCACGGATTGAAAAAAGTCTTTCAAGACAGGAAACCACGGTTCAGCCAACAAGAAAGGTCAGTAAATTGGCACGTTCAATATGACGGGATTCAAGACCAGAATCATTGTTTCATGAGGAAAAAGGAGGAACTCCTTTTCTTCGATGAGACTAAGTCCCGCACGGTCTTCCTGGCGGCACAAATCGCTTCCATGGGGAAAGAATTGACAAAAGTTGGCCGATTCAAAGAGGCTGCCGCATTGGAGCAGGAGGCACGGGAAATGCTGAGAAAGGCGGAGAATGAAGAATCAGCTGTAAGATAGTTGTATTCTCGTCTAGTTCTTTGCTCCCATTACTTGCACCGCAGGCTTCGCTCTGGTAACGAACTTATACGGGACAGATAAATTCACGAATGACACCTCGTAGAAATCACATTCTTGAAACTTGGCAGAACAAATCGCTTCCTGCCTTATCTCCACAAATCTTCCAAGACGCAATTCCACCGGGAGCGGGCTTTTCAGTAGACATCGTGATTCCGCTCTATAAAAAATTGGATTTGGCGAATCGCTGTCTTCGCTCAGTCTTGAATACCACCAACTTTACTCATCACCTCATTCTGCTCGATGATGCTTCACCCAATGATGCGATGGGCCCTCTATTTAAGGAATTGCGCGGCCACTCCAGAGTCACGCTCGCTTGTCATCAGGTCAACCAAGGTTTTCTCCCAACTGCTTGCCACGGCGCCAGACTTGGCGAAGCGCCATTTATCCTCTTCTTGAATATGGATACAGAGGTTTGCTCCGATACTTGGCTCGAAAAACTGATCCCCAACAACCCGGGAGTTGCCGTTACCGGCGCCAAATTGCTCTTTCCTCCGGACCACCCGAATGGGCTGGGGAATTTGATTCAACACGCCGGAGTGGCCCGAAACCAGGCTGGAACCGCCTATCATATTTTCCTCGGATGGCCGAAAGAAGCTTCCGAGGTTAATCAGCGGCGCAAAGTGAATTGCGTGACGGGCGGCTGTCTTTTGACCCGGCGTAGCGTCTGGGATGAATTAGGGGGATTTGATCCTGCCTTTGGAAGCGGGATATTAGAGGATGTCGATTATTGCTGGGCAGTGCGGAATGCCGGCCATGAAATCGAATACATTCCGGAGGCCGTTCTATATCATTGGGAGCATTGTGGCACTCCTCTGCTCCAGCACGGTCCGACGCAAAATCTCGGCCAAAATGTTCCCCTTCTACAAAAGAGATGGGGGCAACTCTCCTCTGATGAATTCTTGTTTATCGGCGAGAACGAAGCCAGAGGTTGGGATAGGGCAAGGCACCTGATGCATAATGTGAACAGTGCCGATTCCCTGAAAGTTGCCAAACAAGTTCAACGGTTAGCTCCACGCTTGCCTGAGACGCACGCTTTTGCCGCACGCATCTTCAATCGACTCGGACTTCCGGAAGATGCACTCCAATCCTATCATGAATGGATCAGGCTGGAACCGGCCAGTGCTCTTCCTTATCATGAATTGTCATTGTTCCACCTGGGCAGATCCGATTGGACCCAATCCATTCGGAGAGGACGAGAAGCTTTGCGGATGGCCCCGGATATTCCTCAATTGATACTGGCGCTTTGCCAAGCCTTTGCTTTGCAACAGGACTGGCCCAGCTTTGAAAACGAGATGATCAGATTTTTGGTTTTGTATCCTGAGTTGGGTTTGGAAATTCCAAATTTATTCAAAAACCTAGATACATATCTCATAAAATCGATAGAAGCGGCCCTGGTCGACCTTCCAGACAACCAGTCCCTCTTGCAAATTCAGAAGATCTTGTCCTCGAAAATGCAAAATACACCGAAGCCGACCTCAGCCAGCCGGTTAACGCAACTCGAGGTTGCAGGAATATGGCTTGAGAATGGAAATGCCGAGGATCTCAAATGGCGCGACAGTATTGGTCGGATAAATCGCTATCTCAATGAAGGTAAACCAAACTTGGCCTTAAAAATCGCGGAAAAGGAATTAGCCAATCAACCCGAATTCGGCGCTATCATGGAAAATATCAAATCAAAACGGCGGAATGGCAAGGGCTAAGAAAAAAACTCGCGCAGTGGCGCGGAGGCGCGGAGAATGAACGAATAGGAACCATCGTGGCCGTCTCAATTGCTTTGCACAGCAAACTGGGACCAAGCTATGGGAATCTGTCTATGAGATCATTCTTTCATGAGAAATATTTGCGATCGACTGGCTGCAAGTTGGGCTCTCTGCTTAACTGAGGAGCCGCTCATGCCAGCGCGGCCGGCTCAACAAGACAATGAAAATGGCCATCAAGGTGAGACGCGCGATCCTTCGCGCGTCGCCTGGCCAGCCTCGCCTGCCGAGCCAGCGTGCACCGCTGACGGCGGTCACTCGTGCCAGTTCTACCTTTGTTTAGCTGGGATTTTCTGGGGAGACTTTCTGTCTTGTCGCACTTTGAATTACATCGGTAGTACACCTTCCCTTAGCGCGTTGGAGGCTCGGGGCTGTCCGCAGCCTCCAGGATTAGCAGCGCGTCTTCCCAACCCTTGGGCGTCGTGAATGACTTCACGCCGGTATTCGATTCCTGCCCGAGGGTCGTCGCATCGCCAGTGATGGGATTGATCCAAAAAACATCGATCCTGGCTGCTTTTAGCTTGCTCAGGTCAACGCTGAAGGAAGCTTTGTCGGCCAAATAGAACATGGCCCATTTGCCGTCTTGATGCCGTGCGGCCAAGTGGAGCAACTCGTTCCCAGTGGGCTGCCCACCCGCCGAATCAAACGGTCCAAGATCGTGGACATAGGCGCTCCGCTCTTCCTCAGTCGCAAATTCCCTGGGAAGAGGCCAGTCACTGACGCAACCTCCCGAGGCAAATAGCGATTGATCGGGAACCAGCAGCCACCACTCCTTCCGGGCCAGGAAAATCTTCTTGAGCACTCCCATTTGAATGGCGCCGGGCGCGTTTAGATCTTCCTTCCAAGTGGGAAGAATCCGCCAATTGGCATTGTGCCCATAGGTATGGTGAGCTCCGGCCAAATAGGAATAGTAAGCCTGTCGGCGAATCCACAAAGGAGTCACGTCGAATTTGTATTCAAAACCCGCTTCATAGGCGCCTTCCGCCATGAGCACCGGCTTGGCAGGTTTAAGATTGTAATCGTGGGTCACCATGGGATAGATCAACTTGACGGCGTTCCACGTCTGCATGGAATTGAAATCCAGCCAGCTCTCGGTGTGGAGGAAGTCGGAGGAGTAAGGTGAAGGATCGGGTTTGAAGCTGATGATGTGACGGCCTCCGTCTCCTTCCCGCAGACCCGCGGCCAATTCCCGAATAATCGGCACAAACTCCTCCTTGGCCTCGGGCGTGGTGGTCCAGACGATGTTAGGTGCGTCCTTGTACCGCTGGGCCACCCACTTGGCCCAACGTCGAGCCTTCTCCAGGGTGATGTACTTCCGGTAGGATTGATGATAAATGCTGGGTAGGACGACCAAGTTGTTGTCGCGGGCCATCCGGATCACTGCATCCACATTCTTGAAATAGGCCTCGTTCGGTGTGAGAGGATCATTGTTGATCCAGGCCTTCTGACCGTAGACATTGGGTTTTGTGCCGTCGCCTTGGCCCATCAGCTTGATCTGGACAAAGGTGAAGCCGTTTTTCCTGGATTCTTCCAGAATGATCCTGGCATCCTCCTGGGTATATCCGTGGAAGAGTTCCCATTGCGTGGTGCCCAACCAGAACACGGGATTGTTTTTCTGGTCCACAAAATATCTCCCGTTTTCACTGACTTTGATGGGCAGCACCGTCGATTGGGCCAATGATATTGATCCGGCGAGGAGCAACAAGGCCAACCCCAGCATGACATTCTTCATAATGAATTTCATCTTCTCTTATCCTTTCGAGCAGAAAATCTCGGATCATCTATTTCGAGTGGAGACACCATTCAACATGGAGGGTTGCCATCGGTGGATATTTTATCATATCGGAAACTTCCGAAAGGCCAAAATGCTCATCGGAAGTCTAGATCTGGCATGGTGTCTCAAAAAAACTGGATTTATTATTGGCCCGGCCAAGGTTTCAGAGTAAACGCGATGGCGAGTTTCAGCTGCTTGGGAACCAACACTATGGAAGTTATATAGGGGCTTTTCAGCCCAGGGTTGGCCACTTGCGGCGGCCGACCCGCAGCTTGAATTTACTGTTCTTTCAGAACATCGGAAAATAATGGCAAAAGATCTCTGGTGGTGCCTATCACCTGTCCTCATCTATTTGGGGTACCATCGCCAGCCGTTGCCATTCGCTCAAGTAATATGGGTCCACTCTAATGTTTGGCTCCTCCTTTCTCAAGTGTAATAAGGCCAAAAAATTTAAAAGTTATCAGTTTTGATAATGTCCGCACTTGCCCAGATTCTTAACCGTAATTTATATTATTCAGTGAAAGATGACCGCCACAACAAGGAGTGTTCAGTCATGTTCAGATATTGTTTTTATGTGCTGGCCGGTGCGGCTATGCTGACGCACAGCGTAGCCGGCAAAGAACAGACAGGCAACGACATGAACCAGACGAAATCCGCCAATATCGTATCGTTGCGCGCCCAGGTGGGTGCTTACTATTTCGAAAGTGCGGACCTGGACGCCACAGCGCGCATGCTCAGCGAGTTTCCCGGCAGAGCGCCTATCTGGGGCTGGCACAACCATTCTCATAAAGTAATGGAGCAACAGATCGACTTGGCTGCCGATAACGGCATCACTTTTTTCGCCTTCGACTGGTATTGGCATGACAATGGCCGTGCAATCAATACACAAAAGATTAAACAAGACCGCTTGCATATGGGGCTGAATCTCTACTTGAAGGCTAAGAATCACCGCCGTCTTAAGTTCTGCCTCCTGGTGGCTAATCACGAAGGGTATGAAATCAACGGGACTGATGCCTGGAAGCAGGCGGCTGATTTCTGGATGCTATATTTTAAAAATCCGCAGTATCTTCGGGTTGGTGGGAAACCACTAGTGATCATTTTCAATAGCAAGGGCGGCGACCAGGCCGGTTTTAGCTACATGCAGGAATCAGCGAAAAAGGCCGGATTGCCTGGCGTGGCCATAGCCAGATGCTGGGAGGGTTCGCGGGAAATAGGCTATACTCACCTGACCCACTATAACGCCATCCCCCACTGGGAAGAGGGATTGGAAGAGCATAAATTCCAGGAGCTGGTGGAACATCATGAGAGCTTATGGGCAGGAACCAAAGAGCAGCCATACATTCCATGCGTCGTTTCCGGATGGGACCGCCGGCCCAGGGAAAATCCCAAACAGCCGAATCAGAAATATTGCTGGTATTACCCCGACCGCACTCCGGAGGCATTCCAGGCCCATCTCCAGAATGCCATGGACTGGATGGACAAACACCCGGGCCAGACTACCACCGAGCGAATTGTGGTGGTGTATGCTTGGAATGAACTTGGCGAAGGCGGATATATCATTCCAACCAAAGGAGACCCGGAAGGCAAATATTTAAAAGCGGTCCGGTCGGTAGTCATGCCGGGAAAATGATTGGTCCAAATCAATTGATGGTTAGGTGGACCACCACGCAGAATTGCGGAATGATGTTGTTGGAATTTTTCATGGTACTCTGGGGCGCAAGCAAAATTTCCGCCACCAACCATTACATTCAGACCAGCTCCGCCTGCAGATTCAATAACTGGGCCAACGCATAAATGCCTTGCCTTCCAAGCTTGGCCATTTTTCATTGATAATGAGTATTAGAACGCTGATTGCCAGTACAGTTCACCTAAACTGAAGTTCAGAAAAACTCACTCCCTGTACCATGCAAACCTTGAAAGATCCGCCGCGCCCCCCATGGCAATCTGCACTGGATCTGATCCCAATTGGATATCAATTTCGCCAAAACTAAATCCCGTGAGTTGCTCCCCCAAACGGTCCTGATTTTTCCCGCAGATTAGCTATTTCTCAAGAACGGGCGGGCCGCTCGGCCTGGAGACGGACCCAGGCCGCGGTCGCCATGACGCCCGCAGACCTGCTCCCGCCGACCGCTCCCGGGGATGACCTGCGACCCGCCGCGGCGCTTCTCCACGCGGCGGGTGTCGATGGCCTGCCCGTGATCGACGATGGCCAGCTGGTGGGCGTGCTGACCCGGCGGGGGATCGGGCGGCTGGTCCACGAACGGTCGGTCCTGGCGAGGTCACGTCCATGAACGAGCTGATGCCCATCGAGGATGCTCGCACACAGGTCCTGGCGGCCATTCCCGCGCCTCTGCCCGCCGAGGACGTGGACCTCTCCGACGCCCTGGGGCGGGTGCTCGCGGTGGATGTCGTCGCCGCGACCGACCTGCCGCCGTGGGACAACTCGGCGATGGACGGGTATGCGATCCGTTCGGCGGACGTGGCCGCCGCGACGGGAAGACGACCCCGTCCTGCTGCGCGTCGCCGGCGAGGTGGCGGCTGGCCGTGCCTCGGAGATCAGCGTGACCCCGGGCCTCGCCCTGCGAATCGCGACCGGTGCGCCGATGCCACCCGGTGCGGACGCGGTGGTGGCGGTGGAGCTCACGACGCCGGTGGCGGCGGACGGGTCGGCGGGGCCGCGCGGCCGCGATGCCACGGGGCCGCTTCCCGCCTGGATTCGCGTCCACGAGGCCGCGGCCGCGCTACAGGAACGTGCGAACCCGGGCGAGCGACCTCCAGCTGGGGCGCCGGGTCCTGGAGGCCGGGCGGGCGATCGGGCCGGCCGAGGTGGCGATCATCGCCGCCGGCAGCGTCGCGCGGGTCTCGGTTCACGCGCGCCCGAAGGTCGCGATCCTCTCCACCGGCGACGAGCTCCGCCGGGCGGGCAGCGAGCTTGGACCGGCCGGCATCCCGGACGCCAACGGGCCGGCTCTCGTCGCGCTCTGCACGGCGGCCGGGGCCGACGCGCGCCACGTCGGGATCGCACCGGACCGGCTCGAGCCGACCTTGCGAGCTCCTGCGGTCGGCGCTCGTCGATGCGGATCTCGTCATCGTGAGCGGCGGCGTCTCGGTGGGTCCGTACGACGTCGTGCGCGGCGCGTTCGCGCGGGTGGGGACCGTGGACCTGTGGCGCGCCGCGATCCAGCCGGGCAAGCCGTTCGCGTTCGGGACCGCGCCGCGGCGGCGGCGACCGGCCGGGCCCGCCGGTGCTGCTCTTCGGGCTGCCGGGCAACCCGGTCTCCGTCTTCGTCACGTTCGAGGTGTTCGTGCGGCCCGCGCTCCGCCGGCTCGCCGGCCGGAGCGCGGACGCGCTGCTGCGCCCGGTGGACGCCGGCGGTCCTGGAGGAGCCGGTCACGAAGTCGGCCGGCCGGCGGGCGTTCCTGCGGGTCGCGGCGCTGCGGGACCCGGCGACCGGGGCGCCGATCCGCGACGCCGCCGGCCGCGTGCGGGTGGTCCTCGCGGGCGGCCAGGAGAGCCACCAGCTCTCCGCGCTCGCATCTGCCGACGCGTTCGCGGTCGTGCCAGAATCGGTCGCCGGCCTGCCGGCCGGGCTCGGGCGTCGAGCTGTGGTGGCTGGACCGTCCCTGAGCGCGGACACGGAACCGGGCAGCGCCCGGCACGGAGGTGGCATGGACGAGCGATCGAAGCCGCGGGCGGATCGCCGCCGCCTGACCCACGTGGATCGCGGCGGACGGCCGCGGATGGTGGACGTCTCGGCGAAGCCGGCCACCGCGCGCCGGGCGGTCGCCGAGGCCGAGGTCGTCTGCAGCCAGGAGACGCTCAGCCTCGTGATCGACGGCCGCGGCCCGAAGGGCGACGTGCTCACGGTGGCGGAGATCGCCGGGGTGATGGGCGGCAAGCGCACGGCGGAGCTGATCCCGCTCTGCCACCCGCTGGCCCTGACGGACCTGGTCGTGACGATCACGCCGGACCGGGCCGCGTCGGCCCTGCGCGTCCGGGCCGAGGCCGCCACCGTCGGGCCGACGGGCGTGGAGATGGAGGCGCTCGTGGCGGCCAGCGTGGCGGCGCTGACCGTCTACGACATGGTCAAGGGCGTCGAGAAGGGCGTGGAGATCCGCCACGTCCGGCTGGTGAGCAAGGTCGGCGGCAAGTCCGGCGAGTGGCGGCGGGAGGCCCGGGCGACCGCGGCTCGCTCGCCGCCGCCACCCAGCGCAGACGGCCGTCCCGGCGCGCCGCGCTTCGTCCCCGGCGGGCCGCCCGTGGTCCGGGCGAGGGGCGTGCGCGGCCCGGCGCGGGCCGGCGGGATCCGCCGTGCGCCGCGCCGGCCGGGGCCCTGATCGATGGCGCCGAGGCCCCGGACGGCGTTCGTCCTCACGGTCAGCGACCGCAGCTCGTCGCGGCGAGCGCGAAGACGACGTCCGGTGGGGAGATCGCCGCGCGCCTTGCGGGCCTCGGGTTCGCCGTCGAGCGCGAGATCGTGCCGGACGAGCGCCGGCGGATCGAGTCGATGCTGGTCGCGGCGGCGGCGCGCCACCCGCTGGTCGTGACCACCGGCGGCACGGGCCTGACGCCCCGGGACGTCACGCCGCAGGCCACGCTCGCCGTGATCGACTACGAGGTCCCCGGCTTCGCCGAGGCGATGCGGGCGGACGGCCGCGCGAAGACGCCGCTGGCGATCCTGTCCCGCGCGGCCGTGGTCGGCGTGCGGGGCCGGACGCTGATCGTCAACCTGCCGGGCAGCCCGCGCGGCGGCGCTCGAGTCGCTGGCCGTGCTCGAGCCGGTGCTGGACCACGCCCTGGAGACGCTCGCGCGGTCCGTACGACCACGGAGGACTAGCCGGCCAGCAAGCACGAACGGAACCAGTAGGTTACACAGTACC
>CAWDMN010000103.1:0-17511 GCA_963803155.1 uncultured Acidobacteriota bacterium
ACCCACTCTTTCCTTGCAGCGCCGCGATTTACCTCAAAGAGAAAATCTTTCAAAGGTTTGCAGTATCCCGAAGCAATTTCACAAAAAAGATCCTGTGTTTCAGAATAGATCAGGCCGGAGGAGGCATGAAAATGCTTTGCTGGTTCCAGGTGAATGCCTGCTTCTCCTCTCTTCAGGATATCGTCAAAAACTTGTTCAATTTCGCAGTCAAAAGGATCCTTTGCATTGCCAACAGATTTCCTTGTTTGTTCGTGGGGGGGGAACATTTGTTTATTTTCTGGATTCATAAGTTTAGTTGATGTGCTCTTTGACATTAAATATGAACCCAGACCTTTAAGTGATCAAAGGATTCGGGGTTCATTCGAATAGATGGAGTCAACAATCCTTCTTCATTTAGTTTCCTGAACCTCCCGACGAGTTTTCCGCATAAAGGCATAGAGGATAATGTTGGCTCAACAATTTTGGGCCCGCGCAGATTGGCGGACGGCCCCTCGAATTATCATAGGGATGTTTTTTCTAAGATATAACTCCACGCCAAAATCGGCAGGTTCATAATGGTTTGATACCCTAAAGCAGAAAAACACCCTCAATATCATAAGAATCGTTTGCAATTGATTTGCCAGACATGGGGGGGGGAACCTGTCCTGGGGAACTTTCATGGAATGAGCAAATGGAGTCTAGACCGCCATTCCTCTTCAAATATGCCAGTACGACAATCCGCAACGGATTGCAATATTGAAATCCGGGGGAAAAGAACAAAACTATGGCGACCCAAAAGGGTCTGGAGTATGCTTAAATAGGGAACTCAAAAGAGCAATTATTAGAAGCAAAATGAATTGGGCTCTTTTCCCCCAAGTGGGTGAATTGCCGCAGAAAGACGATGCGCGTAGTTTCCATTCAAGTCCTTCAACGATCAGCAATTATGAGCCTTAGATAATCAGTTTATCTTTGGTAAGGAGTATGCACACAATTCACAGCTTAGGGGAAAGATGCTCCCGTTCACGCGGTGAAATTGTCTCATACTGAAAACACAGCTGGTGAACGGAGGGATTCATGATCGAAATCAAAAGGATTTTGGTTCCAACTGACTTTTCCGATTATTCTCGTTATGCTCTGCGTTATGCGAAAGCTTTTGCACAATCGTTCCAGGCGCAGCTGATCTTAATGCATTGCTGCGAACATTCGGTTTTAGGAGCGGGAACGGAAGCTTATCACTTCTCCGTGCCGGAGTACATTGCCAAGGTGGAGGAGAACGAAAAGTCTGCATTAGAGGAACTGGGGGCTGATCTTGTCGCCCAGGGATTTAATGTGATTCCAGTCTTTGCAGTGGGAGCGGCTCCCACCGCCATTGTTGAAGCGGCCATCGAACATGATGTGGATATGATCATCATCGCCACGCATGGACGGACGGGATTCAGCCACATGGTTTTTGGGTCGACCGCGGAAAAAGTGGTGCGCTTATCTCCTTGTCCGGTTTTGACGGTAAAGAATCCGGAACATGATTTTGTAAAGTCCTGATGGATCGATATCAGTGTTTTTGGAGCAGGGAAGCAAAGAGAGGAAGCTGCAAAGGCGCGGTAAAGCCAGATCTTGAGAGATGCCCGCAAAAATCAGACATCAAATCAAGGGGGACCGAATGGGTATGGAAAGCGGTCAACGGAAAGAAGAGCGCGGCAGGGTGGAGATCGATGGCCACGATTGCAAAGGATGTGGCTTATGTGTCGCTGCTTGTCCGGTGAAAGTTATAGGTTTTTCTGAGAAGTTGAATGCGCAGGGATACAGGCCGGCCATATATGAAGGAAGCGGCTGTACCGGTTGTGGTATTTGCTTTTATGTATGTCCTGAACCCGGCGCTATCACGGTATTTAGAGCGGAGAAGGTTGTGGCTTCATCGTAGCCTGAACCAGTGGCGGATATTCCAATTCCGGAGTTCCTATCCATCATGACGAGAGAGTTGATAAAGGGAAATGTTGCAGTGGTCAAAGGGGCGATTTTGGCGGGTTGTCGAGCTTATTATGGCTACCCCATCACTCCCGCCAGTGAAATTGCCGAAGCAGCCGCCTATTATTTGCCCCAAGTCGGGGGCACTTTTGTGCAAGCGGAAAGCGAAGTTGCCGCAATCAACATGGTATACGGTGCTTCCTGTACGGGAACCCGCTCCATGACAGCCTCCTCAGGACCTGGAATAAGCTTGATGCAGGAAGGGATTTCCTATCTGGCTGGAGCGCAATTGCCTGCGGTGATTGTCGACATCATGCGGGCCGGTCCGGGATTGGGCAACTTGGGACCCGAACAGAGTGATTATTTCCAAATCGTAAAAGGTGGAGGCCACGGCAGCTATCACAACATTGTTCTCGCCCCCAACTCACCGCAGGAAATGTGCGACTTCGCGCTGCAGGCTTTTGAAATTGCGGATCGATTCCGCAATCCCGTGGTTATTTTGACGGATGGCTTTGTCGGGCAGATGATGGAACCTGTTGAGTTTCCACAAGTAGCATTGGAACCGCCGGTGCAGGGATGGGCTGTCCAAGGCAATGCGGAAACCAGGTCCAATCTGATCAGTTCCATTTTCCTGCAACATGAAATCTTTGAAAAGCATGTTTTGGAATTGGAAGAGAAATACGCCGTTGCGCAGCAGTACTGTACATCCCATGAGACCTATCGGGTCGAAGATGCCGAAATAGTCCTGGTGGGATATGGAATTGTCTCCCGCGTTTTGCGGACATTGGTGGATATGGGCCGAGCCTCCGGCATAAAATTGGGCCTATTGCGCCCGATCTCCCTCTGGCCTTTTCCTCAGGCGAGTTTTCGAGGATTGGCGGAACAGGGTAAACGATTCTTGGTGGTGGAATTAAGCTGGGGACAAATGGTGGAGGATGTTCGTCTGGCCGTGGGCGAGAAGGCTCCGGTTCATTTTTATGGGCGGAAGGGCGGAGTAGTGCCCACTCCGGAAGAAATTATGAACATTGTTCGAAACCTCGCGTCCCGTGAGAAATCAATTGAATTGGTGATTCATTAGGCCCATGGAAGAAATGGCAAGAGTAACGTGAGTGGAATCTTTTTCTCGGGTAAAGACTGGAATCAGATTTTGAATGAATTGAGGATATTTTGTGTAATGCACAATGAGAAAATATCATGCTAAAAATCAGCCATCAAAAACCCAAAAGCTTCTATGCCGATTTTTCGCGCAAAGAAGGAGATCAACACCTCACCCACTACTGTCCAGGCTGTGGACATGGAGTCCTGCATAAATTAATCGCGGAAGCCATCGATGATTTCGGCTTGCAGGATCGAACCATCCTGATTAGTCCGGTGGGTTGTTCAGTTTTCGCCTTCCATTATTTTGATGTTGGGAATGTCCAGGCGGCGCATGGGCGGGCCACTGCGGTCGCCACCGGCATTAAGCGCAGTAGGCCGGAAAGTATTGTGATTAGTTATCAGGGTGATGGTGATCTGGCGGCAATTGGGACGGCTGAAATCATCCATGCAGCCAATCGTGGAGAGAATTTCACAGCGTTTTTTGTGAATAATGCCATCTACGGAATGACTGGCGGACAAATGGCGCCGACTTCCGTGCTCGGACAAAAAACCAATACCACACCCTTTGGTCGCAATGCATCACGGGAGGGATTCCCTTTGCGGGTTTGCGAAATGCTTAGCACACTGGATGGTCCCACGTATATTGAGAGGGTGGCTCTAACGGGGCCAAAAACCAATATGAAGGCTCGTCAAGCAGTTCGAAAAGCTATCCGGAATCAGGTGGAAAACCGCGGATTTTCGCTCGTTGAAGTACTTTCCTCTTGCCCCACGGGATGGAAAGTAAAGCCGGAAAAAGCCTATCGCTGGATTGAGGAGGTCATGATTCCTACCTTCCCGCTCGGTGTATTCAAGGATGTGTCCGCGGAACGTGAAAATCATGCCCTGCAGACTCCTATCATGCTTGAAAGCTCCATCCCCGAAATTCTTGAAATTCAGAGGGCTGAGGAGGAAGAGAATTCTACAAATCGGATGAATATGCCCGATTTTGATTTGAAGGAGATCAAAGTCGCTGGATTTGGAGGTCAAGGAGTTCTCTACTTGGGAGTACTGATGGCAACGGCCGGAATGATGGAAGGTTTGAGGACAAGCTGGCTTCCCTCTTACGGCCCGGAAATGCGCGGAGGAACAGCCAACTGTAATGTCGTTTTTTCGACAAAGGAAATTGGCACTCCCCTGGTGGAATATCCTGATGTATTGATCGCGTTGAATGGACCTTCCTTGGATCGTTTTCAGAATAAGGTCAAAGAGGGAGGCCAAATCATATACGATAGTACGCTGATTTCTCAAGACGGACAGCAAATCAGAAGTGGAGCCTTGGGGGTCCCCTTGAGCCGGCTGGCACATGATCTCGGAGAACCGAAGGTGTCTAACCTGGTTGCCCTGGGCGCCTTGCTGGGACGGAGCAACTTTTTATCCGCGGAGATCATTGATCGGGCTATTGATGAGACTCTCGAGAAGGAAAATTTACGGGCGGTGAACAAGAAGGCGTTGCGGGCCGGATTTGCTTTTGCCAGAGAAGCCGGGAATTAATTCCCTCGTTGGCGATTCAAGATTGTTTTTGGGATTTGCAAAGCTGCACTTTTTATATTTTTTTTCATTTGATGAAGGAGATGCATTCAGGATGAGCGAAATTCATCGAGCAGGAGTCATTGGCGGAGGCACCATGGGGCAGGGGATTGCATCCTTCCTGGCGCAATCGGGCATAGAGGTGGTCCTTTGTGAAAAGAATGAGGAATTGGCTGAGGCGGCTCGGAAAAAGATCTCGGACATGTTTGATTATGAAATTAGTCGATGGGCTTTAACTGCAGGAGATAAGCGGGCGCTGATGAAGAAGATTACTTACACTTCAGACTTGCGCCAGTTAGGCACATTCCCCATCATCATCGAGGCCGTGCCAGAGGATTCATCCCTGAAAGTTTCAATTTTCCAGGAGCTTGCCGAGATCTGCCAACCAGAGACCATTTTTGTCACCAACTCTTCGACATTAAGTATTACGGAAATGTCCACACACATCCCCCGCCGGGAGCGTTATATTGGCGTGCATTTCATGAATCCGGTGACCAAAACCCGTTTGGTGGAGCTGATTCGGGGTTTGCACACTTCTGACGATACCTATCAAACTGTCCGGCAATTTCTGGTCGGATTGGGCAAAACACCCATTGAAGTTTATGAGTCTCCCGGATATGTGACCACCCGGGTTATGCTGCCCATGATTAACGAAGCAATGCAGGTGGTGATGGAGGGCGTGGCCAGCGCGGAGGATGTCGATACGGCAATGAAATTAGGCTATAACATGGAACTGGGACCTCTAGCTTTGGCTGACCGGATGGGCCTCGATGAATTGCTGAAGTGGATGGAACATCTTTTCCGGGAGCTGGGAGATTTAAAGTACCGACCCTGTCCGATCTTGCGTCAAAAGGTGCGAGCCGGGCATTTGGGCATGAAAAGCGGAAAAGGATTCTTCGAATACAAGTGAAAGGGAAATCAAAGTTTGTGAGAGTCGTCCTGACTGGGCGAGTGATATAAGTCGATTGGGAGATGGGCTACTTGGCATTTCTGCTCTTGTTGTTGATGAATCACTCCACCAATTAGGAAAAATTGAGCACATTATTTATTTGCCTTATTAAGAACCACCGCTAATCCCTATTTATTGAGAGGACTTAATAATGAAGGTTCTAGTTTTGAATTGCGGCAGTTCTACGGTGAAATTCCAACTGATCGAAACCGATGCGGAATTAATCAATCAAAATCAAGACCGGATTCTGGCCAAGGGGGCAGTCGAAAAAGTTGGTACTACCGAAGCCATCATTAAATATCAGGTGGGTAGCGCAAAACCGACAGTTTGCACAGCGGAGATATTGGAGCATCGATCCGCGATTTCCCAATGTATTGACCTTTTGCGCGGCGGTGACAACCCAGTGATCAAGGATCGGGCAGAAATTAGTGCAATTGGGCATCGGGTAGTCCATGGGGGCGAAAAGTTCAGCGGTTCCCGTTTGATGGATGAACAAATCGTCGCGGAGATCCGTGATTGCATTGAATTGGCGCCTTTGCATAATCCCCATAACCTGAAAGGGTATCAAGTCTGCAAGCAACTCCTCCCTGAGGTCCCACAAGTTGCCGTGTTCGATACGGCCTTCCACCAAACCATGCCTCCCTCCACTTACTTGTACGGCTTGCCTTATGTGCTTTACCGCCGTCATCAGATTCGGCGTTACGGTTTCCATGGTACTTCGCATCGGTTTGTGGCATACCGGTTCCGTCAGATATTCAATCTGCAAAGGGAAGATGCCAATCTGATCACTTGTCACCTGGGAAATGGCGCCTCCATCTGTGCCATTGAAGCAGGCCGTTCAGTGGACACTTCCATGGGATTTACGCCACTGGAGGGGCTAATCATGGGCAGCCGCTGTGGTGATCTGGATCCCGCGGTAGTTTTGCATATCATGGCAAAAGAGGAAATTTCGAGTCATGAAGCCAATACTCTTCTGAATAAACACAGCGGACTGATCGGAATTTCCGGGGTCTCGAGCGACATGCGTGAATTGGAGGAGGAAGAGGCGAAGGGAAATGAGAAGGCCAAACTGGCCATCGACATGTTTTGCTACAGGGTTCGCAAATATATTGCGGCTTATTGTGGAGTCTTGGGCCGGGTCGATGGAGTGATATTTACGGGAGGAATCGGTGAAAACTCTTGCACGGTGCGGACTCGTAGCTGCGAACGGCTGGGTTTCTATGGCATGGAACTGGATACTGTCAAGAACCAACAGCTCAACCGGAAAGAAGGAGTCATTTCGACGGATAGCAGCCAGACTAAAATCTGTGTCATCCCCACCAATGAGGAATTGCTGATTGCCCGCGACACCGTTCGTGCGGTGTTGGGTTTGCCGCAGCCCGCTTAAGAAGACTCATTCATGAACTATGGAGAATTAAGGAAAGAGGGGCCAGCCATTCTGGTTGGCCCCTCTTTGGCGATCGGATCCCTGAGATTCTCCCTTGGCGCTATTCCGCTATTGCGGAAATTGCCCAGGGTCGGCGATTTTGGGCAGTCTTCCATTCAATCCCTTCAAGAAAGCAGCCACTGCTTGCACTTCAGATTCATTCAGCATCAGGGAGGAATCCATTCCAGGATTCTTCTCGTTGTGTCCCTTGCGCGAAATTCCATTGGCTCGCATAAATACTGCTTCGTCCAGAGAATCAATTTTACCGTTATGAAAATATGGGCCGGTCAATCCGACATTGCGAAGAGTGGGAACTCGGAAGAGCCCCTGGTCAGATTTAGATTTGGTAACCTTCGCCCGTCCCGGATCATCGTTGAAGTTGGAAGGCATGTATTCCTCCGAAGTCAGAAATGGCCCACGATGACAGGAAACACAATTCCCCTTGGTTAAAAAGAGCTCAAGCCCTCTGATCTGCTGGGCATCGAGGGCTGAAGCCTTGCCCGAAAGAAATTCATCGAAAGGGGAAGGCCCAGTGACCACCGTCCGCTCGAAGCTGGCAATGGCTTGTGCAACCTTTTCGGCCGTGATCTTCTCATCGCCGAAAGCCGCTTTAAAATATGGCTTGTATCCGGGAATTGAATCAAGGACGGCCACCATACCTTTCAAATCATTTCCCATTTCAATTGGATTTTGGATGGGCCCGAGGGCTTGTTCTTCAAGCGTGGCAGCGCGCCCATCCCAGAACATAACGTGGTAAAAGGCGGAATTGAGTACGGTGGGAGAGTTTCTATTCCCCTTTTGATTTTTGATACCCGTAGATGTGGCCTCATTTTCGGCCCAATAAAATTTGGGATCATGACAAGTCGCGCAGCTGATGGACTTATCCGCGGAAAGTCGCTTATCAAAATAGAGCAACCTGCCCAGTTCGACCTTATCCTTATTCATCGGATTGCCAGGCGGGACGGGGACTTTGCCAAGAGGAGAAATCTTGGCATCGGCAAGAGCCTGACGAGCTTCTCTGGATAGTATGTTGAGCGCTTTGTCGGAGACATCGGAGGGCTTGTCCAACGCAATCAACATCAAGAGCGCCAAAGCCCCAAAAAGAAGGAAAACGATGAGCTTTCTCTTCATATCTTCCTCTCAAGTTGAAAAATAATAGGCGGTTTTTGCGTGAAACCCAAATCATGATGAGGCGATAAGATGAGCTGCGGGAAGGACTCCAAAATTATGAGCTCCGAATTCTCGATCGGGAAAGTGAAGAAATCCGCCTCGTTGCTAAATTTGATGAGTCACCTGAAGTAAAAGGTCCATCCGTTTTCGAAGGTCGCCAAAGCTCAGAAATTTCCGTTTGGCGGCCTGTTACTTCATTTGGCATATTTGGCGGGGTTTTTATCGAATTCCGCCTTGCAATGACTGCTGCAGAAGCGATAAGTCTTCCCGTTATAGGTCGAGTTCTCTTTGCTTTTGGCGGGATCAATCTCCATCCCGCAAACCGGATCTTTTGTTTTGACGATACTTTCTTTAGCGGGAGTTTTTCCCGCTTGCTTATCCGCGGATGCCAAGCAAAACATGGCAGATGTCATGCACAAGATAATGGTCAATGCTAACGCCAAAGACCTTTTCATAGTGGAATCTCCTTTTTAAAAACAGATGGTATCTTGACAAATTTACACAGGCTATTATAATCCCACTTGACAATTAAATACTGGGTATTCTTATCCAGAGTGGTTGAGGGACTGGCCCGGTGAGACCACGGCAACCCCCTGACGGGAAGGTGCCAAATCCTGCAGAAGGATCCTTCTGAGAGATAAGAATGAGCGCGATGACCTCTTCTTATCGAAGGGGTTTTTTTTTGCTCGGAGATTTGCAGCTGGATTGGCTTGAGCCACTTCGTGGTTAGTTTAGAAGAGGATAATATCACCCGTTTCCATGGATTCAGATCAGTTTGGACCTGGCTGGGGAATGAAGCGAAAATGATCCCAAAACAATCTCAGGGATAATGTCTCGGCATTAGCTAATAATGAAAACGAAAAGAGAATTCTGGATATTATGACTGATTCACACTTATCTGAGTCGGAGTATGTTGAGACCAAATCCGTTGAGCTGTGTCCAGAAGGTCTGCAATTGGAGAGCGGTGTCTCGCTTGCTCCCATCACGATAGCATATGAAACCTATGGAAAATTGAATGAAGACCGTGACAATGCAATTATGGTTTGCCATGCTCTTTCCGGGGGAGCCCATGCGGCGGGCTGGCACCAAGGGGACAAAAAACCTGGGTGGTGGGATGTAATGGTCGGCCCCGGCAAGGGATTAGACACCGATCGGTACTTCGTTGTCTGTTCCAATGTTTTGGGTGGTTGTTATGGTTCCACGGGTCCCGCGTCGATCAGTCCTCTCACGGGAAGCCCTTATGGGCTGCGGTTCCCTCTGGTGACCATCCGCGACATGGTCACTGTTCAACGGCATCTTTTGAATTTTCTGGGAGTTCGCTCCTTGTTGACGGTAACCGGCGGTTCCATGGGCGGAATGCAAGCGCTGCAGTGGGCTGTTTCCTATCCTGAATTGGTCCGTTCAGTGATTGCAATTGCCACAACCCATCGTCATTCCGCACAGCAGATCGCCTTTAATGAAGTGGCCCGGCAGGCTGTCATGTCCGATCCAGCTTGGAACCATGGAGACTATTACGAGACCGAAGGTCCTCGACTCGGGTTGGCCGTTGCCCGGATGGTGGGTCACATCACGTATCTTTCCGATTTAGGGATGGAACAAAAGTTTGGCCGCCGTTTGCGCAACCGGGAGAGATTTGGCTACGATTTTTCTCTCGATTTTGAAGTGGAGAGCTACTTGCGCCATCAAGGGCAGAGCTTTGTGGAGCGGTTCGATGCCAATTCACTGCTTTACATCACCAAGGCACTCGATTATTTTGATATTGCCAACGGACAAGGATCCTTGAGCAAGGCTTTCCGTGAGACAAGAGCCAGTTTTTTGCTTCTGGCTTTTACTTCCGATTGGCTTTATCCTCCGCATCAGCTGAAGGAAGTGGCACAGGCAATTCGCCGTTTGGGAAAAGATGCCACTTATTGTGAAATTAAAAGTGACTACGGCCACGACGCTTTTTTGCTGGAACACCAAGTTCAGGCGCCAATGATCCGTTCTTTTTTGGAACGTGTGGCCAAAGGAAGAAAAAATTAAAGATGCCGGAATCGATCTCTTACCGAACTGATAATCATTCCGAAATCTACCGCTGGATTCTGGCTCATACGCCTGCCGGCGGCAGGGTTCTCGACATTGGATGTGGCGATGGGGAGTTGCTGGTCCGGATGGTGAAGGAGCGGAACGTACAGGCCACGGGCATCGAAAAGTCACAGGATTGTGCCGTGAGGGCCATTCAACGTGGTTTGACGGTGCACCATGGCGATGTGGAGGAAGGACTGGACCATTACGCCGACAATGGATTTGACTTGGTAGTGCTCAGCTTGACTCTGCAGGAAACCCGCCACCCCCGTCAGGTGCTCTTGGAATGTTTCCGGGTGGGGCGGCGCGTGATTGTGGTTTTCCCCAACTTCGGTCATTGGCGGGCTCGCTGGCAACTGGGTTGGCATGGGCGTGCCCCGCGGACCACTATTCTGCCTTATCCCTGGTTTGAATCGCCTAACTCCCTCTACATTACTATCGCCGACTGGGAGGATTTTTGCCGGGGCGAGAAGTGGAAAATTGCTGACAAGGGGTTTGCTGCCTCCGGGAAATCAATTCAGTTCTTTCCGGACTGGTGCGCGGAAGTAGCGATGTATCTTTTGGAAGGATGAAGGATGAAAAATGAAGTATAGGGGATGAAGGAAATTAAGCGAACAGCATAAGGTATATATTAAGGAACAATCATCGGTCGAAAGTGGTCAAAATTTCAAAAAATGGCCGGAGCCTTCCACAATTTAAAAGCCTTCATCAAATGGCAATTCCACGTTACTTTTCTTCCCTCATCCTTCATCCCTCATCG
This sequence comes from uncultured Acidobacteriota bacterium, assembly GCA_963803155.1. Lineage (GTDB taxonomy): Bacteria > Acidobacteriota > Terriglobia > Versatilivoradales > Versatilivoraceae > CAWDMN01. The sequence continues at coordinate 10,975 of CAWDMN010000103.1, forward strand.
TTCATCCTCTATCCCTTATCCTTTTTCTGTTGATTTGCCATGAAACAAAAACGCGGGGCACACCCCCTTTCCATCCATGAACTCTGCAGTCAGACTTGCCAGTTGGTTTGCACTGATGCCATTCTCACTGTAGATTGCCATGGAATCTTAAATTCATTTAATCGCGGCGCCCAGGAACTCTTCGGATATCAGGCATCGGAAGTCTTGGGAGAATTATTTGCGCGATTTTTAAAAAACGGAGAAGAAGAAGTCCACGCGATTTGGAGCCGATTGGAACAGCAGGAGCTGGTTCACATCTTCGAGACGGAAATTATGACAGGGAATCAACGCATTATTCCAGTGCAACTTTCCGCCTCCCTCTTAAAGGACCGGAGCGGGCAAAGAGCTGGTTTTGTGGCAATCTGCCACGATATAAGTGCGCTAAAAAATTTGGAAAACGAGATTCAACACAAGGATCAATTTTTCGGCGCAATCTTAAAAAACTCTGGAGATGCCATATTGACTCTTGATCCGGATGGGCGAATCACCTCCTGGAACAAGGGTGCGGAGGCGATCTTTGGGTATTCCGAAGAAGAAATGCGGGGCCAATCTCTCGATGTGGTTCTACCCATTCAGCTGAAGGAACAACGCGAGCTGGAAAAAATCACCGAATTGACTCGCATTCAAGGCCATTTGCGCAGCTATCAAACACAGCGTCTCACCAAAGATGGGCGCCTCATCGATGTGGTTTTTACTCGCGCTGCCATACGTGACAATCAAGGTCGATTGATTGGCTATTCCTCCATTGTCCGCGATATCACCGAGGAAAAGCTGATCGCGCGACATATGGCTCAAATGGAGAAATTATCCGCGATTGGCGAATTGGCGGCGGGTTTGGCCCATGAGATTAAGAATCCCCTTGCCGGGATTAAGGGGGCGATAGAAATTATCCGCGACGGCATGGCGCGGAACCACCGTCATCGGGAAGTCCTGGGCGAGGTGCTCTCGGAGGTGGCCCGCATCGATCGAATTGTCGTTAATCTGCTTTCCTATTCCAAACCCAAGCCACCTGATTTTCGAGAACTGGAATTGGTCCCCTTAATTCGAAATGTGCTCGGATTTATTCAAAAAATGGCGGATGCCAAAAAAATTCATCTATCCGTTGCCGATCTGGGACATGTTCCTCCATTAATGGGAGATGAAAACGATTTGAAGCAGCTTTTTTTGAATCTGCTGTTGAACGCAATTGAAGCAGTCTCCGACAATGGGATGATTGGCGTCAGGATTCAAACTTTGGGAGAGTCTTCGGTCCAAGTAGAAGTGAAAGATAATGGGCCCGGTATCTCGACGGACAAGCTGAGCCGAATATTTGCCCCATTTTATACGACCAAGAATAAGGGGACTGGCCTGGGTTTGGCCACTTGTCGCCGCATTGTTACAGAGCATGGCGGAGAAATTCGCGTGGAGAGCGTCGAAAAAAAGGGGGCAAATTTTATCATTACTCTGCCGCTAAATTATATCGGACCCAAGTCTCTGGCCGTCCGGTGAAATTCATCTGCGCCGAATGGGGCCAATTCCGCGAAACCGCTGGAACACGCGCTGCCGAGCGCATTCCAAGGCCAGAGGATGTGGAGGACTCTTCCCGGTGGTGCGAAGGGTCACTCGGCTTGCCTGCTAGAGCACCTTGAAGGGAATACAATCCGGGATATTTTCACCAGGAGATGTCAACTGCGAGGAGCATAGTAGCCGCGGCGGGCTTTTACTTTTAGATTCCGCTGCTCAGGCTCTATCCGAATTGTGCGGAAGGAGCCATTGCGGGAAACATTCGAGGATCGGTAGGCAAGAGAATACTGACTGCGCAACTCGGTGCCGATATTTTGAAAACTAACGGAAAGATCTTCTGCCTTAAAGGGGAAAAAGCAACGTCCTCCGGTGTCTTCAGCCATCTTCTTTAAAACCTTATCGTTCTTGGGAGAGGCTTGAGCCGTGAATCCCTCCGAATTCGTGCTAATGGCATAGATGGCGACGTCGGATTTTTGAGCTGTTTCCAATACAGCCGCTAAAGTCTGAATGCTGAGGTTGTCATCTCCATCGCTGATCAAAATGATAATTTTCCGTCCGGTCTGTTGTCGCAATTTCTCCTGGCAAACTAATTGAACGGCATCGTAAAGTTTTGTCCCACCGCCAGGGCGCACTTGTCTAATCGCTTGCGACAAGAGGGCAGGATCATCCGTATAGTCTTGGATCAGCTCTATGGCGGAATCGAATGAAGTGAAAAACGCCTTGTCTTTTCCTTTGCGCAATGTCCGTGCCAAAAAATCAATGGCGGCTTCCTGTTCAAATCGAAACCGGTCGCGAATGCTGCTGCTAGTGTCAATCAGGATTCCAATGCTGAGAGGCAAATCAGTTTCTTGGGAAAAATTGGTGATGGTTTGGGGGAAATTGTCTTCAAAAATTTTTAATTGGGATCGACTCAAATCTGTGACGAATCTTCCTTTTCGGTCCATCACTGTGAAGATCACGTTGACGAGATCGACGTTTACCACCAGACTCTCCCCGGGAGCCGTGCTCGCCAAGAAAGATTTTGCCGGAAAGTACAACGGCGCAATGTCTTGTGCCGATGCTAGTCCGGCGAATATGAAAACCATCAAGATCAAAACTGCTTTTTTTATCATTTTCAGGATTCCCCAGAGGATAGATCAATCCACACATCGCAAACTATGGATAATTGATTCATGGAGATGGAAAAGGGTTGTCTGCGGATGTAAAAAGGGGAGGCGGCGCAGACTTGGGCTTAGGATGAGGAAGAGTCACACCTACTTCATGGGAGTCGAAGGGTTGAGAAGATTTCAGACCATGAGTCAAGATTTCGTTTCGGAAAAAGTTTTGCGCTCAATAGCCACTCCTTGTGCTGCTGTTCTTTCAAGCCTCATCTGAGAGGTACAGACTCAGATGTGGTTGATCGGCAATAAATGGCTCACCTCTTTTCTCCCCTTCGGGGCAAAATTATAAATTGACATCAAATGCGGAATTCGTATACTTACCGGTAAATAAATACGGTCCCATGGATAACTCTTGTGGGGCGGATGGAGCAGAAAATGAGGGAGAAAATTGGGGCTCCTCCCCAGGAGGACCAGACGGCACGAATCCGCGTTCTTGCCGCCGCCACCCAATTGTTTACGCAGAGAGGTTATGCGGCCACTTCGGTGCGGGAAATTGTCGAAGCAGCCGGCGTCACCAAACCGATCCTCTATTACTACTTTGGAAATAAAGAGGGCATATACCTGGAAATTGTGAGTGGGATACTTCGGCAGTTTAAGCAGTTGATGGAGGATGTGTACAGGTATGAAGGGACCCCCCGCCAGAAGATCCTCAAATTCGGGACTTTGTTTTACCGGGGATTCAAGGAACATTTGGCGGAAGCTCGATTGTTCCATTCCATTTATTACGGGCCACAACAGGGGGCTCCCCATTTTGAATATGAACTCATATACCAGGAATTCGTAAAAGTGGTGAAGGCTCTGGTGGCTGACGCCGTAAAATTGGGGGAATACAATGTTCGCCAATCTGAACTATTGGCTTGGACAATAATTGCGGCCATAAACTTTGCCAATGAATCCCAACTCATCGAAGACGATCAAGAAATTGGCGAGGCGGGCCTGGAGAATATGCTGAAGATGATTCTGCAGGGAGCCGGTGCGGTTGAAGCAGCGGGAACAAAGATTCATTCCAATAAAAAGCTATGGAAACGACCGGAAGGGAGAAAGACGAATGTGGGGAAGAGGCATTAATCAAGGATTTATACTGGTATTGCTTTTCCTGATGGGCGGGTGCCATCGTTCTGCGGACCAGGGCGGATCTGGAAAAGCGGCGCAGGTTCCGCCGGCGGTCTCGGTAAATACTTGGAAAGTGGCTCCGGGCAACTTCATGGATTCGGTGGATGTAGTGGGCTCGCTTTCCCCCAAACGGGAGGCCTTCGTCAAAGCTGAGTTTCAGGCGGTTGTGACCAAGGTTTACGTCAAGGAGTGGGTGCTGGTTCGCAAAGGTGATCCGCTGGCCCAGTTGGATACCAGCGAGACGGAAGTTCTGCGTGAGAAAACGAAGACTCAGGTTGAGATCAGCAAAGCTATACTATTGAAGGATGAAGTGGCTCTTAACCGCGCCAACCGGGAATATGAGCGATTTCTGAAGCTCAAAGAAGTCGGTTTGGTGACCCAGCAAAATCTGGATGATGCAAAAACACAAACGGAGGCGGCTGAGGCAGATATAGTTGCGGCTAAATCTCAAATCCGAGCAGCGCAGGAAGATGTCCGGCAGGTGGAAACCCGCATAGGCAAGGCTTTGTTGCGAGCTCCAATGGAGGGCATGGTGGCGGAATGCCGCCCCAATATGGGTGATCTCGTGGGAGATCCCACTTCTTCCACCCCCCTGTTCCGGATTGTGGACAACCGAATCCTCAATTTGGATTTGGAAGTTCCCTCAATCCGCCTGGGTGCCGTCAAGATAGGACAGCCCATCCAATTCACCACGGAATCGATCCCGGGCAAAACATTTACTGGCAGGGTCAGCTTCATCAAACCGACAGCGGACAGTGCATCGAGATCCGTACAAGTTCAGGCGGAAGTATCCAACCCGGCCCTGGAGCTGCGTCCAGGTCTATTTGTCAAAGGGCAGATTATGACAGGTCGAAGGAGCCAAACCCTGCAAGTTCCCAAGACTGCCTTGGTAACCTGGGATATGGGGAGCAATCAAGGTGAGGTATTTCTATTGGACGGGGAAGTTGCCAGGCGCCAGAAAGTGCAAACGGGCAGAGCTGAGGGCGATTGGGTCGAGATTACGGGTGGGTTGGAGGCTGGCCGCCAGGTGATCGCGCGTGGAGCTTTCAATGTTCATGAAGGTGACCGGATTAAGGTCATCGCAGCCAATGGAGCCTAAGTCATGTTTCTATCGAATCTTTCCATCAAACGGCCGGTTTTTGCCACCATGCTGATGATAGCATTGGTGACGGTGGGGATGTTTTCCTACCGGCGGTTGGCCATCGATTTATATCCGGATATAGAATTTCCCATCCTCTCCATAGTCACGGTTTATCCGGGTGCTTCGCCGGAAACCGTAGAGCGGGAAGTGTCCAAGAGGATTGAAGAGGCAATCAATCCGATTCCCGGCGTCAAGCGCGTAATGTCGAGTTCACGGGAAGGACTTTCCAATGTGCTGGTCATGTTCCAGTTGGAGGTCAAGATCAACGAGGCATCTCAAGATGCTCGCGCCAAGGTCAATGCCATCCGGGGAGAACTTCCGCGGACAATTGAAGACCCGGTGATTCAAAAAATGGATATTGCCACCATGCCGGTGATTTCTTTGGCGGTGCGCAGCGAAAATCTTTCTCCCCGTGACATCACTACGCTTGCCGATCGAAAAATCAAGCGGCGGCTGGAACGAATCCCTGGCGTTGGCAAAGTGGAGTTGGTGGGTGAATCCAAACGGGAAGTGCAGGTCCAATTAGATCCCGAGCGTTTGAATGCCCTAGGGATGGGCGTAGATGAAGTCATCATCGGTCTGCAGTCCGAAAATGTGAATACCCCCTTGGGCCGAATGACAGGCAAATCCACCGAAGTGTCTTTGCGGATCTCCGGGAAGCCGGATGTGGTGCAGGAGTTCGGGAAGATGGTGATTGCTCACCGCAAAGACCGGCCTATCTTGTTGGGGGAGGTTGCCCGAGTTGAGGATGGCCAGGAGGAACAACGATCCCTGGCATTGATCAATGGAGTGCCCGCCGTGGCCCTGGAGGTGTTGAAACAATCTAGAGCCAATGTGGTGGGAGTGTCGGACGCAGTCAGAGAAGAGATTGCGAAATTGCAGAAAGAAATCCCGGCGGGAGTTGCGATCAATGTCGTCCAGGATAGCTCCATCTATATTGAAGAATCGGTGGCAGACGTCCGCGAGACCATCATCATTGGAGGCATCCTGACGATTCTCATCGTATTCTGTTTTTTGAACTCCTGGCGTTCGACCGTGATCACTGGTTTGACATTGCCGATTTCCGTTATTTCCTCATTTATTGCCATTTACTTTCTGGGTATGACCATTAACGTGATGACTTTAATGGCGCTCTCACTAGCCATCGGGTTGTTGATTGATGATGCCATTGTGGTGCGGGAAAACATCGTCCGTCACTTGGAACACGGCCAAGATCATTTCACCTCCTTTAAAAAATGCAATGACGGCTTTGGAAAATACAGGACGGCAGGCAGGAGCAGCCGAGAGAATTGATTTCCAACTGCAAATCTTTTAATCCGGCGCTGGATAAAAAATGCATCAGCATAAAAATTATTTCAGCGTCGGATTGCGGCTTGTCTTCGCCGAAAAGTTCGACATCAATTTGATTAAACTGACGGAAACGTCCTTTCTGCGGCCTTTCGCGGCGGAACATCGGACCAATCGTAAAAAGCTTGGTTATCTGTTCGGCGGCGGACATGTTGTGTTCGATATAAGCGCGGATGACTGAGGCGGTAGCTTCCGGCCGCAGGGTTAAAAATTCAGAGTCAGCAATACGTTAGG
>CAWDMN010000104.1:0-15753 GCA_963803155.1 uncultured Acidobacteriota bacterium
AGTCAATGTCCTTGCGCTTTCAGGAAAAAACCAGTCAAAACAGATCATGATTCCCACTCGCCCCCAGGGAGTATCAAACACTTGAAATCCCAAATCACCTTCCGCAAAAAATAACTTCTCGCGATCATAGAGGTGGATTTTACGATAGAGCTGTTCATTCATATCCGGTCCAATGTAGGCCGCAGAGTTGAAATATTTCCCCTGGTGTTCTTCGGCAAATCCATACACGACCCCGCATCCATGTTGGGCACAAAATGACCTCATGGTCTGAGCAGTTTCTCCGGAGGGAAAAGGTTCAGCTATGCCAGCTACCTCTTCGCCAGCCGTAAAGTTATATCCAGTGGCAAAGAGTTCCGGCAAAACATAGAAGTCAGCGGCGGAAGAGGACATTTGACTCAGCGCTTCACGCAGATTTTTTTCTTTTTCTCCAAACAGAGGAGACGTCTGGACTAAGGCGATTTTCATGGGTTCTCCATTCTAAAAATCAAAAACTGCCATTCTCCAATCCATTTTTGCCGATAATTTTTCAGCCATTGCAAGCTTGGAGTGGACGACTGAATAGTGTAGTATCTCTCCAAGGTGTGGAAATTGGCAAGACGGCATAATGCCTTCGGGGTAATTCAGTCGGGGTAATTCAGTTGTGTCAATTCAACGAGTGTAATCACAAGCGAAATATTTGTGTCAAGCCGACCAATGGCTTCAGGTCTGCACCGCCAAGTTCAGAGCAGAGCGGATTTCGTCAGAGCCGCCTATCTGCAGAGTCCATCCCTGATGGCTCTTTTCACTGTTCATTGCCATCCAATCAAACTCCGGCAGGGAATTATTATTCACAATTGATCTTTAACCAGGATCTACCATTTCAGCAGAGGGTCCAATGATGTACACAGAGGATGATATCTACACCACGATCATTGCCATGGAGCAAGCCGCTTTGGAACGATGGGGGAAAGGGGATCCGAATGGTTTTCTGGAAATTTCCGACCCTGAGGTGGTTTATTTTGACCCTTTCCAAAAATGCCGGCTCGATGGACTGGATGCCTTGACTCAGTTGTATGAAACATTGCGGGGAAAAGTCAAAATCGATCATTTTGAGCTAATCAATCCCAGGGTGCAGATTTGCGGAAATGCCGCTGTCTTGACCTTTAATTATGTTTCCCATACGGGTGAGATTACCTGCCGCTGGAATTGCACCGAGGTTTATCGACACACTCCTCGCGGCTGGCGCATTATCCAGACTCATTGGTCCATGACACTCCCAATCCAGGAGCAGACTCCGTGACCGCAAATTCCAGGCAGAAACAACCTTTCTGGCTGGCCATTTTTACGGACCCTCAATTCTGGGTTCCATTTGTGATCTTGGCCGGAGGACTGATCTTTCTGTTTACTCAACATTGACTGGAGACGCCGCTGTGCCTATAGTTCTGCAGGCAAACCAAACAGATCGTTTTAAGGCTCTCCACCGCCTGGGAGTGGGGTGCGGCCTAGCCGCTGGCGCATGGTTGGGAGCCGCCGAAGCCCCTGCAAAACTAGTACTCTCCGGGCTTTCCCCTTTTGTCATCTCGTTGGGTATGGTGGCGGGGGTTTTTGCGGCACGATGGACTCTCCCCATGGCACTCGTGGGAACCCGAAAAATCGTGGAAGATCTGCGGGAGAAGCCTCATCTGATTTTGTGGGCCATCATGGCTGGAATGCTTTGGGCGGTTGCCAACACCCTGACCGTTTTCGCGATTCGTGATGTAGGTTTGTCTATAGCGTTTCCTCTGTGGAACACCAACAGTCTGATCGGATTGTTTTGGGGATGGCTGTTCTTCAATGAATTAAAATCGGCGGGCCGCACCGCTCAAACTTATGTTGTGGGAGGAAGTCTGGCCATTGTATTTGGCGCATGCCTCCTGGCATTTGCCACCTCGCACGAAGCCAGCTTGACTCATCGCCAGGCTTGGAATGGGATCGCGGCGGCTCTGGGCGCTGGAATTCTTTGGGGGACCATGTACATCCCCTATCGAAAAGCTTACTTGAGCGGGATGAATCCTCTCTCCTTTGTCACCGTGTTTACACTCGGCGAATTGGGCGCCATGCTCACTCTGGCTACGGCATTCCATGGCGGTTTTCATCCTTTGATGCAGCAACTCACCCTGGCGAAACCGGCCCTGTTCTGGCTGTTTTTGGGGGGATTCTGTTGGGTGATCGGAGACCTCTTTCAACAGTATGCCGCCAAATACATTGGCATCGGACGAGGCATCCCGCTCTCCAACACCAATCAACTCTGGGGATTGGCTTGGGGATTGTTAGTCTTCGGCGAATTCTCAGGACAAAGCGGCAACATCAAACTACTAGTCATTGCCGGCTCCGCGGTAATGATTTTAGGCGCAATTGCCATTAGCCGGGCAGAGGCCCCTGCATCGGAGAGACAGTCCTGGATAGAGATTCTCCGCAAAGAGTCCCATCGTTACGGATTGGACATGGATCAATTGGAAGCTCATCTATCGGGTGAGATTCCTCACACCGCTCGCGGGAAATGGCAATGGTGGGAATACATGGTCATGGCCGCGGCCGCGACCATCTTCATCTGGTTAGGATTCTCCGCCGCCATTCCAGCCATAAATTTCCATGTTTCCTGGATTCTTATTCTCTTTTTTGTCTCCATTCTAATCTTGGCATTCTGCGCTGTTAAATTGCATCGTTTGACGCGATTTAATTAATCTGCATTTTTTAGAGCGGTTTTTGGTGGTAGCCACGCCGAGAGCATTTCACAAGACGTGGAGCCTGGCCTCCTAGCCAAAAGCCCACGGCTCGCCGGAAAGCACTCGCCGTGGCTGCCATTTGCACAAGGACCGAATCAGTTGCAACTTTTTTCGAATCGATCCTAAGGGAAGCGCGCCATGCACTCGGTTATTTTTGATGGTCAAGTGAAAGTGGTGGATACTCCAAAACCGAAAGCTTCAGGATGTGAATGTCTAATCCGCTTGTTGAAAGCCGGTATCTGCAATACTGACATTGAAATCACTCGCGGGTATATGAATTTCAGGGGAGTATTGGGGCACGAATTCGTGGGGATTGTAGAAGAATCAGAACATCCCATGTGGATTGGCAGAAGAGTGGTGGGCGAAATCAACGCCGGTTGCGGAGAATGTGAGTATTGCTGCAATAAGATGCGCCGGCATTGTCCCCATCGTTCCGTTTTGGGAATCCTCAACCGCGACGGAGCATTTCGGGAATATTTCACCCTTCCGGAAGAAAACCTCCATTGGGTCTCCGATTCCATCTCCACGGACGACGCCATTTTCGTGGAGCCTGTGGCCGCGGCTTGTGAAATTCTCGATCAGATTAAGATCTTGCCGACGGCGAAAGTTGCCGTGATCGGGGACGGGAAATTAGGCCTGCTCATCGCGATGGTGCTGGGCCTCCAACCTATTCATCTCACCTTGATTGGAAAGCATCCCCATAAAATGAAATTAGTGGAGGGGCCGAACATAGAAACCATGGAATTGGCCGAGGTGGGAACACTGTCGCGAAATTTCGAAGTAGTCATCGACGCCAGTGGTTCGCCCGAAGGCTGGAATCTGGCGCAAAAACTCGTCAAGCCGCGAGGAACCATTGTGCTCAAATCCACTTTCCATGGGCAGGTTGCGTTTAATCCCGCACCCTTGATCGTAGACGAAATCACGCTGGTGGGCTCACGCTGCGGCCGGTTTGAATCCGCGCTGCAACTCTTGCAAGAAAGAAAAATCACCCCCTCCCGTCTGCTGTACAAGACACTGCCTCTGGAATCCGCAAGGGAAGCTTTTGACTTGGCACAAAAGCCCGGCATATTAAAAGTGGCATTGGCTCCCGCAAGCGATTTCGGTCAATAAATTATACCGGCGGAAGAGAGCGATCCCGTGCGGTTGCCCGCATTTTCACGGAATGCCCCATAAAAGCGCCGCGCAATTACTACTGTCACTTGGATTGGCCCGCGGAATATTTGGACAAAACAGCTATTAATGGTTTGGCAACAGCCGGAGCTGGAATCGCATGTTCTATCAATATCTGGCGGGCTGAGATTTCACGGCCATAGATGGCCTTGTTCCCCCCTTCATCCTGCTGCAGCACCGCGCCTTTTAATTCCAGCCCGGCAAAGATTCCTTTGCTGCGTGAGTAGCTCAGAATCTTCGCGTTCATGTAAGCATCCGTTTCGGCAGTTCCGGCCCGCCCCACTGGACCAGCTGCTGCTGAGGCATCGCCCCCCAGGGTAAACTTGTTCTTCAGCAAAGTCCGCACGCCGTCTTTACCCATCACCAACATCACGACGTCCACGGCAGCTCCACCAATCTGCAACCCAAAACTGCCACCCGTCAGGGTGATCATGGAAGGTGCGCCCCAAGGCCCCCTTTCGCCCTTGCGGCAGACGACCGCTCCCCTGCCGTACCGGCCTCCAATCACAAAGCCTCCCTTAAGCATCGAGGGGACTATGGCTACACAAGAACAATGTTCCAACAAATCTTGAGGGATGGATTTGTCGGGCGCTTCCATGATTTGTTCAAAGACCCTGGCCGCGGAGGCCAATCGATCTTTTTCTTTTTCCTGAGCCATAACGGTCGTTGCCATTGCCGTGACGAGAATCGATAAGAATACGATGCACTTTTTCATGGTTCTCCCCTCAATTTGGATAAGTTTCATTTATACTTTCAAAAAAATAGGACTGGAGATGCATGACCGATGCCAGTCGCATCACAGCGTCCATCTTCCCCGGGGAACTTCTTCTTTACTGACGATACTGAGCCGGATTGTAGCTGTCCTTTTCCGCCTTCTCAAGAAAGATCCGATATTCACCGCTCAGTTTTTGACTCCGGCTTTCCAGTGTAATCCGATAGAGGCGTTCACCCCAGACTTTTTTTAATTCTACGTCCTTCACTTCAATCGTTTCAGGTGCTGGATGAAATTGGTCCTCCGCATAACGCAAAAGGATTGGCCCGCCCGGTGAGTGAGACTCTCCAGACAGCAAAATTTCTCCCGGCTTCGAAAAATCCGGTTTTAGAGGAGTCATCAAGCTGAGTCGGAATGGCCGCACCAATTGCTGAAGCGAGTATTTCTCGTCAAGCACCAACTGTTGTTGCTTCCGGCGCAGGATCAAATTTCGCTCCCATGTTTTCACGCGGGCGTCCGCAGGATAGGCATGGGCAATATCCAAGGAAAAATTCACCTCGTCAGGATTGGACGAAAAATGAACGTTTCGAGCCTCGAATTCCCTGCCGGCCATTTGTTGAACTCCGTTAATCATCGGCAGGTTATGGAACGCGGACTGCATTGTCCAAATCTCATAACGGTGATCACTAAATGTTTTGGCGGTATATGTTTCAACACCCACATCAATCAGCACTGGCTTCCCGTCATAAAAAACGATGAAGTTCCCCACATCATTGTGATTGTGGCTTTCAGCATTGTGTCCGCCCAGCGCCGCCATATAGAATCCACAAAATGAATTCGGAAAAGAGCGGGCAGCCATCACCTGCAAATCCGGCAGCCACATCTGCGGCAATAGCGGTTCAGCGGGAGTCGTCTTACTTAGTTCAGCCTCGATGAGGAGATCAGGCAAAAGACGCAAGGGCGACCCGGAATAAGGAATTCTATCCTCCACCCGTCCATCTTGTCGGCGAGCCAGAAAAGCTCCGAAGCCGGCCAATACCGGATCGTCGATCTTCTTTCCAAACCGATATATCAATCCTGCCTCCGGGTTCAATCGTGCCCTAGCATCGGCAAAATTGATGAAAAAATCATCCTTGATGTAGACCTTGTAAATGTATTGGCCAATGCTCCGGATTAAAGGATCGGCATAGGGATGGATGGCGCCATGAGTTGAACTGTCCAGCAAATCCAGACAATCAAAAAGGGAAGCGCCAGCGCGTCCCCAATACCCAGGACCCTCATCACATCCTCCGTCCGCGGGATAGCTATTCAAAAAATTGTCGAGGCTCCGCATTACCTTGTAAACCGCGCGGCTGCGGAGAACCGGATCTTTTTCCAGGATTAAAGCTGTCGCCAGCCAATTCGAATTAATCCAAGGATTCCAATTGTTTAATCCCCGGCTGTGATCAAAACCCATCCACCAGAAATCATCCCGCGTGAGAGCCGGCGCGAGGATGCGCCTCTGCGCCTCCAGATAAATCCGCTCGGGCAAGAGCGGAGAAACCGAACTCAGCCGGTCTTCCATCAAATAGATAGTCCAGGCCAACAAGCTGCTGGTCTCCGCCGCAAACAGGTCCAGCGTCGGTTCTGTTACATCCGGCAAGCCGGGGCCGCGCCTCTGCAATCCCAAATGTGCGGGAACTCCCCAGAAGGACTCTTCGCAGATCGCCCAGATTCCATTGGCAATGTCATCCAGGAATCGCCCTTTATTCTCAAAAGCCTCGGCCATCACGAGCAGGCGGAGCTTTTGCCGGCGGGCAAACGACTTCTCTTCATAATTGCTCCGGTTTCCATTCCGGGCATACTCCAGAAACAGGACGGCGGGCAAAGGTTCCCAGCTGGTTTTCAAATATTTCTCAGCTTCACGTATAAAGCCGGCCCGGACATCCGCAGGTACACGCGCCCATTGTTCGACCTCGCCATTTTTGGGATAAGGGTGCCACTTCCCCCGAGGAATCAAAAGCCGGCTTAGTTGTTCTTCGCTGATATTCCCGCAAAGCAAATTTCGTTCAGCTGGATAGAGAAGCGCAGGAGCCAGTAAGAATGCCAACACCAGAATTGTATTCAAAATCTTTTTCATAGCCTCTCCACGTTTTTTGTTCGTTGCCGTCGATATTATTTCCTCAATAACCAATACAAAGAAAACACAGATCAGCCCGCTTAGTCAAGAAACCCAACGAGCATAAAGACCATTCCAAAGACACTCTTCGCCGCCGATCCACTACATGAATATGAAATTGAAATGGGCTAGCCATCCACTAAAATGGTTTTTATTTTTCTTACCTTCAGACCAAGTGCGGCGCTTCTAAAATCATAAGTGGGAGTACCCCCGAATCTACACGTTTCCCCGGCACAAACAGATGCTCAGAGAGTGAAGATTTCGTGTATGATTATATTACTTTTGGGTAACTACTCAGCTCTCTTCCGCCAAGGAATCAAACCGAGAATCTTAAAGCCGAAGAGAGTATTGAGGGCAACGATGGGGGAATCGTAAACCAATGTACATAGCGCTGAAATGATCGCTCGTCGACACTCCGCGCTTTTGGCATAGTAAGACGAAACGACCAAGCAAAGCGAAAAAGCACGAAGTATCTGCAAGTGATCAGGGTGGCGGCACAAAATCCCGAGGTTCAATTTCCTGGGGATCTAAAGAGAATGCGCCCGGGTCTGAGTAATTTTATTTTTTGGAAAGGAATTCCGCAAATATGGAACATGGAGAAAACTTGATCCTCACGGCGGTGGGGCCGGATAGAATCGGACTGGTGGGAAAGCTCTCTGAATTCATTGTCCAACGGGGATGTAATATCGAGGACAGCAAGATGGCGGTTTTTTGCGGTGAATTTGCCATCATCCTCTTAGTTTCGGGTGAGGCCAGAAATTTACAGCAAGTAGTCAGCCAGTACAATGAACTGGAAGCTCAGACTGGGTTGGCCATGGCTGTTCGCCGTCCCAGTATTCGCAAAGCGTCTGAGCCCACTTTGCCTTATAAGCTGACGGCCTCGTGCATGGATCACCCCGGAGTGGTCCATCGTATCAGCAGCATCCTGAGCCATCTGGCGGTGAATATCGAATCCATGGAAACCAAAACTTATCCAGCTCCCGTCAGCGGGACTCCGATTTTCCGGTTGGAGGCGGAGATTTCAATTCCCATCAGTCTTAACATCAATGCTCTTCGCTCCCGTCTGGCTGAAATCGAGCGGGAAGAAAATATCGACGTCGACCTTTGCATCCTGGGATCCGATACTTCACGCTGAGGCATTGTCAGCAAATCATCTCCTCGCTTGGGGTGATCGGCACCGCAGTGATCAGCCCAGTGATCATAGAGAGATCAGTGCCGTTCCTAAGTATTTGCGAAGGAACAGCGGCTTTCCCCCCGGGGGGATTAGCTCGCCTTTATCATCAATTGAGCTGGCCATTTCTAAGCCGATTTTTTTCTGGAGGAAGCATCGATGAAAAGACATCTCATTAAACTAATGATCATGGGATTGTGCTTCGCATTGGGAACTGCCGCGGCAGCGTCCCCCGAAACTCAAGGGAAAGTCACTGTGAATTGGGAGAAGGTTTTATTGGTCTCAAAGACCACTCCGACGCTACAAGTCGTAGTCAACCCTCCGTTGCGTCGCAATTCTTCCATTCATGACCGTGTATTTCAGAAATTGCAGGAGTTGGGTTGTGATTATGTCCGCTACGTCCCCTGGCTACCCTATCCCAAATTGGGGATTGCTGAGTTGGAACCTCCGAGAAACGGGGAAACTGCCTGGGACTTTTCCCTTATCGATCCTCTGACAACGGATTTCCTGAACGCTACGGCGGGACACTCCGTGATTCTTAATTTCAGCATTATTCCGCAATGGATGTTTAAGACTGAACAGTCGATCCTTTTTCCGTCAGACCCCAACCAGGTGACGTGGGATTATCAGCAGGGCACAGAATTGCGTGACCCCAGCGGCAAAGAGGTGGCGGATTATTATGCCCGGCTGGTCCGCTGGTACACGGAAGGCAAGTTTACCGATGAGTATGGCAAAAGCCACCAGTCAGGACACCATTTCAAGATTGACTATTGGGAAGTTTTCAATGAGGTCGATTTTGAACATCAAATGACGCCGGAGACTTATACCAAAGTGTACGATGCGGTGGTGGAGGCTCTTCATGGCATACAGCCGCAAATGAAATTCGTAGCCATGGGATTGGCTGCACCCTCCAAGAATCCCCGCTATTTTGAATATTTCCTTGACCCGAAAAACCACAAGACGGGTATTCCTTTGGACATGATTTCCTACCACTTTTATGCAAGTCCAAGTCGCGATGAGACCATGGAGATGAAACAATTTACTTTCTTTGAGCAGGCGGATCACTTTTTGGATGTCGTTCGTTACATCGAGGCGATTCGTCAGCGCTTGTCTCCGGCAACTCGCACTACGATCAATGAAATAGGCTCGATTGACTCCAGTGATTTTGACCAGGGAAGTCCGGTCTATGTTTACAAACCGCTGCCTCCTTCCTATTGGAATTTGAGTGGAGCCGTCTATGCCTATGTTTATAGTGAACTGGTTCGGCAAGGGATTGATGTGGCCGGAGAGTCGCAACTAGTAGGATACCCGACCCAATTCCCCAGCGTGTCCATGGTGGACTGGAATACCGGTCAACCTAACGCTCGCTACTGGGTGCTGAAACTGCTTCGGGATAATCTCGGCCCGGGTGACAAGCTGGTCTATACAGACTCGACCGTGCCCTATGTATACTCCCAGGGCTTTTTGACACGCGAAGGAAAACGGAAGGTGCTGCTTGTCAACAAGCGCGACCGAGAGTTCGAGCTCGTGATTTCGGGTGCCGCCGGTGCTGAGGTAAGATCCGTTGATCAGAAAACAGGATTCCAGCCGCCTTCCGCGGCCCGAATCGCCAGCGATCAAGTCTCCATGGGAGGATTGGCCGTGATGATCGTGACTCTGCCCAATTAAGGCGAACCCGGGGTTCCAGGCGAATAATTTATTTGTGACTTGACTCCCGGCGATTCAAGATTACGTTGTCATGGATCATGCACAACTTGCCAGACCAAATATGCTGTGAATTTTCATTCTATACCTGCGGGATTGGCAATTCGGCAGGACGGGTTGGAATCATACTGCAGAAAGTTACACAAGAAATCCGCTCGCTGCTTTCAACTGCCGGAATTTAGAGCCGTTGCCAGATAGTGCTTTAGAGTTCAGCTGAATATTGGCGCCATACGATGCACGCAGTTAGATGCGACGATCCGGTTGCGAATTCAGAATTTGTGGATGCGGTGGGCCACCAACTCGAACTTCGGAGTGTTCCGGATCATGTAGTCGATCTTCAGCAGAACCTCAAAATAGGGGAACGGGGCTTTTGGATTTAAAGCGAGTGCCGAATTCAGCGTCTGGACCCAACGCTCGCTGCTGATGAATTGACCGCCAGCTTCAGAGGATGCCATGTCGGTTCCCGAGATCAGCAGAACATTCCCTTTCCGACTCGGGCTGGGCAGAAAGGCCACCCGGCAGAATCCTTGCTTGGTCCATTGAACCTCATAGTTTGCGCTCTCACCAGGAAGTGGTGAGCGATTCAGAAAGTGGCAGGACATCGGGGGCGTTTCTCGAAATACGCTTTGGAAATTCAATTGATTCTCGAAGATGTCCACCCAGGGATTCGTCCGCCGTGTGCCCACCAGAATGAGATTGTGCGACTGGAGGTAGTTCACCGTAAAGTCGCCGGCAAAGACGAGCTCCGTAGGCAGGTTTCGGCCCGCGTTGAGCAACGAGAAAGTTGCCGCCGACCGGGCGTCGGAAATGTGAGTAAAGTATTCACCGGTCAGCTGCTTCCACTTGGCAATCTCCACTGGGTCCTTTAACCTTTCGGTGCTCAGACGAGTGAAGTCCTTGTCCCGGTATTCATTCAGGGTAAGCTGATACTGGATTGCGTCCTCAAACAATCCGAGGACCACGTCAGAGAGCACGATGCAGGTCGGGCGCCCGTTGTCGAACATCTGATACCACAGGCGATCCACAGTGGCGCCCGGTTCGAGATACCGGGCGGTTCGAGTCGGACTCACCAGAGTCCAAAGCGCAAACCCAAGTCCCGCCACCAACAAAAGCACACAGCCAACCAGAACCGAGAGGGCCGCAATTCGCCGTTTCCCCCGGGGAGGCAGGCGCAACCGAGACAGTTCCGGCAAATGGTCTGGGGAGGAATAGGAGTCGCGACTGTGGAAGACCGGCGCGTAAGCCCCCTTGGGAATCTCAATCACTACCGGTTCGTCCCGGCCCTCGGTGGCGAAATACTGTTCCAGCCTCTTGCGGAGCTGGGACACATGCACGCGGACAATGGGATCTTCAGCCGTGTCGTAATCCGGCCGGCGGTTGAAAATCGCAATCCCGATCTCCTGTTCCCGAACTACCCATCCCGGATCGTTGGCTTTGCGATCACAGAGGAAGAGAAACAGTGCACGCAGACGGTTCGACTTTCCAAAGGCAGGACCCGAAGCCAGCCGTTCGACAAGTTCCCGAATTTCAGGCTGTAGACCGTGGGCAAGGCCCGATCCGTGACTTGGATCCTCCTCTTTCATCACTCCGGCCACTTTCGCCGCCTCCTAATCTTCCGCGGGTAATCTCTGGCCGCCCTTCGAAGGCTGATAGCAATAGGACCAAAGGTCCGGCAGGACTCATAGGCGCTCCCCAAAATAGGAGCACCCTGAGTTATTTAGGTATCAATTAACAAGATGAACCAAGGTTCCCCCAAATGTCAAGACCGTTTTCAAGGGGATATAGGGTGAATTGCCAGCCCATGATCACTTTAATAATCCCGGATTAAGTTTGCTCCAAAGCAGCCAGGCAGAGGTTGGTGTCCCGAGTATTGGAGAGTTACCAACTCATTACGTGCCGGCTAGTCTAGAATCGCCACCAGGTACAAAATTCTTGAGGGGGAACAGGATGCAAGCGCATACAACACGGTAATTGGGCTGTAAAGGTTGTTAGCGAACATCGTTAAGGAACAAAAAGACATGGTTAATTTACCGAAAATTGACTTGTTTTTGCTCCCCCTCCCGAACATAAACTGCGTTCATATAAAAAATGGAGGTTTTTATCATGAAACAGTTTGCAAAAATTTTGCTCGTGGGAGCGTCGCTGCTGGCATTTCTGGCCGGGGCGCCCAGCGCGGTTTATGCGCAAGAATCCCGCGCCACCATCGCCGGGAACGTGACCGATCCTAGTTCAGCGGTGATCTTAGGCGCGGCGGTAGAGGTCACCAATACCGCAACCGGTGTCGTTTCGAAGACTGTCTCCGTCAGCTCGGGCGCCTTTCGGATCCCCTACTTGATCCCTGGCCATTATAAGTTGATGGTTGGCGCGCCTGGATTCAAAACCTATGTTCAGCCCGACATCGAACTGCACATGGCGGAAACTGTCGAACTGAACATCGCTCTCCAAGTGGGAGAGTCTAAGGAGACAATGGAAGTCAGTGCCTCGGCTGAGCTATTGCAAACCACCGAGGCGAGCCAGAGCGCGACCATCAGCAAAGCCGAATTGGACGAAATCCCCATTCAGGGTGGTTCGGCTTTGGAACTGCTCACCTTCGCCCCAGGCATGTCGAAGCAGGGTGAGCTGCGTACCCCTTATCCTGCCTGGAATAACGGGCTTACCATGGTAAGTTCCAATGGCGCCGGGTTGGCCCACAATGACATCACGCTGGATGGAGTGGCGAACGAGAGCGTGGGCGGACCCGGACAAAACGGAGCAGCCAATGGCTACACTCGACCGGCGATCAGTCTTTCCAGCTATGCGATTGATGAGATGAAAATCCAGACTAACGTCTACGATGCCACGCAGGGCCATACCTCCGGAGCGGTCTTCAACATGGTTAGCCGCTCGGGCGCCAATGCTTTCCACGGCGAGGCGCACTACCAATTCTACCCCTCCTCCTGGGCGGCGGAGAATCCGTTCAACCGTTCCTATGTTTATTACAACAGCGCCGAGCAGTCCCGTTGGGGGTTCTCGTTGAGCGGTCCCGTGCTGTTGCCTAAGATTTATGACGGCCACAACAAGACTTTCTGGTTCTTCACGATGGAGCGGCACCCTTTCAAGACTCCCTCTTCCAGCCAGGATTCGGTTCCAACCGAAGCGGAACGCAACGGCGATTTTTCCGCTCTATTGGCTTTGGGCCCCCAATACCAGATTTACAACCCCTTCACCATTAAAGATCATTCGGATCTGAGCCGTTCTCCCTTTCCCGGCAACATTATCCCCTCAAACTTGATTAGCCCCGTGGCGCAAAGCATTTTGAAATATATCCCCATGCCGAACAACACGGCGGGAGTCAGCGCGAACGGGCAAGGGAACTACGTTTGGGTCGATCCGCAAGTCGACACCTACGACACCTACAGCACCCGGGTGGACCACAGTTTCTCCGACCGGCACCGCCTGATGGGACGGTTCAGCTGGGACAAGTGGTTCGAAGGATGGGGAGACACCTATGGCAACGGGACATCTGGGGAAAGACAGCTCCGGAGCTCCTATGTCGCCGCGCTCGACGATGTCTACACTTTCTCCCCCAATCTGGTCCTTGACCTGAAAGTGGGGCTGACTTACCAGAAGTATGACGACGGCCCCAAGGTCCAGGGAGTCGATTATGCCGCCCTAGGTTTTTCGCCGCAGTTGACGGGGCTGATCTCAAAATCCCTCGCCATTTTCCCCAACATTCAGTTTGGGGACGTTTTCGACAACATCGGAGGGACGGCGGGGTACTACGACAACAACACCAACGCCACCTTCAACGGCACGCTGAGCTGGCAAAAGGGCAAACACAACCTGCGGGTTGGGGGCGAGTTCCGAGACTGGATGCAAAACCATTTGAGCACTTCCGGGGTGAACTCCCCTTACATCTCGTTTGGCAGCGGCTATACCAGCGGACCTCTGCCGTCGTCCAACTCCGCTCCCGTAGGCCAGGGATTCGCCTCCTTCCTGCTGGGGGTGCCTTCCAGCGCCTCGATGAGCGTAGCCAGCCCCTTCTCGGCCAATTACAAGTGGGGTGCGCTGTTTCTGCAGGACGATTGGAAAGTGACTCCCAAACTGACGCTCAACCTGGGATTGCGCTGGGAATTGGAGATGCCGACTCAGGAGAAATACAACCGCATGGAAATCGGCTTTGACCCCTCGTCAGCGCCGAGTTTTGCTTCCGCGGCCGAAGCAGCTTATGCCAACACCGGATTTGCGGCAAACGCGGCCAGCATTGCGGGGGCGGCCAGCCTGACCCCGGCCCAGACCGCCACTTTAACCAATTGGCTCTCCTCTTTCCCTTCGAGCACCAAGTTGAGCGGCGGATACATCTACGCCGGCCCTGGCAACCGCGGAACCTGGAAGACCGATTGGAAAGAATTCCTGCCCCGCTTTGGTTTGGCTTACCAGCTTAACAACAAAACGGTAATTCGCAGCGGCATCGGCATTTTCTACGATTCGCTCGGAGTGGGCCGCAATTTTCTGCCCATCCAGGATGGCTTTACCCGCACCACCAATATCAATTCTTCGGTGGATGGCGGCGTCAACTTTCTGAACAGCTTAGTTAATCCGTTCCCGTCCGGCCTGCTTCCCTCGGTCGGAAACTCGCTGGGGGCGGACTTGAGCGCCGGCAACAGCATCTTCGTGGGCTACCGCAACGCCCGGGAGCCGTATTCGGTCCATTGGTCCTTCGGCGTGCAACGCGAGTTGCCGGGCAAGTTCATGATAGATGCCAGCTACGTCGGCGCCCGGGGAGTGGATCTGCCGGTCACGAATGGCTGCTACCTCTCCGGCGTTCCCTGCACCAATCTCAACCTGGTCTCCCAAAGATATCTTTCCACCTCGCCCTTTTATGACGGGGACAACTTGGCGGTGTTGAATGCCCGGGTTCCAAATCCCTACGCCGGGATGAGCGCCCTGCCCAACCTCAACGGCGCCACCACGACCTTGGCCCAGCTGCTGCAACCGTACTCGCAGTTCGGCGCCATTCAGGCCACTACCACGGGCGGCACCAGCATGTTCCACTCTTTGCAGGCGCGCCTCGAACGCCGCTTCCACCAGGGTCTCAGCTTCTCGACCAACTTCACCTGGCAGAGAGAAATGGACTCGACCATCTACCTGAACGGCGGCGATCCGCACCCCACAAAAATGATCAACGGCGCCGATCCAGGACTGATCGGCAATGCCATCCTGGTTTATGAGCTCCCCTTCGGGAAAAACCGGACGTTTGGCCGTTCCTGGCACGGCCTGGCCAACTACCTGCTCGGCGAGTGGCAGATGTCAGGAACCTTCAAGGCCCAGCAGGGCTATCCGGCCGGACTCACCGATCTGCTCCTGCAGCCGGGCAAGACGCTGCGGGACCTCAACGGCCAACGGGATGCAAACAACTTCTTTGATGTTTCAGCGCTGAACACGGACACATCCCTCCAACCGGGGTGGAACCATCTGCGAACGCTTCCCCAGCAGGTGAGTTACCTGCGAGGGCCCGCCATGTGGACGACGGATGCCGCCCTTAGCAAGAAGGTCACGCTCTTCGAACGGGTCAAAGGCGAGTTCCGCCTGGAAATGTATAATGCAACCAATCACACCAGCCTCTGGCCCTGGATGACGATCAATTCGGCGAATACCTATGGTGCTCAATACAACCGCCGGTACAACGGATTGCCTCGCACCTTCGAGGTTAGCCTTCGGGCCACGTTCTGATCTTTGCGGGCCTGGCAGACAACCTGCCCGGCCCTTAGCGTTCAACCTGGATTGCCAGGCAGACATAAATCTTGGCAATGGATTTCATCATGCGTATTAGACCATATATTTATCAAGGAATTCTCTCACTGGCGCTTTGCGGGCACAGCTTCGCAGGTTCAGCGAAGTCAAATATCGAATTAACTTCCGCCGCCGGCCAACCGGCCGGCGGCATTCTCGAGGTTTCCTTCCTTTTCAACAAGGCCGAGGAGGTCGTGCCATCCTACCAGACCGCTATCTGGCTGGAAGGTGAGGACGGAGGATTTGTGAAGACACTCTTTGTGAGCCAATTTCTCGCGGGCGCGGGAACCAGCCTGGAAGTCTTATGTCCAGACTGGATCAA
>CAWDMN010000105.1:0-92763 GCA_963803155.1 uncultured Acidobacteriota bacterium
GTACCCGGATGCGCTGGTTCCGCTTGATTCCGCTTTGGCAATTCCCGCTGCCGACAACGGCGTGCCAGGCCAGACGGTGCAACCGTTCTTCGTAGATCTCTACATCCCGCACGACGCATCCCCAGGCAAGCATCTTGGAAAATTGAGAGTCCAGGCGGATGGGGTGGTGCGCAAGGTGACTGTCGAGGTGGAAGTGTTGCCTCTGACCCTTCCGAATCATCTCAATTTCTCGGTAGACTTGAATTGTTACAGCGCGGTTCCAACGCCTGAGGGCGTTGTCCCCGGCACTCCCGAGTACCGCCGGATTGTCTGGGCCTACTACCGGCTGGCCCACGAGCATCGGGCCACGCTTGACATTCTTGGATACCACCAGACCGGTGGTGTCGAACCAGACAACGCGCCGCAACTCGAGGGGGAAGGCGCCGCCACGCGCGCAAGAGATTGGCGGGATTGGGATGCACACTTTGGTCCGTTGCTCGACGGATCCGCATTTTCGGATCTTCCCCGCGGTTCGGTTCCGCTTGCCAACATGTACCTCCCCTTTTTCGAGAACTGGCCGGGAGATTTCCGGAGCGGCTATCGATTTGTCCACCCGCTCCAGATCAAGACTGAGCAGGAATATCGAAGCCTGATTGCCCGGCATGCCCTGGAGGCCGGTCCCGTGGAGGAAGCCTTTACCCCGGAATATCAGGAACGCGTTTCCGCAGCGGCCCGCGAGTTCGCCCGCCACCTTCAGGAGCGGGGCTGGACGAACACCCGGTACTTTTATTATTTCAACAACAAGTACTATTTCAAGGATCCCAAACAAGGCGGCCAGGGCTCTTCCCTTTGGCTGCTGGATGAACCCAACCACCGCGACGATGCGCGGGCGCTCAGCTTCCTGGCAAATCTGGTAAAACGCGGCTTGAAAGACTATCCCCAAATACCGATTCGATTCCGGACCGACATCAGCCGGGTGGAATGGATCCGCGATCTGCTGGCCAACCAGATCGATCTCAATTGCGTCAGCCAGAAGTTATTCGACAGAAACCGGTATCTGTTGGACGATCGCGGGCGCTTTGGCCGCGAGTACTGGCAATATGGCACAACCAACGATCCCAGCACCACGAATGTCTCGACACGCGCCTGGTGCTGGCGAGCCTGGCTGAATGGCGCCGATGGAATCGTCCCCTGGAATGCCGTCGCCGGCATGCGGGCGTGGGAGCGCCCCGAGCCACTGACGGTTTTCTATCCCGGCATGAAGTTCGGCAAGACAAAGCCGTTCCCTTCGCTGAGGCTGAAGGCCTACCGGCGTGGACAGCAGGACATAGAATATCTAGTCCTTTTGGCCAACCAGCCGGGGTGGGGCCGCGAAGCTGTGGTGCGGGCCGTTGGAGATGCGCTCGATCTATCAGGACAAGTTCGACAAACCGATTCGGAAGATGCGGGAACGATCGGTTTTGACAAAGTGAGCGACGATCAAATGGAAATAATGAAAATGCGCGTGGTGAAAGCTCTATTGCAGCGATAGGCGGCATGGCAAACCGCCGGGGATAGCACCGTCTACCCGTCGGACTTGTCTCGCCGCGAGCCGGGGAAGAAAGCAGAGAGGGCTTATCTGAAAGCTGATAAGTTCGCCTGAGTGGCTGCCAGCTTTTCCAGGCCAGCCAATCTTGAAATTCCACATTAGAGAATTGCCGACATCGGCCATCACCCGCCGGAAAGAACAGCGAAGCAGATCGGGCGCAAAATCTCAGCCCAAATCCGCAAGCGAGATACATGGCAAGGATATAGCGGCCTGAACGCCATAATCCCGGTTATTCATGATCGCAAATCATCGAGGAATTCCGAGGATGGTTCGACACTGGTTATAAGGAGATGATCTCTCGCCCGAGTGCAAGCGACGTAAAGCAAGTGGCGTTCAGTGTCGTAAACCTCCTGCAAATCGGCTTCGTCGCCAATGGCCTCGATCCGCGATTGCAGAGGTATGACTTCGTCATCGCAGGCCATCACGGCTACAGCGCGAAATTCCAAACCTTTGGCCAGATGCATGGTGCTAATTGAAACATGGCCGTTGGAGATTGCGACGTTTTCATCAAGAACATGAAAAGGGATTCCTGACTTTTCAATTGCAGCTTTTGCCCGCTTCAGTTGTTCTTCTGACCGGACGAACACAGCTAACTCGTGAGGCTTTACACCGGCTTTTGACAAATTAGTAATCCATTCCCCAACCACTGCAACTTCTTCTTCCTCACTCTTCAGCTTTTTAATCACAGGATCTGGACCATTGAAGACCGATACCGTGTGACTTCGGTCTTCTACATTTCCATCAAGGTCGGCAACAGCGGAGTTCAACAATCGGTCGGCCTGTAAACGGATTTGATGTGAAGTTCGGTAGTTCACCCGCAACGTTCGAGATCTTCCCCTGATATCGACTCCGAGTGACTTCCAGGAAAAAGGTTGTTGAAAAATTCGTTGGCCCAAGTCGCCGGCAAAAAAAAGGGCATTGGGACGGTTCCCAGCGAGTGCAGCCAGAAAGCGCAATTGTGAAATACTGATGTCTTGGGCTTCATCGACAACGGTGAAATCGTAAAGTGGATTTTTAAATTTGGCCATTATCGGCGCCAGTTGGCTGAACATGGAGGAAATCGTCAACAATTTTTTGGAAGCCAGACCGCTTCGAACTTGCTCAAAAATAGCCCATAGTATTTTTCGTTGCGGTTCGGGAAGCCGCGTTTTTCTACCCAAGCGGACGACATCGCGATAAGCTTCCCAACTATTCAACTGCCAGGCATCCACCACCTGTTCCCATTCGGTGAGGAGAAAACGAAGACTAAACTTGTGACTCCCAGCGGACTGTGAGGCTTTGCGAAGGAATTCTAGAATGATATCGCGTGTTGCCAGATTGGTTGAACCGGCGTGAGTTCGATAAAGTCTGATGCCAAGGTCATCGATGGCATGGACTTCCAGCCTCTCGGCCAGCCGCGGTTCATTGCTGATGAGCCGCTTGAGCTGAGTATGAAGGGTGTTGGCCAAAATTTCTGAAAATGTGGTCAGCAGGACTCGCGCATCTGGATTGGATCGTGCCAGGAACACAGCTCGATGCAAAGCGACAATGGTTTTGCCTGTCCCCGCCGAACCACTTACCCTGGCCGGACCGCCATAGTCCTGTTCTACTAATTGCCGTTGTTGGGGGTGGAGGAAAATTGTCCATTTTTCCCACGGGTATTCTAAAGCCCGTGATAACTCCTCGACATTGCTCATTACTCGGAAACGCCGCTGAGCATCGGGATGGTTGAAAGGATTGGTGTCCTTATCCAAGAGTTGGAGTATGCGAGGTTTGCCTCCGGTAGCCAGTTCCAGCAGTGCCTCCGCTGCTTCGCCAGGGAGATGGTCTGCCAACGTAAGCAGTGTTTCCTCCGTGGCTTTGCGGACATCGCCAAGCCACTCAGCGGGAACTCCGTAAGCAAACAAGTCGTCATCAGTACAATTTGCAAAGAGGACCTTTTGTTCCTTATCAGGCTTTTTTGCTGGAACGTAGGTCGGAACCAAGATTTCTTGAATAGTCTCCCGAATTTCAACGAACTGGGCTGCACCGGTTTTGGGATGAGTTTCCAGCTTTCGCCGCTCAGCCCAGTCATAAGCTTCATCGTGGTGGGCCACATAGCAAAGCAACAAACTCCCTTGCGTCTTGTGAACAATCAGACGTAGGCCACTGCTGACTCGGACCGACCAGAATTTTTTGTCTTTGGCCTTGTCAAGCTTGTGAAACTGCATGCTCGGGTTGGCGGGATTTAATTGCAAATCAAAGGCTGTGGTCTTCACAGTCTTCTGCTCTTCACTGGTTAGTTTTGCCAAGCTGTCGGTAAATGTGTCGGCAATTCTAAATTCCATTATTCCTTCTTGCTTATATTTGTAGGCGATTCATTCCCGCTGCCACAAGGAATGAATCCATAGCGCCCATGAATGGTCCCTGTAAACTTAATCACATTGGTTGACAACGCAACGTCGTTCGGCGGATCTTCATTCTCCAAAATTATTATCTGGGCATCTCCGAAACTCGTCGCAAGCATGCGATAAAATGCATCCTTTACATCTCGCGAAAAGCCAACTTCATTAATATCCGGTTCACGATACACGACAAGTGGCGAATCAATTATGACAACCCCAGGATGTGGCATTGATTTGGATAGGCAGTACTTTAAAATTGCGACATTGAACGCGGCATGAGTGATAGCTCTAACACCTTTGCCATGGCTATCACGTGATCGTCCAGAAATCACAAGATCCTGATCCTTATCGCTAAAAGTGACTCGATCTAGATTTGGGAAATGCCAAGCACGAAGTATAGCCTCAGCCTCCCTGCTGAATTGCTCCGTCTGATGGGTGCCAACATCTGTCGAATCAACCTTCGAATTTCGCACATTTCTTTTTGGCGATTCGATCTCTTCGAGCATGGTTTCAAGCTCCTGCACGCGTTCATAGAGTCCGAGGGCGTGCCGATATCTGTCGCGCTTTTTCTGGATTTCACGAAACGACTGGAGCGCCTTTTGTAGACGAGGATGAATATTATTTTGGATTTCAATTTCTGCGGATTTGAGCAGTGTGCGATTTGCGCTCTGTGACTCGATGAGATCCTTAATCTTTATCGAGTTGTCGACTATAGTTTCCTGAAGATCAGCGTGAAGGGCACGGATCTTTTGCGCTTCCGCCTTGCATGCATTGCCAACCTCCTCCGGTGCAGATCTTGGGTTTTGGTGTTCTTTGTCGTGATGTTCAGCGAGTGCTCCACATACGGGACAGCGTTCTTCTTTCAGCTGTCCGAGTCTAACCCCAGCCTCTGCAATGGACTCCAATCGTCTTAAATCCGAAATGTACTGCTTTTGCAGCAGTTCAAAGCGGCTCTGTAACTCCGATAAAACTACTATCTTTGATTCAACTTCTTGAAGGTGCACCAATGAGTTTCTGCGGCTTTCTTCAAGCGCAGCCAATGATTCCTGCTCAACATCTAGCTCTGAGTTGGCATCCTGGAAAAGCACATCGATCCTTGCAAGACCCTCCCGTAGTGTATCAGCATCACCATCGAATTTCAGTTCATCAATTTCGCTCCTCTTGCGTTCCAAAAGCAATTCTATGACTTCAGTCTTCACCTCTTGGCGTATTTTTGCAGCTTTAGGATTGTCCTTTGCAATAATCGAGGAATCATCGATGCCTGTTAGTAGTAGTCGAAAAACAGCGGCTTCCGTGGTCTTAAGCAGAATTTGTCCAGATAATATTGGAGATCTCTCGCTGATAATTGTCTCTTCATCGATCAAAATCAATTTTGTAATATCCCGGAAGCTTAGTGCGCGTGTCTCTCCATGCATATTGATTCTAACTTTTTTCCCCACCAGCCCGGAAAGGCTCAGAAAGAAGTGAGACACTGTATCCTCTTTTCCTGGTTGATGCTTTGAGTCGAGGATTCGGGCGTTTTTCTTGTCCAAATGTAAATGAAAATCTCCCCCGCGAAGACTTCGCTCAAGGGTGAATGCTGAGTCATTATTTTTCGAACGAAGGCCGAGCAGAATGGTCTCGTATGGTGCAGCCTCTAGTATATCCTTGGGGGTTTTGCTTCCACCCATCATGAAATTGATGCATTGGGCTATGAAGGTTTTTCCTGTATCCGATGGACCTGAAATCACATTTAATCCATTGCCAAACTGAACGTCAGCGTCCTGCACTCCTTTACCCTTGAGCGTCAAATGCGTGATTATCAATCCATTTTGTCTCATGGTTCATCCTCCACCCAGAGCACAGATTCCATTGTAAACTCTGCCCCCCAACCACCAATGTTTTTGCGAGCCAACTGCTCAAGGTCGGCATCTGGCAGTTGACCGAACCTTTCCACCAACCAAGATGCTCTACTCCGCAGGTCTACAATGTACTCAGAATTCAACGAGTCCAGAAAGCTTGCAGACTGTTCAGATGCACCAAAATACACTCCCGAATTCTCGAATCGCCTTTCAATAAGTCCGCGGCTTTGAAAGAGGAGGAGTCCCTCCTGTAGTGATTTTCGTCGTACTAATAGTTCCCCCCCTCGGTGTGGCGTCTGCGGGTGGAGACCGGATGGTCCATCAGGAATGTCATCTGAATGAACAACAAGATAATCCAAGATTACAAGACGCTGTAATGAATAGACATTTGGGAATGCATTAGTCAGGATAGTCAAGGATCGAAGTCCAATCTCTACCGGTCCATTGAATGGCTCGACAATTCTTTTAATGCTTTCAGTTATCATTTAATCCACCTGACTTTCTTGTCGTTGGCTAACTGATGACAAATACCTCCCCGATCGCGCACTGACAGCCTGCTCACTAAAGCATGAGCAGTGAGTTGGATTGACCGGGCTGTCTTCACAACAGCAACTACACGCTGATATCCATCCGCATGATTCTCACGTATTTCATCTCTGATGCCGACATGAACTTCGTCTTGAAGTTTCTCATATTCCCCGGGGGGGAGCGTGTCACGTGAGAACGAGCGTAGCGATTCGGCGCTATAAAATTCCAAGCGGGAATCGCTGAAATGTTCTGTAAGGTTGGTTTCGTCTGCAATGTCTGATGTTGCCGCCAATGGTCTTTTTAAATGGTCGCTGTACGCATCCAACAAAGCTCTCACATAATTTGCTTCGTGGTCAGAGAGATCAGCAGGAGGCTCTTCTTGGGGAGGCCTTTGTGGCAGCCCACCTCCAAAACGAGACACATGCCAGCGTGTCTTTGCATGCTCATCAATAAGTTGAAGTGGGGGAATCGATTGGAAAATAGAAAAGTCCAGCGTATTCAAGTGCTTCTTTAGTGAATTATTTAGTTCTATTGCACCAGTTGAAGATATTCCTAATTTGCAATAAGAGTCCCAATTGGTAATGAGTTGAGCGCGGAGTTCATCAGGCTTTTTGAGAAAATTGGACAACTTCGTTCCTGCACCTTGTGGTGCAACAAAGTAGTATTTTCTTGGAAATGTGTAATCCCCTCGATAAGAATAGAAGACAAGCTTTCCGAGTTCCACCCAGATGTCAGAAGGTGATAGTGGAGCATTATAATGCTTACACTGGTAGTTGTCCCAAAGGGATTCGTCTTCCTTGCAGGTACCAATAACATCAAGACCCATATCTCCAGCACCGCCGCATCGGTCCACTCGGCTGTATTTTTCTCGGAGAGAATCAGCCCATTCGAGGACAAATTCTTCCCACTGTTTATCACTGAAGAGTTTTATGCGTTCGATTGCTGGAATCGGAGGACCCATTGCAGCAACATCGAGTGAAATATTGCTGAATGATTTGGGTGTTGGCAACGGCTGCAACGACAGGTTAATGGCCATTTGCTTGACTCCCCTATGCGGTCTTAAATACTTTCATCACCTCATCCCCGAGGTGGTTGATCACTTTGACAGCGATCCTGCCGCTCTTTGGTTTTTCGAAGGGGCGGGAAGTGTCGCTATGCAAGGTTGCCCAGGCTTCTTCGTTGATTTCGGCTTTTAAGGTGGTTTTTAAAGCACTGTAAGGATCGTTGGCACCAAGAAAATATGCATGACGAACGAAGAAGCTTTCTTCGTTGTAATCGGTATCGATAAACCAGCATGCAATACCATCTGGACCGTCGCTGTGAACCTCGCCGGTATTGGGATGGAAAACATCCACTCCTTTTACCTTTACCTGTATTTGACCGTCATCCGCATGAAGGATGACAATATCTGGTTCGCCGAAAATAACAAACAGGTTGCCCTTACCGGTGTTTTTGAGGTCGTCGGACATGTGAAGGTCGGCATTCATTCGTGCCTTGAGAACCGGGATGCGGCCCAGTTTGTTGAACTCGGTGGCGTGAGCTTCATAGTTGAAGGCACACGCGATGAGCACGTCGAAATCGGCATCGCCTGCTTCGCGCGCAGCTTGCACCAGATCGGGGCGTGTGACGGTGCCAAATTCTGGGCCAATAAAAATGGCGGCACGCTTCTCTTTACCTATTTGGGTGCCACGTTCAAAGTAACGCCCTTCAGCACCAACCAGATCGCCGGGCCAGGGCGTAAGCGAGGTGAAGGTGATTCTGCCTTCCTTGTGCGCCTGCTGAACGCCAGCCGCTTTTAGATTCTCCAAAATCATTTGCGCAAAGGATTGTTTATCTTCATAGGCTGAACTCTTTTCTTTGACGGTGTCGATTAGTTCATCGTTTTCATCTACACCCAGAACACGGTGTGGCGAGAGGCTTTCAACGGTAAATGGACCAGCTACGCGGACTTTTCGATTGTCGATATAGGGTTTGTCGTAGAGGTACTCAAAATCAGCTTTAGAGACGATGGAAGTATCGATCTCCTTTTGCCGGCTGATACGTGCATGCCACCAGTCAGCGTGCCACTTCTTAGCTGTCTCCGACCACCCCTTTTCCACCTCTCGCGGGATTTCCCAATCTTGCCATTGCTTCTTCAGCGCTGCATTTAGTTTTCCGCGTATCGGCTCCAGCTTCGCCTGCCACTTCTCCCAGATGACATCAATCTCCGTATTTTTGGTAATGGAACTAAGCATGATGTGCGGTACGCGCTCATAGATGAAGCCTTGACGGATGTTTTCATGCACGGGCTGTGAACTCGGCACGGTACGGGTGACTTCAGCCTCTTTGAATTGGCCATCTCGGGAATCTGCCAACAAATAATAGGGATAGCGTGCACCCATGATACGGGCACGAGCCAGTGCCAGTGCTACCCGCGAGGTGTCAATAGTGATCCAACGGCGGCCCCATTGTTCGGCCACATAGGCAGTTGTACCAGATCCGCAGGTCGGATCAAGCACGAGATCTCCAGGGTCCGTGGACATTAGGAGGCAGCGTTGAATCACAGTCTGCGAAGTTTGGACGACATAAATTTTGTCCGCCATGAAGCTCGCGCCGACATCGTCCCAACGATTGGAAATCTGAACGGCTGGGAAATCGTCAAGATAGCGAACATAGCCCAGCCGGCTTGTTGTAGCCTCCAGGCGACTTGCAGCTTTGAGACGCTCCATCCCCTGCTCGTTTGTTTTCCATCGAACCGAAAGTGAAGGTTTGTAGATTCTGCCATCGATTTCGACACCGAACCAAGATGCAGCGCCCTCGCCTTTATCACGGCCAGCACTTTGCGAGGTCAGGTTGTCAAGTGAGTAGATACGCAAATCACCAGTAGCAATTCGCGGATCACTGAGTTTTGATTCTGTGAGGGCTTGGCTAATTCCGGATGCGTCACGGATGCGGTTATAGTTGGTGCCACCTTTTTCGCCCGGTTTCTTATGTTTCAGCGCCGGCCTGTATTTCACCCGAGACTTATCTTTGCAATACCACAAGAGGTAGTCGGTCGTCTGACCAAGATGCTCTTCAGTTGAGCCCGATGTCTTTGCGAAACCGATAAGCGATACACAGTCATCTTCCCCAAACACCTCATCCATCACCGCACGAACGCGGTGGACATTTTCATCACCGATCTGCA
This sequence comes from uncultured Acidobacteriota bacterium, assembly GCA_963803155.1. GTDB lineage: Bacteria > Acidobacteriota > Terriglobia > Versatilivoradales > Versatilivoraceae > CAWDMN01. The sequence goes on from CAWDMN010000105.1 coordinate 9,466, forward strand.
TAAAGATGGAGCCCGAATCAGTGAGCAGATCACGGGCAACGGTGAGGCGGTCACGAAGGTAAGTGAGGTAGCTGTGGATGCCATCACGCCATGTATCTCGAAATGCCTTAACCTGTTCAGGCTCACGTGTAATATGGTTGGTGTTACCATCCTTCACATCACGGCTAGTTGTGCTCCATTGGAAATTGCTATTAAATTTGATTCCGTAAGGTGGGTCGAAATAAATGCACTGAACTTTGCCTCGCAAGCCTTCTCGCTCGGCCAAGGAGGCCATAACTTGTAAGCTGTCGCCAAGGATCATGCGGTTGGACCAGTTTTGGTCATGCTGATAAAATTCTGTTTTGTCCACACCTTTGGGGATTCCGTTGAAATCGGCGAAAAGGTCGAGCTGGCGGGGAGTGGCTTGTGACCGGTGGCTAGTGGTTTGTGACTGGTGGCCTGTGCCTTGTACTTCACTAGCCGCTAGCCACTCGGAACTTGCCACTAAATCGTCTATCAGCACTTTGGGATGGACTTTTTCCTGAATATAAAGAGGCGGGGCTTGTACCACCAAATCGCTCCAGTCCTGCTCATCCTTGCCACGCCAGACAAGTTGCGGATCGAGGTCGCGATTGCGGCGTTCGTAGGCAATCTGAATCGGCGACTTTTCTTCCTTTTTCAGCACGGACTGGTATTCCGCCGTCGGAATGTTTTTTCGCGTCGCATCTTCGTGCGTGAGGGTTTCGACCGTTTTACCGTTTATTTTTTTCGCCATGGTTTTTTGAAGGGTGAAGAGTGAAGAGTGAAATTTAGAAGGGTGAAGAGTGAAAGAAATGCCGCTTCTTCTTTTTCTTTGACTTGCCTATTCACTCTTCTCCCTTCACTCTTCACTCTTCTTCATTCTGCCTTCTGATTTCACCCTTTGATCTTCTCCTTTTGCTCTTTTTACTTCACTCTTCACTCTTCTACCTTCTTTTTTGTTCTGCACTTCTTTATAATCGAAATTAAAATGGCAACGAGTTGGTTGGCTTCGTCGATGAGGTCTTTCAATTTATTTGCTGGCACGACTTCAGTTGTAGCCAGCAGGCGCAGCCAATAATGAGTTTCGCGGGCTTCCTTGCAGGCAATGGAGTATTTGGAAATAAAATCGGCCCGGCTCTGGCTTCCCTGTCCCTCTTCGATATTGGCCCCAACCGAAGTGCCAGAACGCAGCAACTGATGAACTAGCGTTCGGCTGACTACTGGGGATTGGTCCAGTGTCTGGCAAAGTGCCACAATCCGCTTGGCAAACTCAAAGCTTCGCTCTGGCAAATCTCTCCTATGCTCTTCCATTTCACCCTTCACTCTTCACCCTTCTACCTTCAACCCTGCCCTGCCATTCTTGGTGGCCTATGATGCGTTTGAGGCCTTTATGAGGCTTTTGCTTTCCCGCCATGCAATTTCCTGTTTGTCCAGTCTATGTTCCGTTCACGATTGAGCGAATGAACCAATTCTAATGTCCCCAATGTCCCCATTTTGTCCCTGTTCCTCACATTCTCAACGTCAGGTTGTCCCATCCAAGCAGGTTGCGATGAGTTTCGGATTGCCATTCCATCCGATTCAGTCGAAGGGCCATTTGAACTATTTATGAGCCGATTCTATGGCCCCTTTGGCCCCTTCTTGACCCCTTTGGAGGAAACATAACGAGTCCCTTTCCCTGTTATGCCTTGTTTTTCGAGAACCCCTTTCTCAACCATATCCGTGAGATCTCGGTGAGCAGTTCGTTTTGATACCTTTATCTGAGCTTGATAGCCCGTATTGTTAATGAAGCCATATTTCCTTACGGAGTCTAATGCGAGCCGCTGCCGGTCGGACAAACCCAATGAGGTCATTACCTCCTCGGTTAGCCAATCCCGCCAAAGCGTGATGACAAAAAAGCCCATTCGCTGCTCGAATTGGGGCTCGGCTAGTCCCGCTTCCCGGCATAAACCGATCATATTTTGGGTGCCGGAGCCTACTTTCTCGACGTACCGGGCCAAGTAGAGCGATTCGGCAATGAGCGGATTGTTGGGAACAGACGGATGGTCATCACGAAGACTCTCCAATGTCAAAGTGCTGGGTAATCGGCCAGGATTCCAGACCTCCAGGCGGTCGGCAAAAAGACGCACCTCCACCGATCCGTTGCTATTGTAGTCACGATGGGCGATGGCGTTGACAATGGCCTCTCCAATGGCATCAGGGGGGAGTTCGTAAGTGGCTGGCGCCGTGGGACCCGCTGAACGAATGCCAATGGCCCGGTTGATTTTGGCGAGTACGAAGTCGCGGGCCTGATTAACCTGCTCAAAAAGATCGCCAGTATAAATCTGCTGCGAACCAAAAGGGCGCCGGTATTCAGTGCCGTGACAGTGCACGCATTTGGTTTCAGCGGCGCGATGAAAACGCTGGGGAGCCGCTCCAAAAAGGAGAATCGCGGCATTGGTGGGCGATTTGCCGTCAAGCAGGTTTAGATGCGCCAGTAGAGCCTGCGTAGTTGTGTTGGCTTTGAGAGGGAAGCCCCGCTCGCGGCGGGCTGTTTCCAAAAACCACTCGATACGCTTTCGGGAAAGACTGGCTTGCGTGGCGCCTTCGCAGGCAGAAGTATCAAAAGGTGGAACACGTAAAGCATCCTTTTCATCCAGAAGGCGGACAAGACTTGAGTAGACCTCAGACGTAAGGGCATTGACATCTTCGATGCGGCGGCGAATGAGTTCGCTGCTGGCTTTGCGGATCAACTGTCCCATTTTGGGGTCGCGTTTCTTTTCATCCGATCCCCACACATAGACCAGTCTGGTTTTTTGTTTTTTAGTGGCATGCAGGTATTCGTGTTCCGTGGGAGAGATGCCGTCTTGGCCCTCGCTTCCGTACTCATACCCGAAGATTCCCAAATAGATATCGCAACGCTCCACTTCTTCGAGGTAGAGCTGGTCCGCACGCCGGTCTGTGGCCGGAAGCTCCTCAAAAAGAAAAACCTCGGAAATAAAACGATGTAAGACCGCATCACCAAGGAGGAACGCCTTCAAGTCCAGACGGATTTGCGCAAACTCCTTTTGCACGCTGCCGATAAATATTTTCAAACGTGTTGCTGGCATTGCACAACCTCAATAAAAGTGTGAAGAGTGAAGTGTGAAGAGTGAAGTTTGAAGGGTGAAGTTTGAAATTTTAAAGTCAGAAATGAGAAGTTCATGGCTGTCCTTTTTTTGACCGCAACTTGATGATGATGCTGGTAAGGATGGCAATGAGTTCATTGCATTCCTTGATGAGAGGATCAATTCTTGGGGCATCGAGCAGTTCTGTCGCCAGGATTAAACGGAGCCAGTAGTGGGTTTCGCGGGCTTCCTTGCAGGCGATACTGTATTTGCTAATGAAGTCCGCCTGGCTTTGGGAGCCCTGGCCTTCCTCAACATTAGCGCCAATCGAGGTTCCTGACCGCAAAAGCTGATTGGACAAGGTTCTTGGCACTCCCGGTGTGCCATCGAGTTGCCGGCACAAACCGACAATTCCCTTGGCAAACTCAAATGTCCTTTCCGGCAAATCACTCTTCATTCATCCAGCCCTTTCCCCCTTCAAACTTCACCCTTCACCTTTTACTCTTCAAACTTCACTCTTCACCCTTCACCCTTCACTCTTCAAAAGCGCTCCAACATCTTATTAAATTCACTTTCGACCTTGGCATTAAAATCAGCTTCGATCTGGTAAACCTCAGTGAACTCAGCAAAATCCCAGCGTCCGTAACTACCGAGGTTATTGACGCCTGGCACCCAGTAGGTTTCCATGGTGTTTTTTTTGTCCTTCGCATCCTCTCGCCGATACCCTTTGATTTCGACGATTAGGTGCAGCAGGTCGTTTTCTCCGTGGCCATCCTCCACCAGCACAATAAAATCGGGGAGATACCTTCGCATTTCAGCGGCATAACGATAAGGCACTTCGAGGCCAAGGTTTTGGTTTTTTACATATGCCCGAACCTTTGAGTGTTTTTCGGCCACACGGCAAAACTCTGCTTCCCAATCGCTGTCGAGAATGACCCAATTGATGTGGCAGCGGCTGGCATCGGTTTGCCAGCGGTTCTTTTTCGAGGTGTTGAAATTTACATGAGCAGTGGAACCTGTAGGGTTATAAGGATCAAGGATTGCCTGGATGGGCCGTTTTCCAATCCATTTGCGGTTTATTCCTGCTATGATGCGCTCACATGCCACGTCTGCCAGCATTTTGTATGCAAGTTGTGCAGGGTAAGTTCCACCTTTGCAGACTAGGAAACCATCATCCAGCCATTGTTTCGCGATGCGTTTCAGTTGGCCGAAAAGGTGAAGCTTGGGGGCTTCTCCCGGATCCCGCCACTTATAGAGCACCAGGTGGGAAGTCAACTCATACAATACCTGCGATGGACGGATGTTCCCGGTGTGGACCAAGTTCAGATCTATCTTTTCTCCGATGATGCCGGAGTTCTGGGTTTCTGTGGCGCCAACAAGGTCCGGCGTCAATTCCAAAACTGAGTCTTCATTGAATTGAGCGGTCAATCGTTCTTCAGGCAACTCGATGCGATAGCCCTCGACCCGTGGAAAACGGATTTCCAAATGATCTCGCTCGGGCCGCATGGCTTTGACATGGATGGTTTCTCGAGGAGGCTGTGGGGGCGCAACAACTGGTTTGGCCGTGAAATCGAAGGGGATCCCCAGCACATCGGCGTATTCCACATTGAATAGATTTTCTTCGTTCAGGTCGTAAGATTGGCGGCGCAAGGCGCGTCCGATGACTTGTTCGCAAAGGAGTTGGGTTCCGAAGGCTCTCACACCGAGCACATGCGTCACGGTGTTGGCATCCCACCCTTCGGTGAGCATGGAGACCGAGACGACACAGCGGATGGAACCACCCAAGCGCCCTGGTTTTCCGACCGTGTTCATCACTTCCCGTAAAAGTTCCTGATCGGAGAGGTTCTCCGCTTGACGGCGGTCACCACTGCGCTCGATTATTTCGCGTCGGAACCGTTCGATTTCATCGGAGGCCATGCCGCGAAAATTGTCATCCAGCCCTTCCCCCGATTCGAGTTGTTCACTGTCGATCAATATCGTGTTGGGCCGAGCTAGAGGATTGCCATTTTCATCAAAATTGCGAAACAGAGCAAGCCGGCCATTTTCTAGGTTTACCGATCCGTCCTCGTTTTGGCGTTGAAATCCAGAGATGTAGTCGTAGACGAGTTTGGAGGTGGAAGTGTTGTTGCAAACCACAATAAAACAAGGGGGGACATTAATTCCCGATTCTGCCCAAAGACTGAAAGTCTTTTGGTAATGGCCATAAAGAGCTTCCAATGCCGTTTGGAGTTGGGGAGGCAGGCTCAGAGGATCGAGGCTGTTGGATTTTCCTCTTCCTTTTTTGGGCATTTTCGATCGGATATGTTTCCACAAATCGCGGTACATGGGCATATCCACGCCTGGGATATTGTCTGCCACTGGAACGCGAGGCAATTTAACGATGCCGCACTCGATGGCGTCCATTAGTGAAAAGTCGCTCATGGTCCAAGGGAAGAGAGTGCCTTCCGCATAACCGGAACCGCGCAGGAAGAATGGTGTGGCGGACAAATCAATGACTCGCGTGAGGCCGATTTTCCGATTTACCGCTTCAAGTCCCGAAATCCAGAGCCGGGCAGCCTCATTGTTTTTCTCGGCTTCCTTTCGTTCATCACCTTTTAAGTCCTCATCCGTTGACGCTTCTGGTTTTTCACGGTAGCAATGGTGAGCTTCGTCATTAATGACAAGAATATTCTTTAGCCCCATCAAATCAGGCATGACCCTTTGGAGCATCTGACCTGCCGTCTCAAGCGTGTTAAGCGATTCGCCGCGTCCTTGCAAGAGCGAGCGGCCCCCTTTGGAAAGCTCAATTCGTTCACGACATTTAAAGGCATGGAAATTCGTGATGACGATTTTGGCGCGATTTACATCTTCCAAGAGATCTGTAGGCACTAACTCCCGGCTGGCATAGTAACTGTCAGGATCGTTGGGCTGCAGCACTCGCAGCCGATCACGGATCGTGAGCCCAGGTGAAACAACCAGGAAGCCGCGAGAAAATTTACGGCTCTGCGGATGCCGGACCGCATTAATGGTTTGCCAGGCTATAATCATAGCCATAACCGTTGTTTTTCCTGCACCCGTGGCTAATTTAAGGGCGAGGCGCATTAACTCCGGATTTGCATCGTTGTTGGCATTCACAAGATGGTCCAGAATTCCTTTCCCAGCTTTGCCTGCTTGTGGCGCGACTTCAGTTAACCAAATGAGAGTCTCGATTGCCTCCACCTGGCAGAAAAATGGACGAATGCCCCAAAATTTATGGTGCCGCCAATGTTGGAGCAATCGAGCAGTTTCAGGTGAGACTTGCCAATTATCAGATGGCAAGGTGCGCCATTGGTCTACATAATGGCGTAATTCATTAATAATCGGGGTGGGATCATATTGTTGCTTGGCAGTCGAAAGCCCTAGCCCCTCATCGAATACAATCTCTGTCTGGCTTGCCGCAGTTCTCTGTTTCTTTGGTTTAGGGATTGGAGTGATAAATTCTGCCAGGCGGCGGCGTTCGATAATTCGCTGAGTGGGCTGTCCTTGAGCATCAAGTTCCCAGTACCGGCCGGGGTATTCATAGGGCGAATTCAGGATGGGATGTTCGAAAAATTGATTTTCCATTTCACTTTCTGCTTTCCAGAAATCCGTAGGCATAATTTCAGAAGTTGCTTCACCACGGGCGGCACACAAGGCAGTATCAACGGATTGTGCTGAGCCTGAAGGAATCATTCCCTGTTCTGGGAATGTGAATCTCGCCTTGTTCAAGCAAGCATGGACAACAATATGCCTGCGCGAAGCACGCATTGCCGACAGATAAAATATGAATGAGACTTTCTGTGAGTGCTCTTTCCCAGCGTCGTGTACGTAAACGGAGAATCAGGTCTGAAAAAGAGTTGTCATGATGAAAGCATGGAACAATTTATCATCGTATCAAATGCAAATCAACAAATAGCATCAAACAATATGCCATTTTCAACACGGGCTATAGAGTTGTCTAAATCCATGCGATTTGAAAATGGCACTATTCATTTATGTTCCATTCATATTTAACATTCCCTATTTCCCTTGAATGACGGGGAAGACGGTAAATGGCTGGTCCAGGGGAATCTCCCAGTACGGAAGGTATTCGAAGAATTTCTCGGACCAAGCCTCGTCGTCTCTCAATCCCCAATATCCCTTTTCAATGGCAATACGATAATGCAGGGGGCGGCCGGGAACCGGCATCAGCCAGGACGCCGGGGCGCCAGCATCGTTGAGAATCCGGATGCCGCCCGGGAGGTTGAATTTCCCCTGGAGCGCCAGTAGAGCGGGCCCTCTCTCCAGCCAGTAGCGGTCATATCCCACAATCTGGTCAAGGGAGCTGGGTGCCTGACTTGACTATTTGACTATTTCCACCTGCTTCCCATCTTGCATGAGCAGGCCCATGAGTCGATCTTCAAGTTGAGGATGGTTTTGGATTTTGGCGTCATATCGGCGATTCATCCTGGTCGCTGCACTGGGATGTACTCCCAAAAAACGGGCGACTTCTATGGCAGGATAAAACATGCTCCGTGTTGCCACATGTACAAAGCGTTCCCGAACTTCCGTTTGCTGCCGGGCGCCTTTGTGGCTTCGACGGAATTCCGCAAGCGTCATCCCCTCTGCCCCGGCCAACAGCTCCGCCAGTTCTGACAAGGACATCTTTTGCCTTGTGTATGCGCGTCGCCGCCTGCGTCTGGGTTCGCCTTCTTCGCTCACCCGGCTGATGAAATCCTTGTTTCCCAGCATCGGCAGCGAGGGCAACGGATAAATTTGTTCCGGCCTCAGATCTGGCGCCTGCGCCAAAAACTCCTGCAGCCGATGGCGAGGTTGCCTTCCAAATATTTCCATTACATCTTTTTGAAATAGCCATTCATTTTTGCTTTTCCCCAAATATGCCGCGAAGCTGCTCCATTCCCACTCCTGCGGCCATTGAACCAACCGAGCCCGCACGGGATTCAGATGGATATACCGAACCAGTTCCAGCAGATAGGATCGCTTGTCGCATAAGATTCCGCGAAACCGTCCTTGAAAGACATGCCCAACCTTGTGATATTTATTGTTGAAGTAGCGGGCATAGCTCGTCGCGAGGGACCGCATGGCCAGAGATACCGATAAATCCTGCTGCTCGATCAAGAGATGGAAATGGTTGGGCATAAGACAATAGCTATGAATTCGCACCTTGTACCGGCTACTGATCTTCTCCAAACCTTCCAGCATTTGCCGGTAGTCCGAATCATCGCGGTATATCTGTTCCCGCCGATTCCCACGATTGATGCAGTGATAGAAAGCCCCCGGAAAGCATATTCGGCGACATCTGCCCATCGGTCACCTGCCGTCCCGACCCTTTCTTGATTCCCCTTTGATCCTCGTGTCCTCAATTTTACAGCCAATTTTCAATAATTGGAAATAGTCAAATAGTCAAGTCAGGCACCTTTTTCTAGTTTCTAGGGGCATTTTGGGGGTGAAGCCAAATAAGTTGTTAATAAACGCCCGGACTGATCGTTTCAATGTAAGAAGAGACAATAATTTCATGGCAATGCAAGTTGCCATGGATTAGAGGATTGAAAACTTTGTCATTGATGAGGAGTCCAGTCGTGAGAAACTTGAATTGCCGCGCTATTTTGCTGCCGATTATTTTTTCCCTTTCATTGTCGGCGGCTCCTTCGGTCCTGGAAACCACTGCGAGTCCTGATGTAATGAAAAAGCTGGCTCGAGGCAAAGAACTGGAAAAATTTCCCAAAGCCAACCTAATTTTTGTGGAAAAGCGCCGTGAGATCCGTTACGAGATGGACGGCACTTATTCCGACCGGAATTATTTCCTGATCAAGATTCTTACCGAACCAGCCGTGAGTTTTTTTGCGGCTATGCCCGCATATGAATACTACAGCTATCGTAGCGAGGCTAATGTTCTGTTTGTCCGTGTCATCAAGCCTGAAGGTAAAGTCATTGAAATGCCGGCTGGGATGATCACTGATTTGATCAATCCCATGTACAGCCAGATGAATGTCACTGACAGTAGCATGAGGCTAAAGCAAATTTCTTTTGAGAATCTCCAGGTGGGGGATGCGGTTGAATATGAAGTGGAAGAAAAGTGCACCCGGCCTGTTTCTTCTGATTTTGAATTAAAAGAAGGCAAATACCTGCAGGAAGATGAACCGGTCCTCTATACTAGAATTGAGATCAATGGGCCGGAAGAGAAGCCATTAAACTACTTGGTGAAGTACGCCGAAAAGCTTGGCATCCAATTCAACAAAATGAAAAAAGATGGTCGAATTACTTATCTTTGGGAGGCAAGGGATATTCCTCCATTCATATCTGAGCCGGGCTGGAATACACGCCTGCACTTCTCTGCCCGCCTGCTGGCCTCAACTATCGGATCTTGGCAAGACATCAGCCGCACCTCTTACCAAATCAACCAGTCTTCCACGGACGAAAACGACAGCTTGCGTAATCTGGTAGCCGAACTCACGCGGGATTTGAAAAACGATGAAGAAAAAATTTTGAAAATTCTCTGCTACTTGCGAAAAAATATCAGCTATAAGGGAATGACTTCAGTGTCGGCGTATAAAGGCAAGCCAGCCACCCAGACCCTGGCTGACCGCTTTGGCGTTTGCCGCGACGTGGCGGTGCTGATGTGCGCCATGCTTAGAGCGGCGGGAATAGAAAGCTATCCAGCAGCAACCGGCTACGGCAGAGTCTTCGATCAGGAAGTGCCGCACGACATTTTCCAGCATATGATTGTGGCTGTGCCTGATCAGAAAGGCGGCTATCGTTTATACGATCCTACGATTGCCCTTTATAGAAATAATCTATTGCCAGGCTATGCAGGAGAAGCACCCCTGCTGGTGTGCAAACCCCAAGGAGAAGAGCTCCAAAAAATCCCACCCATCCCGGCTAAAGAAAATGCGGGCACGATCACGGCCCAAAGCCAGATTGATGAAAATGGCCGGCTGACAAGCACGGTGAATATCACCAGTCTGGGATTTTACGACACGGACCTCCGCAATTGGCGCAAAAGGACTAAAAGTGAAGATTACAGCCAGCGCTGGAAGCAGATTCTAACTCAATGGAATTCGGCGGCGATTTTGACCCAATGGTCCACCTCGGACCCCGAAGATCTTGAAACCCCATTTAGCTTGAGCCTCCGTTATGAAGTGCCGGGATATGCCTCAATGGCAGGAAACAGCATGTCGGTTAAGGCGCCTCTTTCCGCAAATCATTTCGAGCGAGTGCTGGTTGATATCGTAGCCAAAGCCAAGCTGGCTGAGCGTAAATACCCCTTTATCTTGACCACGACCATTGGCGTCTATCTGCAAGAATCGCTCCTTTTGCCTGCTGGATATGTTGCAAAATCTCTGCCAGAAAATCTGTCGCTAAAAACAACGGAAGTAGATTTTGCTCTTCAGTATCTGACCTCCATTTCGACGGGAGGCAATAAGAATTCATCGATTGAGTTCAACAAAAGGTTTCTCATCGACTCCAGGCAATTTAGCCCCGAAAGCTATTTTGGTTTAAGAAAGAGTCTGGAAGCCAATTCCAATTCAGCCAAAGGGGAAATCGTGCTGGTCAAAGCTGCGGGAAGCTAAAACGCTCAGCCGCAGGAGGAAATGGCAGCCTTGATTGGTGAAGCGGCTCCAGGGAAAATGTGCCTTCCCTTAATAATTGAGTAGTTTGCTTTCTCCCTGCGAGATGTCGAATTGCTGTGCTAGTGCGGCGTTCGTACCTTTGCGTTAAGGAGCCGACATGGGGCGAATTTTCAAGACGACCCTCTGTGCCAATATCATTGAGACATCTGTCCCAAGTTAAATTAGAGTAGAGGGCAGAAAGGTTAAATGATGAAGAGTCTCAGTTCTTCTAAAAGGGGAATGGGACCAGACCTTAAATATTGCCAATCTCCTCTAACTAATACAAACGCATTATTCTTTGATACATTGGATAATTTTTTTTTATTTAAGGTCCTCATGATGCAGCTACAGCTGCCCTGAAAGGGCAAGTTACCATAGCCCGGGGCGAAATGAAATGAAGCCCCGGGGAATGACGTAAACCCTCTGAATAATCCGGCGAGCCCTGAAAGGGCGATTTATTAAAAAGGAGGAAAGGAAGTAAATCGCCCCTGCAGGGCTAGCAGCTAAATTTGTAATGGTCTAATCCCGGGGCTTCACTTCGTTCAGCCCCGGGCTGAGATAATGCGGCCCTTCGGGCCTTAAGAGGTTTTTGTAACTATCAATAATGCGTTTGTATTAGTCATGATTATTTGCAGACAATTAAGTCAGCTGATTCGAAGAGGAGTGTCTGTCCAGGAAAAAATAAGGGTGTTTCATTCTTTCTCCGGTCATGGACCACAGCCCCCTAGGTTATGCACCGGTTTGTCCAGGCACTTGGCCCGGTTCGCTTTTCACGGAGCAGACCCTTCCTTCTGCAAGAAAGCTAAAAAAAAGCCATATCGCCATTCCCAGATCCCTGGCCTACTGTTTATTTACCTCTTTTCGACACCTAAAATGGCCATTTAAAGCCCAAAAACATGCCCTAAATTGGCTGTCTGCCCCAATCCGGGAAATAAAGGGTCACATCTCGTTTTTCTGTATTGAAATAGGAATACCCCAGGTAGAACGATAAAGGAATAATAAATGGTTCGTCCCTTGCGGATTGTCCGTTGCGGGTGGTGGCATCACGTCACCAGCCTCCATTCCAGCCAAGCCTTTATTTATATACCCTGCATATTTTAGAATTCCTATTTGCCTTGAATGACGGGGAAGACGGTAAACGGCTGGTCCAGGGGAATCTCCCAGTACGGAAGGTATTCGAAGAACTTCTCAGACCAGGCCTCGTCTTCTCTCAGCCCCCAGTATCCCTTCTCGATGGCGATGCGATAATGCAGGGGGCGGTCGGGAACCGGCATCAGCCAGGACGCCGGGGAGCCGGCATCGTTGAGAATGCGGATGCCGCCCGGGAGGTTGAATTTCCCCTGGAGCGCCAGTAGAGCGGGCCCTCTCTCCAGCCAGTAGCGGTCATATCCTGGAATCTGGTCATACCCTTCATAGCGGTGAATTTTCAATTCCATGGAGATCTGGAACCGGACAGAGTCTCCGTCCCGCCAGCTTCGATCCAGGTGCAAGTAATGGCCGGGGATTCCGGCGCCCGCTGGCTTGCCATTGACGAAGATTTCGACCGGGTTTGCCGCATAGGAGGGAATCCGCAGGCTCATTCGAAAGGAAGCTGATTGCGAACAATGGAGATTCAATTCCACATTGCCATCGTAAGGAAACGCTGTCTTGTCGACTAGAGTAATTGTGGCTTCTTGGTGCTTCCAACTGATTTCCGAAGGGGCATAAAGATCCACGTAAATTCCCTCCGGTGAAAAGGAATAGAGGTATTCCGGCAGCGAGCCGAACAGGCGCACCCCTTGCCCTTCACAACAGGTCCCTTCCGGAGGTTCTATCGGCCTCTCTTTTTGCCCGTGCAGGATGGTGTGATAGCTGATGGCGTTCCCGCCAAGCTGGTTCCCAATCCCGGCGTTATAAATACTCTTCTCTATTTCGCCCACGTAGGCTTCGACATCCGGGAAAAGCAGGTGCAGCCTCTGATTCAGCTTGATCCAGAAGACCGCGCAACAGAGCTCACCACTGCGACTCTCACTCCCCATCAGATAAGACTTGGGTGGATATCGTTTCCGTTCGCACAAAGCCCAAGAGCCCCCAGGCATCTGCCACTTGTCGCGGAGCATTTCCCACGCGTTGAGAACCGCACGGAGGTATTTCATGTCTCCTGTGATGCGATATAAATCCAGATAGGCCTCGAAGGCAGTGATCTCGTAACAGTGAGATTCAGGCCGATTGTAAATAGCGCGATCATCATTGGCAATCAGCTGCTCCAGCCACCAGTCTTCCTGGTAGTGATTCAAAATCAGGTCAAGATCGTCCCGCCTCCCTAAAGGCGAAAGGTACATTCGGGTAGAGGAGATCATTCCCTGGTAGGGTATCCAGTGATCCGGAATGTAGCCGCGCTCCCTGTCGACCACTTTGGAGAGGTATTCAGAATGATTGAAACAGTCCAGTTGACCTCGAATCAATGTCAGGGCCTTGGGATTCCCCGCCAGTGCGGCATCGATCAATCCGTGCGTGATCCAGGAACGCACATAATTGGCATTTTCCCGGACGGGAGTATCTTGTTCCCGGTAGCCCATAAGGAAACCGTTGGGCTGCCGGCAGTCTTCGAGGCCATCAATGGCCTTATTCATCCGTTCTTTCAAAACAGGGTGTTCTTCCCAGCGCAGGGCATTTCCAGCACCCATCAGGAAAATACCCATGACCGACCCAGTCACCTGCGGGCCGCCTTTATCCCAGGAGAAAGGGCGGCCTGGTGGATTGGCCATTCCAGCCCGTTCCCGGAACACATAAAGCAGGTCGTCCAGCGGAAACTTGTCCGTCAGGAATTTAAGATTATTGTCAAAAACGGTTTTCAGAGTACCGTTGGTCATCTTCACATTGCGCTGAGGCGTTTCGAGCCGGTTCTTTATGGCAATTGGATTGGAAGGTCCGGCATCTTGACCTAGGAGAGCGGTGGTTACACAAAGGAGAAGCCAAAAAAAGGGGAGAAGGATAGTCATTTTTTTCATGGGAATCCTTGCTGACGGCAGGACCGTCCAGTTGAATGAGGATAATAATTCAAAAGTAAAAGTGATAAAAAGCTGCAAGATTCAGACATCGGCTTCGCCCTTTATACCTCCTAACCTGGCCCTGGCTGAAGCACAACATGTCTGCACAAACAAGGTGCCGATATGATCCCGCCTTGCTAGGCCGAGCGAGTTTTCATTATTGATTTTGCCTAGCGTTCGCCATGTCATTTTATCTCGCTGCTGTCCAAGATTGTCGGAAAATACGACGCCTTTTACTAAAGTTTATTCCATCAGTTCCAAATTTCCAACTCGAGCCTCAAAGCGGCCAGCGAGCAGATCAGTGCGATCTATGGGTTGATTTTTGCTCAGGGGCCGTCTCCATGGAATCATTGAAGGCAAAATGTCGATGGAAGAGGCTCACTTCCTATCGTTTCTCGCTCACCGGCCAGTGCGCCTTATGCACTGGTCCTGTGAAGTGGGCTTGTTGGAAAACAAAATTCTTTTGCGGTTGTCTCTGGAAATGTTTCCAGGACCAATTCCCGTGTCGATTTTTTAGCCACGGATTGACGCGGATTTGCGCGGATGAAATAGGGATCGACTATATTCATTTGTCCGCGTTTCATCCGCGTTCATCCGTGGCCATTGTATTTTCCAACAAACGATAGGGTCAGAAAGCCCGCAATTAAAAGTGAGAGAAAAGTCAGATTACGGATTGCAAAAAGTAGGAGGCGGACTCTGTCCGGCAGCCCTTTTGTGTCTCCGCGCGGAGCACGCCTTCCAAGTTTTCGAGATCTTTCCTCTGCCCAAGTGTCAGAGGCTTATTCATTTTTCGCTCACTTTAATTGCACTCATAAAAACAGGCGGGGTTGACATCCTCTGATGCTTCCAGTACTCTCCGGCTTAGTCAAATGGGAATATGGTGCCTTCATGAAGTTTCTTCCCCTGATTTTCAAGAACCTGTTGCGCAACCGGCGGCGTTCCCTGCTGACTCTGATCAGCATCGCGGTATCCCTTTTTCTTGTGTCCATTCTTCAGGCAGTGTTGACTGAACTGCAGGACCCCGCCCAGGCGCCGGATTCCGCGCTGCGCCTGATTACCCGGCACAAAGTGTCGCTATATAGCCTCCTTCCCCTGGCTCACCGGCAGAAAATTCTGAAAGTCGATGGAGTGGAAGCCGCCATTGGTTGGATGTGGTTTGGCGGACTTTATAAGGATTACTCCAACTTTTTTCCCAACATTGCCGTTGACACGGATCAATTTTTCCAGGTCCATTCGGATATGGTTTTGCCTGAAGAACAAAGGGCGGGATTTTTGAAAGACCAGGCGGGCGCGCTAGTGGGGATCAGCCTCGTGAAACGATTTGGCTGGAAAATTGGGGACCAGGTTCATTTGAAGGGGACCTTGTTCAAAATCGATCCGGATTTTACAATTCGCGCCATTTACTCGAGCGGCGTGGATGATGGAGGCGGCTTCTTTTTCCATTTCTCCTATTTTAATGAAAGTTTAAAAAAACTTGGTTTCGGGGCCATCGCCGACCATACAAGCACATTTACCGTCCGGGCTCGCTCCATCGACGAAGTACCCAAAGTGGCGGAGAAGATTGACCGCCTTTTCAAAGAGACGAGTTTTCCGACAAGCACGGAAACTGAAAAAACGTTTCTATTGACCTTTCTCTCCACTTTTGGGAATGTAAAATTTCTTGTCAATAGCATTTGCGGAGTGGTGATCTTTGCGATTATTCTCGTAGCAGCCAACTCCATGGCCCTCTCCATTCGAGAACGCTGGCGGGAGATTGGAGTGATGAAAACTCTTGGATTTAGGGAGCGCCAGGTTTTGGCATTGCTCATCACGGAGTCGATGCTGCTCGCGGGTGGAGGGTCCGCTTCCGGCGCCCTATTGGGAATGTTGCTCATGGCGAACCTGAACATGTCACGATTGACAGCGGGATTTATCCAAAGGCTTCCCGTAACCATGGGGAATGGGGTTGGTTGTCTCGTGACCGGGCTTACCGTGGGTCTGCTGGCCGCTGGGATTCCTTCTTGGCGGGCTTCCCGAAGGTCAGCGGTGGAGGCTATTCGCCGGGTTGCCTGAAGTCGGAGCCTTGGGATGTGCTCTCATTTTGGCGCTGAAGGTCTGTATATGCTCATTAGGGTCCGAAAACAAATTACCAGTACAACTAGGCCCCTCTCCCTAGAAAATCCCGGCTTGGTAACAATGAAATCTAAGTCCGCTCACCCTGAGCTTGTCGAAGGGTGTGCGGACGGGCAAAACAAGGTTTCCCCAATGAGGGTAAGCTAACTAATCCCTTGGTTGGCTCGGCTTGCCACGAAAGAACCGTCCATCCTTCGATCCGTCAGCTGACGGATCAGGACGAACGGTTCTTTATCAGAGTCAGCACCACATTTTCATTGTCTTGTTGTGACGGTCGCGCCGTCATGGGTGGCTCCTTAGAAAATCAAAATTGGGCAAAGGTGGAGCGGGCACTCTGTGCACGCTGGCTCGGCAGGCAGGGCTGGCCTGGCGACGCGCGAAGGATCGCGCGTCCCACCTTGTTTTCATCATCTTGTTGAGCCAGCCGTGCTGGCATGAGTAGCTCCCTAGAAAATCTCGGGACAAAAAACCTCACAGGTCTCCGAGACCTGTGAGGTCTGGAGATTTTCATTATATTGTTGTGTCAGCCATGCTGGCATGTGCGGCTCCTTGGATAAGGGGAAAGACGAGGTCGTTAGGCCGCGTCAGGGGTGGCCTGAAGTTTTTTACTGGCGGGAAGCGACAGCCTTCGCACCGTTCCGGCTTCGACTTCGTCTTGGCCACCCCTTCCGCTAGGGCGGATTTAACAACCTCGTTCGAGAGAATTTTGAACCGGTATTTTATTTACGATGACTTAAAACATTTTGATTGCCGATATATATTTTAATACGCCCATAAGGCGCGTTGATTTTTTTGATTCCCTTCTCATTCGTTTTCTACAAACCCTGAAATGGAAAAATCAGATCGCCGTACCCCGAAATCAAAATTCAAGATTCTGTCTTTTCCCCTCGCGGATTCCACCTGGAAGCGGCTGGCGCATTGGGTGTATGGAGGAATTCTTGTCGCGGGATTATCAATCCTGCTGACTCTGTTATTTTCGGGGTATCCCCGCATTCTTATTCCCGTGTATCGTCCTGGGGATATTGCCCGAGCGGATGTGATATCCCCAGTCGATTTGACCGTGGAGGACGCCGCCAGCCGGGAAGTCCTGAAAGAAGCCGCCCGGCTAGGCGTGCCTCCAATCTACCGCTATGACCCGGACTTGGTGGACCAGCTCTCCCTTCGTCTGAACCGCCTCTTTTCCATCTGCCAGTCCATTCGAGCTCCCGATTATGCCGCAAATTTGAAGTCTTCATCATCTCGCCGGGTTGGCGGCGCCAAGATGAGTGGCCATTTCAAATCAACTGAGCCGGGCGGGATCAACCTTCCCAAGAAAGGGAAAGCAAGCCAGGGAACGGTTGGGGCCGGAAAAGCTCCGGTCGATTCTGCTCTGCGCGCCCTGATGGCGGAATTGAATTTGCTTCATCCCAGCCTCGCGACAGCGAAGATGCTCAACCTGCTGGCGGGGAAAAACTTCAATGCCGAATTTGCCCGCAAGGTAATTGAGACTCTCCGCCAATATCAGGGGCTTTACGTCCGCGACAGCCGGATACTGGTTCATCGCGGGAATACAGTTCAAATCATCAATCAGCGGTCTCGGCGCGAAAGTAGCGCGCCATGGAATCAAGTTTACTCCGTGGAGATGCTTCGCGATAAGGCCGCTCAAGCCCTTTCGGAAAAAGTCGAAACTGAGAATAAAGACGATCAGGAGGCCCCGCGACAATTTTCGGTCCTTCTGCAACCCAACCTGACTCCGGATCCGACCCTAACCGAAGCCCGTCAAGCTCAGGCGGCTGGGACGGTCGGACCGGTTTTACTTCAACTCAAGAAGGGAAAGGTAATAGTCCGGCAGGGGGATGAGGTTCGTGACGAGCAAATGAGCCAGCTTGAGGCAGTGCGAAATCTCTCCATCTCCGCCGGATCTCCACTCGATCGGATTGCCAAGGTCGCGCTGATTGCAGTTCTATTGGGGCTCTTCGGTTACTTTCAGGGGCGCTTGAAAGAACAGGACAAAAGTCTGTCCATCAGATATGGTCTGCCGGCTTTTATCTTGGTGGCACATATTTTGCTGCTCAAGGGTTTCTCATCTCTGCTCAACTCTCTTGGATTTCAGTGGGCTTTTTCCTCGGCCGAGGGAGGATTTTGGGCTCTCCCCTTTGCCTTCGGCGGAATGCTGATCACGCTCCTCAAAGGTGAACTGACAGGTGTGCTATTCATCATTTTTAGTGGCATCTTATCCCTTCTGGGGTGGACACCGCCCGCCATGAACAGTGTTTATGTGTTTGCGGTGGGATTCCTCGGAGTGTTGGCGATCCGCAATACTCAACAACGGATCGGAATTCTCAGCGCCGGGCTTAAGACCGTGTTCATGAATGCTACCTTGTTGCTCTTGCTCTGGGTGAGTTTTGGGAGAGGAATCGAGCAACCCGGATTGACATCCTCTTTGCTGGCCGCCGCCGTGAGCGGACTTATCTGCGGGGCTCTTATTGTCATCGTGCTTCCGGTTTGTGAGAGGCTATTTAATGTCACTACGGATATCCGCTTGCTGGAACTGAGTAATATGAATTTGCCGGCACTGCGCGACTTGGTGGTGAAAGCTCCGGGGACCTATAACCACAGCATCACGGTGGGACTGCTCGCCGAAGGAGCGGCCAAAACCGTCGGACTGAATCCATTATTCTTGCGGGTGGCCGCGCTCTATCACGATTTGGGAAAGATTGAACATCCGGAAGCTTTCATCGAAAATCAACATGGCCGCGACATTCATGATGACTTGAGCCCTGAGGACAGTGTTGCCTTGCTGCGCGAACATGTTTTGGCGGGCGGCCGGATTGCGGCGGCAGCCCGGCTTCCCGCGCGACTGAGCGACATTATCGTTCAACATCATGGCAGCCGCCTGATCCAGAGTTTCTTTTCCAAGGCGCAGAAACGGGCGGGAGACGAAGCGGAGGAACTTCAAGATGAGGATTTCCGCTATCCGGGACCGAAACCCCAAACCAAAGAAGCTGCCATCATCATGATGGCCGATACCGTGGAAGCCGCGGCGCGTGCTTCTCAGAATCGTTCCGAGGAACATTTATGGGCTTTGATTCAGAAGCTGGTCTCCGTGATGGCCGCCGACGGGCAGTTTTCCCAATGCAATATTACTTTGGGGGAATTAGATCGGATTGGCTTTAGCTTCCTTGAGACTCTTTCGGGGATTTATCACCATCGTGTGGATTACCCCGGCATAAGCCTGGAGAAGAGAAAACCGGCAAGAGAAGAGAGGCTATCTAAATCCAGGAGCCGGGGGAAGGACGCATAATCTGGAATCGTTTTAGCGGCTTCTCCTCGGGTGGTCATGAGCCCTGCAACGGATTCTCAGCTAATCTTTGGCTCTGTCATGAATTGCCGGGTGAAAAAAAGAAGGAATCGGCGGGGCACAAGGTGGAACGTGCTTGGGTGACGAAGTCGCCCTTCGCACATCCGCTCTGCCAACCCGTCTTACAATGCAAGGCGGAGAGTCGCGCGAAGGATCCCGCGATCCACCCGCTGGCTCAGACTAAATCGGCAAAGCAATGCGGGGATCCTGGTAATGTAATTGCCATGCCTTGGGCCTCTCCTCGCTTTAGGGTGATAGTTTCTCTTCTGCCTTTTATTCGATCCGTGCATAATAGTCAAAATCATTGAAGCGTGGCACCAGTAAGCCTCTCTTCCGACCGGATACATTCTTCCGGGTAATCTGGCGGTACGTCAGCAGAGTCCGCCTGATGATCTTCGAATAGATTCCATGCCAGCACTCTTGCGAACTCAACTGCTCCAATTCAATCACTATGTAGAGAACCGGATGTTTCTGGTGGTGTTTTCCGGCATGCTAATGGGATGGTTCTTCCCGGAATTCTCCGGCTGGAAAGGAGCAGTCCCTTTCCTTTTTGGATATATGACGTTGGTGACCGCTCTCAATATCAGTTGGAGGGAAATCCGTGCCGTGGCATATTTCCCCATCCCCGTCCTGGCAACTTGGGCCGTGGTCCATCTTGTCATGCCGCTGGTGTCCCTGATCGCTTCCCATTTATTTCTACCCTCCGGTTCTCCCTTTCTTGTGGGGGCGTCACTGGTGATGATGATCCCGATCGGAGTTGTCTCCATCATCTGGACCAATGTTTCCCAAGGGGAACCTCCGTTTGCTTTGACTGCCGTGGCCATGGATTCATTGCTCAGTCCCGTAGTTCTCTCCGCCTCGGTATGGCTCTTCCTCGGTAGGGCAGTGGCATTTGACGCCCGGAGCTTGATGGTGGGTCTCTTTTGGATGATTGTCCTTCCCACGATCGTTGGAATTAGCTTGCACGATTTAAGCCGTGGCCAATTGGGGCCCCGGTACGCCCATTTGAACGGACCGATTTCCAAACTTTTTCTGATGATGGTAGTGACCATTAATATCGCGGCGGCCCGGGGAATTTTGATTGGATTTAAAAGTTCGGTGGCCGGCCTGGTATTACTCCTGGTCTTGCAGAGCAGTTTGGGTTTTGTCGCCGGATATGGAGCCGGACGCTTATTGGGATATCCCGCCCCGCGTATTAGGACTATGACTTTTTGTTGCGGAATGAGAAACATCAGCGCTGGCATTGTGATCGCTCTGCGCTATTTTTCTCCCGCGGTGGCAATCCCGGTCATTCTCACTATCATGCTTCAGCAGCCGATGGCGGCATTGGCGCAAAGACTCATGCTGGGGAAACGGATCAATGGCGGTCTTGAAAACTCATCGAGTGAACTTACCTGATTTCCGGCTGGTATGAAATACGGCTAAGCGATAAAATAGTGTTGCTTGCCTGTAATAAAGACAATGGATTTCGATCCCGGATTTAAATGCCATGGGGCTCTATCCCTCCCCAAACAATTAATAATGGTCAATTTTTCTCTTTAGAAGAGCTATGAAACGGCGTCTCTTTTTGCAATCATTGATGACGGTGATGGCTAGTTCAATCCATTCCCGTCTTTATGCGACTCAGGGAATGATAATTCAAACCGTTCGGGGCCCATTGTCGGCGGATCAGTTGGGGATGACGCTAATCCATGAGCATGTCCTGGTTGACTTCGGTGGCGCGGCTATCGAAGGGGAAAAGAGGTACGATCCGGAAGAGGTCTTTCAAGTGGCATTGCCTCATTTAATCCGGATTCGGAAATTAGGTTGCCGCACTTTGGTGGAATGTACGCCTGTTTATTTGGGGAGAAATCCACTTTTGCTGAAGCGGCTGGCCAAAGTTAGCGGCCTGAATATCCTGACCAACACCGGATATTACGGAGCTGCCGGGGACAAAGGAATTCCTCCCCACGCGTATACGGAATCCGCCGAACAGTTGTCCCAACGGTGGATCCAGGAATTTCGGGAAGGAATTGGAAAGACGGGCATCAAGCCAGCTTTTATCAAGACGGGAGTCGATGGGGCACCTCTCTCTGAAATTGATGCAAAGCTGGTTCTGGCGGCGGCTCTGACTCATCTGGCTACAGGCCTCATCATTGCCGCACATACCACCAGTGGAGCGGCAGCCCTCCAGGAAGTTGAGATTCTGCGCAAGGCTGGGGTCAGTCCTCCTGCCTGGATTTGGGTGCATGCCCAGGCAGAATCTGATGTTGCTATTATTCTGGAGGTGGCCCGGCAGGGGGCCTGGATCTCTCTCGACGGGATAGGGGAGAAATCCGTGGATCAGCATATAAGCCTAGTCAAAACCTTGAAGCGAGAGAAGCTGCTAAGTCAGCTGCTTCTTTCTCAAGATGCCGGCTGGTACCATGTAGGAGAACCGGAAGGAGGAGAATTCAAGCCGTTTGATTTTCTTTTCGCGCGATTCGTCCCTGCGCTGCGTAAAGAAGGATTCGCCAAAGAGGAGATCCGACAGCTATTGGTCGATAATCCCCGCCGCGCATTGACTCCCGCGATTCGTCGGGTATGAAATTGGATTGTATCAAAAATTAGATTCCGCACTTTGCTTTGGTTGAGATCATCACTCCAGTGTTACACCGCTGCTTCAAAAACACGCGACGCAGGGGGACATTACCGCGAACTGCATGATTTGCCCGGTGGCGGATGTTGACTCTTCAGCTGAATGTTTTGTTCTTTTTTCACATAAATCAATACCATCTGAAGAAGCCATTTTCTTCTACAATTTCCGATTTGAAAACGCTGATTTGGAGGTTTTATGAAAACATGGCAGACTGCTTTTTTCTTGCTGGTGGCGTGCGGTTGCTTGCTATTTCCAACCCAAGAAGTTTTGGGCGCCGCACCTCTTCCCATCCGAGGAATTCATTTGAGCGCCCCCGCGCCAGGGGATCTGAACCTTTTTGTCAAATTCATTGAAGAAGCGCTCCCTCGCGAAGGCGTCAACCTGCTAGTGGTGGAATTTAATTATCATTATAAATTCACAAAACGGCCTGAGGTGGCAGACTCGGACGCTCTTTCCCGTGAAGAGTTGCAGAGCATTTTGGCGGCGTGCAAGAAAGCTGGCGTCCAATTGGTTCCCATGATCAATTGCCTCGGGCATCAATCCTGGGCCAAAACGACTTTTGGATTGCTCAGGTCACATCCGGAACTGGATGAAACACCGGGCCAATATCCTCAAAATGAAAAAATCTACTGCCGGAGTTATTGCCCTCTCCACCCAGAATTGCACCCTATCCTTTTTGACTTGATCGATGAATTGGCCGACGTTTGTGAAGCCAAGGCATTTCATGTGGGGATGGATGAAGTATTTCTTCTTGGCGAAGCCGAGTGCCCGCGTTGTCGAGGCAAGAATAAAGCGGAATTGTTTGCCGGAGAGGTGAAAGCCTTACATGATCACCTGGCAAATTCAGGCCGGAACCTCTGGCTTTGGGGAGACCGATTTTTGGATGGATCTTTCAGTGGGTTGGGGGAATGGGAAGCCAGTCAGAATGGGACCGCACCCGCACTGGATTTAGTGCCCAGGGACATCGTCATTTGCGATTGGCATTACGAACGGGCTGAACCCACCGGCGCATTTTTTGCGGTCAAAGGATTCCCCTTCGTCGCATCGCCGTGGCGAAAGGCCGAAGTGGCGTTGGCCGGGCTTCAGGCCGTCCGGATGATCCGAGAGCAGTCCAATGAAAAACTAGCCAGCATGGCAATGGGAATACTTCACACGACTTGGTGTAATCCCGCTGCATTCATTAAGGCTTATCGCGGCGAGACCAATCTGCCACTGGATGCCATTGAGTCGGCGCATACCTTCAAAGCTCTATTTGCACAGATCCGCAATGCCGGTTTGAATTAAATATTTTGTGATTACTCTATACCTCCCTGTGTCGTAGCCACGCTCGGGCGCATTTTGCGAGGCGTGGAGGTTGGCATCACAGCTCAACGCCCACGGCTTCCGCCTTAAGCGAACTCACCGTGGCTACCCGTTATCCTGGGCCTGAGCAGTTACAATATTTCAATATTTAATTTAAATCCAACGGTTATTATTGGAGGTCTTTTTTGTGTGGTCGGAGCCGATTAAATTCCGCTCCGGAAATGATGTAGTACCAGTCGGCAAAACGGTTCCGCAATTCATCCGCGATCCTCTTGCCGCGATCGGATGGGGTAGAGCCTTCCTCCGCGTATTTGGCTGCTCTTTCGGCAGTGTAATTGACGGTGATAAACAGATAACGCCTCTCTTCGGGAGGTGAGCTCTTTTCTTTGCCGGCCTCGGCCGCAGGCTTGCCCGCGGTTGCATATTCCGCCGCCGCGGCAGAGCTGCCGGCCGCGATTTCTCCAAAACGCAGAGTATACTGTAATCCTGAGACAGTCTCGGCCATGATCTCTCCCTCGTTGGAGAGCAACTGCCCCATCGGGGTGACAAAGAAACCTTTCTGCCGCAGGGAAAGAATGGATTCCGGAGAGAGCCGGATTCCTTCGGGCGTCTTTAAGTCCTGACTCAATCCCATGGGTTTGGGCTGGACATCCACAATTTTCAAATTGGCGAGAGCGGTCAACAGTTGATCGACTCTTGCTTGCCTGGGGGTACCACTGGCCCCAAGGGTCCACTGCCCCTTGCTTTTGATCAGGCTGATGCTTTCGACATTTTGAAGCGTTCCCATGTTCTCATTGATGGAGTAACTGTTCACCACGATTTTGCGAATGTCGCCAGCGGAGACTTTGAGCAGATCGGTTTCAATCCAGTCCTGAAAACGGGCCGAAGGTTCCGCATCGGTTTTGACCATATAGGTGCGTGGCTGGCTTGGAATGCGCATGTAACGGAATCCCGCCTTTCCCTCCACATTCTTCCCAATGATGAAATCCGCCAGGACCGCGTTTTGTTCATTGCGCAGGGTCACTCGTTTGCCTCGCCCCGCCAGGCTGGGATTGTTCGGGTCCAGCGGATCGATGACCCCGTATCGGGCATGATCGTCAGTGCGATCGGAAACGATGGCATCTTTCTTGAGTTCAACCAGAGTGGCGGCCGTCTTTGCCAGCCGCTCTTGAGCGTCGGCCGGATATCCATAATGCGAGGGAATGCTCCAGCGGCGATTCTTATACTCCACTTTCAGGGGGCGAGCCGTGGCGGTGGACTCGTCGTAGTCCACAACCTCGATGACTTTTGGCGTTTGAGGATCCGTGAATTGCGGATAAAAAATTTGCCCCTGGTCGTCATGCCGGCGGGATGGATTTAACGTGGGCTGATAGTTCAGAACCACGATGAGCAGCAGGACTGCCACTCCACAAAAGACGAAAGTTTTGATGAATTCTTTCATAATCAATTCAGATGCCGTTGTTTTCGAGTTATTTTTGCTTTTTGGAGTTTTGCGAATTCTCAGTGTTTCGTGAGTGATCAAACTTTCGCGATCTTACCGTTGCCGCAAAACCAACCGATCCGTGGAGACTCCCAATTTCTCCCTCCTCAGACGGCGCAGGGAGACTGCGATAAACAACAGGAAAGCGGGAATGGGCGGCAAGGCTACGGCCAAGAGCTTAATGGTGTTTTGAATCCGACGAATCGAGAGTTCCATGTCGGCCCGGCTCTGCTCGATTTGGCGTTGGCGTTCATCTTCAATGCTGGTCCGCGCCACGGATAACCTTCGGCTTTCAATCTTCTGCTGATTGGCGATCATGATCTGCTTTGTCCGTTCGTCCAGGTCCGGCCGGTTTCCCAGCTGCTGGACCGCTCGGTCCAGACGGGCTTGTGCCTCACTCAACTTCTGTTGGGCATCTCGCTCGGCTTCCTGGGTCTCCTTCAAACGTTGTTCTTCATATATCCGGGTCCGGGCTTCCACGGCCTCCAGAGTGCGGTGACGCGGGCGGCGCTTGCGCAAGGCAATAAAGGACTCGTCGCCAGCCAATTGGTCTACGGCATTTAACAGAAAGGTGACATTGTCGAAGTTGAGGTTTTCGACTCCCTCTTTTCTGAGCTGGAAAAATTGTTCCCCCATCATATCCACATCGGCGATGACTATTGCATTGACGGCCGACTCCGCCTGTCTTCCCTTGATGCGCGCCGCCACTACGTATGACTCCTTGGTGGTTTCATGAGGAAGTCCGGAAACCATTTGCGGGCCGAAAAGAGAAGGTTGAACCAGTCGGGACCAACGGATCAAACCTGATTCCTTTCCGGTTTCAAGCAAAGGGGAAAAGGCTCCGCCATTTCCGCGTGGCTTCAGTCGTCCCGCATAAATTAAAGCCATTTCCTGCAGTCCGGAGGAGACAGCCTCACGCGAATTGAAGGAGGAAGCCTCACGATTGGCTGCCGACAAAAAAACCACTTCGGGGGGGAGGGAGCGCAGTTGGGGATGCGGATTGTATTTGCTCCAAACAATTTGATCCTCGGGCCAATCGACACCCAAAACATCCATCAAAGGCCGCACGCTGGTATTCTTTTTCTCAGGTGCAGGCGACATGGAGAATGGGCTGGCGGGAAGCTGCCCGGGAGAAAGATCGATGTTGAAGGCGGTCAGCGGATCCACCAGCAGGAGCAGAGGTTTTCCCGTTTTGACGTAATCGGTAAGGCGCATTAATTCCGTGGCCTGAAGAGTGTGAGGCAACGCAACGATCAGCACATCCAGGCCGGGCGGGTAATCTTGCCCCGGAGGGACTTGAGTGACTTCATATTGCTTGCGCAGTTCCTCTATAATCGACCAGTCCGTGGTTTGACGCCGCGTCTGAAAATCAAAGCCGCCGATAAGTTGAGCTCCGGTTTGCAGGATTCCCACCTTCCTCCGGGTTGCTCCGGAAACCACCCGGACCGAACGCATCAGCTCGTATTCCACGGGAAGCCCGGGATCGAAAAAGGGAATTGCAAATTCCTGCGAACCACATTGCAAGCCAATCCCCAGGAAGATTTCATTCGGACTTCCCGGAGTGAGCTGTGACGGGGGAATTCGCTGTGCCCGGATGTTGAAACGTTCCTGAGCCTCGCGGGCGGCAGGGGTGAATTTTTCCGCATCGATGATTTTTACTTGAATCCGCCCCCTTCCTCGGGCTGCAAATTCCTGCAAAGTGGAGACGATGTTATTGCGGGGGATCAAATAATTGCGCGGGACTTGTGGGCTCAGGTAAGCCTGGATATAAACGGGCCGTGCCGGATCAAGGCTGGAAATCAACCGGATAGTATCGGTGGAGAGGGAGTGGATTTTCTCTTCGGTGACATCCAGACGGTATCCCCATCGCTGTGTGAGCAAGGTCAGGCAGGCCACAATCACCAATAGAGCGACACATCTCAGCAGATAATGGCGGCCCATTTTTACGCTCTTCTTCCCGGTGGGCCAGAGCCTCCGCCCGAGCAATCCCACATTGAGGTATAACATGGCGGCCGCAAAAGTTATAAAATAAATCACGGAAGAAAGCGTGACGATTCCGCTCGCCATGTCTTTGAATTGTTGCCGGAAGCTGAAACCCTCCACCAGTTGCAGCCAGCGGCCGCTGAGGAGAACTCCGGCATGATCAAAAAAGACAGGGACTGCACAAAAAAGGGCGCCAAGAATAAAGGCAATCGTGAGATTGGCAGTCAAAAGAGAGGCAACCATCCCCAGGCTTAACAAGGCAGCGCCCATCAGCCAGTAACCCAGGTACGTGGAAAACATCAGCCCGGGATCCGGGTTGCCAAGCCAACTTAGAACGATGACATGACTAAGAGAAAAAACCAAAGCAATGGTGTAAATGGCCAGCATGGAGGCGTATTTGCCAAGAGTGATTCCAAAATCAGAAACGGGGAGGGTCAACAGGAGCTCATCGGTCCCATTCTTTTTCTCTTCGGCCCAGCACCCCATGGTGATGGCGGGGATAAAGAAGACCAGCAGGTAGGGGAAGAGCGCGTTCAGAGGATCGAGATTCGCCAAATTGTTGGCAAAAAAACTCTCTTGCCAAAAGGCGGCAATGGCGCTCAAAAAGACAAAAAGCGTGATGAATACATAACCATTCGGACTGCTGAAGTAACCGGCCAACTCACGTTTAAAAACAGCCAATGGAAGCTTCCAACGCCGGATCATAAGCGTCCCTCCTCAGCTTGATCATTGGCCCCTTCCGAATCCATGGGCGGAGGTTCACCGGGAACAGAATCATCAGTCTTCCCGGCAATTCCTTCCAACGAGGTCGAGGCCGCCGGATCACCCGAGGCATCTTGCTTTCCAGTCAATCGGTAAAATGCCTCTTCCAGCGAAGCTCCCTTTGCCATCTGTGCGGGGGTTCCATCAAAGACGATGCGTCCTTCATCGATTAGGAGGACTCGGCGGGCCACGGCTTCTACCTCCTGCAAAATATGAGTAGAGAGCAGGATGGTTTTATCGCGGCCTAATTGGTGGATGAGTTGGCGCACATCATAAATCTGGTTGGGATCTAGCCCGCTGGTAGGTTCATCCATGATCAAAATATCCGGTTCGTGCAACAACACTTGCGCCATGCCCACCCGCTGACGATAACCCTTGGAAAGTTTGTGAATGCTTTTTTCGAGCACGCCCTGGAGATTGCATTGGACAATGACCGTCTCCAGACGTTCTTTCAGTCTGGACTTCGATAATCCCCGGGCAGCTCCAAAAAAACGCAATAGTTGCAGGGGCGTCATCTCCGGGTAGAGCGGCCCATTTTCGGGGAGATAGCCAATTCTACGCGCCGCTTCCTGCCGATGAGTGGCCAGATCCAAACCCGCAATAAAGGCGGCTCCTTCCGTGGGATAGGCATAACCGGTCAGGATCTTCAGAGTGGTTGATTTGCCGGCGCCATTGGGGCCTAGGAAAGCGGTCACTTGTCCCCGGGGGATGGCAAAGGAAACATCGCGGATAGCGGCAAAATCGCCGTAAAACTTGCTGAGGTGCCGCGCTTCAATCATTATTTCAAAATCGTTTTCCATAGAATATCCGGGAACCGGGAAGTAGTGGCGTTACCAAAAACATCCATTTTAATGAAAACCCTAGCCGGACATCAAGTAGAGGATATTGAATTGAGCTACCTGCGGATAGAAAATCCTATGCGGAGAAAATTTTTCGCCGAAGAGAACAGGATTTGAGCAGATTTTAATTCCTTACGGCAAGTCTATTCGCGCTTGCCGTAAGGATAGAGAGGACTCCTCAGAGCACCAGGGTCGTACCAGGCATGGCAATAGGATAACGATTGCTGGAATCGGGCATCGCCGGGGGATTTGAATCCATGGTGAATTGGTCCAGACCTGGAGCTAGTACCAGGCTGGAATTTAGAGCTTCCTCCCAAGTGATCTGTTTCCCCGATTCGCAGGCCATGCGGCCCATGATGGCGGCCATGCAGGATTTGGCGGAGCGCTCGACTTCATTATAGGGCTTGTCATTTCGAATGGCATCGAAGAGCAGATCATGTTCGATTTGATAGGCATTGGTGGCAGGCCCTTTGTATTCCCAGAGAATGTCGGTTTTATCCTGCCGATGCCCTTTGTACAGGCGGGGTATTGAAATTCCTTCCCCCAGAACACCGCAACCGGAGGCGCCTTGAATGACATCGCCGAAAAATCCCCAGCAGTTATTGATGTGGCGTCCCTGGGCCAGCAGGCGAGTGCCATCAGGGAAAGTATATTCAGCGGAATAGTGGTCAAAAAGCTGATCGGGATCCTGCCGCACCTGACGGCCACCCATCCCCTGCACGGAAACCGGCCAGGCATTTTTCACCCAGCAACAAACATCAATGTTGTGAATCAACCAATCGACGATGAAACTGCCGTTCAACCAGGTATAACAGCTGTAGTTGGCAATCTGGTGGGCCATTTCCGTCATGTTGGCCCCCTTGGCGTTGAAGCCAACCGGTCCATGCTCGCGGTAGGCCCAGCAGGTGATGACGCCCCCAATGGCGCCTTCATGAATTCGGCGGATTGCCTCTTCCAACGGCGGGCTGTGGCGGCTCATCAATCCGGTGGCGACTTTTAGATCTTTGCGCGAAGCTTCCTGGCCGGTCTTCAGTACTCGCCGGATTCCGGCCGCATCCACGGCAAATGATTTTTCGATGAAAACATGCATCCCTTTTCCCACGGCATATTCAAAATGCACGGGACGAAAGGCCGGCGGAGTAGCCATTAGCACGACATCGCCCTTGTCCAGCGAGTCAATCGCCTTTTTGAAAGCATCCATCCCGAGAAATTGCCGCTCGGCGGGGACATCCATCTGCGGAGAAAATTTATCGGCCAGTGTCAGATAACTGGTCTTGATGCGCTGCTCGAATACATCCGCCATCGCCCAGAGCTTGGTGGGACCCTTGGTGGAAAGGGCGTTGAGCGCGGCCCCTGTACCCCGTCCACCACAGCCAATTAGCGCAATCTTGATGGTGTTGTTTTCAGCCGCGTAGCCAGGTTTGGCCAAGCTGTTCACCAGAGCCGCACCCGCCAAGGTCTGACTCGAAGTTTTAAGGAAATCGCGGCGAGTAGATTTGCGTGGTCTTTCCATGAGAGCATCCTTTCTTCTTTGAATTTCGTTTGAAACTCTACCACTGCCTGAAGGAGCGGTAAAGCCCGAATTTGAAGGCCCTTTTGGATTGCAAACGGCCGGAGGAGAGAGATAGAATCCATTCGCGCAGTTATTCGATGGTTAACTAAATAGAAATATCGACTTAAACTTATTAATTGTGCATTCAAAAGGATGATGCATCATGAACCCGCTGAATTTGACCGATGAAGTGTTGGAAATGCTGGCACAGAGATTTCGCTGTATGGGGGAAGCGATGCGCTTGAAGATCTTGCGGTCGCTGGAATCGGGCGAGAAAAGTGTGGGGGAACTGACGGAAGGGTTGAATACTACCCAGGCCAACGTGAGCAAGCACTTGAAGATGATGGTAGAAGCGAGATTGCTATCGAGAAGGCCGCAGGGAACCTCCGCTTATTATTCGATTGCCGATCCGGTGGTAATGACCCTTTGCAAGACGGTTTGTGAAGGGCTGGAAAAGAAGGTTAGGTCTCAAGCAGAGGGTTTGGGCCTGATCGTAACCAAGAAAAGAAAATAAGTCCCAGGGAGCAATCCATAGGTCGGATTAAAAGAGAGGATTGATAATTGTATTTTGGGGCAGGTTGACCCCCCATGCAGTGCGCGCATCCTGAGCAGATGCGAGGAGGTTTTCTTCCTTAATGGGGGTGTGTGTTTTGCTGCTCCCAGAAAAAAGCCTTCAGCCAGGATTGAAGATGTCATTCGCCATCCGGCTGAAGGCTTTTTGAGGATTGAAGCTACTTCTTGATTTCCTTATGAATCATAATTTGCTGTTTTCCTTCTTCGATTTTATAGTCCGTGGGCACATCAAACAGCGAATGGGCGGGTTCATTGCGATTGATGTTCGTCAATCGAAAAGTATTTTCTCCCATCCGAGGGTCCATGTTTTTATTTAACACGACGGTCTGCAGTTCGGGAGAATACCAGGTTTCGCCGACAATGGTAATGGGAAGCTCATTTCCGATCTCTCCCGCCGGAATCACGGTGGTTATGCGGGTTCCCTCAGCTTTGACCCCTTCAATGACTTGAGCCCCCAGGGATTCCTTGGTGGATTTATCGAAGCTGGAGCCTTCACCCTGCCGGATTATCTTCTTCTCGATGCGGATCTGGCCGGGTCCTGGTGAGACGGTTTCCATATCCATTACCATTCCCGCGGCAGGCTTTCCCGCAACCGCCATTGCGCTAGCGCTGATTTTCCCCACCATGATCTTGCTAGCGGTTTTATTGGGATGCAGGACGTAATTAATCCCCGCCACGGGATCGTTGATGAAAATGATTTGAGTAGGCTCATTCTCCGTTGACAGCCCGCCGAGGCTGGGAAGGTTCTGCTCGCGGCGGGTTCGGCCTTCACTGTCCCGGTAGATGGAACTGGTAGATTTGTGGGTGATGCGATTGCCGTCGCTGAGCGTCTGCACCGATTCGGAAATTATCTCTGCCGAATACGGGGCTCCCTTGACAGGTTTTCCGATAGGTTCGAATTCAGAGGCAATATATTGCATGTTGAAATCTGTATGAATAAAGGGAACCACCATGGGCCCTCCCACCATCATGCCGGGTGCAGGAGTTGCTGATTCGAAGGTGCTAATGAAAACATCTTCCTCTTTTTTGGCAGGGGGGGAAGACACTCCCTTTGATTGATCTTGAGCCTGAGTCTTCAAACCAGACAAGCCTGCCACCAAAGCAAAAACTCCAAAGAACAATGTTGCGCTTCTTCCCTTCATGGCAATAAAACCTCCTTGGCTTTATTTATGTGATTGACGATGACAATCCAGCATTCCCGTTACAAGCGAGAATGGTTTTTTAAAGTTGGAACCAAAATCCAAAATCTAATCCTCAATCTGGGCAAATCAACAGAAGATCATTTTCACTGGAAATTTCAGCTTCTTCATTTCACTAATCGAACGGCTTTGATCCACCCTTCTTGGCTTAATAGAAGGTCCGCTTGGACTGGCTCATTAATTCGCTCCACATTTACGGGGAAGCCAAAGCGGGTCAAACTGGCCCTTGGAAGCCGAACCCGGACTACTTGCTGGAATTCGCGCGGATATATGTCATCCGGCGGAGAAACCTCGATGAAATCGGTTAAGGGGCCCGTTGTATGTTCCGGATTTGGCTCATCGGTGCTCTTGCGGGCCAGAACCCTGCTGGTATTGCCGATTTCCCTCCTTAACGGAGTGGGAATCTTCGTTTTTTCGGAAGAACGCAGGATAGGCCGGACTCGTTTGGAGACTATCGAAGAGCGTGCCGGCATGGCCAATTGAGCGGAGGGGTTCGAGGCTTGCTCTAAAGCTAGTGATTTCCCGGTGGAGATTGGCCGTTCTATTTTAGCGTGCCGAAAATAAGGGCCAACCCTCAAGCCTAACAGGAACACAATCAGAATAAATAGGGCAGCAGTGGCCCAGAGCCAGCGCTGGCGATGCCAAAATGAGGACGAGAAAACCTTGACGGGACTGTCTACCGCAATTGGCGGGGTTGCCTTGTTCTGACGGAAAAGCTCCAGCATCCTGGACTCCAGAATTGAGGCGTCAGCGGAGAATGCTGATTGCCGCTGCAAGGACGCGAGAGCCGAGTGGAGGCTTCGCTCGGCTGTCAACAGCCGCCGGCAGGAGGAACAGTGCTCCGCATGAGCCAGAGCTTCCGTCTTCAGCCCAGCTTCCAGCGGGAGATCCCGCGCTATCTCGATGCGATATTCTCGGAATTGGTGGCAATTCATGGTCCTACTCCTCTTGCTTCGTTCACTTTCGCAATATTCCCTCTATTGCCCGCCAGCATTTTTTCCATCAAGAGCAGATGGGCGCGCGAGAGTCTCGAACGAATTGTTCCAATCGGGCAATTCAGGATACCGGCGGCATCGGCATAACTTTTCTCTTCCAGATCGCACAGAATAACAGTCTCGCGGTAGTGAAGCGGGAGAGACGAGATCGCTTCATGAAGTTGCATAAAGTCTTGGTCCCGGCTGAGCTTTTCCAAAATGTCGTCTCCGATTTCAAGACTCTCCAGCCGTTCGAGTTGTTCCTCCGGAGATTCCAGGAGGATCTGGTCCCTTTGTTTATTCCGATGGCGTAGCACCTGTTTGTGAGCAATGCCGAATAAATAGTTGCTAAGGTTTCCCTTGGCCGGATCAAACTGTTCAGGTTTGGAAATCAATGCCAGAAAAACTTCCTGTAGGACGTCTTCGGCAATGCTGGGGGATCCAGTCAAACGGATGGCAAACCGATAAATCCCACCGCTGTTTTGACGGTAGAGAGCCAGAAAGGCAGCTTCATCGCCATCCCGCATTCTTTGCAAAAGCTGCGACTCGAGTTGACTCGATTCCGATTTTTCTGGAGTATCGCTGGACAAAGATGCCCTTTCAATTGAATTTAGCAATAAATCGGAACTCGCCACACTCATATCCCTGCGATGCAAAATTGGATGAATCCGAAATGATGGGGGTATTGGCTCTCCAGCCGATCCTTTTTGATTCCAGCAGCGGTAACTTCTGATTCTTATCTTATACTGATGGTGTTGCTCATTCTGAAGAGGAACTTCGTTTCTGCGCTCTTCTTCTTAAGATTCAACTTGAAGGAGAATTAGTTCCATTTTCTTTGTAAATTATGTTCAAGAGTCCGGGAGGAACTGAGAACGATTCCACTATTTTGATGCGCATTTGGCGGAGACCGGTCGCAGGAGGAGGTTTTTCCGGGCGGAACGCGGCTTATTAAATAGCGCCATAGTTGTTCGGCGCAACCTTCAAAAAAAAATACAGCGGTTGTTCTCGCATCATCTGATTAGCTATGGCAATTGACTCGATGACGATTGTTCGGATTGCGAACGTTGCGCCTTTAATGGATTGAAGTTCTTCATGTTTAATTTAGATATTGATGCCATCATGATTGTACGGATTGTCATGGCGCCGAGGACGATCAAGCCTCCCAGGATCTCCAAGTGTCCCGGCACTTCCCCAATGAAAATGGAGACCCAAATGGGATTTAGGATCGGCTCGATTATGGGAATTAATGTGGCCTCGATGGCGGTGACGTGCCGAATGGCGATAGCATAAAGGATATAGGAAAGCCCAATCTGAAATACTCCGAGGAGTAAAAGTCCTGCCCAACTGGCGAGAGAGACAGGAAGCGGAAAGTAGAAGGGAATGGCCACCAACGCGGCCAGCAGGTTCCCCAATATCACGGACGCAATCGGGTTCGCATCTTTCTGCTTGCGCAGCAGGAGGGCCAGCCAGGCAAAGGATAGCCCACTCAAAATTGCGCTCAGATTTCCCCACATTCCTTGAAGCGTCAAAGTGTGAATAAAGAATAGACTCATCCCCGCGATCGTGGTTCCGATTGTCAACCAATCAATCCAGTGACTGTGTTCTCCCAAAAACCAGCGGCTCAGAAGGGCTACATAAATTGGAGCCGTATATTGGAGCAAGATGGCATTGGCCGCTGTGGTCCATTTGGTGGCAACTACAAAGGAAATCACTGTCAACATGTAGGCTACGGCCCCGCCCCAAAGCGGCAGGGAGGACTTGAATTTAGGCCGGCCCAGGCCGATGAGCATGACAAGAGCGGCAATGCCACTGCGCGCTCCGGCAATGGCGAGCGGATTCCACTGGATCCATTTGATCAATAATCCGCCAAAGCTCCATAGGATGGCGGTGAGGATCAACAAAAGAATGGCCCGCGATTTTTTCAAGAGGAAATTCCTTCCTTTGGGTCAGGTCAAAACATTCCCATTCTGCCGCAAAGGAGCGCGAGTGCCAAGTCGGAGTTTTATGAAATGGGATTGGGAGGATCGAAGGGAGGAAGGAATAGGGGGCCTTTGGGTGAGGCCCCCCGAAATTTAAGCAGATTGAGTGGCGCCAGTCGGGCAAACTTCACTGCAGGATCCACAGTCGTCACATTTGGCGGCGTCCACAACATATTTGTCGCCACCTTCGCTGATTGCACCTTTGGGGCATTCAGGTTCACATGCACCACAATTGATGCAATCATCGGTAATGGTATGAGCCATTTTGATTCTCCTTGCCTTTTTGATAATCAGACCTCCCGGCCGCTCGTATAGTGAATGCGAACCGCAAGGCCATAATATTGTACCTAATCGGCCTTTTTTTGTTCAAGATTATTTCATTTCTCCGAAGTGTTAATACGGGAATAACCCCTTTGCAGTAAAGGGCACAGATTACTTTCCCCGCCATTCATTGCGGGAAGGCGGCCTTTGGCATGGGGTGGCGAAGATTTCGCCGCCTCCAGAAGCCATGCCGCGGGGTCCAAAAAGCAAATGCTCGACTTTAGGCGCTAGCACAGCCAGTCTGCCGGTGTCAGAATCAACGAGAGAGTGAACCTTTCTATCCAATCATCTCGAATTCATTTCGCTTTTTGTTGCCAGAAGACTGCTCGTGGTTTGGTTCGGGGGATTCAGCTCCTCTTCTGTGGTTTTCCGCGAAGCGGTTTGGTTCATCTGGAAACGGTAGGTTTTATTCCGAAATTCAATTTTCAACCGTTCCCCTGTCCTGGTCTGTTTGATTTCGGACATTTTCAAATGAAATCCATCTTTCGAATCCCCGCGAGGGAGGTAAGAAATGACGTAGCCGTTGAATTGAAGCTTCCCGCTGCAACTACCCAAAGCATGATCGTGCGTGACCGGCCAATCATGAAATTCCAGGCGCGCCAATTCTGTTTTGATTTCCTCGGCCGGAACGGGGATTCCTTCCTCAAAAGGAGAGAATGCCTGGAGCGCAGTGAAGACGTCATGGGCATCCTCAAATTTCTCGCTGGCAACCAGATTTCTCGCTTGGGTGACAGCTTTGGTAAAAGCCTCTTGTTTGATAGCCACCGCTTTAGCTTTAGCTCCGCCCTGCGCCAATAAACGGTTGCAGTAAAGAATAACGTTGTCGTGGGAGGGGAAGACAAAATGACCCGCGGCCATAGCCGTGTCGATTTTTTGAAGCCAGTCATTCAACAGGTTTTTCTGTTTTGACTCTTCAGCACGGAGGAGAGCATTTAAGGAAGAGATGTCCGGCGAACCCGAAAAAAAGATTTGGAGCTGGGCAATCACAATTCGGGCCTTTTCGAAATCATGTTGGCTGATTCGTTGTTGAGCTTGAGTGGAAAGGCTTTGGCGAATTGTACTCAAAGCCTCGAAAGCAGCGGTGTTTGCAGAATCCAGCGAGTGCAGCTGTTGAGCTTGAGTGAGGGCATTGCCTGGCCGGGGCGGGAAATAATTCCCCGCTTTGAGGGCCTGCATCAATGATTCCTCCAGCTCCTGAATCCTGGCCTTCCGTGCGGTTTCGGCGGAAGAGACAGCTTGCTGCTCCTGGATTTTCCCTTTTACAAGTTTTAGCCGGGTGGTGGCAGCCCTCTCCTGAGGGAAAAGGCGGGATAGAGTTTCATAGGATTTGCGGGCTTCTTCCCATTTATTGGCCTTCAGGGCTTGATCGCCAATTTGGAGATAATGCGACCTCACTTGGTCCTGGATCTGCCTTCCTTTTTCATTTCCAGGATTTTCTCTCAAGATTAAGGCGGACTTTTGGAATGCATCAATATACCGATGCTGCTCCAAGAGGGATTTAGCCGCGGCTTGGGGATCTTCCTGTGCTCCGGATAGAGAAGGGATGGCTGTCAATTGGATGGAAACGTGATTGGCCAGCCCAGGTTGGACGTTAAAAATCTCCGTCTCGGCATTATATCCGGCCTTTTCCAGTCTGAGGGAATGCTTACCCGCAGAGACCTGGGAGAGCGTGAGGCCGCTGTTACCCATCAATTTCCCATCAAGGAAAACCGCTGCTCCTGGCGGAAGGGTGGTGATTACCAGAGGAGTGTTGGATCCTGAGGCTGAGAAGTCCTTCCGATTTTTTGCCCAATGCCACGTCAACCAGGCAGGAAAGAGCAAAATGAGGATCGTCGCGGCGATGGCCAGAAAGAATAGATCCTTATTCTTTTTTTCATCAGCCGAGATTTGTTCTTCCGGCTGATTCTCGTTTTCCTCCGGCGGCATTATTTTTCCCTCTAGCCCCAGATTCTCTGAAGGCTCTGGAGCATACGGCATGGGTGAAACCGCCTCTGAACTGGCGGGTGATTTTCCACTGGATTTCTCCATCCTCAAGTCAAATGTGCTGTTTTCAGTTTTAATATCGGCTAGCGTTGGAGAAAATGCCGCCGCTGAACAATTTCCACTGATGTGGGAATACTGCGGGATTGGATGTAGGGCCAATTCACTTTGATGCGAAGACCCAATCGCGTCATTCTCCTCTGCCATGGTTGGGAGTCCGGAGGATTCTTTGAGAGGAAGGATGACATCCGCGGGACAGGAAGAGGATTTATCCTCCGCGATATTCAAATTAGATGGGAAATGGGGGGGATCAAGATTCCCATCCAATGACTCGCCTCCACCGCTTAAATCAGATTCTTTTGCGGCAGGAAAGCTGGGAAAGCGATTCAATTCCCCCCTGCTCAGGTTCAAGTAATCTTGATAGAGAACATTATCGGGATCAACCTCGCAGAGGAACTCGAATTTGCCAAGGCAATCCTGATATTTTTCTTGATCGAAAAGATTCATTGCTTCTCTTTTGACATTATCCACATGAATGGCCATTTCTTCAGCCATTCTTTGATCCTCCCAACGTCTTTCAGCGTCGCGCAGCAATTTTAAAGTCTCCGGGTCATCTGGCAAAACCAGCAATAGGGAATGCAGCAGCTGGCTGCACTGCTCGTATTGTCCTTCCGCAAAGTATCTTTGAGCGAGGTCCAATAATTGTCTCAATGAAGATTGGGAGGGCTTTTCTGAATTTCCCCCGGTTGTATCTTCCGTGTCTATCCTGAACCTCTCATGAAGTTGGTCCAGTTCCATCTGCTTCTGATATTCCAGATCGATTTGGTTGAAGGTCTGCAGGGCTCGATCACAGGTTTCCCGAATCTGATGGTGAATTTCCTGGATCGAATCAGCTGGTGGAACCGAGTCTATTTTTAGTTTGAGTTTGTCCAATGAATTAGACAGTGACAACACACATTTGCCCAGTTCTTCCTGCCCCAGCGCTTGCATGGATGCATTCTCCTCCAGCCACATTTCTGCTTTTTGCAGACGCTCTTCGAGTTCCAAAAGGCTGCCTTTTGATTCCTGGATAAGATTCTTCAAGTCTGCATGATGATCATCCATAGCTCAATCCTCGGTTCGGATAGATAGTTCTTCTTTATAGGTAATGAATTTGAACAGAGGGCCCCTCTTTTTTTTGAAAGGCCCCGGCGACTTCTGCCGCTTGGCCCCATGTAAGATTGCAATTTTTCAACCAATAGGGAGGGCGGATGGCAATCTTGGGGCAAAATTATGTTGGTTATATTCAACTTAATTATGAACATATCCGCCCAAAAGGGTTTGCACCGAATTTATACTTTTGAGAGGATCCTGCTTTTAAAGACACAGACTTAGGGAAGGTCAATGGGAGAAAAATGCAAAGTGCTTGCTCCGCTTATGTTTTCCGGCTATTTCGGCAGGAAACGGCCCGCGGCATAATAGAATATCTGCGGGAGGGCAGTTCAGCTTGGTCTGAGGACAAATTCGGCATAATTATTCGGCATAATTATAATGTGCTGGCTCGGCAAGGGGAAAAGCCAGAATCGTTTCCCATTAATGATTTATGAGAATAAGCCCCCCAGGATCAACTGGCATTTCAATTTTGTCACTGGCATTACAAGCGTGATGGGAGAGTGGCGGGATCAACAATCCATCCTTCCAGGGAGTCTGCGATTGAGGGAATCCCCAGACGCGGCTCCTTTTGCCTCCAACTCCAGCCAGCTTGGATCGCACAAATCAATGCATCCAGGCAGTCGCCTTGGGGGTCATCAAGGAATATATTTGCCGTTATGGCGGTTTTTAGCCTGAGATCGTAATTGGTTTTTAACCAGGGAGAATGGATGGCCCGCCAGATTTGCAGACGTTTTTCTTTTGCATCGGGACTATTGCCTCCAAGTTTTCCACTTTTTTTATAGGACGATCCAAGCCCCAGCCCGCGCACCAGCAGAGAAGGGTAGACCTCAATGGCGGTGCGAGAATCCAAAGAAGGCCGGCAGGGAATAATGGAAATATTCGTCTCGGCCAGCCGCGAGGATCCTTCATAAAACATTCGGGCTACAGGCACTCCAAACCTCATCATGGGGCTGCAAGCTCCAGCGATTTTATCAGCGACTCGAAATAAATGCTTATGCCCGGCAGGTTGTCCGCTACAAAAATTTTCCAAGGTGGCCAACCATTCTGCCTTGGACTTTGAGGTGATCAGATTCACCAATGCGGGCCAAGTCGTTGGCCAATCTTTTTTTTCAATCAGAGGTCGGGGCTGACTGAGCGGAAAATCAAAGCCGGAAATCCAGGGACCTTCGGTGTGAAGCCATGATTCAAACTTGCTCCAGGAATCCTGCCGATGAAGTCCGGCAATCGTCAAACGGTCGTCCTGAAGTATTCCCTCTGCTACACATATGGGCTTGCGACAGGAGGGAGTGCTTGTGAAGTCAACACCAAAGATTCTCATATTCTTATGGACGTGCGACGAGAATTGATACCCCGGAATATCCATCACGCCTCGGGAAGTGGCTAGGAGGGATTCTACATGATTAAGTAACCCCGGAGGTTTGATTTTCATTCCGCTGAGAACCGCTTCATTTCGAATCAATCAAAGGTCCAATCCCGCATGATTCTCTATCCAATTTGGACGAGTCTCAACTTTAATATCCACTCATGGATTTTAAAATCATTTAATTTGCGCAAAATGTGGACCCGACGGAGTGGGGGTCTGGTTGCA
The DNA here is from genome assembly GCA_963803155.1 of uncultured Acidobacteriota bacterium. GTDB lineage: Bacteria > Acidobacteriota > Terriglobia > Versatilivoradales > Versatilivoraceae > CAWDMN01. Next base: position 48,938 of record CAWDMN010000105.1, read on the forward strand.
TTTTTTTGACAAAAAGAGAGGTTTCGTTTTCAAAATCTGTTGACCCTGAATGGCTTGTCTGCTAAATTTAAGCGTTTATTCTGTCTCCTCAGCTTCTCAGGTGGGGAAGAGCGGTAATAATTGAACTTATGAGTCCTATGACGATCACTCTCCCGGATGGGAGCCAAAAAATGGTGGAAGCCGGAACGACGGTATTCGATTTGGCGAAATCGATCGGTAAGCGGCTGGGGGAAGCTGCGTTGGCAGGCAAAATCAACGGTCAGCTCGTGGATCTTTCCTACATTTTGAATCAAGATGCCCAAGTCACAATCCTGACCGATAAAGATCCAGAATCGCTGGAAATTTACCGGCACAGTTCTGCTCATCTTCTCGCTTTGGCGGTCATCGAGCTTTTCCCGGGTACACAACTGGGAATTGGACCGGCCGTGGAAAATGGTTTCTATTACGATTTTTATCGGAAGGAACCTTTTACGCCGGAAGATCTCGAAAAAATTGAACGGAAGATGAAGGACCTGATTTCTCTTGATTTGCCTTACTTGCGTGTCGTGGTTCCCAAAACTGAAGGTTTGAATCAGTTCCGCGCGATGGGAGAGGAATTGAAGTGTGAGCTGATTCTGGAAAAGGCAGGGGAGGAGTTTTCCTGCTACAAAGTTGGAAAACTGACCGATTTTTGTTTGGGTCCGCACATCCCCTCCACGGGCTGGATCAAGGCGATTAAACTCCTGTCAGTGGCAGGCGCCTACTGGCGGGGGAACGAAGAAAACCTGCAGATGCAGCGCATCTACGGCACTTCATTCTTTAGTCAGAAAGAGCTGGATGCGTACCTGAAGCAGCTTGAAGAAGCCAAAAAGCGCGATCATCGGCGCCTTGGGAAAGAACTGGATTTGTTCAGCCTTCAAGAAGAGTCAGGACCGGGATTGGTGTTCTGGCATCCCAAGGGGGCATTGATTCGCACGGAAATTGAAAACTTTTGGCGCGAGCAGCATCTTAAGGCCGGATATGAATTTGTATTTTCTCCGCACATCGCCAAGCTGGATCTCTGGCGGACCAGCGGTCATATCGATTTCTACCGGGAAAATATGTATTCCGCGATGGAAATCGATAAAGTGGACTATCAATTGAAACCGATGAACTGCCCATTCCACATTTTGATCTACAAGAATGATATGCGCAGTTATCGCGATCTGCCGCTGCGATGGGCTGAGCTGGGAACTGTCTATCGTTATGAACGTTCTGGAGTCTTGCAGGGATTGTTCCGAGTGCGAGGCTTTACCCAGGATGATGCTCACATTTTTTGCCAGCCGGAAAAGATCGAAGCGGAAATCATCGGGGTGCTTGATTTCACTCTCTACATGTTGAAGAGTTTCGGATTTGATCAATATGAAGTTTTCCTCTCCACGCGTCCAGACCATTACGTGGGGGCACCGGAGGACTGGGACCGGGCCACTGAAGCGTTACGCCGGGCCGTTGAAACCAAGGGATTGGCCTATAGTGTGGACGAAGGTGGGGGCGCATTTTACGGTCCGAAAATTGACATCAAAATCAAAGACGCGATCGGGCGTTCCTGGCAATGTACTACAATTCAATTCGACTTTAACCTGCCCGAACGATTTGACATTTCTTATATTGGCGAAGATGGAAAGGAACACCGCCCTTACATGGTTCACCGGGCTCTGCTCGGTTCCTTGGAAAGATTTTTCGGAATTCTCATCGAACATTATGTAGGGGCTTTCCCCTTCTGGTTGGCTCCAGTGCAAGTGGCGGTGATGCCCATCAGCGAGCGGCACAACTCTGCCGCGGTTAAGATGGCGGAAACATTGATTGGGGCAGGATTCCGCGCGCGGGTTGATCTGCGCAACGAAAAAATCAATGTCAAAATCCGCAAAGCCCAGTTGGAAAAAATCCCTTACATGCTCGTGCTTGGCGACAAAGAAGTGGAAAATGGAACCGTCGCCGTACGTAACCGCTTTGAAGGGGACTTGGGAGCTTTTTCATTTGAAAAATTCCTGGAATTAATAGAGGATTTGAAGAAAAATAAGGCGGTTCGACCTTAGATTGCCGCCAAAAAGGTGTTCGAGGTTGGATTGCGCAATTTCACCGGGCAGGAATAAATGCCTGCCCTATTGAATAGGAGGTGTTTTTATTAATAACCGGAACATCAGAATCAACGACCGGATCCGCGTTAGAGAGGTCCGTGTGATTGATGAGGAGGGACAGCAATTAGGCATCATGGCTCCCACGGAGGCGATGCGGATTGCTCGTGAGCGGGACCTCGACCTGGTGGAAATTTCTCCCACGGCTCAGCCGCCGGTTTGCCGGATCATGAATTACGGCAAGTACCTCTACGAGCTCAACAAGAAATCTCATGAGACTCGGAAGAAACAAAAAGTGATCCAGGTAAAGGAAATCAAATTCCGCCCTTCGACGGATGAGCATGATTACGCCTTCAAGAAGAACAACATCATCCGGTTTTTACAGGAAGGTGACAAGGCAAAAGCCGCCGTCATGTTCCGGGGCCGGGAAATGGCTCACAAAGAAATCGGCCGGCAGCTTTTGGCCCGTCTCACCGTGGAATTGGCCGAACATGCCGTTGTCGAATCACAACCCCGAATGGAAGGAAACCATCTGTTTGTGATCCTCGCGCCTAAGAAATAGTGGCGGGGACAGGTTTGGGCTTCCAAAAAATCAGAGGGAGTAGTTTGTACTTTGAGATTGGGGAATTGAACTGGCATGTCGACGCCGGAAAAAGACTGTTCGTTCCCGGTATCATCCAAAGCCAATTGGAGCAGGGATTGCGCGAGAGGACGCGATTGCCGAACTCGCTGTTTGTCATGATGATTTTTAAAGGTGGGGCGGTTCGGCGAACCACTCAGGCCGTAAGTTCTGCAATTGGCTCATAATTTTATTTTTGGTGAAGGAGATTGGATGTGTTGAAACAGAAGACTCATAAAGGAGCTGCCAAACGTTTTAAAGTTACAGCTACTGGAAAAATCAAGCGGGGCCATTCCCATGCCCGGCATATTTTAACCAAGAAAACCACCAAGAGAAAACGGAAGCTCGATCAAAATGGTCTGGTTAGCGCGGCTGATTCGGACAATGTCCATCGAATGCTTCCTTATGCTTAAACTATGCGTCGCAGGTTGCGGAAATCTAAGAGTGCCCCGGAAGTATTGATTCGGGGAAAAGTTTTTTTTCAAGATAAGGAGAGTTCGCAGTGCCCAGAGTAAAACGTGGAACCAGCCGGAGAGACCACCGGCATAAGATTTTAAAGTTAGCTAAAGGATATCGGGCTACCAAAAGCAAACTTTATCGGTCGGCCGAGGAATCGATACACAAGGGGTTGAAGTACGCCTATCGTGATCGTCGCGCCCGAAAACGTGATTTTCGCCGACTTTGGATTGTCCGGATCGGCGCTGCCGCCAAATTAAACGGCCTTTCATATAGCCGCTTTATCAATGGATTGAAAAAAGCCGGCATTGAACTGGATCGCAAGATTCTGGCCGACATGGCGGCGAACGACGCACAAGGATTTACTCAATTGGCGGATAAGGTCAAATTAGCTGTTGCTTAAGAAAAAAAACTTGGCATTGTGCTGACAAAAGATAAGGCGTCAACGGTCTTTATTTCCTATGCGAATTAGCTGAAGACGGCTCTGTTTCGCTCATACGATAATTTACCGTGGGAAACAAAAATGGGGCGTAAAGCCCCATTTTTCTTATGCCTTGCCGGATGGGAAAAAATCCATGCTGGAACTGATTGAAAAAATCGAGGCTGATTATGCGGAAGAATTGGGGAAAGTTGATTCAATAGGCCAGCTCGCCGCCGTGCGCGACAAATATCTGAGCCGGAAAAATGGCGCCCTGTCTCAATTGATGAAGAAGCTGCAAACTGTTCCGGCTGAATCTCGTCGCGAATTTGGACAGCGGCTCAATCTGTTGAAGGGCACCATTGAAACGGCATTGTCCGACAAAGAAACCTGGCTCTCCGCCCAGACTCTTCATGCCCGCTTGAAAGCAGAAAAGATTGATATCACTCTGCCGGGAGTTGGCCATACGGCAGGGTACATTCATCCATTGCGTCTAGTCCGGCAGGAAATTGAAGATATCTTCTATTCGATGGGATACAGCATTGAGGATGGGCCGGAAATTGAAGCCCCTTATTATAATTTTGAGGCTTTGAATATCCCTGACCACCATCCAGCCCGGGATCCGCAGGACACTTTTTACATCAATGATTCATTATTGCTTCGTACGCACACTTCTCCCGTTCAAGTCCGAACCATGGAAAAGCAGCGTCCCCCCTTGCGCATCATTTGCCCCGGCAAAGTCTATCGCCACGACAATCCCGATGCAACACATTCCCCCGTCTTCCAACAGATTGAAGGATTGGCCGTGGATGAAGGGATTAGTTTCCGGGAGTTCAAGGGAACATTGGAACATTTCCTGAAAGCTTTTTTTGGCGAAAAGATCCGGGTGAGGTTTCGTCCCAGTTACTTTGCCTTTACGGAACCCAGCGCTGAAGTAGACATTTCCTGCATTTTTTGTGGAGGCAGCGGGTGCCGCATCTGCAAGATGAGTGGCTGGATCGAGGTGTTGGGGGCCGGAATGGTTGATCCGGCTGTCTTCCAATACGTGGGATATGATCCTGAAAAATACACGGGCTTTGCCTTCGGATTGGGTGTCGAACGGTTTGCCATGGTGAAATACTCAATCACTGATATTCAACATTTCTATCAGGGAGATTTGAGATTCCTCGAGCAGTTTTCGGGGTGAAAAGACAGTGAATAGTGGATAGTGGTTCGTGAATAGTGGGCTGTGTTAAACAAAGAGTAAAGGGGTTGTGGTATTTCAGTTGGTCTCATTCCTCGCGCTCGTTTCCTGCAACCATTGAACCCGCGGACGGGTATCAATAGATTATCAATTGCTTTTTTGCTGACTGCTGATTGCTGACTACCATTCACTATCCACTAAAATAATTGCGGTCTCATAAAAATGAAAGTCTCTTACCAGTGGTTAAAAGAATTTGTCTGTTTTGATGCCTCTCCACGTCAATTGGCCGATGCCTTGACCAATTCCGGCACGGTCGTTGAGACACTGCAAACTTCCGCGGATGATACTATTTTGGATTTGGACTTGACTTCCAACCGCCCCGACTGCTTGAGCCATCAGGGAGTAGCGCGGGAAGTCTCGGTTATCTATCAGAAACCGCTCCAGAAGATCCTTCCCGTGGTGGAGGAAAAATCTGAGCCTGCTTCGAGCCGTGTTTCCGTGGAAATTGAAGCTCCTCATCTTTGTTCGCGGTATTGTGCCCGGGTGATTCGAGGATTGAAAGTTGGCCCATCCCCCCAATGGCTGGTCCGTCGCTTGGAGGGGCTGGGACAGCGCTCCATCAACAATGTTGCCGATCTTACCAATTATGTTCTGCTGGAAATGGGACATCCCCTCCATGCCTTTGACTTAGCCAAAATTCGCGGGGGGAAAATCATTGTTCGTGAAGCTCGCTCTGGGGAAAAGATGTTTACTTTGGACGGCGAAGAACGGGTGCTGCCGAAGAGTATGTTGGTTATTGCGGATGCGGAGAAGCCGGTGGCTTTGGCCGGGATCATGGGCGGCCTGGAAAGTGAAATCAGTTTTTCCACGACGGATGTGTTGTTGGAAAGCGCTTGGTTTGATCCCATTTCCATTCGGAAGAGTTCGAAACAGCTGGGCCTGCATACAGAGGCGTCTCATCGTTTTGAACGGGGTGCCGACATTGAAGCCACCATCCCGGCCATCGACCGGGTTGCCCAGCTCATCCTGAAGGAGGCGGGCGGCGAGCTGTTGCGGGGGATCGTCGACTGTCATCCCCGGCCTCTTCGCCGTGAGCCGGTTTTGTTGCGAAAATCCCGGGTCGAATCGGTCATGGGAGTGACTTTCGCGGAGACTCTCATTGAAAGAATCTTGAGCGCGCTGGAATTTCCAATCCTCGAAAAAAGAGCGGATGGATGGATTGTGGGACTTCCCAGTTTCCGCCTGGATGTGGAAAGGGAAATTGACTTGGTAGAAGAGATTGCCAGGCACTACGGGTACGATCAATTTCCTTCAGCCTTGCCCAAATGGAGCGGCTGGGGAAAGCGTCGCCCTGAATCTGCCCGTCAATCCGCGATCCAGGCTCGCTTGCGGGGACTTGGTTATCATGAAACCTTGAGCTACTCCTTTGTCGATGCTTCGGAAAATCTGCGTTTCAGCCAATTGGACACGGTGCGAATTTCCAATCCCCTCTCTTCGGAAATGGAGGTAATGCGCACTTCGCTGGTGCCCGGGCTTTTCCAGTCTCTGCTGCGAAATTACAACCGCGGCATCAAGAATGCCCGGCTCTACGAATTGGGACGGATTTATTGGTGGAAGGCGGAAGGGGTATCTGAGGAAGAACCGCATTTGGGATTGATTGCCACAGGCCGCGAGGTAGAAAAACAGCTTCATCAGGCGGGACGCGACTTCAGTTTTTACGATTTAAAAGGAGATGTGGCAAGTCTTCTCGCCGCGCTCCAACTTCCCGCGGTGGAATTGGAATTTCGCCGTCCTCGACCCCTGTCCATAGCCTCTTTGAAGACCGAAATATTTCACCCCGGGGTGAGCGCCGAGATTTGGCGCCGAAAGCAGTGTTTGGGGATTCTTGGACAGCTCCATCCCACTCTGGTGGACTCGTACAAAGTGAAGCAGGATGTGTTTGTAGCTCTTTTATCGTTGGGGACGATTTTTGAAACGGAGAGCAAGGAAATTCAATTCCGGGAAATTCCACGATTTCCAGTCGTGCAAAGGGATTTGGCTTTGGTCATTCCTCATGAGGTAGAATATAAACAGATAGAACAAAGCTTGAGTGCGGAAGAGATCCCCGAATTGCGGGAATTTGCCCCTTTCGATCTATATGTGGGAGAAAAACTTCCGGCGGGGAAAAAGGGGCTGGCGATCAGCCTGTTCTATCAGGCCCCGGACCGGACTTTGCAGGAAGAAGAGGTCAACCGGCTTCAGGAGCGGGTGCTAACCATCCTGCATTCCCATTTTGGAGCGGAATTGAGACGTTAGTTGCTTGAGAAAAAATGGGAGAGATGCCCTGCAGGTGTGGCACCTAAGGCAATCTCTCCTGGAATTCATGAAATATTCAATTTATGTTGCTGCTCGGATCCTCTTGCATAGGGTAGCCACGTTGAGCGTATTCCAGCGAGCCTTGGGTTGGGCCAGGCTCCACGCTTCGTAAAATGCACTCAGCGTAACCACCACAGGCATGGGTGCTGAGTAATTGTCATTAATAAAAATATTATTATTTTGACAAGGTTCCCCTCGTGAACGAAGGATTCGAAAAATTTGTCCAATTGGAAAACCGGATCTACCGGATTATTGAAGTACATAAGGCCACCCGAGTTCAAAAAGAGGCCCTGGAAAAAGAGTGTCAAAAATTGAAGCTTCAACTCGATCAGGCTCTGCAAGAGAATCAGCGCCTAAGAGACGAAATGCGGGAAGCTGGAGAAGACCGGCAGTTGGTGCGCGACAAAGTTGAAACGCTTTTGGCCCACCTCGACCAACTCGGAATGACTGATCTTCCGGACGGCCCCGTCTCTTAGGTGTTTTGGTTGAGATCTAATGCGGGTTGCTCCCTTTGGGGGAGGACCGTTGAAATAGTCCAGAATAAGAAACGGAAATCCCGGAGATTGAAGAGGGGCAAAAGGAGGTGCCATGGACGCTCCGGATCAACTGACTCAAGTTGAAATTTTTGGAAGGACTTACCCGATTCGCGCTGGGGTTGAATCTGAATACCTTCGCCGCCTGGCGGCCTTTGTCGACAAGAAAATGAACGACATGTCCCGGGGGATGAAGACTGTTGATCCCCTGAAAATTGCCGTCATGACCGCGCTGGAAATTGCTGATGAGTTGCACCAGGAGCAGGAAAGGGTCCGCCGCCTCGATTCCATGGTTTACGATAAGAGCTTGGAATGTTCCCGTCAGCTCGATCAAGTTTTGAGAAAGTAGTCCTCTGGACCTCTGGAATCAAATCCGATTTTTCTTTTATCGCAATTCTTCTTGACCCCGCCCAAAGGCCGTGGTAGAAAAGAATTACCCTGCGATGTGCGTCAGGGTGCGATGTGTTTGAACCAACACCAAACACAAGGGAGCCCGTCCCTCGATACGGTGTGCAAGCTTCCCAGCTGAAGCTTCCTAAAGTATGATATGGGCGCCCACCTGGTTACCAGGTTTGAACGTAGCACCCAACGGCAAAGCGGGGTTCTTCCTTTTTTTGGCATTTTCTCTCTTTCCCTCCTTTTAATTCCTAACTCACTGTTCTATAATCAATTTGCCTGAACTTGGGCAAAACCAAGTATTTCATATATCTCGGGTGAGAGTATGTTCTGGTTAACGTTGATTTTTTTTATTTTTGTTTTTGGCGCCTCTCACCCTGCAAAGGCCCGGAGGTTTAATCTCGCGGGTTTACAAACATATAGGAGCGACTATGCAACCCCTGGTTTATATCGCCTTAGCAGTGGCAGTGGTCTTCCTTTCCCTTCTTGCCTTCCTGTTGGTGAGGGCGCGGCATACCTTAAATGCGATCAAAGCGGCCGAACGGACTGCTCAAAAAATTATCGCTGAATCCAAGAAAGAAGCTGAAAACATCAAGAAGGAAGCGGCTCTTGAAGCCAAAGATAAAATCCTGGGATTGAGAGCGGAGGTTGACAAACAGACCAAAGAAAGAAAGCAGGAATTGCAGGGGCTGGAAAAAAGGCTCACGCAAAAAGAAGAGCAATTGGAACGAAAAGACAATGTCATGACCCAGAAGGAAAGGGAAATGACCCATAAAGAGCGGCGTCTCCTTGATAAGGAACGCCTGCTGGCCCAGGATGAGAAGCGGGTCAAGGACCTTTATCAGGAACAAAAACATCAGCTCGAAATTATTTCCGGCATGACGGCGGATGAAGCCAAAAAGGTGCTCATCAAACAAATTGAAGGAGACGCCCGTAAGGATGCCGCTTTTATTGTGAAGCGGATCGAAGAGGAAGCCCGGGAGAAAGCTCAACAAGAAGGCAAAGAAATCATTACCACCGCCATCCAGCGCTGTGCCGGCGAACATGTCGTGGAGACCTCCGTATCCGTCGTGGACCTCCCCAGCGACGAAATGAAGGGCCGTATCATCGGAAGGGAAGGGCGCAATATCCGGGCTTTGGAAGTGGCGACGGGAGTGGATTTGATTATCGACGATACCCCGGAAGCCATCATTGTTTCCGGATTTGATCCGATTCGGCGCGAAACCGCCAGATTGGCCATCGAGAAATTGATAGTGGATGGCCGGATCCATCCTGCCCGGATTGAAGAAGTGGTGGAAAAAGTCAAGAAGGAACTGGAAGTAAAAATCCAACAGGAGGGGGAAGCCGCCGCCTTCGAATTGGGTATTCATGATCTCCATCCGGAATTGATCAAGATGCTGGGACGGCTGAAATACCGCACCAGCTATGGACAGAATGTGCTGACCCACTGTAAGGAAGTTGCCCTGCTGGCTGGGGTCATGGCGGCGGAAATAGGGGCAAATGTTGCGGTGGCCAAACGGGCTGGGTTGATTCATGATATTGGCAAAGCCATCGATCGCGAAGTGGAAGGGACTCATATCCAGTTGGGAGTCCAGTTGGCCCGCAAACATGGCGAGGCGGAAGAAGTCATCCATGCCATAGAGGCTCACCACTTCGACGTCGAATTCCGCACCTTGGAAGCTCAGCTCGTCCAAGCGGCAGACTCCCTTTCCGCCGCCCGCCCCGGAGCACGGCGGGAAATCCTGGAGACTTACATTAAACGGCTGGAGAAGCTCGAAAATCTTGCCGATTCATTCGAAGGGGTATCCAAGTGTTATGCTCTTCAAGCGGGGCGGGAGATTCGGGTGATGGTGGAGAGCGATAAGATAAGCGACGAGCAAGCTTTCTGGCTGACCAAGGATATTGCCCGGAAGATTGAAAATGAATTGCAGTACCCCGGCCAGATCAAGGTGACCGTAATCCGCGAAATGCGGGTTGTAGAATACGCCAAATAGTGCACGGCGGAAACAGGATGCCCAGATCCAGCGGACCTCGCAGGTCCTCAAGACCTGCGAGGTCTATCTAGAGCATGAAGATGGACCGATGGAAGCGACTTGACCTTAGGCCGTCGCGGCATGTTTGGCAACGCCAAACGAGGTGGTGCGCCCCGTTTCCATCGACGCTATTTACTTAAGATTGAATCAAGGCGGCTTTTTGGATCAATCGTCGACAAATTCGAGGCTGCACAGCCAAAACTCGCGTTAATCCCCTGCCAGTCCGCCGGGTAACTCCATAAACATGAAAATTTTCTTCATTAGCGATATTGTGGGCCGCCCCGGAAGACGGGTGCTGAAAGATCATTTGACTTCGATCCTCGAAAGCCGCGGGATCGATCTTTGCGTGGCCAACGGTGAAAATGCCGCCGCTGGAAGTGGAATCACTCCGGCATTGACTGAGGAGTTATTAGGCCTTCATATTGATGTGCTCACCTCGGGCAACCACATTTGGGATAAAAAAGAAATTTTGGAATACATTCCGCACCAGCCGCGATTAGTGCGGCCCGCCAACTTTCCGCCTGGAGCTCCAGGGCACGGTGTTTTTGTCGGGACAACCCGGGGTGGGATCCCGTATGCGGTAATCAATCTCCAAGGCCGAGTCTTCATGCCCCCTTCGGATTGCCCTTTCCGCACGGTGGATCAACTCCTCACGGACTTGCCCGCGGAAGTCCGCGTGGTTCTAGTGGATTTTCACGCGGAGGCGACTGCTGAAAAACAGGCGCTGGGCTGGTACTTGGATGGCCGGGTTACCGCTGTAATGGGAACCCATACTCACATTCCGACGGCGGATGAAGCAGTTTTGCCAGGTGGCACGGCATATTTAACCGATGCGGGAATGACGGGGCCTCACGACTCTGTCATCGGAGTGGACAAGGGAATTATCATCTCCAAGTTCTTGAATCAGATCCCGGCCAAATTTGAGCCGGCCAGTAGTGATGTGCGGCTAAATGCCGTCGAAATTGAGGCTGACCCAGAGACGGGAAGAGCTGTTTCCGTCCAGCGTTTTTGTTTGAAAATTCGGGAATAGGAATTGGGTGTCTGCTTCAGGGAACACGCGGATCTTCAGCCCCCACGGAGTCTGGTGCTTGTTATGAAATCGGACTTCGTTTTTGCCTCCTCAATAATTCACAGGCTGGCCCGGAATTCGGCGAATTCTTCTTCAGATTGATTCCGCTGCATGATTGGAAAATCCAAAGACCAGAAAACAGTACGGCTGGAATATGATATTGGGGAATAAGGAATATCTGCAGGCGGATCCCTTTTACTCTGACGACCAAGGATAATATCGAGAATGTTCGACCAACTTTCACAAAAATTGCAGAAAGTATTCAAGAATTTGCGGGGCGAAGGAAAGCTTTCCCCCCAGCATATTGATGAGGCAATGAAGGAAATCCGTCTAGCCCTTCTGGAGGCGGACGTAAATTTCAAGGTCGTCAAGCAATTCATTGATGGAATCAAAGTAAAAGCATTGGGTCAGGAAGTGCTGGATAGCCTGACTCCGGCACAGCAAGTGGTCAAGATTGTTCGCGATGAGATGGTGTCCATGCTGGGGGGAATCGCCGCGCAGTTGAATTTTGGATCACAACGTCCCAGTGTTTTTATGATTGTCGGATTACAGGGTTCCGGCAAGACCACGTCCACGGGAAAGCTGGCCCGATGGTTGAACCGGAACGGACATCGGGCGCTGGTGGTTTCCATCGACGTCTATCGGCCCGCGGCGCGGGATCAATTGGCGGTCATCGCGAAAGAGGTTGGTGTCTCCATTTATCCGGGCCTCGGGATTAATGATCCGCTCCAACTTTGCCGCGAGGCTGTACATGAGGCGGGAAATTCCGGATGTGATGTGGTGCTCATCGACACTGCCGGGCGATTGCACATTGATGAACAGTTGATGCAGGAATTGCAGCGGGTCAAAGAACTGGTGAATCCGGCGGAAATCCTCTTTGTGGCTGACGCGATGACCGGCCAGGATGCAGTCAAAAGCGCTCAGGAATTCCACAAACAGCTGGCTTTGAGCGGTGTGGTTCTCACCAAATTAGATGGTGATGCGAGAGGTGGAGCCGCGCTTTCCATCAAGGCGGTTACCGGGCAACCGCTCAAGTTTGTCGGCGTTGGAGAAAAATATGATGCATTGGAACTCTTCCATCCGGACCGCCTGGTTTCCCGCATCCTTGGCATGGGTGATGTCCTTTCGCTGATTGAAAAGGCGGAGGAGTCCATCGATCAGGAAAAAGCCTTGGAACTCGGACAAAAAATGATGTCCGACTCCTTTTCACTCGAGGATTTCCGCGATCAGCTACGCCAGATGCGAAAACTGGGGCCGCTGGAAAAAATTATGGAAATGTTGCCGCAGGTTGGTCCCTTCAAAGATTTGGGAAAAGTCAAAGTGGATGAGAAGGAACTCATTCACATTGAAGCCATCATCAATTCCATGACTCCGCGGGAGCGCAAGAATCATCAGATAATCAACGGCAGCCGACGCCGCCGGATTGCCCGTGGCAGCGGAACCAGCGTCCAACAGGTCAATCAACTCCTAAAACAATATGCTCAGGCCCGCAAAATGATGAAACAAATGAGCAGCGGTTTTTTGGGCCGCCGCTTCGGCAAAATGCGCATGCCGATTTAACCTCTGGAGCGGGGATCACTATTGCCATCCCCTTTTAGGGGGTGGGGTGAGCTTAAGAATGCCAAACGCTCCGGCCACGTGGAAGTCCGGCTGAGGTGTGCGAGCGTCTACCCAGGTGATCCAATCTGGTGTTTCGGGCCGGTCGGGAGAGAAATCGGCGCGGAAGAGACCTGCCTTCCAACGCTCGTTGGGATGAAGAAAAAAGCCCAATTGCTCCAAAGCTTCCCGCGATAATGCCGCTTCTACTTGATATCCTCCGGGCCTAAATTTCACTGCGTGTTGCCACCGTGTGGGAGACCAGGAGTCGTCGAACTTTCGATAGAAACGGGCGGAGTAGTCATGCACGGCATCCCGCGCGGAAATCTCGATACAATAGTAGGGATCTGCCTCACGGCCTGACCAGAGGAACAGTTCAACCCGGTCCTGAGGATCTACATCGCGTTCGCTGACGGAAGGTGGTGACGACACGATGTGGTCATCGTCACATTCGAATGCAAATATGAACTGTTCATGATTCCAAAAAAGCCATGCTTGAGTCCGCGCCGGTTTGCGTTTAGGTTCACCCGCAATAACGAATTCAGAAACCAGTGCGGGTTGCCGATAGCAGGCTTCATCAAGTTCTCCATCCACTTTGATGGGCGAGGTGAGAAAGGGAACAGAGATTAGAACATGGCTGGGTGGAACCATCTGTTGAGGCTGGCATCGGCTAAGCGCCAAGAAGGTCATTATTATGACAAGGAGGAAACCGCAGAGGGTAGAATTCATGGGCTCATTAGGTCATACCGCTCAAGCGGTGTCGTATGAGAATGTACGATCCGGATTCTGAAGACGCCATTTTGACTGGACTTTGTTGTTATAAGAGGGGGGCTATTCCATCTGAATCGTCAGATAAGAAAATTTCCCTTCCCTCTCAATCTGAAGCACCGCAGGTTTAGGAGGCTTGATAGCATCCAGCGCATCATCCAGATCCTTCAGGCTGCTGATGGCCAAACCGTTCACGGCGTGAATGACATCCCCAGCCATCAAGTCGTTCTCCCACTCATCGGAGCTGACCATCCGGCCCACCACCATGACTCCCGAAGCTAAGCGAAGATCAGAAACTAGCTCCAACACTTTGGCATCGACCTCCAGGACTATGACCCCCAATTTTTTGATCAGATTATCTTCGGGATCCGCCATGTCTTGGAGGCGGTCGACTTCCCGCTTTTGTTCAATTACCGGCACCTCGAAGGACAATTTCCCCGTTCCCCGCAACACTTCCAGGTTAATCTTTTCTCCGGGATTGATCATAAAAAGATTGATGCCAAAGATGGGAAGGCTGTCGATATGTTTCCCATTCATGCTTAAAATAATGTCTTGAATCTTCAAGCCCACCTGCTCTCCAGGAGAGTTAGGGAGCACGTCCGCTATGATTACTCCCCAGTCTCGGGAGAGACTCAGCCCGGCGGACATGGCTGGAGTAATGGCCTGCACTTTTATTCCCATGATTCCCCGGTGCAAATGCCCATATTGACGCAATTGAGGATAGGCAAACTGGAGAATGGCGCTGGGAATGGCAAATCCCAATCCCTCATTTCCACCAGACTGAGTCAGAATGAAAGTGTTGATTCCGATCAATTCACCATTGACGTTGACCAGCGGACCGCCGCTGTTCCCCGGATTAATGGGAGCATCGGTCTGGATGAAAACCAATGGACTATCGGGATCGAGTTGCCGGGCGACCGCGCTCACCACCCCCATCGTGACGGTATTGCGCAGTCCGCTGGGGCTGCCGAAAGCGAAGACCAATTCCCCCTGTTGAACCTTTCCGTAATCGCCAATAGTCAGGGCCGACAATCCCTGGGCATTCACTTTGAGCAGCGCCAAGTCGAGTTCAGGGGATATCCCCGCCACCTTGGCGTCCAAAGTCCGACCGCTAGATGCCAGCTGTTGCAATTCCGTATTGGTGGTTATTGCTGAATTGGACAATATCACTTGTACCTTGCGGGAACCGATGACAACATGAGCATTGGTCAAAATGAAGCCATCCGAGCTGATGATGGCTCCGGAACCAAGCCCTCTTTGCTTTCCCATGACTACTCCGGTTTGGCCCCGGCTGGATTCTTCAAGGGGACGAAATCCGCTCACTGCGATTTGTACTACGCTGGGGGACACACGCTTTACCAGGCTTTCAATGGAATTGTTGAGCTGCACCAGAGATGTCATGGACTGCTTGTCGGCGGCTGTCGATGAAGAAGAAGGAGTATCCAGGGGAAAAAAGGTGTAACAAGGGAGTAATAAGAAAATGGGAAGTGCCTTTGTCATGACGGCGATTATTTTCATTGTTGCCTCCCAAGGTGATTTTCCCGGATCATGTGGATGGTGAATCGCTCCAGCTCATGGTATCGTTTTGCCATGAGAAGGTCAATTCGAGTTGAATTTTGCAGAATCCGGGGGGATAAAATTTCCCCCTGAAGCCGCAAAGGGCTTATACGTTGGATGCAATCCTGTAGTCGTCGCGAGGTGCATCCATCCAGGGATCCAGCATTCCGTTTGCGTCACAATACTCGAACCGGCTAGGTGCGCGGCAGAGGCATCCTTCAATTCTTGCTTTATTTCTTCTGCTGATTCACCCGCATCGAAAAACCGGTAGAATCATGGAGGAACTTAGGCAACCGGCTTTGCGTTTAAAACATCTATGGAGTTTTGTCCCAAACCATGGGGTTATATTGGCGGGGCCAAAAAAATGCGATAGATCAAAAGCGCCGTCTGGTCCAATATGCGGCAGACCCAATGGTTCTCAAGAATTCCATTTATTATCTCTGGTTAAGGAGTTTTTCATGAAGCGATTTTATTTTTTGTTGGGAGTGGGTTGGATTTTTATTTTCACCCTCATGGTTCAAGTTGCGATCTCTGAAACTCGCAGTGAATATGCGGGCTTTTTGGCGGATCCACAACATAGTGGAGTCTTCCCTTCGTCAGGCCCCAAAGGCGTCAAGGTGGATTTCTCCCCGAGCCCTGTATTAAAAGTAAAATGGAGTTTCAAGACTCGAGGCAAGATTCGCTCCTCCGCCGCGGTAACGGGAGATGCCGTTTTTATCGGCAGCGAAGATGGGAACTTTTATTCGCTGGACAAGGCCACGGGGGCTTTGCGCTGGAAATTCTCCACGGATGGGGATATTTCTTCTTCGCCGGGATTATGGGACGGGACGGTGTTTTTCGTCGGAGAAGATGGCACTCTTTACGCGCTGGAGGCCAAGTCTGGACGGAAAAAATGGGACTTCAAAACAGGGAAGACCCTTCCTTACGCCATATCCGAATCCTATCCCGCAACTTGGGATTATTATGTTTCTTCCCCCACTATTGTCGCCAGTAGACTCTTCTTTGGCGCTGGGGATGGCTTCTTGTATGCCATCGATGCAGCTAAGGGGACACTGCTGTGGAAATTCAAAACGGAAGGGCGAGTGCGAACTACTCCAGCTGTTATCGATAACACCGTCTATTTTGGCAGTTATGATTGTCACCTTTATGCCGTCAATGCCGAAACTGGCGAATTGCGCTGGAAGTTCAAGACTAGTGGGAATCAATATTTCAAGGGAGAAATCCAATTCTCTCCAAGCGTGGGAGGCGGGCTGGTTTGTTTTGGGGCGCGAGACGGCTTTGTGTATGCACTCGACGCTCAAACAGGGGAAAAGAAATGGACCGCCGATCATAAGGGATCCTGGGCAACTTCCTGTGTGATTAACCAAGGTGTTGTTTATGCCTGCAGTTCCGATGGCCAGTTCATTCAAGCATTAGATGCCGCGAATGGCCAGGAAAAATGGAGGTTTGCGCCGGGTGGCCGGGTATTTTCAGCCCCAGCCATAGCGGGCAACTTGGTGTTCTTTGGCGTACAAAATTCTTTTGTGATGGGAGTGGACCTTAAAGAGGGAAAACCACAACTCGGCTCTGGAGGAAATGGAGAGATGAACTCCTCTCCGGTCATTGCTGACGGAGTCCTTTATATTGGCTGCGACGATAGTGTCTTCTATGCTTTTGAGTAGTAGAGGACGCTTGGCTGAGCCAGAACCAGGAAGAATTCATTACGAAAGGCCTGAAAAAAACGAAGACAAATAATTTTCTGGAATGAAAAAGCTCGTCCCCGGTGTTATTCGCGGCAAAGTAAAAAGTTGACGATGGTCATCGTCAGCCTGAAACCCTCCAGGGATAATGCGCCCCAATGAGTCATCATAATCCTCCTTGCTTATGGCCACGGGGAAAATAAAACCCAGGGAACCGAATCGATAGTCATTAGGCGGCAGGATTTCTCGTTCTTTCGCTTATTCTTTGGTTTTATTGTAACCATTCAGAGGGAGAAACTGAACCCTTCGGGTTCTCCCCCTGGACAATTGCGTTTTATTTGTGACCCGCCACTGGGGCGCCGTCGTCTTGGCATGGACTCTGGCAAACCTCTTTACCACACCGCTTTCTGCGCTGTTTCCGTCACCAATTGAAGAGCCGAACCAGAAATGTCATCCGGGACGGAGCATCCAGGGGAGAGAATGAGCCGTTGCGCTGGCATTCTCTGACAAGCGCTGCTGACTTCTTTCTTTATGGCTGACAGATTGGCTTTGGCAACACCGATCTCGTCGATTCCTCCCATCAAAATCCCTTTGAATCTAGCCGCAATTTTTTCCATGCCAATGCCAGTCTCACGGATCGAATAATTCACAATCGGAACGGGATAATTTAACAACTCATCCCAGTGCGGATGGCTGCCGTGAATATGCAAAACATTAAATTTTGCACGCCCGGCGGTCGACTTGAGTACCCGCAAATCAGATTCTCTCACGATTTTTCGGTATTCTTCCACGCTCGTCACTTCTTCATCCGCTGCGGTGACCGCCAGGAAAACCCCAGCGGCGCCGGCTTTTAGTGCTAGTTTGGCGTGGTTGGACAAAGAATCGGCAATTTTGAGCAATGCTTCTTCGAGCGCCAAGTGGTTTTCCTTGAGGAGCCGGAGAACAAACTCCTTGCTTGAAATTTTCTCGGCTACTCTCCAAGGTTGAAAAATGGTTTCAATAAAATAAGCTTCATGATTCAACTCCCGATTGATGATTTGTAGAGCTTTGATCTGCTCCGGATATGGGTTTTCCAAAATCTTCAGTTCGGACCATTCTTTTAGGGACTCTATTTTTTGGCCCGGCCTGGGCGTCGGGTACGGGTAATCGCTCATGACTTTAAGCAGATCGAGGTCATTTTTCCGGTAAAAATCCAGCGTAGCTTGAGCATGTTTTTCGGCGGGAGATTTTTCCAGCCTGAAATGGCGCCAAAAGGTGAATGGAGGACGATCTGGTTTAGCTTTGGCGAGTAGAGCCTCCATTCGTTGCCTTTTTGGGGATAAAGTTTCTTTCAGTTTTGATTTCATTTGCGACTCCGCGGTAAAGAATAATTTCGTTTTGTCCAATTCGCTTTGGACAAATTATATAATTTCACAACTTGGTTCTTTATGCCAGGGAGAGCATGGATTGGCCGATATATCAAAAGATTTCAAACCTGATTTAATAAGAGAAGAAAATCAGAAGGATAAAGAAATGATGAAAATCTTGGCAGGAGCCCAAATGAGGGGTTCTTAAAAGTTGATTCTGCGGGAATCAAATTCCCAATTTTCTATGCTTGTTTGTCTATCCTCAGATTCAATCCCTAATCCCAAATCCAATTCTGAGGAATTGCAGTCTGCGATTTCATCGGAGGAAATGGTTGTCAAAATATAATCCAAATAACTATTGGCATCGCAGGCCCCCTCGCTCGCGGCTGTCATTATTTTAATAATGCCGCTTTCTCTTTCCAGATTTAGGGATGGCCCTTTATGATCCGGATTGCATTTTCGTGATGCTCCCATTTTGCCCCCTGGAAGTTCCAGGATAATTCACTTGGGGAAGATGATCATTTTTATCGCCAGTCCGGAAATAAAATAACAACTCCTTTAATCTAAGTGACTTTTGGTAAGGACTGGCTTTTGTGGAGCACGAGCTGGTGGCGTCGAATTGTCCAAAATCCGGACAGTTTTTCATATGAAAGGATCGCTCAAGGAATTTGAATATTTTGAAGTTAATCCGGGAATCTTCGATGATAGAATGGGGCTGGCGCAACAATTTACTTTAGGGACTAGTGGGGGATACTATGCCCAACTTAGCAATCATCGGTTTCGAACATGTCCATGCCGCTCATTATCTCGCCTCACTCAAGCAGATCCCGGAAGTAAAGCTTTATGTGGCTGAAAAAGAGGCTCACCGCCTGGCTCCTTTCCAATCTCAGTTGGAGGGTATCCCGGTTTTTGCGGATTTCCGGAAGCTTCTCGACGAAATCCGCCTGGATGGCGCGATTATCTGCACACACAATGCTGGCCATCGGGACGTAGTGGTGCAATGCGTTCGTTCCCGTGTTCATGTTTTATGCGAGAAGCCCATTGCCACTTCGCTTGAAGATGCCCGTCAAATGCTGGCGCTTAGCGAGGCACACCGAGTGATTTTGGGAATATGTTTTCCCGTGCGGCAAAGTCCTGTCTTAGCGCAAGCGCGGGAAGTGATCCAGCAGGGGGGACTTGGAAAAATCCGGGCGGTAAAAGCCACCAACCATGGCACCATGCCAGGTGATTGGTTTGCGGATCCAGTCCGGTCTGGAGGAGGCGCCATCATTGACCATACAGTTCATGCGGTTGACGCATTGCGGTGGCTTTTCGAAGCTGAATTTACGCGCGTATTCGCCTCCTCGGCAACCCGGATGCATGACATCCCAGTAGAGGATTGTGGCTTGCTGTCATTGGAAATGAACAATGGCGTCTTCGCCACTCTTGACACCAGCTGGTCTAGGCCCAGCAAATCCTTCCCGCTCTGGGGAGATGTCACCTTGCGGATTGTCGGCGAAAAAGGGATCTTGGATTTGGACATGTTTCCTTGGACGCTGAATTATTACTCTGAAGAAGCTGGAAAGCATCTGGCTCAAGCTTGCGATGGCAACTTGAATGGAAAGATGCTTCTCAATTTCCTAAGCGCAATCCAAGGGGAAATGGAAGTATCCGCCACGGGGCGGGATGGCTTAAGAGCCTTGGAAGTGGTGGTGGCTGCCTACCGTTCAGTTTCGAGCGGTCGACCCGAGTATATTTAAATCAGGCTCCTCTTGCTTGCCTGTGCCGAAAAAGTCGACGACTTTGAATCAAGTTTTGGAACGGGATTCTGTAAGTCTCCAGAGTCCGAGACGAAGTCTCGCAAGTATTGCCTTTCTCGAATTTCACCCAATATCCGCCAGGAGGAAAAATGTCGAAAATGGGCGTAGCCATTATGGGCGCCGGGAATATGGGCCGATGTCTCGGCAAGGCGCTGTGTAAGATTCCCGAGGTGGAAATCCGTTATGTTTGCGACTCCCGGATTGAGGCCGCGGAATCCTTGGCGCCTTTGTTCAACAGCCGACCGGTGGGCTCTCCTGATGAATTGTATCGACAGCTGGATTTTGACGCAGTGGTCATTTGCCTTCCGACTTTTACTAGGCTTGATTCGTTGCGTCAAGCAGTGGCCGCCGGTAAGCATATTTTTTGTGAAAAACCTCTGGCTTTGAACTCTGCGATGGCTGCCGCAATCCAAGACCTCCTGAGAGGATATACCAAGACAGTCATGGTGGGGCAGGTTCTGCGTTTTTTCTGGGAATATAGCAACCTTCGGAAAATGGTGTTGGAAGGGCGGATCGGCCAGTCTGGTACCATACGCCTATCGCGATGTGTGGGATATCCGGGCCATGGATCTTGGTACGCGGAAGAGGCCCGGAGCGGTGGACTGATCCTCGATTTGTTGATTCATGATCTGGATTTCCTCTTGTGGACTTTTGGCGAGGTCAGACAAGTGTTTGCGCAGACCGTGAAGAGTCAAGGAGAGGCGAATATCGATTACGCGCTGTTGCATCTCCAAATGAAGTCAGGGGCTTTGGCACATTTGGAGGGGAGCTGGGCCCATCCAGTGGGAAGTTTCAGACAAACCGTGGAATTGGCGGGAAGCGGTGGAATCTTGAGTTACGACAGTGCGACGGCCAAGAGCTTTGATCTGCAATCGACCCTTGAGAAGGATGAAGTGGCCGAGTCTCGCATATCTCTCCCCGAAAGTGACCCGGAACACGATCCTTATTTTTTGGAATTAAAACATTTTACTGCATGCTTGCGCGGGGAGGTGCCGGTTCAAATTCCCTGGCAGGAAGCTTTGAAGGCCTGTGAGGTGGCCTTCTGCGCCATGGAGTCCGCTAAAAAAGGAATTCCCATCCAGATGAATATGGGATGATGAAAGGAGATTTATGCATAATCCCTCCCGCCGCGATTTGATAAAAGCCGGCATTGCCCTCGCGAGTGGCGTGACCGCTAGTGTTTTAGAAAGTCCTCTCTGCGCTGGACCTCTCTCCAACCCCGCACTTGGCGGTCAAAATTTTAAGCTCGGCTTGGTTACGTACAATTTGGCCAAAGATTGGGATATTGCGGCCATCCTCAAGAATTGCGAAGAGACTGGTTTTGAAGCGGTGGAGCTGCGCACTACGCACAAACATGGCGTGGAGCCCGGACTCTCCAAGGAACAGAGACGGGAGGTCAAAAAACAGTTTGAAGGCCGCAAGGTGCGTTTACTGAGCTTGGGAACCACCTGTGAATACCATTCCCCGGATCTTACCGCCGTGCGGAAAAATATCGAGGAGACTAAGCGGTTTGTAGAATTAGCCAGGGATGTGGGCGCCTTGGGGGTCAAAGTCAGGCCCAATGGCATTCCCAAAGAAGTTCGGGAAGAAAAAACCGAAGATCAAATCGGCAAGGCGCTTCAGGAATGCGGGCAGGCTGCCGGGAATTTTGGGGTGGAGATCTGGCTGGAGGTGCATGGCCAGGATTCAAATCTACCTCGCCGGATCCATAAAATGGTGGAAGCTGCCGATTCCCCCCACGTGGGAATTTGTTGGAATTGCAATCCGGAGGATCTGGAGAACGGGTCGATAGGAAAAAATTTCGAGTTGTTGAAACCCTGGTTGCGCAGCTCTCATATTAATGAATTATGGAATGAAAAATATCCGTGGCGTGACCTTTTCGCACTCATGAAAACCGCCGGCTACCACCGTTATACATTGGCTGAAATCCCCGAGACGTCCGATCCGATCAGGTTGATGCATTATTACCGAGCACTTTGGCGATCTTTGCAGATCTGAAGCGCAGCCTCGCGGCGGTTAGTGGCAGCGGTCAGTAGTCAGTAGACAAACTTTAGCCACTGGGAGGAAGTTACTTCTCCTTTTCAGACCCCTGAATCCTAATCCCTAGCCACTGACACAAAGAAACCGCGGATCACAATAACTGGACTCCTTTACACACGAGCTAGATCTTCAAGATGGCTGGCGAGACTTCGTTTCAGTCTATAGATACTTACCGATTCCCATTCCAAAACTTGACTCAGAGTCGTCGACTTTTGCGGCTCAAACAAACTAACAGGTTTGGAAAGATGAGACGAACTCCTCATCTTGAATGAAGAATGTCGGCCATAATCCTTACACCTTATTCGATTGACACTCTTGTGAGGATCGGGTATTTTCATGCTTTACAATTCCCGGAAGGGGATGATTTTAAATCACATCTAGGCCTCTGAGGTCTGGAGAACCATTGCTTCTGCTTGGACACCGCGAAAGTTTCCTCGTCAAAAATAGCCGAAGCCGACGCGATCGCCGGGTGCTTAGCCGGGGACGCTCGGGCTTTTGAAGCGCTCTACAACCTGCACAAGCGGCGGGTTTATTCTCTATGTCTGCGCATGACGGGAAATGTTTCTGAAGCCGAAGATCTGGCGCAGGAAGCCTTTATGCAGCTATATCGAAAAATCGGGACTTTCCGCGGCGAATCGGCTTTTTCCACATGGCTGCATCGTCTTACGGTGAATGTCGTGCTGATGCACATTCGGAAGAAAGGAATAGAGGAGGTGCCGCTCGAGCATGATCAGGAAGATGAGAATTTGGATTTGCCGAAGCGGGAGTATGGAGGGGATGATCTTAATTTGCTGGGGGCCGTGGATCGGGTCACGTTGGAGCGTTCCATTGCGGAACTCCCTAAAGGATACCGGATGATCTTTCTGCTGCACGATGTCGAGGGATATGAACATAATGAAATCGCGGAAATCGTCGGTTGTTCCATTGGTAATTCCAAATCGCAGCTGCACAAAGCCCGCATGAAATTGCGCGAAATCCTTCAGATTAAAATGAAGGAGAAAAAAAGTGCGGATTAAGGCATCAATTTTGAACATAAAGCCATCTAAGAAAAGGTGATGAGGGTAAATTCAAAGATTTCCATTTGCCCGTCGTTAAATTAAATAGTTGCTGGAATTGATTTTATGAGTTGTGCGATACATAGGGAAAACATTTCCCTGCAAATTGATGAAGAACTCGACCTGAAGTCTTCGCTGGAATTGAAACAGCATTTGAAATCCTGCCCTGGCTGCCGCCAACTGCGGGATGATCTGCAGATAATCCGGACTGTTTCTTTGGATCCGGAAGAATTTGAACCCAATGCTCGGATTTGGACTCAGTTGGAAAGCCAGCTTCGGGACGAAGGGCTAATTAAGCCTCAACGAATTTGGAATTTCTGGCATCGATGGTTCCCTTCTTGGGAATTTGATGCAACGTTAAAGCCGGCCATGGCTGGTGCGCTAGTCACCTTGGTCCTTGTCTTTTCCGGTTTTTTTGCCTATAAGGTGGCTTTCCATTCCGGCGTTTCTCCCAACAACGCGGAACAGGTATTATTAGAAGTAGAACGGGCAGAGACCCAATACGCCAAGACGATTCAAGATCTGGAAGGGATTTCACGCCAGAGGCTCCAGATGGTCAATCCCAGCGTGGCGAGAATATTTCAAGATAACCTTGCTACCATGGACTACTATTTACAAGAGTGTAAGGAAGCGGTGAAAAGAGAGCCCAATAGCGGCTTGGCGCAGAAATATTTGCTGGCTGCTTACCAGAAAAAAGTTGAGTTGTTGGAATCTATTGTCAATTCCGATTTGATGTGAACATGCAGATGAAAAGGCCGAACCTCCGCACCCTAATGCCAGTATGGGGCTGCATTTGCCTGGCGGGTCTCTATTGGTGTCTTGCTCCGTCACCGTGCAATGGTGCGACCCAAACCAACGAAAAATCCTTTCCGGTTTCTTCGAGTCCAAATTTAATTTTAAATAGTCAATCCGGCTGGATTACGATCAAGAGTTGGCAAAAGTCCGAGATTCGGGTGGTCTATACCCGTTACTCCTCCAATGTGGAGGTGGATTTTGAGCATTCTGCCGGAAAAGTCCGGGTGACTACTCATGTGTTGGACAACTTGGCCGATGAGAATGCCGTCAAGGTCGATTATCAGATTTTCACCCCTGAAGAAGCCAACTTGGAAATTCGGACCACTCTTGGCGGAGTCATCGTCGAACGGATTCAGGGGGAAGTCCGCATCGACGTGGTCAATGCGGTGGTCAAAGTGGTGGGAGTAACCGGCTTCATTAATGCCCGCTCGCTGGGAAGCAAGCTGGAGATTTTCGAAAGCCGGGGCACCATCCAGACCAGCACGGTTAGCGGCGATATCTTTTTTTCCCGCCTCGGGAGCAGCAGCGTCACCGCCCAATCCACACTGGGAAACATCCAGTTTGACGGTGCCTTTGTCGCGAGGGGACGTTACCAATTTTCCACCAATGAGGGGAACATCTGGATCCATTGCGGCGCGCAGGATTCCGTGGAGTGGGACGCTAAAACCCATCGTGGCGTGATTGAAACTGACCTTCCAATTCTATCCAAAAACCACCATTATGCTCCCCGCAGCTTGGTGGGAAGACAATCCCTGGTGGGAACTCTTAACTCCGGAGAGGCCACCGTCCAGCTATCCACTTTTACGGGCAAAATTTCGATTTCAAAAAAATAACATGGCGGGGAGCGATTTAATTGAATCGGATCGCACCCTGTGGACTAGAATTATGGGCAGGCGGCCGGAAGCCAATTTCTAGGTTTCATCAAGCGCAATTTTGCCGGCAAATTGCCGCTCCGGGCTTTCCATGCCCGATAATCCAAAGTCGCTTCCATTGCCGAAACAGGGGAGAAGATGGATCTTGATAAGAGCAGGCTTTTCCTGGTCGGTTTTATGGGCGCTGGAAAATCAACCATTGGCCCGATTTTGGCGCGGAGATTGAACTGGACATTCCGCGATTTGGATGAGCAGATCGAAAAAGAACAGAAATGCACAATTCGAGAAATTTTCCAGTCTCAAGGGGAATCCCGATTCCGCGAGTTGGAGTCGGAAGCACTCCGGCAGACTTCCCTAATAAATTCCGCGGTTGTGGCATTGGGAGGGGGGGCGTTTTCTTTTTCCCAAAATCGGGAGACGGTTCGGCAGCTGGGGATTTCCATATTCCTTGACTGCCCGCTCGATGTGACGTTGGGGCGATGTGTCCTGAATCAAGAGCGCCCTTTGTTTCAGGACAGGGAAAAGGCAAGCGCTCTTTATCAATCCCGACGTCCCTTTTACCTGATGAGTGATCTCGTCATTGATACAGGCGAGAAATTTCCCGATCAAATTGTGGAAAATATTTTGGATCAGTTGGGAAGCCTTTGATAGTCTTGTCTTGGCGAGGCTGGATACACCCCTCTAATACCGGGGATTTTTTTGAGGAGACTCGAATGGCAATAATTCAAAATTCCCTAGGTGCGATTAATCCTTGGCCAGGGGGAGGCATGATTTGCGGTGATTATCGCCGGGCCGCCAAGGCGAGGCTGTTGTGGCTAAAATCCTCATTCCTGGCAGGCTTGTTGTTGTTCTCTCTGTCGAGGGGGGGATATCTTTTCTCCGCCGATTCCAAGGTCAAGGGAGTCGATACAACACCTTCCTTTACCGGTTCTGACCGTGGGACTTTCAAAATTTTCTCTGACGGGCAGTTGGTCGGGAAGGAGACCTTTCAGATTTCCGGGGATTCCATGAACTTCAAGGCCAGTGGGGAAACCCTGTTGGTACTGGAGAGAATGAAGGAAAAAGTCACCTTCAATATCAAAGCGAACTACCAATTTGCCAGGAACTTTGAACCTTTGGCTTACCAAGTCGTTCAGGAAGCTGGTGGAAATATCGTCAAGGCCAGCGTGAAGTTCAAAGCGGGAGGCTGTGAGGTGGTTTATGAAACAGGCAAGGAAGCCGACCGCCGAACCATTGAGTTGCCACGGGATGTGCTGGTGCTGGATGACAATGTTTATCATCATTACATCGTCCTGGCCCGTCGCTATGACTACCTCAAAGGCGGAGATCAGCAGTTTTCCGCATTCATTCCCCAACAGTACTTATCTGGCGATGTCACGATTTCCGATAAGGGCACCGAGCCGGTGGATTTTGCTGGAGTGAAAATCATGCTGCAACATTTGTTGGTCGATACGGGGGAATTGCAGATCGGTCTTTGGGTCGATGCCAATCATGTGCTGAAAAAAATTTCCGTTCCGCAATCGAAGGTGGAAGTCGTACGGGAGTGACTCTGAATACATTGACAACCGATAGCAGCGGAATTGAGTCCTGTTCCGGAAGGGAAATGAATTGCGGAGATCCGGGAACATACAGGGCCTGGATCTGGATGAAGCGTATCCGCATACGGCATGGAAGTCTTCCGGCCCAAAATCCGATCAGGGCTTTCCCCTCGCTGCATTTCACCGCGGCTTCAAGTCTCTTTCCTCAGTTCGTGGTGTCACTCTAATTGGGCAAGCCTGGCATAAATTCTTTCATTTTTATTTTGGCGGTAATCAATTTAATGGATATTTTTCATGGAATGATGCGATGGACAGGCATGAAGTGGGCATTTCTTCTTGTGTGTTGCGGTGGTTTCTCGATCGGCGCTCCGGTCAAAACTCAGCCGATTAAGCCTGCGATTATAGATGGTAATCTTGCCCTTGGCCACGTGGAAAAATTAGTGGCTTTTGGCCCCCATCCTCCCGGTTCTTCCGCCATGGCTCGAGTGCAGGAGTACTTGATTGCCCAACTCAAGACTCTTGGCCTTGCAGTGGAGGCACAGGATTTTTTGGCCTCCACTCCACTCGGCCCAGTGAGCATGAAAAATATCTCCACCAAAATTCCAGGCCGCAGCGAGCAGATGGTCGTTATTGGAAGTCACTATGACACCAAGTTAATGCAGGGAAGTTATTTTGTGGGAGCCAACGACGGAGGTTCCAGCACCGGTCTGTTGTTGGAAATTGCCCGCGTCCTCGCTCAGCGCAAGGGAGGGTGCACGGTTTGGGTGGTTTTTTTTGATGGGGAAGAAGCCCTGAAGGAGTGGTCCCAATCCGACAGCCTGTATGGGAGCCGCTCCTTTGCCAATTTGCTGCGGGCCAAGGGACTGACGGGGAAGACGAAAGCCATGATCCTGCTGGACATGGTGGGCGACAAAGACTTGGTACTCGAGCGCGATTATTCTTCCACCTCCTGGCTGGTTGATTTGATGCGGCAATCCGCCCAAGAATTAGGCTACGGGAGTCATGTGTCGACGGTGCAGAAAGCGATGGACGACGATCACATTCCCTTTCTCCAGGCGGGGATACCAGCCGTGGATTTAATCGACTTCGATTACGGCATTAATAATCTATATTGGCACACTTCTAACGATACGATCGACAAAATCAGCCCGCGCAGCTTGAAAATCACGGGCGACATTGTCCTGCGCATGTTGGAAAAACTCTGCGGAAAATAAGAAAATCGAGCCGGTGTATTCTGTTACTTCTTGGGGGCCCACAATACGTTAATGATCACCCATTTTCCTTGAATTTTGCCCATTTGAAGGTAATCCATGTAATCGGTGGAATCGACTTTTGCGCTGGCTATGTTCTTATAAACATCAAATATTTTTACGTCCCACTTCATCCCAATAATTCTGGTGTGACGAGTATTGGACACCAATTGGCTCTTTGTCATGTTTTGAATCCGCGACGCTTCAATCATTCTCTTGACTAAATCTTGGTGAAGGCTGCGATTCATCCTCGCGGCATCCCCCTCATACCATCCTTCAATGTAATCAAGCGCTGTCTGCTGAATGGCATCCAAATCGACTTTTAGGATTTCACCTTTTCCTGCAGCGGACCTAGCTGACGAGGTTTGTGCTAAGAGTAGGATTGGGTGACTTCCGGCTAGAATCATTCCAAGCATAAATAGACAATGGAGAACACGGTTTTTCACAAATATACTCCTGATTTGAAATTAAGAATTCTTGTGGGGTTCCCCGCCTCAGTTGAGCGCCGTTGATCTGACCCATCCGATGATAAATGGTAAATGAATAATCGAAAATAGCAAAGGTGAGAACTTTCGAAAGCGTCAAGCCTTTCGATGGGCTGTTGCCCGTACTCTGCTTCTTTGATTTGAAGCGGAATCTCACCAGGGACAAGTTAGGGTTCACTTTCCCCGGACAAAGATGGTGCATCGTCGACTTTTTTAGCGCTGCCCCTCACTTCAAAATCCACGGAATCTCGGAGACGCTTTTGTCGATCTCGCAATTCCAGCTTGTATCTTCCTTTCTCTGGAGGCCAAAGGAATCGGCCTTGAGTCTCCGTCATTTCTTTTCCGTTCAGAATCCAGCTATATGAACTTGTGCAAGGATCAGCTTCAAACAAGACGCGTTGTTGATTGGGAGGGATATCCGGGTCCAGTGCAATCACACTGCCCTGCGTAGGGGAGGATATTTTCGGTTGGAGGGTCGGATCACCCTTTTTAATTTCCAAAGGTTCCGTCCCCCTCAAGAACCATTCAGTTTGAGGCGACTCCGATAGTTCCATTTTGATGCGAACTTGAATCAATCCATTAGGGGGCAGGGGCGGAAGACTGGCTTCATTTTGGTGCAGGTAACTAATGATTTCCACCCAGACCGGGGCGGCTCCCGTGATCCCGCTGACATTCCACATCGACTCCCCGGAAAAGTTCCCCACCCAAACCCCAACCGTATAACTTCTGGAAAAACCAACGCACCAGTTGTCGCGCATATCCTTGCTGGTTCCGGTCTTCACAGCCGTCCAGAAACGGGTGGCCAAAGGATTCTCAAGGTTGAAGGTAGTGGCCCTGCTTTCCCGGTCAGATAGGATATCGGAAACCAAAAATGCCACGGGCGCGGTATAGATTCGGCGGGGAGCGGATTGGGACGAGAAGAGCGGAGTCAAGGCGCAACTGCTCCAAACTCCTCCATTCGCCAGAGAGCGAAAAGCGTTGGTCAAGTCCCAAAGAGTGACATCCGCGGACCCCAAGGCCAGAGAAGGGCCATAAAAAGTCGACTCAGCTAAATCGCGGAATCCTAAATTCCTCAAAACCTCGGTGAAGGGCTCGATTCCAGTCAAAAGGAGAAGCCGGACGGCAGGGATGTTCAGGGAAGAGGCGAGGGCCGTCCGGGCCGTGACCAGGCCGAGAAAGCGCCGGTTGTAATTTTCAGGACGGTAAAGTCCAGTGACTACGGGAATTTCCAATGGCGTATCTTCCAACAGAGAGGCCGCCGTGATGAGCCGCTTTTCCAAAGCCAGCCCATAGAGGAAAGGCTTCAGAGTCGACCCAGCCTGACGGCGGGCCTGGATGCCATCGACTTGTGGAGCGCTGGATTGAGAGCCGATGTTTCCAGCATAGGCCAGCACATTTCCTGAGCGGTTTTCGATGACCAGGGCCGCTCCATCCCTGACATTTTGGCTGGAAAGGGGAATCAGTTGTCGCTGCAATACCTCCAACACGTATCGCTGCAGCGGGCCGTTGAGAGTGGTTTGGATATCTTGTCCCTGTCTCCCGCGACCGGGGCAGTCCCGTAATAATTTCCTGGCGGCCAGAGGCGCATAGCCTGGCTCCAGATTGACGGGCTGGTAATGATGCAAGGATTCCTGGACCAATGCCTCCATCCGCGATAGGCTTGCTGGTCGATTCATGGCTTGCAGAAGATGAGTTGCGCGCCGAGCCGCGCGGTCAGGCGAGGCGCCGGGTTCACGCAAAAGGACGGCCAGCAAGGAGGATTCTTCAAGATTTAAGCCGTCAGGATTTTTGCGGTAAAAAGCTGCCGAAGCGGCAGCCACTCCCTGCAATTCACCGCGAAATGATACCAGGTTAAAATACGCTTCGAGGATTTGAGGTTTGGACCAGAATCGCTCCATTTGGCGCGCCGTTTGAAGTTGCCGCCACTTTTGCCAGGCCGTGCGGCGTTGATTTTTGGTGGGCTGCAGGGACGGCATAAGCAGGGAAGCCAACTGCATCGAAATGGTGCTGGCACCTCGGTCTCCCCGCCCAAGAATCCATCCGGTCGCTCCCTTCCAAAGAGCGCTCCAATCAACTCCGGAATGAAAGTAAAAATTCCGATCTTCAGCCTCGAGGACTGCCGCAGTCAGGCTTGGGGAAATCCGATTAAGCGAGACCCAATCCAGATTTCGATGCAAAGGATCGATGCGAATTCGTTGGATGAGATTGCCCTGTCTGTCCAGGAACCGAACATCCGAACTGCGATAATTATCTCTGACCTCAATAAATGAAGGCACGGGGAAGGATGCCATGTTCAAGCCTAGGCAGCAGGTTGCGATAATGCCCATGAGGCAGACCGCCGCGATCAATCGCCACTTCCGGTAAATCCATCCAGATCCAAATTTGAAAAGGGTCGTTTTCATTCAGCCAAAAACCGTTTCTAAAAATGACATAAATCACCCTTTTGCGGAAAGCCAAGAAGGTGCAATCATTGGACAGGACTATTATCGCCCCGCGTAGTGAAGATTTTTCAAAAAAAAAGCCGTGACCTCTTGGCCACGGCTCGAAGAATAACCAAATGATACAAAAAGACAGAGCTAGCTTTGTTCGTTGTCAACCACGCGGGTTGGGATCTATTGGACGTAGAATAGTTGACGGCTTGACGTCCCCCCCGTGTCGGAAGTCCCGCCTGGATTGGTTACGGTGACTGGAACTATCCCCGGAGAGCTGATCAAAAGAGCAGGGACGGTAGCCCTCAGAGTGTTTCCATCCACAAGGGTGGTCTTTAGCAGCACTGTTCCGAAATTGATCCAGGCTCCAGCCGTAAAACTAAAACCGGTGCCGTAAGCCGTAAGGACAAAATCTCCGCTCCCCGGGGACACCGATGTTGGCGAGAGGGAAACCAACTGAGGAACCGAACTAGTCGGGCCACTGGCGACGACAAAATCGAACTCATTGGAATACCCGCCTCCCGGGGCGGCATTGGCAACAACTACACTATATTTGCCGGCGTTCGAAATAGGCAGATTCGCGACAATGATTTGATGGGAACTGACGAAATTAATCTCGCCCGTTCCCGCGGAACAAGTGTCGCCAAAATTTAGGTTGGCCATATTGAATGTGGCCAGCAGGGGATATCCGCTGACCGTTGCCTCTGCCTTTACCGCATAACTGCCGGCAAAAGGATTGGCCGTGAATAGCGGGGGTGACGGATTGGTCAATCCCGGAGCGAACCCGTTCTGATCTGTAGTCAGAGTAATAGTGCTGGCGCCACCCGGGAAAGAGCCGGTGGCTTCGGTGGTGACGAGTACAGGAGCAGTAAAAGTGACGCTGACCCCCGCGGCCGGAGCTCCCGACGCATCAAATACTCGCACTCGCAGGATGGTCCGCCCGTTGGTCCTTATGCATTGAGTGGGTCCCCCCACCGGGACAATGGCGGGGAAGATGTCTGGTTCGATATTGGTGACCGCCACGGTGGTTCCCGGATCGCGATCTCCAGCCGGGTGGAAGTTATTGCCATTGATTGTTAAATCGAACGTCACTGGACCTGGTCCCGGCCCGATGATGTTGATTGGACTGGGCGGATCCAGAGAAACTATTTCTGGTTTCAAATTGTTGATTTGAAAATTCACTGCCTCACCTGAGGCCTCGGGAAGTTCGCTGGCATTGCGGACGCGCAAGATATAAATGCCGCCAAACCGCAAAGCCTGGGCAGGCAGGAAAGCCGTCAAATAGGTGCTGCCGTAATATTTGGTGTCAATTTCCGTCCCATTCAAAGCAGTCGTTCCATTGAATAAAACCCGCGCGCCTGGCCGGAATCCGTATCCGTATAACCGTATCGGTTCACCCGGTGAATTAATTTCATAGCGGGCATATGTACTGGCGGTCCCGGTACTGGAGAGAACGGAAGTCAGCACGGGTAGAGGCGGGAGAATATAAAATGGAAGAACATTGGATTGGAGCGATTCATTAGGAGGGGGAGCGGCCAAATTGAGTTGATAGTTGCCGGCCGCCAAAATCTGGGAATCGGCGCCGTTCAGGTGAAGAGTCACAAATAATGTCTTCGAATCTACAATATTCAAGTTGTTAGAGTCCACCTTGATTACGGTTTCGCCCGCCATATTCTTGAGGTAGAGATCCAAGTGGAGGTCTTGCAAGAAACTGGTCCCCTCAATCTTGAGGCTGACTTCGGAAGTTCCAAATAGAGCGTAAGGATCCGGATTATTTCCCGCCGATTTTTGGTCTGATTTGTCTGTAGTGACGACCGTCATTTGGGTCATGGTCAAAGTTGGCGCGGCACGAAAATCGGCGCTCTGAACGCTGGCCGTACCCGCGGAGATGGTTTCGATCCGGGAAGCTGGAACAAACATGGTGTTGGCAGAGATTGGAGTCACGGTGTAGATCCCGGATTCCAGATTTTGGAAGAGATAATAACCATCTTTGTCGGTGGTGGCAGTGGCAACCACATCCGCGCCTTTAAATAATTGAACGGTGACTCCCGGGAGGACGTCACCACCGGTCCATCGGGTGATATTGCCCCGCATCACAAACAGAGTCTGCAAGGGAGGACTGAATCCAGCAATGGGTTCTGGAGACAACTGGCTTAGCGTGGTATCCGACATTCCCAGGAGCCCCAAAGCATAGAGGGGGGCGGAAGTCCTGACGTAAATGTACCCTGAAGACTGGTTCAGCCCCTCCAGGATAAAAGAGGGATTTTCGATTAGATCCACAAGTCGATGTTTCCCCTGCAAAATCCGCGTGATGCTCCCTTTGGTGGCGCCCTCCGGGGCCATCAAAAAAACATCCACATTCGCGGGTGTATCGCCTGCGTTCAATAGAACCAGACCGGTAAATGACTTCCCGGAGGTATCGAGGGCGGGGAAAAGAAATTCCGAAAGCGCGTTGCTTTGCCCGGCGGCAACGCCAAAGGAAGAGCCCGCCAACGTTCCTATCCCCTGGAAAGCCGCAAGACTGCCTCCAGACGCAGCCTGAACCCATCCGGAATGAATACTGTTATCCGAAATCTCGAATAATTCTCCCGCCGTGATGCGCAATGCGCCATTCGTAGGGATATTTCGAGTTTTTGAGGCAATCAGCGCGCCTGAATCGTCATAGTAGGAGAAAGCCACATCTTGTGAGGCTCCGCTCAAGTTCACGACTCCAATAAGCGAAAACCAGTTCATGGGGTCCGTTTGCGCCTTGGGAATCAGAACGTGGGGAAACACAAGGCTATTTCCAATTCCCGTGGTGGGAATCGCAGTCAGAGCCGCTAAATCTTTGCGGGCTAGGATGTCATACTCGTTTGGAATGATGGAATAAAAACCGCGCACCACTTCAAATCCGACGATCGAAACTTCCGAGGCAAAAATATTCAACGGCTGGGATTGCACGATCATGTGGCTGGCGGCGCTGAAGTTTTTATCACTCCCGAACAAGGCCGCCAGAGAACCTCGCCAAACGCCATAAGCGGGAATAACTGCTTTGGCGGTGTAAAGGAGCGATCCCCCCGCGTCGTATAAATTGAATACGCCTCTGGTGGAGTAAACGTTGGGATTGGCCACTGCGATGTCCGTTGACATTTGTGACCCGCTGGCAATGAAAGGAAAAACTACTTGCTTGGATGGATACGCCGGAGCGCCAATGTCGGCACTGATTCCATCCGGAGATTCCACGCGCAAATTGCCTATCAAGCCAGAAACATCACTTTCCGCAATAACCCATCCCGTCGATATACCGAGAGTTCCAGCCTTGACGGAGATTTGGGCATTGGCCGGCACCTGCACCGGGATTGCGGTAGAACTGGCCAACTCGCCCGTCGTCTTGTACGCGGAGAGTGTTACATGGGCATCGAATCCGGTAGCATTGGTGAAAATCAAATCGGTTTGGGTTTGTTCGTCATTGACGACATATGGGAAATACAGCTGCTGGGCGGGAGTGGCCGCGCTTCCCCGGGCCGTCAACATCAGGATCAATCCGAAAATAGCGAGAAAAATTCTCTTCATAACAACCATCCTTATCTAAAAAACGCTGGCCATCTCGATTCTTGGCTCAACCCTAATTTTAGTCTCAACGGGATGCCCCCGCGGCAGGTGAATGGAATTTCACGCAGAGGACTCTCAATGCGTCGTCTGCTTGGATGTTCGGAAATAAATCCCCCCGGTCACTTCAAAGTTCTGCATCCACCCCTTGAGCGGAAAAACCACTTGTGACGGATCGGGAGAGGAATCGGGAAGTCCATAATGCGGGGTTTGTGAAAAATTGTGGCGGAAATCGCCGCGAAGGCCAAAATGCCGGCCAAGTTGCAACTTGATGCCGCCACCGTAGTTCAAGGCGAATTTGGCTTCACTTCCATTGAGAACTCCGATTCCACCTTCATTGGGATCCGCCGCCCAGTCGCGAGAGCTCTTGTTCACCGTATAATCGGCCACGCCTACCCCGCCTGTAACGAACGGTTGCACCGTACTCTTTTCGTAGCGGTTCAGGTAATAGATCTGGTTATAAAAAAACTGATGCACACTCCCCTTTAAAGTCGTAGGAGGAAAACTGCTGGCTTCACGAGTCAAAGTGAATTGATTTTTTTGGTAGGAATAAGACAATTCTCCCCCCCAATGTCCGGATGAAAGGAAATTGCCCCTAATTCCCCCCATAATCTTGTCATCATATTTATATTGCATGTCAAATGAGGGAGAGGCCTGTGGCGGACCGATTTGGAAAGTTTTCTTCTGCCAGAAAGTCTGCCCCCCAAATCCGCCAAGTTCCAAACCATAGCGCGTCTGACCGCAGAATTCTCCAGGCCACCCCAGTAAAAGTAAAATAAGTGATGCAAATTCGGCAAAGTGGTTTCTTCGCATAAATGAACCTCGGCTATGGAAATTTTCTGGTAGGCGAACCGTGGCCCCGCTCAAAGGGCACGAAATTCACTTTGGATTATTATTCAGCTACATGCAGTCGAATCGGCTCGGACGAGAATTTGCTTTAGAAAAATTGTTTATTGGCCAGATACGCCACCATATCCAACCGTTGGCGATAGATCATCTGTCGAAACCATGGCATGTTGATACAGGTGATTATTAACAGTTTCGAGAATAACAAAGAATTGAAGTGACGATCAAGAAGAGATGTGTGCAAGGGGTAATTCAAAGTGCGACAGGATAGAGAGTCTGCCAAGGGATGGGATGCACGGGAGGGCGAGCCTCCCGGCGAGCCATTCGTGTGTGCCTTCTCTACTCAGACCGGTTCGACGGGAGTCTCACCCTCCCGGCTATTGCTCAGTTCAGCCGATCAATGCGACTTGGTTCACCCTGTCGCTTTCACTTACACCCTGTGTGCAATCTAAAGAGGCGTTAAAGAAAGGAATCGCGAAGCAGAACCTTTTGTAGTGCGCGGACGTGTCCCCTCTTGTTCCGACGCGAAGCGTTGCTTGCCCCGGCGCGATCAAGGAATGACGCAACGGTCTCCCTCCCGGATGTTGATAGTCCTGGTTTCCCCGGCATATACATAAGTGATGCGCAATTCTTTCCTCCGGTCCGGAGCCGGATCAATTCCCAGAGTCTCGTTATCTATACGAATGTCGAGCCGGTCCTGGCGAACCCACCTTCTCACGGAACCCGTGACATCTCGGAACTCGCGTCCGGCGCCATAAGCAGCGCTTACAATTTTCAAATGTTCGGAATTCCAGCGGTCTACTCTTCCTCGACTTTCGCGTCGCCCCCCATTGTTTCCACTCCCCCAATCCCCACTGCTCCCTCTCCACTCCAAATCGAAGGTATAACCCTCCCTGCCGCCTTTATAGTCATCGATGTGAACCACGGCAACACCGCGATTGTCGCTAGGGTCCCGCACCAATTCGACATGGCCGCGGCCGTCGATTCCGCGAAAGCGAAAATCAATGGGATTGCGTGGCAAGCTGTCGGTGCATTCCAGCCTCCGCCAGTGGGCGGGTTGCCCCGACAAGGTCCGCAGCCGGCCAGTGCTTCCAGAAAGAACCACCTCCGCGGAACCATCTACATCCACCTCGATGGTACATTTGCCTCGATCTCTATCTCCTCCCCTAATGTCAGCCTGCCGGCTTTCGATCTGAGCCAGCACGGGCAAGCAAAAAAACGCCCATGTTGTGATCAGCATAGAACTTTTTTTCAGAAACATATTTCCTCCATTGTCGGAATAATGTGCCACGAGATTGGAAACCGAAATCTGCGTCCAAGCAAGAGCGTATATTTGCTCCGCGATTGACTTATCTATCGACCACAACTACGTCGAAATTTAATCTATTTAGGAAATACTATGGATAGAATCCAAAACAAACTTTTCGTCCTCACAGCAATGAAATCTCTGTTTCTTCGAGATATTCCCCGCATATCCTTCCAGGATTAGACTCTGGGTGAAACTGGCAATTCATTTGGGATTTGGATTCGCTTTTGCCGTTTTATCGGATTGCTCCAAGCGAAGCCCTGTGCGGCTATGGTGCGCCCAACTCCTTCCCCTGGTTGTTAATGGTAAAACGGACGCGCCGAGGTATGCCCTGATAAGCGGCGGGTTCGAAGGTCCAGAGACTGACCTTTTCCATTAGGGTCGCCGCCTCTGGCGTGTCCAGTCTGGGAAATCTGACGTCGATAACTTTGCCCTGTTCATCTACGCTTAGTTCCAGCGGAGTCTTTATTGCCGCAGAGTTTTCAAACAAAATGGTTTTCAGCCGAGGAGCTTTCCATTGTGGATCCGTCGGATCAAAAGGGGGAGGGCGCTTTTCTGGTCCCGTCAAGGTTTCACCGCTTGTGTCATCCCGCTCCAGCGACAGAATCCTGTCGGGGACGGTGCGCTCCTCCAGATGGACGGAGATGGCAATTCGGTCGAGCGGATTATCCTTTAGGTCGCGAGGCAAGCTGGTAATCTTTTTTGCCACGTTCAGTCCATCAATGACCTCTCCGAAAACAGTGTACTTGCCATTCAGCCGTGGCAGGTTTTCCAAGGCAATGAAAAATTGACAGGAGCCTGAATCAGGGTCGGCATCGCGCGCCATTCCCACCGTGCCGGGGCGATAAAAGAGAGTCTGGCTAAATTCTGCCTTTAGTGTTCGATCCGCCTGCCCTTCCCCGTCGTCACTACGATCTTCATTCTTGGTGTTCGGATCCCCTCCCTGTGCCACATAGTGCGGGATGACACGATGAAATGTCGTCCCGTCATAGAACCCTTTTTTGATGAGCTCTTTTACATAAGCGGTATGAAGAGGAGCTTGGGCGGGGAAGAAGCGCCAGACAATTTCCCCCAGGGGGGTCTTGACTACAGCCACCGTTTCTTGGGTAGTCGCGGCAGTCATCATTACAACAACCAGGAAACAGACCCAGATTATGAAAAATGAAGCAAAAATTTGCGGTTTCATTGTCTACCTCAAAAGAAATCCAGACAGTCGTTCACGGAGTCGATTTGCCGCATCAACTCGGCCGTAAGCGGAAATGGGATGGATTTTGCGACTAAAGAGGACATCCCTTTCACCCCTTGGCCCATGGGGGCAATTCGGTGATCCGCTGAACTGCGGGGAGCCAGGCCACCTTCCCGGCTCGCAATCGCAATTGTTGATGGCTACAGCATTTCCCTGCATATCCAAATGAGTTTTACTTACATTTTTTTAAAACTCAAGCAATCTCCTTGGAGCGGGTGCAATTAAAAGTGAGAGAACGATGAATAAGCCTCTACCCCTTGAAGAGAGGAAAAATCTTCGGAAGGTGGGAGGCCCATATTTGACGAAAACACCCTGCGCCCGTTCGCTATGCCTTCCGGCTTGCGGCGTCAGGAAGTGAGTCGCGCGATCCACTGGAAAGATGTAGGGCAAAGTGATGCAAGGGGGTATACGCGACGCCTTGTCTGTTGCCTTGCCAGCCTGGCTCCCCTGGCGAGCCGGCAAGGAGTACTCGCTGCACCCGCGCATGGAGGATAACCTGCCAAGGCCGAAAAGGGAGTAGAATTTTAAATTGTCCCCCGGCGTGGGAAGCGGCTGTTCAAAGTTGTTGCAGAGCCATGATATTAGATATATATATCATCCGCATGAAAAAATCTTTCTGCTTGTCTCGCGTCTTGCATTTTCCGATGAATTTCCTTTGGCGCTGCTGTCCGCGCCAGAACCAACGGTTTTGGCAAGATCAGTCATTGTCCATCGCCGGTGCGCCGTAGCTTCATGAAATGCCAACAGAACCCATTAACCCTTGAAAGGAGGCTTTGTGCAACTCCCCACCGTGGCACAGCTCATACCCATTCTTCAGACCGCCATCGGTCCAATGATTTTGATTTCAGGGTTGGGCCTGCTCCTTTTGACGATGACGAACCGTTTGGGACGGGCCATTGATCGAGCCCGCTTATTAGCCGGCGAACTCTCCGAGGCCGCGGGAAACAAGCAGGAAAAGATCGCCGCCCAGCTTGAGATTCTTTGGAGACGCGCGCGCCTCATCCGGGCTTCCATCACACTAGCCTCGCTGAGCGCGTTGTCCTCGGCGTGCCTGATTATCGTGCTCTTCTTCACGGCATTGGGAGGGCTGGAACTGGCCTGGCTGATCGGAAGCGTGTTTATTATTGGCATGCTCAGCTTGATTGGCTCGTTGATTTTGTTCATTAAGGATATCAACCAATCTTTGGCGGCGTTGAAGCTGGAGTTGCAGGTTGAAAAGTGACCCCCCTCCAGATTCACGAGTCAGAATCAATCTTCTTGAAGAACAGAAAATAATAACCGTTCAAGGGGGGGGACTGAACCCGAAGGGTTCACAGCCATTAGCCGGGGGTAAGGCCGTTAGGCCGCCCCCGCCGGATATAGGCAATAACAGAAACGACCTCGGTAGGGGTCACAGCTTGCAATGGGGCTGCGACTCTTCAGGGTCGGATTGGTTCGCTCTTTTGACTGGTGGATGAGCGTGTGACCACCGTTGCACGCTCATCCATCGGCTAATCGCTGTGACCCCTTCGGATTTCCCCCTGAACGGTTACGGAAAATAAGCCTAATCAGAGCGGCGCGATTTTCACTCCGCCGTTACTAACAGACGGCCCTTCAAGTGGATTTTCTGGGAGGAGCTTCCCACCATCACTTCGAATTCTCCGGGCTCAACTTCCCACTGCATCTGGCGATTGAGCAGAGCCAGATCTTCAGGTTTCAAGATGAATTCCACCGGCTTCTTTTCACCCGGCATCAGGTGGACCTTCTGGAACCCGCGAAGCTGCTTGACTGGAGTTGTGACTGAACTCACTAAATCTCTCAAGTAAAGTTGAACCGTCTCAACTCCTTCATTCGCGCCAGTGTTCTCCAACTCCAACTTGACATGTGCGCGCCCTCCATTCGCGATCTTATCCGGCGTAATTTCAAGGTTGCGGTATTCGTACTTGGTATAACTCAAACCATACCCGAATTCGTAAAGTGGTTCGGGATTCATGTCCACATAAGGCCGTCCCCAAGCTTCCTTGAGCCAATAAGCTTTGGAGGGCTTGTGGTTGTAGTAGACCGGAAGTTGTCCCGCGTGGCGCGGCACGGTGATGGGAAGGCGGCCCGAAGGATTGTACTCCCCAAAGAGAACCTCGGCAACGGCCTCTCCGCCTAGTTCTCCGGGAAGCCAAGCCTCCACCACTCCGGGGATATTTTCGGAAATCCAGCGGGTGGCCAAGGGCCTTCCGTTGATTAAAATTACAACAGTCGGTGTGCCGGTTTCAAAAACGGCCTTGACCAGTTCCTCCTGATGTCCCGTCAGCTCCAGAGTTGCGGCATCATACCCTTCGCCGTCGGTTCCTTTCTTGTCTGGAGTCTCCCATTCATTCTCTCCAACCACCACCACGGCAATCTCCGATTGGGCGGCTGCTTTTTTTGCTTGAGCTATCTCATTGGCCGCGTCTCCAATCACTTCGCATCCTTTCACGTAATTCACCTGGGTGGAGGCCGTGACTTTGCGTTTTATGCCTTCCAGGACCGTGACAATTGGCTGCAGGATGCTTTTGGGCGTGTAA
Organism: uncultured Acidobacteriota bacterium; assembly: GCA_963803155.1. Taxonomy (GTDB): domain Bacteria; phylum Acidobacteriota; class Terriglobia; order Versatilivoradales; family Versatilivoraceae; genus CAWDMN01. The sequence goes on from CAWDMN010000105.1 coordinate 88,825, forward strand.
TCGCCCAGTTGGTTGCGAGCCTGATCGGCATTGGGTCCAATCACCGCAATGGATTTGAGGTCCTTCCTCAAGGGTAGGATTTGGTTGCGGTTATTGAGCAAGACAATTCCCTGACGTCCGGCCTCCAGGGCCAACTGTTGATCTTCGGGAGTGTGAGCGATTTTTTCGGCGAGAAGGGGATTAACCATAGGAGCCTCAAAAAGGCCGAGACGGAATTTCTGAGTCAGGATGCGACGCACGGCCCGGTCCACCAGCTCGATGGGCACCTGGCCGGAGCGCACATTCTCAATCAGCTCCTGCATGAATCCCGATTCATAGGAGATCCCTACATCCAGCCCCGCCTTCAATGCCATGGCTCCTGCTTCCTTCATGTCGCGGGCCACTCCTTCGTAAATCAAGGTGGAGATGCCTCCTCCTTCACTTAGAACCAGCCCTTGGAATCCCATCTCCCGGCGCAGAATCCTGTCCAGGATCCAATCCGAGGAATGGACGGGAATCCCATCGATGGCTGGATAAGTAGCCATAACGCCCAGGGCGCCCCGCTCCCGGATTCCCGCCATCCAGGGGGGCAGGAAGACTTCGCGCAGTTGCCGCTCCGATATTTCCATCGCCCCTCGCTCCAAGCCGCTGGCCGGTTGGCTTTGTCCTGGGTAATGGCATAACCCTGAGACTACTTTGTCTGGAGCGGACACATCGTTTCCTTGCATGGCTTCCACGATTTTTTCGGCGATCCGCGCGCAAAGGTAAGGATCCTCGCCAAAACCTTCCTGATTCCTGCCCAACCGCGGGTCCCGATTTGGCTCCACCACCAGCGTGAATAGCTGATGAATGCCGCGGGAACGGGCTTCCCGCGCGGCCACTGTGTAAATCTTCTTCACTAGATCCATGTTCCAGCTGCTCGAGATCGTCATCCCCTCGGGGAAAATCGTTGAGCCCGAACACATCAATCCGTGAGTCCCCTCTTCGGTTTGCAGGAGCGGAATGCCCAGGCGCGTCTTCAGGGCAATCTGCTGCAATTGGTTGAAATATTCCGCCTGTTGGCGCGGGCCATTCGGCAGGATGGTATTGGCCAGAGTGAAAAATCCTCCCCCGGGGCCAAATCCTTTTTCATATTCTCCGGAAACAAATTTTTTGCAAGCTTCTAGTTTTTCAGGAACCTCGCGCCCAAGCTTGTCTTCATAGACACAAGGCATGTTCATCTGGCCCACTTTTTCTTCGATAGTCATGCGCTGCAAGAGATCTTCCACCCGAAGCGAGATGGGCTGGCTGGGATCGAGGTAGAGAGGCCGGTTGACGGCTTGAGTTTGTCGTTGTCCGACGTAAGCGGAAATCGCGGCCACGGTGTCTAGCCAAATCGGATGATTGGGATCCTTCACGTATGCCAACAGATCCTTCAAAAATGAAACCTGAGTCATTTGCGCCGTGCTGCCCTCGCCGATTTCATGTCCCGCCAGCACAAGCCATCCGCCGGATTCCAACGCCTGATCCAGCAATGGACGGACTTCGCGGAAGGGACGGTTGTCTGAGGGAATGCCCATCAACTGGGCGAGATCGCAATAGGCGGGATCATTGGCCGCTTCATCCATGAATCCGCGCCCTGCCTCAAATATGGAGGCAACCAATGGGATCGTACTTTTCGCGGCTTCACCCCTGCCAATATATTTCTGTCCGCAGGGATAGGCAAACGTCCTGGGCATGACTCCCAAAAGAGTCTTGACCTCTTGATTGGCTTCCAACAGCTCCTGGCGCATCCGCTGCAATGTGTAGTCTTCCAAGGCACGCTCGCGCGACCAGGGGAAGTTGCCGCTGCAAGCGTGGCGCAGAGAGTGGTTGCCGATCTCGTGGCCGGCTTTGACGGCCTGTTCCCAGGCTGCCAGCCGCTCCTGCAGGCGATCTGGAGAAACATAAAAGGTCACCTTCACTCCCTCCTGCTGGAACAACGGAAATCCCGCGTCCATCTGGCTCGGACGGGCATCGTCAAAGGTCAAGCTCAGAGCTGCCTTCTTACCTTCCGGCCAACGGAAAACCTTGCCCGGCGTTTTCGTGGCTCCAGCGTCGTATTGATTGGCGGAATTACCCGGCTGTACCAAGAATAGGACAAGTAGAACCACAAGGCTCTTGCTCAGGAAAATGAAAGACCGCATAGGTTTCTCCTGGATTTTGATGTTGGGATAAAAAAGCATTTTGATATCGAGCCGTTGATGTCGAAAAAGCTCACTATTGTTGAGATTTGTCCCTGTCAGAACTTCGGCTGTCTCGGTATCCACGGTGGATCGCTGAACTCAGCGAGAAGGAGCCAATGCCATGACGGGAAGATCGCGCCTCAGGGAGAACAATAGGTTCCACTACAAGTGATAAGGCAGCAGAATCCCCTCTTTTCCAACGCGGAGGTGCTTGGAGAGGAACCATTGGAAAAAACTCTCCCCGCTCGATCCAGTTGTAAAGGCCGGCAGGGGTGACTCCGTTCTTCACTCGACTTGGCCGCGGAACTCAATTGGATGAATCGAAATTTAATTGGCCGCTTTGGATTTCCAAATTGCTCGTCCGTGAATTTCCGTTCGAGCCCAGAATTTGCGGCGTCGATGATTCGAAACTTGCGGAACACATTTGCAAAAACATGGACGAATCTCATGGAATGTTATTGCCGCATCTTTAACTTTTGCCGCTTCGATTTCGTCGTAGATTATCAAAAGATTAATAACTAAATGCAAGCGTTTATAAGGGTACAGTTGAAGAGGAGCCGCGCCTGTCAGCGTGGCTGGCATAGCAAGACAATGAAAATGGGATGATGGAGGCGGCCTGCCCTCAGGCGGTCTCAGCAAGCTGGGAAAACACAGGTGGGGTGAGAGCACCTCGCTTCGAGCCACGCTATTTTCATAGGAGCCACTCACACCGGCACGGCTGGCACAACAAGAAAATGCAAACAAGATGGGACGCGTGGGTGTGACGATGTCGCCCGTCGCGCGTCGCCTGGCCAGCCTCGCCTGCTGAGCCAGCGTGCACCGGTGACGGTGGTCACTCGTGCCCGCTCCACCTTTGCTTAGCTGGGATTTTCTGAGGGGAGCCATTTGGAGTGCTGTGTCGTGCCGCCGCGCTTCAAAGGAGAAGGGTCAATCCGAATCTAATTTCACTTTCCTGGAGTCTCGGGTCTCCAGAAATTTCTTGAGGATCGAGCGGTCTGGGGGATTCAGGTTCTCGGGCAATTGATCCAATGCGAAGTAGCGCAATTCAAGGGTTTCTTCATGATCGGAGGACATCAATTGTCCTGTTACTTGTTCCGCCAGATAGACGATATTTACATCGCAGACCTGATCGCCGTTGGGGTATTGGTAACAGAATTCCGGCCCGGCAAAAACCCCCAAAAAAGTGAGATCGCCCATTTCCAGCCCCGTCTCTTCCCGAATTTCCCGGCGGGCCGTCTCCTCCAAAGTCTCTCCGGGTTCCATGCCTCCACCTAGGATACCCCAGAAGTGGTTGTCTACGCGGTGCTGGAGCAGAAGCCGTCCCCGCTCATCCGTGATGAGAACACAAGCCCCCACCAAGATTAGAGGCCTATGTCCGATGAGCTCGCGCAATTCATGGATGTAACTCATTTGACACTGCCTCAATAACGAATAATTCGCAACTGGTCAGGACTGCTCTGCCTGTTGGCTTTGACGATTGTTCTCAAAAAAATGGGGCGGAAATCTCAATTCTAAAATCTTATTCTCACCCATTCCCCAAGTTGTGTCATGTCTTCAAGAACCATACATTCAGGCGGACAAAGTGCAATATCCGTCAGGCCGGTAGGGATGAGGACACAAGAAATTCCCGCCGCCCTGGCGGAGCTCGCTCCCCGTGGAGAGTCCTCCACCGCCAAACATTCCCCGGGCGCCAGGCCGAGCCGTTCCAGTGCCTTCAAATACGCATCGGGACTGGGTTTGACGGATTCATACTCGT
>CAWDMN010000106.1:0-11647 GCA_963803155.1 uncultured Acidobacteriota bacterium
ATATACAATTCATCCATAAAGTAGAAACCCTAGGTTTGCCCATGCGTTTAGTTACCGAAGAAGAATATATATACTCTAAGGCTGAGCGGGATAAGTATTCAGCCCAGATTGCCGCAGACCCAAAAGCGGCTGACGAAGTCTTAACTCGGATGACCTGGAATAGAGATGTCGTTGAGCGTTTCGAGAAGCAGAAAATGGATCCGAATCAAAAAATGGAAGCGGAGATCCATGTGCTTCGCATCGGGGATGTGGCAATTTGTACCAATCAATTTGAGCTTTTTACTGATTACGGTATTCGGATTCAGGCCCGGAGCAAGGCATTACAGACTTTTGTCATCCAGCTTGCTGCCGGCATAGGAGAGGCAGGAGCATCCTACCTGCCCACAGAAAAAGCTGTTAAAGGTAGAGGATATAGTGCAGTCATACAAAGTGATGTGGTAACCCCGGGAGGTGGACAGCTTTTAGTTGACCGCACGGTAGACCTCATCAACAGCCTGTGGCCTTAAATGGAGCAGGTAAATTGACTTCTTATTCAATCGAAAAAGATATTATCTTCTTCAATTTTGCACTCTGAGAAAGGTCAAAATGAGAATTCTTAACTTCCTTCGGATAGGTTTGACGGCAATTTCGATTGGTTGCTTGGGTGCAATTCTTGTCAAGGCGCAAACCGCCAGATCAAGCTGTACGATTGATATCTCCAAACCGGGGGCGGTTGTCGCCGATATTTGCCGGGGACAGCAATTGGAAGAATTCAACTACCAGTTCCAAGGAGGATTATACGCACAGCTCATTAACAACCCTTCCTTTGAGGAGCTGAAAAATCCCATAGCGGAGTGGTATTTGGTAAAAACAGGATCCTCCCACGGTAATTTGCATGGACAGACTTCGGCCGAAACCGGAATGTTAAACAGCCGTCAAAATCATTGCATGAAACTGGAGATTACTTCCGTGGCTTCCGGAAGTGTAGGCTTGGCAAATGGAGGCTACTGGGGAATTGGATTGAAAAACAATACCACTTACAAAGTCTCTTTCTGGGCGAAGAAAGACCAAAATTTCAATGGCACTTTAAAAGCTAAGCTGGAAAGCAATGGCGGCGCTATTTATGCTGCATCGGGAGATTTTAAACCGGCTGCGGACTGGCAGCATTTTACCTGCAGCCTCACCACCAGCGGCCTGTCAAAAGTTTCCGGAGACTGTCGTTTTGTAATCTATGCCTCCACACCCGGGGATGTATATTTTGACGTAGTTACGGTAATGCCGCCCACATGGAAGAACCGGCCCAACGGCCTGCGGCTCGACTTGGCGGAAAAACTGGCCGCCTTGAAACTCAAGTATGTGCAGTTCCCGGGAGGTTGCACCGCCGAGTCCGCCAGCGTGGAGGTCAGTTGGAATTGGAAGAATTCAATCGGCCCGATTGAACAAAGGCCTGGCTCCACCAGGAACCGATGGGACTACAAGAACGACTTGTATTTCGGCTTGGATGAGTATCTCCAGCTGTGCCAAGACCTGGGCGCTGAACCGGTTTATGTCACATCCGCGGGAATCAGTGAAAATCCCGGGGATAAAGAGTGGTTTGGCATTTGTCCGCTGGATAAGATGCAACCCATTATAACCGACATTTTGGATTTATTGGAGTACTGTAACGGTTCAACTTCAACCCCCTGGGGAGCCAAACGTGCGGCCAATGGCCATCCGGCCCCCTACAACCTCAAATATATTGAAATCGGCAATGAAAATGGTTGGCAAACTCTCAAAGATTATATGCCGCGTTATACCCTGATTCATGATTCCCTATTGGCCCATTATCCGAACCTGAAGATTATGTTTAATGCCACCGGTGTACCTTCACCGACACCTGAGCACTTCCTTGATTTTGCCGACGACCATTTTTATGAGAAAGATCTGTCCCATCTATACAACAAGTACGATCACATCAACCCGGCTTGTAAAAGAATCTGTGTCGCCGAGTATGCCTCTTCCATCCATGGAAATGGAGGAAATGTCATTGGAAACTTCGGAGATGCACTGGGAGACGCAGTTTTCATGCTGGGCTGTGAAAGAAATTCCGAAAGGATGTGGTGGACCGGCTATGGCAATTATGCTGGCCTGTTAGGTCATGGCAATTTTGGGCCCTGCATTGTGTGGAATGACGCGGTAACCAACTTCGCCACCCCCTCATACTACATGCAAAAAATGATGTTCTCCAATAATCAGGGGACCCGTCTTCTACCTTTCACCCAAGACACAGCCAACTGCTTCTGGTCTGTCTCTGCAGACACCGGATCCGGCAAAAATGATGTTCTCCTCAAAGTAGCCAACAAATCAGGCACGGCCGAATCAGTAAATATAACTCTTAAAGGCGCTGGTAAGGTTGCTCCTGCAGGTCATTCCTCAACCTTGACAGGTGTGCCTGCGGACGAAAATTCACTTGCCAGTCCAACCAAAATATTCCCCTCAACAGGTACATTTGCTGCCAGTACTAGTTTCGAGTACCGTTTTCCCGCCTATTCGATTACCGTTCTAAGGATTGGAGTTTCAAAATAGAAGTGAGTGTGAGGTCATTAGCGCTTTTTCCCGCTTTATTAATCAGCCTCCGGAAATTGGTGATCGTAAGCCAGGTGATCAACGTCAATTACATTTCCCACTCAAATTTGCTCGGATCGTCATTCATCGTTCTTCCGGGCCTGAGGGCATCGCTCAGCGTACTCCACATAGACGTCATCCACGATTTTCTTTCGTCCCCGAACCTGGATGGTCCACTTCCTACCGGCTGTGTTCACCTCCATCCAATACTGGATGTAACCGTAGACGTTGGGCTCGGGACCGACGCTTTTGGCCCAATTGAGAAAGTGCTCGGTGACCTTTGAGGTGTAGGCCCATCCAACGCTGTAAACGTATGTCACGGTTCGCATGTCCGGCACGGCAACACCCCGGTCCAAATCCTCATCCGGCACGGCATCATAGTCTGGTTTGCGGACCTGGATACGGGCCAGGCACCGCGAATTCGGGAACGGCGGAGGCCCGCCGAGCCGAGCCGGTTCGTCCGCGTCGTCGCATTTCTCCCAGGTCAGCTCGGATTCCCGAAGGTCCGATTCAGCGAAAATTACGCGCGGCGACGAACCGCGGGTAACGGCTACCATATCGCCGCCGAGGGCGCCGACGGTCTCGACATACAGCTTCGGGTGTTTGGCAGCAAATTCCCGCAGAGCAAAAGGCGGGCCGCCCGGGAGATACTCCCATGGATCCCGCCGGTTGAACAGAGAAGTGATGCCCAGCACCCCGACGATAACCGGCAAGGCGGCGAACCCAATGGCCACCACCTTGGAAAAAAAACCCGGCCCAGGCTCATCACCCACCCAGCCGAAGTGGGCCAACCACAAAACCAGGTCGGCCGCCAGCACGATGAAGAGGCATGGCCGGAACATCCGTCCGAACCGTAGAAGTCCAGTGGTCAAGGCGTACGTCCTATCTTGCAGGAGAACCGACCCTGCCAGGGAAACCAGAAGCACGACAACGAGCCACACCCCCAAAGCGGTCATCAGCTGAGTCCCCATCCGATTTATCAGCACAGCCGAACGCGCTCGGGACTCACGGGACTCAAAGAGGTTGAGGGAGAACCGGGTGGAAGCGGCCGGTGGCGCCGCCACCTTGGGTTGTTCCCCGGCGGTCGTTGTAGGCGGCCGCCCTTCCTGGAACTTCCCCAGGAAAGTCCACACACCAACGGCTAGGGCGATTCCGATCAACCCCATGCAGCCAATAGCCGCCACGTCATGAAGCGCCTTCCCTTTCACCAGATCCACGATCGCAATCAGGATCAGTATAGCGCCCCAGGCCAGGAAAAAGAGGATGTACATGTGCCTCATGCACAAGATTCTACTATAAACCCAGAGTTGCGGATCATTTTTCTCGCTACAGTACCCAATCAAAACCGATAGGTGGAATAAGTGGAAGTTACGATCAATTCCCCTGGTACGATGATTGCGGCGCAAATGATAAAATGCAATTTGTAAACTACACCCCACACTCCCGATGACTGCCCTTCGCCAAAATCCCATCTGCTTGAAAGTTGTTGTCTCTCGGACTCTTTCTTTACACAATCCGGAACATGCTGGAAATTCTATTCCGAATAAAAATCCGCTTCCAAGTCATAATGAGAGATCACTCTGAACTTGTCATGGAAAACTTAGCCCTATGTCAGCAACTGGCTATCTTAAAACGATTACATTCGCGTCCGTAAATGAAACAGAGGCACCGTCTCGTGGTGCCGATTTTGTCCGATGCTGGCCGGCCTGAAAAAACTGCCTGTTTTTGGTTCAGCCCCAGACCGTGATCGGGCTGCACCGGAAAGGGTTTTCTCTCTACTGGCGTTTCCTATCCCGTAGTAAAACCTTCGGCCCGTCAAAGGCCGGCCAAAAAATCCGAAAGCTAATCCATCAAATGGCCCAATCCAATCTACTTTTGGGGAGCCCCTCAGATATGTGGGGGGACTGCCAAAACTTGGCTACGAGGTCTCTGAACAAACAGTTTTTCGCGCGATGCCCAGAAAGCCTCGCAAGCCCACCTCTCGAACCTGGAGAACCCTTTTCGCCAACCACTCCAAAGAGCTGGTCTGGATCGAATTTCTCATGGCCTGAATAGTCCAACAACTCTTCGAACGGTTTCCTGTAGTCTCCCATCTACCCCGATTTTATTTTTGGCGAAAGACACCTCTTGAAAATGAATAGGGAGCAAAGCTAGGGTTTCCCTGTGATCCGCCTATGTCCCCACAAATTTACCTTTCATGATGGTGTGCTCTCTCCATGCAATGTTTATATTCCCTCTTGGCCTCCACCAACCGCGATTTGCGTTCATGCTTATTATGAAATTCCTCTTTGATCCTTCGAACTTCATGATTATATTCCTCGCGGCACTCGGTCTCACGTCTCTGGCCCTCATTACGACCACATAAAGCGATGGAGGGCATGAGTCCCAAAATAAAGGCCAGCATCAACATAGTGTAAATCAATCTGCGCTTCATTAGTTTTACCTCCCATTTATAAAATTCCAATTTCGTCCAGAATAACTGGTAAATGGAGTTTTGGAAAGAATCAGTCTCAATTAATCAACACGGGGATGAGAGATTAAAAAAGGCCCACTCCCTATAACCAAACCGGTTTCCAAGACACGAGGCGATTCTGTCTCCACACAGTGGATCTCGGGGGGCTATATCTCATATCAGGACCGCTGCCTTACGGGCCGCGGTTTGGTTCTGGGACCATCCTGCGCCTCGGCCCCCAGACAATATTGGACTAAACTTGTTAGTGACGACTGTGGCCACCATGGGAGTTGCCGCCACCGCTACGACTGCTACTAAATCCACCACCGCGGGAGCTGCCGCCCGAACGGTTCGCGCCACCGCCGCTAAAAGAACGGCTAGCGTTGGAACCGCCTCCTCCGTATGACGGGCTGGAGCGATAGCTGCGTTGTCCACCTTGGCTGGCGCCCCCCGACGGGCCGAAATGCCTCCAACCGCCGGCTTGAACCCCACTGGATCGGGGTGCCGAGTTGTACTGTCGCGCTGCATAGGATTGTCCGCCCAATCGCCCGGCACTGTAACCGCCGCGCGCCGATGAAAAACTGCCGTAGCGGTGATTGAGCTCACTACTCGCATAGCGGACTCCCATCCGATGGCCGGGATCGTGCGCCCAGGTGGCGCCAAATCGATATCCATGCCCGCCGTAACCGTAATGATCGAAAAAGAAACGATTCTGGTAGATTGAGCAATGGAACCAGTTCGGTCCCCATCCCCAACCACCCCAACCCAGGCCGCCGAAAAAGCCTCCAAGGTAAATGCCGGGGCCAAATCCGAATCCAAAGCCGAAATAGGGGTAATCCCACGCGGGATAATAACCGTAGAGGGGCGGCCCCCAGATGTACTCAGGATTGTAGTAAGGCACGTAGACTACCTCGGGGTTGGTTGGTCGAATCTCAATTACCGAGTGATCCCCTTCCCTCTCGGTCGTGACGGTTTCCTGCGAGTTGGATTGCAGCTTGCCAGCCGCCTGGGCCTGAGCCCGCATCCGCTGCACGGCATTCATGACATCGGCCTGTTGTGAGAGGAATGTGTTGCCCAGATCGGTGGTCCAGCGGATGTCGGCGTTCAAACGGTTGATCACATCGGGGAAAACCACGAGGGCCTGGATACTGGGATCCCAGTTCTGCTGGCGCGCCGCATCCACCAGTTGGGTGCCCTGTAGATTGCGATTTCGCTGCAGCCATTGCCCGGCCTCGGCGAGTTCCAGCGGATAGGTGGCCGCTACCAGCACTTGGCTGAGCAAGGCATCCGGGTAGAGCGCCACGGGCGCAACCAGGGTGTCCAACTGTTCCGGGGAAAGGCGTGAGTCGGGAGCTTGTGCGGGAGGCGCTGGTTGTTGCGCAAACATAAGGCCGCCAGCCAGAAGTGAAACACAAACCAGACTAATCGCTTGGCGTATCATCCATTGACCTTTGATAATCTTCATAATGCACCTCCTTTGAGTATCACATCACATTAATCTCCAAAGCACGCTACGCGCCAAACGCCAACCTGCTGACTAGCAATCACTTGATGTGGCATCCAGATGGCAAGAATGGCTGAAAAACACCAGCTCCGGTGTATCACGGCCAAAAGTGCAGGCCAGCCGCCCGCTGGATTACGTAAACAAGCAGGCCAGCAAGCTCCGCCACACATGATCAACTCCAATCAATGACACATGCTGCTTCCTCGCAAGTGCGACTCACCTCACTAGGGCGGCGTGGCCATTGGCAGGGTTGGTCAAAATATCATTTCGTCATACAAAAGATTCATTTTTTTCCATCATCGACAATGGCCGCTGTTTTTGGTATTTTATAAACTAATGCGCAAGCCAAATTGGCTTGTATAATAAATAACAATGTAAATCCTTAGGCAAACTGACAAAAGGAGGCATCGCGTTATGCGAAAGATCCTGGTCATTTCAGCCATCATATGCTGGATGGCGTATTCCCCGCTGCTTAAGAGCCAAGACAACTTTTCCGACGGGTTCTTCTCTGCGGAACAACTCGATAACTTGATGGCGCCGATTGCTCTGTATCCCGACCCGTTGTTGGCTCAAGTTTTGCTGGCCGCGACATTTCCAGACCAAATCGATGAGGCGGCCCGCTTCTTGCGTGCCAGTTCCGCCCCCAGCTATATCGATTCCCAGCCCTGGGACGTCAGCGTCAAAGCGGTCACTCATTACCCAGCGGTTCTCTACATGATGGCGGACAAGTTTGATTGGACCACGGCGGTCGGGCAAGCCTATGTCAGTCAATCCACCGATGTGACTGAGTCGATTCAACGGCTGCGTGCGCAGGCACGCTCCGCCGGCAATCTGGTCTCGACGCCGCAGCAAGAGATTATGGAGACCGGCGGCTACATCGAGATTTGGCCGGCGCAACCCCAGTTCATCTATGTGCCGATATACGACCCGGCGGCTGTGTATTACCGCCGCGGGGGCTTCTTTGCAGGCGCCATCATTTCTTTTGGCCGGGGCTTTGCGATCGGAGCTTGGCTGAACCATGACTTCGACTGGCACGGCCACAGTGTCTTTTATCATGGCTGGGAGCACGGGGGAGGCTGGATACAGAGGTCTCGACCCTACGTCCAAGTCACGAATATATATGTGAATAACAACTATCGAAATGTAGAAATCAACCGGACTATTGTGAACCGGACAGTGAACTACAGTACTCTGAATCGTTACAATGGGGTTCACCGCGAGGTGAATTACAACAATGTACGGGCCCACAACGCTGTGGTCCAAAGCGAAACCATTGTTAATAACAACCATCCCGTCACAAACAACAAGATCATTCAGCGCAACATCAACACGAATGACTCGAGGATCGATGCCTACCGCGGGCATGAGACACCTCCGCAGCAACAATACCGGCCCGCGCCAAACCGCCCCGAGGTGAACCGGCCCACTTATCAACCGCCCCCCCAGCGGCAGGAGCGGCCCGAAAGCCCAGCATTCGGCGGGAACCAGGGCGGTTTCGATGCGCGCCGGGAGAGCCAGCGCGGGCAAGCCAGCCGCATGGAGATGGCCCGGCCAGCGCCCGTACCCAACCGGCCCCAGAACGCCCAGCCTGGGCCTGCACCCAAACCTTCGAGCCAGCCAGACACTCGTGGGCGCGAGGGGAGGCAGCGATGAATTTACTTGCGATTTCAAACAGGGGAGGTCTTGAGCGCATGAAAGCCAAACGACGAATGAATAAGCTCGATCATCGGCGTTGCATATCGTTGGCGCTAATGTTGGCGTTGCTGCTGTCCATGGGCCTGTTTTGCGCCGGTTCGGCACTGGCCGCCGAAAATCCCGCGCAAAAAGAGGTTCAAAAACAGAAATTGTTCTCCACCCCAGACGATGCCATAAAGGCCCTGGTAGCCGCCACGGAGGCGCAAGATCAAGCCGCCATGATGGCGATCTTCGGCCCCGAACGGGAGAAACTGCTTTCGGGCGATCCCGTAGAGGATCGCAACGCCTTGCAACGCTTCGCAGAGAAACTCCGAAAATCCTCCCAACTCGAGAAAGCAGGCGACTCGAAGTTCACGCTCCTCGTGGGCGATGACAAACATCCGTTTCCGATCCCCCTAGTTCAAGAAGCGAGCCAGTGGCGATTCGACACCACGGCTGGGCTCGAAGAGATTCTGAATCGAAAAATCGGGCGCAATGAGCTCTCCGCCATAATGACATGCCGTGCGTATGTGGTGGCCCAATGGGAGTATTTCACCCAGCCTCTGGACACATCTCAAGACGGCCTGGCCGTTTATGCGCAGCGGTTCATCAGCACACGCGGCAAACGGGACGGGTTATACTGGGACACGCCCGAGGGCGCTCCCTTGAGTCCGCTGGGAAGTCTCATCGCGCAGGAGCGCGCGGAAGGTTACCCGGCCGGCCGTGCGCGGAGCACTCAGGCCAACGCAAAGGATTCGGCGGCTCCTGCTCCGAAGCGCTCTCCCTATCACGGGTATTACTTCAGGATCCTCAAGAGTCAGGGTTCGCATGCGCCGGGCGGCAAATTCAGTTACATAATCAATGGCAACATGATCGCCGGCTACGCGCTGGTGGCTTATCCCAGCAAGTGGGACAGCTCAGGCGTGATGACGTTTATCGTAAACCAGCAGGGCCGCGTATACGAAAAAAACTTGGGGCCCAATACCGGGCAGATTGCCTCCGCCATAAGCGAATACGACCCCGATCCAAGCTGGAAGCTGGCCAAGGAACCATAGCATTCACGGATTATCCACCTTTTCGAACCGCTTCAGTCTCCACTTATCTACTGGAGTGCCCATGGGGCGCGGGAAACAGAAGTGTCTCTATCGGCGGCAGATTTGCATACTGGACCCTTGTCAACCAGCATTTTCCTAGCTGAAATCGTCCAATCATCCTCACACAAGATCAACTTTTGACGTCAAAATCTCCTCTCACATTAATTTTGGCGAGAGACAAATCCCAAGGTGGTTGCCGATCACCTAGGCCATACCTTGGATGTGAACCAAAATGTCTACACAAGAACCAGTCTTCAAAGAAGAAAAAAAGCGGTGGATATTTTTTGAGGCAGCGGTGGAAAAACTAGAAATGGAGCAATTTGGAGCAACAACGTTGATTGAATTCCCCGTAAGTTATAGAAAAGATGGAGCGGGAGACGGGGATCGAACCCGCGACGTCCAGCTTGGGAAATTAGCAGTCGATTGTAAATAGAGAATTTAGCGTCAATCACGTTGATTTTGGCCTATCGAGAACTCCTTTTTCTACAATATCTTACTCCGAGACTCCTCTTAATGGAGTTTTTTTGGAGTCGGAAACCAGCCTTTTTGCTTCCTAATATAACCTTTTTGTGGCCTGCCAGAGTGCGTTCATTCCTTATTAGTGTGAGAAAGGAAAATTATGACGCACATATATACTCTCGCCAATGCGAAGGGGGGCTGTGGCAAATCCACAGTCTCCCTGAACCTGGCAATCTGCTTTGCCAGACAAGGTTACAAGACGCTAGCCATTGATTTGGACCAACAAGGAAACCTGTCAGCTGCCCTGGGAGTCGATCTCAATAGCCTTCGGCTTACCACCCATCGGCTGCTCATTGATGAAAAAGCAGACATCGGCGAATTCTTTGTCAATGTCCGGCCTGACCTCCGGTTGCTCCCCAATACCATCGACATAGACGCCGATGACCTTCTGGAAGCCAAGAAGGTTAATCGGGAGCTTCTTCTCCGTAACAAGCTCAAACCCATTCAGCGAGATTTCGATATCGTGGTGATCGATACACAACCTGCCATGCGGACGGCAACTTTGAATGGCCTAGCAGTGGCCGATACGCTCATTATCCCGGTCGATTCCTCCTACTTTGCACTTCTGGGGCTCAATCAACTTCTTCAGGTAGTGGCTGCTGTCCGGGATGCCCACAAGCCAGATATGCTCATTCGGGCATTGAGCACCATGTATAACCGGCGTCAGAACCTGGATAAAGAAATTCGCAAGCGGATTGAGGAATTCTTCGGCAAAGAATTGGTCCTCGAAACCTTCATCAACAAGAATGTCGGAATTGCCGAAGCCGCCGCCTTTCAGAAAGCTGTGGTGGAATACTCCCCGCTTGCATCAGGAACGTTTGACTTCACTAAGCTAACCAGAGAACTCTTTGAGGAGGTCAGCCATGAAGAGCCAGCAGCTCTCCGAGTTGTCGGCAAGTCTGAATAGAGCGATCAATCCGATAGCCCGGAAACGGGATGCCACGACACGGATTCTTGACCAGGTTGAGCCTTTGTCTCAATTGGTCAGGCCAGTCATTCAGACCAGCCCTGCCAAATTGACAGAGTCTGCCAATTTGACAGCCTCATGGGACCAGGAGGAGATCTCTCTCACCGGGCCGGCCAAAGCAGAGCTGCGGATTCCCTACCTTATCATGGATGCATTAATCCCAACCTTATCGCCTGCTGAGTCGCTGATTTATTTGCGCCTCTACAGGCTTTCTTATGGATTCAACCGGGAGACCTGTACTGCCAGCATCTGGAAGCTTGGCAGGGCCGTCAATCTCAGTGAGCGTACAACGCACCGAGCTGTCTATATGCTGGAGCAACGTGGACTCATCAAACGCATTGGACACTTTTTTGGCCGGAATGGCGGTGGTTTAACCTTTCAGGTCAACCGTCCGCCGATAGGGCCTTCTCAGGTGGCGAACAAGTTTAACAGCACAGAAACTCCGCTAGAGGATCTCTCCTCAGATTGCCAAGAAAATGAAAATCCTTCATTGCCTCCAGACCCACACCTGGAGGGAGTGATAGCCGTCTATGAAAGTGAAACCAATAACCGATGGCGGCCTTCAGATGCCGTAGCCTATGACAAGGTTAAGCACGTTCCCACAGAGAAAATCATCCAATCCATCATTTCCGCCAAAGCTCGCTCCGCCAGTCGTCCCAATAGCTTCTCCTACTTCATCAAAGAAATTCTTGACCAAGCCAACACCTCCTCGCAATCCCGCATCGCTCGCAATCATGCCTTAAAAAAAATAGTGGATCGCATCCGTTATCTTCATCTCGGTGCGCACAACTACACATCCATTGATTTGATAGAGGACGTCAAGATCGCCTGCGCCCGCGAGAGTGTGTCCTTTG
>CAWDMN010000107.1:0-18241 GCA_963803155.1 uncultured Acidobacteriota bacterium
AATTCCTTTATTATATCGACTAGATTGTCAAATATAAGCGTATAATAAAATGACCCTTATGCTCATGGCCAAGGAAACTATAGAAGGACACCACCCCATAGACTTCAACTGGGTGGATCTCGAGCACGTCCGCCACGACCTGCATGGCGAAATCGCTGATGTGATTGTACTTCTTCTGCAAGGACTGCAAAATCGGGATCAGGGCTAACGATCGCCGCCGTTTTCGCCGACCCAGGCATAACGCCTCCCGCAGCCTTTCTTGTTCCTACAGTCCCGGGCAGCGAAGCCAAGGAGCTCTTTCGACCCCTGGGCAATGTTTCCATGCAGCGCAGTTGACCAACACGTCTCCTTAGCCGCTCAGTGGTTCTTCCAGTGGGAGCCGTACCGGTTCCCGGAATCGGGCTCGTATTTTAATCCCGCGGATGTCTTTGCCGTGGGCGGGAAGTCGTATCTGATCCCCACGGGCACCGCGCTCATGCCCTATTATCCGGTATTGAAAGGCGACAGTGCCGAGCCCAACGGCACCAAGAACTGGGGCGTCTGGCTTCGTTGGAAACCGGATTGGTTAGGCGGCTCGATCGGATTCTATTATCGTCGTTTTGCCGACATGCTGCTCCAGTTGGGTTTATTAGCCGATGTGGTCAACGGTCCTCGGTACTTCTTCATGTACGGCGATGATATCGATATGTACGGCTTGAGCTTATCGACCAAGGTGAGCCTTGACTTGGGCTCGGAATCTCCTATCGGAAGAACATGCCGCTTCTAAGCGGCGCCGTGATCGTGACCCCAGGCATCAATCGACCGGATCTGGGGCTTTTCGGAAAGCAATACGTAACTGAACGAGTTGGCCGCCAGGACATCGGGATGCTCGATCCCCATAATGGCGATGTCCTGCATCTACCTGTGTGAGCCGGAACCCGACTAGGCTCCATACCGGCGGAATGGTGATCCTGCCGTCCATGATGGCTGGATAGACTCGAGTTCACCGATACCGGACCAGGCGTGAGCCTCTCTAAGGGGTCCTCCCAGGATACCCGCTCTTCGCCTTTTTGTCACCCCTCCTCCTTGTCATGTAGTTAACACCCTGTGGCTTTTATACGATATATGCACGGATGGGGCAAGAGGAAAGCGGGAAGTAAATGGCTTTCATTCCCGTGTACTGTGTTAGGTATTTCCACAGTATTTTACACGAGGTTTTTTCCATGAATAATGAAGAAAGCGGATATCCGGGCCGGACTGATAGCTGAGCTTTTCCCCCGGGGCGTCCCCCAGCCGCGGGGTCCGCTACTGACTCACTACGATGGTGACGGCAGCATCGATTTCAACCGGATGCCGCGTCGATCTGGCCACTCAGCCGATGGGTCAAGGGATACCTTATACCGGGCACGACCGGCGACGGGTGGGAGCTGAACGATAGGGAGACCATGGAGCCCGTTCGATCCCGGTGGCTGAAACCCGGAAGCGCGATCTCGTGCTCTCGTAGGGGTTCTCCCGCCTAAGACGGCCGCGGTCAAAGGGTCCTGAATGACAACATCACCCTTGTCGAGGCAATGACAGGAAGGAAGGGGGTAACGGCCTGTCTGAGCGCGGCGCGTATCGTTGCTTTCACCATCTGCCTGCCGGAGGGGCAGGCACTCAGCCAGGATGGGATCTCGAGTAGAATGACCTGTCCAGGGTTCTCGACAGAGGCCGCCCACTGTGCTTTAGGAGCTTCCTCAGGTGACGGAGAATGAAGTCGCGCCTTCGGCATTCGAGCGTCTGGTCGAGAAGTATGCAGAAGACGTACGACGAAGGATATTGCTCGATGTCTGCAGCTTCCTGGTACCGACCCGCGCCATATTGGGTCTTCCCCAGCAGGAAATAAGCTCCCGGATGGGATGGATTCTTGCGAACGGCCTCCAGGTAGGCTTGTATAGCTTCTTCAATTCTCCCTACTTGGCTGAGACTGGATCCCAGATTGGTAAACGCATTGGCATTGTTTGGATCCAATCGCACCGATTCTTTAAGCGCTTCAATGGCCTCATCCAATTTGCCCGTCTGCGCATAAAGGGTCCCCAAGTTGTAGTAAGCCAAGGCAGCTTTGGGTTCAAGCTGGATGGCATGAGTATAAGCGTCGATGGCTTCAGAAAAACGATGTAACATCAAATAGCCATTCCCCAAATTCGACCAGGGGGCAGGATTGGCGGGATCCAATTGAGTGGCGTGCTGGAAAGATTCGGTCGCGTCCTGGTTTCGGCCAATGGCAAGATAGGCCAGTCCCAAATTATTATGCGCTGCAGCGGAATCTGGCATCAAATCTACAAGCCTCCCAAAAATTTCGATGGCTTTGTCAAAGTCCCTCGCATCATAAAAAGCCTTTCCAGTGAGCATCAAATCATTGGAAGATTCTTGAGCTTTAGAGTCACCCGAACTTGAGCGTAGAAAAAATGGTATGAGAAAAAGAATGAGGACTAGTCGTAGCGGGGAAAAAGCGTGTTTCATTTTCAACCTCCACGCTGCACTTAGATGCTAAAAGACCTATAGGCTAGCAGTACCGCGGTCAGCCTCGTCGCCTCATCAGTCGACTGGATTCGGTTGGCAGGCAGGAGGCTAATTCGACCACCTGGCGCCATTTGGAGTCTCATTTTTCAGTATCTGCATCAGCCTTCGCCCTGCCACTTCCATTGATATCTCCCCGTCGCCTCCGTCAGCATTGGGAGCAAGCAAGCACGATCATCCTGTTTTTGAATTTTGCTGTAAGCTCCCGAGAAATAACATTACAGCAACTATGTGAATCATCAGCGCACCTTCCTTCGCATAGCCATTTCTGATGCCACTGCTTAGTTGGTTACTTAAGCTTTTGCTGACATTATCCCCCTATTTCCCGGCCTGATAGATAAGCAGGATCTGAGTCCCATTTCCAATTCCAGTCAAGGTTACGCTCAGGCTCCGCTTGTTATCCTGGTTTGCGGCTGAGAGAACCATGACGGATCCGGCTTTCTCACTTTGCTGCCCCGGAAGACCCACCTGCATTCCTGCCTTTTTCATGGTGTCCTGATAAAATTGGAGGATTTTATCCGCCGAGTCAGCTGATTTCAACTGCAGTGTTCCCCCCAATCCGGTGGCGGTCTGTCCAGTCCCACTGCCGACGGCCTCTGCGCCGGGATAGAGTGGAACCCAAGCAGGGAGATCTTTCGGAATTCCAGCCCCCAGGACCGCACTTCCCTCTTTGGTTTGAACTTTCAGCAGGCCCTCTTTCCCGGCAGCCGCCGCGTCAAAGGTGACTTGTTCATCTTTGTCCCCGGTGAATGTAATCTTCCCTTTTTTGGCATCTTCCAAGTTGATAGTGATTTCCTTGCCGGTCTTCTTGTCTTTGACTTTAAGCAAGCCGCGGCTTTCGTCGATAGCCACCACCTCAGCATCCGGATTGTTGGCGGTGATCAATACGGCGGCCAGCTGCGCGGGTGATTTGGGCACTTTGTGCCAAATATACATCCCGCCCAAAATCACCACCAGGATGACTAATACCATCAATCCGCCGCACCCGATCAATCCCCAAAAGAGAAAACCTTTCTTTTTGACGGGAGGTGGAGTGGGGGGTGGATTCTGTCCGATCGGACCGGGCATTTGTGTAGCCATGAGTTCTCTCCTTTGGCACAGGATTTAAATTGCGGATAGCGGTTCCTCATCTCGTCGCTGTTCTGACAGTTCAAGCCTTCGGGACTTCTCTTGTCACCGGTCATGCGCTGTCGTCGGCATTAAGCAGAATTGCCCGTTAAGTGCACCCAATGCTGTCTGAATTAATCACGCTCATTTTCAGGTTTCTTCCAAACTGAAGTTATTCTAACACGATTCCCTGCAGTCTCACTCCATTGTCGGATGGCACAGAAATTAGGTTTTTCCAACTTCGCCGAAGTTGAATTTGCTGTCTCAAACTTGAACCAAAACGCTCACATCACATCCAGCCACATCCATTGCTTTTTTGATTTCAACTTCGGAATTCGGGGTCATTGACATCGCTCGTCCCCTTCGTCAGCATTGGGAGAAAGCAAACATGGTTTTCTATCATCCGGAAAAATAGCGCATCGCCCATTCCTCAGGATGGCGAGGTGGGATCATCCCCATGATGCTCAATTCGCGCCGGCCTGTCCAAGGCCTTTTCGCTTCCCTATTATTTTCATTGTGGCAGATGAAAAGGAATGGGATTTCTTGCGGGCCAGCTCTTTGCGAGAACTAATCTGGGCAGTCTACCCCTTCTGACGGCGGGATTTATAGAAGAAAGCCAAGCTGGTCATCAGCAAAATGGCACCCGCAATAACGACACTTTTGTGAAGAGCATCGCCGGTATAGGGAATGGCCAGGATAGCGCCGATCTTGTTGGAGAGAGCCCCGTGGCGGGCAATGCCGGAGAAAAGCAGCAACATCGCCAGCCCCGATAAAATGGCGCCAATCAATTTTCGGGAGAAGAGGATTTGGCCGAGCAGGACGCCCTGCCCGGCACCTTCAAGCTTCAAGAGCCGGCTGCGATCGACGCTGTAAAGAAAATAGATCGTCAACCCGATGAAAAGCCAAACCACGAACCGGACCCAGGTCAGCCAGGGCAACTGAAGCATCAGGTAAAAGCAGGAAAAGACCCCCATCAAGGGAACCCAAGGCACCCATGGACAGCGGAAAGGGCGGGGCCGGTGCGGCTCCGTGCGCCGCAGGACAATCACACCGATTCCAACCAAGATGAAGGCAAAAAGAGTGCCGATATTGGTGAGTTCCACGGCTTCATTGATGTC
The DNA here is from genome assembly GCA_963803155.1 of uncultured Acidobacteriota bacterium. Taxonomy (GTDB): domain Bacteria; phylum Acidobacteriota; class Terriglobia; order Versatilivoradales; family Versatilivoraceae; genus CAWDMN01. The sequence goes on from CAWDMN010000107.1 coordinate 4,764, forward strand.
CATAAAGCCGGCAAACGCCCCCACAAAGACCCCCGTCAAAATGGTAGTGACATGGGGAGTGCGGAACCGGGGATGCACCGAGGCAAACACTCGAGGCAATAATCCATCGCGCGACATCGAGAAGAATATGCGCGGCTGGCCCAGTTGAAATACCAGGAGGACCGCCGTCATGGAAATTACGGCGCCAAAGGAAACCAAGCCGGCGGCCCAATCCAGGTGCAAATAGTTCATGGCGGTGGCGAGAGGTTCAGCGGTTCCCAACTGCTGATAGGGCAGAATTCCCGTGAGTACGGCCGTGATCAAAACATAAAGAACCGTGCAAATCACCAGAGAGGTAATCATGCCAATCGGCATATCGCGTTGCGGATTGCGGGCCTCTTCCGCCGCCGTCGAAACGGCGTCAAACCCGATATATGCAAAAAAAATCAAGGCGGCGCCGGTTGCAATCCCGCTCCAGCCGTGTGGCGCAAAGGGAGTCCAATTAGAGGGCTTGATATAAAACATCCCCACCGCCATAAATCCGACCACGACCACTAATTTAATCACGACAATCACTGTATTGAAAACCGAACTCTCCTTAATTCCCAATACGAGCACTGCGGTGATCAGAGCGACAATCATAACGGCGGGAAGGTTGATGATGAGAGGAATGCCCCAGAGATGGGGCGCTGCGGCCAGTATTTCGGCGCTTTGATGTGCCGTGCGGTAATCCGTGGTGAGCCATGCCGGAATTTCCCACCCAAAACCGCGCAACAATTCTTTCAGATAGCCAGACCAACTGACGGCAACCGCCACATTTCCGACAGCATATTCGATGATTAGATCCCATCCAATAATCCAGGCGATCAATTCACCGAGGGTAGCGTATGCATAGGTGTACGCGCTGCCAGAAATGGGAATCATGGAGGCAAATTCCGCGTAACAGAAGGCGCAAAATCCGCAAGCCACCGCCGTCAGCAGGTAAGAAATCATCAAGGCTGGGCCGGCTCCCGGCCGTGTGGCTGTGCCCGCCACGGCCGCGCCAGTCGTAGCGAAAATCCCGGCCCCGATGATCGCGCCGATTCCCAGCGCGGTTAGATCCACGGCCGAAAGCACGCGCTTAAGCTGATGGGCAGCCCCTTCCGAGTCTCCCAGCAATTGATCCAGTCGTTTAATCCGAAAGATAAAATGGGGCAAGGTCCGCTCCTTATTTTTCTGACCATGCACACACAAGACTTGAGGACAGGAAATGAATTATAGAATTTTTATTGACGTGATCAGAACCTCTATGGCTCTCTCTGCTTCAGTCACAAAAGGCCCAAGAAGCGCGAAACAACTTCAACCCATGTGACAGTTTCGTTCCCTGATTTCTCCGAAACTGGTGTGATGGAGGGGGGGGGTTACACCCCGTCTGGATTTGCAAAGCTTGCTGAGACGGCCTGAGGGCAGGCCGCCTCCATCATCCCGTTTTCATTGTCTTGTTGCGACGGACACACCGCCATGCGCGGCTCCTCAGGAATCAGAGTTCTTCGAGGTTGGCATATTTCTGGAGAATTTTCTTGACGCCATTTCCTGGAAAACTAATTGTCAACTTGGCGTCGTCTCCTTCCCCTTCACTACGGACCACCATTCCGACGCCAAACTTGGGATGCTTGACATGAGCGCCATAGCGGAAGGTTTTAGAGGCGGCAACCCCCTTTTGAGATGAGGACAAATTGACCTGTTTACCCCGCTGGCGATAAAATTCCTGAATACTTTCGAGAGTATTATGCGTCGATCCTTCGAACGGGACTGCCTTTCGTTGTTGCGGCATCCCATTCAACCGGACTTCGGTCAGTTGCTGGGGGATCTCCTGAACAAAACGCGATACTTCCGTGCTGCTCAAGCCTTCGTTCCCCAAAAAACGGCGATATCGGGCACAGGTAAGGAAGAGCTGCCTTTCGGCCCGGGTCATCCCGACATAACAAAGACGCCGCTCTTCTTCAATCTCGGCCTCATTGCTCATCGATCGGTTATGCGGGAAAAGCCCTTCCTCCATTCCGACCATGAAGACCGTGCTGAATTCAAGCCCTTTGGCGCTGTGCAGAGTCATCAATACCACTCGGGCGCGCTCATCGTATTCATCCGCATCGGATACTAACGAGGCATGATCCAGAAAATCCCGGACGGATTCACCACGCTCGACACTATCGCGAGCCGCACTAATCAATTCGCGCAGATTGTCCAGCCGCCCCCTGGATTCCTCGGTTCCCTCAGTCTCCAGCCAGTTTTGATAGCCCGACCTTTCAATCAGCAATTGCAGAAGCTCAGGCAGGCTCCGCTCTTTCGCCAATTCGGATAAACCGGCAATCAGCTTCTGGAAATCCGACAAAACGGTGAGCGCACGCGGCGCAAAAGTTCTCTGTTCCAAAGCCAATGCGATCGTGTCCCAGACGGAGAGCCCACGCTCACGAGCCTCTCTTTCCAGCGTCTCCACCGTGGTTTTCCCAATTCCCCGCGGCGGAGTGTTGATCACCCGCTTTAAAGCGACCGTATCTAGAGAATTGAGGCTCAGTTTCAAGTAAGAGAGGATATCCTTGATTTCGGCCCGTTCATAAAACCTGAAGCCGCCCACCACACCATAACGAATCTGATGCCTCTGACAAGCCTCTTCAAAGAGACGGGACTGGAAATTGGTCCGGTAGAGCACGGCCACGGTATCTTTCGCATTTTTACGCAGGATGTCCTGAATCTGTCGGGCCACGAACATGGCTTCGGAATCCGCATCGGCAGCTTCAAACAGCGTGATGAGATCCCCACCCTTCCTCTCCGTCCAAAGTCTCTTCCCTTTACGGGCCTGATTGTGCGCTACTACCGCCCCGGCCGCATCCAGAATATTTTGAGTGGATCGGTAATTTTGTTCCAGCTTGATGAGGCGCGCGGAAGGGAAATCGGCTTCAAAACTCAAAATATTTTGAATATCCGCGCCCCGCCAGGCGTAAATTGATTGATCCTCGTCCCCCACCACGCATAGGTTTTGCTGCAGGCGGGTGAGCTGGCGAATCAGCCGATATTGAATACGATTGGTGTCTTGGAATTCATCCACCATGATAAAAGGAAATTGCCGATTCAATCCCTCCGAGACATTGGCGTTTTGTTCCGCCAAGTTCAAGGTCTTAACCAACAGATCATCAAAATCCATGGCATTAGCCAGCCGTAATTTTTTTTCGTATTGTTCAAAGACTACCGCCGTTTTTTCCGAAACCGAGTCGCGCGCATTTTGATACAGCTGAGCGGAGCCCTGACCATGATTTTTAGCAAAGCTGATTCGTGAAAGAATGCCTCGGGAGGGAAAAGTCTTTTCATCCAACCCCAAATCCTTCAAACAACTTTTAACCACGGACAACTGTTCCGAATCGTCGTAAATATTAAAATCCCGGCTATAGCCTAGAAGGTCCGCATTGCGTCGCAAGACACGCACACAAAAGGAGTGAAAAGTGGAGATCATCGGATTGCCTGCCCTGCCACTCGGCAATAGCGCATGGACCCGCTCTTTCATCTGGTCCGCTGCTTTGTTGGTAAAAGTAACCGCCAACAGATGATCAGGCCGTATGTCTTTGTTTTCGATCAGGTGAGCTATACGATAGGTTATGACCCGGGTTTTACCACTTCCCGCCCCGGCCAGAATCAGTAATGGACCGTGAGTTTGTTCAACAGCCTCGAGCTGTTGAGGATTCAATTCTTTTTGAAAATTAAACACTAGCGTCCTTTTGCAGAAGAGTCCCGTGCCATAGACCAGCCCTGCATTCTAAATTCTAATCCCCAAAAAAACAAGCAACTACTCAGGAGTCGAAGAGACCCGAAATAGGAAAATCTGCTGAACCATGCAATAGCCGGAAGGGTGAGGCTCCCGCCTAGCCGGAAGGCTCGCCTTCCCGTGCATTCCATCCCTTGGCACCTTCTCTATCTTGTCGCACTTGAATTACACCCAAGCTCGCCATTATAAATGCGCACCATCGCATTTCTTTCGGACATTATTTTATTCCCTGAGCCATGATTTGTGCTTAAGACCTTAAGGGAAAAATGCGAGAGATAGTAAAAAAAGTCACAAACCCTATAAAGCTTTTATCCAGACTACCGATAACCTTTGTAAGGCCAAGACATGACGTCACCGGCAAGCAATAATACTGGTGCCCAAACATTCCAATTAGAAAAACTAATCAATGGCATGGGGGATAGATTATGTTCAGAACGAAGACAATGGAAAGCACGACTAAGTGGCAGTGGTTTGTGGCGGATGTAATGTTGAGTTTGTTTTTTTTGGGTATGTTGATTTTCATGATGCTGGGAAGCGGACAGAAAGGAAAACCCTTCTGGACGGGGATGAAAGATGGAGTATCGCTCTTCGCGGGTGCGGCTGATGCCGCGTTGGACTCCAATTCAGTGGTAAGCAAAGTCGCTCCGGTATATCCACAGATTGCCCGGCAGATGAACATTACCGGCGTTGTGGAAGTTTCGGTTGTTGTGGACGATTCCGGAAAGGTGACGGAAGCCACCGCCGTGAATGGCCCCGCCATGTTGCGAGCCTCCGCTGAATCCGCGATTAAACAATGGAAATTCAAGAGCGGCGGCAAAGGAAAAGTGACGGTCAACTTCGGGAAATAGTATTTGGCCGCATTGCTGTTGGGTTCCGTGAGCAGTGACGGCCGGCGGGGCGGATTTCGGCTCCTCCTGAGAAAATAGCGTGGATGGAGGCGGGGTGCCTCCACCACGTCTGAGTTTGCCAAGCCTGCTGAGACGGCCTGAGGGCAGGCCGCCTCCATCATCCCGTTTTCATCGTCTCGTTGAGCCAGCCGTGCTGGCATGAGTGGCTTCTCCAAATCTCCAAGGTGGCCCCGTCTGATTCGGATATCGCTGGAAAAATGAATATCAACGGGACGGTAGAAGTCAATATCACCACAATGATCAAAGAAAAGTGACCGAAGCCATCACACAGACCAGGCCTGACCTGTAAAGGGCCTCGGCGAAAGCAGCAGTCTTGAACTGAAAGTTCAAGTCGTACGGGATCGAGCCTTAATTGAGCCCTTCTCGATTCATCAGGCGGGAATGGTTCACCGAATTTTCCCTCCTGTCGAAATCATTCCAACGATTCGCTCGGCAGACTAGCCCTGCCTTATTGCCTTTATGTCGTCGCATCGCTGAAATGAATTCCCTGAAAATGTCGGCTTTTTTCTTGCTATTGCCGCAGCTTCTTCAATAGAATTCATCCATTCTAAAATACATTCGGAGTGTGACCCGTGTTGAGTGACGAACAAAAAGCCCGCTATGAAGAAACCTTGCAGATGGCCAAAGAGGAAATGGATCAGATTGACCGTGAAATCGAAGCTGAATTGGCAAAAGTGAAAGAACGGCTGTTGGAATTGCAAAAGGCGAAAAAAGCAATCCAGCAAATTTACGACGGAGCTTGTGCGCGGCTGGGAATTGGAAACACGTTGGGGGGGAAAGACTTCAATTTCGATGATTTCGGTCCGCAAGCACAATGAAAGCGGCAATTTTCTTTTCGATCGCTTTCCTCAGCTCTCCAGGCCGCCGGATAATGACATTTTGAAAAGGCTCATGAAGCAGGTTGCAGCAGAACATGGAGTCTGATTCAATTTGCCGGATGATCGTGTCCCTCTGATATTTTTCAGGATCTCGGCTAACAAAATGGACCAAATCCACAAAAAGATCCTGCCAATGACTTTGGCTGATATAGCTGGCTCTCAAGATGAACTTACACAAACGGCGGCATGAATCCGGATCCCAGCGCAGGTCGGGCAGAAGAATTCCGGCCAGAGAATGGTTGGCGGAGAGAAAACGGATCCACTTATTGGATATGATGTCAGGATCCAATAATGGCCCATAGGAGAATGCCTGTATGAATTTCCCGCTTTGAACCAGCTCTTTCACGATTTTTCTTAAATCGCCAAGATCATCCCAGGATAACTCAACAGCCGGAAGGGAAGGGTCTGAATCACTCGGTAAAGCAGGGTGATACGACTTCATAAAATCTTTGTAGCTTCTTTCAAAAGTCGAGATCAGATTGCTCAGATAAGATAAGAAAAGCTTGGTAAGAAGATCAATCTGGCCAAGAGCTGGGGAATTTTGGGGTCCCTGCCCCACCATCCCTGCAAAGGTCAAATCGAACTGATCCAGTCCCTCAAATTCGGCCATTTGATCCAAGATGTCCACCTTAACAACCACTTTTCCCCTGGGCATTCCTTCACCCTCGATGAGCCCATCTAAAACCATCTGTTTATAAATTTGGGGATTGCCAATCAAAATATCGACCAGGGTGTCCTGGTCCATTTGATAGGGGATTTTTCTGGCTTCTTCGATGGAGCGGGAAATCAAATTGCCCAAGATCTGGATGATGTTTTCCTTGATCTTCTGCTGTTCCATTTCATTCTCGTCCCAATTCTTCAGGAAATATTCACCGGCATCATTGTTCATTCCACTTAGGCTTAAGGCCGGTCAAGGAGATTTCGCCCCGGGCGATGGAGGTGAGAGTCCTCTCAATGGCATTTTTTCGCTGGTTGGAAGTCCACCAGCGGAGAGCATCATAGGTTTCCTGAAGCAAATTACAGCAGAAAACAGAATCTTGTTCAATCCAGTGAACCAGCAAAGTGCGCCGGAATTTATGGGGATCAGATTCAGCCAACTGGATCAGATGCGCCAAAAGATCAAACCATAAGTTGTGGCTGATATAGCTGGCGCGCAGCAAAAATTTGATCAGTTCCGTAAAAAAAGCGGCATCCTTCGGAGCGGTTTCGATCAACCGTCGCCCCAGGGAATAGGAGGTTTGGGGGAAAAGCAACACATCGTCCTTTAAGACTTCCGGGTTGAAAATCCGATCATAGGCAAATGCTCCGAGGAATTCTCCCTGGACAAAGCGAGTCTTGGCAGCCCGTTCCAAATCAGCCAAATCGTCATTCCCCAATTCAATAGCGCGCAATTCCTGCCCCGCCGCTTGGATAGCCTGGCGGTAGCGCCGCAGAAAGTTGTTGTACTCCTCTTCGAAGACCGTGACGACATTGCTCACATAGGCGGAAAACATGCGGGTCAACATGGTCACCTGGTTAAAGACCGGAATGCGCGCCTCTTCTTGATCCATCATTCGATCGAAAGACAAATCAAATTGATCCATGGATTTGAATTCGCCCAGTTCCGCCAAAATGTTTTCTTTGACGATCATTCTCCCTTCGGAGTTGCTCTGCCCTCCCAACCCGCCATTTGCCAGAAAATTCCGATAGGAAGCGGGATTCTGGAGGAACAGATCCACCAGTTTGTCCTGCTCCATCACATAGGGAACAACGGCTGCTTCCTCAATTGATTTTCGGGTAAGGCTAATAATGACCGCAACCAAGGTGCGTTTAATCCGATTGCTTTCATCCGAGGAAGGATGATTTGAAGATTGGATTGGCACGGTATTTCCACAATTTGGACGGCTGAATTTTGAGAAAAAATACGCCGAGGCCTTTAATGTAAGAGGCTTTCATTTTTTCTCATTCGAGGTAGCCAGTATAGAGACTCTATGAAGGAAAATCAATCCGCTTTTGAAGATGAATAATTCCCGTCAAATCAAAGAGGTTGGTCTGGAGCGGACTCCATCTGCTGATGGGTCGCGAGGCCAGTTTTCCCCTTTCAAAAGCGGGAACCAGCGGCCATCGAAGACTATGGCTGAATGGAGATCTTATTGATTGCGACCCGAGACAGTGGTTTGCTCATGTTTCCATCGGCCCCCAGCGCCGTGGGAGTCTCAGCCAAGGCATCCACAACCTCCATTCCCCGAACCACGCCGCCGAAGATTACATAGTTGGGAGGAAGAGAATAATCCTGGTGCATGATGAAGAACTGGCTGCCATTGGTGTTGGGTCCGGAGTTGGCCATCGCGACAATTCCGCGGCGATAGCCCCGTTGATAGAGGGGAGATGATGGGCTAATTTCATCTTCAAAAGTACCTCCCCAAGCGCTTTCTCCGCCAGTCCCATCCCCATTGGGATCTCCTCCCTGCACCATGAATCCTTTCACAATCCGGTGAAAAGTCAGACCATTGTAATAGCCGTATTGAGCTAAAAGCCGAAAATTTTCCACGGCCCGGGGAGCTTCGTGCTCGAATAATTCGATTTCAACAATCCCCCGGCTGGTCTCCAAAAGCGCGTGTAATCCACCTGAACTCTTGGCTCCAGGGGGAACCTTGGGATTTCCAGGGGAAGTTTTCCGGCAGGAAGAAAAGAAAATGAGCGATCCCATGACCAATAAAAAAAAGAAGAGGATGCGCCGCCGTAAAAGAATCGATAATGACATGGAAGACTGTGTTCCTTTCGCCCAACGGAGAGCGCGCCGTAAAAAAATGGGCCGCTTGGGCGGCCAGGATTCTATCTTAAATCGTCCCATTGATTTCGAGTACAATTTTCTCTGCCTGGCCTGCCATTCTTCAAGGCAAGAGCCATATCCGCCCTATTGAAAGGGGGAATCAAGCTTGCCGTTTGGGATTCCGGCACAACAATACATAAATTGCCCCGGCGCCACCATCAGCCAATTGAGCCGATGTAAAAGCCAGAATATATTGCCCGACGCGGCGGCTTAACAACCACTTTTGGACATTTTCTTTGAGTACAGATTGTCCTCCCTGGGAGTGTTGGCCTCGGCCGTGAATAATCTTCACGCAACTTAGACCTCGTTGAAGAGAATGACGAATGAACTCCTCTAACAATTTATGAGCTTCTTCCCGTGAGGCCCCGTGCAGATCGAGTTGAGCCAGCACCGAAAAAGCGCCGGCATGCAATTCCTTCAAAAAGAAACGCCCTTGGGGGTTCGGAGATCCCTCCATATATTCATCGGTAAAGCGCAATTCGAAATAGCCTTTTCCCGCCACAAACTCTTTGAGCAATCGCAATCCTTCATCTTCACTCTGCTGTGGATTCTGAATTTCGATGGGCGGTAATTCGGGAAGCGGGACTTTACTCCAGCCGAGCGGCTGGACATCGTCCATGGCCTGGGAGAAAGCATCCTCCTCCGAGAGAGAGGGCGGTGGAAGCGGAACTGGGGGTTTTTTAACCGGAGGCCGCAGATCGGCGGACTTTTTCATGGACTTCAGCAGTCCGCCCAACTCCTCAAATGAACTGTACTTGGTTTGCTTTCCCATCTTCCGAAGTTCATTCCTTGTTGGCAAAATAAAATCAGCCTCGGATTTCCGCGGAAAATCGCGGATGGGCATTCAAGAAAATCAACACCAGCAAAGACGGCCAATCGTATCCGCGTTTCATCCGCGTGGAACCGCGGCTCCCAAAAAACTGGGGGAGTTTATAAGAGCTTTTATTTGTGTGGCGTCAACAAATGAGATCCGGCAAAAACCTGGATATCTTCACACTTTGCGGGTGGATTCTACTTAATCAGTTTGTTGTTTTGGGCCTCCTGATAAGGACTCTGGACCAGCTTTTGCGCAACTTCCTGAGCATTTTGGGTGTTGTCGCTGGTATCCAGCGCTTGTTGATATTCCCGCAAGGCGCGCTCCCGCTGGCCTAGCAAGTCAAATACTCTGCCCAAATTGATATGGGCCCACACTTCGACCCATTTAGGATCCAAATCACCGTTGAGGGCTTCCCGAAAAGAATTAGCGGCCGCTTGATAGCTCTTCTGCTCCAGGAAAACCTCGCCCATTCTAAAAAAGGCCAGAGAACTGCGCTTCTTTATTTCCGTGGCCTTTTGGTACTCCGTTATGGCCTCGGAAGGTTGTCCCATCTTGCGCAGCTCATCACCTTTGGCAATTTGGACCGAGATGCCCGTGTCGTCGGTGATGCTGAGCACCCTGTTATTGGGATCGAGTTTCACGCGCTTCGGTTTGCCAAAGGAAGTCACGGTAAATTCCGACTCGGTGCCCACCACCTCGATCTTTTTGACTTCAGGTTTTCCATCGGTTTCCACCAGGATTTCCATCGGGGACTTAAAAGTGTCCAAATCTTGCTTGATGATCCCCGTCACCTTAAAACCGTCCTTGATCCGCCAGGAGGTAAATGAGTATTCGAACTTTGGGACTCCGGTCTGATCAATCCATTGGGCAAAAAAGTAAGTCAAATTCTGGCCCGAAATCTTTTCCGCCAGCTTTTTGAAATCGTCGATAGATGCCCTTTTGTAACCATACTCATAAACGTACTGCTTCATCAATTTCCAAAAGTTCTCATCTCCCATGACACCGCGTAACATGTGCAAGACGAAGGCCCCTTTGCTCTTCAAAATGGAATTGTATTCTGGAGAAAAAAGAGGCAGTTCATCCGCTTTGTGAATGGGAGTTTTCTCCTCATGAAGCAGGGCGGCAACTTCCGTCTCCCTGAGCTCTTTGGCAAATCCGGCCTCACTGGAGATTTTTTCCACATAGAGTAAACCGGAGTAGGTGGCAAAACCCTCTCTCAACCAGATATCCGAGGGAGATTGGGGAGTAATAAGATTCTGCCAGTATTGATAGGAAAATTCACGGGCCAACAAAACGGCATTCGGAGTGGCTTCGAACGCCCGCTCCGCCAAGAATTCCATGCCGGGGGCGGGATACCCCAGAAGCGATTTATTATCGATCAGAGCAATTTTCATCTGTTTGGGGAAAAAACCAAATCGCTCCGTAAACACCTCTGCGATCTTGCCGATGGTCTCCGCATGAGCGGTGATGAAATCGCGCTGGGGATCCCGAACGTAAAAGACGACCTCGACGGGTCCGGCGCCGGATTTGATCACATTATAGCGAGCCACGGAAAACGATCCCGGGAAAGATTCCCGCTCGACGGCATAAGTAAAGATATCTTTGCCATCTTTGGTTTCTTTGCCTTTCAAAGTCCCATCCATGGCAACAGTCAAACCCGCGGGAACAGTAATTTTGAAATGTCCCGTCGCCCGGTCCTCCAAGTAGAGATTGGTGGGGAACCAACGGTTAATGGCCAACAAATAGGACAAATCTTCACCCACATAAGCAGTTTGAACTCCTTCAACCTGAGAATGCTCAGCGGAATCCAGAACACCGGCATATTCAAAAGTCAGGCTGCAAGTTGCCTCCTTTTGAAGCGGATTGGGAAAGTCAACTTGGACAGAGTTGTCGTCGGAATACTGAAAGAATTTCAAAAGGACAGAGTCCACAACGGGATAAGCCTCTGCCTCCTTTTCCTTAGTAGTCTTGGAAGGTGCTGCCTTTTTCACTTTACCGCGTGTAAGACGGGGCAGTTCGGAATCGTCTTTTGCAGCTTTTTCAACGGAGCCAATGTTGACACTTTGGGCTGCGGGAGGCTTATCTGCAAAATAGACGCGGTCTATTTTTAGGCCGGAATTAAAATCCAGAATCACATCGTTGATGGAAGGGTCTTGTACTTTGAAGGTCAGAGTGGCCTTGCTTTTGATTTGGTGAGTGCTGGGAATGACTTCCACTTCAACGGTATAATTCTGCACATCGATACGAGGCCGTTTTTCCGAACTATCTCTCTGGCTTATGCCAAATCCCGCGCTGAACAAGGTAAAGAATAAAATCCAAAAAAAAGAGTGAATAGGGCTAGGACATCTGGTCATCGATCACGCTCCTCTACATGAACCGCACACCCCTCATTGGATTAGAAAACAAGCAATTACGTTGCATGCCGATAGCCTCCCGCTCACAATAATGTTCGAGATATGGTTCAAGCCATCCTTTTTGGGTTGGGTGGATTAGAATCGGAATTAAAGCAACGTCCGAATAATCTCCGCGGTTCGACGGATGGCACCCCCCGTGCCAAGTTTTTCACGGACGCCCGCCAGTTTTATTTTAACATGATCCCGCCGGACGGGGTCATCGAGAAGGCGGCGAACCTCGCTCCAGAGATGTTCTTCGGTATACGCGGATTGATATAATTCTGGCACGATCCTTTCGTCTGCAATCAGGTTCACCAGGCAATAATGGGGAGTCCGGACCAGATATTGCCCAAAAATCCAAGTCAGATTGGAAATTTTAAAGATGGCTATCAAAGGAATCCCCAACAGAGCAGTCTCCAGCGTCGCAGTCCCGCTTGCCACTACGGCCAGATCTGAGGCTCCTATCGCATCATAGACATTTTGATCGATTATTTTTATCGGGAGCCCAAGCCCTTCTTCCCGCAGACAGCTTTCCACCTGCCGCCGAATGGCGGGCGAAGCGACTGGAAGCAGGAACTGAACGGTATGAGTCCAGGAAAGGCGGCGGGCAAAATGAAGCATCACGGGCAAATGGTAATGAATTTCCTTGCTCCGGCTGCCGGGAAGAAGACAAAGCAACGTGCTATCCACCGGCAGTAGGTTCTTTTGCCTAAAATCCTCTCGAGAACAGGTTTGCTTAATCCGATCGACGAGCGGATGACCGACATAATCCACTTCTACACTGAACCGCGAATAGAATTCTTTCTCAAAAGGCAGAATAACGATCATCCGCTCCACATATTGCTGAATTTGCCGGACTCTTTGGGTTCGCCAAGCCCAGATCTGCGGACTGATGAAGTAGACGACGCGAATCCCCATCGCTTTTAAATGCCGGGCCAGGCGGAGATTGAAATCGGGAAAATCAATGAGGATGGCCAACGTGGGCCTGCGCCGGGCCGATTCTTCGCGGATCCGTTTTAACGCTTGGAAAAAATGCCAAAGATGGGCAGCCGCTTCAAAGGGGCCCAGGACCGCGAGCTGATGAATGTCTACCAGTGTTTCCACTCCGGCTTCCCGCATTCGAGTGCCCCCGCACCCATAAAAGGCCCAGGACCGCCCGGGCTCCATTTGCCGAAGCGCTGTAGTTAGTTCCGCTCCGTACATTTCTCCCGAAGCTTCACCCGCAACAATCAAAATGGAAGACGTGGATGGATTTTCCGATGAATTCACTATGAAACCTTGTCGGCAAAATTCTCTTCACTGGCCCGCATGATTTGACGGTAGAGATATTCACCATGCAACTCGAAATCAGGTCAATACAACGGTTTTTCCCCAGGAGGCCGGGTTTTCCACCTACGATGCACCCAAAGCCACTGGTCGGGATATTTTCTAACGATATACAACGGGATAAGGGATCGAGTACTGGGAAACCGTCTTGTGGACAATCCTACTGGAACAGAGGAGCTTCTGAAGACGGTACAGTTCTCGCGGCAAGTCGTGTCTGGACTCCAAAACCAGCCTGGCACTTCTGGCAAGCTTGCAGGACGAGAAGGAAAATCTCAAACGCGCGATCTACCAGGCAGGCAGGCTGTTTGAGGCCGAAGTGAAGCTGCTCATCAGCATCCGCGGAGTAACCCCTTTGTTGGCCTTGGCCTTCCTCTCGGAGGTGGGAGACATCACAAGGTTCAGGATGCCCGGTGGTTGAACACCTCTGACTTGGGGGTGGTACCTACAGTGCGCTCCAGTGGCGGGGTAACACACAACGGGGCGATCAACCGACGTAGCCGAGGACTAACCCGCAGCCTCTTCACCCAGACGGTGATCCACCTCGTGGACTCTCCTGGTGCTGGCTCGTT
>CAWDMN010000108.1:0-9328 GCA_963803155.1 uncultured Acidobacteriota bacterium
GCAAAGTGGTCGGCGTCAACAGGCCCCAAGTAACATGCGACGGCCTTGTCGGACCAGACGCCAAGACGGCCCTCAAGTTGAACAGGCATTCTCCATAGGTATTATTGTGCGCTTTTTTGATGCGAATGCTTTGTCTTGCCGTGAGCAACGCTCTTTCACCGCTCTCGAGGCCGCACTAATCCTTCCCCTTTTAGAAGTAGAGATGTGAAAGATTCATCTCTCAGCGCAGCCCATCATAACACAACCAAACGAAATACTCGTCAACAGGTTTCATTATAAAAACAAAGAGAACGAAGACAACCAAAATATGATTGACCTGAACTGTGGGGTTAATTCCAATCCATCAAAGGGAATTGGGCAACGGAGAATTAGGTGGTCGGGAACTTGACTAGCAAGATCAGTCCTGGATAAAGTGGGGAGAGTAGATTGTGGGTTTATATTTCAGCCTTAAATGGCCTTTTCCGGGGGCCCAAATAGGCTTTTAAGAAACGGCCATTCCATTTGGTTTTCGAGGCCTAGCTTTTCGTTCTACATTTTTTTCTTACGAGGCACTCTGTCAATCCCAAGGAGCGTTCAAGATGGAGACTAATCCATTCACGATTGATTTGAAGTATAAAGTCATCATACAAGTTCCCCGCTCGCACTTCAACAAGCTGAGTACCAGCGGAGGTTCGAATGCCGCTCATCCTGAGCCTGTCGAAGGATGAGCGAAATCAGGCATGTGGTGATTGAAAAAATAGACTCATCATGAAAGCTCATTGGAATAATTGGGCGTATAAGGGCTGTTTAAGCCCTCAAAAAACCTCCTAATTCGTCTGCGTTCCGCATCCAAGGAACATCTTGCTTGGCCCATCTATACGCAGGCGCTTGCCAAGTAGAAATTGGAGCATCCGGTAAAAAGTCTTTGGGATGTAACGGTGTTTGCGCTGGAATCGTTTGAGAGGATCCAAGTTATGTATGTGGCTTTCCAGTTTCCCGTGTAGCGCGCGAAGGTGTGCGGGGTTGCCACGTCGATCTATCTCGATCTTCGAATACAAAGCCGGGATACCGGCGTTCGATCTGATCCTGGCATATGGCTGTGATCTTGGCCTTCTCTGCCTCATAAGCGGCGGGGTTGCCGATGAGCGGTTCCCAGTACGTCCAGTCGGTCACAGCCCCGATATCTCCACTAGCGATTTGCCGGGCGGGGCGAAACAGGGGTCATAGCAATAGTTCTTCAGGCTGAAATAGGATCAACGCCGGGCAGGCATCAGCGGCTTCCTGCCTACTACAGGGAATCGATTTGAAAGCCTTTTCCTTGAACTCCGGCATACACCGCCGCATTTTTCTGGCTGATATTACCCAAAAATGCCGCAACTGCAACTTCTGTTCGTTGCCGAAAAAAATGATAAACCAAAAGAGCTCCAATTGCTCTCACCGGTGTTGTCGAAAAGTGCTTATGTCTGGAGTTTCGCTGGTCCACGGACCAAATTCCATCGCTAAAATGTGAAATTTCCACCATCCTGGATCGTTATATTCGTGTTCCATTTTAAATAGGCTGTGATGGTGACTTCTCTCGGTACCTGTCACGGTACCTTTGAGAACATCACCGTTCTTAAGGTAAAGAGCAGGAGAGTTTACTCTCCATGTTCACCGATGGCGCCGTTAGGGCACCGCCCCAACCGGCCATATGACAGTAATTGTCGGGGTAAGGCATTACACTGCAATCAGATTTCTCTCCGGTGATCGTATGGGTCGGTGGGTGAATGGCACCCCGCAACCGGACTTCTGCTTCTGTGGCAGCAATAGTTTTTCTGGGTGCAAATTTATTTTACGGTGGCTTGGGCGGTTTGATTTGGTTCCCAGGTTCCGTTCAGAATCGCAGTTGGATCGCCATAGGGGGTGGGCTCGCTTACACCGTAAGCCATGGTTCCGTTAGTTCGAATATTGCCCCAGAGATTGTTTCCTGCCAATTGCCCGCCCACCCAGTTACCGTTTTCAGAAATGGGGTTCTCGTTAAGTCCAAAATTCGCTTGCATAGTCCCTGGCCATCGTTTCCCCTCGGCAAAAACACCAAAGCAGGGAGAAAGATCATGAGGGATACGGTAAAAATCTCTTTCATAATATAACGCCTTTCCATCAGGTTTTAGGAAATTAGGGAAATTAGCAGGGAAATTAGGGAAATTAGGGGTCAAATCTCGTTTTTCGTGTTTTCAATGATCCTCCCTTGATAAAATGCATAATCCTGATCAAATAGGAGAAGCTTCAAACACAAAAAAAAGACTTGATCCCACGCCAGCCCGAAAAGTCTTGTGAGATGACCGATGTGCCCTCTGTAAAATATGATGCAAAAGAAAATAGTCAAATAGTCAACTCAGGAACCTACTTGCTTCACGGCATCTCAGCATCATTTTCCCATTATAAAAACAAAGAGAGGGAAGACAACCAAAATATGTCCCCCAACTGGCTGTGCGTTGATTTTAACCCATCCAAGGGGGATACTCAGGGATGGCTAGGAATCTAGTTTCGGTGTGCGGTGTTTGCGAACGCCCTATGGCTGGGAGGATGCATTATTGGTCCTGGAGGTGCCGGCATCCTCTTCACCGGAGGGCAGAGAGGCACCTGCCCCACTTGGGTCAACTGGTCTTGACTTCGTAATTCGTATGCGCCTCAATGAATTCATCCAATTCCATATGCCATGGATCTGTTGTTTGCGGAGGATACTATTCCCGGAACATATCATCCAGACCCATGGCATATGGAATTGGATGAATTCATTGAGGCGCATACGAATTACGAAGTCAAGACCAGTTGACCCAAGTGGGGCAGGTGCCTCTCCTCCGGTGAAGAGGATGCCGGCAGCTCCAGGATCAATAATGCATCCTCCCAGCCATCGGGCGTTCGCAAAAACTTCACGCCGATATTCGATTCCTGGCCAACCGTGTCGTATCCCCTTGGATGGGTTGAAATCAACCCACACCAGTTGCCAAACATATTTTGGTTGTCTTCCTTCTCTTTGTTTTTATAATGGGAAAATGGTGTCTGATGCCGTGAAGCAAGTAGGTGCCTGAGTTGACTATTTGACTATTTTCTTTTGCATCATATTTTACAGAGGGGAACAATTGCATGTCATGAATTTTTCGGGCTGGCGTGGGATCAAGTCTTTTTTTTGTGTTTGAAGCTTCTATTAGATTCGGGTTAGCCGTTGTCCCAAGGGAGGATCATTGAAAACACGAAAAACGAGATTTGACCCTAATTTCCCTAATTTCCCTGCTAATTTCCCTAATTTCCTAAAACCTGATGGAAAGGCGTTATATTATGAAAGAGATTTTTACCATATCCCTCATGATCTTTCTCCCTGCTTTGGTGTTTTTACCTGCTTCGGAAACGATGGCCAGGGACTATGCCACGAATTTTCCACTTAACGAGAACCCCATTTCTGAAAACGGTAACTGGGTGGGCGGGCAATCGGCAGGAAACAATCTCTGGGGCAATATTCGAACTAACGGAACCATGGCTTACGGTGTAAGCGAGCCCACACCCTATGGCGATCCGACTGCGATTCTGAACGGAACCTGGGGACCGAATCAAACCGCCCAAGCCACCGTAAAAATAATTACCACCCCGAAAAACTATTGCTGCCACGAAGCAGAAGTCCGGTTGCGGACTACCATTCACCCACCGACCCATACGATCACCGGATACGAAGTTTATTGCAGTGTAATGCCTTACCCCGACAATTACTGTCATATCGCCAGTTGGGGCGGTCCTAACGGCGCATGGGTCAACATGGAGAGTAACTCTCCTGCTCTTTACCTTAAGAACGGTGATGTTCTCAAAGGTACCGTGACAGGTACAAATCCCGTCACCATCACAGCCTATTTAAATGGAACACAAATCATGTCGATCCAGGATGGTGGAAATTTCACGTTTAGCGATGGGAAAAAATATGGTCCGTGGACCAGCGGAGCTCCAGGCATCGGCTTTTTCGACAACACCGGTGACGGCAATTGGAGCTCTTTTGGTTTATCAAGTTTTTCGGCAACGGACAGCAGTGCCGCGGCCTTTCCGCGTAATATCAGCCAGAAAAATGCGGCGGGGGATTCCGGAGTTCAAGGAAAAGGCTTTCAAATCGATTCCCTGGATGGCAGGAAGCCGCTAATGCCTGCCCGGCGTTGATCCTATTTCAGCCTGAAGAACTATTGCTATGACCCCTCTTTGGCCCCACCCGGCAAATCGGTAGTGGGATCCGGGGCTGTGACCGACTGGACGTACTGGGAACCGCTCATCGGCAACCCCGCCGCTTATGAGGCAGAGAAGGCCAAGATCGCCGCCATCTGCCAGGAGCAGATCGAACGCCGCTATCCCGGCTTTGCCTCGAAGATCGAGATGATCGACGTGGCAACCCCGCACACCTTCGCGCGCTACACGGGAAACTGGAAAGCCACATACATGACTTGGATGCTCTCAAACGAATTCCAGCGCAAACACCGTTACATCCCAAAGACTTTACCAGGACTCTCCAATTTCTACTTGGCAAGCATGTGCATAGGGGTCGGACCGAGCAAGATGCTCACTGGATGCGGAAGACAGACGAATTAGGAGGTTTTTTGAGGGCTTAAACAGCCCTTATACGCCCAATTATTCCAATGAGCTTTCATGATGAGTCTATTGCTTCGATCCACCACAGGGAGTCCATCCCCTGATTTCGCTCATCCTTCGACAGGCTCAGGATGAGCGGCATTCCAACCTCCGCTCGTACTGAGCTTGTCGAAGTGCGAGCGGGAACCTGTATGATGAGTTTATACTTCAAATCAATCGTGAATGGATTAGTCTCATCTTGAACGCTCCTTGGAATTAACAGGCATCTAAGAAGGAGCTGTTGAACGAAAAGCTAGGCCTCGAAAACCAAATGGAATGGCCGTTTCTTAAAAGCCTATTTGGGCCCCCCCAAAAGGCCATTTAAGGCTAAAAAATATCCCCACAATCTACTCTCCACTTTATCCAGGACTGATCTTGCTTGGTGCGACCCCGACCACCTAAAAGTCCGTTGCCCAATTCCCTTTGATGGATTGGAATTAACCCACACCTCAGGTCGATCATATTTTGGTTGTCTTCGTTCTCTTTGTTTTTATAATGAAACCTGTTGACGAGTATTTCGTTTGGTTTGCTATGATGGGCTGCGCTGAGAGATGAATCTTTCACATCTCTAAAAGGGGAAGGATTAGTGCGGCCTCGAGAGCGGTGAAAGAGCGTTGCTCACGGCAAGACAAAGCATTCCGCATCAAAAAAGCGCACAATAATACCTATGGAGAATATTAATGTTCAAATTGAGGCCATCTTGGCGTCTGGTCCGACAAGGCCGTCGCATGATTCTTGGGGCCGTATTAGTTACAACACTTTTGTCTTTGATTGGGCTGATTGGGGCGAGTAAAGCGCGGCCAGTTCACGCAGCGGAGTCGCGCTCGAAGATTTGGAAGAGCTTGGGGCCGGGCGGCGGAGGCGCGCTGTTCATCCCTACGATCAGCCCCCACGATCCCAACACCATTCTAGTAAGTTGCGACATGACCGGCTCTTACCTCAGCCGCGATGCGGGGCAAAGCTGGCGGATCTTTAATCTGGGAATGCCTTCCCGGTTCTTCGTCTTTGACCCCATCGATCCCAAGGTCATTTACACCAAAGCGGCCGGTCTCTGGCGCAGCACCGACTTGGGATTGACCTGGAAACTGGTTCATCCCAATCCCGCTAATGTAAAAGGCAAAATCATGCCTGACGACCATGGGGGAGAGATCATCCTCACCAAGGACGGCAAGATGGATACGGTGACAGCCCTAGCGGTGGATCCCTCCGACTCCAAGACGCTGTATGCCGTGATCTCGGACCGCCAAAAGGCCGGGCTTTTTATCTCTAAGGATTGGGGAGAGCGCTGGACTGCCGCGGGAGATCTGCCGAACGGAGGGCAAAGAATATTCGTGGATCCACGTTCGCCTCGAACCGATCGATCCCTATGCGTGGTGGGACAGAATGCCGTCAGCTTGCGGAAAGGAGGCCAGTGGACGCATGGCCAACCACCCACTGGCATCTCGGCATTCAACGATGTATCTGCCGGATTTTCTTCGGGCGACGGAAAGTTGATCCTCTATGCAACGGCGCCCATGAAACCGTTTCAGGGTGAAGCGGTTGGAGGCGTGCTGGTTTCCCATGACGGTGGCCTGAGTTGGAAGCAGTTGACGGACAAGATCACTGGCAAACTGGATCCATCTTCCCGCCTTCCAGAGTTTCCGGCCATCGCCACCTGCTGGACCCGCCCGGAGGTGGCTTATCTCTCCTACAATCAAGTGGCCTTGGATCCCGGGAAGAGCAATCTATATTTCGGTGTCCTGAAAACCACGGACGGGGGACAGACCTGGGCGTCCGTCCGGAAAGAGGGATCACGCCCGGATCCAAATATGCATGATGCCTGGCTGACGGAACGTTTCGGTCCCGATTATGGCGGCAATCCGATCAATCTCGGGGTAGCGCCCAAGAATCCTGAGATCTGTTATACCACCGATTATGGCCGAACCATGCGGAGCACCGACGGCGGGCACAACTGGGTGGCCGTCTATTCCCGCAGAACCCCGCAAGGCACTTACCAGACTACGGGGATCGATGTCACCACGGCTTATGGAGTGCATTTCGATCCCTTCGACCAGAAGCGGATCAGCATCTCTTATACCGACATTGGCCAATTCCTCAGTGAGGATGGAGGCGCCAGTTGGTTCGCCGCAACCACGGGCGTGCCGGAGCCTTGGCTCAACACTACGTACTGGGTTGTCTTTGATCCCGCGGTAAAGGGGCGCGCCTGGGGAGTGATGAGCGGCATTCACGATTTGCCCCGGCCCAAGATGTGGCGGCGGCAGCAGCCGGCCAACTATAACGGCGGAGTCTGTATCAGCCAAGATGGGGGGAAGACTTGGAGCCAATCCACCGAAGGAATGCCGCCCACGGCGGCCACTCACATTCTGCTGGATCCCAAGAGTCCTCCGGATGCGCGAGTGCTCTATGTGGCCGGGTTCGGCCGCGGAGTGTTTAAATCGATCGACGGCGGGAAGCACTGGACGCTCAAGAACAATGGAATTCAAGGCGCGGAACCTTTTGCCTGGCGTCTGGTTCAGGACCGCGGCGGCGTGCTTTATCTCGTAGTCGCCCGCCGTTCCGACGATGGAAGCTTTGGCAATGAACGGGACGGTGCACTGTATCGCTCTACAGACGGGGCTGAGCATTGGGAGAAGCTTCCATTGCCCGAAGGAGTCAACGGGCCCAACGGGTTGGCCATCGATCCGGAGGATCCCAATCGGTTTTACCTGGCCGTTTGGAGCCGGAGGGTCCGCGAGGAAGCGGTGGCTGGCGGGATCTATCTTTCGGAAGACGGAGGAAAGGCCTGGCGGCGGGTCTTCTCGCGCGACCAGCATGTTTACGACGTGACTATCGATCCGCGAAATCCGCGCCGCCTCTATGCCTGCGGATTTGAGTCGTCGGCTTGGCGCTCGGATGACTGGGGAGAAACCTGGACGCGCATCCGAGGCTACAATTTCAAGTGGGGCCATCGAGTCATCCCGGACCCGCAAGATCCCGAAATGATTTACGTCATCACGTTTGGAGGCAGCGTGTGGCACGGCCCGGCAGCCGGAGATCCGAACGCCATTGAAGAAATTATGACGCCGGAGCTCTCCTACGACCGGTGAAGGATAGGGAGCCGGGCACAACCCTGAATTACATTTTTACAACCTGGTGCTTTTTGACCCATTCCGGGTCTATATCCACGCCGAAGCCTGGACCGGTGGGAACTTTTATCTTTCCGTCAACTACCTGCAGGGGCGATGTCTTGCATTCAAATTTCACGTGGGTGCTCAATCCTTTGAATTCGTGATGTGTGCCGGCGTTCGGCACGGCGGAAACAAACTGAATATTGTAAACGTATCCCAACCCTCCGCCGGACATATGCGGGACAATGCTCTTCCCAAATGCATCCGCCATGCGTGCCACTTTCATCGATCGGATCAATCCCCCGAAGTAGTAATTATCGGGTTGCACGATGTCGAGACCATCATGGGCAATTAGCCAGCGAAACCCGTAGAAGCTGTTATCCTGTTCGCCGTTGGCAATCGGTAATGTGAGCGCATCGGCAACCTGTTTGATCTCTTCAATATGGTCGTACATAACGGGCTCTTCAAAATATCCGTATTTATACTCTTCCAATAATTTGCCAACGCGGATCGCCTCATCCGCCGAATAGAAACTGTTTGAATCGGCATAAAGAAAGATGCCATCGCCAAAGGTTTTGCGCACTAGCGGAATAATTTTCTCAGTCCTTCCGAGAGGGGCCACGGCATACATGTCCGTAGTCATGAACATAAGTCCGCCCACTTTAATCTTAAGGGCGTGCACATCATATTCCGCTACAGCCCTTTTTATAAGTTCCATGGATTCTTCGACTGGTTTCTCGCGCCATTCAGTGGCCATGTAAACTCCAACTTCCGGGTTGTGGACTTTTCCGATCAACTGGCCAACGGGCTTGTTGGCGATGCGCCCCAGCATATCGAGAATGGCAAACTCGATGGTGGCCAAGGGCAGCCCGAGAGTTATGCCGTTATATCTGAAATTGAAGCCGAAGATATAAACCTTCTCCAGGATCAAGTCCAACTCGCGTGCATCTTTGCCGATGAAAAAAGGTTGCAGGTTATTGAGGAAAATTGGAAACAGGGTACGCATTCCACTATGGCCGACCGAAATACCTTCCGATCCATCAGTAGAACGCACCCTGCACAAAAAACTATCCTTCAAATGGAGCAATTCGAGCGTTTCTATGATTACCGGGGCAGTAAACAATTCCTTTTTCAGCACAGGTTGTTTCAGTATTTCATCAAGCCTGGAATAACGAGAATTCAGTGCTGATGCGGCAGGATCCGCCGAGGAAGAATTTGAGACTGTTGCGCGGCCGCCGCAAGAGGACAGTGGCAACGAGGCCAAACCTCCGCCAACAGCGGTTGAGATAAATTCGCGGCGATTAGTTTTCATGAGTCGGAGCTCCTTTCGTCAGCAGTTCGGCTCTCTGGTGCCTTTGTCTGCTGACTGTCCTTAGTATTTAAGTATTTTCCCAGAACGCAGGATGGCAAATGACCGTGTCCTTACGATGAGGTTGCGCTCGTTTATCGCAAAGTTAAAGTGCACGAGCGCTATTTTCGCGGGGCCTTAATTTCGACGGCTCCCTGGTACAGCATTAGATGAGTCACCGAGCCTTTTTCGTCCTTCAGAAATTCGATCTGAGCATCAATCACCTTTGAGAAGAACTTCATGTCGGTCTCGG
>CAWDMN010000109.1:0-4955 GCA_963803155.1 uncultured Acidobacteriota bacterium
TTATTCCCTGGAGCATCACGAGCAGCTTCTGGATAAGTATAAAAGGGAGGAGGATCCGCTGGAACAAGCGGCGGTCGATTTTATTGCTGGCATGACAGACCGGTTTGCCATCAACTTGTACTTGGAATTGTTCCTGCCTCAAGTGTGGAGCACGCTGTAATATGGAAATTTCCCCTGGAATGCTGAAATCCTTCCCAACCGAGGTTATAGGGTTCCAAAGCACTGCTTGGGGTGGATGGAGGCAACTCGTTGGAGCCTCACTGTTTCTTGACATCTGAGCATTCTGGATTCAATATGGAGCTTGAATTAGGCCGCCCCTTCCCTTGCTTTTCAGGTTGACAGGAGCGGTTCAATGACTATAATAAGAGCTTTTTGTGTTCGGGGCGCAGGTGTCTTATGCGAATAACAATCAAAGAGTTAGAGCTTGGCCCCGTTCAATTGGCGGGGAAAATCCAACCGGAAGCGCTGCAGCTTTCTCCTGATGAAGTGATGTTTTCCGGGCCGATTCAGGTCAGAGTCATGGCAGAGCGTCACAATTTGGGAATTCGGGTCAGGGGTGATTTTGCGGCTTTGGGTAAGGTCCCTTGCGCCCGCTGCCTGGAGCCATTTGAAATTGTCCTTTCGCCAGCTTTTGAATTGTATTATCAGCAGAATGATGCCCGTCATCCCATTACCGGTGAGATTGAATTAGGAGAAAAGGACACGGAGGTTTCTTTCTTCTCCGGTGATGGGATTGACGTAACTGATATCGTTCGGGAGCAGATTTTTTTGAGTCTCCCCATGAAGCCGGTTTGCCGTGAAGAGTGCCGGGGATTGTGCCCGAACTGTGGGGGAAATCGTAACATGCAGTCCTGCAACTGCGACGCAGTCCTCCGGGATCCGCGGCTTCAGCCGTTGTTAAAAATTAAAAACCGAATGAATCTCCCGAATTCGGGATCCGATTAATTTATATTCAAGATTGCAGGGAATAAGGAACCATTATGCCGAATCCGAAACGTCGTCATTCAAAATCGCGTCGCGACAAGCGGCGTTCCCACGATTTTTTAACTGTTCGCTCCACCTCGGAGTGCCCCAATTGCCATGAGGCCAAAATGCCCCATCGCGCCTGTCCGCATTGTGGGCATTATGCGGGACGTGAAGTCATTGAAGTTCGGGAAGAAGCCTAATCTCTAGCCTGAACTCGGGGTATCCCCCTTTGCGGTCTGAAGGTTTTGGTTGCTGATAGACCGGGGCTTTATGAGTG
The DNA here is from genome assembly GCA_963803155.1 of uncultured Acidobacteriota bacterium. Taxonomy (GTDB): domain Bacteria; phylum Acidobacteriota; class Terriglobia; order Versatilivoradales; family Versatilivoraceae; genus CAWDMN01. The sequence goes on from CAWDMN010000109.1 coordinate 1,244, forward strand.
GTTGAAGGTGCGGTTGGCGCGGGCTCATCAGTTGATTCTTATCGTCCGAGATGAAGTCCCACGAGTTGCCTTGAGCTATAGTGATTTTCGGCTTGGGTCAAGTTTTGGACCGTCTCCGGCGTGACTCTTCATGATCCGAGAGGACGTTGCGCTGGAGGGTAGCGGCGATTCCGAGGAATCGACTACTCATAGGTTGAGTGGCATTCTCTTATGATTACAATCGCAATTGACGCCATGGGGGGAGATACTGCTCCGACAGCCGAAGTGTCCGGAGCTATCCAAGCCATCCGGGAATACGGGGTGAGAATCCTGCTGGTGGGAGCCGAAGAGCGCATACAGGAGGAACTGCGGAAATATCCACAACCTCCGATGCCCGCGGAAATCGTCCCGGCACGCGAAGCTATAACCATGCAAGACGCCATTTCCCAGGCAGTGCGCAAAAAGAAGGAGTCTTCACTGCATGTGGCGGCCCGGTTGGTGCGCGATGGGAAAGCCGACGGTCTGGTCAGTGCCGGAAATACCGGAGCTTGCATGGCTATTTCAAAATTGATCCTGGGGGCTCTGCCTCAAGTGGACCGCCCAGCCATTGCCGCCGTGATGCCCACGGCTCGAAATCGTCCGGTAGTGCTGGTGGATGTAGGAGCGAACGTCGACTGCAAGCCCAACCATCTAGTTCAGTTTGCCTTGATGGGAGAAATTTTTTCCCGCACTGTCTTGGGAAATCCTTCCCCCTTGGTGGGATTACTCTCCATCGGAGAGGAAGAAATCAAGGGGAACGAACTAACCCGAGAGGTGCTAGCGCAGCTCAAACGCGCTCCTTTCCAGTTTGCTGGGAATGTGGAAGGCCGCGATATTTTCCGCGGCGAAGTGGACGTTGTGGTGTGTGACGGCTTCACCGGCAATGTAGCACTCAAGCTGAGCGAGGGATTGACCGAGATGGTGGTCAAGACGTTGCGAGAAGATCTCTCCGACTCTTGGAGAACCCGCCTGGGAGCATGGCTGGCTCGCCCGGCCTTCCGAAATTTTAAGCGGAGAATCGATTACTCTGAATACGGCGGAGCGCCGCTGCTGGGCATTAAGGGAGTGTCCATCGTCTGCCATGGCAGCTCACCTCCCAATGCCATTAAAAATGCCATTCGGGTGGCTCGCGATTATTGCCGCCACCGCGTCAATGAAAAGATAGAAGCTGAAATCCAGGAGGTCCAAAAATTGCTCTTGCCGGCCTCTGGCTAGGCGAAAGCATGTCATCCAAATTTCCAGCCTGCGGCGGGATTGATGAGTGCTGGAATGGCCTGGAATTTCGCGCTTGGCACACTGGTAAACGAACCAATTTATCTTCAGTGCTCGCCGGATCCCCCCTCCCCCGCGAATGAGGAGGGTCATGGAGACAAATTCTCTGTGTCGTCGGTGTGAAAAGGATGGGCTGTTCTTCTTGGTTCATGCCTTGCCAAGTTGGGAATTTTCAGGAAGGACAGATTTAAATTTGATCCATCGAATGGAAGTATTATGAATCCAATGGCATTTGTTTTCCCAGGCCAAGCTTCGCAATACCCTGGCATGGGAAAAGAGTTGGCTGAACGATATCCGGAAGCCCGGCAGGTTTTCGAAGACGCGGATGCGGCTTTGGGATTTTCCATCAGCCAGCTTTGCTTTGAAGGACCGGAAGATCAACTCAAGCTGACTGAAAACACGCAGCCGGCCATTTTGACCGTTTCAGTGGCAGTTTACAGAATTCTGGAAAGTCGCGGAGTTCGTCCTGATTTTGTGGCCGGTCACAGCCTGGGGGAATACTCTGCTTTGGTTGCCGCCGGTGCACTCAGCTTAAGCGAGGCAATCCGGGTGGTGCGCCAGCGCGGGCGTTTCATGCAAGAAGCCGTGCCGGTAGGGCAAGGAGCCATGGCCGCTCTATTGGGAATGTCTCTGGAGGCGGTCGAAAAACTTTGCGAGGAAGCATCCCAAGGGGAAATCCTCTCTCCCGCCAACCTGAATTCTCCGAGCCAGTTGGTGATTGCCGGAAGCGCGGCGGCCGTTGGCCGGGCCGTGCTCTTAGCCCCTTCTCGCGGGGCCAAGAGAGCTGTCCCCTTGCCGGTGAGCGCCCCTTTCCATTGTGCTTTGATGAAACCGGCGGAAATCCGGTTGAAGGATGAGCTGGCTAAGATTGTCTTCCAGGATCTCAAGTTTCCCTTGGTGAACAATGCGGAGGCGCGGCAGCTGACCAGCGGACGAGAAATAAGCGGTTCTTTGTCCCGCCAAGTTTGTTCTCCGGTGCGCTGGACTGAATCCGTTCAATGGCTGATGGGGCAAGGGGTCAAGCTGTTTGTGGAAGTGGGGCCGGGCCGTGTGCTTTCCGGTTTGATTCGCCAAGTGGACAAATCCCTGAAACTGTCGAATGTGGAAGACGAAAAGAGTCTGAATGAAAGCCTGAATCTGATATCTCAAATTGTTTGAGAGGAGGAAGAGAGAATTCTGAATTCTGAATTTTGAATTATGGATTTTTAAATTTTCTCGATGAATAATATGGTTCTCAAAGATAAAGTCGCCTTCATTACCGGAGGAGCCCAGGGGATTGGCCGCTGCTGCGCATTGACCTTGGCGCAGGCAGGCGCCGATGTGGTAGTGGGGGATTATAATCCAGACAAGCTTCCCGAAGTGGTCAGTCAGATTGAGGCTTTAGGCCGGAAAGGCCTCGGCCGCCGCTTAAATGTAACGGATCCTGAACAGGTCAAGAACACCTTTGCGGAAATCATGGCGAAAATGGGGCATTTGGATATCATGGTCAATAATGCCGGCATTACGCGCGACGGCCTCCTCATGCGCATGAAGAAAGAGGAGTGGGATGCCGTCCTTCAGACCAACCTGACCGGGGTTTTTCTCTGCTCGCAGGAAGCCGTCAAAATCATGATAAAACAGAAGTCGGGAAGAATTATCAATATCGCCTCGGTCGTAGGCCAGATGGGCAATCCCGGCCAGGCCAACTACGTGGCCTCCAAGGCTGGAGTGATTGGATTCACCAAATGCATAGCCCAGGAGGTGGCTTCCCGCGGCATCACCGTGAATGCGGTGGCTCCAGGATTTATCGACACAGCCATGACGCAGGCTCTCTCAGAGCAGGCCCGCACCCGTTTGTTGGAGCGAGTTCCCCTGGGTAGAATGGGAACGGATCAGGATGTGGCCAACGGCGTTATATTCCTGGCCTCGGAAGAAGCCAGCTACATAACCGGACAAGTGCTTAATGTGAACGGTGGTTTGTACATGTAAGACATGCAGCCCTCGTGGAGACCAGCGGCTTGATAATTAATTTTCAAATTCGGATGGCGGACACCGGACAATAGGCTGAAATACAAAAATTTTGTCGAGAAGCAATGTTCGTTGTCGAAGGTTTAAAGTCCAAAGTCTGAAAAAATGAGTAACTACTCAGGGAGTAGCCAGAAGCCAGAATTCAGTAGTCAGCATGAACACGCCAGCAACGAGATTTGATGCCCTTGTGGCGTGGCAAAAGGCTCATAAGTTTTTGGCGCAATCTTTTAGAGGCCTATTCGCAGGCCATTCTGGATTCTGACTTCTGAGTTCTGTCTGCCTGATTAGTTATAAAAATAAATCATAAATTCAGCAGTTGCAGAATTGCATATCAACCTTTACAATCCCGAATACCATTTTGACAGGAGGATTTTTGGAATGTCAGCTTCAGTTGAAGAAAAAGTAAAACAGATCA
>CAWDMN010000110.1:0-8696 GCA_963803155.1 uncultured Acidobacteriota bacterium
ATAATATTGTATAGGAAAGCTAAGACGGCAAAAATCAGGAAGAAGATTGTAAGGAAAAACTCAGTCCGCCATAGCTTGGATTCCGAGTAATAGGAAAGCGCCCACGCCACTGATATCAGCTGCGTAAAGACAAAGGCCAGCAAATTCAGAGCGCGCCAGTTCTTAGAATATGCGAGGGCCAGGATGCCCAAATCGAGGAGCACGATATATGAGAATAAGGCCACTTGATTGTCTTTGCCAGTCGCCAGCATCAGAGGTGTGCCGAAGCCTCCCAGGATGCCAAGCACGGCGATGACGCGCGAATTATAGCGCACCGACATCAGAACGGCGGTGGCCGTGATCAATGCCATCAAAAGAAAGGCGGGGAATTGCGGAATCAGGTTGTAAAAATTGAAGGCGGCGAAGATTGAAAAGTAGAGGATCGCGATTCCTCCTCCGCGGAGAGTCAAACCGTATCCAGGGTAATTTCGCCGATGAAGAGCCTCTCCCCCCGAGAGAAATCCAACGCCGGCCAGGAGGCCCAGCATGACTCGACCCATTTCGCCGATCCAGCGATTATCAATGGCATATTTCAGGAAATAGACCACACCCAAGACAACAGCCACCATGCCGATTTTATTCAGCCAGTTTCCGCCAATGCGGGATTCCAGGCTCTCCAGGTCCGCGGCCTCTGCCGCAGCCTTAGGTTCAAATCCTTTTTGCGCTGCCCTGAGGTCAAAGATGCTCTGAGTGCCGCCAGGCAGAGAAGGAGTTGCGCCCCCTTCATTTAGGACGGGTTGTGACTCCGTCGTCGGGATTTGCGGAAGAGGTGGAGAAAAATTTTCCCGTGGAGTGAAATCCCCAACTGTCGGCATTCCTGAAGGCTTTGCCGAAGCGGGAATGCTCTCAGAACTCAGCGAAGCCTGGAGAGCTGGCTTCCGGTCTGGCTTCTCGAGGGTTTCAAGATTATAGACTCTCTGAACCAGCCCCTGGACCAGATTTTCCAGATACCCCATCCTCTTCACCAGTTGCCGGATTTGTTCTTCGGAAGATTTGTTATTTTCCATGGGAGGCAACCTGATTTCTAGTGAGATTCAATCCTGATATTACGGAGAAAGGTATCAAAAAAAAGAAAAAATTCAAAATGATTGCGGCTCAATGGGCATATTTTAAAGCATGGCAGAGTGATCCAGTCGCACGAATGGGCTGAACTGAGCACTGGCCGGGAGGGCGACGCTTCCGACAAGGCAGACTCCGCATGGCGAGTTATAATTTTGCCCCAGCGAATCTGCCGCATCTTCTGCTGGCTCGTTATTGGCCTGGCAAATGCTGTCGGGTCAATCGAACAAGGCATCGTTGCCGGCCGTCTCGGACTTTCCATCCCAATTATTTACCTACTCTTTTGCTTGCATCAGACTGCAAGATCAAACATGATTAATGCTCGGCATTTTTGTATAGAGGAGGCTTTATGTTTAAATATTCTTTTGGAGATCGGGGAGCGGCCTGGAGTGCCGTTCTCATCTTGGCCGCTATTCTCGGCTCTACCTTCACCGCCTCGGCACAAACCAATCCGCCCCCTTTTAGCCCTTTCCGGTGGAGTGGTGACCTGCTCTACCTTTCCGGACAAGGGAGTCGTGAACCCAAGACCGGCCACATCCCAGAAAATTTTCCCGATCAAGTGCGGCAGGCTCTCGAAAATTGCCGCATGCTGCTTAAAGAAGCCAAACTCGATTTTTCCCATGTAGTGAAATCCAACGTGTTCCTTACGGACATTAAGAAATTCGGGGAGATGAATGAGGTGTACAAGACCTATTTTCGTCAGTCTCCTCCAGCTCGGACTACTGTGGCCATTCCGGCTTTGCCGGGTGGTTCGCAAATAGAGATCACTTTGATCGCAACGCGAAGCCGGGCTCGGAAAGCCGTTTTTCCGGAAGGGCAAAAGGCTTCTCCCAATGATCTGTTCACTCCCGCGGTTCAAGCCGGGGATCTGGTATTCCTTTCCGGACAGGGAAGCAGGCACTACTTGACCAAAGAACTCCCAGCCGGCGAGTTTGAAAACCATGTCAAACAATGCCTGGAAAACCTTGGCCAGGTCTTGAAGGCAGCAGGGCTTGGATTTGAGGATGTCATCAAGACCGATGTTTACCTGACCGATATCCAAACCATCGGGGCCATGAATAAAGTCTATCGGACCTTTTTCCAGAATAATCCGCCGGTTCGGACCACGGTAGCCGTGACGGCGCTGCCTGGGGACCCCCCCATTGAAATCACGCTGACCGCTTCCAAATCCAAAGCGCAAAAGGTGGTCGCCCCTGCCAATGCCCCTTCCGGCATGCCTTTTAGCGCTGGATACCGGATGGGGGATCAGCTTTACCTTTCAGGGAAGGCGGGTTTCTCCAAAGAGGGATTCGAGGCCCAAGTCCGCGAGGTTTTTGATGGATGTCTGGAAACTCTAAAAGCCGGTGGAATGGATTACTCCAATGTGTTGGAAGGAAAAATCTATCTGGCGGATATCCAGGATTACGAGAAATTGAACACAGTCTATCGAAGTTATTTCAGCGGAACTCTGCCCGCGCGCACCTGCGTGGCCGTCTCAGGCTTGGTTGCCGGGTCCAGCATCGAAGTCACATTGCTTGCCGGAAAAAAATAAAAATGGCTAAAGAGTTGTAACGCGTGTTGAGCCAGCCTGGTGGTGGGTCGCGCGACTTTCCTCTTCGCCTTGCAAGCCGGATTGGCAGAGCGAACGCGCCAAGGATGATTTCGTCATATGCGCGTTCCACCCAAAAAGGTGGAGCGGGCGCTCCGGAACGCGCCTACTGAGAAGGCCAGGGTCGCTAGACCAATAAGCCGATCGCTCCTTTGCATTTCCCACTTCCGTCAAAACAGAAAAAAGACGCAAAGCAAAAGGCGCGATGCGCACAAGTAAGAGCATTATTTGCGGGGCACATTTTATTTGGAGAATTCATCATGACCTCCATGAAAGCAATCGATGATTTCCTTGCTCAAAAAACCTTTGCTTTGGTTGGCATTTCACGGTCGGGGAAGAAAACGGGGAATGCCATCTTTCGGGCGCTGCAAACGAATGGCTATCGAGTGTTTCCGGTCCATCCCGCGGTCTCCTCCATTGAGGAAGTAACGTGTTATCCCAATCTTGCCGCCCTACCGGAACGGGTGGACAACCTTTTCGTGGCCATTCCACCTCGGCAAACTGAAGCTGTCCTCCAAGAAGCCCATAGTGCGGGGATCTCCCGTGTCTGGATGCAACTGGGATCTTCATCCCCGGCGGCGCTGGATTTTTGTGCCCAGCATGGCATGACGGCTGTCCATGGCGAATGCATCCTCATGTATCTTCCTCAGGGTTCAGCCATTCATAAGGTACATCGCTGGCTGCGGCAATTGTTTGGCAGAATGCCGCGATAAGCTTTGATGCTTTGGATGCTGATACAAATCAGTCCCCGAATCCTCTCTCCGGCGCATCACTGATTTTGTGTGGGAGGAACTCCTCTTTTTTCCCTAGCCGATTTCCGATCGGGGCACATTGGCGCCTGAAGAGCATGGCGGAATGAATCACATTGCCTGTCCATGCTTTCGTTTCACTTAGCGGAAGACGCGGAACGACAGCGAACATTCCGCATGTTGTCACTCGCCCGGCTTCCTTTTTCCACGCCATTGATCAATCCCCGGCGCCTGTCTTGGCGGGACCCGCTTTATTTATGCCGCGACGGTTCAGCCACAAAACAAGGCCGCGACCGCAATGGCCCAGTTTTCCGGACAGGACGATAATGCCAGCCTTTGCCGGAGCTGTTTAAATTTTTGCTTTCGAACGGAACTGCCAAGAAATTATAAAGACAGTTGCTTATTTTCTTGGTTTTTTTTCTCACGGAGGCGCAAAGTCACGGAGGGATATTTCATTCTCATTTATGCCGGCATCTTTCAATTTGGTCTTCCTCAGCCCCCCGCGTCTTTGTGAGATTGATTAATGGGGCCCAAGTGTGATTGTGAAGATGTGACCATCAGAATCTTGGATTGACAGGAAAACATTTCAGAAGGAAATTGAGATGGAGCGATTTAGGCCAGCGTGAGGAAGGAGAACCCGCATGCTCGATAAACATGAAAGCGAAACGTCGTGGCGGCGTTACCCGGAGGCTGAAAAATTCGTCAAGGACTGTCTGGAGGAATATGTTCGGGAGATGCCCACTGTAGCCGGCTTCCAGAACAGCCTGAGGCTTCAAACGGGTTCGCGGATCCTGGACTGGTTGGATCACCTGGTAATGGCAGACGGCCCAATCCTGAAGGATCGGCTGAAGGAGCTGGGTTATGGTCCCGTAGAGGCTGCTTGCCGGCTGGCAGATTCGGTTTTTCGTCATAGCGGAGCTCTCGTCCCCCCAATTGTGGTGCGCCCTGAAAACAACGCATCTCCGGGTACGATGCTGAGTGCCGCCATTCATGTGGAAGACCTCTCGCGCTTTCTCATGGCGCACCGGGTCGATGCGCCCATAGAGGGAAGCCTTCTGAGTCCATTCCGCAATGCAACCGTGTGGAAGACCCCCGGGAAGGTCGAGCGTGAATTCTTGGTGGTGGAACGGCGGGGATATCATGGGTTTCTGCCTGCTTCGGCTTCTCCCCATCATTCACATAAATATTTGGAGGCAATGGAATCTTGGATCACGCGCCCTCGTGATTTTACGGACAGGAAAAAAGGCTTGGAATTCACTCACCTGTTGGCTCAAACCTTGGTGGAGAAGCTTGGACGCCCCATGGCTGTCTGTGTGGTGTTTTCGGCTGAACGAGAATATTGGCAAAGCCGCAATTGGGCGGGAAAGATTCAAAAAGCCCGGCAAGATTCTCTAGGTTTAGGGTGGGAGAATCATGACCATCACACTTTCAGAAGCTCGCGACCGGCTTTTCTGGATTTGGTCCGGATCTTGGAGACTCTGGGATTTCGGTCACGCGAACGTTTTTACGCCGGCGCCAACGCCGGGTGGGGAGCGCAGGTCATGGATCAGCCGGAATGCGGACTCACGGTATTTGCGGACGTGGACCTTGGCCCTGAAGAGGTGGGGGGTGACTTCGCTCATGAGCCTTTGCCCGCGCGGCCGGAGCTTGGCACTGTCGGCCTTTGGTGCGCGTTGCATGGGGAATCGATTCTCCGAGCCGGCCTCCACCATCTGGCCGCTCGTCTGGATTTCGAGGAGGTTGGAAAGGGTTTGGCCCAATGGAGAATCCGGACCATGCCTCCGTTCAGCAATTTCCCTCATCTGAAACAGGAATTCACGCAAGGAGAGATCTGGATGGTTTCCGCCGATGAACTCAAAATTCTCGAGCGGGACCATTTGATTTCTCCCGAACATTTGGAGGGTTTCCGTAAAGAAGGGACAATTGGCAGCCACCTGGAAATCATCCAACGGGGTGAAGGATTCAAAGGATTCAACCAGGAGGCAGTGAGCGACATCATCCGGCGCACGGATCCACGGGGTGAGTGGAGAGATCATTCAGCCGCGGGGGCGGCTTAAGGCAAACCACGAGATCATTCCGCCAAGAATCTGAGAAAACCCAGAGAGCCCGTTAATGGCCGATCATCCTGCTAATCCTGCAATCAAATGGTCTCATAATCGTAAATGGTTAACCGGGTCCAAAAGGTATTGAATTTATTCACGAATTCCTTGTGGGTCGGATCGACCTGATATTCATCGTGACCCCGCACATCATCAAAAATCACCGTGATTGCGTATGAATAGGTGCGATCGATGACGGGCCTGGGCACCGTAGAGCCAGGCTTCCCCCAGACTCCCTGCCGGACTGAACCGATTTTGCATAGACTCGAAAGTCCACCTTCAAATGCCCGGTTTTGTGTATCCGACAACTGCTGATCCAGCCAGAATATGACGGTGTGTGCCAACATACGATTCCTTTCTCATTGTTTTTGAAGAAGGTTTGTCCCCCCTGGAAAATAACGGTGAACCTTTTTCTACGAGAGTATGATCGAGGCGGGGTGCTCCCGTCAAACGGATAGGAATGTGCCGTTGAGGCTAATTATCTACCCGGCTTTTTTAATTCTCTAACTACTCCCGGTCTTCACTGTTTGGGGCGAAGTCTCATGAGTTTGCGCGAGCCGGAAAAGTCAACAATTTTGAGTCAAGGTTTGAATTGCCATTGCCGTGGATCCCTTTTAGATCGGGACAAAATCTCGCTACGGCCTAATTCCACATGCTATACTCACGCTTGGTTTAATGATTGGCGGCGCAAAGCGCCCTCCTGAATTAGCTCTTCTTCGGTATTGGCGATAAAGAAAAGAAATTCCCCAGCGATTCATGTTTAGTATCTTCCGCGGGACTGATAAGCTTCGACTCAAGAATTGAATCGCCAGTATCCCGAATAGGATCATGGACCATGTTTTTCTCAAAGTTTAAAACCTTTCGGCCGCCTCTCGGCGCCGTCCTTGCTGGACTTGGATTTTTCCTTCTCTCTGCTTCAGCTCAGGCTGGAATCAAAACCGTATGGGCAGTCAATGATAGTGAAAAGGTCGAGCGTGACGACCTTAATAATCCCCAGAAGGGCTCCAACTCCGTTTGGGATGGGCAGAGCATTCGCCTTTTTGCCGCCCGGAATGAAGTAGTGGCCTTCCAGGTGATAGTCGAGGCGGATGCGAATGGCATCAGCGCTCTTTCCGCTGCCCTTCCTGAGCTGACCGACGACTCGAGCCATTCTTCAATCCGCTATTCTCCTCCGGATTTGGATCCCAGCCTGACCATTGACCGGCCAATCCAACTCTTTGCGGAAAATTACCTGCTCGTTACTGCCCCCACAACAGCCGATTGGATTGTCCCCGCCAGCGGACCGGCACGTCCCACGGACATGACTGGCTGGAAACCGGTTCAACTAGTTCCCGAAAATGCGACGGTTGGGAAAGGAGGATTTCCAGTTCAAGTTGCTGCTTCGCGGAACCAGGCTTTCTGGTTCGAGGTTTATACCGGATGGGGACATCCCGCCGGTCATTACCAGGGCATCGTGGAAATTCGGGATGGGCAATCCAGTGTGCCCTTGCCAGTGGATTTGGAGCTCCTCGATTTTACACTTCCGAATCGGAACAGCCTTCAGGCCATGATCTACTTCGAAAGCGAACAGGTGGTGTTATACCAGGGGAGTAATCTGGACGACTCTTACCACCGTTTCGCCCATCGCCAGCGGATTGAGCTAGTGAATGCCGTCGATATCGCTACCGCCATCGAACACCATGGCCGGTTTGACGGGAGTGATTTTTGGGCGAGCCGGGGATATGAAGGACCTGGAGAGGGAGTTGGAAATATCCTGATGCCGGCATCTTTTTATTGGCCCGGCACCGGTTACGATGTGCGAAGCACCGCTTGGCAACAATCAGACCAGTGGATGACTTTCTTGAATAGTCATTTCCCGAGGGCGATCACTTTTCTTTATATGCCCGATGAACCCGGACCCGCCGATTATCCCCAAATCCACACCATTGCCGGAAATCTACACTCCAATCCCGGACCGGGTCGAACTTTGCCGGTTTTCGTGACCCATTCCTACACTCCAGACCTGGACAACGACATTGACATCTGGTGTGCATTCCCGGGCGATTACAATCTGGCTGTGGCGGCCCGTGAAAGACAGCTCGGCCGCCAGTACTGGATCTACAACGGGATGCGTCCCTATAGCGGAGCGATCCTGATTGATTCCCCCGCCGCGGATAGCCGGGTCAATCCCTGGATCTGCTTCAAGCACGACATCCCGGTTTACTTTTATTGGCACAGCGTGCACTGGGAGCACAACTCCCAAAAGCCTTCCAACCGTATCCAAAACATTTGGGCTAATCCGGTGACCTTTGACAATCGGGGCCAGGTCGGCAAGCCCGCGGACTATGGCGCGTTTGCCAACGGGGACGGGGTTTTGATCTATCCGGGGCAAGAACGGCTCCACCCCGAGGAGGATCGGGGGATCCCCGGACCCTGTTCCAGCTTTCAACTCGCCAATTTGCGGCGCGGCCTGCAAGATCATCTCTACCTGACCCTGGCCCGCGGATTGGGACTCGAAAACGAAGTTGCGCAGGCATTGGGACTGGTGGTGCCGCAGGTCCTCTCTCAGACTACCGGCACGATAGGCTTCGCCCAGACAGGCGACACCTTCGAGCAGGCCCGCTACCTGCTGGGCAAAGCCATCGAACGCGAAACGGTTGCTCGAAGAAACGCTACTCAGGGGGATCGTCGGAATTATCTTCCCTTCCATCTTTCCCGTACAATCGTTTCCAGGCAGAGGTAGTCACCCGCTCTATTGACTTTTTTCCTCTTTAAGCAAAGATATTCCTGCTCTCTTCTTATCGTATTTAGTCTGATCACTTTTCCTTTTCCAGAACAACTACTGTAGCTAAGGGATCAGGCATCGCAGCGGGCCCTTTGATTTCCAGAATTCCAGGGGAAAAGGCCAGCGGCAGTGAATCCCGCGGTGAGGCCAGCAACCATGCTCGGCGAATTTTTTAATTTAAAAGGAGCCGCAAAATCCCGTCGCCAGGCCAGTCAAATACATGGAGGTAGATCTGATCGCCCTTTTTCGGAGCATCATTATTCGTTTTTATCTACAATAGAGTTGGACTCAGGATGAAGAAAACGCGAAGATATGTTTTTTATGTCCCGCCAAAGGTTTTCGCATGAGCCGCAAAACAAGAATGGATAGCTGTTCCGAGGGCCATCAATCCCGATATA
>CAWDMN010000111.1:0-5728 GCA_963803155.1 uncultured Acidobacteriota bacterium
CCCCATGCACACGCGTTCCTGTACGGGATCGTTTTCGTTGAATCCAACTCAAAACCCTCATGAAGCAGGGCCTCGGTGGATCAACTTTTCGAGCCGGATACATCCTGCTCCTTCCGTGATGGGAAGCGGGGACACATCACAGAATTTCTAATATGATCTTCACAAAATTCCAGCGTCCATATTGTGATTCGGAGAGGAGGCGTGTTGAATATTGATATCAGCCCAGCCACTTTGGTGGATCTGGAAACAATCCTTGCATTACAGAAACTAGCCTATCAGCAGGAGGCCCGGATTTATCAGGATTGGTCCATTCCGCCACTGACACAGACATTGCCCGGGATCCAAGCGGAGTTTGGTTCTCACAGCTTCCTGAAAGCAGCGCATAACGGAAAGATTGTAGGATCGGTCCGCGCCAATTTGGAGGGCGGAACTTGTTTAATCGGCCGGCTCATCGTGCATCCCGACTTTCAGCGCCAGGGGATTGGAGCGCGGCTGTTGCTTGCGATTGAAGAAAAGTTTTTGAACGCGGATCGGTATGAATTGTTTACCGGCGCTCGAAGCGAAGACAACATTAGGTTCTATACAAAGCTGGGATACCGGATCTTCCGCACTAAGTCCGTTTCTCCAAATCTTGAATTGGTTTTCCTGGAAAAACTGAAGACGATTCCGAAAAGCTAATTGGGCAATTTGCAGGCCATGGGGCGAGTCACGATCCTTTGCGCGACTCTCCTGTCCGCACTGTATGCCACGTTGGCCGGGCGATCAGGCAAGGGAGCACCCGCTCCACATCGCGGGAGAACATCGCGCATTGGGAATGGTCTTTTTCGCAGGAAATCGTGCGGACCACTTCGGCCCGTTGTGTTAAAGGTTTCAAGGCTGAGTGTTGCAACCTGGCCCCCAATAAAATTGCCATGGGCAGGGAAAGATCGGGGAACTGATTTTCAGCCCTGTTCATTCAGCCGCTCCAGGGCTGAACTCATCCCGCATCTTGTTATTTGGAAGGAAAAAATGTAACCAGTCAGGGGGGGGGAACCCGAAGGGTTCACAGCGATTAGCCGGTGGTTGAGCGTGCGACGTGGTCACGCGCTCAACCACCGGTCAAAAGAGCGAACCAATCCGATCCTGAGAGGGTCGCAGCCCCTTTGCAAGCTGTGATCCCTACCGGGGTCGTTCCTATTATCGCCTCTATCCGGGGGTGGCGGCCTAATGGCCTTACCCCCGGCTAATGGCTGTGAACCCTTCGGATTCAGTTCCCCTCCTAAACGGATATGAAAAAATCACGGCACTAGCGGTATCATGCCCTGCCAACGGCATAATATTCTTCACCAAATTAGGCGCTTGGAAATGCTATTGAGATCTGTTCAGATATTCCATGATGCGTTCGGCGCAGTCTTCGCCGCGGTGGACACAATCCGGCACTCCGATCCCAGTGAAGCCATTCCCGGCCAACTGCAATCCCGGCAATTGCGCGGCTAACGATTCCATTTCGGACAACAATTCCAAATGCCCCACTCGATACTGAGCCATGGAAAGAGGATGCCGCTCGATGCGGCTGAAAAGTGGTTCAGTTTGAATACCCAGAAGCTCCTTCAAGTTCTTTTTGACTGCTTTCAGCATATCCTCATCGGCATAATCATAAACATGAGGCTGCAATGCCCCCCCCATAAAGGCACGCAGGAGCGCATAGTTCTCCGGAGCTCTCCCTTCAAATTTTACCTGGCAAAAAGTGCAGGCCAGGATATCCCGCTTCTCAATGACAGGGACCACAAAGCCGAATCCATTCAAGGTGTGGGGGATGTCCTGCCGCCGGTAAGCCAGGTTGAGGGTGGCCGTGGAAGCATATTTCACCTGCCGCAGCCGATCTGCCAACCGGGGTTGAAGCGGTTCCACCAAATCGGCGGATTGGTTCGCCTGTAGAGCCAGACACACTGCTTCGGCGTGAAAGGACTCTCCTCTTTCATTTTCCAGAACCCATCCACCTCCCGGTTGCCGGAGTTTCAGGCCGGCGATTCTGCATCCCAACCGGATCGAATCGGGAGGGAGTTGCGCCTCCAAAGCTTGAATCAGCTGACTCATTCCCTTGCGGAAGGAGACAAACAGACCATAGCGGGGACCACTGGCTTTTTCCCGCAAATGAGCCTGCAGCTTTTTGCGCCTTTTAATCATGGCGATAATCAGGCTGCGATATTCCAGTTCCCAATCCAAGAACCGCGGCATGGTGGCCCGAAGGCTCAGCTCTTCGGGGTCCGCGGTGTAAATCCCCCCAACCATCGGTTGAGCCATCCTCTCCAAAGCCTCCCGGCCAAAGCGGCGCCGGACGAAATTAGCCAAGCTTTCATCATGCGAGGGTGAATGGTTGCGCCGGCGCGGCAGTATCAGATCAAGCGCCATGCGGAATTTACCCGGCCAGCTGAAGATTGGGGTGGTCACAAACGGGCCCAGCCGGCTGGGGGCAAGCAGATAAAAGCCTTCCGGCACGGGTATCAGCCGATTCCTCTTGACGATAATGGAGCGCCGGAAAGAGGGATTGGTCCCCATCAGTTCCTCACCCAATCCAAGGCGGCGCGCCAGCGCCAGAGCCCAGGGCTTGTCTGAAATGAAGGAATCCGGGCCGCCCTCCAATAAGAAGCCTTCAGAAAAATCGGTGGAAATCACTCCACCCAGCCGGGACTCTGCTTCGAACAAGGTGATTTCGATGGGCAGAGCACGCTTGTTGCTTTCTTCCAAAAAGTGGAATGCGGCCGCCAACCCGGAGATCCCGCCCCCAATCACGGCGATTCTTTTTTTATATTGAGCGGAAAACTGATTCATGTGGATTCCGTCCCCTTCTCCCCTTGCTTCACCAAATCCGCGAGCATCCGGATGAAACTGGGATGATCATGCACGGTGCAGACCCGGTAAAATCCCATGTCATGTTGTTTGGCTAGGTGCGCGGCAGCCAGATCGAGATCATATAAAACCTCCACATGATCACAAACAAAACTGATGGGGACCACCACGATATCTTTGACCCCTTCCGCCGCCAGCTTTGGGATTACTTCGATAATGTCCGGCTCCAGCCAGGGATCGCGCGGATTGCCGCTGCGGCTTTGATAAACCAGTTCCCAGGCCGGACAACCTACTTCTTCCGCAACCGCCGCACAACTTTCCATCAGTTGATCCACGTAAGGATGCCGCAATCGAACCGGGATACTATGCGCCACAAAAATCAATTTGGCTGAAGCGCGGCGTTCGTAAGGAATCTTGCTCATCTTGCATTTCAGCCTATCGGCCTGAGCCTCCACAAAGAGCCCGTGTTTATTCCATCCGGCGGAGTAGTCAATCTCGGGGCACTGGCTCCCCGTGCGCTTTTCCAACTTATGGCGGGCCTCATCCAAAGCAACCTGATACCGTCCCCAGCTGGCTTCGCCCTGCTGAGGAGCCAGGATTATTCCCAACGCCCGGCGTATCCCATCCGTCTGCATCTGGGCGAGCGCATCGCCCAGGAATGGGCGCCAGTTGCGCATTCCCAGGTAGACCGGCATTCCCCGGCCCTCCCGGCGCAGGAGGCGCCGCAATCCCTCGGCTTGACGCAAAGCAAATTCGTTGTAAGGAGAACGCCCCCCAATTTCAAAATAATGCTGGACCACCTCCTCGTAGCGATCCGGGGGAATTGGGCGCCCACGCAAGACATTGTCGAGAAACGGCCGGATGTCCTCCGGTTTGTCCGGCCCGCCGAATCCGATGAGCATTACAGCCTGGTATTTCATGGGGTTTCTTTCGCTAAATCAAAGTTATGCTTTGCCAGCTGTCAGCATTCAGCTGTAACCGTTCAGGGAGGAACCCGAAGGGTTCAGTTTCCCTCCCCTGAATGGTTATGTTCGGCTTTCCGTTGAGCAGGATGCGTCAACGCACAGCGCATCTTGCCATGGGTGCAGCATTCCAGGCGCCTCACGCTTGGTGATCGAACAAGCCAATTCAGAATCTAAAATTCAAAATTCAGAATTCTCAATTCCTTCATGCACGGCCTCAACCAGAGCTAGGACATTTTCGACGGGCGTTTCCGGCAGAATACCGTGCCCCAAATTGAAGATATAGCCTGGCCGGTTTTCAGATTTCCGCAATAGAGATTTGACTTGCGAGCGAATCGTTGCCTTGTCGGAATAAAGCACCACGGGGTCAAGGTTTCCCATGATCCCAACATCATACCCCACCCTCCGCCAAGCCTCCGCCAAATCCACTCTCCAATCCACCCCAATCACATCTCCTCCGGCTTCGCGGAGCAGTTCCAAATAACCGGTGGTACCTGTCGAAAAATTGATGACCGGAGCACCTGGAGTAATGTTTTCAATGACGAATCTAGTGTGAGGCAGCACAAATTCCCTGTAATCTTCCGGACTCAAACACCCCACCCAACTGTCGAATAGCTGGACAGCCTGGGCGCCAGCGGCAATCTGTCCATTCAAATACTTCACCAGACCCCGGCTGATGAGTCCCAGCATCGCATGCCAGGCCACGGGATCCCCGTGCATCAAAGATTTCGTGTGACGGTAATGCCTGGAAGCCCCACCTTCGGTAATATAAGAGGCCAGGGTAAATGGGGCGCCCGTCGCCGCTCCGCTCACTTTTGCGCACGCGGTCGGTGCACAGGTCTCCGGCACCGGCATCACGCTCACCGCTGCATTGACCCGAGAGCACGCCAGCGAGGCGCAGGTCGCCGGCAGCGCTGCCACGCCGGGCGCGCCCAACCACTATTCCAGGAAACGTCCTTGACGGTGCCTGTGGAGCTCAATTGGACAACATGAAACGCGCGATCTCGATAGAAGCATGGGAAGCCGGGCGGCACATGCCCGGCAACAATTTGAAAGAATGCAATCGGCGGCATAACGGTCAACCGGAATGCCGCCGATTCATTTTCGACGCGCTGCCGGTACTCGTGTGTCCAACTCCTCTCCACGGGCTTGCTCCGGCGACATATAAGCCATTGTGCCCATGGTTGCGCCGGGACTGGTGAGGAGTTCCTCTGCTGCGGCGGTCGGCATTTCTGAAACAGCTATGCTTGGGCCAGCAGGGACCACTTTCGCCAAACCAAAATCGAGAATCTTGGCGTTCCCTCGGTCAGTCACGAAGATGTTGGCGGGCTTGATGTCACGGTGGATGATGCCCTTTTTGTGAGCGGCGTCGAGCGCATCCGCGATTTCGATGCCGAGATTCAAGCAGTGTGCTCCATCTCCATGGGGCGGCCCGCAATGCGGTGCTTCAGCGTCGCGCCCTCCAGATACTCCATGGCGATGAACGCCTTCCCCTCCGCTTCGCCAATGTCATGAATGGTGCAGATGTTGGGATGGTTCAACGCCGACGCTGCCTGCGCCTCTCTCTGAAAACGCGCAAGTGCCTGCGGGTCTTTCGCTAGATTGTCGGGTAGGAATTTCAGCGCAACATTACGGTGCAGGCGGGTATCTTCGGCCTCATAAACGACACCCATCCCTCCGCCGCCCAGCTTCTTGATGATGCGGTAGTGGCCCAGTTCGAGGCCGACAGGTAAATACTCGACCTAGCGTTTGGCTAGCCATGGGGGAAAGTTCTCCTTTCCCCTACGCGCCGATTCTACGCCGTTCGCTTAAAGGAATCGACAAGATACCGGTGGGTCAACGTGCGAGGGCATCCCACTTGCGGATTCGACAAAGTGCTTGGGCATATAATCCACCTCAGAGGGGGGCGATGGAACTTTCCTTCGAACAGGCGCTCA
>CAWDMN010000112.1:0-73650 GCA_963803155.1 uncultured Acidobacteriota bacterium
ATATTGTAGGAGATAAGATGGCAGGTCAGAACACCTTAACCTTTACCGATTCTTCGTTTGACCAGGATGTCCTTCGGGCGGAAGTACCGGTTTTGGTGGACTTTTGGGCCGAGTGGTGCGGGCCGTGTAAAATGATGGCCCCCACCATCGACGTGGTGGCCAGCGAGTACGCCGGCAAAGCCAAGATCGGGAAGCTGGACGTGGACGCCAACGACAAAACGGCCATGCGCTACAACATCCGCGGCATTCCCACCTTGCTGCTGTTCAAGGGCGGGCAGGTGGTGGAGCAGCGGGTCGGCGCGGTTGGCAAGTCCGAAGTCCAGAAAATGCTCGATTCACACGTCTGAGCGAGCCGGCGCTGGACGCGCGCCATCATCACGCGATGCCTTAGAAAACAGAAGTCAGAATGGCGGCGCAAGTGCCCGGTAGACGTCTTCCCTACTTGAGCACCAGCCGGCGGTGGTCTTTCAGGATGCAGCGGTCCATCGCCCGGCTATGACGGCCGATTCGGCGCGGCGCGCCGCTGCTTCATGCAGCACGCCTTCCTGCATCCAAATCGCCTTGGCGCCGATGCG
Source organism: uncultured Acidobacteriota bacterium (assembly GCA_963803155.1). Lineage (GTDB taxonomy): Bacteria > Acidobacteriota > Terriglobia > Versatilivoradales > Versatilivoraceae > CAWDMN01. The sequence continues at coordinate 576 of CAWDMN010000112.1, forward strand.
AATGGCGGTTCGGGATTGCCATAACCCTCAGTGTAGCAAAACCGCCAATTCGGGGCCAACTACGGCACCGAACCCTTGTGGCTGGAGGCCACCCTAGCGGCGACCGCGTTGCGGCCGCAGAGGCGAAGGCTTTTTCGACGCACACGCGACAACGGAGGCGGATTTGCCGGCAGGGCCGACTTCCTTACGCTCCAGTCCCACTTGCGGCTGAGCGCTTGGAAATGCATTTTGCATCGTCTGTGTTGATACATAAGTGAAATTTTCTGGCCTCATGTTGGTCATATCGGCTCCCCTTTATCGAAACTTTATCCATGAGTCGGAAATCTGCGTCCCGTCTCGCTTCTTGACTATGGCGATCGCTAGGCCAATTTCAGTTGTTTGCAGCAGCCCACCCACGTGAACCAAAGGGTCAACCGTATTGGCCACCGCTGGCACGGCCTTTTGGAACTCAAGTAGATATTGAGCTTCGAGGCTCCCGATCAGAGTGATCAACTCCTCGTCTGGCCTTGTCACGTGCAATCCGAGGTCCGATTCTACATCAGCGCGCGAAATCGGAAAGGCGTGCGAGAAATACTTGCCAGAAAGAACATCAATGATTTTCTGAAGCACTCCGGAATACCGTCTTTTGATGGATCGAAAACGCGCTTCTGACGCGGGGATAATGACGGCGCAGGTCGTGGAGGCCCTGAGCGCTTTGGTGGGTGGGAAAGCCATCTCAACTTTTGAAGATGAATCGGGAGAAGCTATTGATGTGCGAGTGCGCCTTCCGCTGGATTTACGTGAAGACTTGAACCGCATCGGCGACTTGCGTTTTAAGGTTCTTAATTCCAATTCGCCGGGCATGCTGCTCCCCTTAAGTGAATTTGCCCGGTATCAATCGAGCACCACTCCATCCGAAATAGACCGGCAGAACATGACTCGTCAAGTAGTGGTCAGCGCCAACCTCGACAATCTGGCTTTGGGCACTGCCATGACGAAGATTCAGAATGCATCAGCTGAAATTTCCATGGCGCCAGGCTATTCCATCATCTTCTCAGGAGAGGCGGAGGATATGATGGAATCTTTCGGATATATGGCGGAAGCATTGCTCCTGGCCGTCATTTTTGTGTATTTGATCCTGGCATCTCAATTCGAATCCTTTGTAGATCCGTTGGCGATAATGTTGTCGCTGCCTTTGTCGATTGTGGGCATGGCAGGATTGCTCTTTTTGACGGGGGACACACTTAATATCATGTCTCTCATCGGATTGATCATGCTCATGGGGTTGGTGACCAAAAACGCCATTCTCCTAGTGGATTATGCCAAGGTATTGCAAAGCCGCGGCTACTCCCGGCACGATGCGGTGGTGCTGGCGGGACGAACCCGTCTTCGCCCCATCTTGATGACCACCCTCGCCATGATCTTTGGCATGCTCCCGCTGGCTTTGGGGATTGGGGCCGGTGGCGAAATGCGTGCTCCCATGGCTCGCGCCGTGATTGGGGGACTCTTCACCTCCACGTTGTTGACCCTTCTGGTAGTACCCGTCGTTTACACCATTTTGGATGACATTGCTAAGAAATTTCATATTCGTCGTCCTCAGACTGTTGAGGTTGAACTATGAATCGGCAAGGGCTGATTTTTCTTTTTACCTTGTTTTTCGCATTATTTGGCGCGAGAGATTTTTTGATCGGGCAGGAACAAGCGCCAAAAGGCTCCGCAAACATGCTCACACTGGACCAGGCATTAAAAATTGCCGCTGAAAAGAACCGTGACATTCAAAGGGCCAAGGAATATCGCAACCAAGTCATGGGGAAAATCATGGAGGAGAAAGCTGCGGCGCTTCCGCAGTTTTCATTGGCGGGAAATATCCTGCGTCGATACGATGATACCTACAAACAACTGTTCAAAGGTGTCAATTTTGGGGGGACTCCCGCTGATTCTTCAAGCGGCGGGGGAATCATTGATGCGATCTTTCCGTCGACGACCGACAACCGTTTGTTGGAAGTCTCTCTTTCTCAGCCCATTTATACGTTTGGCAAAATTGGGGCTGCGATTCGAGCCGCCAGACTTGGTGTCCCACTGGCTCGCGAACAGCTGAGGATTTTTCAGCAAGCCGTGGCCAAGGATGTATCCACTGAATTCTACAACATTCTTCTTGCTAAACAGCTTTATCGGGTATCGTTGGAAAATCAAGCACAAAAACAACGGCACCTGGATGAAGCGCAGCGAAAATATGCGGTGGGCCTTGCGACGGATTATGACGTGTTGGCTGCCCGCGTGGAATTGGAGAACTCCCGTCCCTCCGTGATTCGATCGTCGCAGGACGTCGTAATTGCCAAAGAACGATTGCGGCTCCTGTTAGTCATGGATCAACAGGATTACGACCTACAAGGCAGCATGGAAAGCATGGTTGGGCCATATCCGGAATTCGATGTGACCTTGTCTTCCGCCATGCTCAATCGCCCGGAAGTTTTTGACATTGCCACCCGTTTGGAAGGATATAAATTGTTGGTGAAGATCACGAGCGGAGATAGCAAGCCCCGTCTCGACTTTAACGGCAAAATGGGTTTGAATAATGTCGCTCAAGGTCCCTTAGGCGGGACGGGCAAAGTCTGGAGTGCCGCGGTAACACTATCTTTTCCATTTTTTGACGGAAACAGGACCAAGGGGCGTGTTCTTCAGGCGCAGACGGAGGTCAACCGGGCACAAATAGATCAAGCTAAATTGCACGATTCAATCATGCTGGAAGTACGGCAGGCCATCAATGCGGTCCAGGAGGCTGGTGAAATCTTGAAAGCCCTGGGGGGGACCGTAGAACAAGCAGAGCGTTTGGTCTTCATGGCCGAAAAAGGTTTTGAATATGGGGCCAAAACGAGAATAGAAGTAGACGATGCCCAGACCAATCTTCTTCAGGCAAAGGTCAACTTTGCCAGCGCGCAAAGAGATTACAAAGTGGCGCTTGTCGCTCTCGAGTGGGTGAAAGGCACCTTATGAGATGATCCTCTTCCGGTGGTATTTCACGAAAAATCTTCTAAAAAACAGGTGATGAGAATTGGAAGTCATCTCCTGTGCTGATTCGCTTTCCATCTGATCTTCAATAATCTCCTTGATTCATCTGACAGGGGATTGATTCGCGAGATGAATTTTTCCGCCTATTTCCTTGAAGTGCTGGCGGCACCTAATATTGCCTATCTGCTATAATTTTCATTCCTTGCTTTCTAGCTGACATGGTCAAATGGTTTAAATATCTTCTTTTCGTGAAGTGCATGGTTCATGGATCTGGGACCATTTTTACCTAGCCGACTTCACGAGTTGAGTGATATTTGTGCCTAAGGGCAAAAAAGCTGCCCAAGAGGCCATGCATACTAAGAACCTGATTGAATGTGGAAATGAGTCGGAGTATTTGTCCCGTTCATGATTTGCCTCCGCTGGTCTCATATTTGGCTATATGGATTGCCTACGCCTATAATGAAACCTATTCTTGATCATGTTAGAATGGCTTGGGCAATGGAGATTCAAATATTCGCGCGGAGGAGAAGAGTCATGTATGTCATGCTGGTCCACGTACAGGTCAAGCCTGAGCATGTTGTCGATTTTATTGCCACCTGCCGCGAAAACCATGAAGCCTCGATTCAGGAAAAGGGGAATCGACGGTTCGACGTCTTGCAGCTAACCTCCGATCCTGCCCGATTTGTCCTTTATGAAGCATACACGAGCGCAGACGATGCGGCGGCTCATAAGCAGACCAGTCATTATTTAAAGTGGCGCGATAGTGTGGCCCCTTGGATGGCTTCCCCCAGGCAAGGAGTCAACTATGTTGGACTCTTCCCCGTGGAGGACCATTGATGGATTTCCCTGGATTTACTCTTTCAACCCTTCCGCGAATCCATTTTGGGAATGGGGTTGTCTCAAAGCTGACGGAAATTCTCTTGGAGTATGGCAGAAAAATCCTGGTGATTTCAGGCGGCCGATTCTTTACTGAGTCGAATGCCTGGGTGAATCTATGCTCGCGATTGCGCGAGGAGGACATCCAATGGGAGGAACTTGTCGTTCTCGATGAGCCCTCCCCTCAATTAATCGATGAAGCGGTACATGAATTCAAAAATGCGGAAATTAAAGCCGTAGTCGGGATTGGCGGTGGGAGTGTCTTGGATACGGCCAAAGCCGTGGCAGGGCTTTTGATTCCTGGCAATTCAGTGATGGACCATCTCGAGGGTGTTGGGCCTGAATTGCCTTTTCTGGGGCCATCTCTCCCGCTTATTGCCATCCCCACGACCGCGGGGACGGGGAGCGAAGCCACCCGGAATGCTGTGCTGAGCGTTCGCGGGGATGGTGGATTCAAACGCTCATTTCGAAGTGAAAAATTGGTGGCCCGGCAGGTATTGATTGATCCTGATTTATTGCTCACCTGTCCCCCGGCATTGATTGCTTCAAGCGGCATGGATGCCATAACCCAGCTCATTGAGTCCTATGTCTCCACTCGATCGAATATTATGACAGACTCTTTGGTGATCGGTGCTTTGGGAGGAGCTCGGGGTGGCCTTTGGGAATGGTATAGCGGCGGTGAAAATGCGAACATGGGGCGAAGCGCCATGGCTTACGCCGCCTTAGTATCGGGCATGACCTTAGCCCACGCGGGATTGGGTGCGGTGCACGGATTGGCTTCACCCCTGGGAGCTTTCTTTCCTATCCCGCATGGGATAATCTGTGGCACCTTGGCGGGTGCGGTGGCTGCCGCCAATATCCGGGCAATGCAGGAACGTGAACCCAGCAATCCGGCTCTTGCGAAATATGCCAAATTAGGCGGCTTGTTGAGCGGTCGCCCTGATCTTCAGAATGAGCCGAAGGTCGCCCTGGAAGTTTTGGAGAATACTCTTGCTCTGCTCATCTCGAAATTGAGTCTTCCCCGTTTGGGTGATTTGGGAGTGCGTATCTCCGATATTCCGCGGATTGTGGGACAGTCTCGAGGAAGCAGCATGAAAACAAATCCCATAGTTTTGACGGATCTTGAAATTGAGCAGGTGTTACTTTCCCGGATGTAAAATAAGGTTTGAATATTGGGGAGTGGAAAGCGCCCAAAAATAAGGATTCCCAAATCCTGGCATTTGTGAACTTTCTTGCCGCCCCAAAACGTCTGCCTGGTTATAGGCCTGGAGTTTCCTAATCTCTTAATGGTGAATTATGGATCTGTTGAGCGCTTTGAAAATAAAAGCACAAACCCGTTTTCCTTATCCCATGGGGTTGTTGACCGATCTTTATCAGTTGACAATGGCTTATGGATTCTGGAAGACCGGCATAAAAGACAAAGAAGCGGTTTTTCATCTTTTTTATCGGAAAAATCCTTTTCAAGGCGGATATGTCCTTGCTTGCGGCCTGGAAGACGTCATCTTATTCTTGCTGCAATTTCGCTTTAGCCAGGCAGATCTGGATTACCTGGCAGGCTTAACAGGCAATGATGGAAGTCCACTATTTGAAGAATCATTTCTGCGCTATCTGGAGCAATTGCATTTTTCCTGTGAAATTGATGCCATTGCTGAAGGTACCGTGGTTTTCCCGCATGAGCCTCTCCTCAGAATTCAGGGTCCAATCATTGAATGTCAAATTCTGGAGACTCCGCTGTTGAATCTGATCAATTTTCAATCCCTGATTGCCACCAAGGCGGCACGCGTATGCCAGGCATCTCAAGGCGAACCAGTGTTGGAGTTTGGTTTGCGCAGGGCGCAAGGGGTAGATGGAGGTTTAGCAGCAAGCCGGGCTGCCTATATCGGTGGGTGTGCTGCCACCTCTAATGTGCTGGCGGGGAGAATTTTCAATATTCCGGTTCGGGGCACTCACGCTCACAGTTGGATCATGGCTTTCCCCGATGAGATGGAATCCTTCCAGGCTTACGCTCAGGCGCTCCCTAATAACTGTATTTTCCTGGTGGATACCTATAATTCACTCGATGGAGTCAGAAAAGCGGTGGAAGTTGGGAAGTGGCTTCGCGAGCACGGTCATGAATTGATGGGCGTCCGTCTTGACTCAGGCGATTTGGCCTACCTGAGCAATGAAGCCCGCAAGATTTTGGATCAGAATGGATTTGCCGAGGCGGTCATCGTGGGGAGCAATGACTTGGATGAGCACATCATAACCAGTATTAAAGATCAGGGGGGAGCCATCAACGTATGGGGAGTAGGGACGCGCTTGGCGACGGCTTATGATGAACCGGCATTGGGAGGCGTCTATAAGCTGACTGCTTTGAGATCGAACGGCGGCCCATGGGAATATAAAATCAAGTTATCGGAACAGGCGATAAAAATGACAGCGCCCGGCCGCCAACAAGTCCGCCGGTTTCGCGGGGGAAAAGAGTTTATCGGAGACGCCATTTATGATTTAAATCTTGGCGCGGGCGATGAGTGCGTCATTATCGATCCTCTGGATATTACTCGTCGAAAGATCATTGCCAAAGGGACTCCCCACGAAGATCTCCTAATCCCGGTTTTTCGACAGGGGAACCCGGTGTATGAGTTTCCCGATATAGAAAAAATCAGGGAACATCGCAAATCGCAGCTAGCCTCCTTTCATAGCGGTGTGAAACGATTTGCAAATCCCCACCAATATCCCGTCGGATTGGAGCAGAGACTGCACGATTTAAAAACCCATCTTATTCTCCAGGCCAGAGGTTTGGATAAAATCGTTGAGGACTAGCATTCCCGGTGCTCAGATCGATTCTTCAAGTGGTTTCCATGGCCGCGGAGAAAGGTTGATTTGTCCATGCGCGCTTTGTTGCTGATCGATATTCAAAATGATTTTGTGCCGGGAGGCGCTCTCCCCGTGCCGGAAGGGAACTGTGTTGTACCGATAGCCAATGCTCTTCAATCGATGTTTCCCCTGGTGGTGGCAACTCAGGATTGGCACCCTCTCAACCATCTCAGTTTCTCCATTAACCATCCTGGAAAAAAGCCAGGCGAAACAGTGGAACTGGCGGGAGCATCTCAAATTCTATGGCCCGTCCATTGTGTGCAAGGAACGACTGGGGCGGCCTTTTTGCCGGATTTGGATACTCGGCGAATTCAAAAGGTGATTCAAAAGGGGACCGATCCTGAAATCGACAGTTACAGCGGCTTTTACGACAACGCTCAACAAAAAAACGCTGGCTTGGAGGACTATTTAAAGCAGCAACAGGTTGAGCATATTTGCTTGATGGGCCTGGCCACTGATTATTGCGTGAAATTCACGGCGCTGGATGCGTTGCGACTGGGTTTTCGAGTGACCCTGATCCAGGATGGATGCCGGGGTGTGGACTTGATCCCGGGGGATGTCCGGCAAGCCATAGACGACATGCGGGCTGCTGGAGCGGAGATTGTCAGAAGCGATGCGGTGGGGGGGTGAACATTTCTGCCGAAACTTCACCAAGATATCCAAAATTTTGAATGTTGATTCAATTTGCGGCTTCTTTGAATCATGTGGGGACATTGACTATGCAAATGGATAAAAACCGTCCCATTGGGATATTTGACTCCGGGGTTGGGGGATTGACGGTATTCCGGGCCGTGATGGACCGGCTTCCTTTCGAAAACATCATCTATTTCGGAGATACGGCTCGTGTTCCTTATGGAATCAAATCCGTAGGCACGATCTGTCAATATGCTTCCCAGATCACCGAGTTCCTGGTGCGGCAGAATGTGAAATTATTGATCGTGGCCTGCAATACCATGGCGGCAGTGGCTCATCAAGTGATCGAGGATCTTTCACCCGTGCCTGTATTGGAGGTGATTGATGCGGGCGCCCGCGGCGCAGTAAAAGCCACGACGACAAAATCAGTAGGAGTGATCGGGACTCTTGCCACCATCGACAGCAATGCTTATGCACGCGCCATCCATCGGTATGATCCCGAAGTCAAAATTTATTCCCAGGCTTGCCCCTTGTTTGTTCCTCTAGTGGAAGAGGGCTGGCTTTCGCATCCCGTGACGCGTTTGACCGCCGAAGAGTATCTGGGCCAGGTGATGGTTCGGGGGATCGACAGTTTAGTGCTGGGGTGTACACATTACCCGCTGTTAAAACCGTTGTTGCAGGAAGTAGTCGGGATGGATGTCCGCCTGGTCGATTCCGCGGAATCTATGGCAGATCTGGCGGCAGAGGCATTAAAGGCCAACGGCATGGAATCTCCCGAACGTGATAACCCGGAATATCATTACTACATAACCGATGTTCCCTTGAGATTTCAAACGATTGGAGAGCGATTTCTGGGGAGGTCTTTGTCGTCTGTTCACACGCTCAAATGGTAGAAATGTCCCCCTTCTCTCTTTCCTGATTCAAGCCTGAGCCGAATCGATTATAAAATATAGATGGAGCAAACCACAATATTTAGGAGGATACGCTCATGCAGTACTATAATCCTGAAGATCTGCAGCGATTTGCCGAAATTGCCAAATTTCAGCCGGATTTGATGAAGAAGTTTTTTGAATACTACAATGCTGTCACAGAAGTAGATGGTGCTTTAACCAAACGGGAAAAGGCGCTGATTGCTTTGGCTATCGCCCACGCTAAACCATGTCCTTATTGTATTGATGCTTATACCAAGCGATGTCTAGAGTTGGGGGCTACTCCTGAACAAATGACCGAATCGGTTCATGTGGCTGCATCCCTGCAAGCTGGAATTGCCTTGATTCACGGGATCCAGATGCATAATGCCATGGTTCGCGATATTGGCTGACAAGTTACCCCGCTTGGCTCTTGATGGGGTGTACGATCAGGATTTCTCAACCCGTGTTAAGTCCTCAAGCCAAGACCTCATCTCGATTTCGACCATCTAAAACAATAAAGCCAAATGAGTCGTATTCGACGCCGTTGCCTGTCGGCCCAGGAGATTTTCATGTGGGTTTCCAAGGGAGATGAAAGAGTAAGTTTACAAAACAAGGAAAAAATAACCTTTTTCCATTTTTTTTTTGAAACCTATCGTCAATTTGCATTGTCTAATACCTAAGACTGCGGCAGGATTTTCCAGACGAAAATAGAGGTTTGCCTGTCGAGTCTCTTTTTTTCGGCGGATAATCATCTACCAATGGGCTGAAAGTCTTCAATTTTTTTTTAGGGTCAAAATTTATGGTTGATCAATTTAAAGTAGCCACGAATTTCCCTGCCAGAACCACTTGGCAAATCTTCGCCATTATTCTCTTGATTAGCCTGGTTGGGATTAATGGCGGATGCAAGAAAGTCTCTGGGGATAGTCTACCCTCTCGGATTCAGAACCAAGAGCGGACCACGCAAGTTGTGAAAAAGGATTTCATCCGTTCGGTGAGATTGGCGGGTACGACCGAAGCAGTCCAATCCTTCAATGTTTTGGCGCCGCGCCTTCCCGGGCGCAGCGGTTGGGGTGATTTAACCATCACCAAATTAGTGGCCGCCGGTTCCCGTGTGAAACCGGGTGAATTATTAGTGGAATTCGACCGCCAGGGGCAGATTAGGAATTTTTTAGACACCCAGCGGGATTATTTGCAGCAAGTCGAGCAGATCAAGAAAAAGAAGGCTGAGATTTCCGCGGCCAAGGCCAAAGACGACACGGAATTGAAGGCGGCGGAAAATGATGTAGATTCAGCAAAATGGGAGATGCAACGCAATGAAGTGATTGCAAGGATTGATGCGGAAAAAAACGTCCAGAATTATGAAGAGGCTAAAGCCAAGCTGACTGCCTTGCGCAAAACTTACGATTTAAAGCGAAAAGCTGCATTGGCGGATCTGAGGGTGCTTGAGATACAGACAGTCCACAACAAAATGGCCATGGATCATGCCCGGGAGAACATGGAAAAAATGGTGATCAAAGCCAACATGGAAGGGATTGTTGTCCTCAGTCAGACTTGGAAGGGCCAAAGTATGGGAGAAGTTCAGGAAGGGGATTCCATCCATCCTGGTTCATCGATCCTGCAGTTGGTTAACCCTTCCATGATGCAGGTGCGGTCCAGGATCAATCAGGCTGATTTTCTTTTTATGAAACTGGACCAGAGCGCACAGGTCGGTCTTGATGCATATCCTGGATTGACGTTTAAAGGACGTTTAAGGCAAGTAGCTCCAATCGGAGTTCCCAGCAATTTTTCCAATCGAATTCGGACCTTTGTAGCCCTATTCGATTTAGAAGGGAACGATTCCCGATTGATGCCGGATTTATCGGCAGCCATCGATGTGGAGATAGAACGAATTCCCTCAGTTTTGGTGATTCCGCGCGATGCTATCATTTCGGAAAAGGGCCAGTCTGCCGTGCAAGTACTCAGAGACGGCAAAGCTCAAATACGCACGATAAAAGTGGCACAAAAAAGCGATATGGAAGCTGTGGTGGAAGCAGGTTTGGAAGTGGGTGAAGTGATCTTGTTGGGTAATCACTCTATCAATGGAAATAGGTCATAGCATGGCATATAAATCCCCTCAAAAATGGCGAAAGTGGCGAACTCTGGCGATTTTCGTGATATTAATCGTAATCGGCGTAGGGGTGGGACTCGCCTACCATTTCAATCGCCGGCCTCCGGAATTGCCCAACGAAGAAATCAGATTTGGCGAATTCCTGGATTATGTTCAGGTTCGAGGAGAACTCAAAGCCCTTAAATCCATCATTATGTCAGCTCCTCCTCGGGCCGGTGATTTGCAGATCATCAAGTTGTTGAAGAGCGGAACAATCGTCAAGAAAGGCGATGTGATAGCCCAGTTCGATACAGCCAACCTGGATGGAAGACTGAATGAACGCAAATCAGCTTTGCGGCAGGCTGAAGCAGAAATTGAAAGAACCCTGGCCCAAGGGCGCTTGCAGAAAGAACAGAATGTGACGCTGGTGATGCAGCGGAAATATGATGTGGAAAGGGCCCGATTGGAAGCCAGCAAACAGGAAATTCTCTCCAAAATTGACGGGGAAAAAAATAAGCTGCTGCTAAGCAATGCCGAGCAGCTCGCCATAGAGACGGATCAAAAGGTGATATCGGATCGGGAGGGCATGGAGGCTGATGTTGCCGCAAACCAAAATAGCCGGAAAGCAGAGCAATATGAGGTCACCGATACGCAACAGCGGATCGCCGAAATGACTCTGCGTGCTCCAATTGAGGGTATGGTGACGCTTTTGCCCAACTATCGGAATCGGAGCGGCTTCGGTTTTGGGAGCAACGCTCCTGAATTCAAGGAAGGTGACAAAGCGTATCCCAATGCCGCAATCGCGGAATTGCCGGATTTGTCTACCTTGCGGGTGCTCGCCCGAATCGATGAAACGGACCGCGGCCGAATCGAAGTGGGAAACACCGTCAAGGTGAATGTGGATGCGATACCTGATAAGGAATTAACTGGAATCGTCAAGGAGATCAGCACCCTGGCCCGCAACGATTTCAGCTCCTGGCCCCCCCCAAGAATTTTGACGTTCTGGTCACGCTCAATCAACCCGATCCGCGTCTGCGTCCTGGCATGAGTGCCAATGTGCGGATCTTGGTGGAGCGGGTGCCGAATTCTTTGATGATCAAACCAGAGGCGCTTTTCCAGCGGGGAAGACGATATGTGGTTTTTGTTTTGGAGAAGAGTAAATACGAGGCCAAGGTCGTTCAGGTATTGCGGAGGACTAAAGGGCAACTGGTGATATTCGGTCAATTACACAAGGGTGATCGGGTTGCCTTGAAAGATCCAGAAGTGGTGGAGGGTAAAAACAGATGAAGCTGCTCAAGAAATTGCTGATACCCATTTTGCTGATTGGGGCTGGGGGAATGGGCTGGTATTTTTCCAAGCCGTTGTTGCAGGACTTGACCCGCCAGGAACGCCCGATTCCCACCATTACGGTGACGCGTGGGAATGTGGAAATCAAGATTCATTCGATCGGCGAATTGCGCTCGGTAAAGAATGCCATGATGACCGCTCCGTCGGTTTGGGGGGGGGGAGTCTTCAAATTTTGAAGCTTTCCAAGACTGGTTCTTTTGTCAAGGAAGGAGACGTCATCATCGAAATCGATCCCAGTGAACAGGAATATCGCGCGGAACAGGAAAAGGCGGAGTTAGATCAGGCGGAAGAGAGGATTTCCAAAGCGAAGGCGGACGCGGCTGTGCAGGGGGCTCAGGATGAGGTCGAATTACTGCGAGCCCGCTTTGAAGTGAGGAGAGCCGAATTAGAGGTGAGCCGCAATGAGCTGGTTAGCGCCATCGACGCCAAGAAGAATGATTTGAATTTGGAAGAGGCTCGGCGGAAGCTGGCCCAATTGGAAAATGATGTAGTGTCGCGAGTTGCTTCCAACGAAGCTAGCATCGCCGTGATGGAGGCTGGACGGGACCGCGCCCGATTGAGTCTGGCCGAGGCCAGGAAAAACATCGAGAACATGGTTGTAAAATCCCCCATTTCCGGACTGGTGGCGGTTCGCGACAACATGGATGCCGGGGGCGGAAACTTTTTTGGTGCTACTCTTCCGGAATACAGGGAAGGGGACATGGTTTTTCCGGGCCGCCCCATCGCCCAGATTTTGGACTTGGACCAAATGGAGATTCAAGCGCGGATCAACGAAATTGATCGCGCGAATCTGAATTCCGGTCAACCCATCCTTCTGCAGGTGGAATCTTTGCCTGGCCAATCTTTTGAAGGAAAAGTGAAAAGCATAGCTGGAATGGCTTCCCGTGGAGAATTTTTTACGGGGAATGTGGTCCGCCAATTTGAAACCACTTTCGAAATTCAAAAGCCCGATCCACGTCTTCGTCCTGGAGTGACCGCTCGTGTGGTGATTATTGGGGAGAGCTTGAAAAATGTCCTTTTTCTTCCCAGACAGGCATTGTTTGAGCAGGAGGGAAAGCAGATTGCCTATATCAAGAAGCGAGGCGCTTTCGAGGGAAGAGAGGTCAGAGTTAAACAGCGCACCGAGAGTCAGGTAGTGATCGATGGCTTAGATGAGGGGACCGAGGTCGCCATGGTGAATCCCGAGGCGAAAAAAGGGAAATCCTCGGCAGAAGCTCCCGCCGCCGCCCCCACCCTGGGTGGAGGTGCAAAATGAAATCGAATCTGGGCCAAAAAAGCATCTGGATGCAGTTTACTCTGTATTTCGGCATCGGAATGCAGAATCTGCTGGCTCATAAATTGCGCTCCTTCTTGACCATGTTGGGAATGATTTTCGGCGTGGCTGCCGTGGTTTCGATGCTCTCCATCGGTGCCGGCGCCCAACAGCAAGTCATGGCTTTTATCGAACAACTAGGCGTTAGAAACTTGATTGTGGAAGCTAAGGAGACCACGGATTCGCAGACTTTTCAAAACATTCGAAAGACATCCCCCGGGCTCACTTTTCAGGATTATCGGGTGATTAAGGCGAACATTAAAGATATCGCCACCGCAACGGCTCGAAAACGGTTTGCCGCCACAAAAATGTTGCCTAAGCCGCAGCAGGAGATGCCAGTTCTTTACGGTGTCGATCCCAATTATCAAAAGATCTCGGCTCTCCAGGTAATCTCTGGGCGCTTTTATGATGATGAAGAGAATGAGAGGGGCGCCCCTGTTTGTGTTCTGGGAGAAGGGACCAAGACCAACCTCTTCGGGCCTCAGGATGCCATCGGGCAATATATCAAGGTCCATGACCAGTGGCTGCGAGTAGTGGGGGTCGTCGGGCCTCAATTGACCATTCGTTCCGACATCGGGGGAGTACCTGCCCAGGATCGGAATAATTTAATTTATGTTCCGCTCTATTGCCCAATCTTGCGGATGGCGGACGTCAACAGCCGTTGGAAGGACGAGATTGACGGTGTCTATCTGCAGTTGGCCGTGGGTGCTGACAGCTTTGAAGCCGCTCGGGTAGTCCGAGGAATCCTGGACGGCTCACATCGGGGGACTGACGATTACAACGTCATTGTTCCGGCGGAATTATTAGCTGAACAAAAACGAACCCAGCGGATCTTCGATATGGTCATGGTGGCGATTGCCTCCATCTCCTTGTTGGTGGGCGGTATTGGAATCATGAACATCATGTTGGCCAGCATCTTGGAGCGGACGCGGGAAATCGGCGTGCGCCGCGCCCTGGGGGCTCGTCAACGCGACATTGTCCGCCAGTTTATGATTGAAGCGATTTTGATTTCTTTCGTCGGCGGATTTCTTGGGGTTGCCTTTGGATTCGGCATGTCCCGGCTAATTGCCATGCTGGCGGGTTGGTCCACAATTGTCACGGCCAATTCGATTTGGTTGGCTTTCCTGGTTTCGGTTTCCGTCGGTTTGGTTTTTGGCAGCTATCCAGCCATCAAAGCCGCCAGACTTGATCCCGTAGAAGCAATTCGATACGAATAAATCTTGTCCTGAGCAGATTTCCATCAACGGTTTCATTTGCCCTCGATGGCTCATTTTATTTATATGCCCTTGCAAGAGCGGAGGACTTAATGCGGAAAGGCATTTTGGTATTTATCTGGATTTTAATTTTTTCGGGGGCCAATGAATGTCTCGCCCAGACATTCCCCATGCCCGATTACTTTAAGACATTGATTAATCGACCGGCTTCTCCCGAAGTCCTGCCTGGTCCAAAATCTTTAAAGGATTATGCAGTCGATGGAGAATTGCGGATTACTCTGGCTGACGCCATTCGCCTCATGCTCTTGAATAACACCAGCGTGCGGATCAATCAGCTCGATCTGGAATCTTCACGATGGGCCATTCAAAAAGCGTATCAGCCCTTTGATCCCGTTGGTCGCGCCAGTTTTAGTACATCCCGCGCGAAAACTCCCACAAGCTTGGAGACCGAGGGAGCTTTGACTCGGAGCGATTTGGACCAGCAGGCGCAGTTTGGCTATTCCCAACTTTTTCAAACGGGCACTCGGTTCGACACTTCATTCGACGCCTCCAAATTTTCCACCAACAACATTTATTCGATCTATAATCCCTCAATTTCCTCCAACTTGAATTTTGCCTTGACTCAGCCATTGTGGCGAGACCGCGGCTTTTTCCCCAATCGCGCCCCCATTCTGATTGCGCGGCGGAATCTCACCCAGACCCGAGCTAACTTTGAAGCCCAGCTTAACGAATCGATTTCACGGGTTGTCGGCCAATATTGGAGCGTTGTGGGCGCTCGTGAAAATTTGAAGGTCCAGAGAGAGGCATTGAATATGGCCGAGGTGACCTATAAGCGCAACCAACGGGAATTGGAGTTGGGCGCCTTGCCGCCGCTGAATATTTTCCGCTCGGAATCTCAAGTCGCCAGCCGCCGCGTGGACGTGATCAGCGCCGAATACGCCTTGAAGCAGGCAGAGGACGCGCTCCGGCAGACACTGGGCGTGGATCTGGATGGGGATATTCGCAAGCTGAAAATGAGTTTGACGGAAAAAGTCGACACCGCCGGTGATTTGATGGGCGTCAATCTCGATGAATCTTTGCAAGTGGCGCTTTCCAAGCGGCCGGAACTCGAAGCCCTGCGGCAACAACTCGCCGTGGCGGATATCAATGTCAAGCTGGCCCACAACAACCTGCAGCCGGATCTTAATTTGAGTACCTTTTACACCGGAAACGGGCAGGGCGGAAATTTGTTGGACTCTTCAGTTATTCCTCCTGTAATTGTTAGCCCGGGGGGATTGGGCGATGCCCTGAGTCAAGTTGGCCGCTTCAATTATCCCACCTTTGGGTTTTCGGTACAATTGAACCTTCCCATCAAGAACCGCTCGGCCCAAGCCAACATGGGGAATGCCCTGGTTAACAAGCGGCGCGGCCTTTATAATCTCCGGCAATTGGAACAAACCATCGACTTGGAGGTTCATAATGCCGCCAACCAGGTGGAGCAATCCAAACTCTCAATGACGGCGGCCAAGGTGGCTCGAGATTTAGCACAAAAGACACTCGAAGCGGAGCAGCGGAAATACGAATTAGGCGCGAGTCAGATCTTTTTTGTGCTGGATGCACAGACCCAATTATCTCAAGCCGAAGTCAGTTTTCTTCAGGCTCAAATTAACTATCACCGTTCGATCACTGACTTGGATCGGGCCACAGGACGGCTTCTGGAGCGACATCGGATACAGATTGACGAAGCCACAAAATAATAGGCGGCAAGGGGGACCGGTCGTCAGGGCGAGGGATGAAGGATCCTGCAATCCAATAAGCAGCACTCCCGCCCTCGTTTGCTGTCGTGGAGAACCTCTCCCAGCATTGCAGTACGAGGGGGAATGGATTTTCATGTTTTTGGCTAAATGCACTTTTTCCCCTTTGCTTGGAAAATATCAGGCAATTTATTTGCAGTTCCTAAGCTACACTTCATGAATTGGACTTTATTCGTTGGAGCCCACTGCATTTATCTCCAGCGTTCGGTTTGGGCTTGAATCGACAACATGGGACGTTATTTTGCATTGGTTGAGAAGGTCACTTTTTTGATATCGAGGTTATCATGCGAATTTGGAAAGTATGTCTGATCTTGTTGTTGATGGTCATGATGGCGATGGTTGCTTATTCAGCGCCAGAGGTGGCAAAGATTAAAGTGTTGCTCGTCACGGGCGATGATGCTTCCGCCCACAATTGGCGTGAAATTGCCGTGACTACCCGTGAGGTCCTGGAGAATTCTGGAAAATTCATGGTACGGATTAGTGAAGATCCCGCCATACTGGAGTCCGGCAGCTTAAATCAATATGATTTGATCTTCATCACGCTCTATAATGCTACTCTGCCAACGCTCTCTCCCAGCGCCAAACAAAACCTCCTCGAATTTGTCAAAGGAGGGAAGGGTTTTGCGCTGTCCCATCTGGCCAGCGCTTCATTCAAGGAATGGGAAGATTTTAAAGAACTGGTGGGACGCTACTGGGTGATGGGGACATCCGGGCATGGTCCGCGCAACACTTTCAAGATCAAAGTGGCTGATCCGAAGGATCCCATTATGCGGGGAATTCCTGACTTTGAAACCAATGATGAACTTTATGCGAAATTGCAAGGAAGCAAACCAATCCATGTTTTGGCGACAGCTGATTCGGATTGGAGCCACAAAACTGAGCCTCTAGCCTTCACCTTGGAGTACGGAAAGGGGCGGGTGTTTCAAGAAACGTTCGGGCATGATCATGCCGGCATTATGACTCCCATGGTGCAAAAGCTGATTGTACAAGGCTGTGAGTGGGCTGCCACCGGCAAAGTGAGCCAGTGAATTACTCCAGGAGCGCAGATCCCCGCCGTTGCGGCAACGAAAATTGAAATGGAATAAGAATGGTGATCTTGGAGGTTTTCTGATGGGCCAGTCTTGAAGGAAGAAGATGACCACAATTGGAATCAACAGAATAGAAAGCCAGGGGCAAGATACGCAAAGCACCCTTATCATGCCCCTGGTTGAATGTCGTTTTTTTGCTCAATCCCGAGCAATGCAAAATCATTGCCCCAAGTCGCCGCTAAGCGAGATTCTTGTCGCTTTGTTATTGTTAATATCATCCGGATTGCCTCTTCCCAGCATCTTATAACCAATGCAATTGCCTTGACGAACCCTAGAATTGCCACGCCACCTGAAGCCCCTCTCCAGGATTATATTCGGAACGTGCCTGAGGCAGAATGCATCCCGCAAAAACCTCCCCTGGTCTTTTTAGAGCCAATCAAAAGCATATTGTGCGAAGATCTAAGCCTTGAGAAATATTTTCTGCCGGTAAAGGAAATAGAGGAACAACCATTTGACCGTCAGCACCGAAAAGGTTTGGAAAACGGCTTGATATAAACCAAGTCGATTGATGAAACCATGCGTGAAAATGGCAGCAATAGTCCCGAAATCGAAAAGAGCCTGAGCCAAGTATATGGTAATGGCATTCATCCCGATAATGATAAAAGGGAAAGCCCAGCCTTTCCAGCCGCGTACATCAATAATCCAGTAAAAGAGCGCAAGCAGCAGCAAACTCCAGCCACCCGCAAACAAAACATAAGAACTTGTCCAAAGAATTTTGTTGATGGGGAAAAATGGGTTCCACGCCAAGGCCACGACGAGGCTGGCCACTCCGGCAATCGCCAAACCGGCTGCCTTTCGACCCGGCTGGCGTGATGAACGCAGCCAATAGGAGGCCAGCACTCCCAGCAGGGCGGTGGCAATTGCAGGCAATGTGGAGAGGATCCCTTCATTGTCGCCAAAAGGATAACAACAGAAACTGCCGGGAATCATCAATCGATCCAGATAACCCGCCAGGTTCCCTTGTTGTGTGAGCACTCCGGCCCCAACTCCGGGCACTGGAACCCAGTTCATGATTATCCAATATCCAATGAGCACGGCTCCAAATGTGATTGCTTGTATGCGCCTGCTGGTAAAGAGAACCAGCAGGGAGGCCACACAGTAGCCGATGGCAATGCGTTGCAAGACTCCTGGCCAGCGCTGAGAGCCGAAATTCAGATCCAAGAGATGGTTAACGAGCAGGCCAAAGAAAAAAAGTTTGCAGCTGCGCACCAGGATGTGACGGCAAAGCACGCTGCGTGAGGTCCCTTTGGAAAGCCGGCTTTCAATGGCCAGAGGAATGCTCACTCCCACCAGGAAAAGAAAGAGCGGGAAAATCAGGTCATAAAAAGTAAAGCCATTCCACGCTGTATGTTCAAGCTGATTCTTCAGGGATCGGGCCCACGAATGATCCGAGAGTTCCAGCGCGGAAGTAAAAAATGCATCGGCGCCAATAATCCAGAACATGTCGAATCCCCGCAAAGCATCAATACTGGCAATCCTTTTAGAACTTTGAGTGTTTTGATTTGACATTGGTTTTGGTTTCCTGAGGAGGTTTTAATAAAATAAAGGAAGGCAAAAAAGAGTTTACACAAAATTCTTTATCCAGGCAATTCAAACCAAAAATTTTTCGAGCGTAAAGATTTGAGGACAGACACGAATTCCCACAATTAGCGATGTGAGGCGCATTGCCAACTTCACGAGACGAGGTTGATCCGGCCCCTCCAAGGAGGCGCACATTCCAATTGGCTATTTTGAAGAGATCGGCGGGTGATAAATAATCTGTATCCGGTTAGCGTCGGGATCAAGGAAATAAAACGAGCGGGCGCCATCCCGATGGGTTCGCGGTTCTTTCTCCACCGGAATTCCCTTCTGGCGGATTCGGTCTGCCCAGGCATCCACTTCTTCCGGTCGGCCTACGACAAATCCAAAATGATCGAGATGCTGATGACAATTATCTGTTGTGATCCCTTCGGCCTTATGCAAGGCCAGGTTGTCCGTTCCCGAGGTCAAATAGGCATTGTCAGCATCCGGTCGCCATTCCAGTTCACATCCCAATACTTCCCGATAGAAGCGGAGGGAAGCATCAACATCTCTGACATTCAAAGCCACATGCCTTAAGCCCAACCAACCAGCCATGTCAAATTTCTCCAAATTAAATTTCCGAGGACCAACCATTTCATTATAACGGGTGAAGCGGAACGAAATGGAAGGGTGAAATGCCACCTTTTTTCAATTCTTGGGATGTCCACGGACCGTTGAATCAGGGTGTCTACTGGTTGGAGTGTCGAATAAATTTTCTCTGAAACGCAATAAAAACAATAAGGGGGCTCACCCGGAGCCAGTAACAGCGTGCAATCCGGGATTTTGCATTCAGGCGGTCTTGCAGCTTGTTGGCTTCAATCTCGTCAATAGGCCAGTTCATCAGGCGCTGGAATTCGATGATTCGCTTTTGCGGCGCCACCGCTCATGAGTGATATTGTGGATTTTTACTTTGTAATTAAGCACTCGGCGGCTGACTCCCAGCAACTCGGCGGCATCTTTTTGCACCCAGTTGCACATTTTCAGAGCTTCCAACAAAGTATTGCGTTCCAGGTCTTCGAGTTTAATTCCCGTGGGTGGAATTTTAATGCCCATGGCCGTGGGACTGGCGCTGGGTTCATCGAGACTTGAAGACAGGGTCAAATCTTCGACAACGACTAGATTGGATTCGGCCATCAAAACCGCGCGCTCAATGGCATTCTGCAGTTCCCGGATATTTCCCGGCCAGTTGTGGCGAGTTAAGTATTTGGCCGCTTGGGGGGTAAAACCGTCGATGCGTTTCTTGAGTTCATTGCTGAATTTGGTGGCAAAGAAATTAGCGAGGGGAAGGACATCTTCTTTGCGTTCGCGCAAAGAGGGCATTTGTATGGAAACAGTGTTGAGCCGGTAGTAAAGGTCTTCACGGAATCGGTTGTTGGCGATGGCTTCTTTGGGATTTTTATTGGTGGCGGCAAGGATGCGCACATCCACCTTGATGGATTTCATCCCCCCCAGGCGTTCGAATTCCTGCTCTTGCAGAACACGAAGCACTTTGGCCTGAGTGCTGGCACTCATGTCTCCGATTTCATCAAGGAATAAAGTGCCGCCACTGGCTTGCTCGAAGCGGCCGATCCTCTGGCGGTCGGCTCCCGTGAAAGCGCCTTTTTCATGGCCGAAAAGTTCGCTCTCCAATAGATTTTCCTGCAAGGCGGCGCAATTGACTTTGACGAAACTCTGTTTTGCTCTGTGACTGTTGTAATGTACCAGAGCGGCGATGAGTTCTTTCCCCGTCCCAGTTTCTCCAGTAATCAGAATTGAGGCATTGCTTTTTGCGACCTTCTTGACGATGTCCAACACCTTTTTGATTTGCGGACTGATCCCCACCAGATTGTTGTACTCCAAGGCGACATCATTTTGGCTGCGATATAATTGCAAGACTCCCTTGTCGCGGCGATACTCCAAGGCTTTCTCAACTTTGACTTCCAATTCCTCAAGTTCGAATGGCTTTTGAATGTAATCATAGGCTCCGTGCTTCATGGCTTCCACGGCACTTTCAATGGTGCCAAATGCCGTCATCACGATCACGACGGTGAGCTCATTTACATTCCGGGCAAAGCGCAACACTTCAAGGCCACTTTTGCGAGGCATCCGCATATCCGTGAGGACAACGTCAAAACTCTCTTCTTGGAGCCTCTCGATGGCTTGCTCACCATCTGAGACTTCGGCAATAAAATGATCTTTATCCGACAATGCCTGGACCACACTCCTTCGCAGGACTTCATTGTCTTCCACAACGAGGATTTTTCCCATAGCTGCGAAATTCCTTTTTAAATCATAATTTCTATAAAGGAGAAAAGGAGCCTAAAATCATAAGGGCAATTTTATGGTAAAGGTGGTTCCTTTTCCTACTTCACTTTCCACATCGATGCTCCCCCGATGCATGTCGACTATTTTCTGAGCAATGGCCAAGCCAATCCCAGAACCTTTTTCCTTGGTAGTGAAAAAGGGGTAGAAGATTTTACCCAATATCTCCTCCGGAATACCTTTGCCGTTGTCCGAAATTTTTATCCAGACATACGGAGCAAGATTGACTTGCAGGCTGATATTTTTCCCTGATATCCCGCCATTGGAATAGGTCCCCACCTTTTGAAACTGCGAGGAAGGTCCACAAGCGATCTGGATGGTGCCAGTATCGCCAAGCGCCTGCATTGCGTTGACCATAATGTTGACAAAGACCTGTTTCATCTGGTGGCGGTCTAATTGTACGGGGGGAACTGGAGTGAATTCCTTCTCAACTTGTATTTTATCCTTTTGCGCCGCGGAAAGAGCGGATTCAATGCTCTCTTCCAACAATGCGATGACCTCTATTTTTTCTGTGCTGACTTTGATGGGGCGGACAAATTCAAGACAGTCAGAAACGATCTTGTTGAGCTTGCGGACTTCAGAATGGACGGATTCCAATTGCGATACCTGGGGTGACTGACCGCTCAGCTTCCGTTTGACCAAGCTAGTGGTCAATTCTATGGCAGCCAATGGATTTCGAATCTCATGAGCCAGGCCCGCCGCCATTTGGCCAAGTGCGGCTAACCGATCCTTCAATTTTTCCTGCTCATTCATCTGTTCAACCAGCGTTAGATCCTTGAAAAAGAGGGAAACGCCATCCACAAATTCATCCTCATTTAGCAAGAAAGAAATCGTATAGCCCAGAGTGCGGTACTTCCCTTCACTGACTTTGATGACCAACTCAGCGCGGCTGGGCGGATTCTTCACATGATAGGCATCTTCCAATGTGTTCAAGAGTTCTTGCCGGTCCCTAAAAATTTCGTCAATATGGAGTCCAACATAATCTTTAATCTCAAGATCCAGAATGCGCAGGGCAATTTCATTAACGGCGGTAACGCGCCGGTTCATATCCAAAGATAGAATTCCCGCGCGAAGGCTATTTAATATTTTCAGCCCGTAATCCTTTTCCTCTGAGGTGAAGAACTTTTTTTTGTAAGCCATATTGTTCAAATGGAGTCTTCCATATGACTCCGCCAGTACCTCATTCCATGAGTTTTTATAAAATAAAAGAAAATGGAATTACTCGGGTGCACAATTCCATCTATTAAATCGACAATAGGCCAATTACAATTTAGAAATTTCTGGCTAGAGGGAGGCTCTTTCATAAAATAGCGGCTGTCATGGCTCCGACTCTCTCAATGTAGTTTTAAAAAAATATCAAAGTATATTTTGATGCCGAGTATTTCAATTCTATTGGTTTTTGCGGAAATATCAATTTGTGTTTTGGGAGGAGTTCAAGATAATCAAGCCTATTGTAATGTGCTTCTTCTCCCCGATAATTGTCTGCGGAGTCCCCTGATCTCTTGAACTGTCAGCGGTCCCAATGCCAATGATTCAAAAAAGGAAGCTGGTTGAGGAGTTGGATGGGGATGTCCAAATATTACATTGCCTGGACTAGATCCAATTTCTGCGGGCAAAGCGGAGAATTACTCCATGAAGGTGGGGTAACCGAAATTTTCCTTCTGGATTGCCGGAACATCAATCGTGAGGCAGAGAGTCCAAAAAAACTCAGGTCCCCTCGGTGCCCTGTTGGAGCGAATTTCCGCCAATCCGAACCTTGGAAGATCAAACAGCGTGAAAATTATATTCTTCCGTCAACGTGAGGCGTGCACGATCGTGCGCTGAAATGTGCCGCCACCCGGTCGCACAATTTCCTGATGGCACCCCTTCAGCACCACCTTTGAAAAACTCAGCTTCTTGAGCATCTGCTCAAGACAAGAATAGTTAGGCCACCACCAGAAGACTTCGTCTTTCCCAGGTTCATCGCCTCCCACATAAAGCATAAAGGGGCAATCATCCGTCATTTGGACCAATCCCTGCGATATGACCAATGTTCCCCGGCAAAGCTCGGCCGCTACGGACAATGCCTTTAATGGATTGATTGTGTGAAGCAAAACGTCCCCCGCGAATACGAAATCAAACAGACCCGCGCCCAATCGAGCCGCCGTCAAATCATATACAGTGGAGAAGCATCGTGTGACCTTGGATTGTAACCTTTCCCTGCAAAATTCGAAGGGCTCGACTAGATAATACCGATAAAACTGCTGCAATGCCTCCATCTGGAAGAGCTGCTGGCATTGCTCTTCAGAGTACGAGGATTGGGCGGGCATCATAGCCCGGAGTTTGCGCAGGGTCTGGTCCATTGTCTCACCCGGAAATTTATCTATGTCCAACAAAGAAGAAATTTCCGTTGAAACCACACGCCCTCCGCTTTTTTCAAATTCAAAGAAAAAAAGCCGGTAGCGGCCCCAACGTCCAGCACATTCATTCCCGCCATGCTCTCCGGCAAATCAAAGGCGTCCAAGGTATGTCGGTAATCGTATACCCCCGGAGTGATGAGTCCGTTTCCAAAATCTATCGTGTAGTACCAAAAATAATTGCGCATATCCCCATACCCTAGGTCTTGGGCTTTCCTGAGGAATTCACTTGTCATTCGGGCATGTTCTTCCTGAACTAAGGGTATGTGGGTTTTTGTGACCTCCTGAATATATGACTGCCGAATCTGAAAACGACGATGATTGTAGATGCCGGACATTCCGCCCCGGCAGGATTAAGCCTGACAGTATGCCATTTAGACCGGAGAATGTGGGGATTATACCTCTTTTGTTAGGTGCAAAAAGCGGTAAGACCCTTCGAGTGACCTCTGGACAACTCTGACGCTTAATTTGGAACTAATTGGTGGATTTTAAGCGGGCGGATTTGTTGTCGAATAGAAAAAATTAGTGTAGACTGTACAATGCAATGGAAGGGAGTCAAACTGAATACTCTCTCAGAGCTACCTCATTATCAGATCTGCCACTCATGCCTCAGAATTTCCTCAAAAAATCTATGGTCATCGCTGCCGATCTGCAATCTACTTTAGTTCCTGGACAGGGGGAATAGTTTCATGGAATTGGATCCAATCATCCTTGCGAAAATATCTCAAGATGCTGGCGTAAAAGAAGGCCAAGCCCGCGCGACAGTGGCTCTATTGGAAGAACAAGCCACAGTCCCTTTTATTGCCCGGTATCGCAAGGAAGCCACGGGTAATTTGGATGAAGTTGCCATCCGGGATATTGCGGACAGGCTGGAATACTATAAGGACTTGCTGGCCAGAAGAGAAACCATTCTGAAGTCAATTGAAGAGCAAGGGCATTTGACCGAGGAGTTGAAAAAGCAAATAAGCAATTGCTTTGAAAAAAATGTGCTGGAAGATTTGTACCTTCCATATAAGCCAAAACGAAAAACCAAAGCATCAGTGGCAATGGAAAGAGGTTTGGAACCTTTAGGCAAATTCATTTGGGAACAGGTTCCCGGTGAAAAGTCCCTTGAGGAGTTGGCTGACACTTTCATCAATGCGGAAAAAGAAGTAATGACGCGGGAGGCCGCATTGGAAGGGGCTCTGCATATAGTCGCCGAATGGATTTCCGAGGATGCTGAGATTAGGCGCGAGGTTCGGGAGTTAATGATGCGGGATGGCCTAGTAGTTTCCAAAGCCGTAAAAGGCAAGGAAGAGGAAAAAACGAAGTTTGAAATGTATTATGACTTTAAGGAACCGGTGCCGAAGATCCCTTCACACCGCATGCTGGCGATCCGCCGCGGTGTCAAAGAGCAGATCTTGAGCTTTAGCATTGAAATCGAATCCGATAAAGTTTTGGCTTTAATTACAACAAGAGTATTAAAAGATGCTGAATCGCCATTTGCCTCTTTTTTGAAGAATGCAATTAATGATAGTTATAACCGTTTGTTGAACCCCAGTATTCAATCGGAAGTCCGCAGCTATCTCAAGGAAAAATCCGACACTGAAGCCATAAAAGTTTTTGATGCGAATTTAACGAATCTTCTTTTGTCCCCACCCGCCGGTCCTATTATGGTGGTTGGGATCGATCCTGGCTTCCGAACGGGTTGCAAGTTGGCAGTGGTGGATGAAACCGGGAAATTCCTGGAACATGCGACCATCTACCCCACTGAACCGAAGAAGAACGTTGCCATTGCTGAGCGTACTTTGTTGAATCTGGTTCAAAAATACCATGTTAAAGCCATTGATATCGGCAATGGCACAGCATCCCGGGAGACTGATTCTTTTGTGCGAAGCTTCTTGCGGAAGTATCAAACCGGAGAGCCCTTTGAATTCGAAGCGGCCAGCAAGGGAGCCGTTCAATCAGTTCCGGCTACAATTGTGGAGGAGACAATTCCTGTTCCTGAAGCCTCCGTCCAATCCGCAGCGGAAGCTAATGGCAAGAGTGAAGAATCAATGGCAGCCGCTCCCTTTGAGTGCTCTGCAACAATGGTAGCTGAAGAATCTCGCGAAACACTCGCGGCGGGAGGCGTTCCTGAAGAAGAGCGACCTGCCGATGAAACTGTCTTACTAGAGAGCCCAGCCACTGAGGCTGTGGATCAAGGGCCTGAAGTATCGCCTCGGCCGTCAGAGGAGGTTGAAGGTCGATCCGCTGTCCCTGATGATCATCATTCCATTTTTTCAGTCATTGTGAATGAGTCTGGAGCGTCAGTTTACTCAGCTTCTGATTTGGCCCGCAAGGAATTTCCGGACTTGGATGTGACCGTTCGTGGCGCCATTTCCATTGCCCGTCGTCTCCAAGATCCCCTGGCGGAGTTGGTCAAGATTCACCCCAAATCAATAGGCGTTGGACAATATCAACATGACGTGGACCAGAACCGGTTGAGGGAAGGTTTGGAAGCCTCCGTGGAATCTTGTGTCAACCGGGTTGGCGTCGATATTAATACTGCTTCCCTGGAACTTTTAAAGTACATATCCGGGTTAAATCAACGAGCGGCTAAGAGGATTATTGAATTCAGGAATCAGAATGGGCGTTTTTCCTCCCGTCAACAGCTGCTTCAAGTCCCAGGGTTCGGTGAAAAAACCTTTGAACAGGCGGCGGGATTTTTGAGGGTCAAGGGGGGGGGCAATCCGTTGGATGATACCGCAGTTCACCCCGAGTCTTATGCGGTGGTCGAGCGGATGGCCGCGGCACTGAACGTGGCTATCGCTGAATTGGTTGGTAACACGCAGCTTCTGGAGAAGCTTGATATCAAACAGTTCGTGGATGAGAAAACTGGCGAATTCACCCTGAACGATATCAGGGAAGAATTGCTCAAGCCGGGCCGTGACCCGCGCAGCCAATTTATCGTCCCGACTTTCCGGGATGACGTGAAAGAGGTCTCCGATTTAAAGGATGGGATGGAATTGGAAGGCACCGTAACCAATGTAACCAATTTTGGCGCCTTCGTGGACATCGGAGTTCATCAAGATGGATTGGTCCATGTTTCTGAAATTTCCAATCGATTTGTACAGGACCCTCGCGCGGCGGTGCAGGTGGGGCAGATTGTCAAAGTAAAAGTCATTGGCGTGGATCAAGCAATGAAGCGGATCTCGCTCTCCATTAAGGCCCTGATGCCCAAAATCAAAAAAACCAAAATTCGAAAAGCCAAAAAGCTGCCGTCTCGACCACAAGCGCAGGCCTCCGTTGAGAATCTTCAGACTGCCCCGGCGGCAAAAGCTGGAGAAGCGCGAAAGACTCGGGAATCACGCCCCGGCAGTTTCCCGTCTCGGCAATCTCATGATCAGGTTCGTTCCGAAAGGCCGGCCAGACAGGAGGCTCCCGCCATCCCAACCAAAGGGGCCAAGCCTGCCAGTCCTCGCAAGGAATCGCAGATTGGCGCTCCCAACCTTTCTTTTGAGGATAAAATTCGTATGCTGCAGGAGAAGTTTGGAGGGATCCGCTAAATCCCATATCTTTGCTGGCGAATGAGGTAAGGGGTGAGGAAGATTCTTCACCCCTTTTTATTTGGAGTCCATCGATGCTTTTTTTCTCACAGGGTAATCCGAAAATGATGTTGTGAAGATAAAATTTTCTACTAAAGAACTGTGCATGACCGTATGTTTGTCACAGCAGATTATGAAAATGCGGTGATGTGTGAATCCCCCGGGGAAGAAGATTTTTTGAGGATGAGAAATTTCCAGTGACAACATAAGAGGGGTTCAGCCACATCCCCTTCATCTCACAAAATTTTGTTGCCGCGCCAATATCGTTTCTCCAAGCCCTAACCTGGACGAGCCAGAACCAAAAAGTTCATCCGATGGCAATTGCTTCCAAAATAACCGCCCAATCAGAGTTTCCAAGAATGCAAAAAAATATTCTACTCTTTTAGAAGCAGAAATTGACTGGAAAGAGACTAAAAATCCATCTGCTAATTTACATTCCTGAGTTCTTCATCCATAATTTGGCCACGTCTGAAGTGTATAATTAAAATCACATCTTGGAATTCACAAAATGACTAGCAAAGTGACCATCATCTATTTTCTGATTTTTGGATCTCTTTTTTTTAGGGAGAATATCCAAGCCCAGACCAATCCAGATAATGCTGAATCATTTTATGCTTCTTTTGAAAAAAGCAGCATGGCCGACCGGGCTCTGGGGGATGAGGTCCCCCTTCAGGCACGGGCGATCCGGATTCTGCGGGAAGGGCGAAGGGGCAGCGCAGTGATGCTGCCAGCGGGAGCGATCCTCAGCTATAGTGCATTGGGGAATTTATTTTCGAGCCGGGGCACCATGGCCTTTTGGTGGCGATCCGATCTGATTTCTCTTAAAGTGCCCTTTACTATCGTTAGAATTGGCCAAACTTTCAAGGTCAATCATAAATTCCTTTTTATGGACCTGGGATGGGATGGAAAAGCTTTTCGGTTGCGCTTGTCGGATTCTCAAGCCCGAATCCATTCTATCGAGTCTAAATACAGTTGGTCCTCCGATCCAAAAGTATGGGTCCATCTGGCTTTCAGCTGGGATGAATCCGAGGGGATCCAATTGTTTGTCGACGGAAAGCTGACAGCTCAGGAGCCTGGGCCACTATCCTTGGATGGCACGCTCGATCAGTTTGCTTTTCTTTCCGAAGAAGTTGCTCCTTTCCATTTGAGCGGGGCAGAGCAGGCGGGGTATTTAGATGAATTGCGGATCTATGAAAAAGCTCTCGATCCCCAACAGATTGCCAGGCTCCTGGAATTTGGAGCTGGGGCGCCTGGACTCATGCTCGAATCAAAAATGGGTGAAGTGGAAAAATGGAATGCCATCGCCCGGCAGAAAAGAGATTGGGACATTAAGCAAGATTTTTTGGAAGCATCCAGCCCTATGCTAATCCGAAGAGTCACTCCATTAGATGGGCGTGACTCCCTGAAATTTTCGTGGGCTGCCAGCGATGGACGACTGGAAACCGGTTGGCCGCAAGAGTCCACCAAACCTGGTCGGCCCCATACGCTTCTATTGCGCCTGCCGAATGAACCTTTCAACTATTTGCAGCTCCAGGGAAACTTTACCGGTCGAATCCGCGCGAAGTCGAACACTCAAAATGTGATTTGGGAAGAACAGATTACTTCTGAATCCTCGCGCCGGATTGTCTTTCCACGGCCGATAATAGCCTCTGAGCTAAGTTTGGATCAGGCCGGAGGAGTGCTCAAAGAGATCTCCCTTTTTAATGGAAGGGAACTGACCCCGCAAGAGATTTCTTCTTCCCCCAATTCCCAAAGCCCTTACCGGTTTCGATTATTGCAGGCTGCACAGGCGCTGAATTTGGAAGGCATTTCCAAGAATCAGATACTCACAAAATTCGATCTTCAAACCCAACTGGTCAGGAACTATTCAACTCTTGATCAGGAGGCTTGGGTGGGTGTGCCTGAGGAAATTTACAGACCCATAACAACGACGGGGGATTCTCCACGATTTCTCCATGCAATCCATTTGATCTGCCCGCCTTTTTTGAAACATACCTTGTTGGAAAAAATTCGGATTAAGTTTAATCCTTCTACGGGTTCCATCAAGGCTGGGACGATCTTGCATTTCACTCTTCATGATCCTCTGGATCCCTGGCGTGATTTGTTGAACCTGGATATTCGTCTGGGGAGTGAAAAGGCCAACGAAATCTGGCTTGATGCTCGCAGTTTTGTCTGTCCGGCGGGAAAGCCAGTATGGATGACTCTGACGGCTGATCCGCCGGATTTTGCTGCGCGGTGCTTGAATGGAGCTGAGATTGAACTCATGGAGTCGAAGTCTGATAATGCCGAGGCGTTAGCTCTGGCAATGGAAGATTACAAGAAGGATCGGCTGCGATCCATAAAGATGTTGGAACAGGGGATTGATACTCCTAGATTCTGGGCCAGTGATGAGTCTATGCGCTTGCGCCGACAATATAAAGTCGCTGATATAATTCTGGGAGCAATAGATATCCTCCAGGAACTTTTTCCCAAGGACCCACAGGTCTTGACGTATTGGACCTGGACGCATCCTCACCAGGCTCCCGCCGATTTTACTCAGCCGGAGAGGAACGATACAACCATTCCTCTATGGGCTCAGCAACAGCAAACCCTCAATCAACAATTGCAGAAAATTCTCTCCTGGTGGCAGAAGTCCTTCCCGGCTTCTGAACCAAATGCGGGAGGGAGTGCCAAGTCTCAAGCTGTGCTTTTTTCCAATCTGGCCGCCATCGGTCTGCTAGACAGTCCTTCCTCTTCTGCTTTATACGATCGGCATTTGTCCTCTCCAATTCAGGACGCCGTGGGGAACGACCGCCGGATGAACGTCGCTCAGATGAGTCTTGCTTATTTTCGAAGTCTACCCCGTGCATCCGATTACGAAGATCAGGAAGCTGTTTATTTTAATCCTATACAAGCATACCAGTCCTATTTCCGTCCTCTTTTATCCGCAGCGGTTATGGCTTATGGTCAACCGAAGGTAATTGAAGAACTCATGGCACAAGCCCGAATGGCCATGGGTTTGACGGGGATTAATCCAGTTGGCCATCGTCATTATAAAGCCTACCTTTTTAACTGGAAAGAGATGGTGGAGGAAGGGATTTGGGGCCGCGAAGAACCATCACACCAGGCTTTGTGGCTGCCAGCATTCCTGCTTGGCTGGTACAATGGCAATCCGAATTTGATCCAACTGATCAGCGAAAATGCTGATGCCTGGTTGGCCCACTGGCAGGGCGAAAAATATCCCAATCTGAGCCGCGTGATCCGATATTCTTCCGATGCATCTTTGAGTCACGGCGCTCCAGGTCAGGAGTTGCTCAATCTGATGTGGGCTGCTTATCGATTGACTGGGAAGGAAAAGTACCTTGGACCTTTGGAGCAAATCCTGAAAAATGGAAACCTCGACCTCACTTATCGAATTTCCGGGAATTGGGGGAATGCTGTAGATGCGGAACCCCTAAAGGAATTGCTTCCAATCGGGGTTCGGAAATCGCCGATCTGGGATCATAACCTTTATGCGGATGAGAACGGAATTGTCGCGCGTCAAGTCGCCTTTTCTTTGACTGGGGATAAATCCTATGTGGAAGATCTTCAAGCGGCCCTCATCAAGCATTTCCATCAAAACCTTTTGTTTTATACGGAGTTGGAGCCAAATTCCGAGCAGATGTGCATGCCACTGTGGGGACTTCAGAAACTGGTTTTGGGCGGCGTGGCAACGAGCCCGCTTTGCACGTTCCCGAATCATGCCGTCAGTTGGGAAAATGGTGGCGGCAACTGTGCAAAATTGATGGAACAGTCTACCCTCCGGTCCATCAAGGCGGCGTTGTTTAATTTGTCGCCAAAATTGATGGATATCACTATGAGAGTGTGGAATCTGGAAAATGGGACTTATGACATTACGGAAGGAACCGATGTCACGCAGGATGATAAAATTGATGTAGTAACAACACGCCGTCAAATGACATTAAAACGCGGATCAGCTATCCCTCTTACCCTCAGGCCCAAAAAGGTGACCATTTTAGAGATTCAACAAAACCAAAAAGGAGCCCCGAGCTCATTGCTTTCGGATCTTGCTATCGGACCTGATGACTTCGCATACAATTTGGAAAAAGATAGTGGCGATCTTACCGTACATAATCTCGGGAACGTGAAGACTCCTCCCTTTCTCCTGGTGGTGGAGAATGAACGCCACGTCGTCTTATTCAAGCAGGAGATTGAGCCTATTGAGGCTGCGCAGGATTTGACTCCCAGGAGTGTCAAAGTGCCCATGGCGGGATTCAAAGAACAGAATGCCAAAGCAATTTATATTCGCTTAGATCCTCTCAATAAGGTGGAAGAAATCTGCAAAGATAATAACCAAGTGAGAATCGTGTTTTGAAATGAGCAAGAGAGCCGATTATTCTCATCTTGCGTCTTTATTTCGGCCAGGGGTTTCCATTCCGAATGGAGTTATTGGGGGTACCAGTCGCGGATTCGGACTTCAATGCCCGTTTCATCTTTCAAAGCATCTCGGAATGGCGTCAGTTCCGTCGAGCCAAAATGATATGGGTAGACAATTCGAGGTTTAAATACTCTCACTGCTTCAGCCGCCTCTTGCGGGGTCATGGTAGAAGGGAGGTTCATGCAAATAAAGGCAACATCAACGCCTGTCAGGTTTTTCATTTCGGGGATGTTTTCAGTATCCCCGGAGAGGTAGATCTTCTTTCCTCCTATAGTCAAGATGTATCCATTCCCGCGGCCTTTTTCATGATAGTGTTTTCCCGGAGCGGGGCCTCGCGTCAGGTTGTACATGGGGAATGATTCAATTTCGATCCAGGTAAATCTCCTTTTCGCCATTTTTTAAAAACAATTGTGTTGGGAACTTTTTCTGCAATCATGGCAGGGCCGACTATCAGAGTCTCCTTTTTCAGGAGTGCCTCGATTCGACCCACGTCTAGATGGTCATTATGATAGTCGGTGACCAGGATTAAATCAGGCTTGGGGAGAGCCTAATACTTCCCCCGCGTCCAGGGATCCACATCTATGACTTTCTCCCCATATTCCGGCATCGGGCTGGCATGTTTGTTCGGAGTAATTTTTATCTCACCCGCAGCGACTGGAATGGAATCTGTTTTCGCCTGTAGCAAAGGAGCCATGATGAATCCCGCCGTCAAAATTAAAATATCCAGCAGCCTATTTCTGATTTGCATTTTACTTCCGCATGAAACAACAAGGAATTTTTCCGGACAACATTTTGTTATCCCTTGAAAATTAAAAAGCCCGGTGAACAGCAAACCGGGCATTGGAAATGCGGGAATGTTTGATGGATGAAAAATTAGGCCGCTTGGACTCTCTCAGAATATAGGAACCGCATACATGTAGGACAATTAATCATTTCGCCGGATATGACTCGCTGCAATTGTGAAGTGGGAATCGAAAGGTTACAGGCAGCACAACAATTTCCTTCCAGGGGTGCAAAAGCGCCAAAATGACCTTTCCCATTTACTCTTGCACTCAAACGCTCCAGAAAAATTTTCGAATGGGGTTGTTGACTCAATAACTGCTTAACTAAGGAATCGACATTTTGTCCCTTGGATTTTTCTTTTACGGTTTTTCGTCCGGATTGCATTGATCGCTCCTTTGGTTTTCTCAGTGGCGTGCCCCCAATAAAAAACCGGGCTTGAGCCCGGTTTTTTCTATCTATGGATAAGATTGAGCCAACGACATTGAGAGTTTGATGGATTCTTCTAACTCCATTTCCTCCAAAATATTTCTTACGCCGACTAATTGGTTATTAAAAATTTCCTTGGCAACGTCCAGCAATTTAAAAATCGCCGGATCGCTAACCGAGTAAAACACATTGGATCCTTCTTTTCGCGCAATAATAATGTTTTTATTTCTCAACACCGCCAATTGTTGAGAGGCGTTGGCCGGTTCAATTTTAAATTTCTGGCTAATTTCATTTACCGTGAGTTGTCGGTCACGTAGCGCGTCAAGAATAGAGATTCGCACAGGGTGAGCTAACGCCTTGAAAAATTCAGCTTTAAATGTAGCAATAGGTTGAGCCAAGAGCAACGCTCACTTTCGCAATCGCAGATTTAAACATCTGCAAATATATGCAGATTATAAAAAGAAAGATAACAAAAATCAAGAAATATTTTGTATTGTAACTATTTATTTTGGTCACCCATCAGGTAAAACGATGCAGGTGGCCGCGCTGATTCTCGATCAGATCGTCTAGGAGTCTGTCGGACTTTATTGATTTTCAACCAACTTTCAACAACGTAGAGGCAGTAGCTTCCTTGTAAGTTGTTGATTATTAGTCAAAATTATCGAAAGTCCGACAGGCTCCTAGGACGGCGCAGTGGTTCACAAAATTAATGATAATAGTCGTGGCGAAGGTGGATAATATGATGCTTTGTGTGCCTTTTAATCGGCTCGGCCTCATGGCGAGCACGCAAGAAGTGCCCATCCTGCCCGAATGATTGATCTTTTTGGATCGACTGCGCGACAGGGATGGACAGAGGATCTGAGGCTTGCCCCCTGAGATAGCAAATCAACAAGACTTCAAATTCGGTATAATTTTTTCATCCTGCCGTCGCATTATTCCTCTGAGACCTTGTGACATCTTAACTCGGAAAAAGGGAGAATAACAGCAGATGGGTCATCCTCTTTATTTTGTCAGGTGGTCGAGCATTACTTTCAGGGTGTTGAGGTTTACCGAATCACAAATATCTTCAATACATTTAGTGTAAGGAGCATGGTGACTCAAAATTGCGTCTTTTATCATAAAGACTCCGAAATCCCGGTCCTTGGCCCCGTAATAGGTAGCCAACACGCACCCGGTGGCACTCAGGCCACAGAGAAAAAGGGAATCGCATCCCAACTCTTGCAAGAGCTTTTCCAGTCCGGTCTGCTTAAAAGCGTTCGGATAGTTTTTGATAATTTGCCGGTCTTCTTCGCTGGTTTTCACCGAAGCGATGAAATGGAAGCCGGGGGTATCCGGCTTGGGTCCCCAGTCAGCTTGAGTGTGATAGATCCGAATAATAGGCAAACTGCGTTGTCGGAAAAAACCGATTGCCACATTGATGATTTCGGGGGCGATTTTTTGGTCCTGTTCCGCCATATAAGGCAGGAATGCGTTTTGGATGTCAATCACCAGGAGTGCGGGTCTCATGGTTATTCTCCTTTTCCCCGTTGGGCTTGAGCATTGAAATAGCATCGAGGATGCTGCTGGTGCTTTCCCTGGATCCAAATAATTTTTCTTTTAAAAAATCCACCTCTACTGTTTTCCCACAATGGACAATTATTCAGCATCTAGGCTTCAGATCCTAGATTAATTTCCCTGTTTCCCTAAATAACTCGCAAGATTTTTTTTAAATATTTGAGGGGGACGGGGGCTATATTTCGGGCCGATTGACGAGAAGGAAAGCTTGGCGGGAAGTAGAGCAATCGGTGAAAATAGTGTTTTGTCAGCGGGAGCGCCAACTTTTTGGGATTCAATTCAGTTTATAACCGCCACAGCCGAATATAGGGCCACGAGGGTTTTCGGATTCGTTATTGACCCAATGAGGGATGACATTTGATGGAGTACATCCTTGACGAATCGCGAAAAATTCAAATTGAAAGGTTTTCAAGGTATAATCAATCACCTTTGGTAAATTAGGAGGAGTTTGCATGCGTTCTGATACCATCAAAGTTGGGCATGACCGGGCGCCGCATCGGGGATTATTAAAGGCCTGTGGACTAACAGACGAGGATATGGGAAAGCCCTTTATTGGCATTTCAAATTCATATGTTGACATTATTCCTGGACATATCCACCTGAGAGAATTCGGGATGGTGGTAAAACAGGCGGTGCGAGAAGCGGGCGGAATCCCGTTTGAATTTAATACGATTGGAGTCGATGATGGAATTTCCATGGGACATTTGGGGATGCGTTTTTCTTTACCCAGCCGCGAACTTATTGCGGACTCAGTTGAAACCATGGCAATGGCGCATTGTTTTGATGGTTTGATTTGTATTCCTAACTGCGACAAAATCACTCCTGGAATGATTATGGGCTCTATGCGTGTCAATATTCCCACCATTTTTATTTCTGGAGGTCCGATGCGGGCCGGCACAAAAGCGGATGGGACCAAAGGGGACTTGATCTCCATCTTTGAGGGCGTGGGAAAATATCAGACGGGGGAAATTTCCGCGGATGAATTGAAATCCCTGGAAGATAACTGTTGTCCAGGGTGTGGTTCTTGCGCGGGTATGTTTACGGCTAATTCGATGAATTGTCTGTTGGAGGCTATCGGGATGGCTTTGCCGGGGAATGGAACCATCCTGGCAGATTCTCCCGAGCGGCTGGAACTGGCCAAAGCTGCTGCACGCCAAATCCTGTTCCTGGTGAAAAGTGACTTGAAACCGCGGGATGTGGTCACTGTCAAGTCGATCGATAATGCATTTGCTCTCGATATGGCCATGGGAGGATCTACGAATACTGTTTTGCACACTTTCGCCATTGCCCGGGAAGCTGATGTGGTCTACCCACTTGAGCGGCTCAATGAAGTTTCCGCGCGGATCCCCTGCATCTGCAAAGTGTCTCCCTCCAAACCCGATGTTCACATGGAAGATGTGGATAGGGCGGGGGGAATAAGTGCAATTTTGAAGGAAATTTCCCAAAAGCCGGGTGCTCTCCATCTCGATTTGCCCACTGTGACCGGAAAGACATTGGGCGAAAATATCGCGGCTGCGATAATTAAAGATGAAAGAGTCATTCACCGTTGGAATACTCCTTATACTGCCGATGGCGGTCTGGCTGTTTTGTTTGGGAACTTAGCCCCGGAAGGAGCCGTTATTAAGGCTGCGGGAGTCGATCCCGAATGTTACGTATTTGAAGGGGATGCCGTGGTTTTTGAATCGCAAGATGAATGTTTGGAGGCTTTGGAAAAGAGAATGATTCAGCCTGGCCAGGTGATTGTGATTCGCTACGAAGGACCGAAGGGAGGCCCTGGGATGCCTGAGATGCTTTCTCCCACTTCCATGATCAAGGGACAGGGATTGGGCACAAAAGTTGCCCTGATTACCGATGGAAGGTTTTCCGGTGGCACTGCTGGAACTTGTCTGGGACACATCAGCCCAGAGGCTGCAGAAGGAGGGCCCATTGCCTTAGTCCATAATGGAGATAGGATTCTAATTGATATCCCCCAAAGGAAGTTGGTCTTAAAGGTAGATGATCAGGAATTGGCTCGCCGGAAATCAAATTGGAGAAAACCTGCGCCAAAAATCAATAAAGGGTGGCTGGGTCGTTACAGCCGGCTGGTCACCAGCGCGAGCAAAGGCGCAGTCCTGGCTTTGCCAGAAGAATTAGATGCTCGCTAACCGCATTGTTTTTGGAGAAATTGAATGACTCATTCTTGAAGAAGAGATTGGTGGTTTCGCTAATAAGCCATTGATCTCTTCGCGTCAAACCACGCTACGCTGGAATTCCACAAGGGAATCCTATTCATAGTGCAAGGCCTCAATGGGATCCATGGCAGCAGCCTTATGGGCGGGGTAATAGCCGAAAAAGATTCCAATGGCCGCGGAGAAAAGAATGGAGATAAAGATGGAGTTATAAGAAACCAAAGTAGGCCAGCCTAAAATTTTTGCCATCCCGATTGACCCTCCTAATCCCACAAATAATCCCAGTATTGCACTCCAGATACAGAGCAGAATAGATTCAGAAAGAAATTGGATGCGGACATGATTTGGACGAGCGCCAATCGCCATGCGGATGCCGATCTCGCGGGTGCGCTCCGAAACGGCCACAAGCATGATGTTCATAATGCCAATCCCGCCAACGATCAGGGAAACCGCGGCGATGCTGGCCAGCCAGGCCGTCATGATGCGATTTGTCGCGTCGGGGGTGTCGGCGATTTCGCTCAAATTCCGGACAGTGAAATCATCGTCCTGAAAGTGGCCAAGGCGGTGGCGTTGCCGTAAGCAACTGGGAGATTTGCTCCTGGGCCGCATAAGTGGTGCGGGCACTGCACCTACCGATCCGGATTGAACATAAAGGACTCCACGGAGAAACTTCTTCATTATCGTCGTATAAGGAACGATAACAGTGTCATCTTGATCTTGCCCCCATGCCGTTTGTCCCTTTTTGGCCAATACACCCAAGACTTGAAACGAAAGATTCTTAATCCTGATGGTCTGACCGATGGGATCGCTTCCCCCAAAAAGCTGATCGACGACGGTTTGACCCAGAACGGCCACCCGTGCTGCATTTTTAACCTGCCCTTCGGTAAAGAAAATGCCGCTTGCCACCTGCCAATTTCGAATGTCGGGAAGATTCTGGTTGTAACCATCATTCCTTCAAGAGAATTTACGTATTTGAAAAAGGGAGAATCACAGATTATTTGGGAGGGGCAATTAATCAATATGAATCTAA
Source organism: uncultured Acidobacteriota bacterium (assembly GCA_963803155.1). Classification (GTDB taxonomy): domain Bacteria; phylum Acidobacteriota; class Terriglobia; order Versatilivoradales; family Versatilivoraceae; genus CAWDMN01. Next base: position 37,881 of record CAWDMN010000112.1, read on the forward strand.
CGATGGATTTAAAGCGATCCAAAGCTCTTCTTGATTTTTTGATAGGAAATATCCAGCGATTCCGGCAAAACTCGTGTTTCACCCGCGATAGTCATGAAATTGGAGTCCCCTATCCATCGGGGGACCACATGCATGTGGATATGCTGATCTACTCCGGCGCCAGCGCAACGGCCTAAATTCATGCCAATGTTAAATCCATCCGGGCGGTAAGCACGTTCCAGCACGGATTTGCACCGTTGCGCCAACAGCATCATCTCCGATAGTTGATCCAACGATAGATTTCCCAAATCGGAAATATGCGCGTAAGGGCTGATCAGCAGATGGCCGCTGGTGTAGGGGTAAAGGTTCAATAGGATAAAATGCAATCTTCCCCGATAAACGACCAAACGCTGGGCATCCTTTTCCGCATCGTCCGCAATGCAGAAGGGACATCCTTCAGCACCATTTATATTGGAAACGTATTGATACCGCCAAGGGGTCCAAAGATAATCCATGATTATCCCGCCACGGGAATGTTAATCAGATCTTTCAGTTCTTTGCTGGGCTTAAAGTAGGGAACCTTTTTTTCGGGAACGCTCACTTTGTCGCCAGTTTTGGGATTGCGCCCCAGACGTGCCCTGCGCTCCCGAATCCTGAAGCTGCCAAATCCGCGGACTTCCAATTTGTCGCCACTCTTCAAGGCTTTGATTATACTTTCGAACAGAGTCTCCACGATTACTTCCGCTTCCTTCCGGCTCAACTCGGTCACTTTGGCCACTTCATCGACGAGATCAGCTTTGGTCATGATGATACATTCTCCTTTTATTTTTCAAGATGGGTTCCCGGTTGACCAAGAACCGGACAATCAATTCATTTCCACAAGTAAGAAAATTGTATTTGAGTTCCGCAATTTTGGTTGTTGATAGGCAGCAGACTGGATAAATCTCCGCTCAATAAGTCCCAAAAATTACGACGTTCTTTGACCGGATGCACCAATTTGGGTTCCCCTTCAATTTTAGCCAGTTTGGCCGTTATCTCCACGGCATCTTGAAAAGTTCCGATTTCATCAATCAGCCTTCTGGATTTGGCGTCTAATCCTGTGAAAATCCGTCCATCCGCCAGAGGTTTCACCACCGCCAAGTCTAGTTTGCGCCCTTTGGATACCGCCAGGGTGAACTGGTTATAGAGATCCTCAATAATGCCCTGCATATATTTTTTTTCATTCGGCGTCAACTCCCGCACGGGAGAAGGCGCATCCTTGAACTCACCACTTTTGAATACGACGTTTTTTAATTTTGCCCATTGCAGCAAGTCCCCATAATTGTACCACTCGGCAATTACGCCAATGCTTCCAGTCACAGTCCCCGCGTTTGCCACAATTTTATCGCTGGCACAAGCGATGTAGTAAGCTCCTGAGGCGCCGACGGAAGCCATGGAACTCACCACGATTTTTTTCTTCCGATCTCGCAGCTTTAAGACTTCCTGATAAATTTCCTGTGAAGCCGCCACCCCACCGCCAGGGCTGTCGATGTGGAGAATAACCGCCTTGATTGAGGGAGAATCGCCGAATTTCTTGATTTGTTCCACCCAGGAACGAGCTTCGAAAATGGGTCCGTGCAAATCGATGACTCCAATTTTACTGCCACTAAAACTGAAATCAGCCAAATCATCCTCTTTGACCGAATAAAGGAGCAGGGCGTAAACGGTCAAAACAAAAAACAATAAGGCCGCGCCTCCAAGCACGCTCCAAAGCAGCCATTTGGATTGAGAGGATTTCATATATTCTCCCCAGCAACCGGATCGATGGAGGCGGAGGGCTGGCCTGTGTTTCCATCAGGTTCCTTATCGATTGGATGGATTATTTCTGGCTCTGTACGCATAGAATCCAAGGATTCTGCTTCCACGGGCGGTGAAATGCTTTGTTCGGCCGATTCTGGTATCTCAAGGTCCAGCAAACTCAATCCAATTCTCTTCTCTTTAGGGAGCACGCGCAATATGCGGAAGAGCTTTGAAATACCCACTCCTTCGCCCTTTTGAGCCATCATAGCAGTCTCATCATCAAATTCGGAAATATGGCACAGCCCTTCAATTCCCTCGGCCAGTTCTACAAAAGCGCCAAAGGAGGCGAATCGCACAATGGTCCCCTGGATGAGAGCTCCCGGCTGATGATGGGCGGCAAATTCATCCCAAATGTTCGGCCGCAACTGTTTTAAACCCAGCGAAAGCCTGCGATGTTCAGGATCGGCGTTCAAAACCACCGCCTGGACAATCTCCCCTTTTCTGATAATTTCAGAAGGGTGTTTGATGTTGCGGCTCCAGCTCAGGTCAGAGATATGGATTAATCCATCAATCCCTTCCTCAACCTCCACAAAAGCTCCAAATTCCGTGAGGTTGCGTACTTTTCCGGTGACAATTGAACCGGCGGGATGACGCTCCGTAATATTATGCCAGGGATCAGGCTGAATTTGCTTCAAACCTAGTGAAATTTTTCGATCTTGCGGATTGATCCCTAAAACCATCACCTCAATATTGGCGCCGATTGTCAGCAATTTAGAAGGGGCCTTCAACCTCTTGCTCCAAGTCATTTCCGAGATATGGATGAGCCCTTCGACTCCCGTCTCCAATTCGACGAAAGCACCGTAGTCCGTGAGGCTTATTACAGTCCCTCGGATTCGGCTATTCGGAGAGTATCGTTCGCCAACGCTTTCCCACGGGTCCGCGGATAGCTGTTTCAAACCCAAGGAGACTCGATTGGATTCCGAGTCAAATTTGAGCACTTTAACTTTCACTTCCTGGCCCACAGTGAAATAGTGGGAAGGGTGTTTAGGGCGCCCCCAAGAAATGTCAGAAATATGAAGAAGGCCGTCGATGCCCCCCAAATCGATAAAAACACCATAATCGGTGATATTCTTGACTTTACCCGGTAGTACGGCCCCCTCGGCCAAGTGAGCGAGGGTTTCGGCTTTCAACTTTGATTCGCGTTCTTCAACCAGCACTCGCCGTGAGAGGACTATGTTGTTCCTTTTTTTGTTCAGTTTGATGACTTTGCACTCAATTACTTGCCCCTTGAATCCGTCAAGGTTCCGAACCGGTTTTGTATCAATTTGAGACCCTGGAAGAAATGCCTTCACGCCAATGTCAACAAATAACCCGCCTTTAGTTTTTTCGACCACTGTTCCCTGCAGGATGGTTTGTTCATTGAATGCTTTTTCAATTTGATCCCAAGCTTTGAGTCGTTGGGCCCGCTCGTGAGAGAGAATCACCCGCCCTTCCACATCTTCCGACCGCTCCAAGACGACTTCAATTTCGTTGCCGGCTTGCACTCCAACGGTGCCATCCCCTTTCAAAAATTCCTGAATGGGGATGATGCCCTCCGACTTATAGCCAACATCCACTATGACTTCACTGGCAGTGACGGCAACGACTTTTCCCATGATTATTTCGCCATCGGTAAGAGTATCAAACCCACTATAATTATCCAACATCTGCTCATATTCCGCGGCATTCTGGCTGGGGATGTTGTCAGGTTGAGGGCTGGGGGATTCAGTGCTTACCGGATTTTTTCCGGTTTCTTGGTCATCGATTAAATTGTTTTGGCTGGAAACGGTCATTGCTTCCTCCGCACTTTCATTCTTTGGGAGCAGTCACAGGAGCAAGAGAGTAGGTGCCGGGACTTACTTTGCGATTGAATGAGTGCTGTTGTCGGGATTTACGGATCATCAAAAATGAATCATCGTCAATAAAAATCAACTTTCTAATACTTTAGCATTCGCACACTAAAATGTAACTTGCTTTACCAGACATGCCGCATCTTGAAGGCAAACTCCCCCCAGGTTGGTTCCAGAAATTTCAGACTCATAGCAAGGATTCGAGAACCAGCTATATTCTGATACAATCCTGGTTGGTTCCACGGGATAACAGTGCGGGGGCAAGAAACCTCTATCGATATGCAATTCCTTGGTACTCAAGTTGTAATCATACTCTGGTACTATACTGGAACACAAAAATTGCTGTCAACTGGATTTTGCCCTATAATAAATGCTTGCTTGGCAAGGGGAAATGCCGTTATACTTTCCCTTTTGCAGGTGAATTCAAAGTCGAGGTCAGGGAAGTACATGCGTCCGAACATCCACCCGAAGTATGTTGAAGCCACGGTTACGTGTGCCTGTGGCGAAAATTTTAAGACTCATTCCACCAAGGGTAATATCCACTTGGAGATATGCTCTAAATGTCATCCCTTTTTTACGGGGAAGCAAAAGCTGATTGATACTGCCGGTCGCGTGGAGCGATTCCAACGTAAGTATGGGAAGAAGACTTAAATGATTTTTCAAATTGATCTGCGTCGCCGATGGGCTCACCTCCAGGTTTGAGGCAATGACGGTAGATCGACGTGATTGTTCGTGTCACATTCTCCCAATTTTCCTGCGTTCTTGGAGATGATTTTTGATTCTGACGGATTAAGCGGAGAGTGTGACCAGAAAATCCCTCCTGCAATTGGAGGCAAATATTTTTGCAGGATATGGTAATCGAAGTTGTCAGATTTTCAAGATGAATTGAAGGTTGAAAAAATCGCTGAACCTCTCCGGAGGGAAGCGCATAGACAGGTTGGAAATAGCAGATCCACCCTTCCTCACTATATCCACGCTATAAGTTCTGCATTTAGATCTATAATCTCCATGACCATTAGGGAACGTTCAATCCAGAAGAACTTTTTCGGTATCTTGATTTCCCCATTTTGGACTTCGGCGGGTGAAGAGATCTTGGTGGGCGGTCAGGCCGTATTCGAGGGAGTCATGATGCGCGCTCCCAATAGCTATTCGATCGCGGTCCGACGGGGCGATCAATCCATTTCAGTCAAAAAGGAAACTCTCTCCCGACCTTCCGATGGAAAAAAGGTATGGAAGTGGCCTGTCTTTCGAGGAATGGCTACGCTCGGCCAAGCTTTGGTCTTAGGCATCCGCGCTTTAAAATTTTCCACGGATCAAGCTCTTGATGATCTTGTAAAAGCGGACAAAGATCAATCGGGTATAAGAGAGGAAAAAAAGTCGAAAGAACTAAGCTCCTGGCTCATTGGCTTGAATATCATGATAGCGCTGTTATTTTTCGTTTTGCTCTTCAAATTGCTTCCTCTCTTTTTGGCAAATCTTTTAAAAAATCAGTTTCCTGTTTTTGGAAATCCTCTGCTGTTCAGCCTTGTGGATGGAATTGTCCGGATGGCTATTTTTTTAGGATATATCCTGGCGATAGCCCAGCTCAAGGACATTAAGCGTGTCTTTGAATATCATGGCGCGGAACACAAGGTGGTTTTTGCGTTTGAAGCAGGAGACGCCCTTACCGTTGAAAATGCGAGAAAGTACTCCACTCTTCATCCGCGCTGCGGCACCAGTTTCTTGATGGTGGTGATGTTGATCAGCATTGTGGTTTATACATTTATTCCCTTTGAGTCTTTTTTGTGGAAATTGTTGAGTCGGATAATTCTGATTCCACTGATTGCGGGAATATCGTATGAAATTATCCGTTTTTCAGCCAAGCGAAAGAATCAATTTCTGAAGTGGCTGACGCTTCCCGGTCTTTGGTTGCAGAGGGTGACTACTCGGGAACCCGGGGATGACCAACTGGAAATAGCCATCCGAGCCCTAAATGAAGCTCTTAGTCTGGAGAATTGCGGGAAAATTGGGGCGGTGCTTTGATGTTTGAAAAGTTGCAACATTTGGAAAAAAAAATCGAAGAATTGACACAACACCTTAGCGATCCTGCGATTATTGCTGATCCTGCGACTTATCAAAAGCACGCTAAAGCCCACGCTGATTTGGCTCCGGTGGTCGATAAATTTCGGGAATTTAAGGAAATCAAAAAAGGAATCGAAGGGGCCCGCCAGTTGTTGGAAGAAAGTGGATCGGACCCTGATTTGAGAGACTTGGCGCAGGAAGAACTCACTACGCTGGAAGCGCGTCTGCCATTGTGCGAGCAGGAACTTAAGCTGTTATTGCTTCCCAAAGATCCCAACGATGAAAAGAATGTCTTGTTGGAAATCCGAGCCGGCACGGGTGGTGACGAGGCGAGTTTGTTTGCTCAGGAAATGTTTCGATTATATTCCCGATATGCTGAAGCGCAGGGTTGGCGGATGGAAATTATTTCTTCGAGCAATTCTGGAGTGGGTGGACTCAAAGAAGTCATTGCCATGATTGAAGGAAAATCGGTGTATAGCAAGTTAAAGTATGAAAGTGGAGTGCACCGGGTTCAACGGGTTCCAGTCACCGAAGCCAGCGGCAGGGTTCACACTTCCGCTATTACGGTGGCCGTGTTGCCTGAAGCAGACGAAGTGGAAATTGAAATCAACGAGAAGGACCTCCGGATTGACACTTTCTGCTCGTCCGGTCCTGGAGGTCAATCCGTAAATACCACCTATTCAGCCGTCCGGATTACCCACCTTCCCTCAGGTTTGGTCGTATCCTGCCAGGATGAAAAATCCCAGATCAAGAATCGGGCCAAAGCAATGCGCGTACTGCGTTCGCGTTTATATGAGATTGAAATGGAAGAACAGCAGAAGGCCATAGCGCAGGATCGTCGAACGCAGGTAGGCACGGGGGATCGCAGCGAAAAAATCCGGACATATAATTTTCCCCAGAACCGGGTAACGGATCATCGTATCGGGCTAACCATTCACCAGCTCGATTCCATCATGGATGGCAATATAGGTGGAATCATCGAAGCACTCGTCACACATTACCAGGCTGAAAAACTGAAGAATGAAGTGGCTGTCGCCATCTGATGTTTCAACCGGACGAGCTCTCGCCGGCAAAGTCCCACGCTAAAGGGAATTGGAAATGAATTCCTCCTGGGCCTGATAGACACACGTTGATTTCAATTTCTGCAAAGCTTTTCCTAATAATATGAAGATCTCTGAGGCTCTTCGGCAGGGACTGCAAATTCTTGCCGCTCACGGCATTGAAGATGCCGCGCGGCATTCCGAATGGCTTTTGGCCGATTTGCTTCAGGTGAACACCGCGTATCTTCTTGCACATGGCCTAGAAGAATTGCCTCGCGAGACAGAATCGGATTATTTCGATAAGATCCGTTTGCGAACTCAAGGGCAACCATTGCAGTACTTGCTGGGTTATGAAGAGTTTTGCGGATTGAGATTTGAAGTGACTTCCGCGGTGCTAATCCCGCGCCCGGAGACCGAATTGCTGGTTGCGGAGACCATTCGACGGCTCGATTCAACGTGCACTACCCTCACGGATGTTGGGACTGGTTCCGGTTGCATTGCCATTGCGGTCGCAAAAGCCCGCCCGAGGGTTAATATATACGCAGTCGACATGTCAGAAGAGGCACTAGTCGTAGCCAGGCGAAATGCCAAGCACCTTGGAATATCCAATATCAGTTTTCTTCAGGGGGACTTATTGACTCCTTTGGAAAGTCGGCTCGTTGAAGGACAACTCGACTGTATCGTTAGCAATCCTCCCTATGTTGCCGATGGTGAAATCAACGGGTTGCAGCCTGAAGTGCGGGATTGGGAGCCCCGAATGGCTCTGACAGCAGGCCCTTCGGGGACAGTCATTTTTGAAAAGTTGATCCCCCAGGCTTTTTCATGGCTTCGCCCGGAAGGATGGTTCCTGGCGGAAATCGGGTACGGCATGAAAGAAAGAGTCCTTGCTCTCTTCCATGCCGGCTGGGAGGTGGGACCCATTCTGAATGATCAAAATGGAATCCCCCGTGTCGTCATCGCCCGAAAAAGAATTTGAACGATGGCGTGACAATGTAAGCGGATTGCAGTTTACGCCGCACGCCTTTGGAAATGGAGGAGTTCTGCGTCTTTTCTCTCATCGCTCAACACTCAGAATTTCCCCATGTAGAGGCTCCTATGTGCCTATTCTGTCAAATCGTAGAGAAGAAATTGCCGGCCCGGATCGTGTATGAAGATGGCCTCATTTTGGCATTCGAAGATATTAATCCGCAAGCTCCCATTCATCTGTTGATTATTCCCAAAAAGCATGTCGTCTCATTAAATGATTTGAATGATGCTGAGGCAGAAATTGTCGGACATCTTTTCGGAGTGGCACGGGTCCTCGCGCGGGAGAAGGGAATTGACCGTTCCGGGTACCGGACCGTGATCAATACCGGAAGAGGCGCGGGCCAATCCGTATTCCATCTGCACCTCCATTTGTTGGGTGGACGCCCCATGAACTGGCCGCCGGGATAGACGCGCAAGACGAGCCCGCGCACTATGATCGTCACGTATCATTAAGCTCAGATGAACTCCACTGTCCTTTTTACTGTGGATGACCGGTTCCTCGAATGCAAGTTCTCTCAAAACTTTTCAGCCGCGAAAATCAGCTGTTGTGCAGTAACTTGATCGGGAGTAGTCTCTCCGGAAAATATGATTATGCGGTGATGAAACGTGGCGGATTTTCCCGGCTCGATCGAAAAATTCAATTCCTTTGCCTCCTTGGTAAAGACTGCTTCTCCCAGCATATTGGCCGAAAATAATCCATAGCCCCGCGCATGCCAGTAAGTGGGGTAACCAGGATTCCCCGGACGGTCCAAGATAGCGACCGCAACCTTTTCCCCTTCCACAATGCCGGAGAGCATTGCCCATGGGCCGCGCGTGCCCCAAACCGCATCCCCGAGAGATCCTTCACTGTTACGATAGAGTCCAGTCACTCCTGTATTATCCAGTGACGGGACATTCATGGGCCTTCCAGCGGAATCCGTAAAAACTTCCGGAGTTGTCGAAGGTTGCTCCAAGGCCCGTGCCACGCGCATCCCAAGAACGCCTTCCTTGTTGTCCTTGAAGATGACCTTCTCTTTCAGGGCAGTCAGTTTAGTGATGCGATCGATGATCCTGGAATGAGGAGTTGTCTTGAAGATGAAAACCGTATTCTCATGCATCACAGTCTTTCCGTCTCCTTGAATCCAATCCATGGCTACGGACAGTGTTCCCTTGCTGGAGCCTCCTTCCGCTTTTATGACTCTTCGATGGATAATTGTGCCCATTTTCTTGGCTTGTGCGTCAGGAATTGCGGTCGAGTTGTTCCAGAAATCAAAGCCATTTACGTCGCCGTGGTTAAACCAGAGACCGACCTGGTGTGGATGATCCATCCGTTCCCCCGCTTTGGGTGACAATGGAAAGCCGCGTGTAATGGCATGCCCTTCAGAGGTGAATAAAGGAAAGAGAACCGGCTTCTTTAGAAACGCAGGATATATGTAGGATGTAAAAAGGGTTCCATCAAGTAGAACGTCAATACGTTTTTCAGCCGGATTTTGGATAATCTGAATGCCCTTGCCTTGGTTGCTTTTGGGCTCAGCGAAAATCGCCAGAGCCATAGCAAAGGTCAGAAATGAAAATAGCAGATAAACAGCGATTGATTTTGACATTATTTTGAGATGCCTCCTGAGATGTTCTTTAATCGAAACATTTCGAGAATTAGGCCATCCTGATGACTCGGTGAGCTGACAAACGTTACGGCAAATCCAGAATGAAACCATTCCCAGCTAGGTGCCTCCCCACATCCGCGCCGGAAACCTTCAATTTTTTGTTGCGTGTATGCACGGGATGAATTCCCGAGCCCGGGCCAATGCAATGAATATGCGTTCACCAGTCACAAAAATTAATGATACAAAAAGAGACTTAGTGTAGCATGATGAAAATATGATGAACCAGAAAAGAATCAACTTCAACAATGCCTGAAAATAGAATAGACGAAATTTATGATAACTGAAAAGGAGCGCCACCAAAGCAATGAGTTCAAGAAGACGATTCCTCGGCAACCTGGTAGCAGCTGGCGCAGTGGCGATTTGTAAAAAGGGAGAAGGGTGGAATTTGTCAGGCCATGAACTGTCTACGGAAGGAGAGAATGCTCTCATGCCGGCCAATCAATCCCTAGGAAAGGCAAAGGAAATTAGATTGATGATCTTGGATCCTGGACATTTTCATGCCGCATTAGTGCAGAGATCCATGTACCCGCAAGTTTCTCCTGTCGTCCATGTATTTGCGCCGGATGGTCCTGAACTAAAGGATTATTTGAGCCGGGTCCAGGGATTCAACTCAAGAGGAGAAAATCCCACGCATTGGGATGAGAAAGTCCATGCTGGATCTGATTTTCTAGGAAGGATGCTGAAGGAAAAACCTGGTAACGTAATGGTCACGGCGGGCAATAACCAGCGCAAGACGGAGTACATCAAGGCCTGTGTAGATGCGGGAATTCATGTGTTTTCCGACAAACCTATGTGCATCGATCGGAAAGGATTCCAACTATTAAAGGCAGCTTTCGAATCGGCTCAAAAGAACAAAGTCCTGCTTTATGACATAATGACAGAGCGTTTTGAAATTACCACAATTCTTCAGAAAGAATTAATTCATATTCCTAATGTCTTTGGTCAAATGGAGTCCGGGACCTTAGAGTCGCCCGCAGTGACTAAGGAGAGCGTCCATCATTTTTATAAAATTGTTTCCGGCAAGCCCGTACAACGACCAGCCTGGTTTGTTGATGTTCTGCAGCAGGGAGAAGGAATTGTGGATGTTTCCACGCATCTGGTTGATTTGGTCATGTGGGAATGTTTTCCCGGAGAAGTCATCCGTTATCAATCCGAAGTTAAGATGTTAAAAGCGCGCCGTTGGCCGACTTTGATTACGCGGGAACAATATTCCAAAATGACGGGATTGTCCGATTTTGCCGGCTTTTTGCGCGACCGTATGAATCCTGCAGGCCAGTTTCCTTGCTATTGTAATGGCGAAATGGTTTACACGTTGCGGGGTGTTCATTCCAAGGTGTCGGTGATTTGGAATTTTGAAGCTCCGGCTGGGGGTGGCGATACGCATTACTCCATTATGCGTGGGACCAAGGCCAATGTGATCATCGAACAAAGTGTCCGTCAAAATTATCGTCCGGAACTTTATTGTGAAGCGGCTCCGCGGGGCGACAAGATTGCCCTGGGCGATTCTCTGAAAAAGGCCATCGACCAGCTGCAGCAGAAATACCCGGGAATCGCAGTTGAACCGCAGGGAGAGCGCTGGAAAATTTCCATTCCGGATCGTTACCGGGTGGGCCATGAAGCGCATTTTGGACAGGTGATGGAAAATTATTTGCGGTATCTTCAGGCAGGGAATCTACCACTTTGGGAAGTGCCAAATATGATTGCAAAATATCATACAACCACGCAGGCCTTGGAATTGGCACTCAAGACAAATCCATGAGGTTGTGTCGTGTCAACGATCTCAGGGATCCGAAAAAAGAGGAAGGCACTCTAAAGAGAAAGAAAAGATTTCGACCGGAGTTTTCTTCAGTTTCTATTCTGTTGAGAGCGATTCTTCTAGGCCAGACGGGGAGCCGCGAAGATGGGGGCCGCCACCAATGCCGCGGCTCCGCGCAGGCGTGGATGATCAAAGCCGATGGACACATCGATGGGAGTGGAAGCAGCGGTCTCAGTCATGGAACGGCGCGCCAGACTCGACCTTACGATGGGTCCGATTAGATCCCATGCCAATGTAATTTCTCCACCCAGAAAAATTCGATCCGGATTGAGAGTATTTACCACGATAGAGAGGCCCATCCCCAAATAACGCGCAGTTTCTTCAATGGCGGCTTTAGCCTTAGGATCGGCTGAGCGGGCTCGCAAAATCAAATCAGGAACGGTGAAAGCTCCCCTCTTGCAGTGCAATTGCATCTTGGGCTCTAATTTGGTTAAATCCGTTCCGAAGTAGCGGGCGAGGGTTGCCATATTTGAAACATAGGCTTCCCAGCAGCCAGCTGAGCCACAAAGGCACCGGGGCCCACCCTCCGACAGCGGAATGTGACCGAATTCGCCAGCTTGATAATTGCGTCCGCGGACTAATTCTCCCCGAAATACCACGCCAACTCCGACACCATCCGAAACGCTGACATAAACAAAACTTCCGCAAGTTTGTTCAGATTGTTTTCGCATCCAAAGTTGTGCCAAAGCGCAAGCCCGAGCCGCATTTTCAATGTGGATGGGGAGTTCGGTCGCCCTAGCCAATTGGTCCTTGATTTCCACATTAAGCCACCCCAAGGTGGGCGCGTTCACGATGCGTCCGGAGCTGGGATCGACGATTCCGGGCACAACCACTCCAATTCCTTCACAATGTCCCTTCGATAAATGAGTTTTCAACAGGCGCTTAATTCGGGAAGCTAGTTCTTTTACCAACTCCTCCACGGAAAAAACCGTTTCGAAGCTCTCGAGTGCAACTTGACGACCGCCGATATCCGTGAGCATCAAAAAAGTTTGACTGTATCGGATATCGATAGCGACGACCCAGCGGTCCTGGGTGCGGATATGGAGGAATGTTGGTTTGCGCCCCCGTGCGGCTTCCCCTGTTACGCCTTCATAGATCAAGTCATCTTTAAGCAACTGATTTACCAGGACGCTGACTGTTCCACGCCCAATCTTCATGCGCCGGGCCAGATCTGCTCGCGAAACGGATTGCTGTTCCCGAATCAAATTCAAGGCTATTCGCAGATTGACTTCACGCGAAGTGGAACGTGTGGCAATATGAAAATCGTTGGGATTAATCTTTCTCAAGGTTTGGTCCCATCCAAGAAATATGGAAACTCGGCAACCAATATTACGTCGGAGAATGGGGCGACTGTCAAGATCAATCCGGGAGCAATCAAAAGAGAGAGATAAGTCAAACTGAGGAAGGGATAAAGTGGAAGGCGGACTGCGGTCCAGCGTCCTCGGTTTCGCTGCGTGGGTGGCAGTGGTCACGCGCGCGCCTCCTACATTCCGGAGGTGTTCCCCCTCCCCAAATTTTGAAGATCTATCTTATTCCTCTCCCTTTGAATTGCACCCGTTCAATCCAAAGGGAATTGAATTCGTCACCGCGCCAAATTGCGATACAATAAGTCGATCTAAGTGCGGATTGTTGTGCCTCATCTTTTCTTCCCCAACGGATTATATGGAATTTTTCCATGACAACCAGCAGGTGATCTTGGTTCCATTGCTCGTTAAATTGGGAATCATGGCGTCCTTGACTGCACTGCTGGCTCGATCGTTAATTTTTAAAAAAGTTCTCTTTATTGAGCGGCGGGATTTCCGGCAAAAAGCGCTTTTCTGCTTATTCTGGGCGCTCCCTCTGGCCATTGGAATGATCATTCGCAAGAGAACGGACTATCCCGCCTTCGATTTAAGTCTGGAAGGGTTGTTTGTGGCGGGATTGTTGGGGGGAAATGTAATCGGGGCTCTGACCGGTGCTCTTTTGGGAATAACCGCGGCCATGCAAAAAGAATGGTTGACGCTGCCTTTGGCGCCCATTGCCGGGATGATTGCGGGATTGTTGAGAAATCTCTGTCCCAGCAAAGAGGAGATTTGGCGTTTTTCCCCATTTGTTCCATTTAACACCTTATTGTCTCTTCGCTCCCGGGATTTGATAGTGAAGATGGGGTGGCAGATTGTCTTCATGCTGGTCTGGTTTCTCATAGATGCCGTGCATATTGGGTTGGGTGTGTACTTTCATGGCACGACGGACAAGGCTTGGATTTATTACAGCCATTGGGAATCTCCTCTGGATTTGATTTCAATTTTAATTGCCAATATTGTATGCGTCGGAGTGGCGATTAAAATTTGGAACAACACGCGCCTGGAAATTAAATTGGCCGATCAGGAATTGCTGGTGGTCAAATCGCGCTTGGATGCCTTGGCTCACCAAATTAATCCTCATTTTCTCTTCAACACCCTCAACTCTATTTCTTCTTTGATTCGCACCAATCCTGATTCCGCGCGGACCATGATTCATAAGCTTTCCCATATCTTGAGGAAATTGCTGAAAGGACACGAGAATTTCATTACCTTGCGCGAGGAATTGGATTTCATTGACACCTACCTGGATATTGAGGTGATTCGGTTTGGGCGGGACAAACTCCATGTGGATAAGGAAATCGATCTGGAAGTCCTGGATGCGATATTGCCCGGAATGATCCTGCAGCCTATTATTGAAAACTCCATCAAACACGGGATTGCTCCCAAAATTGAAGGGGGACGCATTCGAATTCGAGCGCACCGGCATAGAGACCGGCTTTTGATCGATGTGGATGACGATGGTTTGGGTGTCCCGAGAGAACGATTGCCGGAAATCTATCATTCTGGAATCGGGTTGAGCAATATTTTGGAACGACTAAAGGTCGCCTATCAATCGGATTTTATTTTTCAGGTAAACAGCAATCCTGGATATGGAACGTTCACTCGCGTGGAAATTCCCTTTGCCACGTCGACAGCAAATAATCCTTTTCGGACCTAGGACATTTTTGGAAAGGGTACGGCAATGCCGATTAAATGTATTTTGGTGGATGATGAACGTTTGGCGTTGGAGGAAATCCAATACCTGCTGGAAACCATCCCTGATATCGAAATCATAGGTCAAGGGCGCAATGGTCCCGAGGCGATTAGGTTGGTTCAGGAACTTGAACCGGACCTGATGTTTTTGGATGTGCAGATGCCGGGCTTGAGTGGCTTTGAGGTGGTTGAGGAGTTGATCAAGATGGATATTCTGCCGCAGGTTGTATTTGTGACAGCTTATGATCAGTATGCAGTCAAGGCTTTTGAAGTGAACGTGGTGGATTACCTCTTGAAGCCGGTGGAAAAGAATCGTCTGGAAAAAGCCATTCAAAGAGTTCGTCATCAACTCGAATCGAAAACGGTTTCAGAACAAAAAATCCGCGAACTCCTCAGCATGATGAATAGTACAGCACCCCCCAAACGGGCCAAATTGCTGATCAAGGACAAAAACCGAAACCTCATGGTCGATTCGGAAGAAATTTTCTTTGCGACCGTTTCCGACGGAGTTGTCTCAGTTTCCAGCCGCGATTTAAAAGGAGAGACGAATTACAGGACTTTGGAGGATCTGCAGGCGGATTTGGATCCCCAATCATTCTGGCGGGTACACCGCTCCTACCTTGTGAACATCAATCGCATCAAGGAAGTAATCCCGTGGTTTAATCGTACATTACAATTGAAGATGAATGATCGGCAGGAAACCGAAATTCCCGTGAGCCGAGCTCATGCCAAACGGTTCAAGGATTATCTTAAACTTTGAGGCAAGCCAATTGCTCAGACGCAGGCATGGCTTGGCTCTTGCGACGCGATTGGCAATACCATATGGCTCCAAGGTGACAGCGATTCAGTCTTTGTGGATATAATCCATTCGTGTTGATCCAGCTCTTTTCTTGTCTGTTGGGAGGGTTTATGGATTCATTGCCGTTCCCGGTGACTTTGGAGTTGAAGGGATGGCAGCTGTTTTGGGCTTACCTCGAGTTGAAGCCGGGGACAACGAAATTCCCTGATGAAGTCCGTCAGCGGGTGGCCGAAAAGGTCAACGATAGGGTTCGACTTGTAGACCTTTCAACGAATCCAGTGGTTGCCGGGATTAGAAAGCTATTCAGAGAGACCGGCTGTGATCCGACTCGTTATCGTCCCTCCTCCGAGGCGCTCTTGCGACGCCTTCTGAAGGGGGAGGAAATGCCCTGTATTAGCCCCTTGGTGGATCTCAGCAACTGTCTTTCAGCCAGCTTAATGGTTCCATGCTGTGTTATGGCGGAGACTGGGGTGACTCCTCCGTTTGTTTTTCGAAAAGGACTCCCTGGTGAAAGTTATGAATCATTGCGAGGCCCTTTTAATCTGGAAGCAAAACCGGTTCTGGCTGACCTATTAGGCGCCTGTGATGCTCCAATAACAGGTGGTCAAAGAGTAAAAGTAACTGAAGAGACGCAGAGAGTCTGGCTGGTGGCCTATATGCCTTTGGATCTTTTATCTCCCGGGGCGGCTGAAATTGAGCTGAGCCGGTTGGTGGATTCAGCCCCACTAGTCAAGGTTCATTTGACAGCTATTGTCTGAGACTGGCATTTCAATACCCGTTGAATCTGGCGCGGGAGTTTTCACTTGTCAACCTCCCAGGGTTGTGCTACGTTTTTTTTAGACACAGGTTTAGGTTGCTTTTGGTATTTAAAAACAAATTTAGGAGGTTCGAGGATGGCATTAGGAACGTCCGAAACTGTGGACATCAAAGAAATTTTGTATCAGTCCAATGAGGAATTCCGCCGTTTGGTCGATCAACACTCCGACTACTCAGAACAATTGGAAAAGCTGCTCCACAAACATTACCTCTCTGATGTAGAAAAAATCGAAGAAGTTAACTTGAAGAAGAAAAAACTCCAGATTAAAGATAAAATGCAGGCCATGATTCAAAATTACCGGCAACAACCGGCTAAGAACTCCTGATTTTCGAATTGGAATTTCAAAATTGAGTTTTATACAGGAATTGAAAAGGGGAATCGCTCGATTCCCCTTTTTGTTGTTATGAAGCTTCTTCGTTAAGACCCCCTCTCTCCTTCCTGAATTCAGAGGCAGACCGCGACATTTTTTTGCGCATTGTCATGCGAATAATTTAGCTAATGAAATTTTCAGAGCTGATTTGTCAAAGGCTTGTCGGTATGCTTTCCGCTAGGGATGTAAATAAGGATAAGCTATAATACGTGCCATGGCAAAAGATGCAATTCCATACTTGATCCCCCTTCTCGTGACCTCCAGCGGGCTATTTTATTTTCAAGCCATTGGGATGGGCCTGTTTATTCTGGGATTAGCCTTTTTTGTGGCCTACTTCTTCCGCGATCCGGAACGAATTATCCCGGTCGAACCGGGAGTAGTCGTTTCCCCGGCAGATGGAAAAGTTGTTAAAATATCTACCCACGCAGATGGAACCACGCGGCTCTCGATTTTCCTTTCCGTATTTAATGTTCATATCAATCGGGCTCCCATTTCGGGACTGGTCAAGACAGTCCAATATAGGCGGGGAAAATTTAAAGTGGCGTTTGATGAGGCTGCTTCAATTGAAAACGAACAGAATCTGATTATCGTAGCAAACGGTTCTATCGAAGTCTCTTTTTCCCAAATTGCCGGAATTTTGGCGCGCCGGATTGTTTGTTGGTGCAGGCCTGGTGATCAACTGGAGCGTGGTCAGAGGATCGGATTGATTAAATTCGGTTCCCGGGTGGATGTCTTCCTTCCTCCAGGTGTGATTCTCGAAGTCAAGGTTGGAGATAAGGTCCGGGGAGCTAGTAGCATTTTGGGGAGGATGAACTCATGAATGAATCGGGCCGGAAAAATCGCCGCTTCCGCCGGGGGATTTATGTGTTGCCTACTCTCTTTACCATCGGCACCATTTTTTGTGGCTTTTATGCCGTAATAAACACGCTCAAAGGGGAATATGACCTGGCGGCCATTGCCATTGGACTTGCGGTGGTTTGCGACGGATTGGATGGGCGAATTGCCCGGTTAACCAACTCCTGCAGTGAATTTGGCATGCAGCTGGATTCTCTGGCTGATGTCATGACTTTTGGATTGGCTCCCGCGGTTTTGTCCTATGTTTGGGGGATGAAGTCTATGGCCGCTACCGTCAGCGACCAAGCCAAGCACATTCAACAGATCGGCTGGATTATTTGTTTTGCCTACGTCATCTGTGGTGCCATGCGATTGGCTCGTTTTAATATCCAATCTGTTCAGCCCGTGCAGCCGGGGGCCAATACCAAGAAAGATTTTGTTGGGTTGCCAATCCCCGCCGGAGCTGGGGTGGTGGCGGCCATAGTCCACTTTACTCCTGAGCCCATTACCTACTGGCCTATTGGCGCCATTTGGATAGGCTTGGTTGGTTTTCTGGGTTTTTTGATGGTGAGCACTATCCGTTACCCCAGTTTCAAACAATTGGATCTGCGCAGCCGGAAATCAAAATTTACTCTTCTCTTTCTGGCGACGCTGGTTGCCTTGATCTATCATTATTCTCAGATAATGCTGCTGCTGATTGCTTCTGTTTATGCCTCTTCCGGGCTGGTGGCCAAGCTCGTCCATATGATTCGGCACCGGGGCGAACCTGCACTTGGCGCGGACTCTCTCAAGATAAATCCAGAGGGACAAAAATGAAGCGGATTCAAGGATAAAGCCCAGGAAGGCCTTTCTGCTGTTTTCCAATTTCTCTTAATCCTCACGCTGAACTGTCTTGCGAATGAATATATTTAAAAGTGATGGCCTGAGAAATCGGTCGTGTTTGTTGACTTCAAGCCAAACCTGGATGGCAGTTGAAAATAGAGTTTAGATGATGATTGTCCAGCCTATGAAAAAGTTGGATCATAAAAAATTACGCGTCGCGATTGTTGGGGCCTCCACTTTGAAGGGACGCGAGATTAAATCGGTTTTATCGGAACGGAAGCTGCCCATTGAAAAACTGGTTTTGATGGATCAGATGGAAGAAATCGGCCTTCTGACTGAATTCGATGAGGAGCCATTTCTCTCACGGGCTATCGAGCTGGATAATTTTGAAGAAGTAG
The DNA here is from genome assembly GCA_963803155.1 of uncultured Acidobacteriota bacterium. GTDB lineage: Bacteria > Acidobacteriota > Terriglobia > Versatilivoradales > Versatilivoraceae > CAWDMN01. Next base: position 56,189 of record CAWDMN010000112.1, read on the forward strand.
ACGCGGTTTTTTTTGCCTCGGATTGTTCCACGACACGGCAATATGTCCCATTGGCTGCAGATAAGGGATTTTTGCCGATCGATTTGAGCCAGGCATTTGTAGAGGATTCCGATGTCCCGTTGTTTGTCTTTGATACCGCTTCGGGCAAAAAACCGGATCTTGTCGGGAATTCTTGCCTCAACCTTCCCCACGCTTCCGCCCTATCATTGTCTCGTCTTTTGAATCCTCTTTACGGTTTGGGGAATCTGAGAACTCTGGCGGTTACAGTTCTGGAGCCTGCCGCGGAGCGGGGCAGTGCGGGCTTGAAGGAATTGGAGCGCCAAACGCTCAACATTTTTTCTTTCCAACCTCTTCCCAAAGAGGTCTTTGATCGCCAATTGGCGTTTAATGTTCTATCTTGTCTTGGAGCGGAGGCAAAGGAAAACCTCTCCAGCGTGGAATCCAAATTGGCTTGCCAGTTGCGTCGGCTGCTGGTTTCTGGCGCTCCCCTTCCGGCCTTGGCTGTCTTGCAAGCTCCCGCCTTTCACTGCCATGCTTTCGCAATTTTTGTGGAATATGAATCAAGGATCCCGCGAGAACGCATCGTGGCCGCATTTGACACACCCCATCTTCATTTTATTCCGGAAGGAGAAGAACAGCCATCTCCTGCGGAAGTGGCGGGGACCGATCAAATCCAGGTTGGAAATCTAAAACAAGACATTTTGCGCCCGAACGGCTGGTGGGTATGGGCGGTTTCTGATAATCTCAGAATTGCCGCCCTTCAAGCGGTGGCCGCGCTTGAGGAGTATTGCCTGGCATGAGCCCTTCTCCTCTCCCTTCCGTCAGCATGGTCATTCCTTCCTGGAATGGACGATCTTTGCTCGAATCCATGTTCCCAACGCTGCTTGCCGCTGCCTATCGTTACGAGGCGTGTGGCGGAAAATTTTGGGAAATCATCGTGATCGATGATGGCGGCACGGATGATACGCAGAATTGGATCGAAACCATTCCGGAAAAGCGGGTCAAATTGATTACCCGTCGGCGTAACGGCGGTTTCTCGAATGCATGTAATTCAGGATTTCTTGCCAGTCATTACGATGTGGTGGTTCTGTTGAACAATGACGTTTTTGTGGATCCGGATTTTCTGGCTCCTCTAGCGAAGCATTTTCGGGATCCCAATGTGTTTGCTGTGACCTGCAAAGCCAATGCACGGGATCAAATCACCTTTTGCAATGGGGGAAAACTCGGAGAATTTTATTTGGGATTTTGGAAAGCTTTCCGCAATTATGATCGATCTCCTGAAAGTGCGTCCTCCGCTGATCCCTTGATTTCCTTTGCCGCTTGCGGCGGTTTTTGCGCCTTCGATCGTCGCAAACTTTTAGAATTGGGTGGATTTGAACCGCTGATGTCCCCTTTTTATTGGGAAGACGTGGAGATTTCCTACCGGGCCTGGAAAAGAGGCTGGACTGTCTTGTATGAGCCTGGAAGCCTAGTTTATCATGATGCCAGCACAACCATAAAAAAGACCTTCAGGAAAATAAAAATTGCCCGCATTGACATTCGGAATCGGTTCCTTTTTTTGTGGAAGAATTTGCATGATCCATTCATGTTATTAGCCCATTTCGGGGGTACGCTGCTTCTTTTTTTACAGGCCGTAATAACCTTTCGAATTGCTTTTCTGCTTGGATTAGCCGATGCTTTGAGAAAGTTACCGGCATTATTACCCAAGCGTTGGGAAGAACGCAGGAAGAGAAAAAGAAAAGACCGGGAAATTCAAAAGATGTTCATCAAATTCAAAAAAGAAGCCAAAATTGTTTTGAAATAGAAATTCCTTCCCCAAAATGAATTCTGGCTAAGCCAACTGAGTTCAACCTCCGCTACCCAATATGAAAGTACACGAACTGTTAAAAAGCCATACGCCATGTTTTTCATTTGAATTTTTTCCACCGCGCGAAGACTCAGGTTTTGCCTCACTCTTCGATGCGATCAGGCTTTTGAAGAGTTTGCAACCGGATTTTGTATCGGTCACATACGGAGCGGGGGGAGCGACCCGTCGCAAGACCGTGGATTTGGTGGGGCGAATCAAACATGAAATCGGACTTGAAACCATGGCCCATCTGACTTGTGTCGGTGCATCGCGTTCAGAAGTGCGGCTGGTTTTGGATGAGTTGGCGGAAAATAAACTGGAAAATGTGATGGTGTTGCGTGGTGACCCGCCACAGAACCAGGCGTCATTTGTTCCACATCCGAATGGGTTTTCTCATGCAAATGAATTAGTGGAGTTTGCGCGGCAGAATTATGATTTCTCCATAGGCGCTGCTTGTTATCCTGAAAAGCATCCCGAGTGCCCTACTTTTGAACTCGACTTGGAAAATCTAAGGCGCAAAGTGGAGGCCGGGGCCGATTTTTTGATCACTCAGCTCTTCTTTGATAATCACGATTATTTTGCCTTTGTGGAGAAGACCTGGAAGCTTGGCATTCGAATTCCGATTATTGCCGGAATCATGCCAATTTTGAGTGTGCCCCAAATCAGACGGTTCACGCAAATGTGCGGAGCAAGGATTCCTGCCTCGTTGGCGCGTTTGATTGAGACATTTCAAAACGATGCCAAGGCCGTGGAACAATGCGGCATCTATCATGCCACAGCGCAATGCATTGAATTATTGGAACAAAAAATTCCGGGAATTCACTTTTACACCTTGAATCGTTCGCGGGCCACTTGGACCGTTTTTGAAAATTTGAAAAACGAAAAAAAACTCCCTCCCAGTCCGTTGCTTTCTCAAATGGATTGCTCTATCGAATGATGAATAGATTCCTGATCCTGTTTGGCCTTTTCTATTTTGCGGAGCATGCCTTGTCCTTTTGGCTGACTTGGTTGAATTTGAGGTATGTAGCCGCGCGTCAAGGGGAAGTCCCTGCGTATTTTCAGGATAAGATATCACTAAAAGAATATAAAAAGAGTACGAAATATACGCGCGAGAAAACTCGTCTGGGATTGATTTCCTCGCTTGTGGGAATCCCAATATTTTGGGGAATGTTGCTTACCGGCTTTTTTGGCGGAATCGACTCCTGGTCGAGGTCCTGGCATTGTGGAAGCATTTTGTCCGGCTTGATCTTCCTGGCGACCATGGCTGCCATATATTATTTGCTCTCCCTTCCATTTAAGCTTTATTCAATTTTTAGCATTGAACAACGATACGGATTCAATAAAATCACCTTCGGACTCTGGCTCATTGATTTTATGAAAGGACTTGCGTTGACCCTTATCGTTGGAGGGCCAGTATTGGCGGCGGTTCTTTGGTTTATGAACCAATTTGCGGACAAACCATGGTGGCTTTACGTCTGGATTCTGCTGGCATTTGTTCAGCTGTTTGTAGTTTCACTTTACCCCGTGCTGATTGTTCCCTTGTTCAACAAACTCAGCCCGCTGCCCGCCGGAACGCTGCGCGACAAGATCGAAATCTTGGCCAGTCAAGCTTGCTTGAAGATGAAAGGGATTTTTGTGATGGATGGTTCAAAACGATCTTCCCATTCCAATGCTTTTTTTGCGGGGATGGGACGCTTCCGCAGAATTGTTCTTTTTGATACGCTGATTCATTCCCTGAGCGAAGATGAACTAGTCGGAGTGCTGGCACATGAAATGGGGCATTACCTTAAAAAGCATACTAGGACCGCGATGCTCATCAATCTGGCATTTTCGCTGGGTGGACTGTACGTCTTGGCATTCCTGATCAGGGCACCCTGGTTTTATGAGGCTTTTGGGTTCTCCCAGTCATCCGCGCAAGCGGCTTTATTCATATTCGCCTCTTCTTCAGGCGCCTTTCTCTTCTTTATCGAGCCCTTTTTTTCCTGGTTCTCGCGCAGGAACGAGTACTCGGCAGATCGGTTTGCAGCTCAAGCTACGCGAGATCCTCAAGCGCTTATTCGAGCATTGATTAAATTGACGCTGGATAATCTATCTAATTTAACTCCCCATCCTCTTTATAGCTTCTTCTATTATTCCCATCCAACCATCATGGAGAGAATAAGAGGCTTGGAAAACCATGCCCCGGCCCGAAATTAACCGTGCTGATCATCAATCCTCGAATCAATGCGATTGAAACCATGCTTGTGTTATTTTTGGGCGGAGCACCATTCACTTTGTAGATTCGGGGGATTTCAACTAAATGGTTCCAATCCTTTCAAATGGTGGGATTGGGCATAAATTGTGGATGTTTAAAAAGCCGGAAAAAGCGGCTGGCACGTTGACAGTCGCGCGAGATTTGTTCTTTCAATTCTTGAAGGGAGGGGAATTTAATCTCGTCCCGCAACCGATGCAGCAAGAATATTTCCATCTGATCCGGTGCTTCGCGCAGCTCTGTTTCCAATAAATGTGTCTCAACGGTCAAAAATTTCCCTGCAAGAGTCGGGCGCATGCCGATGTTAGTTACTGCTGGGAATTGCCGTTGATTGTATCGGCAAAACGTGACATAAACGCCGCTCTTCGGAAGAATGTCATTTTGAGGTCGCAAATTCAGCGTGGGGAATAATAACTTCTTTCCCAAACCGTCGCCTTTAATCACTAGACCGCGCAAAGAATAAAATCGCCCCAAAAGCCGGTTGGCTAGGCTAATGCGGCCTGATTGAATTAGCCGGCGAATCCAAGTGCTGCTCACTCTCTCCTTGCGGACGATCACTTCAGGAAGGGAATGAACGCAAAAGTCATGCTCCATGCCCATTTGTTCCAACAACGAATTGTTGCCAGATCGATGGTGGCCAAAATGGAAATTATTCCCGACAAAAATGTGGCGCAGCTGCAAATGTTTCAACAAAATCTGCTTCACAAACTCCCTGCCATCTAAAGCCGCGAGAGTCTGGTCGAATGGCAGAACAAGCAAAAAATCAATTCCTGCCTTTTGGATCAACGCGATTTTTTCTTCCATCGTAGTGATCAAATGAGGGGCTCGCGATGGATGTAGCACTGCCATGGGATGAGGGTCAAAAGTCAATACTAGGGAAGAGGTGTTGGATAAATTCGCCGTCAGTTTCACCTGTTCGAGAATTTTCCGATGGCCCAAGTGTATTCCATCGAAATTCCCAATGGTGAGAGTTGTTCCTCTTGGATTGTGGAAAGATTTGTAATCGTACAGGATTAGCATGGAGTCTGAGGAGGGAGACGAGAGATCAAAGCCTGACATTATCCGTGGCCTTCAGGTACCACATTTTCAAATCGAACAAGGAGGCTTCCAGGAGCTGAGACTCCTCTTCGGCTAGGTTTCCCGCGGTTTTTTCCTTAAGGATTTGAAGAATGTCGATGGTTTGTTTGGCGCCCTCCATATCTTTTTCGGGCTGATTTTGATCCTGCGCGGCCAGTAATCCCATTTGCAGCATGGCTGTTGTACTCAAGGATAGAATTAGAGTCTGGAAAGTCATGGGTGGCGCAATTTCGGCGCCAAGCCGCGGGGAAGCGACGCGTGCGAAATCTTTTTCCAAATCAGCCTCAAGTTTTGGATCCGCAACACGATCCTTACGAACCGTGCCATCCTCAGTGAAAATGCGGCGATCGGCAACTCTAAAATCAGAATCGTCTTGAGTCATAAATTGAACTTGCCTTTCGGACCAATTCGCGGAATCTTAAATGTCCAATCCAAATTGTCCTAAAAAGTATACCACAATCCGGGGAACGCATGGGACTTCGAGAAAGCGGTGGAGCCATCCCCACACCCTGCTCGATCCTTTGGGGAATTCCGCCCGATAGAAGCCAAAACCATTCGCGCATAACGGAGAAAGACATTCTCGCCTAGAATTAAATTTTGCCTATGCAATTCCTTATCGACTAATATGAACATGTTCCTTGGGAGATTTGATGAAGGACATTTTTTGACCCGCGAGAGTGATTCATCTTTCAATATATCTCTGAATTCTCAGTTTGGTGGGGAGGAGTATACTCTTGAATAAAAATGAAGCAGCGTTGTTAGTAAATGTGGAAGATCAAATTGGTGTTCTTTCCCGATTGACAAAAGTAATTGCGGATCACCAGGCTAACATCAGCTATATCGATATCATTGAGAGGGGAGGCGCGATAGCTTCAGTCTATTTCGAGCTGCAGAATGTGCGGAATCTCAAGTCACTGGTTCAGGATTTAAAAAATCCTTCCGTGGTAAAAGCCATCGAACAACCGGAACCTTTCCGGAAGATTTATGGAAAAAGAATTATCATAATGGGAGGTGGCGCGCAGGTGGGGCAAGTTGCCGTAGGCGCCATCAGCGAAGCGGACCGTCATAATATCCGGGGTGAAAGAATATCGGTGGACACGATTCCATTGGTTGGAGAAACTCAGTTGGCGGGAGCGGTTCGGGCCGTGGCCAGACTTCCTCGAGCAAAAGTGCTGGTGATGGCTGGGGCCTTGATGGGTGGCGAAATCACCGAGGCAATTAGGCAGGTTCAGGAGAAGGGCATAATTGTCATATCCCTCAACATGGCTGGCAGTGTCCCGGAAGTGGCGGATTTAGTGGTCAGCGATCCAATCCAAGCAGGCGTCATGGCGGTCATGGCCATTGCAGATACGGCCAAATTTTCGATTGATCGCTTAACCCATAGGAAATTTTGAATGCCGTGAATTAGGCTTCCATCTTTGATAATAACAAAGAATATTGGGGAAACTGAGAAGGTTTTGGATGACAGAGGAACAACTCATGCGAGCCGCAGACCAGTGCGGCGAGAAACGCGAAATACCTGTGCCATACTTCCGGCATTTGTGCCTCTCCGCCACGGCCTCTCATTTTGGGCGGTTTGATGGCGAGGCATAAATATTCCCACCGAAAAAATCCCGTTGGCAACCCTCCATGACCAGGTTTGCATCAAGGAATTCATGCAGATGGCCAAGAATTTCAAAGATTTGTCCCTTCAGGTATAGGCCATTATTTTCAAAAGAGAGGCAGGAGTTTTCTTGCGACATTTTCGGGTTTTTCTTCCATTGATTTTGGCCTTCTGGGTGCCCCAATTAAAGTCATCCTTCCTTTTGGGTAGCGAATCTCCCTCTCCTGTCGTATTGCTCCAAGCACTTGACTCCCTGGAATTCGATTTCAGCCGAGTGTTGAAGGTCAATGAGGTTACTTTACACCGGGGATCGGTTTCAATCACGCTGGAACATGGTCACCTCCTTTTCTTGAAACCGGTCGGTGGTGTCGTCACGGGCCTGTTTTTCTTCGGGCAAGGGACGATCCTTGCCATCCCTCCAGATAGAATTGAAAAGCAACAACTTAATCTCTTTACCGGAGCGCCAATCCTCAACGAACACTTCCTACAAGCCTACATTCGCTTTACAGATGACACCTATGGGGAGATTATTCGCGCTGTCGAACCCGCCAGTTCTTCCGAAGAGAATGAATTCAAATGGCTGGAGGAGAAATATCGCGGTCTGGTCAAGACCTCTGCCTTAACCAATTACCGGATTGTGTCTGACGTGATGGATGGCCGCAAAATGCCCATGTTTTATGCACAATTATTGGGTCAGAAAATGGGGTTGTTCGATTTCTCGTTTGATTTGCGCAAATCGGAAGATCTGATGTTGGGACAGTACCATCAGAAAAATAATCGATTTGTTTATGATACTTGGTGCCTATACTCCTCCCGGATCGGTCCTTCATTAGAAAAATCAAGGAGCGGCGAATCTGATTTTGAATCTGGGAATATCATTGACGTGCATTTATATGACGTGGAGACCCAAATTGATTCGCAGGATATTTTGACGGGGACCACCCAAGTTGAGTTCGAGGGAAAAACTGAAGGCGAGTGGGTCGTGAGCTTTGATCTTTCTCGGCGATTAAAGGTATCAAAAATACTCAACGAAAAAGGGGAGCCACTCAATTTCTTTCAGAATGGGGAATTCACCAGCGAAAAAGAAGTCACCCGTCTGGGGCATGATGTAGTCTTGGTTCTTCTCGACGAGCCAATCCATTCCGGAAAAATCCGGAAGTTGAAATTTCAATATGAGGGAGATGTGATCAGCCGCATCGGAAGCGGGGTTTTTTATGTGGGCAGCAGAGGAAGCTGGTATCCGAATACAGGATATTTGGACTTTGCCAGATATCATTTGAAGTTTCAATGCCCCAAGCCCTTTACGGTCGTGGCCACGGGTGATCGGGTAAGGGAATGGGAGGAGGCCGATCAGCGTTACTCGCTTTGGAAAGCCGAAACCGAAATCCCGATGGCGGGGTTTAATTATGGAGATTATATTGAGAAGAAAGCTTCCGCCGGCCCAATTCCAATCGAGGTCTTCGTCAATCGGGGAATTGAAAACGTATACCTGGAGGTGATGTCCCGGCGTGAACAATTGCTCCATCGGGCCCGGCTACAACAATTGCAGTCTCATCGTCCGTTTGCCCAAGTTCCCGAGATTGATCCTCCTCCGCCCGATTTTACCAGCTTCGATACAACGCTTTTTGCCGAGAACATAGCCAGTCGGGTGGCTTCCATCCTTCAATATTTTGAGACGATTCTTGGCCGCTATCCATACACCAAACTTTCCGTATCTCAAATTCCAGGGCTTTCAGGACAGGGTTGGCCTTCACTATTATATGTATCTAGCCTCAGTTTTTTCAGCCCTCAACAAAGAGCACAACTGGGCTTGTCGGCCGACCATGAAACTCATTATTGGGAATGTCTGCATGCTCATGAAATTGCCCATCAATGGTGGGGAAATCAAACCGTCGGCCGCAGCTATCGCGACCTGTGGATTTTTGAAGGATTTGCCAATTATTTGGGTTTTCTCTCCTTAAGAGCACGTTATCCGAACGAGACTCCCTTTCGAGAGGTGATGCGAAGAGCTTCTTCGGAGTTGAAGAGAAAAAATGACGATGGAATTCCACTGAATGAAGCGGGGCCGGTTTGGCTGGGGACCCGGCTCACCTCTTCAAAATTCCCCCGGGGATATTACGACTTGGTCTATGAGAAAGGGGCTTGGATTCTGCATATGCTCCGATACCTCTTCACGGATGCGGCCACCGGAAGTGAGCAACCCTTCCAGGATGTTCTGCGGGAGTATCTTTCACTTTATCGCGGAAGATTAACGGGCACTGAAGAATTGAAGAGCATCCTCGAAAAAAGGCTTCCAAAACAGGCAGATCTGGAAGGGAACAAAAAATTGGATTGGTTTTTTGATGAGTGGGTTTATGACACGGGGATTCCCTTGTATCGTCTTAGCTATAATGTCGCGCCGATTCCGCTAGGAGAATTCCAAATCAAGGGCAAAGTTCTGCAGACCAATGTCCCTGATACATTCATGATGCCCTTGGAATTGTTTGCCTCTTATGGACCCGATAAAACCGCGCGGGAAAAAGTGATGCGGATTGTAACTACTGGGACGGAGACTCCTTTCCGGCTGAAATTGAAGCGAAAACCCACCAAACTGACTTTAGATGAAAATGAATGGGTGCTCTGTGATAATCAAACTCGCTGAAAGCCTCACGACAATTGCCTGTCCCATCGCCCCTTCTAATCACGCGGGATGAGAACAATCAACAATTGATCATTACCTTTATGGAATTGGGCGTGTAGTCTAGATTTAGTCGAAAAGCTTTGTCTGCCTCGCTTAAAGGGAAGCGATGACTCACCAAGTCGAGGAGGTTTATTTTGCCCGCTGAGACTAGCCGGATCGCGGTGGGATAGGTGTGCTTCATCCGGCGGACCATTTTGATGGTCAACCCTTTGCGCCGTGCGGAAGAGGCTTTCATCTCCAGTTTGTCCTCTTCAGGGATTCCCACCAAGATGACTCGTCCTCCCAGACAAGCGGCTTCCGCGGCTTCTGCCACGGTTTCTGTTCCCCAGGCAGCTTCCCAAATCACATCACAGCCCCGGCCTTCTGTGTGACTCAACATCTGGCTCACCACCTCTTCTTGCGAGGGATTCACGGTAAAATCCGCGCCAAACCGTCGCGCCAATTCCAAGCGCCAGGGGAGGGGATCGGTCACGATGATGGGTGACACTCCGCATAAACGTGCTAGCTGTAAAATCAATAATCCAATGGGTCCGGCTCCAAGAATAGCGGCACATTCACCCAAACGGATTTTCGAAAGAGTCAGCGCATGCATTGCAACTCCCAACGGCTCCAAAAGAGATCCTTCTTCATCCGACATACCGTCAGGAATCGGAAAACAATTTTTGGCTGGCATGACCATAAATTCGCTCAGCGAGCCCGCATCCGGCCAGAGGCCGCAAAACCGAATATTACGACAGAGATTCGGATGGCCCTTTGCGCAAAACTCACAATGACCGCAGGCTATGGCGGGATCGACTGCCACTCGGGTCCCCGGAACAATTGGGTGGTGATTTCCGTCGAAACAATCTTCACCGGTCATTTCAACTACAGCGGAAAATTCGTGTCCTGGGATCAGGGGTGATTCAATCCGAGTATTTCCGATACAGCCATTTTTGTAACTATGCAAATCAGATCCGCATATGCCTGTCGACTTAATTCGGAGAAGAACTTCCCCCCTTTTCGGGGAATGAGGGGCAGGGACATATTCAATTCGTAGATCCATGGCCCCGTGTAATCGTGCTGCCTGCATGCGCTGATCCGACATGGCTGAACCTTTTTATAAGGACAACGGTTAAAGATGGATGAGGCTGCAAAACACCATGGCTCCAAAAAACGAAAACCACGGCCCAACTTTCGACTCGGCCGTGGTTCTCTTAGTGAAGGTAATTGTCACACAATCCAGGGGGATTGGCTCAAAAATTACAGAAACAGGGGAGCCAATACCAAGGTGATAGTGCTCAACAGTTTGATAAGGACGTGGAGTGATGGGCCAGCAGTGTCTTTAAAAGGATCGCCGACTGTGTCACCCACAACAGCAGCTTTGTGCGGATCTGACTTCTTTCCGCCGTAAGCACCCGTCTCGATAAACTTCTTGGCATTGTCCCAAGCGCCTCCAGAGTTGTTAAGGCACAGGGCCATCAGGATTCCGGTAATGGTTCCAACCATCAGGAAACCACCCATCACCTCAGCGCCCGAAGCCCCAAACTCAGGTTTGCCGTTCATGTTATACAAGAACTTGAAAATCAGTCCAGTGCCCACCGTCATGCCTACCACAAGGAGGCCGGGAGCAACCATTTTGCCCAAAGCGGCTTTGGTTGCAATGTCCACACACTCGCCATAATTGGGCTTGGAAGTCCCCTTCATGATTCCGGGGTCGTTCTTAAACTGATCGCGGACATTGTTGATGATTGCATACGCGGCTTTTCCCACAGCCTTGATAGCTAGTGAGGAGAAGAGGAACACCAGCACTGCGCCTAGCATTGCTCCCACGAAGACTTCGGGTTTGTTGAGGTTGATCTTGCCATCGAAGGTGGGCATGTAGTTCTTGATTTCGTCGATGTATGCGCCAAAGAGGAGGAATGCCGCCAAGGCAGCCGAGCCCACTGCATAGCCCTTGGTCAAAGCCTTGGTGGTGTTGCCGACAGCATCCAACCGGTCGGTTTTTACACGAATCGATTCAGGCTGCTGACTCATTTCGACGATTCCGCCAGCATTGTCGGTAATAGGGCCAAAGCAATCCATCGCCAAAATATAAGCCGCCGTGCCTAGCATGCCCATAGTGGCCACAGCCGTGCCAAACAGACCGGCATCTTTCAAGCCGGAAGTGGCGCCCAGATAAAAAGCAGCAATGATCGCGATGGCGATGGTGAAGATGGGAAAACCAGTGGATTCCATACCCACAGCGAACCCCGCGATAATGTTAGTAGCTGGACCGGTTTGTGAAGCTTCCGCAATTGATTTGACAGGACGATACCGATACTCAGTGTAGTACTGTGTGATATAAACAAACGCCAGGGAAGTCAACACGCCAATCACGCCACAGATGAAGAAATTGATGTAATAGAGGGGGCCCAGCAACCAGCGGGAAGCAATAAAGAACCCGATCATCGCCAAAATACAAGTGATATAATAGCCACGGTTGAGGGCCTGCATGGGATCCTTGTCCTCCGCGGTTCTCACGCACATGACTCCGATGGCTGAAGCAATAATACCAAAAGCGCGGGCGACCAGGGGGAAAAGCAACACCCCCAGCAACGTCAGACTTTGACTTTCGAAAAGCTGGGTGTTGGCGCGGTAGAGTCCCGCTGCCAGGATCATGGCGCCGATATTTTCGGCGGCGGTGGACTCGAACAGGTCAGCGCCACGGCCGGCACAATCACCGACGTTGTCGCCCACCAAATCAGCGATCACGGCAGGATTGCGAGGATCGTCTTCCGGGATGCCCGCTTCCACTTTGCCCACCAGGTCAGCACCGACATCGGCTGCTTTGGTGTAAATACCGCCACCCAATTGGGCAAATAGAGCCACAAAACTAGCGCCAAAACCATAGCCAACGATCAATAGTGGGATATTAGCTGGCTGAATATCCGGCACAAAGGTCTTGACTATGGCGAATAGTCCAGCCACTCCGAGCAAACTCAAGGCGACTACGAAGAAACCCGAAACAGCGCCTCCACGCAAGGCCGTTTGCAAAGCGCCATTCAAACTTTTAGTGGCCGCCGAAGCTGTCCGGATGTTGGTTCGAATGGCCACCCACATTCCCATGTAACCGGAGGCCACAGAGCAAGCAGCCCCAAAAATAAAAGATAAAGTCGTCCAAAAAGCTAACTGTCCCGCGGTGGAAACGGGATCATTGGCCGTGTGGGCGCGGACAAAAGCATAAAGGATGTAAATCAAACAAGCCAAGGCAAAGGCCAAAAAGGCGATTGTTCTATTCTGCCTTCGCAGAAATGCTTCCGCGCCTGATTTGATGGCGTCAGAAATCACCTGCATTTGTGGGGTTCCAGCGTCGCGTTTCAACACATTGTTGGCAAGAAAGATCGCGAACACTAGACCCAACACACTAATACCAAAGATAATACTGAGTTCCATAATGTTTGGGTTGCTCCTTTCAAAATAAATATGGATTGTCTTTTAGCATAGAATAATGGCGGCAATTTGGGGAGTAGTGCTATCTGCCTCTGCTGCCCCACCTAAAAGGGGGTAAGATACCTCAGATTGAGCAGAACTTCCAGCTAAATCATGTCTAAACAGGAAAAAAAACAAAAGATTTGAGGGATGAACGCAAACCTCAGCGTGCCTCAGCGCTTCAAATTTGTGACATCGAAAATCTCAGGGCACCGCAAATTCCCGATGAGGTCGGATCCGCGGACCATGAAATCCAATCTGAATTCCCCCAATTCTCAACTTTCGCCATTCCAGTTATTGACTCCCATTTTCCAACAATAAAAGCGATACGGGACAAGCAGACGCAAAACCCGTCCTAATGAGGTCGAAGCCAGTCTAGAAAGTTATCGGCTAAAGAAACCGATTCACCAACGGGGTGAGAGGATGATGACACAGGGCGTTTTGGGATTCAAGCGTGAGTTGGAGAACCAAATACACCGGCCTGCAGGCGTGGATTTGGGGGAATAGGAAGGTATTGACTCCCGAAGGCAATGAGTGTATAAACTCATTGCGCTGCCAAAGTCCACGCAGCTTGAGTGTGAGGCGAGGTACCCAAGTGGCAAGGGAGAGGTCTGCAAAACCTTTATTCAGGGGTTCGAATCCCCTCCTCGCCTCCATCTTTTCTTCCGAATGAATTCCCCTCCTCTTTATTCGCTCACCGGAAATCCTCCTGAGTTATATTTAAGTTATGAGATACGATCTGGCCTTCCTGAAGGCTCTTCCCAAGGTATTGCTGCATGAGCATCTGGATGGAGTTTTGCGTCCCTCAACGATTGTCGAACTCGCGTTGAAATACAAGTACCGCAAATTGCCCTCCGCGAATCCGGATGAATTAATGGATTGGTTTTTTCATGGCGCCAACCATGGCAGTCTCCCCAAATATCTTGAAGGATTTGCCCACACCATTGCGGTAATGCAAACCGAAGAAGCGTTGGAGCGAATTGCCTATGAACAAGTAGAGGATTTGAAAAATGACGGAGTCGTCTATTTCGAAACTCGCTTTGCCCCGGTTTTTCACACTAAGGGCGGATTATCCCACCAACAGGCGGTGGCTGCCGTACTGCGTGGTCTGGAAAAGGGAGGCCGGGATTTTGGTTTACCGGGCCGCTTGATTATCTGCGCGATGCGCAACATGAGAGTATCGCTGGAAATGGCGGAATTGGCGGTGGATTTTCGTGGCCGCGGAGTCGTGGGCTTCGACCTCGCCGGTGAAGAATGGGGGTATCCGCCCAAAAAACACATCGACGCTTTTCATTACATTCAACGGGAGAATTTCAACATAACCGTTCACGCGGGGGAAGGATACGGCAAGGAATCAATTTGGCAGGCCATTCAATATTGCGGAGCGCATCGGATCGGGCACGGAGTCCGATTAATTGATGACATAGCCATCGCCGATGGGAAAGTCGTCAAGCTTGGAGATTTGGCGCAATACGTTCTTGATAAGCGGATTCCCCTGGAAATTTGTTTGAATAGCAACGTTCATACCGGCGCCTCACGAAGTTTGCGGGAGCACCCTTTTGGAATATTTTTCAGAGAAAAATTCCGGGTGACGCTAAATACAGATAATCGCCTGATGAGCAGGACCAGTATGACTCAGGAATTTCAGACGGCCGCGGATGTGTTTGGCTTGACCATGGATGACTTCGAAATCATCACCATCAATGCCATGAAGAGTGCCTTCATCCCCTATGCAGAGCGTTGCAACATAATTTATAAAGTCATCAAACCTGGATATGCTTGGTTGCGGCAACAATGCAATATGCAGCCAGAAATGAGAATCTAAGACTGGCATTAAAACACCCTAAAAGGCTCCGATGGAAGATTACGATGAAACTGGCGGGCGATTGATCAGGCAATTTTCTGTTGGATCGCCCAGAGAAGTTAGAGGCGATTTAGCTGGCGGGCTTTATTTCCACCATCGATGAAAGTGATGGACCGGGCCTTTTCCGCCACCAACCGCAAATGCCGCCTGAAGCGCTCCCGTCAGGTACTGGCGAGACTCCTTGGCTGCCTCCCTGGGCGGGAACCCCTTGGCGAGAAAGGAGGCAATAGCAGAGGCAAAAGTACAGCCGGTTCCATGCGTATGCTGGGTATCAACCCACGGGCCCCCGATCTCTTCAAAATTCGCTCCATCGAAAAAGAGGTCAACCACTTCTGAATTTGTTTTGCTTGAATTTCTGGGGCGATGTCCTCCCTTGATAATCACATTTTGTGCACCCAAATCCCGCAGTATTCGGGCCGCTTGACGATAATCCGTTTCTCTGACGAGGGATTTTCCGGTCAAAACCTCGGCCTCTGGAATATTCGGCGTCAGTACTGAGGCCAGGGGCAACAATTTCTTTCGGACACATTCCACCGCCTTTTCGGAAAGCAAGGAATCCCCGCTTTTTGCGACCATGACGGGGTCCACTACGAGTGGAATGGAAGGATAATTCCGCAATATGGAAACAAGAATTTCAACAATTTCTTGCGTGGCCAGCATGCCGGTTTTTATTGCATCTGGTTGGATATCTTCCAACACCGTGATCAGTTGGGCGCCGACTGCGTCAGCCGTCATCGGAAAGATGGCGGTGACTGCTTTGGTATTTTGAGCGGTGACAGCGGTAATCACGGAACTGCCATAGACACCTAGGGCCGAAAATGTTTTGAGGTCCGCCTGAATCCCCGCACCTCCCCCGGAATCAGAGCCAGCAATGGTCAATGCTTTCGGATGGAGTATTTCCATTTTTCTCCTCGTGGGTGAATTGACAGCTCATAGCTCTTCTTGTAGACTTCCCCAATCTGACGCATTGAGGTGCGCTCGTTTCATCAAGACAAAATGATTATCATCAGAACGGAATAGCTTGTCCATCGGAAGTTCTAATAAATATGAGCACATTCTTTAGCGACAAAATCCTGATAAGGAGACGATAATGCTGAAACAGATGACCATGGGCGTGATCGTCGGGAATCGCGGCTTTTTCCCCGATCACCTTGCGAAATCGGGCAGGGAAGAGATAATCAATGTTTTTAAAAAGGCTGGAATAAAGGCAATTGTTTTGGGGCCGGAAGAGTCCAAGCATGGTGCGGTGGAGACCCGCGAAGAGGCCAAGAAGTGCGCTGAGTTGTTTAAGAAACACAAAGAAGAAATCGATGGCGTGATCGTCACTTTGCCGAATTTTGGAGATGAGCGCGCCATAGCTGAGACTTTGCGCATGGCCAATTTAAATGTTCCGGTTCTAATTCAAGCCACGCCTGACACTCAGGGGAAAATGACTATTGCCGATCGCCGGGACAGTTTTTGTGGAAAGATGTCAGCCTGCAATAATTTGAGCCAATATGGGATCCGCTACTCCCTGACTAGCTTGCATACTGAAAGTCTGGAGTCTGAAGAGTTTGCCAGAGATTTGGATTGGTTTGGCGCAGTGTGCCGCATAACCAATGGATTGCGAAAAGCCAGGATTGGCGCCATCGGCGCCCGTCCGGACGCCTTCAAAACAGTTCGGTTCAGCGAAAAACTTTTAGAGGGGGCGGGGATCTCGGTGGAAACGGTCGACCTGTCTGAAATATTGGGCCGGATTGGGAGACTGAAGGACAACGATGATGCGGTTCAACAAAAGCTCCGTGACTTTCAAAATTACATTCCCATAGTTGGCGTTCCGCCAACGGCGTTGATGAAAATGGCCAAACTGGCCGCCGTGGCCGAAAAATGGATGGCGGACAACGATCTCAATGTCAGCGCATTCCAGTGCTGGACGGCGATTGAGGAGTTTTATGGAGTTGTGCCGTGCGCGGTCATGAGCATGATGAGCAACAACCTTATGGCTAGCGCCTGTGAGGTTGATGTATGCGGCGTCATCGGTATGTATGCGCTCCAACTGGCTTCAGGCACTCCCAGCGCGCTGCTGGATTGGAACAACAATTACGGCGCTGATCCCGACAAGGCCGTTTGTTTCCATTGTAGTAATTTGCCGAAACATTTCTTCCAAAATGTAAAAATGGATTATCAAGAAATTATTGCGGGGTCGGTGGGGCAGGCGAACTCTTATGGGACTTGCGTGGGCCGCGTCAAAGCTGGCCCCATGAGTTTTGCCCGTGTTTCCACCAACGACAATTTTGGAATGATCTCCGCTTATTTGGGAGAAGGAAATTTTACTGAAGATCCAGTTGACACCTTTGGCGGCTATGGAGTTGTCCGAATTCCAAACCTGCAAGAACTATTGCGCTATATCTGTGAGAACGGCTTTGAACATCATGTAGCAGCCAACCTCTCATCCGTGGCTGCAAGCGTGCATGAAGCCCTGAGCAAGTATCTAGGGTGGGATGTCTACTGGCACAAATAGGATCGCAAAGAATCAGGAGAGCTTAAGGTCATTGGATGTCGGTTTCCGGTAATGTGAAGCAGTCTAGTTATCGCAATACATCCTCCAGATGTTTTGCATGGGAATTTCCAGCTTTCAGCATCGGAGGGAATGAACTGCGGCCACAGTCCCTAACGCCTGACACCTCAAACAGCAACGATTACATAAGTTCTAAT
>CAWDMN010000113.1:0-111242 GCA_963803155.1 uncultured Acidobacteriota bacterium
CCGGGGAGGCACGGGCAATGCGCGAAGGATCGCGCGTTCCACCTGCAAATTTGCATCATCACTTTATTGACCGCCTGACCATCAGGCGGGGCTACTTTGCAACCCAGCGGGACATTTTGCACTCTATGATTTTGGAGTACACAAATTGGCCGTTCAATGGTAATCTTGCCCCAAAATCTAGATTGAAAGAATGCCTTATCTCTATTACGGAAAGGAACGAAAAAATTTATGAGTCTTACGGACGGAAAACCTATTTCCCCTCCCGCCACCCCGAGCAGCCACCTGGGGATTCTCTCCACGCTCCTGGGTAAGATTGTTTTGATTGGCTTCCTGGTCATAATAGGAGTTCTGATTTATCTGGCCATGGGAATTGAAGCCGGCAAGAAAGAAGTAAAAGACACCCAAGAGCAGCTAGCCGCCCTCAAGAAAGATATGGCGGCCGCGGCCAACAAAGCTGAACGTTCCATGGAAGTGATGCGCGAAGACTTCACCGTGGTCCGAAATAAATTGGGGGTTACCCAAGCCCAATTGGATCAGTCCCGCGAAATTGCGGCTAAATTGAAGGCGGACCAGGAATCGCAGGTGAAACAACTCAGCGCCAAAATTTCCCAGAAGGCCGACACTCAGCAGTTGAATCAGTTTCAACAGGAAGCCTCCAGCAAATTGGGAGCCGTCACCGCCGATGTCAGCCAGGTTCGCACGGACGTAGATTCTACCCGGAAGGAGCTCGAAGGGACACGGCGCGACTTGAGCGATGTCAAGGAGACCCTCTCCCAAGCCATTGCCAAGAATCGCGATGAGCTGCAACAATTGCGCATGAAGGGCGAGCGCAATTTCTACGAATTCGATATTCAGAAGAAAAAGGGGCCCATGCTCGTCGGCGATCTACGCATTGGCATCCTGAAGACGGATCAGAAGAAGAAAAAATTTGACCTGCGTATTGTCGTGGATGACAATGCGCTCGACAAAAAAGATCGCACCGTCAACGAGCCCATTCAATTCCTGGTTGGGCGGACAAAGCTGCGCTACGAAATCGTGGTCAACGAAGTCCAAAAAGACCATATTGTGGGGTATCTAAGCACCCCTAAAGATAAAGGCTTGTCCGCGGAGCGGTAGGAACGGGAGCAATGGGCTCCTCCGTTTCACCTTTCCTGAATTATTCAGCACACCAGGGACGCATGGAGTTTTTGAACACTCTCCTTCCTAAAAGCTCTATGCGTCTGCCCTATGTGTGAGGCTATTTTTGTTTTCCCTCTTTCCCGCAAGAAATCAAATCGTCAAGACCGCAAGAGAGGAGGGTTCACCATGGATGCGGCACTGGCTCTCCATCGCTGGCATTTCGCCTTCACGGTCACCTACCATTACCTGTTCCCCCAATTAACCATGGGGCTGGCGCTCTTGATCGTAATTCTCAAAACTCTGGCCTGGCGTGGGCAAGATGACCTCTATCGCCAAAGTGCCCGCTTTTGGGCCCGGATCTTCGCCATCAATTTCGCGATTGGAGTCGTCACTGGCATCCCCATGGAATTCCAGTTTGGCACCAATTGGGCTCAATTTTCGAAAGCCGCTGGAGGAGTCATCGGCCAAACGTTGGCAATGGAAGGAGTGTTTTCCTTTTTCTTGGAATCCACTTTTCTGGGCCTTTTCTTATATGGCGAAAAAAGGCTCAGCCCAAAGGCACATTGGTTCAGCGCACTCATGGTTTTCCTCGGATCCTGGCTGTCAGGTTTTTTTATCATTGCCACGGATGCCTGGATGCAACATCCCGTCGCCTATCAGCTAGGTCCCAAGGGTAATATCTTCCTTGCCAGTTTCTGGGGATTGATTCTTAATCCCTGGACTCTTTGGCAATATCTTCACACCATGATAGGCGCAGTCATCACCGCCAGCTTCATGATGAGTTCCATTGGAGCCTTTTATTTGCTAACCAAGAGATTCGATGCTCATGGCCGGATTTTTGTCCGGCTAGGCGTCACCACCGGGGTAATTGCGTCCCTTTTTATGCTCTTTCCCACCGGTGATTTTCAGGGAAAGAATATTGCCCGTTATCAGCCGGTCACATTAGCCGCCATGGAGGGCCTTTTTAGGACCCAGAATGGCGCTCCGGTCGCTATTCTCGGGCAACCCGACATGGAGAAAATGCGCCTGGACAATCCATTGGAAGTGCCGGGAGCTTTGAGCTTCCTTACCTATCGAAGTTGGACGGCCGAAGTCAAGGGACTTGACTCATTTCCTCGCGAACTCTGGCCTGACAACATCCCGTTGCTCTATTTCGCCTATCACATTATGGTCGGGCTTGGGACGATCTTCATCGCCATTTTGGTCTTCTCCTTCATTCAACTCCTGCGCGGAAAATTATTCCAGTCGCCTCCGTTGCTCTGGGTGCTGATGCTGGCCTTGCCTTTTCCCTACATCGCCAATACCGCCGGCTGGATGACCGCTGAATTGGGACGGCAGCCCTGGCTGATATACAATCTGATGCGCACCACCGAAGGATTCTCTTCACGTGTCTCCGCCGGGAATACGCTCTTCACGCTGATCGGTTTCATGGGAATGTATACCGTTTTGAGCATCCTTTTCCTCTACTTGATTTATCGCGAAATCGATCACGGCCCTGAAAATGTCTAATTCTGAATTCGTGTTATGAATTGGCATACGCTGACTGTTGATGATGGCATTCAACTGTTACCTAGACTCGCATGCTACTCACTCATCACGAGTCACTAGTCGTTTTTATTCTATTCGAAATTAAAAATTCGTAATTCGCGGATGTGGGGAGATATGGAAAATATTTGGTTC
The DNA here is from genome assembly GCA_963803155.1 of uncultured Acidobacteriota bacterium. Classification (GTDB taxonomy): domain Bacteria; phylum Acidobacteriota; class Terriglobia; order Versatilivoradales; family Versatilivoraceae; genus CAWDMN01. The sequence continues at coordinate 2,800 of CAWDMN010000113.1, forward strand.
TGTCTGGTGGCAGTCATGCTTGCCCTCTACGTGGTTTTTGATGGCTATGACTTGGGCGCCGGCATTATTCATTGCTGGGTGGCTCGTAACGAAGCAGAGCGCCGACTCGTCTTGCGCTCGATCGGGCCAGTATGGGATGGCAACGAAGTCTGGCTCCTGGCAGCCGGCGGAACCCTTTATTTTGCCTTCCCTGCTCTTTATGCCTCCAGCTTCAGCGGCTTCTATCTGCCCCTGATGATGGTGCTTTGGCTCTTGATGTTGCGAGGCATCTCCATTGAATTCCGCAACCACATCAAGAACGAAGTCTGGCGCCCTTTTTGGGATGCCGGATTTGCCCTCTCCAGCCTTTTACTCGCCCTTTTCTACGGAGCGGCATTGGGCAATGTGATTCGCGGCGTTCCGTTGGATTCTAACGGCTACTTTTTTGAACCGCTTTGGACCAATTTTCGGTTAGGCCCAGAAACCGGCATTTTGGATTGGTACACGATCACCGTAGGAGTGGCTTCCCTGGTAGCACTAACCGTTCATGGCGCGCTTTGGGTGGCGTTAAAAACGGAAGGATCTATTCAGCAACGATCCCGGCGCATAGCGGGGATCTCAGCCTACCTTCTCGCCTTGATGACTCTCTTAGTCACCGCCATAACCTTCCAAGTGCAGCCCCACATCCCGGCCCGCCTTGCCACTCAATCCTGGGGATACATCTTCCCGATATTCGCCGTTCTAGGGTTGATCGGTATTTTTGTCAACACGCGGCGGCGCCAGGAGATCAAAGCCTTTCTCTCCTCTTGCGCCTATCTGTTGGGAATGTTGACCAGCGTAGTTTTCGGGGTGTACCCTTACGTTCTCCCTTCCAATACTAATCCTGATTTGGCCTTAACCGTTCAAAACTCCTCCGCCCCACTCTACGGATTGCAGGTCGGACTCTATTGGTGGATCCTCGGCATGATACTGGCCAGTGGATATATTCTCTATGTCCACAGACAATTCAAAGGAAAAGTAACACAGGATGAAGGCGGGTATTAGTCAAAATAGCGACCTGATTCGTGGCGGCTTTGAACGTGTCGTATCTGATCTCATCGTTACTACTCAGGTACGGAGGGATCAGGAGTCAGAGTCAGAATGGTCTACTAATAGGCCTCCACAGCTTATTGACCTCTTCAAGCAACTGGCTTAACTCGGAAATATCACCGTGCTCAAGGTCCTCGGCGGGAACCAAAAAGATTCGAGATTCTTCGACGGAACCTTTTCGATACAGTAAAGCGGAGTTTGTCTGCTTTTCCGCGTTTTTTGAATCCTTCCACGGCGGTGGGTGATTCATTCCTCGATGGTCTCTCCGATTTCCAATCACCGTCAATTATCACACGGGGCCTGCCATAATCAGGTTGAAGGCCGTGCTTCTTGGTCTCTCCCAGGCGGTAATAACCAAACCAAGATGCAAAGGATCCCCACGGGCAACAACATGAGCAAAATGGCGGGCAACATCCCTTCTCTCGTGGCAAATCCCATTTTGTAAGATGTGTACCCTAGAAAACTCTTCGAGAAAAGCTGGCCACCAATGACCACATTCCAGCGCATGGCAAAGATTCCGATCAACGTCAGCACAGCGGAAAAAGCATAAATCACCTTGCGGGCCCTTTCATTCATCCTCATTAATTGGACTAAACCCAATAAGCCCAAGGGGAGAAGCGTACCGAGGAAAATCTGCAGAACGATATGCGATAGAAAGAGACGAGTTTTCACCATAAAATCCAAGCTCTGAAACGATTCATCCGCCTCATAAATGCGGTGGACCAGGTCAAGCATTTCCAGGGAAAAGTCCACTAGGAATGCATAAAACAGGTAATGGGCGATGGTGTCAAGGCAACGCATATCCGCCGTCGCTCCGCGCAAACCGGCATAGACCATGTAAATCAGGAGTACGGCAGCAATGCCAGAAACTATGGCGCTGAAAAGAAACACCACGGGCATTAGGGGAGTTGACCACCAGGGATTGGCTTTTACAGATCCAAAGATAAAGCCCACGTACCCATGCAGAAGGAATGCCGAAGGGATGCCAATGATGGTAATAAAATAGGCAAGCTTCCTATCGATTTCAAATGAGCGCGGACTAGTGTTATTGGAGCCCAGCGTGAGAAGGCGATAAATTCTCCTCCGCCATCCAGTCGTCTCCCGCGCAAATTGGACAATTTCAGCCCGGTATTCCAACCAGACCTCCAAAAGCAAAACTGCCATCAAGTACCACAAGTAGACAAATCCGAACATCGCCATGGCGGAAGTCTTGTGAGGCGTCAAATACATTTCAAAGGAGCGTTCCGGATGTCCCAAGTGAAGCTGCAAAGGAAGGGGCGCCACTAAAAGGAATGCCAGCGCCGTGAGCAGCGCCAGCCTGTAGGTGGGCTTGACCGCCTCTACCCGGAAGACTTTTTCCAGTGAAGCCAAGATAAAAGCGCCGGCTACCAATCCCGTGATAAAAGGATAGAGAACAATCAGGATGCTCCACTGGAGCTCGATCTCATTGGGGTACATGAACCCTTCCACCCCTTGGATGATGCTTTCCATAAATCCCCCTATCGCACAGCCCCATCCAGGCCGTTGTAAAAAGTTTTGGACCCGGTGGCCATTTGAGGTTTCAAGATAAGAACTTTGTGTGTCCGCAAAAGTTGATGAATGGGGTCAGCCATGTTCTTCAAATCGCCCAGGACTCGAGCGCCGGTCGGACATGTTTCACAACAAGCCGTATTCAATCCTTTGGTGATACGGTGGTAACAGAGCGAACATTTGTCCACGGTGCGAGTGCGCGGATCGATGTATCGGCATCCGTATGGGCAAGCCATCACACAATAACGGCAACCCAGACAGTAGCTCTTGTCCACCAGTACCACGCCATCCGGGCTTTCAAATGTGGCTCCCACGGGACAAACCTGCACACAAGGAGAATGCGCGCACTGATTGCAGAGTTTCGGGACAAAAAAGTCCTTGGAACTTTCGCCACTCAAATAGCGCAGAGGGAAACCTTCCATCCCGCCATCAGGGGAGTCCACCACAGGATGTTCGGTGGCAGCCAATTGGGAGGGATCGTGAGATGGAATGTGGTAGCGCTCAACCCAAGTTCTGAAATAGTAAGGTTCGCGGGGCACATCATTCTCATTTTTACAGGCCCGTACGCAATTGCCGCAGCCGATGCACTTTTCTATGTCAATGAACATCGCCCACCAGTGATTGAAAGCTTTGTAATCCGGGCCATCTCCGGCTTCCTTGGCAAGCAAGGCTTTTAAGGCTGCTGGACTGGCTGCCGCAAGCAGAAGAAATTTCTTCCCTTTTTTGAGAAAATATCTTCGAGTTATAGACATGATAAACTCCTCTTAACGCAGTTCGGGCTTGTGGGCGGGATGGCAATCCGTGCAGGCTGCGCCGGGATTGTGCTCTTTTTGTTCTATCTGCGGAAATCCGGCGGGTTTGGCCACGTCCTTCGTATGGCAGACGGGACAAAGCTTTAGTGGATCCGGTTTCACTGGCTTTGGAGGGTTCTGTTCGGCAGCATGAGAAGCCAGGGCGCCATGGCAAGCCTCGCAATGGACACCGGCATGTTTCCCCCCTTGCTTGGTCTTCCAGATGTCCTCATGACATGTTGTGCATTCATTCTGGCCGGCAAAAACCAAGGCATGGGCTCGATTGTCCTCCAGCGCGCCAGGACGGTAATGGCCCCATTGGCCAAAACCTTTAGGAATCAGCCAACCACGCACTAAGAAGAACGCAGCAACAACCACAACCACCAATAATCCCAGCCGGATCAAATGCTCATAATCCTTGAATTGGTCTTTCATTGGCAGGCTCCGAGATCAAAAGGATTTGTTCAGCTGACGAATTTGAAGTGAAATAAAATGACGGTGATACTCCAGGATGACGACACTGTGCTGCTCCATAGCGATGGGATCAGGCAAGCCGACCATCCCTCGGGCGGGGAATGCGGCACTACAGCCGAGGATGATTTGACGCTGGTGGTGGTGTGCAAGAAACCGGAATCGGTTGGTCATTAGAATCCATCCTCCCGGACGGGCAGCAGATCCTCCGCAAGTGATTACTTAAATACGGCCAGAGGCATGGTTTTCAGGGAGATCACCATTGTCGGCGTGTAAGTACTGGCGATAATCCGGTTTCAGCGACAAAATCAATTCCTGCCTGCTTTTGATGCGAATTGGCGCCCCTCCATAAATCTTCCCCATTTTCACCAGTCGTCTTTCAGAGAACAAACCCGAAAACATCAAAAGAGGCCAGGTGAATTTCGGACCATTCAATCGTCTCAGTTTCAAAAGCCATAGGCCGATCGAGCCCAACCGCCATGCGGTAGGACCCCACCAACTATATATGCCAGTATGAAGGTTCATCTTCCAACATTTCAACAATAGCTGCCATTGGAGGGATGTCAACTGAGCGGTTTCAGAAAGACCCTTATGGTTTTTCAGGCGAGTGTCATGGAGGGGCGTAAAGAGGGAAGGCACGAGGAAGGCAAAAAGTCGGCGGCGTTCCATTTCATAGACCAGATCAAGAGTGGCCCTCACATCTTCATCCGTTTCGCCTGGGCTCCCAATAATGATAGTCATAACAGGAAACCAATTGTTTTCATTCATCACGCGCAGACCTTCCAACACCACGCTGGGCCAGTCTTCAATCGAAAAAGGAAGTGCTTTGCCGGGCATAATTTGGTGGGCCATCCGAACTGATCCAGTTTCCAATCCTACCAGCGGCGAGATAATTTTCTTCTCGGAATGGGTGCTCATCTGGGGAAGATGAAGCGGGCTTTTCTCCAAAATCAAATCGGAAAGTTTCTTGACCAACAGCGGATCCACCACGGCCGGGGCGATCGTGCAGTGGCTCAGGATCTGATGTTCCACCCCAGGGGTCCCGGAGATTTCCGCAAACAGATCGAGCAAGGCCTCCCGATTCGGGAAGAAGAAAGGGGTATCGGTCTTGATCTGCCCCCAGATAAAAAAATCTTCCGAAGCTAACGAAATTTGCCGATTTCCATTTTCAACATTGGCGCGTACTGCCGCCATGATTTTCTCTTTGGGAACATCGAGTTGAGGATTCTGGTCGGGAAGGCAAAACTGGCAGCGCCGCCCACATCCCGTTGTCATCTCCACTACGCCAAAGGTCGTGCGCTTTTCCGGAACCATGATCTGTTCCCGGTTCGAAACTTGACCAACCAGGACAGTCCGAGGCAACTCTCCTCCGCGGAAAGCTTTTCGAAAAAGTTCCAGGGTGTCGGGGGATTCCGCGCGTCCATCCACTATGCAATCGACGCCGAATTCCTCAAAACTTTCGTTTTGTGAGATCTGCCACCCGCCTGATCCCCCAACGATCACTTTGAAATTTCCGCGGAATGGATTGGATCGGATACACTGGAACATGGCTCGAGCATGATGAGAGTTGATGGGCTCCCGGGAAGTACCAAAGACCGAAGCGTACACTCCGGCCGCGAAGGTCACTCCCAACGGATTGTGGGTCGAGACGGCGACAACCCGAGTTTCAGGGCCAAGGAACCGGAGCAAATCTTCCGGAAAACAGGAAACAATGAAATCTGGCGAAAACTCGTCCAGCAAAGCCCGCTCCAATACTCGTGCCCCCGCAGGCATATATCGGGCGGACCCGTCAGAATTTTTTTCCACCTTCCTCCAATTCGGATATTTGCTATCAAAAATCCATTCCAGCCAGATGGGCATAGAGGCCATCCCCATTTGGATAAAAAACCCCGCATGATCAATGCATTCTGTCAGTGGGGCTGTAATGACAATCTTTTTCCCGGTTGAAGTGGAGGGATGGCATGGCGCAATCCGTGCCTCCTGGCAATTTCGGATGGACTTTGCCGTCCTCCCCCCTTCCGATAAGGATTCCGATTTCATGATGCTATTCCTTGAGCTTCAGACACCCACTCCTGAATCATTGGCCCAAGTACTTAACTGTCCCGTTCAAGAGAATACTCCGGCCAACCTTTTCGGAACAGCGCAAGCTCCCTTGGGCATTAGCTGCGCTGACTTGAAGCTCCATCGCTTCACAACCGAATTCCTGGCGTTTCTGCTCCATTCTTTGAATTTCCGCGGGATTCCCCATTTTTTGCAGATTGGCGACCATCTGCTGTTGCAGCGTTTCCATTTTCTTCATGATTATTGCCCGCTCGTCTTCGGAGGTGCTGGGATCCATCATCTTCTTCACCAACGACTGCAAATCCTCCTGTGCGTCTTTGGCGGAACTGTCGGTTTGATCGATGGCAAAACGATACTGGGTTTTCTCAAATTGCGAAAAATGAAGAGACGCTTGCCGTTTTTCAAAGGGGACGGTTTCATTGCCTCGATAGAACTGAAGTTCATAGGTGCTTTGTCCTTCGCCCTGGGAGGCTCCGCATCGATTGTCACTGACCAATCTCCCGAGAACCCTCCAGCCGTTTTGGGTCTGCAAGTTCCATTCGTACTTCCCGCCGACAACTGCACCCCCCTCATGCCGGGTGGATTTGCAGCAGGGGGAAAAAGCGGAAACCGAGGCGCTCTGCGGCCCAATCCCCGCGACCGTTTTCAGCGTAGCTTTGTATACATTCCCCACTAAACTCTCACTCACTACTTCAAGGTTGTCATTTTCAAAAACAAATTTGGTCCCGGGAGAAAATTTCCCTCTAATCACAACCTCTCCACTACCCCCAGGTTGAATACAATTACTGGTGATCAATTGGATTTCGGGCGTCGGACAATCGGCTCCAGCCTTCAGTCGATTCACCTGGCAGGCCTGTCGTATAGCCTGTTCCATTTCCTGCCATCGGAACATGGCCGTCCGGCCTAAACTAATCGTCATCAAGGAGAAAACCAAAATCATGGAAATCCTCTTGGACAATGTTCCTTTCATACCATCCCCTCGAAAAACCCTCCCCGCAGAGGGGTCGCGCATTTCAATCAGCGGGAGTGGTGCCCTATTAAAGGAAGGCTTTCCCGAATTAAACCCACCCCTTCAGTCGAAGGGAATTCATTGCATTTTCATAATCTTGTTGAGCCTGCAGTTCAGCCATATGCGGTTCTGCAGATAATAGCGTCGAAAGCGGACTCGATCTCTTCCCGTATTTTTTTGGACTTTCGACAAAAAATAAATAGTCCAAAGAGCCAACAAAATCGGGGGCAATCAAAAGCAAGAACCAAATATGAAGTGGCGCATCGTTGGCATCGCCTGGCGGCGGTTAGGGCGAAGCATGACCGCCTTTGCCACCGAAGCGTCCGCCCGCGCCAGCCGACCAAGTGAGCACTTTCGGCGGCTGACAACCGAATTTTTGAGAGGACTTATGTGCTGCTTCTGTTTAGAATCTGGAATAATAAGCTGCTCCTAGGCATGCCATGGGCGCTCCCGCATAAGCCCACGGGTCAGAATCTTCTTGGCGATTCCCACATTCTCCACGACCTGAAAATCGAACATACCGACACAAAGGAAATCAGCACCGTTCTGGAATGCATATTGAAAGCCTTCCCGAGGATGAATAGCCCCGGCTCCCAAGACTTTATAAGCGATCCAGGGTTTTTTCACGGTCTTCATGAAAGCCACTGTCTGTTCGGGAGTGGTACACCACATATTGTCCTTCGTATCTGCATTATACTCCAACGGCGCCAATATTTTCGGCGGCATGGATTTCCAGTTTGGATCTTTGGACACGCGGGGTCCCGCACTCCAATAATTTCCGCTGTTCAACGTCTTCATGTAAAAATCGACCGGGACTTTGTGTTCTTCACATAGCATGGGCACTTCCAAGGCATGACCCGCAACTCCCGCCAGCACTCCGTTTTGTTTGATCAATTCCACGGCTTCTCCCAATAAATCCACTTTGCCACTGGCCACAAATTCATCGGCCACGCCGCCGTGAATATAAACCGCCAGTGCCCCATTGTCGATGGCTTCGAGTGGCTCCGATTTAAGATCGTTTTCCTTCACTTTCACCTGGGCAATCCACTGCAGTTTTCCGCCCACATCTTTCCAGTACTTATTAATCAGCCGCAACACATATTGGTCGAGCCGCAAAATAGCCGTGTTGACTCCCTGCTCTTCACAGAGCTGCCAGGTTTCAAAAATTTTCTTGTCGGTAAAATAGGAACGCAGCAGATCGGAAACATAAATCAGATCGCGGCTGTGGGCAAAACCGCTGGTCAGGTTTCCGCCGCAGAAGATCCGGCCCATCTTCAGGGAACCGATTTGTCCCATGGGCAGAATGCCAGATTTTGCGGATGGGCTTTGGGCGGATTCCCCACCCGCCTGCTGCGCCAGCAAAGCTTTTTCCTCAAATTGAAAACTTAGTGACGTTCCGGCTGCGGTCGCCGCAACCGTTTTCATAAATTGACGGCGAGATGTTTGATTAGCCATCCAAATCCTCCTTAGAAAATTCAAGCTAGGCAAAGGTGGAGCGAGCACGAGTGACCGCCGCCACCTGCGCGCGTTGGCTCGGCGGGCGAAGCCCGCCAGACAACTCGCGACGGGTGACTTCGTCACACTCGCACGTCTCACTTCGTTTTCATCCTCTTGTTGTGCCAGCCCCGCTGGCATGAGTGGCCTTTTCGAAAGTCCCGCCGCGCATTCAGCAATGGCAGCGTGGAATCGCCTGCGATTCCACGGCTTTTTGCAAAGCCAAATGCCAAGAATCCGCCAAGGCGGATTGCCGATGCGGCCCTGCGCTAAAGTATGGTTTTTGCGGCAAAGATCAAAGTTCGAATCTTTCGACGGGACAAGCAAATTTCATAACCGGTGCTAGTAACTGCACTGTCCCAGCTAGCTCTTGGGAAAAAAACACCGATGCCTCCATCGAAGCTGATTCTACAATCGCATAATCGCGCCCGAATTTGAATTTATTTTACTTCGATAATCTTAAGAAAGAGTACTCCTGGGCGTGACAGTTTTTAGTAGCATGCTCATTTTTTTGGCTTGTCATGAGAAAATCAGGAAGGACACGGCATTCACTCAGCGAAACCATGCTGACATCTAGGGATGGATCGCGAAACCGGACTGACTGCAAAGAGAAGGAAAAAATGGGCGAAGCGCCTAATTATTATTCAATGAAAAAGGTCCTGCCCTGTCGACTTGAATGCAGAGGGATACTTCATTCACATCATGGCAATTTGAATGAAGTTCTCCTGGGAAGCGGTCCTGATTGGACAATAATAGAGATCCGCGCCTAGTTTGAATTCTCCTGCTTATTTGCTGAGCCTGAGAATCTGACTCCGCAAAGCCTGGAAGGCAGCATTCACGTCCGCCGAAGTCTGGGCATAGTAATAATTTCCGGGAGCAAAAGCGGAATTGTAATCCGCCGTCCCGGGAACGTTCGCAATTCGCTGCAACATGCTTTCTCCGGTCTCAGGCACAGTCCCCAACATCATCTGCACCAGGGCGCCCATCCCAATGGTGTAAATCCGGATGGGATAATCCCCTGAATTATCCTTATGAATCCGGTCGGCTAAAATTTCCAACAAGTTTCTGGCGGAATTGTTCACATTCCACACATCGGCGGGATACCGGTTGGGCAGGTTTTGTCCAAGATTCCGGAGAAGCCTTTGATATGGCATGGTCGCATCATATAAGGGAAAATTATTAGGGAGTCCCGAACTTCTGGGAACTCCATGATAGCTGACGAGCGGATTGGGCATATTAGCAGCTTTATTGTCGGGAGCCGTTATAACAGTGGGATCACTCCAATACCCAACAGTAATCCCATAATTGGCGACTCGAGTTCCAGTCGAGGTATCAAACAATCCCACAATTTGTGGATTGTCCCAGGTTTGGCCATTGTCGTTCGCCCGTTTGGGAAAGTCATACGTCCGAAGACCAAGGGATGCATTCGTATTGTAATCATAGCGGCCTGGGACACTGTTGGTGCATCCATCGGTAAAAAGAACGATGACCCGCAACCCGGACTGCTGGCCGGCCGGCACAGTTCTCAATTCATCCCACCCTCGGTAGAGCCCCTGATCCATGGCCGTGCTGCCTCCAGGATTAGTGTCGGGAATATGCGATGCCACCGTTGGAGGATCGCAGGTTCTGGCGGAAGGCATCTGGTCTATCACTCGCCCGGCATCGCTGTAAAGGATCAAAGCAATCCGATCCTGATTGGAAAAGGATGTTACAAAGCTCCGGGCTGCATCGCGAATATTCGCCCAACCGGCACCTAATGAACTGGAAGTATCCAGTACTAATGAGAGATCAACCAAACGGCGCGTGGCTTCTCCCGTGCTATTCACCGTCAACTGATTGAATCCGCCAACTTGCATGAAGGTGGTCGGCAGCACGGCCTGGGCATTGACGGTAATGATATTCAAGCCAGTGCTCGTGATGTATTGAGATTGAAAAAAAGTACTACTGTTCAAGTCAGTAGTCACGGTTGCGCCCATGAAACTTGCGGGAAAATTTGCCAGGAAAATGCGTTTGGCTTCGGTTTGAGGATTTCCGCTTGCCAAGGCACGGGCAGCGGCCAAGGCCGCGGCATCCACGGCTTTGCTCAGATGCGCCTGCAAAACATAACCGCGCCCCAAGTCTATGGCCAAGCCCGCAAACAGCAAGAAAAGGATGAGCATTGCGGCAACCCAATATAAGACTATTCCTTTTTCCGTTGCAGAATCGGATTTCGCTTTCAACATATGAGAACTCCTTCGTAGAGGTGTTCTAAAACCCTTCGGCGAGCACTTTTATTAAAGCCGGAACACCTTGAAGAAAATTGAAATCTTTCATTCCTTTTGCGAAGGGCAACCACGGTGAGTCCGTCAGTTGCCTGACAAGCCTTGGGCTTTTGTTTAAGTTGTCAAGCCTTGCCATTCGCAAAGGTCCAATTAAAAGTGAGAAACCAAGCAAGCTACGGAAGACAAAAAGTGGGAGGCGGATTCCGCGCGGCACCCCCTCTGTGTCGCCGCGCGGATGATGGTAGTCTCGCGCGAGCCTCCTACAGTTTGGGGATTCTTCCTCGCTCCACGTGAAAGAAGCTTACTCATCGTCCTCTCACTTTTAATTGCGCCCCCGTTGTCAGGGGAGAATTCAGAAAATGGCATTGGCATATAAAACGCTTGGAAAGCTGAATCCAAAATTGTTGAATGGCGTGATCAAATTATGATTGCTGTAAACCTCCGTCACAAAGATGATCGGGTTATTCGTCATGTCAATATTCAGCGCGGCCAGATTGGTTATCCGCAGATTTGTGTCATTATCCGGATTGATCGCATAATAATCCGGAGAACCCCCGAAAGATCCGCCGAGAGTATTTAAAACACTTCCTTTGTTCAGAGTCCCAATTTTATATCGCTGATAGAGAATAGGTTTGCCATAGTTGGAGGTCCCTGAGGTAGCTCCCACCTGGATGACCGAAAATATCATGGTCGAATTGGCGCTATTAAAATCGACTGGAGGAGATGCCATGGATACCATGGCAGTGGCAGCGCCAGGAGCACCGTTAAAATCCCCTATCTTCGTCCCTCGTGATATCAGGTTGGAGCCTTCCCTGGCATACTTGATCAGCAAGTGCTGATCGTAAAGAGCATATGAGACTTCAATGATTCCCAACACCAAAATGAGCAACAAAGGCAATGTTAAAGCGAATTCCACTAAACCCTGCCCGGAAGAGGATTGGAACTCTTCTGCCGTCATTTTCTTTATCCATGATTTTGGCATGCTTTTCTTCATGGGATTTCCTCAATCATTGGCAAATATTAATCTTTAAGACTCAGCAGACGCTTGCGTTATCGGGACTCTGTGGACATAAAATGACGCTCAGTCAAATATAGTCCCCATCCAAACTTATTAAGAAAAAGTTTCATTTTTCATCGTAGAGGAGACTTTCAAAGTAATCTTTCCTCCGCTGAAAAAGGGGCGAATGAGTGGAGTGATAATATTCCAGTCATAGCTCACATTGACCCGAATAATATCGCCCGGCCCCCCAGAATCGCTTGTTCCTTTTGTGATGTTGGAAAATGTGATGGTGGCCTTGGTTATATCCAGCGTAGGAGTCACGTCTTGCATGATCTTTTTAATTGATCCCTCCCGGTTGTAAGGGTTTCCCGTGTTGGGATCATTTCCTGATTGCAACTGTCCCGTGACCGCATATCGAGTCGCTTGGCTCACGCCATTTTCCAAGGCAAGAAAGACATAGAACAGAGAAGAAAAATCGATGATCGCGAAAGTCAAAAGCAACAGGAGCATGAGGACAATGGCAGTTTCCACGAGAGACTGCCCCCGCTCCGCAATCCGTTTCTTTGCCTTCTCCGGATGATTAGGATTAACCATAGCAAAATCCCCTTTAGCCTTTAAACTCCATCCTCAACAAGTCTCTTTCCCAAGAGTCGCCGCTCGAATTCGATGCCCTGCAATCTCATTTTGAGAATGACTTTGAGTACCATTCCCTCAAACAAATGGAAAACAAGCCATTCAGGACAAACTCTCTATTCCGTCGTTTCCTTTTTGTCCTATGGCAGACAATTTTGAAATAAAAAAACCAAATCGGATGACAAACCGAGGCTGTTTATTTCACGATGCATCCTCTCTGGCCAGCCTTTTCATTGGCAACAGAGATCATATTTTCCATTTGCGCTGAACGCCAATGATTCTCTGTCAGTCAAATCACGAACAGGAATCCGATTCCAATTTCAGCGCCGCTAAAAATCACCTTGAACTCCGCTGCCGTGGATGGCATCAACTCCATTCTGGACGTTTGCACATGCGCTGCCAATTTTTACATTTTTGTAAATAATTCATGTATTTTCGCCACAAATCGACTCGCTGAAGAGAGGGAAACTATAATATTGTACCGCTAACGATTATTTAATACCTGAATTTTGCACCGTCTTTTTGAAACATCTCGTACAAATTATTTTTGCACGTTGAAACGCTTGCCAGTTTACTTGAGCCTCAAAAGTCGACGACTTTGAGTCAAGTTTTGGAATGGAAATCACTAAGTCCCCATAGTCCGAGAAGAAGTCTCGTTCGTACTCGATCGAAGAAGTCGTCTTTTTCTCATTGTTTGCAATTCCACCTCAATTGAGGGGAGTCCAAGGCTCAGAAAATGTGCAGGTCTTCAGATGACTAGGACCACCAATCTTGAATTTTTAATATGGCCACATTGCTCAAGATCAGCACGGGATGAGCATGTTCAGGTGAAAATCACATTTCCGCGCAATTTTTGGGCAATAAATATATGGATTCCCCCTAGGGTGCGCGATATAAAAATTCAACTTCGTCAGGCTCGATAAAGTGGGAGCGTGAAGCGTTACCGAAATCCACCTTAGATTTGAATTTGTGGTGCATCTTCGGCGGCGACTTGGGACACCCCTCCGGGAAAAGTGGCTCCCACCATTGCGCTCTCCTCCTCCGAATCACGGATACTACTTGCTCCTTGATTGGATTTTCTCATGGCAAGAGGAATCGTCGTTTGATTTCGAAAGGACTATATTTCATTTACATCAATCCATAATTTTGGGTTTCTCGATATGGCGACCCAAACAGACCAATTCCCTGACATTCCCCCCATTTCGAAGAATCAATTCCCACATTTCTATACTTCGATAAAATAAGTCTCAAGCATTAGAAAATTGTCAATCGGGAATAAAGCTATTTGTATTCCTGTCCGGCACAATGGGATCGCTTATCCGAAGTCAAAATGACCGAAAACCGGCCATGAAAAGGATTGTTGTCGATCAAAAAAACAGATTCCGCAACACACGGGCTTAGTGAAAGGCACAACATCAGAAGCCGGACGTGAGTTGGAGGATTCTCTATTTCATTGAACAGCAAGGGAAAAACCTTTTCCCCCTTCTTAGAGTAGCATTATTCAAAAAACAAATTAGAATCACAAAACAAGTGAATCCGTTGGCAGCAGGATTGCTGTTCAAATAGAGACCATTATTAGGATTTTCAGCGATCTGTGAATCTTTGCCTTGAAAAAGCACCTTGAGGATGGTCTCTTTTTCCGCGGAACAAGCTCAAGGATCAATTCAGGAACCCGATGTTGGCCTCAAATCGGCGACGCGGAGTGGGGTCAGTCCAATTTATTAAGGCCTGAATCAATCATGATTCTGGCGGGCTTGCTGAATTGTGTTGGAAAATGGCGGATGTTCCGAGCGATGATCTTCATTTATATGCTGTGCATAAAATCGCTAATATCTTGAAGATTGTTGCCGAAAAGTGGTTGAGATATCCTTTTCAGCTGAGTTGGACGCTCTGTAAGCCGCATCCGGAGCATTTCTGATGTTGAATCTGCAATTGGGGCCTTAACGATGGTTCGAAGATTATGGGATTAAGAAGGCAGGTTTCTCTTCCCTCTCAGTGAAAGCTTTTTGGCACATTCGTATTAGAGGTCTTCCTCTTTATCTTTTAAGGCAGGCAAATCGTCCAGGAATATGTGACCATGTCTCAGCTTCAAAAGGGTTGATCCAATGACCGCGGAAAATATAGATCCAGCACACATATAAATAAGGATAAGTCCGATGCAGTCGTCTGAGATCGAGTACAATCCACCTGGTGGCGCAAAAGAAAACTTGAATATGAATATCTGGACCGATCAGGAAAAGTTATTCAGCCCCTCCAGATGGGCCAAGTCAGGTGAAAATCCCATGAGTTGGAGTTTATCTTGCCAGGAAAAAGGATTCAGTATTGTTGAATTGTTGGCTGTGGTTGTGATTATGCTGGTTGTGGTTGCAGCTGCCATGCCGCTCATTAATCAATCAATCAAGAATAGTCAGATGGAAAATTCCTTGCAGATTGTCACTTTACAGACCCGGTTAGCCCGTCAGATGGCCATGACCGATCGACGCAACTATCGGGTGGATTATTCCAACTATGCACTAAAAGCAAGGGTTTCAATAGTGCTCTTAGGAGCTTCATCCTCCGAGACTGTCATGAGCCAAACCGATTTGGCCGGCGAAATGACTTTTGGGAGAGCAGGCAGTCCGCCCGCTCCCGACACAAACTGTTCCACCGTGCTCAGCCAGGTTTATTTTAACCCGGATGGAACGGCCACCACCGCAGCCAACGGCGCGGGGGGGTACTCGAACGGCACGATCTATGTCGCAAAGACTGGGGACAATACATCCAATCGGGCCATCACTCTTATGGGGGCCACGGGCCGGGTGAAGGGGTACCGGTATAATCCAACACTTGGAATATGGAATTCTGGGCTATGAGCGCAAAAAGACGTCCAAACAAATCCGGCGGCGAGCCGGGATTTTCGTTGATCGAATTACTGGTTGCCCTTGTGATTCTAACTATTGGATTGCTGGGAGTTTTGAGTTTATTTGTGCACGCCATCGTCACTATGGAATTGTCTGAAGAGAACTTGATTGCCAAGCAAAAAGCCCGCGAAACCGTCGAAAGTATTTTCACGGCCCGGAATACCGCGCAAATCAGTTTCGATCAGATCCAAAACACCTCGGTGACGGGAGGAATTTTTGTAACCGGCTTTCAATCTTTGCTCTTGCCAGGCAATGACGGCTTGGTGGGGACGGCTGACGATTCAGGCGTGGAGACCATGGTGACCACGGCTTCAGATGGATCTTCGACCATACGCCAACTCAACGAGTTCCAGCGCCAAATCCAAATTTCACCCGTCTCTGGCTCCAGCGATTTGCGGCAGGTCACGGTGACTATTCGATACGCCGTCCGGAAGGGCCTCCAGCAGGACTATCAATTGGTGACTTATGTTTCCCGATTCCGATAAGGAGGGCGAGATGAAACGAATCTCCCCAATCATGCTCCAAAACCAAGCCGGATTTAGCCTGGTGGAATTAATATTGGTGATGGGGCTGTCGCTTCTCATCATGGGAAGCGTCTTGCAACTTTTTCGCCAGGGTGTGAACGCCAATTCGATGGCTGCCTCACGGACGGAAATGCAGCAGAATGCGCGGGTCGCCCTGAATCTGATGGCTCAGGATGCCAGTCTGGCGGGAATCGGGATTCCTCAAGGGGGCATTCATTTGCCCCAGGGTGCGGGAGTCTCCACACGCCCGGCCCGTACCGTGAATCCTTCCGGCGTCGGAACATGGAATTATTTGACAACCCCCAGTTCCTCATATGACATGCTCTTTTCCATTGTTCCCGGGGATGGCGTAGGGCCTACCATTAACAGTATCAGTTCTGACATCTTTACCATTGCGACGCTTGACGGTTCCATCAACGTTGGCAGCGCCGTGGTGACCAAAATTAATGACGCCGGAGACACGGTCTGGGTTCCGGCTGGCGCCGCTGCTGGGGTTGTCCCCAAAGACGTGATGATGGTGTGCAATGCTCATGGTTGCGCGGCGGGAGTCGTAACTTCCGCCGTGACCACTGCAACTGTTTCGCTGGCCGGTCCTCCAGCAACTACCGTAAGTTGCGATCAAATCAATTTGGCGCAAGGGGACGTCCTGCATTTCAACCAACCGGCGGCTCCTGGCGGCAACCTGGCGGCTTTGGCTGACCGGCCGGAGGGCGGCCCCGTCAGCTATCCGGCCGCCAATATTTCCCGCATCCTCGTGATCAACTATTACATTGACGGGAACACCAATCGGTTGATGCGTCAAGTCAATGCCAACGATCCCGTGCCGGTGGCGGAGTATGTGGAAAACCTGCAGGTCACGTACGATAATTTCGATGAAACGACTTCTGACCCCTCCACGGCCACCCGGGCGAATCTTGCCGACGCCGATGGGCTCCCCGCCCGGATCCGAAAGATCAATTTTACTATCACGGTCCGCGGCATCAGCCAGGAACTTTACAGCAGCCATTACGATCGCATCAGTTTGAAGACTTCGATCAGCCCCCGGAATTTAAGTTTTCGCGACCGGTATCCTGGGACCTAATTGCCGCCAGCTTCCAGGCGGATTGTCAGAGGAGCTAAACATGCTAGTTCGGCTGACTCAACAAGACAATGAAAATGGAGATGATGGAGACGGCCTGCCCTCAGGCCGTCTGAGCAAGCTTGGCAAATCCAGGCGGGGGGGGGGCACCCCGCCTCCATCCACGCTATTTTCTTAGGAGTATTCCATGCCATTATCTATCGATAAAGACTCCAAAGGTTTTGCCTTAATTGCCGCCTTGTTAATGTTATTGTTGCTATCCGCCATATCCATCGGATTAATTTTCACGGTGAACAACGAAACGGCCACGCACACCGTGGATCTCAATAGCACCTCGGCCTATTATGGAGCGGAAGCGGGAATGGAAAAGATGATGGCGGATTTGTCCAACCTCTATATTTCAGTGCAGTCCCCCTCAGTCAGCCAAATTCGCAATCTAGGGAATAATCCTCCGACTTTGACGAATTTTTCATTTCCTGAATATGCGTTCACCGTCCCGGCCAGCGGGAGCACTCCCATTTATCAGACCCGCACGATTACCTCCGGCCCCAATCTCGGCTTGCATGCCCAAATCCTGTCGATTACTCTGGCGGTGACCGCACAGAAGTTCGGTACGGAAGTGAGAATGACCCGCCGGATTGAAGTTGCCTTGATTCCGGTTTTTCAGTACGGCATTTTTTCCGATACGGATTTAAGCTTTTTTGCGGGCGCCAATTTCGACTTTGGGGGAAGAATCCATACTAATGGCAACCTATATCTTGCTTCCGATAGTGGAACGAACTTGATCCTGCATGACAAAGTGACCGCGGCGGGGGAAGTCATTCGCACCGTCCAATCCAATGGTTTGAGCAATACCGGCTTTCAGGAAGGGACGGTCTATGTATCCACACAGTCCACGGGGTGCGATGCCAATCAGAACCTTCCCAACTGCCGGCCTCTTGGTTTCAAGCCTACTAACGAAGGGAGCATGTCGGTCTGGCCTACGGCCAGCATTGAAACCAACCGGAATCCCAACTGGGTGAACATTTCCACCATCACCTATAACAGCCGGATCGTGAATGGCTTGACCGGAGCAAGAAGGCTGACGCTTCCTTTCGTGCAGGGAACCACTCGCCCGATTGAACTGATTCGCCGACCGCGCACTGGAGAAGATCCTAACTCTGCTTTGGGAAAGTCCCGCGAATACAATCTCGCGCAGATCAGGGTGCTGTTCAGCGATTATAGAAGCGAATTGCCCGGTGGGGACGCAGATGCGCCGAATAACATCGAGCTGTCTAACGTGGTTTCCGGCACCACGGATTACTCCACTGGTGTGCCGGTGGCAGGCGCGAATCCGACCTATTTCGGAGAAGCTCTCAGCCGAACTGATATCACTTCAGATCAATTCGACAAAGATTGGATTCCCCGTGTTGATGCCTCGGTTCGTTCAGCCACCGACACCATTACCCCTCTCAATTTTAAGCGCTGGCCATTAGTGGGTGGTTTTATGCGGGTCGAGTACCGCGATTCCGGCGGCTCCTATCAACCCTGCACCAGAGAATGGCTGGAACTGGGCTTCGCCCGCGGATTGGCAACACCGAATTCGGAAAGTGGCATTGTTAATAGCGTTCATCCAAATGCCATTTTGATTTTGCAGACACTGGCGGACCGGGATGGCGATAATGCATTGACCTATTCCAATACAAGTCCTACTACTAAACCTCATCCTTACATTTATGCGGATGAATCTTCCGGCTTTATCGGTGCGGCTTACCGCTACAACTTTTTCCCCATTAACTTTTACGATACGCGTGAGGGAGAGTACCGCGCTGGCGGAACGGCGACCACTTGTCCCATCGGTGGAGTCATGAATGGCGTGGAACTGGACGTCAGGAACTTGCGACGCTGGCTACTCGGGCAGATAGGAGCCTCGGGAACCTCAGTGGAAAATGCCACGCAAAACGGGTATATCTTGTACTTTTCAGATCGCCGCGGCATGCTGAGCCCGGATGCGGGCAATCGTCTGCTTGGGGAAAAATATGGGGAGTATGGATTTGAAGATAACATCAATCCCAACGTTTCGAATGGCATCCCCAACGGTGTGCTGGATGCCCCAGAAGATGTCAATCAAAATGGAGTCTTGGACACATACGGCGACATGAACTTGGGAGATGCCTTTGACATTGCAGCGCAAGGGGCTAGCTACCCGACTTATGTCGCGGGCAAGGATGATCCCAAAACCCGGATCGACCCGCTGATTGCGCGAAAAAATCGAGTTTCCGGAGCGCGGCATTCGTTCAGGCTCATCAATGGTTCGCTGGGTAATTTGCCTTCCCGGTCAGATGGGACGGGAGGGTTCACGGTGGCTAGCGAGAACCCGGTTTACCTTCAGGGGAATTATAACGCCAGAACATCCGCCGGTTGGGGCGATGTAGTGGGCGCAACCCATGTTCCAGCTTCCATTATCGCCGATGCCGTATCGATCCAATCCAGCAATTGGAGCGATGTCACGAGCTTCAATTCTCCTACAAACTCAGGGGCTCGATCTGCGGCAACTACCTGGCAACGGGTTGCCATCGCTGGAGGCAAGAACATCTCCTTCCCTCAGCCATCCTGGGACACCTCTACGGATATTGGCTTGGATGGTGGCATGCACAACTTTTTACGATACATGGAAAACTGGGGAGGACAGAATCATTATTATAAAGGCTCCTTGGTTAGCCTCTACTACGCTTGTTACAACAATAGCATCTATAACAATTTGATCAACGCTTACGGTCCGCCGACACGCGTCTATTCATTCGACACTGATTATAACGATCCCAACAAAATGCCCCCGGGCACACCAAGATTTGAAGATGTGGTCAATTTGGGCTTTGCCCAGGATTTTACAGCAGGCCATTAAATTCCGGGAGAAGCTTCACGAGAGTCGCGGGCGGCTAAACAGAGTCTGGAAAACGGATTAATCCTAGCGGCATGAGTGGTTGGCCTCTGCTATAATCCTTCCCAGGATGTAACTACTCAGATCCTTATGTGAATGGTGGCCACCGTGAGCGTTTGCCCGCGAGCCCGTGGGGTTGCCAGGAGGCTCTACGCCTCTTTAAATGCACTCAGTGTGGTTCCCACAGGAAAGGGGGGCACCAGCAGTTCATAGTTCTTTTCATAAACCTCTCTTCACCTCCACAACCTTGCACGGAACTGCGTGCTTGCCCAAGAATCAATCGCAGGGGCCGCATAGTTGAAGTCTTTCTATTAAAACGGAATTTTGACAAATTTTCAAAATCGAAAGACCTGCGGAGCGATGACTCCCATTGAACCGATGGGGGCAAACCTCCCGTCTGCCAGTTCCGACCTGCTTTGCAGCCCGGCTGCGGCCGCCTAGAACCAGTGTCCCCTCTAACCAGCAGGCCGGAGGCTCGCTCCACAACGGCTGAAGATTTCGCGAACTTGGCTACTTAAGAAAAACATTTGGCGCCTTGAATCACGACCGCCAGTTGCCCGGAACTGATGGATTGAAATTTGTTGTCCGTGTAGTGTATTCTTAACTTTAATTTGAAAATTTGGCATCCTCACTGTTTTGGATAATTAATGGGTCTTGCTTAGTGGCACTTTCAAGACCTCCGGGAGGGCAAATGGCAGAAGAAATTAATGAACGTCGCAATTATGCCCGCGCCGATGTTCAAATGAAGATACAATTTGGACAGGACACTCTTTGCTTTTCCGGCATAATTGATTCCATCAGCTTTGGTGGAGTCAAGATCCAAGCTGCTCACTGCTTTCCCGTGCATTCCATTTTGAAGGTAAAAATCGTTCCGCGCAATGACAATGCTGAGTTTGAGGCACAAGTCCGCGTGGTTTGGGTTCAGGAAAATAAGACGATGGGCGCACAATTTTTGTCCCTACGGCGAGAACAAATTCTCTTATTGGAAAAAATTATCACGCCGACTCTGATCGATACGGATCGTGCTGCTTGGTGGGACTAATTCATTTAGTCGAAGCTGCCCCCTCCAATTCCGACCGTTCGCTGGCATAATTCCCGCGATAATCCCAAAGCGCACAGCCAAATAGCCGTCCAAACTCCCGCGTAAACGTGAGATTGTGCAGTGTGCTCTTGAAGCAATTCGAGAAGCCAAAAGGAATGATGAAGAAGAT
Source organism: uncultured Acidobacteriota bacterium (assembly GCA_963803155.1). Lineage (GTDB taxonomy): Bacteria > Acidobacteriota > Terriglobia > Versatilivoradales > Versatilivoraceae > CAWDMN01. The sequence goes on from CAWDMN010000113.1 coordinate 23,751, forward strand.
GCGGCCATCCACCTTTGAATACAATTCTTATTTCGAACGCTATGTCTCCCTCGTGCTTGAAAGTGACATCCTCGAAACGTTGAGGAACCAGTCGAGTACCCTCCCATCAGCCTTCGCCTCGCTACGTGAAGAGCGGGCGGGATTCCGATATGCGCCGGGCAAATGGAGCGTACGGGAAGTGCTTGGCCACATTATCGATGCTGAGCGAGTTTTTGGATACCGTGCCCTTTGCATCGCCAGAGGAGAAATTCTTTCTCTGCCCGGCTTCGATGAAAATGATTACGCATCGGCGGCGGGGCACGACTGCTATCCATTGCCGGAGTTGGTTGAAGAATTCCGCGAGCTTCGGCGGAGCCATATTCTCATGTTCCGCCATCTGGACGATTCCGCTTGGCAAAGAGTGGGCTGTGTTAACCAACATCCAACTTCCACCAGAGCCATGGCATTTATTATGGCCGGGCATGTTCGCCATCATGCTTCGATCCTCTCCGCACGATATGGGATTGAAATGGTCGCCTGACCTTGAGTTCCCAGTATCTACATCATAAATAACTACTGGGCAACGAGTTCCACAGATGGAGCAGGCATGTGTGACTGCTGTCACCGAGTGTACACTCGCTGCGGAATGCCGAGCTGGCGAGGCAACGCGCATGGAGTGATTTCCTCACGCTCTCGCATTCCACCATTTCCATCCTCTTGGTTTGACGACCGCGCAGTCATGTTTGTCTCCCTTGTCTTCTCCCACTTTTGAGTGGTTGCCTCGGCGTTGATATAAGTTGCCAAAAAAAAACAACTGCCGCATACTTTTGCTTCAGTTGTTCACACCCGGTTGGATCCGGTTCTCACCTCACATCATCAAACCATTTCTGGAGGCACTGGCATGCAGGAGACAACACCTGCCAAGAAAATTTCCTCTTCGGGATTCAGCCCAATCCCCAAGCGGTATCTGGCATTGGATGCTTATCGCGGATTTATCATGTTTCTGTTGGCTTCGGAGGGTTTCGGCCTGGCGGAAATGCGAAATGTTTCGGGCTGGAGCCGAGTTGCCAGCTGGTTTCATCATGTACCTTGGGAGGGGGCCGTGTTCTGGGATTTGATCCAGCCCGCTTTTATGTTCATGGTAGGAGCCGCAATGCCATTCGCTTTGGCAAAGCGAACAGAAGAAGGCGCCACCTCCGCTCAGAACCTGCGGCATATCCTCGCCCGATCACTGCGATTAATCATTATGTGCCAGGTTCTGGTCTGGGTGGGGGCCGGTGAAATCAAGCCGCAATTGATCGTTGTTCTCGGTCAGATTGCTTTCACCTACTTCTTAACTTATTTGATCATGCAATGGAAATTCCGCTGGCAAGTAACAGCGGGGATAGGTCTACTGGCTTTTTGGACAGCTCTGCTTTTCTTATTTCCAGGCCCCGATGGTCCTTTTTCAAAAACCGGCCATGTTGGACTGGTCGTGGACCGTTGGATTTTTCATTATGACTATGACCCAGCCTATTCCACCCTGAACTTCATAGCCAGCACAGTTTGGACGCTGGCGGGCATGTGGGTCGGCCGTCAGTTGATGACCCCGAAGAGCCATGGCGACAGGTTGAAATGGATGGCGGGCCTGACGGCTATTTCATTTGGGGCTGGCCTGGGATTGAGCCTGTGGATTCCCATGATCAAACAGCTCTGCACTGCCTCGTTCATTTTATATAGCCTCGGCTGGGTGCTCTTGATGCAGATGGCCTTTTATTTCGTAATCGAAGTGCTCAACTGGCGTAAATGGACTTTCCCCCTGGTGGTGGTTGGGGCTAATTCAATTTTCATTTATTCACTGGGAATGGTCCTGCGCGAATGGCTAGATCATGCTGTGGGTGTCTTTACTTTCCACTACCAGTGGCTCGGGACCATGGCGCCGGTGGCCCAATCCTGCTCCGTTCTGGCGGTAATGTGGTATGCCTGCTATTGGCTCTATCAACGCAAAATTTTCTTGAAACTTTAGGGAATCTCTTCGCCTTTTGAAGAAGCAGGAAGAAGGACGCGTTAGCGCCTTGGCCCGCAACGCATCCTGACAGGGGGCAGCATCCCCAATGCATCAAACTCTTCGAGCTGACGCATCCTACACGCTGATGAAGGGAGGGCATCAACATGAAACAAAAAAAAATACTCTCACGACGCCAAACATTGCAGAGCATCGGGGGGATGAGCAGTGCCGCCCTGCTTAGTTCGGTGATCGGGTCTGGAACATCAGTGACTCATGGTGAAGACAGGGCAATTAAGGGGAGCCTCCATGAAACCATCCTCAAGAAAGTTTTCGATACCCCCTTTATCGATACCCATGAGCATCTGCTCGAAGAAAAGTCTCGCCTGGCCGGCAACTTTGGATTTTGGAAAAAGGCCGATGATTGGTCATTGTTATTGAGCCACTACCTGGATTCCGATTTGCTTACGTCCGGTATGCCACAATCCACTTATGACCGGTTTTTTTCCTCCCAGATGGATCCCCTCGATAAATGGACCCTTCTTGAACCTTACTGGCCTGCCGTAAAGAATACCGGCTATGGACAGGCGGTTCGGATTACGCTGCGTGAGTTGTACGGAGTGCCGGAATTATCCGGTGCCGCGGTGAAAAAGATCCAGATGGAATATCAGAGGATGCGCCGGCCGGGATTTTACAGGCAAATTCTTTGCGAACTCGGAAAGATTGAATCCTGTCAGGTGAACTGCCTAAGCCAGCCCTTTGGCGAATCCAACATGCCCGCACTCTTAATGCAAGACCTCAGCATCGTGGGAATGTTCGATGGGCCAGATCTTTCGACTTTCGGCAAACCTTCCGGCATTGAAGCCCGATCCCTGGAGGATTGGCATCGAGTCATTGATTGGTGGTTCCAAAAATACGCCCACTATGCCGTGGCCGTGAAATCGCAAAACGCCTACAGCCGTGATATCGATTATGAACAGGTCCCTGCCGAGAGAGTACAAGGCCTCTTCAAAAAGCAGAGCGAAGGGGAGAAATTGACTGCGGCGGAAAGAAAAGATCTGGAAGACCATTTATTTTGGCATGCGGTTAAGAAGGCGACGGAAAACCATCTCCCCGTCAAACTTCACACAGGCTATTATGCGGGCCAAAACAACATGCCCTTGGGGCGGCTCTTACACAATGCCGGATCGGCCACTGATTTGTGCCGCCGCGCCCCGGACGCCCGGTTTGTGTTTATGCACATCTGCTACCCCTATTATGAAGAAATGATTGCCGTCGCAAAGCAATATGCCAACGCCTGCCTGGACATGTGTTGGTCCTGGATTATCAATCCGGTGGCTGCCAAAGATTTTTTAAAGAAATACCTGGTCACAGCACCCGCCAACAAGCTGTTGACCTTTGGAGGAGATTACATCCCGGTAGAGCCCGTCCTAGGTCATGCGACCATCGCCCGACGCGGGATAGCCCTGGCACTGACCGAATTAATACAGGAAGGTTGGCTCAGCACAAACGATGCGATGGAATTGGTGGATCCCCTCATGCACGAGAATGCCCGTCGCATTTTCAATCTGGGAGAGAAGAAACGAATCCTCGAATCGGTAAAGTGGAATTCTTAGCCTGTTCTCCGAATCCGCGACAATTTCATGACAATTCCGTGACATTTATGCTGCCCGCCTCGTTTAGAATTTATTGGGGGAGCCGATGTCCTTTCGACAACAGCATCGATTAATCTTGTTGCTTTTCCTCGCTTTGCTAGCTCCATTCCTTCTCCTGACGGTTTTTGGCATTCGCATGATTTTCCAGGAACGGGAACTGGATGCTAAACGCCAGGCGGACGAACGGCAAAAGCTGGTCTCCCAAATTCGACAGGAATTGGAGAATCGGCTGGAGCGTATTAAGCTTCAGGAGTTGAGCGCGCGGACAGTCTATTCAGCCCGGATGAAATACCAGGATCCATCCATTGTGCTGGTAGCCACCATAAGGGACGATCGGCTCATCCTGCCATGGGAAGAAATCCCATATCCCGCGGATTTCCCACGGGCAATCGGTTCTTCCGCTTTTGCGCGAAAGATAGCGGAGGGAGAACAACAGGAATTAAAACAACGTCAGCTTGAGAGCGCTATAGCCAGCTACCGGGAGGCCTTGAAATTCGCAAAAAGCCCTGCACAGACGGCTGCAGCCCGGCTTTTCCTGGCGCGGGCATTGTCGAAGGCAGGTCGTCAATCGGAAGCTCACCATCAGTTCAAAGCCCTTCTTGCCTTGCCGTCCAGCCTACAGGATGATCAGGGAACTCCCTTCAAGCTCTATGCCGCCAGCCAACTTGTCCGGGAAGCAGCGAATGCCAAGATCGTCTTGGATAGTTTAATAACTCTGCAGGACGATTGGCCGTGGCTGCCTCCGAGTTCCTGTTACCTGATTCGTGACCTGACGGATAATTTGGCAAAGACCTCCCAGGAACCCTCCATTCTCAAAACCACAAATGTTCTGAAACAGGCTCTGGATCGCCACCTCCGGGAAATGGAGCAGATCCTATCCCTGCAGGCTGCTTTTCCCAGGCTGGCTTCGACTCTGGAGCCATCCATGCCTCGGTCCTCCGACCATGAGTCTGTCTGGATCCCATATGGTGAAGAGACCTGGCTCATCGGCAAGACGTCTTCCCTGCCTGACCGGCCAGCCGCCCTGATTGCAATTCGCTCGGAGCCAGTCTTCAAATCTTTGCAGACTGCCCTGTTAGACACTGCCACATGGAAAGCAAAGCTCACGACGCAAGACCCGCTGGCTTTGCCCTTGGGAGAAAATTTCCCTGGGCTGAAGGTGGTAGTGACACCCGGGCAAGCCTCTCCAAGATGGACGACTCCACAACGATTTTATCTGGGAGCCATTCTCCTCGCCTTGGGCGTTACCCTGGTAGGTGCTTACCTTCTCGAAAGGGATGTTCGGAGGGAAATGCGAGTCGCTGAAATGCGCGCCCAATTTGTCTCCAGCGTCTCCCATGAGCTCAAGACCCCGCTGACCACCATCCGGATGTTTGCCGAAACACTAAAAATGAGGCGATGGAATGACCCGTCCTCCATGGAGGAATACCTGGACACGATCATCAACGAAAGCCAGCGACTGACGCGAATGGTCGACAACATCCTGAATTTCTCCCGGATCGAACGCGACAAAATGAATTATCAGCTGAAGCCGGCCTCGCTCGCCGGGATTGTCCGCACCGCGGTCCTTGCCGTTCAGTACTCCATGGCCCAGCAGAAATTCCGCTTGAACGTCGAGTTGGATGAATGCCTGCCACAAGTAAAGGCCGATGCCGACGCTCTCGAGCAGGCCATCGTAAATTTGCTCACCAACGCCATGAAGTTTTCAGCCGATTCCCGCGAGATCGACCTCCGCTTGCGCCGTGCCAATAGCTGGGGGGAAATCCAGGTGGTTGATCATGGAATTGGCATTGCGCCCTCGGAACAAAAGCGCATTTTTGACAGATTCTACCGGATTCCAACCAAAGAGAACCAGGCAGTCCCCGGAACTGGACTGGGGTTGACGCTGACCGAACACATTGTCAAAGGGCATCATGGAGAAATCAAAGTGGAAAGCGAACCCGGCAAGGGAAGCAGCTTCTCCATCCTCATTCCCTTAGAGACCTCCCCATGACGAAAATTCTTGTGGTGGAAGATGAACCTCCCATTCTGCGCGGCCTGGCGGACAATTTGAAGTGTGAGTCTTACGAGGTATTGACGGCGGCCGATGGTGAAACCGGCCTCGAGCTGCTGCGCGAGAGGAAGCCGGACCTAATCATCCTGGACTTAATGCTTCCCAAACTCAGCGGTTACGAATTGTGCCGCAAAGTCCGCGCGGAGGGAACCACCACACCCATCCTGATTCTGACGGCTCGTGGCGATGAGAATGACCGGGTATTGGGACTCGACCTTGGGGCCGATGATTACATGACCAAGCCCTTTTCCATCAGAGAACTGCTTGCCCGTGTGCGGGCCATATTGCGCCGGGTCCATCCTCCCCATTCCTTGCCGGATGAGCTTCGCTTTGGCGATGTGGCGGTGAACTTTCGCAGCTTTGAAGCGAAGCGGGAAGGCAGGATCCTGGAGATGACCAAAAAGGAGTTCAGCGTGCTTCGTCTGCTGGCGGCCCATCCAGGTGAGGTGGTGAGCAGAGACGAATTGTTGAACGAGGTTTGGGGATTTGACAATTACCCCAGCACCCGGACCGTCGACAATCATATCGCCTCACTGCGCGCCAAGCTGGAACTCAATCCCGCTGACCCCCTCCACATTAAAACGGTTCACGGCGTGGGGTACAAGTTTGTGTTCTGACAATTCCATGACAAATATTCTCCAATCTTTTTGCATCTCCTGGATCCAACCATGACGATTGTTTGATGGTTTCGTTCTAGGCTGATCAGTATCAAGGAGGTTTGCCATGAAAAAAACTATATTTCTCATGATTTCACTTTTGACACTGGTGTGCATTGTCAGTCTCACGCTGGCCCAGAGTGGGTATGATCTTTTCCAAAAGGGTCTCGTCAAGGAACGGGCCGAAGGCAAGTTGGAGGAGGCGATTGCCATCTACCAGCAGGTGGTTCAAAAGTTCAAGACCGACCGGGCTCTTGTGGCCAAAGCTTTGGTTGAGATTGGCCAGTGCTATGAAAAGCTCGGACAGGGTCAGGCACAAAAAGCCTATGAACAGGTCATTCGGGAGTATGCCGACCAGCCTGAACAAGCCAAGATTGCCGCCGCGCGGTTGGCAGCTTTATCTTCAGCGGAAGTAAAGCCCAAGTTTACCAAGATCCGGGTGCCGACCAAGCTGCCATGGATGACAGCAAAAGCGCTGTCGCCGGACGGCCAGCAACTGGCTTACGTCTCCGGTGGAGCCGTCTGGCTGTTGCCGGTTCATGGCGCCTCGGACCCGGAGATTGCAGGACCGCCCCGGCGAATCACGGAGCCCATCCCCACCTGGGGACAAGCGTATGACATTGCTTGGTCCCGCGACGGAAGATGGCTTGTCCTCGATGTTGAAGAGCGCCCATTGCAGGGTCCTGCGAATGAGACAATCTACCTTGTCCCGTCGGCGGGCGGCGAACCCCGGAAAGTATCTCTGGAGCCGCCAAGGCATTATGAACACAAAGAGGACGAGCGAGTCGGCCTATCGCCCGATGGGAAATGGCTGGCTTATCCATCCCGGCAGGAGAACGAGGATAGCTTGCGGAACTCAATCTACATCGCTCCAATCTCCGGCGGCCCGGCGCGAAGAGTGACACCACCGGTCAGCAACCAACCCGAGTTTTCTCCGGATGGCAAGAGAATCGCCTATACCGGACTGCTTCCGCGCCCTAATGATGATCCCCAACGACGGTTCGCGAGACAAGTATGGGTGGCCGATGTCGCCGGCGGCGCGCCGGTGCTGATATTCGAACTGCCGCCCCCCGGCCTGCTGCGCAACCCGGTGTGGTCACCCGACGGCAAAATGCTGGCCTTTCTCGCCACAATGGCGAAAGGTACCGACGAATGCGGGTTACTGTTCATCGCTTCCATCGCTCCAGACGGACACCCGGCAGGCCCCCTGGCCAAGATCGAGTTGCCTCACATGACAATGGAAAAGCTGGCGGGTTGGAGCAAGGACAATAAAATCGGTTTGGAGTTCCCTGCTCCTGAAATTACAGCACTCTACACCGTGCCTGCCTCCGGCGGAAAAGCCGTTCAGCTGACTCCAAAAGAGGCATGGATGCCAAGTTGGACTCCGGATGGCAAGAGGATCTACTTCGATGGAGCTCATCATGGCACTAAGGCTAGTATCGAATACGTGCCGACTGCGGGCGGGCAAATTGTAAGGATTCCGGTTCGTGGTCCTTATCCGCTCCAGCCGAGCTACCCAACCGGCAACATGTCTTTCTCCCCCGACGGGAGTAGGATAGTCTTCGCTGGACACTTTTACGACGCACCGGTGAAGAGGGTCGCCCATATTTTCACTCTTCCCACCGAAGGCGGTCAGGTGAAGGAACTATCGACCGGAATGCCTTTTGTTCATCACGCCTGCTTTTCCCCTGACGGCAAGAAAATCGCCTTTGTCGGTGAGCAAGAGCAGCAAAAGGATGTCTGGACCTACAGCATCTACACCATGCCCGCTGAGGGTGGGTCACCGCAGAAACTCAGCTCAGAATCGGACAACGTTGAAGGAGCCCAAATTGCCTGGTCGCCCGACGGAAGGTACCTGGCATTCCAAACCGGCGACGGTAAAATCCGGCTTCTGCCGAGTGAAGGCGGATCTTCCCAGGTACTGGTCGAAGGCTTGAATGGACCTCGTTCGCATTCAGGTTTGGCCTGGTCTCCGGACGGAGCGGAATTGGCCTACTCCACGAAGGGTCGCATCTGGAAAGTGAACTTGCAGAACCGGAGGAGTGAAGAGTTGCAGACCGGCCTGGATGCGATCCACACGCAGATGGCCTGGTCACCTGACGGCAAAACGATCGCTTTCAGCGCCCTGCAAGGCGGCGACCCGGAACTCTGGCTGATGGAGGATTTCCTGTCCCTGGTTAAAAAGTGAGCCAGGAAATAGACCCAGCTAATCATAGCAACTGGGCTTTACAGATAGCACGAAGCGAAGCGAGTGATCAAGGAAGCGCTACAAACCGTGGACGGCAGCAAGGAATCCGCGAACCGACGCCTGTGAAGCCAGGCTGATCGCTCGTTGCCACTTCGCGCTCCCTGCCAATCATAGCAGCTGGGCTTTACAGATAGCACGAAGCGAAGCGAGTGATCAGGGTAGCGGCACAAAACCATGCGGTTAAATTTCCTTGGACGCCAGGAGAAAGCAACTGAGTCGGAATAGTTTCCAATTTATTTATTCATCTGGTTCAATTCCACGGAGGCATGAACCATCCTTTCGGGACAATGGGGGACATTGCTCCGTTTGCCCCTTGTTGCCTGTTGCGCAAATAGCTATTCCCAATTAAATTCGTCATGGCAAGGTCGGAAAAGCCGAGCCGAGGTCCTCCAAGGAGGGAACCGCCATGATAGAAAATGATCCAGGAGAACAAAAAGTTGGCTCCAAGAGTCCAACCCTCCCCGGTAAGACCATGTTGGAGTCTTGGAAAGAGATTGCCGCATACCTCCAGCGGGATGTCCGAACCGCCAAAAGATGGGAGAAGACTGAAGGCTTGCCGGTCCATCGGCATCTTCACCTGTCGCGCAGCAGTGTCTATGCTTACCCAAGCGAACTGGATAACTGGCGCGCCCGCCGGAAACCGGGAGCGGAGGCGCCCCGTTTGCCGGTTCTCAAGTGGTCGCGGCCACTCCGCGCACTCGCTTATGTTCTGGTGCTTCTCATGTCTCTAGTATCGACGGGAAGCGGTCCGCATAACCGTACCTTGGTCCAGGCAGCCGACGGTTCGGGAATTGTCCTGCGAAGGATCTGGACCGGCTCAGACGTCGATACCATGGGTGCTCCTTCCCCCAATGGCCGTTACCTCAGTTTTGTGGATTGGGAGACCGGCGACCTAGCCATCCGTGACCTGAAAACCGAAAAAAACCGCCGGCTCACCAACAAAGGCACCTGGAAGGATTCCTCGGAGTACGCATCTGTTTCCAGATGGGCGCCGGATAGTAAGCAAATCGCCTATGATTGGTGGGACGAGAAAAGCTCAGATCTGCGGATCATCAATCTTGACAATTCCATGCCTCGGGTTCTCTTCAAACCAAAGGAAGGGGAGTGGGTGACTCCCGCTGACTGGTCCCCCGACGGAAAAAACATCCTGGCGTATCTGGGCAGGGGGAGGAATGAAGGCGACCAAATTGTGTTGATCTCAGTTGCTGATGGTACGGTACGCTCTCTCAGGAATACACCAGGGGAAAATGCAAGCTTCTCCCCTGACGGCCAATACGTTGTCTATGATCGAAAATCCCGGGAGGGTGTTGCGGAGCACGACATATTCGCGCTGTCAGTGGAGGATGGGCGTGAGACGACGCTAGTAGAGCACCCGGCTGACGATCTTGCCCTGGGCTGGTCACCCAACGGGAATTGGATTTTATTTGCCAGTGACCGATCCGGTCCCTGGGGCATATGGGCGATAGGGGTCACTCGTGGCACGGCCCATGGAGATCCCCAGATCCTCAAAACAGGCGGCCCCGCTATCACTCCCATGGGATTCACGCGCAATGGATCGTTTTATTATGGCAATTCTTCGCGGAATGAAGACGTTTATGTCGCCAAACTGGATCCGCAGGCCGGAAGATTCATGGGCCGCCCAGAAAAGGTGACGCAACGCTACGAAGGCCTTTGTGGCAGCGCCGACTACTCACCGGATGGAAAGAACCTTGCCTTCGCCTGCTCATCGGGCCCCATAGAGGGATACCGTGGTCGAAACATCCTGCGCATCCGTTCTTTGGAGACCGGAAAGGACCGTGAGTTTCTCACGGAATTCGGATCAATCCATGGGCCGCGCTGGTTTTCCGACAATCGTTTCCTGCTAATTACTGGGGTCGAGGAGAGCAGCGGGAGCATCTACAAAATGGACACTCAAACAGGGGAGAAGAAGCTGCTCCTGCGAAAGGCGCGAGGCAGCTTTTTTGGCCACGAACCTTCTCCGGACGGCAAAGGTTTCTTCTACTCGCTGCGGGATCGGGAAAAAAATCTCTGCCGAATCCTGTTTCGAAACATTGAGACCGGTGAGGAAAGAGAACTCTATCGCGCGCCGATGGCTGAGATCTTGACTATACGCCTGTCGCCCGACGGACGCTGGCTGGCCTTTATAAACCTAACCTACCAAAGGGTCTTGAGGATTATTCCCGTTGAAGGAGGTGAAGCGCGAGAATTGGCCCGATTCGAACTAGTGAGTGATTTCTTTATCGGGATGACTTGGACCGCCGATGGGAAGTACATCTTGTTTTCGAAGCCCCTCGATTCCAAAGCTGAAAAGTGGGACATATGGCGATTGCCCCTGGATGGAAGCGAGGCGCAGAGGACTGGATTGGACATGAGGTGCGAGCCAACTGCCCACCCCGACGGACAGCAAATCGCATTCTCAGCTGTAGATGAGACGAAACCGTTCAATGAAGTCTGGGCGCTGGAAAACTCCCTGCCCGCGTTGAACTCGCAACAGCAAAAATAGGGCAGGCGGCCGGCTTGTCGTTCACTGGCTCTTTCGAGATTAAAAACCTCGTGGGGTGTATTCAAAGGAATGGATGACTTCGCTGTCCTCGGGCGGAAAAACAGCCACGGGGAATTATATTGCTATGCCTTTGTCGAAAGGAGTTCAACTCCGTAAAAAAACCTACCACCATAATTTGTTGACAAGGCGGGAGCTTTCGTTTCTCGCGCGACAGGCAACGTGGGGTGCCTCACCCCGCATGGGTTTGCCAAGACCGTAGCGCAGAGAAAAAAAGGAGCAAAAAAAGAAAGAATGCGGCTGCTACTTTTTTTCTGCACTAAAGCACTAAAAAACGTGCTTTATTACCTATAAGTCGCATTTTGACTCTGCGGCATTTCCCCGGACCTGCGATGCCGAAGGCCTGAAAGGCCGCCAGTGAATAGCCAGGGACGTGAGCCCCTGGACTGAAAAAGGAGACGAAATCATCATAGCCCCGACGGGGCGGCAGTAACCACCCCGTCTGTCACACCTTCAGAGTTTGAATCTCTTACACAAACCGAGCCAGGGGCGCCCAACTGGGGCCGCTCTTGCCGGTTTGACTATCTTTTGGCGATTCCAGATCCGGATACCGACCCTGATAATGCAATTTCATATTTTCATAAACTCGCGAGAGGATTTTCTAAAGAACTGCTCCCACCATCGCGGCCAACACGACAAAAAAACTAAATGATTCCCTGCTTGTCCTTTTTCACTATTTGCGAATGAATCTTTTGTTGACATTCAACAAGAAGCGTCCTAAGCTTTTGTTGATCACCAAAAGGAGAAACATGAGCGAAACCAAATCGGAGGTGCTGCAAGGGACTTTGGACCTTCTGGTTTTAAGGACGCTGGAAATGTTGGGGCCGCTGCATGGCTGGGGGATTGCCAAGCGCATCGAGCAGGTTTCCGAGAACGTGCTCTATTTGAATCAGGGGACGCTCTATCCCGCCTTGTTGCGGCTGCAGCAGCGGGGTTGGATCAGCTCCAAGTGGGGCATTTCGGAAAACAACCGGCGTGCCCGCTTTTACTCGTTGACCAAAGCGGGGCACAAGCAGCTGCAAATCGAAACTGAAAATTGGGAACGGATGGCCACTGTCATCCGCCGCGTTCTCGAAGGTGAATCGTAACTTTTTTTCCGTCGATGCAATTTTTCAGGGAATCGATGATTCTCGTCACTGACACGGGCAAACTTTCAGTTTGGCCCGTGGCACCCATTCGATGGAGTTCAGGATAGTTGTGTCACTTCGTGACGAGTAGCCTCTTCGGGAGGTGCCGACATGGCCTGGTTGCGAGTCTTGACCAGCCGACTGACTGGGATATTTCTGAAAGACAAATCCGATGGGGAGATGGACGAAGAGTTCCGTTTCCACCTGGACCAACAAATCGAAGAAAATCTGCGGCGTGGCATGAGCCCGGAAGAAGCCCGGGATGCGGCTTTGCGTCAGTTTGGAGGAGTCATGCAATCCAAGGAGACTTATCGGGACCAGCGTGGCATTCCCTTCCTGGAGACCCTGTGGCGGGACGTTTGGTATGGTCTCCGCGGAATGTGGAGGGATCGGGCTTTCGCTTTGTCCGCCATTCTCTCTCTGGCCGTCGGCATTGGCGCGACCACGACGATTTTTTCCGTGATGAATCTGTTTGTATTCCGTCCTTTGCCTTTTCGAGAACCCCACCAACTGGTCATGCTGGGTGAATATAATTCCAAAGAAGAAGATAAAAGGAACCCGACACTCTCCTCCGCCTTGAATTGGAGGCAACATTGCCAGTCTTTTGAGCAAATGGAATTGGCTGTGGCCTATTCTGAGCCGGAAACCATGCTGGGGGCAGGAGAAAACGAAAGAATCAAGTTGCAGTTTGTAAGCGGGGGGCTTTTCTCGATGTTGGGAGTGATGCCTGCCTGGGGCCGGAATTTTCGCTCCGACGATGCTTCCTCTGATACCGGTGAGGCTTTAATCATCAGCTACGGATTTTGGCAGCGTCATTTCGGGGGAAACTCGAAGGTTCTTGGACAAACGGTTTTTGTGGGGAGACATGCCCGGACGATAGTGGGAATCATGCCTCCAGGATTTTGGGTTATCCCCTGGGCGAATGACATTGACGGCTGGGTGAGTCTCAACCTTACAAAAACTTGGCTCACCCCGGAAACCCGCTGGTTGAATGTCCTGGCGCGGCTGAAATCCGGTGTCGGGCCAAAGCAAGCGCAGGCGGAAATGGACGTTTTTTCAAGGAACATCGCGCAGACGGAGCCGGCGAAAAATAAAGGCTGGCAAATTAGCGTCTGGCCATTGCAGAAGTTCTATTTCCAAGGAAGAGGGAAGATCCTGGGACTATTGTTGGGAGTGGCGGTGTTTGTCCTCTTGATCTCCTGCGCCAATGTGGCCAATTTGGAATTGGCACGGGCTGCCGCCCGAAATAAGGAGATGGCGCTCCGTCTCTCGTTGGGTGCCAGCCGGTATCGTCTTTTCCAGCAACTGCTCACCGAAACTGTTCTGCTGGGTATTCTGGGAGGAATTGCTGGCGCCCTGTTTAGTTTCGGCGGGATCCGCTTTTTCATTTTGTTTTCGGATTGGTTCTCTCCCGGAGAAAAGGTGCCCATGGACGCCAGGATCCTTGGGTTCGTTTTAGGAATCTCCATCTTGTCTGGCATTTTATTCGGCCTGGTACCCTCCTGGAAGGGTTCTCGAGCGGATTTGTCCCAATCCCTCAAACAGGGATTAGGACAGAAAGGTGGCTCTTCAAGACTTCTCAGCCATAACTTGCTGGTAATCTCCGAAATTGCGATTGCCCTGGTCCTGCTGATCGGGGCCGGGCTGATGATCAACAGTCTGGCCAGAATCCTGGCCATCAACCCAGGCTATAATCCCAAAAATTTGCTGAGCGCGGAAATTAATCTGAATGACAGCACTTACCGGGAGATTCTGGAAAACGACATGAAGAGAGTGACTCCCAAAGTCGATTCTTTTTATCAACAAATCGTGGAACGCCTCCAAACCCTCCCTGAAGTAGAGTCTGCCGCACTGGCTGGAATTCCCGGAGATCCCCTCCCCTTTAGAATTATTGGAGCGTCCGATCCTTCCAAGGCTCAAACCACCAAAGCGGGGTTTCATGAGGTCACCCCGGACTATTTCCGCACTCTTCAGATCCCTTTATTGAAGGGACGGAGCTTGGTTTCCCGCGATAACGAATCCGCTCCCTGGGTCGTTGTGATCAATGAATCCCTGGCGCGTCTTTATTTCCCGAATGAGAATCCGATTGGGAAACAAGTCCATGTTAAATTTGCCCGCCATTCGGGGGAAGGATTAGAAGAGCCCCAACCTCGCACCATCATCGGAGTCGTGGGGGACGTGCAGCATTGGGGATTGCTGGAACCTCCCCAATCGGAGATGTATGTTCCAGATCGGCAGCATGCCTGGCTCTTCCCGGAGGGGACTGGGCATCGCCATCTTATGAGAAACATTTTTCTGCGCACCAGGGCCAGTTCCCCCAGTTTGGCCAGGGCTCTGCGCCAGGTGGTTGCCGAAGCCGATAAAAACCAGGCGGTCTACAACATAATGACGGCGGAGCAAAGTCTTACCACTGACCTGCAGTTTTACCGGTTCTATGTGCAGCTTTTAGGAATCTTTTCAGGACTGGCTTTGTTCCTGGCCGTGACCGGCATTATCGGGGTCATCACCTATTCCGTCAATCGGCGCACCGCCGAGCTCGGAATTCGAACTGCCTTGGGTGCCACGAAGGGTCACATTCTCAAATTGGTGATCGGGCAGGGATTGAAGCTCACCCTCATTGGGGCGGCTCTGGGAATCGGCGCGGGGCTGGCCCTCACTCGGTTGATGACGAATATGCTGTATGAGGTCAAGCCGCTGGACCCCCTCACCTTCACCATTGTGCCCGTTCTCTTGATCGGCGTGGGCTTGGCGGCTTCTTACTTCCCCGCCTTGCGGGCGTCCAAGCTTGATCCAATGGTCGCCTTGCGACATGAATAGGCCAAAGCGGCGATGAACTAAGAAACACGCGATAAATTTGTCCAGCTTTTCGTGATTTTTGAAGGGGTGGGAAATAGACGGATATGAACCTTGGGGTGCCACGGGCGAAAAACGAAGTTTTTGCCCGTGCTGCCTGGATGTCCATCCTGCCATGCAGGGAGGGCAAGAAGAAATTCGATGATTTCCATCACAGGCACGGGCAAGCCTGCGGTGTAAGACGAAGTCTTTTGCCCGTGGCACCCGCGAGAAGTGGTTATGAAGATATTCGATCCTTTTCTACCACAAACAAGAGCAAAGGTTTCGTTTTTCACCGGAGGCGTAAGACCAAGTCATTTGCCCGTGGCACCTGTGGCGAATGGCTGGCATCCCTCCGGGATGCTTCTTTAACAATTTTTTAAGTCGGAGGTTGACCATGAGAAAACGTTTTTTCTTTTTTGCCATGCTTGTTTTATTAGCTTCTCTTGGGTTCTTATCCTTTTCCTCACAAATCAACCACCATTCCAGTCCATCAAATGGAAAAAGTCCGGTTGTGCTGGGCCCGGCTTCCGACTTGTCTGCCCTGCAGGTGGTCAAACATGCCCGGCACGGGAACCTGCAGTCTGCCGCGCAGCTTACAAAGACGATTCATTTCACCATTGATCCGGACTAATGCTTCATCCATCCGGCTCCCGATGGATTTGACTACCTCGACATCAACCGCCTTTCCCCGTCCGCCCGGCCGGGTGAACCCCAATTGCCGATGAAAACCTTTGTCATCGAACTGGACAAAAATGCTACGGTCTGTGGCGTTGAGGTGGTGAAAGGGGAATACCGGGAAGTGGCCGAATTGGTCAACATTGTTCCGGCTCCTCAGCCAGGTGGCTATCAATCAGGTCCAGAAGAAGCTCATTCTTATCTGTCCGACCAAAAGGTCTATGAGATGGACCGCCTGTTCCCAGGCAAACTGGTGGACGTTGAGGTGGGCGCCGATTCCAAACGCCAATATGCTCTGGTGCGCTTCTTTCCTGTCCAGTATCAGCCGAGTCAAAAGAAGGCGGTGGTAGTGACCGATGCCACCATAGAATTATATTACGATTATGGGAATCGCCTTTCTGACGCGTCGTCCGTAGTAGGGGCGACTGCCAATGCATCCTCGGCTGCCCTGCCAACGACTACTTCCGAATGCATAATTATCTCTCCCGCCCTGCTCCTAAATGAAGCAAATTTGCTGAACGATTTCCATAACAATACCGAAAAGATTACTTCTTCCGTTATCACAACAGAAACGATCGACACAAGTGGCGAAATCGCGCCAGACCCGCCATTCAGCGGGTACAGCAACAACAAAAATCCCGGCTGGAGCAGCATCACCAACTACAATTACACTCTGGCCAAAAAAATCATTGCGTATTTGAACGCTACTTCTCACACCAATCTCAAATATGTGACCCTTCTGGGAGACGCATTGCTGGTACCGCCCAGCTACTATTACTACCAGTGCAGCGGAAATTCCGCCTATGAAAATTGGCTCCCCACGGATTTTTTTTACGGTTCTCCTGATTACGACTTGTTGCCTAATTATTCCGTGGGCAGAATTCCGGTGAGCACTGCGGCAGAAGCTTCGCAGGTCGTAAATAAAATAATCAACTGGCCTGGCAGTGTTCAAAGTGTTCAAAATGATGCTTGGAGCTGGTTTCAAAATACCTACGTCGTGGGTGGAATCCCTCACACCGGTGATTACTATTGCGCGGAGCTCAATACCACTGAAGCGATCAACATGGATCTGTTCAGTGGCATGAACATAACCAAGTGTTATGAAAGTGATGGGAGGTTTAACAAGAGTTGCGTGGAGCCTGCTTTCAAGAATGCCGACGCCGGCATCGTCTTTTCCATCTCTCACGGCTCCGGGGCGTCATTATCCCTGGGGGGCACCTATCTCTCCGTGAATGATTTAATGTCCTATCCGGCGCATGATAAGACACCGGTTATTATTTCGGTTTCTTGTGAAAATGGAAACTATGACCTGGATCTGGTGCCGCCGCCATCCAATTACAAAACCTCCTTTGGCGAAGCGGTTTTGAAATCCGCAGCCGGAGGGATTGGATACATCGGCGCTGCCAGGAACGCCTTTGGCGATTCACTGTACCATTACGAGAATGGCAATATAGTAATCTACCATTTGACTTACATCATTGCCTTGCAAAATTATGTGATGCAGAGTTACCACAGTGGTGCCACTACCTTGGGCCAGCTTTCTTTGGATGCGTTGACATCATATTTCAGAGGCAACACCATGACATCTGATCCCAATTCTGATCCCAATAATGTCTGGACTCTATTGCAGCACGTATTGCTGGGAGACCCGGCCCTCCGAATTCCAGTTCAACCACCTTCCATTGGGTCCCTCAAACCGCAGTGGACGGGCTCCAGTCCCACGCCTTCCCTTACTGGAGAGCATATCCCTGTTTTTACCTCTACCCCTACGATTTCTGCTACGGCTAACTCACCGGCTAACTCACCGATCAAATGGAAACTCATCGACGATAATGCGCGTGTAACCTTGGACCCGGGAACCATCAATACCGCTGGCAGTTATAGCTCAAAACCCTCCACGGCCTCCCGATACTTCCTGCGGTTCTCATCTCAGGCGGATAATTACGCCAAGGAAAACTGGTTTTGTTACATGTTCAGTCAGAATCCCAACAATTTCCTGCATGTGAGCAACATGACGATTTCAACCGCGGCAAAAGCTGGGCAGAAGTGGGAGAATGCCCTGGTTACCATCGTTGACAATGCCGGAAAACCGGTGCCAAAAGTGACGGTTAACGGCAACTGGGGAGGGTTGACGATGATTCCTGCCGTGGGAACTACAAACACCAAAGGCCAGGTGACTCTCTCATCGAATAAAATTGACCAAAATGTCGCTGGCAATTTCACTCTATGCGTCGGGCGTGTAGTGCTGACAAATTGGAATTATGATGCCAGCGCTAATACGTCAACCTGCAAGAGCACGCAGTAATCTTTTGAGAACTAAATTGAAGTCCCAATAACCATTTAAAAGTGATTCTCGATTTAGGCTCCAGGATAGCAGCAAAGGGTCGCAGCTCGTGCCTCTGAAGCTGGGCTGATCGCTCGTTGTCACTTCGCGCTATCCGCATGGCAAAACATAGCAACTGGGAAGAGGCGTCCGATTATATGAGTGAAAGCGGCACATGCCGGGCCATGCGGGCAAAATCGGTGCCCGCGGAGAGCATGGAAAGCTTATGCCTCAGGCATAATTGAGTCAGCAGGACATCTATCGTTCCAGCCTGGACCCCTTTTTCTCTTAGCTTTATCTTTAAGTCAGCCGCATCGATGTGGTCTTTCCTATCCAGTACAATCAAAGGCAATGCTGCAAAGCGTTCGATGATCGCTCTCCTACTCTTGGCGCCGTGGAAACCCTGCAATAATTCCTGCAGGACCAACCCCGTCGTGAAGATGACATCTCCCCCTTCCAGCGCCTGCCGCAGGCATTCGACCTCTCTTGAAGAACGGGGAACATCCCGCCGAAGAGCCAATGACCAGACACTGGTGTCTACAAAGACATTCATCTCAAACGTTCTCTCTTGTAATGGTATTTTGCGTCCCACTCGAGCGAACCAAACAAATCGAGAATGCGGCGCTGCTCTCTTCGGGCGATGAATTCCTGGAGGGCCTTGGTTACGGCGGCTTTTTTTGTTTTCTCGCCGCTCACCTCGAGGGCCTTCTCGAGAAGCTCCGGCTCGATCGACAAATTGGTGGCCATGTGCATACCTCCACACATATTATCGCACAAGATAAATCGGATTCCCACCGCTGGCTCTGGGCTGGCTGCAATTCAGCAGGGCCACAAATTACGGGCCTCTCCGGTAGGTCATGGATTTGCAGGTTCGGTTTGCGATCACTGATGCGTACCTCGTCCCTCGCCTGTTTATTGCGCGATGTCGATCTCAGTTATTGAGCGGGAACTTAGAGTCGATCCCGAAATATTTGATGGACATTTTCCGGCGCCATTTCTATGCTTACAAGTCTCACAATTCGATTGTATAGGTGCGCTATGTCCGACTATTTAGATCAACAATTTGGCCTTTCGAATCGCAAAGCCTTGGTGACGGGCGCGGGACGGGGCATTGGCAAAGCCATCGCGTGTGCTCTCGCGGGAGCCGGGGCGGAAGTGTGTGTCCATTACCACAGCAGCCGTGCAGGGGCGGTGGAAACCGTGACGGAGATTATCAATGCCGGAGGTTCAGCCTGGTCCACTCAGGCCGATTTGGGTGATTCCGCACAAGTTTCGACGATGGTGGAACAGATCAAAGCCCGGTGGGGGCAACTCGATATTCTGGTGAATAACGCGGGTGATTTGGTCAAGCGTTGCCCCATCGCGGATCTATCTGACGAGTTGATTGAATCCGTCCTCCATACCAATGTACACACAACCCTATATTGCATTCGGGCCTGCCTCCCTTTGCTTAGACTGGGGAGTGAACCCTCAATTCTTAATCTTGGCTCGGTGGCGGCGCATCACGGCGGCGGGAGTGGCTCTGTTTTATATGCATCCACCAAAGGCGCCATTCATACGCTGACTCGTGGGCTGGCTAAAGAACTGTCCCCATCCATTCGCGTTAACGCTCTGGCTCCGGGGGTGATCTTGACCGATTTCCATCGGCGTCATTCCACTGAAGAGTCAATAAAGAATTTTGTCTCGGCCACACCGCTCAAACGAGCGGGCAAGCCAGAAGAAGTTGCCGGGGCGGCTATCTTCTTGTGTTCTCGATCGGCAAGTTTCATCACCGGGGAGATCCTGGAAATCAACGGAGGGATTTGGCTGGCTTGACCGAAATTCGCAGAGCCCAAATTTGACGACATGGCCGTCAATGCATGCGGATGAGAATTGATTCCCCTCCAGTGAGGGAATTTGGGGGCGAGATTAAGGCCAATCCTCTGGCACAAACCAAAAATAAACATTTGATTTGGCTCAACTGGTTGCGGGAATTGGTTTTGGCATTAAGCAGTGACAATGGGGGAGGTAGTTTTGTGGTTAAGCTGAAGTTCAAAACCTCAGCTTAACAGTCACCTTTGAAGATATGGGTTGCCAGACGTCATATAGCAAGTGAAGTCTTCGACTCCCGGACACGAGTCGTCAGTCAGTTCAACAACTCGCCACGGCTGGAACTTTCAACAGCTGATCCAATGCAGCATACAATTCAGCGGCGTGTATTGGTTTCGAAACATAACCATCCATGCCGGCCTCTAAACATGCCTCCCGGTCCCCTTTCATGGCGTTGGCGGTCATCGCCACGATGGGGATGTGGGTTCCAGCTTCCGCTTCCCTTTTCCGAATCGAAGAGGTCGCTTCGAATCCATTCATTTCAGGCATTTGAACATCCATCAGAATAATGTCAAATTGTTCCCTGGCCCATAGCTCCACGGCCTCTTTGCCGTTGCCTGCCAGAGCCGTGACATATCCGCGTTTCTGGAGCATCCGAACAGCCAACTTTTGATTCACCAGATTGTCTTCGGCCACCAGCACTCGAGTCTCGGTGGTGATTAGAGGCAAGTCGTATCGCGTGATCACGGAATTGGATGCAGCATCCTCCCTCTTGGAACCCAACACCAACCGGATAGCATTGTGGAGCTCGGATTGTTTGACCGGTTTGGTCAAATAAGCCGAAATCCCCAATTCCCGGCAACGTGCCCCGTCCCCTCTCTGCCCGATGGAGGAAAGCAATAGGACAGGGATTCCCAAAGCGGCCGGATCCTGGCGGATGATTTCGACAAACTTGAAACCATCCATGTCCGGCATTTGTAAATCCAGCAGGATCAGCCCCACCCTGACTCCCACGGCATTCAATTGGCGCAGCACCCCCAACGCTTCCTGGCCGCTGGAGGCAGGAGTGACACGCATCTGCCATTGTACGAGTGTCTCGCAGAATATGCGCCGGTTCGTCATGTTGTCATCGACTACGAGAACTTCCATACCCGACAACACATCCGATTTTACCGGCTCGGGTGCCTGGAATGGTTCACCTTTGCGCAACAGGGCGGTAAAATGAAATGTGCTCCCCTGCCCTGGCTGGCTTTCGACCCATATTTTACCTCTCATCATCTCCACCAGGCGGGCAGAAATGGCAAGCCCCAAGCCACTCCCGCCATATTTCCTGGAGGTCGATCCGTCGGCTTGCGAAAAAGCCTCAAAAATAAGTTGCTGTTTTTCCTGGGGGATGCCAATTCCGGTATCTTTGACGGAAAAGCGCAGAAAAGCTTCCGTAAGCAGAGCCTCCTCCAACCGCACTTCCAGCAGCACTTCTCCCGACCCGGAAAACTTGATGGCATTTCCAACCAGATTTATGATCACTTGACGCAGCCGCGTGGGATCTCCCAGCACCGATTCAGGGACATCGGCGTGTATATCGAGCGCCAAATCCACCGATTTTTGAGACGCCCGATAGGCCAGGGATTTCATGACATCTCCGAGGGTCTCTCTCAGCTGAAATGGGATAAATTCCATGTCGAGTTTGCCCGCTTCGATCTTCGAATAATCCAGGATGTCATTGAGCAGCGTAAGCAGGGAATCGGAGGAAGATTTCAAGAGCGTCACATAGTCTCTTTGCTCTTCATTCAGGGGCGTGTCTAGCACCAGCTCAGCCATTCCGATAATGCCATTCATCGGGGTGCGAATTTCATGGCTCATATTGGCCAGAAACTGGCTTTTGGCCATGCTGGCCGCTTCCGCCTGCTGTTTGGCCCGAAGCATTTCCGCCTCCGCCAATTCGCGAGTCTTAATTTCCCGCTGCAATTCCCCCGTCCGTTCAATGACTCGTTGTTCGAGTTGGTCGTGTGCCTCTTTCAGTTGCTGGTGCGCTTGTTGCAGGGCTTCATGCGCTTCTTTCAATTTCTTTTCAGCGCGCACGGACCGCAACGCGCGCTCGGTGGCAATAATGGAAAGACCCAGCACCACGGCAAACGTCATCCACAGGCTTACTTTGAACCACACCCTCTGCTGAAGCGGCAAGGGCAATACCAAGAAGGAGATCACCTCAGGCGTTGGATCGACGTTTCTGGCTTCATCCTGAGCACGCACCGACAAGAGGTGACGCCCCGCACCCAGACCTTCGGTGGGAACACCCAGAGCCGGATAATCCTGGAAGGGACTCCAGGAGCCGGAATCAAAACGCCAGGAGTACCGGCATGACTGGGGATCGGCCAAGAGGCCAAATCTTCTCACTCCTCTAAATTGTGCCCGCAACGGAGCATTTTCCAGAACCGTCTGATCGTATTCCACCACCATCGTCGCCGGTGGAGTTGTCGGTGGAACATACCGCAGAATCGCTTTGTCCCCAGCCACCCAAAGGCTACCTTCTAAATCTTCTAACAGCTGGCGGGCGGTTTGTCGAATTGGGGGTGTGAGGGGAGTGGGCTCATCTTCAGCGTCCCGCTTGACAAAATAGAGTTTCAGGTTGCCCGCAAAATAAATATTCCCGGTGATATGCCGGGCTCCTTTTCGTTCGGAAAGATTACTGACCGGGCTCTCAAAAAGCCTCCATTTCCCCCCCCACCAATGGGCCAGCAGATTGGATTTTCGGCCCCGTCCGACACACCAGAGATCCTGGCCCCTCAATACCATCTCCGCCACATCGAATCCCATTCGGTCAGCGAATATCTCCCACTGAGTGCGGCCTGGACGCAAACAACGGAGTGGCAAATTGCCGAAAACCCAGAGAGTCCCATCGTCATCGATGCCAAATTCCGGAAACCGATTAAGCTGAGCGGCAGGATCAAGCGTCACCTGTTGGATTTTTTTCCCCGTCAAATGAAATAGTTCCATGTTGTCGCTGGATCGATCAGCCACCAAGTACCAAACTCCTTCGCGCGGATCTGGCGAACCCAAGGCTACGAACCGGCGTTCCAAGCCGGGAATTTTCAGGGGAAGCCAGCTTTTGCCGCTGTACATCGCCAGTGTGGTTTGTCCTGATGATCCTTGCCCATCAAAATAAATATCACCGGCGGGGTCGACGACACATCCCTCCAAATTGTGAATTCCAGTTTGTGCCGCAACAAAATCCTGCACTTTCCCTTCAGACCAAACAGCTACTCCCCCGGAGGGATTTTTCCCCCAGACATTTCCATGCCGATCCAAACCCAGTTCAAATCGACTCAGAACGTTGTACCGCGAGATCCTGCGCACACCCGCGATTCCGGCGATTCTTCGAAATGTTCCATGAGAATATCTGACGGTATTCCGGCTGTTGCCAAACCAGACCGCTCCATTGCGCTCCACGAGAATCGGCGGAGGCAAATTACGAAAGCTTGTCCAAGTTTTAAATTGGCGGTCCCAGCGGGAGAGGAGTTGCGTTCCGACAGCCCAAATGGAACCATCCGGCGCCTCTTTTATGACTTCAACCCAATTCCGGTCTCCCATTGGAGCGGTGATATATTCAAAATCCTTGCCATTCCATCGACGGATCTGCATGCCAGGGGATTTGCTTTCCCCGATGGAAAACACCTCCCCGTCTTGGGCCGCAATCAAGGGGCGCTGTTGATTCCAGTTCGGTTCCGGAGAAAATAAATGGGAGGTCCAGTGGCCATTTTTAAGCGAGAAAATTCTGGATTCGCTGGCTGCCAGCACGCCCCAGCGGGAGGATTCCACCATATTCCAAACTACTTCCCCCGGACGTAAGAGAGTAGACATCAGATTAAACCATTGGTCACTCTTGCGCTGAGCTACTCCTCGATCCGTCAGGGCATATTGACGGCCCGCCGAATCGCGAAAATAATCCAACAGATGAAGGCTGGGGAGGCCATCCATGAGTCCATAACTTTTCCAGACTCCCGCTTTGAAGGAAGTAAGCCCGCCCGGGACATTGGGGTCCGGCCAGTTGTCGCAAACGAACCACAAGGTCCCATCCGGATCCTGCCGGATGCGGCGTATCGAAGGGCCCGCCAGTTTTTTTTCGGAACCATAGGTCCTGAAATGGCTCCCGTCAAATTCGCCTGCCCCTTTGTCGGTTCCCACCCAGAGTTTTCCTTGAGAAGTCACAAGCACAGTGCGTACAAACCCGCTGGGCAATCCATCAGAAGTGGTATAACGCTTCCAGCGATAACCGTCATATCGATACAATCCATCCGTGGAGGATAGCCAGACGGTGCCATCTTTTTCAAAATCAATTCCATTGATCGCAGTGCCGGACATTCCCGCATCCTCCAAATAGGACGCCATTTGCCAACTCTGGCCGGTTTCAATGGAAGGGAGGGGAGGAATCTGGAGAGCGGCAATTGCTCTTGGAGGTAAAATCAGCTGGAATAGAACCACCAGGAAGATGGAGAGGCAGCAGGAAAGCCTTTGTGCTATTTTAGTCTCAACCCGCTTCCACGATTCTTTTGGAGAAGGTGAGCCATAAATATTTTTGTCATACTGCAATGTCAGAAATCGCATTTGTAAGAAACTGGGCCGTGCAAAGAATAAGGAGATTCAATCTCTTGAAAAATTGTAACTACTCAGCACCCCTTCGTTTGGTAGCCACGCTGAGTGCATTTTACGAGGCGTGGAGTTTGGCCATCTAGCCAAAAGCCCACGGCTCGCGGAAAAACGCTCACCGTGGCTACCAGTTACAAGAGGATCTGTGCAGTGACGAATAATTTTAGATTCCCTCACGTCCGGAGAATACGCTTCGCCCATGGCGTATTTATCGGCAACTGCTTGGCTTAGATGAGAAAAAAACAAGTGGAGCCCGAATCCGCCCCCGCGGATACGGTTGTCGGATGGAGGACCGTGCACCGCAATTTCCCAGCGGAAAAAAATCCGGAAGAAATCCCTTTTTATCGCTTTGGGCTGTCCCGATCTTCCAGGTTTCGGATGACAAGGGCCGTCCATCCCGTCTGATGGCTGGCGCCAAGGCCGCGTCCGGTTTCCCCGTGAAAGTACTCGTGAAACAGCACAAGGTCACGCCAAAACGGATCTTCGGCGAAACGCACCTCCTCGCCATGGCAGGGACGAAAACCTCTCTCATCGGGCAGAAATATACTCGCGAGACGGCGGCTCAACTCGTTGGCCACCTCCCTAAGATTCATCCGCTTCCCTGAACCCGTGGGACATTCCACGCGCATGCTCTCCCCATAAAAATAGTAGTAGCGCTCCAATGCCTCGATCAATAGGTAATTAACCGGAAACCAGACGGGTCCCCGCCAATTGGAATTGCCCCCAAATAAACCCGAACTGGACTCGCCTGGTTCATAGAAGACAGGGTATTCTTCTCCGGAAACTCGGAAGATGTAAGGCCGCTCGGCATGAACTCTTGAGAGGGAGCGCAAGCCATGGGGGGAGAGAAATTCATTTTCATCCAGCAAATAATGCAACACCCGCTCCAGTTTTTCGCGCGAGGGGATGGCCAACAAGCGGCGGGCATGTCCCGCACCGTTTTCCAAAAGACAAGCATAGGAAATGTGCCGGCTTAAGTCAGATCGGTTTTCGAGAAACCAATCCATCCTTTTCTTAAACCCTTCCAGGGTTTGAATGAGATCATCGTCAAGGACCTCGACGGCCAGCAGAGGAATGACTCCAACCAGCGATCGGATTTTGAGCGGGATATTGCGGCCATCGATGCGCAACTGGTCGTAATAAAATCCATCCTCTTCATCCCAAAGGCCCGTTCCTCCCTGGGAGTTGATCGCATCGCAAATGGCGATGAAATGCTCAAAAAATTTCGAGGCCATGTCTTCCGTGGCCGGATTGTCGCGGGAAAGCTCCAACGCCATGGACAACAGCGTGGCGCAATAAAACGCCATCCACGCGGTTCCATCGGCCTGTTCAAGGTGCCCACCAGTAGGAAGCGGCTTGGACCGGTCGAATACTCCAATGTTGTCGAGGCCCAGAAAGCCGCCGGTAAAAAGGTTTTTTCCTTCTAGATCCTTCCGGTTCACCCACCAGGTGAAATTGATGATCAGCTTTTGAAAACAGCGGGAGAGGAACACCCGGTCCCGCTCCCCCCGCGCCCCCGTCATTTTGTAAACACGCCAGCATGCCCAGGCATGCACGGGGGGATTAACATCGCCAAAATTGAACTCATAGGCGGGCAGTTGTCCATTGGGATGCATGTACCATTCCCGCAAAAAGAGCGCCAATTGCTGCTTGGCGAAATCCGGATCGATTCGCGCGAAGGGAATCATATGAAAGGCCAGGTCCCAGGCGGCATACCACGGATACTCCCATTTGTCCGGCATGGATATCACATCGCGGTTGTAAAGATGAATCCACTCCGCATTGCGGCCAGAGAGGCGGCTGTCGGGAGGCGGAGGCTGCTCAGGATCCCCCTCGAGCCAATCTCGCACGATGTAGTGATAGAACTGTTTGCTCCATAACAATCCCGCGTAAGCTTGCCGTACCACCAGACTCTTTTCGGCGGAAAGCCCCGGGGGAGACGCGGATATAAAAAAATCGTCCGCTTCCCGTTGCCGGTCCAGAAAAATTTGTTCGAATTCTCCGCCCAGGCTGATACTCGGCGTGAGGGCCTGTGTGGAAAGTCGCAGCCGCAGAACCTCCTCCCCTCCCGCGGCTATTTCCAACCGGTATAAGGCGCCGCACTTGGTGCCGATTTGTTTGGGATTGATTGCCTCGGTCCGCCCCTTCACTAGATACTCATGAAAGGCGTCCTTAACGTAGGGAGTCCAGTTGTCTACTCCGAAAAGCTTGCGGCTGTTAGTTTCGTTTTCGGTAAAAAGGAACCGCGGAGCTTTGCCGCTGGAATCCGGACCCGCCAGCCAATAGTGTTTTCCGAAATTGACATGATTAGCCTGTAGTATGGAATCTCCGGACAAACGAATGTCGGGCCTCTTCCAGCACCCTTCATGTTTGCAGCCCCAGATCCAGGTATTGCGGTACCAGAGGGTTGGGAGAATATAAATCATGGCCGGTTCAGACGCCCGATTGGCGAGGCTGATCCGGATCAGAATATCATCTGGATCAGCTTTGGCGTACTCGACATAAATATCGAAGTAGCGGTTTTGATCGAAAATGCCGGTATCGGCCAATTCAAATTCGGGTTCTTTTTTCCCCCGGCGTCGATTTTCTTCCACCAACAGTCCATAAGGGAACTCTGCTTGGGGATACTTGTAGAGCGCTTTCATGTAAGAGTGCGTGGGAGTGGAATCGAGATAGAAATAACACTCCTTCACATCCTCGCCGTGGTTCCCTTCCGGACCGGCGAGGCCGAACAGCCGTTCTTTCAGGATTGGATCTTTTCCGTTCCACAAGGCCAGCGCAAAACAAAGACGACACTCGCGGTCGGTTATGCCGAGCAATCCATCCTCCCCCCACCGATAGGCGCGGCTGCGGGCAACCGAGTGAGGGAAATATTTCCAGGAGGTCCCAGCTTCTGAATAATCTTCGCGCACAGTGGCCCATTGACGCTCAGAGAGGTAGGGCCCCCAGCGCTTCCAGTTGGCCAGGCGCCGTCTATCAGCTTTTAAGCGATCGATTTCCGCGGTGTTGTTCATCGTCTATCCCCTGAGATGTTGGCAAGAGTGTCCGCTCTCGCAACAACTTCCGTCCCATTTTCAAACAGTAAGCGATTTACCTTCGGGATTTCCGGCCACTTTTGAAGGAAATACAAGGCGTTGAGAGTAAATTCCATTTTGGCAGATCAAATGCTTTTTTTCGAGTGAACTATTTTGCGGGTCATACCGTATCTTAAAATATGCCTCGGCGGTCTGAGCGGCAGTCTCATCGTGTTCCGCAAATGACTGCTGCGGGCGAGGTCAAGCCAGGCATGGCACATCACTATCGGTTGACCCAAAGAATGAAATACATTTCTGTTGGATTTTCTTTAAAAAAACGGAGAAAGTCACTATGAGAGTACGAGCTTTTGTTTTTTCCCTTGCGACCCTGGTCTTGACGGGAATGCCAGCACACTTGTTAGGGCAGGAATCTGCTCCCCCGCCTAAAGCCAATCCCACGCATTTGAAAGAAGAGATGCGGATGCCCTGGTCGCGAAGCAATGAACGATTCATCCGCCACTGGTTAGTTCTCGGCGATATTCCTCTGGACGCCATTCCCACGGGCTTGAAAGAAGGAGCCCCGCCAACGGTCTTAAAGGGATTCGAAACGGATTGGCTGATCGAACATGGGGGGGAAGCCTCGATCAAGCCCGCGGAAAAGATGACCCATAAGTTTTCGAAGGGACCGGCCCTCCAGTGGCGAGCGGTAACCGCCTGGGGAGATGAAACTGGCCTTTCTGATGGAGTTGGGGTGAAACGTGATTTAATTGCCTACGCTTTCTCGACAGTAGTTCGTCCCGAAGCAGGAAAAGCCTTGCTAAGTCTGGGGAGTGACGAAAGCATTCGTGTATGGCTCAACGGGGAGCTCGTGCTCGACCGGCGCACCAATCGTCCCCACAGCTTTGATGAAGAGCAAATCGAAGTGGAAATGAAGGCAGGCGACAATTCTCTCTTAATCAAATCCGAACAAAAAGTTGGCGGCTGGACGATCAGTGCCAGAGTGCTCGAGTCCGGATCCATTCCTCCCTCAATCGAGGAGATCTCCCCATCGTTGAGAGATTCCACCGCGGAAGCCCTGGTCATTCGGACGGATGCCAATGGAAATCGCGCCACCCAGGACCCAGTCACCGTGCAGGTAATTGCCGCCGGGGGAAAAGTCCTGGCTGAAAAAAAAGCCCTCCGAGGGGAAACCATCCGGCTGATCCCCACGGATTGGCCGGATGGCGCTTATGAAGTCCGCTGTTCCACCCAGCGGCTGACCGGTCTGCGCTACACCACTCATCTTCCCTGGTACAAGGGAGATGCCATAGCCGCGGCTCAGCGCTTGCTGGACGCAGGCGCTCAGGCGAACGATCGCACGCTGGAAGGGGCTCAGACAAAAATGCTAGCTGATCTGGTGAAGGAATTGTTGGGGCCGGAAGGAGTCAAGGTGACCGGCAATCCTTGGTGGCAGATTCATTCCCCATTAATGGAATATGAGGAATTGCAGCTGGAATCCAAGGGAGCAAAGGCCCGGGTACGCCCCTTTGGATTTGTCCGACTGGCTTATCGGGATGAAATAGATGGGTCCACCCAGTACTGCCGTGCCTATTTGCCTGGAGGTTACGATCCCGCCAAAAAATGGCCCCTGGTGGTGAGACTGCACGGCTATAATCCAGATAACCCCGAATATGTCCGCTGGTGGTCAGTCGACACCCGCCATCTCATGGCAGACGTCGAATACGCGGGACACCAGCAGATGATCTACATGGAACCCCACGGCCGCGGAAACAACCGCTACCTCGGTCTTGGCGATCAAGATGTGATGCATGTGATCCAACTCGCCAAAGAGCGCTTCAGCGTGGATGAAGATCGCGTCTACCTCATGGGTGAATCGATGGGCGGATGGGGCGCCTGGAATGTGTCGACACGGCACGCGGACCAATTTGCTGCTGTCGCCCCCATCTATGGCGGAGCCGACTACCATTCCCAGATGAGCGAAGAGGAACTGGCCAAACTCACCCCGCTAGATCGTTTTCTCGCGGAGAAAGGAAGCTCCTGGTCCATGGCCGAATCCCTGCTCCATATGCCAATCCTGGTCAATCACGGCGATGTGGATCAGAGTGTGAATGTGGAGTTCTCGCGCTATGGAGTGCGCATGCTCGAGCGCTGGGGATACAATGTGCGGTACATTGAACTTCCGGGTTACGGCCACGAAGAGTTGAACATCTTTGGCAACGTCGTCAATTGGTTGCTCCAATTCAGGCGCGATGCCAATCCTAACCGGGTTCGTCTGCGTTCGGCGGAGCTCCAGAACGCCCAGACCTATTGGGTGAAGGTTGAACAGGCGGCCAGTCCCAAGGAATTCATGGTGGTGGATGCGGAAATCATGGGAATGAACACGATTCGCGTTGACACTCAAAACGTGCTGGCCCTTACGCTCTCTCCTATTTCCAAACTGATTGATCCCTTGAAGACCCTCAAAGTCAAATGGAATGGTCGCCCGTTTGAAGGTTCGATCGAGAAGGGACAATTCAAGCTGCAGGCGCCCGACTACACCGTCGGCCCCCAGGCCAAGAACTCTAAAGTAGCGGGTCCGATCAGCGACATTTTCAATACTCCCTTTGCCATTGTGATTGGAACATCCTCAACTGATCCGGCCATGAATGAGATCTGCCGACGCAAAGCCGAGGCAGTGGTGACTTTCTGGAAACAGTGGCAGCATCAATCTCCAAGAGTATATAAGGATTCCGAGCTTTCGAACGAAGAGGCTTCCCGCTATTCCCTGCTCCTGATTGGCGGTCCCAACGAAAATTTGGCGTTCAAAAAATTGGGCGGCAAAATTCCGTTGGAGATCTCTCCCGAACGGATCAAAATCGGCCACCGCTCTTTCGAGGCTGTCGATGCGCGAATTCAAATGATTTACCCCAACCCGCTCAACCGGCAAAGATACCTGCTCACGGTCGCGGCAACCTCCGCGGATGGAATGGTTTTCTGGACTCCAAACCATCTGCAGAGCGCGGAATTTGACTTTCTCGTTCAGGACGGCCACATGCCCTCGGGGAATCAACTTGCTTCACCCGTCGATTTCTCCGTGGTCAGCGGCTGGTTCGATCCAAACTGGAATCTGCAAGACACGCTGCTGTACTTAGGAAATGCGGAGGCCCGCGCTAAAGGCATCTTGTTGCGTGCACCTCGGCCTGATCGCTTGATTCCAACCCAGGTGCTGGATTCTTATGTAGGAAACTACGAAATCGTGCCGGGATTTATTGTCAAAATCGTGAGAAAAGATAACCTTTTGATTGCGCAGGCAGGTCCCCAGCCCCCGATGGAACTGGCTCCGGCCTCCGAGACTGAATTTGTGATCCTGGAAGGGCCTGTCCAAATTGTCTTTTTAAAAGATGCGAACGGCAAAACTATCTCTTTCAAAGGCTGGCAAAACGGTCACGAATTCACGGCTAAGAAAGTGGAATAGAAACGGCGCAGTCCATCCAGTCAAAAGACGCGTGTTAAACGGTGCCGCGCTTAGATTGTTAATTTCTTGAGTAAGCATAATTCAATTATTTAAGTGCGGCACGATGATTTCAAACTCCTGTTGCTGACTTGTTTATGCTCTCCAAGTCCACCATCCTTGATGTTATTGCTTATTTGGCCATCACGCTAATGTTTGGCTGTGCCTTATATATCCGATACCTGGCCAGACAAAAGGGCAAATGGCGAGAATTCCTTTATAGCTTTGTTGGGAACTGGTGCTTCTTCAAAGATAACTGGCGGGATGTGAAGATGCCGCTGTTTTTGATGGGTTTGGCTATTCTGGCCCTGATAATTGTAACCTGGGCAAAGAGGTGATCAAACTCTGGGACGTGGGTGCTGGGCAGGCAGAATCCGCCACTCCTTGATTAAGGCTATGTTGAGCGCCCCGAGCAGTGGGGCCCGAGCAGTGGGGCCCGAGCAGTGGGGCCTGATCTCTTTATTCTTTATCCTGATTCCATTGGCCACACCCAGAGGATTCTCTCACGGAGGCACAAAGACACGGAGAATTGAGAATCAAGTAGGAAGAGGAGATCCTTGTCCAATCGGATGATGCATAGCCATCTGGTCTGGACTGAGAACAAACTATCCGATGATTGGGTTCTTTTGAGCCCGGCTCCACTCTGGACGCTGCTTCCCTTCTGGCGGGCCGAACCGAAAAAAGCATGGCAGGAGCTCGCGAGGGGTGATTTCGACTGGTCCCATTAAGCCATGGATTTCTGGCCCGGCAGGGTCAAGCAAAAGCGCCGCTCCAACCGCTCCTTGGGGAAAAAGGTGCCGCGCTTGATCCAGCAATCATGACCATGAAAGGCGAGGTTATCTTGATTGATGCCGACGGAAACAAGCACCAGGAAGGGCTGAATTTTAGAAAAGTATTTCATTGAGGACGGCAAAGGAGGATTGAACGTGACTAATCCCATAATAGAAGATGCCAGTGGCCGCTTGACCAGAGAGACTGACGGGTGGATTTATCCTATCAGAATCCTAAAACTGCACACAACTGTCCCGGTTGGAGCTGCCAGGAAGTTCGTCGTCAAGGAACACTTCCAAGAGAATTCTGGAACCGGTCCTCGCATTTTTGCTCTGCATGAGGATTTCCGCGATGTCATGATGAACAAGGTTGAGGAAAATGTTCCCGCCAGTATTCTTACCTTCTGGACCCCGGAGCAGGCTTGTTTGAAAGACAGAAACATTCTCCCGGACTTCGGAGACCGCGCCCAGACTTTCCTTGCCCATCTCTGGGAGCTGCTTTCTAAGCAGCCCAACGGCGAAGAAGGTGCGCTCTTAGTGAAAGGGGCCCAAAACGTGTTCTACGTCATGGGCACGGACAACAGGCGTTGGGCCGTCCATTTGCATTGGGAGACCTCCGGAGATAGTGGCTGGGTAATTCGCGCGGACCGCGAAAACCAATGCGAGTGGCGCTCTCAAGACCAAATCATTTCCTCCGGCGGTTTTCTCAAGCAGGTGGCTGCCGTGGACCTTCCCGCGATCCAACGGTTCGTTGCGGAAGAACACTTCAAAGTGCACGACAAGGGCAATCCCTTCATCTCGCATCCTGACTACCTGTCCAAAGAGTTCCGGCAACTGCGCGTCGCCAACAATGAGGAGAACATTCCCGCGTGTACCTTGAAAGCATACGATGTATTTTCTCTGGGGGATGCTGTCCCGGATGCCCTAATCTTGGCAGAGCTGGGCGATCACGCCCAAACCTCGATGGCACATCTTTGGGAACTGCTCAAACGGCAACCCAAGGGCAAGCCTGGTGGCCAGTTGCAGACCAATGGCAAAAACAACATCTTCTACCAAATGAGCACAGACTGCAATATTTGGGTCGTCCGTGCCCGTTATAGTAACGGCTGGGATCTGGATGCGCGCTCCATCAAGTATATTTCGGAGAGGCTTCCCGGAGATCGAGTGTTCTCCCGTTGATATTCGGGGCCTCTGAGCCCTCGCAATTCCATATAGAAATGGACAGGCGGGTGGCCAGGGTGAAGTGTTACATATCTCAGGGTGCCACGGGCAAAAGACGAAGTCGAAAGATGAAATCTTTTGCCCGTGCCTTCTGACTTTCCTGAATGTAGTACCGTATGACGCGGGAGAGAGTCACCCGCGACACGCCCAAGCGCCGGGGGCCTTTGATACCGGCAGTTCTCCCAAGAAAATAGCTTTGGGTAGCTGCCCAAATTTACCGAGCTGCCAAGCCTCCCCCTCACCCGTCCGTCAGCTGACGGACACCCTCTCCCCGCTAACGCGGGGCGAGGGCTGTGAATTACCGCAGGCCTTCTCCCCCGCCGGGGGAAGAAGGTGGTCCGATCCGCCTTGGGCGGAGAGGATCGGATGAGGGGGGGGCGTTGAATATTTTCATCCTCTTGTTGTGCCAGCCGTGCTGGCATAGGCGACTCCCAAGCATTCGCAAAGGACTTCTTGTTTGTCACGGGACGATTTCCCACCGCGCCCCCCGGCCTCTTCCGGTGAGACGAATCTTGCCTTGCTTCTTCAATTCCGCGAAAACTTTTTTTATCAGCTGAGGGCTGACCGCCGGCAATTGGGCTGCAAGGTCGCCCAACGTAAACTGCTCGACTAGCGCGAGAACATTCTGCCGCACCAAATCACTCTTGGCGGGGCGCGCATCCACCGACTCTACCTGGCTTTCCAGCTCTTGGTAGGCGCGTCGCAACAAGCCTAGAAAGTAGTTCCACCATGGGGTGATCTCATTCTTGCCTTCGTGCCATCCGCGCGAGCATTCCGCCAACACGCGGTAGTACTCTTCCTTGCTCTCCTCGATGAGGCGTTCCAAACTGATATACCGCGCAACCTGGAAGCTGTGCGATTGGAGCAAAAGTGTGGTGACGAGTCTGGATACCCGGCCATTACCATCCCGGAAAGGGTGAATGCATAAAAAGTCCAACACGAAGGTGGCGACGAGTAGAAGAGCCGGGAGCCGTTCGTCATCGCATGCTTGTCCGTAATTCTGACAAAGCGAATCCATGGTCTTCGGGGTATCCTTGGCGGATGTTGGGACGAAACGGACTTTTCTTTCGCCGCTGGACATGATTTCAACGACTTCGTTATTCCGCCTCTTCCATTCCCCGGCATCGCCCGAAAAACCTCCTTGCGCAAAGGCGTGGAGGCGCTGAATTACCGCCGGCGTGATGGGCACATGGCGTTTTCGCGAGAAAATCCAGTCCAACGCTTGACGGTAACCAGCAAGCTCCTCTTCAGATCTATCCCGGGGCTTCGCTTTTCCGAGCACCACCGGCCGAAGCCGGTTGGCCGGAATTGTCACCCCCTCGATCCGGTTTGACGATTCAACACTCTGGACGATGGCCTGCTCGCGGAGCACATCGAGAACCTCCGGTTTTTGTCTGAGCCAAAGGTCTTGCTTGCCCCGAGCTTCCATGCAGAAACCGAGGAGCCAACCAGTACCCACCGGGAGAGTCATTTCAGCTATTTTCTTGGCGTCTAACGACAGCATTTGCGGCCGCCTCCTTCCTTGGTAGCCTAATAATAGCTTATTTGGTGTTTGGTAGCCCATTTTTTTCTGGCACAGGCATAAAGACTCAACTGAAGAGAAAACTGGCAGCGATCACGTCGCCAAGGGAAGCCAGGGCGGGGGGCATGAGGGTCAGAGTTGAAGGCGTTTATGGCAGAAACCAAGCGATTTGGCTGGCAAAATAAAAAAAAAACTGTCAGGCTCCAAAAATTGTATCTCGGCAGATTTGTGTCAGACGGTGAGTTCCCCTTATGTTTGTATGCCGCCAGCGCCCATGAGGGACATGGTTTCTCAGCACAGACCTCGCTGGCAATTTCCTGGAGCAAGAGGCGGTGCCCAGAACAACTTCGCGGCGCTTGGCGGCGCAAAGCCGCGGGGTCTGTGATGGATTTGATGAAAGTGTCATCCCCTTTCGATAAAATATCCTGCCTAATGAGCTGGTAAGTTTGGCTGGAATGCAAGAGATCGTTGAGGATGCTCCAGCATCAATATAGAGCACCAGCTTTGGCAGATAGGATTCTTGACATATAATCGTTCAATGGTGTCCCTGGAAGACATCTCCAAACAAATGCGGCTTTCGGCTGATTTTTTGAGCAGGGCGAGTCAGTCAGGAACGCCTAATGGCAGAAAGCGGCGCTTACTAAGACTTTTGATTATTCCTAGATTTGGGAGGGGCATTATGTCATTTAGACAATCCCTGTTCACTCTTTTTGCCATTCTGGCCATCTTCAATGGGAGCATTCTCGCAGAGTCTGCTCGCGGCCCACTCCGCCTGCTTTCCACCAATCCGCGATATTTTACGGATGGCAGTGGAAAGGCTGTTTTTCTGACCGGTTCGCACACCTGGTGCAATCTTCAGGAAATCACCCGCCTCCCTTCAAACCCCAATCCGGCGATTGATTTTGTCGAATATTTATCTTTTTTGAATAGGGATCACCACAACTGTTTCCGTCTGTGGGCCTGGGAGAACGCATCCTCCTTTGATCCCGCCGGCAAGATCACCTACCAAATCGATCCTCTGCCGTACCAAAGGACCGGACCGGGTATTGCGCTGGACGGCAAACCTAAGTTTGACCTGAATAAATTTAATCAGCCATATTTTGACCGGGTGCAAAGCCGCACCATGGCTGCACGGGATGAGGGATTCTATGTAATCATCATGCTCTTCCAAGGTTTCAGCCTGCTCGAAAAAGGGCATGATGACGACTGGAAAGGCCATCCCTGCAACGCCGCCAACAACATTAATCACCTTGATGGCGATCCCAATGGCGACGGCAAGGGAATCGAAACGCACTCGCTGGCTATTCCTGCCATCTTGGCCTTTCAGAAAGCTTACATTCGCAAGGTCATCGATACGGTGAATGATCTTGATAATGTTCTTTACGAAATCACCAATGAAGATAATGGGAGTCCGGAGAACACGGCCTGGCAGTACCACATGATCGATTTCATTCACGGCTATGAGAAGACTAAGCCGAAACAACATCCGGTGGGAATGACCCACCAATGGCCCGATGGGAGGAACTCCGCGGAATTCAGCAGTCCCGCTGAATGGGTATCGCCCGGAGAGGAAGGGGGTTTTCAAACTGATCCTCCGGCGGCGGATGGCGGAAAGGTGATCCTGAACGACACCGACCATTCTTTCTTCTATACCGGGCTGCAAAAAGCAGGCCCCGAGGGGCAACGCGCCTGGGTCTGGAAGAACTTCACGCGGGGAAATCAAACCATGTTCATGGATCCATATCTTGATCCTACGCCCTGGTATGTCACCACACGCAACCACCCGGTGGACGGGAAGCCAGATCCATATTGGGATGTCCTGCGGATCAACATGGGCTATACCCGCCAGTACGCGGACCGTATAAACTTGGCCTCGATGACCCCCCAATGTGCCCTGGCCTCCAGCTGCAATTGTCTCGCCACTTCATCCTCAGCCGTCCCAGAGTACCTGGTTTACCTGCCTCTGGGTCCCTGGGTAACCGTGGATCTTTCCGCCGCTCGCGGTGTTCTCTCCGTGGAGTGGTTCAATCCCTCTACCGGCGCGGTTTTCCATGGGGAACCTGTCATGGGCGGCGCCAAGACGCCGTTGGCGGCTCCATTTCAGGGGGATGCAGTGCTTTATCTTTTTCAGTCTCCGGAGAATATTGGAGATGTTAAAAAGGCTACAAATCCTTAGCCGCTTTGTGGGCTGAAGTCTCGTAGGCGGACTGATGGCTGAACCTTGAAGAGTCGAAAGGGTCTCGGTCGCCGCATCAAAATGGTTGAATTAATTTTCCTCAGATAGGACGAACGGGAAATTCAACAATGTAAAAGCAGCACAATGACTCCACTCACTCAAAACGCCCAAACAAAAGGAAGGCTCAAAAGTGATCCGACGCGACTTTTTGAAAATGAGCGTGGCAACTGCCCTCACCACCTCAGTTGTCGCTGCGCGGCAGGCCACCATCTCAGAGGCACTCGATTTCCGTTCTCTATCGACCGCGCAACCATTGCCGCGCTGGCGAGGATTTAACTTGCTCGAAAAGCTCTCACACACTCCTGATGAGTGGGCCATCGCGCCTGAATGGGGACGTCACAATGAGCCATTTCGGGAATCTGACTTTGAGTGGATTGCCGCATGGGGGTTCAATTTTGTCCGCCTGGCGATGTCCTATAAATGTTGGACCGAACCGCGGGATCCGAGCCGACTGATCGAGAAGCACCTGAAAGAAATTGATCAAGCCATCGATTACGGCCGGCGATATGGCATTCACGTCAGCCTCAACTTTTGTCGTGCCCCGGGCTATTATATCCAGCCACACGAGCCCAACAACCTCTGGAGCGATGAAAAGATGTTGGATCTTTGTGCCTGGCACTGGCGTCAATTTGCCCGGCGTTACAGAGGGATTCCAGGGCCGCAATTGAGCTTCGATCTGATCAATGAGCCAAACAATGTTTCGGAGGCCGCATATGTCCGTGTCATTCACCGGCTGGTCAAAGACATTCGGGAAGAAGATCCGGACCGTGTCATCATCGCGGAAGGAATCAATGTGGCACAGAAGCCAGTTCCCGGCTTAGCCCGGCTGGGAGTGATCGAAGGCGCGCATTGTTACTGGCCGGGACAGCTCACTCATTACAAAGCACCCTGGGCTGGTTACCCACAAGCCAACAATCAATTGCCGACTGCCTGGCCCATCCAGGATGGAGCAAAGGGGAGACTTGATAAGGAATCTCTACGTTCTGGCTTCATTGCTCCCTGGCGAAAGCTCGCGGAGCAAGGGGTAAGCGTTCACGTCGGTGAATTTGGCTGCTATCGCTATACACCGCATGAGGTGGCGTTAGCTTGGATGCGCGACCTTCTGGATTTAATCAAGGAAGCGGGATGGGGCTGGGCATTGTGGTGTTTTCGCGGCTCATTTGGGATTCTCGACAGCGGTCGTGAGGATGTCAAATACGAGGACTTCCGGGGTCACAAATTGGATCGAAAAATGCTGGAATTGTTACAAGGGCATTAGTCCCGCTGAGGGGCCAAGAAAAATCACTTATTATTCGGAGGAGGACGAATCTGCCTATCGCTAGCCGGGGATGGCGCTGGCAGCTCGCGGAGCAGTTATGCAGCTGCTTTCGATGCCGCAAAATGATTTTCCGGGTGCGCGAATAAGGACGCGACCGTACCTGAAAAACCGAATAATTAGGCCCTCTTAATCATTATTGGTCACTGCCCAGATCCTCGTGAAAATGGTAGCCACAGTGAGCATCTCCAGCGAGCCGTCGGCTTTTGGTTAGGCGACCGGGCTCCACGCCAAGCAAAATGCCCTTAGTATAACTCCCGCACGGAGTGGTTCTGAGTCGTTGCCATTGTTGAAGAAAATGAATCATCCTTGGGAACAGGTAAAAAGGTTTCAGCTCATAGAGTCCCGCACTATTGTCCATTGCAATTTGCTGGCAAAGCAGATGACTGGGAAAAGCGGAAATCCGCCAAGCTTAAGAAGAGAATATTTATTTGCGTTGACGCGGCCGTGCCGCTGATCGCTCATAGCGGCGAACATTTCCGGTCAGCCACCCTTTGGATGGAATTGTCCTTCCATCCGTCAGCCGATAATCTGAATCGCCAAAATTGACAAACACTTCCATTCCATTTCTCCACCGGGTCCGTTGCACGGAGTGATCGTCACTCAGGAATTCATGGGATGTCATCTCTTCATATCCCAATCTCCGCACCAGCGGACAAATGGCCTGATAGCTTGAGGCAAAACGGCTTTTTTGATCCTGCCAGGTGCTTTGAGCGAACATGTACATGGGAGGAGTGGCATACAGGATGTTGAAGAGATCCCGACGGTTCCAAACCTCCGGAACTTTATTGTTGTAGTCCCCCCAATACCACGTCGAAACAGTGCAATCATGGTAAACCAGCTCCCAGAGAGGGATGCGGTAGTAATGCCCCACTTGGAACTTCAAGAATTCCGGGGTTGGAGCCTTGTAGTCCAACATGTCGCGTCCCGCATCCGGGAGCCGATACGGACCGAGGCTCAGCATTCCTTCAAAATAGTGGACAAAAGGTACGGAAGGATCGATGCCTGTCTCAGTTCCCGTCACCAGACTCATTTCCCGGGAAGTCACATCGAGTAATTCCATCTTGTGCTGCCGATCTTCAGAACGGTTCAGCGGGTGGGCCGGATTGTAGCATTCCCGCCAAGGAGAGGCCGTAGTGGTGTCGATAAACCGGCAGTGATAGGGGATGGTCTTCAGCTCCTCAGATATACGAGCGCGCGCTCGAGGAGCCTGGCGGGTGGAACAGATTACTCCTCCCTCCCAGATCTTTACCGTCCCATCGCTGTTCTTTTCATAGTCGGCCCAGCCGCGCATCCAGTCGCCGTTTGGCAAAAGAACCAGATCGTCGGGCCATCCCTCTTTAGGAAGCCCGGATGGGGCGTCTGGGGGCCAGACATCCTGGTAGATATCGTACCGGCTGGTCAGGAATCCCATCTGGTTGATGGAATCGATTTCACTAAAAGATCCCCCGGCGGACCAGAGAATCCGGTCCATTCCGAGGTTCTTCATTTCCCGGCAAAGTGCCACTTTGTCCATGTCCCAGTTCCAGATGTTGGCGGCCCCAATCAATAGATCGACGGAAGGGTTTTCCAGAGATTTTTCCCGAAGACTTTTAAACAGCTGCTTGTCTCGGGCTTCCTCCCGGTACCGTTTCGCCAGGGAAACATACCCTCCCTGGTCGAATAGGACATACTTCAAACTGCGTTCATAACGAAAGCTTCCCCGGGAAGGCTCCCAGATCGGGCGAATCATCAAATTGCCATTGCTGGGCCGCACTATGTCGACACTTGCATCGTCAGGAGTGTCGAGGATGCTCATCAAACTGGCGCCGGTGGCGGGATTCACGACCCCGTACCAGGGCATGCAAATGCCGTGTCCTCCGTATGTGACCAATCGCATCGGAGAGATTGAAGCGTCGTCAGCTGGATAGAGAATCCCCTCATTCAAAGGCACAACCAACCACGACCCCGGGGGACTGAGAAATGGCTGAGGGAAAGTCATGTCAGCCGGCATAGATCCTTCAGCCTGAAACACCATTTTCAATTCAGGTTTCTCCGAATGCAAAGTGGCCACCATCCGGCTATGCAGGTCATTCGGAATGTCCCAGAATTCAGCCGCAATCGTCTTTCCCGACGTGGCCTCTACTCCAGTAATTACGATGTTCTCGCTATACGGCGCTTGTTGCCAGGCGAATTTGTTTCGTAAATCAGTGCATTTCCAGAGCCCGTGTTCCGCATCGAAGGTTGCTTCCATGCGCGGATTATTGACGGTGAGAATTTTCCCCCGTAGCGCCTGATGATAAGATTCAACATTCCCTTGGAACGTCAGCGATGCCTGATCAAGCCAGGATGTCCCTTTGCCCCAACCAGTAAAACGGAATTGAATCGTTGCCCCACCGGAGGGGACAACAAAGACACTGTTCAATTGCTCCCAATTATGAGTTCCCCCAGTCGACGTCCGGCCAAACATCCAGTCCATCACCTGGTTCTGGCTGTCGCGCAGTACTACGCTGATTTCAGCGGATTCCGTCTCTTCACACTTCACCCAGGCACTGATCCGGACAATATCTCCCAACTGCACGGGGAGACGACTGTTTTGTTCCGCCGACCAGTCTTGCGAACCGGTATGGACCACTTTCAGGGAGTGGGAACCGTCGTAATAAAAGTTGGAATCGAGGCTCATTGTTCCAACATTTGAGTCGCGAGTCCAAAGAGGGGTCCACCCTGCCGGGGCATTGCCAGACCATTCCCCCTCCAGACTCCCATTGACAAGCAGGTTTTCCTGGGCCTGCATTCCTGATAGAAAAAAGAGGACACCAAAGAGAAAACCTAAATAGATTCGCCTTTTATTCATTTTCATTTTGTGAACAGACTAATTGTTGGAAATTAATTGAATCGATCGGATTTCGATTTGAGATCATGGAACCTGAACCTTTAATATTCAAGTCCATTTTACTCCGACTACCAGCTTCTCTCAAGAGCCGCCTTCGGTCCAATCTTAACCATTTGGCTATATATGTGTATGGCCTAGAAATATTAATGCGGGATCGGCTCAGGGTTTGACGCCCAGAGACCTAGACTTGGAATCGAACCTTATACTCGCCAAAATTGACTGGCTGCGAATAAACATCAACATTCCCGGTTAGACTCAAATATCAGACTCTGTAAATCCGCGTCAATCCGAGCCATTTCGCGGCCAATGGCCCGGAAATCAGCCACTTTCATGGTTGACCGGAAGTATTAAATCGGGGATTGATGGATCATGCGTGAGAAAAGAGGGCAGTGATTCTGCTTAGAGATCAAAGAGGCAGGCAGCCTACTCATTCTTTGTAAGAATAAAATGCCACACGACCCGGTTAAAAATGGGAAGTGTGGCATTTTTTTGCTATCACAGTCTTCAATTCCTCTCCATCAACTCACTCAAGGCGGTCATTACGAATGGACCCCGAGGTTATTAGTGACTGAGAAGACACCGGCAACGGAATTGGCTTCCATGTTGGCGATGGCCTTATCCATGGAACGGCTCACCTGGCCTTCTAGAGTCACATTGCCGTTCTTGACAATGATCCGGATCGGCGGCACTGGTTGGATCGCGTAGATCAACATGGCCGAATCCCCATAAATGTGCCGATACACCATCCATCGGATGCTATCGTCATTGGGAGAAAGCGGCAGCACCTCGATATGATTCACAACTTGACTTACTCCCTTGATTCTCTCGACGGCATGTTGGGCATCACTCGACAGGATTGGCCTCCTCACCTGTCCGCTCAGCTCCACTTTGTCTCCGTCCACACTAAAACGCAGATTGTCGAATACACTGTAATAAGGGAGCATGATCAGCTCATGCCGCACGGCATCTTCCAACGGGGATAATGCCGGGGCAGAAGGCGCGGTGGTTTGACCAGGATTGTTCGGTGGATGTGCAAACACCGGATTTCCCGCAACCACTAACATCAAGGCATAGCCAAAAGCAATTCCAATTATCCATGATATTTTTTGTCTTTTCATATTTCCTCCTCTTCCAGCAGCAAAAGCCTCACTTCTGTTTAGCTGAGCAACCAACTCATGGAGAGGATCGGCCCGAAAGCTGGATTACCGATTCCGCCTCCATCATTAACTACGTTATGCCGGGCCTCCAGGTTTTCCCTTTTTTCCAAAAACCCTGAAGACCGTCATTGCTATTAGATAAATGGGGGAGTATTCGAGTTGCCTA
Source organism: uncultured Acidobacteriota bacterium (assembly GCA_963803155.1). Classification (GTDB taxonomy): domain Bacteria; phylum Acidobacteriota; class Terriglobia; order Versatilivoradales; family Versatilivoraceae; genus CAWDMN01. The sequence continues at coordinate 66,065 of CAWDMN010000113.1, forward strand.
ATTAATGTTCAATGGTGACCATTCAGGACTATCCCACTTCTTTCGTCTTTCTGAATAACTATCGATAAAGGGGAGGAATGGAAGGCTCGCGAAAGGGTTTCTTCGCTTCGAATAAGCCAATTCTGTTTTTGATTTCCCCGGCAAGATGTCGCTCCTGCCGATCCAGGCCAGACAACGATTTATCTTGGCTGACGGAATCTGATTTATGCAACTCCCCCGATGTGCTGAGCCTCAGGGTCTCCAGCGCCCGCTGAGCCGTCAAAGCCGCATCGGCAAAGCGCCCCGCTTCGGCATAGGCCGCGGCAAGTGTATCCAGGCATCTCGCATCTTTCCGACCCGTGAGCTGGACAGCCCGCACGGCCAGCGTCACTGCCTCACTCCCGTTCCGCGCCGATGGGTCAGGAGCAGTGGCAAGAACCCACGCGGTTTGCCGAAGAATGGGCACGGAATTGGGCTGCAGGCGGATGGACTCGCGCCAGTGAGACAGAGCCTCTGCCCTCTTCCCTTGCGCGTATAACTTATCAGCGAGACTGTTATGGGGCTCCGCATAATCCGGGTTAATCTCCAATGCCATTTGCCAATGGTGGATAGCCTCACCCGGCGTCCCTCTCTGATCCAAAACAATCCCCAGGAAAAAATGCGCCGGAGCATATTGGTCATCCAGTTCTAGTGCCCGCTCAAACTGCCGCAGGGCTTCGTCCGGCCGGTCCTCCATCAACAGCGCTCGACCCAGATTACAAATAGCGGAGGTTTGCCGTGGATTAAGTTCTATGGCCTTTTGGAAATTCGTCATGGCTTCATTTGCGCGGCTCATTTCCAAGTAGAGAGCGCCCAAGTCGTTGTATGAGGGGGCATGAGCAGGGTCTAGTTCCAGCGCATTGAGCAGCTTGATCTCCCGAGCCCGTTGGAAATGCTGAAGCGCTTCCTGTAGCGATCCGGTCTGCCGCAACATCAGGGCCAAGTTGTTGTGTGCCATCCAATCGTCCGGGCGAATTTCCAGCACCTGCTTCCACTCCAAGGCGGATTCCTCGTAGCGTCTTTTCTTTTGAAAGTAAATCGCCTGATCATACAATCTGTAATATTCCAGCGCCGGCCCGCCAATTTTTTGAAGCCCATCATGTGCCACGTTGACAAATTCCGGAAGATTCACCGCCCGGTTGGCATCGGTGGCGTTTTCAATCAGAATCGCCGGGGTGTCGTTGCCCTCCGTATCGAGATGTGTCAGGTACATCTGGGTGTAAGGCGACCGGCCTTTCGATGAAAACACCATCCAACGGCCATTCGGGGAGAAACTGTGCCAGGAATTCATCAACGGGGTGTTGCAAGTCATGCGCCGAGCTTGTCCGCCACTGGCTGGAACGATAAATAACTGGCCGTCGGGACGCATCAGCAAACCATTGCGGCATTGGACGAAAACCATCCAACGCCCGTCAGGCGTCACTTTCGGAAATGAATTGCTTACGCCGTTTTGCGAGGCCCCGGCAATCGGCTCTGGCGCACCGCCTTTGCCTCCATTGAAGGGGATCCGGTAAAGATCATACTGAATTTGCCTTTCGTTCGGATCATTGGCAAACTTGGCCATGGGCACGCCCGCGGGATTTGGCTCCTGGGCCGCGGCACTGGCAAAAACCAGGAATTTTCCGTCAGGGCTCCAAACGGCATTGGTCTGAACAAACCGGGGATCATCGGCTCCAGGCAAGGGGCGCAATATTCCCGTTGACCGGCTGTACCAATACAAGAGGCCCCGTGTTGGGTAAAAAACCTGCAGGAAGCGGTAGTCCTTGAAATTAGCCACATAATAATTGCTGGGGGGCTCCAAAGAATTGCCCGAAGGAGATTGCGGCTGATTTTCCACTACGGCAGAGGGATTGACGGTAGTTACAACAAATTGTCCGTCCGGAGAAACCTGCGACATAAAACCGACCCGGAGTCCCCCTTTCAGCCGTCCCTGGGCGGAGCTCCATTGGATCAGGTTCTCGTTGCCGATGGACATCTCCTTCTGTACCGGCGTCAGAGTGTACATCCCCCGGTTGCGTTGCAGGCCGTCCAAATCCATTCCGAGCGTCTTGCCATCCGCGGAAAAGGAATGACAGTTGGCACACAGGGGTAGATTCTGCAGCACCACCCGGCTTTTTGAATCGCCAACATTGAGAAGCCGCCAACGGATCAGCCGCACCCCCTCGGACGCCAGCGGTTTAATTTGTCCTGTTTGAGTTTCAGTGGGCATCAGCGGGACATCCCGATAGAAGATCGGCGCACCCACTGGATCTTCTGCAGTGCGAATCGTGACTATTCCATGAGATAAGGCCCGCGAAGAATGGGCATCGGCAAAACCGGCAATGGTCACTTTTGCAGCCCCTGAAATAGATCGCTTTTTGAGGTTTTCCCAAAGTGCCGCATCTGGAATCCAGGTATGCGCTGCCGCCTGCCCGGGGGTCAGTTTGGGCCGTGCATTCGTGGCGGAGATGCACTCGGGGTCTATCCTGCCTAAACGCATCCGCTCTCCCCTGGACACTGCCTGGATTGGGTTTGAACCATTCGTGAAAGAGATGCTGATCCGCCAGGCTGTTGCATTTTTATTGGGATCGCGCCAAAGGAAGGTTGGGGGTGGAAATTCCGGAGGGAAGAGGGATCCATCGGCGGGATAATCGACAATAATCTCACCCGGGGGGATATCTTCGCCACGGAGCGATTGACCTGCGTCGATGCGTTTGTCTGTGGCTTTTAACAACAAAATCGCCGCGGTTAATCCGAGAATGCCAAAAAAAATTCGCTTCACTCTGTTTCCCGCACCGTATTCATTATCAGTCGATCAATCTTCTAATTCCCCGTTGAAGGGAGATTTTCCGAGGAACTGCCATGCCAGTACTGCTGGCTCAGGGGGTGAAAACGGGATGATGGAGGCGGCCTGCCCTCAAGCCGTCTCAGCAGGCTTGGCAAAAACTCAGACGGGGTGGGGGCACCCCGCCTCCATCCACGCTATTTTCTAAGGAGCCACTCATGCGGCAATGCCGCATAAGATAATGAAAATCTCCAGACCTCACGGGTCTCCAAGATCTGTGAGGTCGCTGCACCGGGATTTTCTGAGGAAGGAAATTTTCACATCGACAATTTCTTAACAAATCCTCATGGCATGCTGGCAACATAAGAACCGTCATCGCTGCGTTCCCCGATCCGAGCGCCATCATTGATTACCGCATAAGCAATAAACGGATTGGCGCCAGCGGTTCGGACAATATGGGCGTAACCTTCAGTGATGGAATTCGCATAACTCCCCAGGATGCCGTTAATTTGCGTCCACCGGAATGCATTGAGGCTGATATTTTCAATGGTGTTGACCTTTAGCCCAGTGGAGCCATCATATAATTCGACATTAAAGTTATCTGAATTCGCGTCAATCTCTCCCGTGTTGATCAGGGCAAGGTTGGTCCGGTTTTCGGCATTTTGTTGCAATCCGTAGATCCAGGCATCATTTTTCGAGGCGGTCCCTTCCGCAACGGCGGTATAAAAAAGTCCGTACCGGCTGCCATTGGTGGCAGGACTCGAAGTCCTGGCCGCCACGAATACTCCATTCAGGTCGCCACTGCTAACCGAAACAAAAAGCGCCCCGGCAAAAGTTGAGCCAGCGGGGCCGATCCCAGTAATCTGGTTAGATCTTAACCATTGCACCACATTCGGGATAATTAATTGCCTGGACGGATTAACGGTCAAGCTAAAAGTGGCTGAGGCATCAGAGGTCGTGATGTTGTCGGAGACATATTTGCAGGTCAACGTTTTTGCGCTGGACGACCAGTTGGAAACCACCAATTCAGTGGAAAATTTTCCGGCCTCCACCACTACAGGCAAAGTAATCCTGGTTTTGCCTGCCAAAGAGGTCTCCTGAATCGGTGGAATAAAGGATCCATCAGAGTTGACTTGATCGTTGATGACTCCGTACGCATAGTACTGTGCTGTGCCGCTAATGCGCTCTACACGAGCAAAGCCACTGCCGAAAGTAATTCCATCGCTCGCCAGAATCGAAGATATTTGGACAAAGCCTCCATGAGGCACTACAAAATCGGGCAAGACGTGGAAATAGGAAGGCCCTTGATCTCCCGAAAAGACCGTTACCCGCAGAGTAACCGCCCCATCCGTAGAAGAGCCTGCATTCAAGAGGGCCAGGTTGGAGCGATCGAATTGATTCTGGCGGAGCCCGCATATGTACGAGGATTTTGCCAGAGTCATCGGGCTTGGGACTCCTGGATAGGAAAGACCGGCTCGTCCTTCGGGAACAACAGTCGTGGTCCGGACTGTTACTCCGGCATCTTTGAGGGAAGCCATTCCGGAAAAACTAACCCACAGTGCTCCTCCCTGATTTCCGGTGGATGAGATTGGAATTCCCAGCGACCTCAAATAGCTGATGGCATCCGGATAAATTTTCTGCTGCCCGGGGGCGAGTGAATCGACGGCAGAGCCGCTGCCGGAACCAATGGCAGCAGTATAGTTGAAATCGACTGAAACAGGCAGCGGACCGCGATTAGTCAGAGTCATTTCAGAAGTGAAGAATGAACCCGCCAATCCACTGGAAGACAAAACGATTGGCACCAGCACATAACTAACCTGTGTGGCGGGATCCGCGTTATAAGTGAAGCCACCGGTCAGCGCAGTGGGATGGCCCCCCGGATTTGTAACGATTACATCGTATGTCCCGGGGGCAGTGGCAATCCCCGTCCTGACGACAATTTGAACACTGGTCAGGCTGATGATGGTGGCATCGATTCCTCCAATAGTCACCGTCGCACCTGATTGAAACCCTCCCCCGTTGATGGTGACAAGGGCCCCACCCGAGGTAAGCCCGGAGTTGGGAGTCAAACTGGAGATGGAAAGGGTTGTGGACGAAGCATCCTGAGTGATTGTGAAGGTTTGCCCGGCAATAGTCATAGTGCCAGTTCGGGAGCTGGAACTGGTATTCGGCAACACGGAATATGTCACAAAACCGCTACCGTTGGCCCCGGCTCCGGATGTGATGGTGATCCAGGAATCATTGTTCACTGCCTTCCAAAAACAATCACCGGCGGCCTCCACCTGCACATGATCGCTCTGGATTCCGCTGCTGGAGTATGAAGCAGCATTTGCAGAGAGAGAATAAACGCAGTCTGTACCGAATTGTACCCAAACAGTGCCGTCGGTTTTCCCCACATAGATCGAAAAAGGATTCTGGGGAGAGAGGGCTAACCCCTTGGAATTATCCTGAAAAATCAGAGTCCAGTTCTCCCCTCCCGATGAACTCTCAAACACGCCTTGATCCGTGGATGCATAAACATTCATCGGCTGTTGCGGATCCAGGACCAAGGACCACACCTGAACAGTTGGGGGAAGCCCGGTCTTCTTCGCGCTCCAGTTGTTGCCGCCATCGTTGCTTTTATAAATGCCTGCACTGGTTCCCGCAAAAATCGCCGTTGTATTCTGAGGATCAATCACCAGGGCTTTGATCGTTAAATTGTCCAAACCGGCGCCGAGTTTGTTCCAGGTTGAGCCACTATCGGTACTCTTATACAATCCGGCATTGGTTCCAGCATAAACCGTCGCAGAGGTGGACGGGTCAATCGCCAGAGCATTCACGATGGAACCGGCGGGAAGTCCCAGGCTTGTCCAAGTCGTCCCGCTGTTCGAACTCTTATAGAGTCCCCCCGATGATCCTGCATAGAGATTGGCGGGGGTGGTTGGATCGACCACAATGGTGTTGACTGTGGGATAAGAGGGCAATACTGCCGCAGTCCAGGTTCCACCGCTGTCTGTGCTTTTGTATACAGTTCCACCAATCGTGCCCGCATAAAGCGTCGCGGGAGTTTGGGGATCGATGGCCAAAGTCTGAACATAGTAGAGGAGTGAAGTCCCATTACTGGGAGTCCAACTCACGCCGCCATCACTCGACCTGAATACTCCTTCGGTAGTCCCGGCATAGACCCACAAATTGGATGGATTCACGGAAATTGCATTGGTCGGCCCGGTCAATGAATGGTGGAGGAGTGTCCAATTCGCCGATCCGTCCGTGCTTTTATAAATTCCTCCATAATTAATTCCCGCATAAATAATGCCGGCGGTAGCTGGGTCTGCCGCAATGGCACTGACCGTTGGCGAATTGGGCAGCCCCGCGCTAAAGATCGTCCAGCTGGCTCCTCCATCTACGCTCTTGAAAATGCCCTGTCCATTGATACCCACATAGAGCGTTGAGGGGTTCTTCGGATCGATTACAACTAGCCGGCTTGCCGAAGGAAGCCCGGCATTGCTGGGACTCCAGTTCGAACCAGAATCCGTGCTTTTATAGATCCCATTCAGAGTGGCTACATAAAGGGTGGAAGGGGTCTGCGGGTCGATGGCCAGGTTGCGGACTGCCTGATTGGTCAAACCTGAAGTGCTCGTGGTCCAAGTGCCGCCGCTGTTGATGCTTTTATAGACTTCTCCGCTTGATCCCGCATAAATCGTGGTGGGTGTTTTCGGATCAAGAACGAGAGTTCTTACCACTACAATGCCACCCAAATATGACAAGCTGCCGCAGGCTACCCAATTGGCTCCGCTGTCGATGCTTTTATAGACCCCCCCGTTGGTCGCCGCATAAATTATGGAGGGAGTCGTGGGATCGATGGCCAAAGTAAAAACTTGCGAATAGGCGGGAAGCCCCGTGCTGCTGTCAGCCCAAGTAACCCCGGAATCAATGGATTTGGAAATGCCTCCGCCATTGGTTCCGGCATAAACCGTAGAAGAAGTTAGCGGATCAACAGCCAGGGCTGAAACAGAAAATTTGGTTAGGACTATGCTGGCAAAATTTACTCCGCCATCCGCACTTTTCTGGACCCCTCCAGCAGTCCCCACATAAATTGTGGAGGAATTCTGCGGAACAATGGCGATCGCCAACTCATCCGAGGGGCCGCTGCTCCGCCACAAATTATCCTCGGCCCAGGAATCGCCGGCCTGGATTGACACACCGGCCAATAACAACATGATCCATACAAAGGTTCGCCAACATTCCATTCTAATTCCCCTCCAAAGGAGAGATGGCGGCTGAAAGCGGAAGGAGTGAATTGGTGTTCTAATAAGAACCGGCAAAAATAAATCCATCCACTGCTCTTGGCGGTTCGCGCTGCCCGGAGTGAACGAATTATTATCAATTTGCGCTGGCGCCTGCTTGGCGTTGTTCTGTTCTACGAATAAGGACATTTTTTGTTTCATTAGCCCCTCTCTTCTGTAAAATCGGATATATAAATATCAAGTCTGCGTCGCTTGTTAAATGGAACAAATGGATTATTCTGGCTAAATGTTCGCTGAATAATTCCCAAGAACTCGCGGGAAGGGAGTTGCCTTCGCACTGTCCGATGTTTCCAAGATTTCATGAAAATCGATGAAGGCTCCTTAGATGAATCCGTAAATGGCGGCGGGCCTCAACCGGGAGGGATTTATTTGACCAACATATTAATGAGTCTTTCCATACATTATTATCGGACACAAATTTGAAGTTGACGACGTACATTCTGTTCCGTTAACAAATTGGCTCTATCTCCGCGGGCGCCGCTTTAAAGACCACGCCATTGGAAAGCTTAATAAGGTATGATATATCCGATTTTTCCCATGAAGGCAACCGCTCATTTCCTTGGGGTTGCATATCCTCTTCAATTACACCGCAGAGGTTTCGGTAAACCTTCCATCGCACATGGTCCCCTTTTTTAAATCTGAGGTTTTTTTCCATTTCTCCCACGTTGATCTCCTTTGGTCATTTATTTTATCGGGGAATTCATTTCTTTTGCAGCCACAAAATGTTTTGATTAGGGACGCCGGAATCTTCCAATGCTATTGCTAATCAAAGTCCGATATTGCCAAATCTCTACAAGTGGGACAGCAGGCGATGTACAAGCAATCATTGGCACTAAGTGCGATTCTTCTTTCTCGCGAGACTTCGTCTCGGACTATGGTTCCTTACTGATTCCCATTCCAATATATGACTCAAAACCCATGACTTTTGCGGCTTAGGCATACTTGTTTCATCTATGCTGAAAAGTAATTTCCCCCAATCTATAGCCACTGGCAACCCAGTGAGTTTTTATCACAGAGAATATTGTGGTAAATCTGCACCTTTGCCATAGATCTATAGACGTTCCGCGACTCAAAAGAGATATCCTTTCCTTTGTAAATTTCCAGTAAAAATCTTGTTAACTAAACTCAAAACAATAATGATGAAAATAATCGACACGCGATTTCCAGCCAGCTGCGCAAGCAGTCCAGGTAATAGGCAGTGCACTAGAGAGCTGATGTCTTGGCTTGATCTATTGTTGCCGCTGAAAGCCATGTTTCAGCCTTTCGCCCGGCTTGGCATGGCGAAGGATCATTTAGTACGGTTGTTTCATTTGCTGGAAGAGTAGCTTGGGCACGGTAACATTAGCCTTTTACGAGGGTGCCAGGTGCCAAGACGAAGTTTTGCCCGTCTGTATTCTGACCTCCTTTAATGAGGTCCTCATGACAGCGTGGAAAATGTGTTCCATTTATTGCTTGCTATTGTCCTCATGTGGGGGGTTCTTAAAATCATTGGTGCAGCCAAAGGAAAAAAATTGTTATGGAAATCGATCCTCTACCCTGAGAAGCACAGGCAAGACTTTGTCTTGGCCTATGGCACCCACTGCCCTGCAGATCAAATTGCCCTGGCTATCCGCCGAATTAAAGATCCTCTCACTATGAATTGCATCCGTGTCCGAACCGGTCGGCCAGATTAAATTCAGATTGGGTGTATAATGGGGGCGTGTGGCAAGAACGCGAAAAAACAAGATCGAAAGTTGTTGTCATTGCTCTATTGACAATGCTGGTATTGACTGCCGCCCTTTTGCTTTATCGTTGGGTTGATCGAGTGAGGGATGCCGATCGGCTCCGTGAGAAAGAGCTTTTCGAGGCGGCCTTCCGTGGATTCCAATCTGAATTCACTAGTATCTTTCAAGAGATATTCCTGACCTATCGCCCTCTGGCAGGCAATCCCAGTGAGGCCGAAATAGAGACGCACCTTGCCGAAATGTTCGCGCATTGGCAGAGCAATGCCCGCCACCCACAAGTTTTGGCGACACTTGGCCTGGGGATTATTGATTCCGGTGGATCTCCTTCCTTTCACCTTTACCAGGCAGTCGGGAAAAAATTTGGCGGACGGGATTGGCCGGTCGATTTGCGGAATTATCGAGACTATTTGGTGCAGCATTGGTCAAATGAGGCTCTATTTGTTGCATTGCCTGCGGGATTTGCCTTGGGTTTTTCTGCTGCAAAGCCCGTTATGGCAATTCCCGTCACATTGAGCCGCCCTCTCAGATCGGCCCGACGACCAGAGAGAGAGCGAAGCCCCTTTGCATTTGAAGAGGGTCCCTGGATTCATCCGGACCGGCCGCCGCTCAGGGATCGGGAATCCGATTCTCCTCAGATATCGCCTCCCCGTGCATCCACGGGACACGCCACATATCAAAAATCGAAAACGGTAGTGGGATGGTGTTTTGTCGAATTGGACGCTCAATTCCTGCGTCAGCGACTTTTGCCAAATCTCATTGAGCGGCATTTTGGCGGGACAATTTTATCCAGCTATCGGCTGGCCATTGTGGCCGACAACCCGCGAGAGATGATTTTCGTTTCCCCCCCGGCCTGACTTTGCCATCCTTCAATATCGTGGATTTTTCCTTGACTTTATTGCGGCCGCAGGGCCGTTTTGGCCCTACCCTTCGTCCGGGTCGCGGCTTTCCAATTCCACCTTTGGCGGGCTTTGCCGACGCGCCAATTGACTCGCGTTCCGCTCGGAGTTTCGCCGGCCAGGCTGACAACGCTCAACCGGTGAGTGCCTTGTGGCAGCTGTTGGCCCGGCATCGCTCAGGCTCCATCGATGCTGAAGTCAATGGAATCCGCATCCGGAATATGGCGGCCGGTTACGGGATTCTCTTCTTGTTGACCGGCAGCATCATTGCTTTGATGTTCAGTGCGCAAAAAGCCCACTCCCTGGCGCGGCAACAAATGGAGTTTGTGGCCGGGGTTTCACATGAGTTGCGCACACCCTTGGCGGTGATCCAATCCGCTGGATATAATCTGGCGCGGGGCATGTCATTAAAAGCAGAGCGTGTCAGGGAATATGGAACGGTCATACAGACCGAAAGCCGCCGCCTCACGGATATGATTGAGCAGATTCTGAGTTATGCCGGCATTCAATCCGCCAGCGAAAGTTATCATTTTCATCCGACGGAAATTGCCCCCTTGCTATGCCGACTGATGGAAGAATATCGGCAACGTTTCGCTGAGGGGGGGTGGAGCGTCGAACAAATCATCGAACCGGAGATCCCACTGGTCTGGGCCGATGAACGAATCCTGCAAAGGGCTTTTCGTAACCTTCTGGAAAATGCCCTTAAATATGCCGCCGCTGGAAGATGGCTGCGCCTATCCGTAACCACGAACCAAAGCCATACTGAAGTGGTGGTCAAAGTGGAAGATCATGGTCCCGGAATTGATCCGGGAGATCTACCCAAAATTTTCCTGCCTTTTTACCGGGGCCGCAAAGTGGCTGCCTCATCGATTCCTGGCGCGGGATTGGGTCTGAGTCTTTTGCGCCGCTACCTTGAAGCACATCATGGAAGAATACGAGTGGAGAAATCGCCGGGGGGAGGGGCTGCATTTATCCTCTTCTTCCCGGCACATTTTCAATCGGAATTATGAGTGGGGTAATTATGTGCGGAGAGCTAGACAAGATGCCGGGAGTTTCGCAACAAATGGAAATGAATAGGGGATGGAATGGACGATTCCCCTTAAGCTTGAAACCAGCCCACTCCCCACACTGTAGCACCGGACGGAATTGAGGAGGGAGGAAATTTGAGTAAAAAAGTGCTGCTCGTGGAAGATGAATTAGGCCTGGTGATGACTCTTTCGGATCTCTTGGCTGCCGAGGGATATGAGGTGGAAACCGCCGGCGATGGACAAAGAGCTTTGGACATGGCGCGTCAGAATGAATTTTCCCTGATTATTTTGGATGTGATGTTGCCCATCAAAAATGGATTCGATGTCTGCCGCGATCTTCGTCAGCAGGGTTTTCGGACGCCCATTTTGATACTGACCGCGCGGGGACAAGTTATGGACAAGGTATTGGGACTAAAATTGGGAGCCGACGATTATCTGACCAAACCATTTGAACCAATCGAACTGTTGGCCCGCGTGGAAGCCTTGCTCAGACGAATCCCGGGAAGCCAGGCCAACTTCGCCACGGTTTTTCGGTTTGGTTCCGTCGCGGTGGACTTTAGAACCACCCAAGTAAAATTTGGCGAGAAGATGGTAGAACTCTCGGCTCGCGAATATCAACTGCTTTGTTACTTTATTCGGAACGTCGGCACAACCCTCTCCCGGGAACAGTTGCTCCGCGATGTTTGGCGCTATGGCTCAGAAATCGAGACTCGCACGGTAGATGTGCACGTCGGCCTACTCCGCCAAAAAGTAGAAGCCGATCCAAAGAATCCCGTGCATTTACTCACCGTAAGAGGGATCGGTTACCGCTTTGTCGAACTCGGCGATTAGGCTTCAATATTGATCAGAGAGGGTTGAGCGGACTCAATAAATCGTGGATAAACTTCACGAGATCTGTCTGGGCGGGGCTCGGAAGCGGCCGACAATTTAGTCTTCATCAATTCCTGCAAGGCACGGGAAGCCATGGCTTCAGCATTCGCAGCTACCCTTAAGTCTTGCGGGGAAGGATCGGAGGGAGCAAGGGCTGCCCGGATAATTTCCTGGGCTTTACGCAAAGTGGCTTCGGGGTCGTTGGAGATGGGGCTCGTGTCGATAGTAACATCGCCGGCCACTGCATATCGGACCCCATCCGGTCCAGTCACATAAGAGAAGTTGGCGCCACTCATCGCCAGGCTGCCTGCCGCCGCGAGGTGGGCTCTTTCGTGGGCTCTGACTTTCCGGTCTGTAGCTTTATCCTCCTCTACCGTCTTTTGCTGATCGGCCGTCAATTCGCCATTATTACTCTGCTTGACGCTAATCGTTTGCACTGCCGTATCTGCCTGTTTATTAGTGCCGGTGGTAGTCGTGGGAACCGCAGACAGATCTTTCGTGGCAGGAGTCTTCTGAGTGTTATCCAGCGGCTGCCAATCGGGCAGATTAGTCGCAGCGCCCTTCTTTATGGAAAAATAGTCCCAGGAAGGTAGAGCCGATTGAATTGTCGATATCGCCGAGCTCATTCTCACGCTCCCGCTCGCCCAACTTGTAATAACGAGGGGAAAGTCCCACAACATCCCGCCAAAACTCAATTGAAATTAAAGAACCATTAAAAATATAAATTGATTTTACACGAAAAATCGCAATTTTTCCATTGGTTTCAATTTCGGAAGGGCTGCATTCCCGATGTTTATTTGGAATCAGCCCAAAATGCGCGATCCATCCGGCGGAAAATTTTCTGAGCAGCATCCGGGAAAATGATTCCTTCCCGGCAGTCTAGCGCGCCACGACGGAAAAATCGCATCACTCCGCGAGGCTTCTGGATCGCGCCTTTTTTCATTTCCTCTGAAAAGGTCCCACCATTCGCCGCTTAATTCCCCATCTTTAATGAGCCCCGGCTTTCTCTTTGCTCCGGATTTCACCGGCCATCAACTTGATTTCGGAAAGGTCCCGCTGCATTTCACTCCATCCATACCATAAGGCATAATCCGGATTAGCATGGAAGGCGCCCTGAAACGTGCGCATACGATGCTCGAGGAACATGACAAAAAGCTTTTGTTCCACGACGCTAGCCGCATCATGAAAGGTCAGCAAGTCCGGGAAAGCATAAGTGTAGGTTTCCGGCTTTTTAAGAAGGCCATCCTCGTACAACTTGGCAATGATGCGGATAGCCTCCGCCATCAGACGATCGGCCTCCCTGATCATCTGGTCCCCTTTTTCCAGCTCTCCCTTGGCATATTTTGGAGAATGGCATTGGCCGCAAGCCTTGAGCATTTTATCCCTCTCCTGTTGCCAACCCTCCTGCGTGAGTCTGGCAACATCCGCAGCTTTGACGGCTCCCAGGCGGTTCGCCGGTTTCCCCGCGGGATCCAGGACGCCCAAGCCCTGAAGGATCGTGGCCCGGTCCGCGGCCCATTGCTTGTCTTCAGGCATGGGCAACCGCACGGCCAAGAAACCCCAAGCGGTTCGGACTTCATGATTCCCTTCGGGCATGTGGCAAGTCTGGCAAGTGGGAGCAGCCGTCGTTTCAGGCAAGGTCTTATTCTGCTTGAGCAGATAGCGAACCCCGTGTTTCGAAGAGGAATACATTTGCCATTGTGGATGATCGAATCCCATGTGGCAGGTCTGACAAGCCTGCGGCTGGCGTGCCTCCACCACTGAAAAAGTGTGGCGTGTGTGACAGGAATCGCAGGAAGCGATGCCGAAATAACTTCCCCCCTTTTCTTTCAATTCCTCGATTTCGGCTTTGGTTTTGACGCCAATCTTGTGGCAACCTCCGCACCCTTTCATCCCCTCGATCATCGCCATGGGTTGAAAATGAGTGGTGGGCATGGCATTCAATGAAACCCAGGCCAGCGCATGTTTGCCTTTCTTGAATTGAGCCACCCTCTCGGCGTGGCAGGTGGCGCAGGTATCGAGCGTGGGGATCCGCCCGTGGGCGCCCATGGCGGACTCGGTACTCGTGCCGTGGCAGGTCTCACAGGTGACGCCATTTTGTGCGTGCTTGCTTAGTTGCCAATCCGAGACGATGTTTGGTGTTTTTTCTTTGTGGCAGTCCACACAATTACTTCCCAAAACAAAAGTGGCGGGAAGCATCCAAACCATAGACAACAAGATCAGTCGACGCATATATCCTCCATTCTAGCGTGGATGGAGGCGAGGTGCCCCCACCCCGCCTGTGTTTGCCAAGCGTGCTGAGACGGCCTGAGGGCAGGCCGCCTCCATCATCCAATTTTCATCCTCATATTATGCCAGCCACGCTGGCATGAGTGGCTCCTACGATTTGGCGTTGGCTGCAGCCGGATAAATCACCCACTTCCATCCCCTGCCCTTCCCAAGAAACAAAGCCACTGCAAAAGGGAAAGGGGAAAGCCGGATTCTTGGCAATGGAACAGTCAACGTATTTTTGCGCCAGGGATCAGTTTGACGGCATTTTTGTAATACACTTTTTCGAGTACCTCTGAGGGAAGGTTCAGAGCGGTCACCATCCAGCGCCCCTGATAGTGATGGCTTTTGGCAACATCGAAATACTCGTCCTCGGTTTCCAGAAACTGCCAGTAAATGCGATAAGCTTCGGCATTGGGCTCCGTGTCGGTTCCGAACATGACTCGATCCTGATATTTGAGGATGAGCTTTCGCGCCGTGTACGGCTGACGTCCGAGTTCGCTGATGCGGGCATCAACGTCCACGTAAAAATTGGGGTACTTGTCGAGTTGCTGGGCTACCCATTTCAAATTTTCCGCGTAACATCCCATGTGCGCGCCGATGAATATGGTGTGGGGGTGCTTGGCCACTACATGCATGAATTGCGTCAGAATCGTCTCCAGCGGAGGGAATCCCGGATAGAACAGCCAGTCCGGGTGATACTGCAATTCCTCGTAGCGCTCATTGTTCTTGTCTAATGGAGTAAAGAAGGCGGCCGGATCCCCTACGTGGACTTCCACCGGTATTTTCAGTTCTCCGCATTTTGTCCAAATCGGATCGAAGCGGGGATCATCCACCGGCGCGACTCTGCCATCCTTGTACTTCCTTGTCAGCCCGATGGCCGCCTTGTCGATCTTGAGTCCGTGGGCCCCAGCCTTGACGTCGGCTTCCAACTGCTCTGCCGCCTTGACGCCAAAGTCCGGATTGTCGATCTTGCTCCAATCGACGCGGGCATAGGTGAGAAACCGGCCCGGGTAAGCTTTTTCGAACTTGGCAATCGTGGCCTTCAGCATCTCCCCCCACATACCGTCCAGGTTAACCACTTGCGCCACCCCTGCCGCATCCATCTCCTTAATGCAGAGAGCCGGATCCCGCATGCGGTTTCCACCTGCGTAACCGAGATGGTTGTGAACATCAATGGCGGGATACTTCGCCTTGAGCGGCACGTGGTATTCCGCCACCATCATGGACTTGGGATGATATTCTTCCAGAATCAAATCCGGAGCTTTGGCCAGCTTTTTGGGCTGCTCCAGCGAAGTTGAATGCCGCACACAAAAAAGCGCCGCCACCGAGAGAACCAGCGCGACGCTACAAGTCAACTCCCAAATCATTTTTCGCTTCATTTGCTTCATAAGGAAGTCCCCTCCGACTTAAATTTGTCTCCCAGCTTTCGGCGACACGGCATACTTACAGCTCATAATCCGCTGCTGCAGCGTCTCCAGCCAAATTCAATAACTCATTTTTCGTTGAAATGGAATCGAACTAGCGCCAGACCCTATGGCCGATTTTTGATATGCCCATGGTCTTTACTTTTATCACACCCTGTGAAAGGATACAAACCATGAATGAAGGATGAGGGCATTTTTAAATTGGGGCTGCGGTGGCACGTCACGGCGTTCCATCGGCCGAACTTATCTCCTTTGAAAGTGCCCCCTCCGGTGCCGGACTCCAAGGGACCCGTTCTATATGCTTCTCAATGAAATCTCTTCATTTGCAAATTTTATAAAATCAAGGAGGAATGATGAGTCAAAGACTCGATCGCAGAAATTTCCTAAAGCTTACCGCCGTCTCGGCAGCGGGTATGGCGCTTAGTGCAAGCACCTCAGGGCAGTCCGCTTCTTCTTCGGGGAAACCTGTCCGTCTGGGATTTGTCGGTGTGGGCAATCGCGGATCCTATCACCTGGACTGTGCCCTGGGCATGGAAGGGGTCGAAGTTGTGGCAGTCTGTGATATTGACGATGTTGCCCTCTATCGGGCCAAGCGTTGGGTGGAAGAAGCTGGCCAGCCGTCTCCGCATCTATACGGGGAAAACAAGACCGCTTACAAGGAATTATGCGAAAAAGAAACCTTGGATTGCGTGATTTGTTGTACTCCCTGGGAATATCACACGCCGGTCTGCGTGACCGCCATGAAAAACAGCAAAAACGCGGTCAGCGAAGTTCCCATCGTCATCACGCTGGAGGAAGCCTGGGAAATCGTGGAGACTCATGAAAAAACCCGCAAGTGGGCCACCATTGGCTTGGAGGGTTTCGGCGATCTCACCTTGATGAACATGGTCCGCAAAGGCATCTTCGGAGACGTACTCCACGCGGAGGGTGGATACGTGCACGATCTTCGCATGGTGAAATTCAACCCGCTGGAGGAACCCTGGCGGCTGCAGCATTCCGTCGCCCGCAATGGAAATCTCTATCCGGACCATCCCATGTCCAGAATCATGCGCCTGCTCGACATCAATCGCGGGGACCGGTTTGATTACCTGGTTTCCATGAGCTCCAAAGCGATAATGCTCAACAAGTACGCCGCTCTCAAGTACGGTGAACAAAATCCTTACGCGACTAAGAAAATGGCCCAGGGTGATGTTAACGTGACACTGCTTCACACCGCGGGCGGCAAGATGGTCACCTTGAATTTCGACACCAACACTCCCCATCCGCGGGAATTCTTCCGGCTGCAGGGCGCCAAAGGGGTCTACCTATCCGGCGCAAGTCTTCCTCCGCCCGCGCCGAAGGGTTCTGAGCCTCCTCCAACCTCACCATATGACAGGAGAAGAGGGATGATCTATCTCGATGGAAAAACTCCCACGGCCGATCAGTGGGAGGCGGCAGACGCGTATTTCCAGGAGTACCAGCATCCCTTCCTAAAGGCCTATAAGCCCAAGGCCCGGAAACAGGCCTTGCGCGGGCACGGTGGAGGAGAGTCGAGCACACCGGTGGTTTGGGATAGGTTGATCGCGGCGTTGCGCGCGGGAAAAATGCCGGACTGGGATGTCTACGATTCCGTGACCAGCAGCGCCATCTCGCCGCTCACGGAGAAATCCGTAGCTGGAGGCAGCGTCCCTGTTCAATTCCCGGATTTCACCAAGGGAAAATGGCAGACGGCCAAGCCATTTGAGATTGAACCGATTACCTAGACCGGATTTTTCACTGCCATTCGGCGCCGTGCCTTCACGGCGCTGAATAAAACCTGTAGCGCAGACTCGTGCTTTTCAATGAGTCTGCGGCCTTTTACCGAGCTCGACCCTGGCGCATCGTCAGCCAAGGGAAATGCCTCAGAGTCAAAAAGCGGCTCGGCGCTACGGTTTTTCTGGACGCCACTTTTAATTACATCCATGCTTGTGGCTTAACTGGCAAATGGAGGAGATGACTTTTATTATGGAACCACTTTTTTCCCGACGGAAATTATTCAGCCACGCAGCACAATTTGCAGTGACCACCGGGGCCACAATCTCTGCTCTTGAAGCATCCGGACAAAAGTCACTTACGAATCTAAAAGCTCCCGGACGAAAGCTCAAAGTGATGGCAGCGGGAGGACATCCCGGAGATCCTGAATATGGCTGCGGCGGTACAATCCTGCGTTATGCCGATCTCGGCCATGAGGCAATCCTATTATACCTAAATCGAGGCGACTGGGGATTTCTGGAGGAGCCTCCAAAAGAACCGGGAGCCGATCGTGTGGAGGAGGCGCGGCGCGCCTGTGAAATCCTCAAAGCGCGCCCGCTTTATGCCAGCCAGCTCAATGGCAAAGCTGTGGTGGACCGCTCGCACACGAAGGAATTCCAAACAATGTTGGAGGCTGAAAAACCGGATGTGTTGATCACACAATGGCCCATCGACGGCCATGCGGACCACCGCGCCACCTTTGCGCTGGTTTACGACGCCTGGCTAAGGACCGGGAAGAAAGCGGCCCTATACTTTTATGAGGTCTCCAACGGAGAAGACACGCTGATGTTTGCGCCCACCCACTATGTGGACATCTCTTCCGTCGAACCCCGCAAGCGTGCCGCTTGCTTTGCCCATGCCAGCCAGACTCCAGATCGTTATTATGATCTACAATCGAGTGTGACCCGTTTCCGTGGTATTGAGAGTGGCTATACTCACGCGGAAGGGTTCATTCGGCACATTCACAGCCGCGAAGATCTTCTGCCTATTTCCTCATAGTCGCATGTTATCTGGGAATTCTTCTCCCGGAGGAAGGCACAGGGGGGATGGATCGAGGCGTATTTGTAAGAATCGCTCAATGCGCCTTGCCGTGCAGGTTCTGCAAATACTCCCGCATTAAGGGAGGCAGGCCACGATAATTTTCAAATCGCTCCGCATAGAGTTTCCCTTTCTGGAGATCAGGTTCAAAAACTCGGTCCAGTTTCACCATGGCATCCACACCGCTCTTGCAGTCCGGAAAGATGCCGCTGCCGACTCCCGCCAGAATTGCGGCCCCCAGTGCTCCCGCCTCGGTCACCACTGGACGAGCAAAGGGACGTCCCAGAATGTCCGCACAAATCTGCACCCAGGCTTCCGACTTGCTGCCTCCTCCCGCGACCCGATAGCTTTCTATTTTGATCCCCGTGGAGGGCAAAGAATCGACGCACTGCTTCAAATAAAAAGTACTCCCTTCCAAAATTCCTTTGAGGATGTCTCCTCTCGATGTATGCAGATGCAGCCCGGCCATGACACCACAAGAATTGGCAAGAAATTCAGGCGGACCCGTGGGAGCAAAGTGGGGCAAAACCACCACGCTGCTAAGTTCAGAGGGCATTTCCGCCGTCAACAGGGAGTAGCAATCCCCGCCCGAAGCCTTGGCTAGACGATGTTCCGCCGCCGCAAAAGTGTCGCGGAACCACTTCAGCAGAGCTCCTCCCTGGTTGTAAATGAAACTCACATATTTTCCTGGAACGGCGTGATGTTCCGTATTCAGACCATTCTGGATCATGACTGCGGGTTCCCGCTTCTGACTAAAAACAGGCGTGATACAAATATAAGTTCCCATCCCGTAAACTGCCTGGCCTTCTTCAATCACGCCACAACCCACCGCATTCGCGCATTGATCATGCGCGCCAGTCACAATGTCCACATTCGGGGGTAGGCCCAATTCACTCGCCACTTGAGCCGAGACCTTTCCGGCCGGAGTGCCGGAAGACGCCACCTCGGGAAGCTTTTCCCGATCGAGTCCCGTGAGCCGCAGCATCTCTTCAGACCAGGCGGCGCACTCAATATCGAAAAGCAGCGTTCGGTTGGCCAGGGAGTAATCCAGCAGAGGATCGGCTCCCAACATGAACGACACGAAGCTGCTCCAGTGGAGAAACTTGTACGTCCGGGCAAAGAGATCCGGTTGGTGCCGCTGGATCCAATTCAGCTTCGTCAGGCTGTAATGGTTGCCCAGAGTGTTTCCGTTGATCCGGTACAGCTTCTCATTTTCGATACGGGCGCCGACGCTGTTTAAATATTCCTCCCCCCTCGCATCAAAGTTCAAAATGGAAGGGCCCAGCACTTCACGATTTTCGCTGACGGGGACTACGGCTTCTCCCAAAGAAGAAACGGCAAGGGCGGTAATCGGATCGGCGCTGGATAGAGCAATGACCTCACCCAGCATTTGATAAATCTTTCGCCAAACCGCCAGTGCATCCAATTCAGCCCACCCTGGTCCCGCTCTTTCATAATCGTATTCCCGATAGGCAGCGGCCAGCAGATTTCCTTCAACGGAAAAAACCGCGGCCTTGCAGCCGGTAGTGCCCACATCCAATCCCAGCAGGCTCATGATTTCCCCCCTCCGGCAATCAAGCTCTTTGTTCCCGCTATGCCAAAATAATCGCGGATGAGGTGGCAAGTCCTCAGATAAAGCGTGTCCTGAGCCTTGCGTTCATCGCCCGCATGAGCAAGAAGTCCCTGCTCATAAGCTTGACGAATTTCGGAACCGACATTCACCTTGGCAATCCCGCGCTGGATGGCCTCCAATAGGCTATCCCGGCGGACTCCCGATCCGCCGTGCAAAACCAAGGGGATGCCGGTTGCCTGCCTCAGCTTATCGAGATGCTCCAAATTCAGCCTGGCTTGAGTTTTCTTTTGATCCTTTAATGCTCCCGAAACGGCCCCGTGGATGTTACCCACGGCCACCGAGAGCCAGTCGCAGCCGGTTTCCGACACAAAGCGCCTGGCATTTTCCACATCAGTGAAGCCGAGGCCTGAGGCAAAGAGTTCCTCATATGGGATCTGAGGCCCAACCCCCTCCCTGATAATCGCCCCTAACTCGGCTTCACAGGGAATCCCATTGGCGTGGGCCATAGCCACGACCCGCCGAGTGGCCTCAATGTTTTGGTTCAATTCAAGCAGTGAACCATCCACCATCACGGAATGAAAACCCAAATCGACGGCGTCCTGAAGAATCGGCAGATAATCCACTTCGAGCCCGTCTTCATCAATGACGGGGATGTGGTCCAAATGCAAACGCACATGTTCCGGAGCATTCCAGCGGGAAAATTCCTTCATTACGGCGGCAGGCCCCCGACAGGTAAACTTGAGCCACTCGATGCGCGCAACCTCGATGAGCGCAAAGCAATCCTGATCCACCACGGCGCGGATCACAGGCCTGATCATAGACAGGTACGGCACATTGAAGGCCGGTACCACGATTCCCGAATGGAAAGCGTTCTTGACGATTGCGGCCGTGCTCTGCATCTATTCCTTCCTTCCTGATAATTCCACGACCTCGAGATCGAGCGAATACCGACGACTCTCTCCCGCCGCCAGCATGGGCAAGGCATCCTGTTGGCGGGCCATCGCGCGGCCTCCGATCACCCGGCAATTGGAGGGTTCCACTCCCAGCACGTACAATCCTTCTCCCATCATCTTCCACTCCATCATATAAGGAAGAGTGGATTTGTCGAAGGACAAGCGCAGCCCCAAGCCCAGAGCGGGATTCCGTACCTCAACCTTAGCCCTCCCATCGGCGCCGGCCAACGGTGTGTGAAGGAACACCTGCTCCTGGTATCCGGGTGTCGGAGCTTGAAAGACGTGCCAATGCTGGATTCCTTCCTCCGCCACCGCATCGCGGGGAAGCGATTTTTCCGCCTCCACTTTTAATTCCGTGCTTTCGCTCAAAAGAGGGAAACCCAAATTGATATGATAGAGAATCATGTGAGGATTCGGGCTGAATCCTTCGTTGGCCACTACATCCTCAATCCGGATCTGGTTGGATCCCAGCCGGGTCGAGATACGGCGCCGCAACACCATATTTTCGCCGAACACCCTTGCCTGGCGAATTTCTCCGGACACCGCCAATTCGTAGTCATCTCCAACCCAAGAGGCCTGGCAGCTAACCGCGCGGGCCGGCAAATTGCTCAAGCGCCCATGCAGGCCAAAATCTTCCCCGGCATCGCGGCAAGGGGGGCCGAATTGGTCCAACCCGCAAGTAACCAACAGACCTCCCTGAAAGGATCGCAACCAATCCAGTCCTGATGCCTCATAATAGGCGGGGTGCGGCGCTCCCACCGGGGAAGTCCAAGCCAGGGACAGACCTTTGTAATGACAGGAAGAAATGTCCATGGCCCGGTCAGCCAGCACCTGGAAGTTCAAGCCGCTCCCCGTCCAAACCTGCAGAGCCCGAGTGCCTCGTTCAACTCCATCCGCGGCTTCCAGCAATTTGATTCCAGCCAGCTGATCCATGTGCCCGACATGTCGAAGCAGCTCCTGCCGACTCCAGGAACAACCGTAAATATTGGCCATAGTATTCACCCTCCCCCTCCAAAGATTGAATAGGCTCCCTAGAAATTAACTTTGGGTAACAGTCCAAATTAGCCGAGCTGCTAAGCCTCCCCCTCACCCGTCCGCCACGGCGGACACCCTCTCCCCGCTAACGCGGGGCGAGGGCTGTGAATTACCGCATGCCTTCTCCCCCGCCGGGGGGAGAAGGTGGTCCGACGAAGGAGGACCGGATGAGGGGGGCGTTGAATATTTTCATCTTCTTGTTGTGCCCGCCGCGCCGTCATGCGCGCCTGCCTACGAATCAAGCCTCTTTAATGATTGTCCCTTTACAGCAGGATGGCTTTAATATCCGCCATCTCACAGAAGGCAGCCAGTTCGTCGTACAAGTGTGCCCCATATCCCAACACTGCGTACTCATTATTCCAACTTTCCAGCAATTTTTCGATATCACAATGGGCCGTCACAAATGCATGGGGCCAGAAGGGTATGTTACATTCCCGGCGCCGTTCCGCCAATTGTTGAGCGGGCGGCTCAAACACCGTGCATCGCGTGACAACCATTTCGAACTTCCCATCGTGACGGCCCAACCTAGCCAACACTCCTTCGCCTGGTTTGCAGACCAGATCGACGGAAATCCCTCCCGCTTCCCCTTCGGTGGGGATGCCATGTTCGGCAAATTTGGCCGGACCCGCCAGCCCCGCGAGTGAAGGCGGACAAGCCCCATCCCCGATGATTTTAATTTCATTATTCGATTTGTCGATATGCTGCAAATCTCCATAGTAAACCGGCTCTTCACTCAAATCAGTGAGCAGCTTCACACTCATCAGTGTATTAAAGTCGCTGAGCGTGGAAGTGGCAACACTTCGGTTCAACATGAGGCTCTGGGCAAAACAGGTGGCGCTGTAAGCATCTCCTAATCCGGGGAAAGATTGGATTGTATAAAAATCCCAACCTTCTTTTTCCAGGATTTTCCCAATGGCCAAATACAGGCGGATGGATCGATTAGCCATTTCCCCCTCGGGAAGAGGGACAGAAAAGAGAGGCTGGATCAAGGCTCGCGCGGCCCGCAGTTCCTCAGCCGAAATTCCTTTGGCTGTTTCCAACAACTCGGTAGTGTCCCGTCCATCTATGTCCACTCCGAAGATTTTCATCCACTGCGATGGATCGGCCACGCCACAGGATTGCCCCATGCCTCGTCCGCCAAAGACGCCAACCGTGCTTTGGTTGAGCCGGTTCTTTTCACCGCAGGCCCGGCAATAGGCCAAGATCTTTTTGATCTCGCGCGAATCGTCAAAGCTGCCATAAACAAAGCGGTGCCCAATGCCAATCTCTTTGAGCGCGCCATGCAACACCAGGCCGCCCACGGGCCGCCAACCTTGTGAACCTGGATTGGTCCAGAGCAAAATGCCTTTGCCGGAGAAAGAAAAATCGCGCAGTGCCGCCACCAGGTGTGCCGCCCAAACCCAGGTTCCAGAAAACAGGATGACTGCATCAATGTCATCCCGCTTCTTAAACCTGGCGAGACATTCACGGGCCTCACGTTTTGAAGCAATCACCAGGTCATGTTCCACCAATTCCAATCCCGCGGTCCGCAGGGCTTTCTTGGCATTTTCAACCAGAGTATCGTCAATGAAAGGCTGTCCCAGGGGGTCCTGCAATCCATCTTTATGAACTCCATAAACAATGAATCCAACCTTTGATTTGATCATCCTATTTCCTCCTTTTGTGCTTCTTCTAGACAATTTGAACAGATTGATGGGGAGCTGCAGTAGACCGGTTCAACCATGCCCTAATCTTCAGGCACATCGAAACTGACCAGTTCCGAACGGAACCAGCGGGTCTTATAAGCCCCGTAGGCAATCCCGGCCAACACCCAGAGCGCTCCGAAGATTTTGGCGGGCCGGCTGAGGTTTAGCCAAAGCAGCAGACAGATGATAAAACCCGACATCGGGCTCACAAAATAAATCCATTTCCTTTCGGTTTCGCGCAGGAAATAATGCGTGAATGCGGCGGCGTTGACCCCCATGAATGCCAGCAGAGCGCCGAAGTTCAGCAATTCGGCGCACCGTTCAAAGCTGATGAACTGGGACCCCACCAGTGCCAGGGCGCCAACAAAAAGCACGTTATTGCGGGGAATTCGCGTCTTCGGGTCAATAGCCCCGAAAAAAGACCTGGGGATGGCGTTGCCGCGCCCCATCCCATAGAGCAAACGCGCCGCGCCCAACTGGGATCCCATCCCGGAACCTACCGTCGCCACCAGCAGGGCAAAATTGATCAGCCCGAAAAGCCAGGAACCACCAGCCCGTCCAGCCACATGGACAAAGGCCGTATCCACATCGGGGAAAGGCTGAGAGCTGGGCCACACCAACTGGGCGGCATAGACTTCAATCGACGCCAGAATCCCGGTTAAGAGGCAGACCAAAACCGTGGCCAGCAAAATATTCCGTCTTGGATTCTCAGCCTCCTCGGAGAGCGTCGAAATACCGTCAAACCCGATGTACGTGAGCACGGCCAGAGATGTCCCCCCCAGGACCGCCGTAGTGGAAAAGGTATGTGAATCGTAGAAAGGGCGGACGAAAAACTCCGCACCACCCCGCGGAACGCCCAAAATGTAACGAGCCGCCGCCACCAGAAAAATACCAATCACAATTGCCATGGCAGCGGCCAATCCTTCGTTGATCCTGGCGGAGGTACGAACGCCAAACAGGTTCATTCCAGTAAAAAGCAAGGCAAAGAAAACTGCCCAAAGTGGAAAAGGGATTTCCGGCAACAGATTGCCGGCGGCTTTGCTACACCATACCGTGCAGAGGATCGGATTAACCATATAATCCATGGCCATTCCCCAACCCGTAACGAAGCCAAGTCCGGGATGAATTTCCCGGCCCACATAAGTGAATGCCGAACCGGCGCTGGGGTAAACTCGCGCCATCAGTCCATAGCTTCCGGCGGTGAACAACATGGCCACCATGGCAATCATAATCGTAGTTACCGCATGACCCTGGGCGCGCTGGCTCATCACTCCAAAAACCGGCATGGGCGCCGTAAGTTGGATCACAATGAGTCCGTAAAAAATTAAGTCCCAAAGCCCCAGCACGCGCCGGAGTTTGGGTTCATTCCGAGAAGTGGCAGTGGGAGTAATTGGCATATTGGGGGGAGATGCTCCTCCTAGATGGAGTCCAATTATAGAGTTTGTTTTCGACAAATAATGAGAAGGCCGGAAAAAGCGGCACATCCTGTAGGGCGGTTGTGTCAACCGCCGGGGCTGCTTCCCCGGCGGTTTATAAAAACGCCCTACAAGGAAGGTCATTCCTCACAGTTCAAAATGTAGACTTTATACAAAGACTCTAGATGGAAAAAGACAAGATAACATCACAGGCCCATGAGATTCTGTAAATATATTAATGGCCATACCAATAGTTGGCGCGAATCTAAAATAAATAAATAAATCAGGAAAATGAAAGCCCGCTACTCTTGTCCCAAGAAGCGGGAAGAGGATCGTCCGCGGATGCGAGCCGGGTGAAGGGCCGCTCCGGGAGCGGATTCGCAGGCCCCTCATCCATTCGCCAAAGCGGGACCGGTCCCCCTTTTCCCCATCCGCCGCAGCGGACGGGGAAAAGGCTTTTTTCGCCCCCCGAACACTCGCGACCAATTCCCTTTGCTCATTTCACCCTGGTATTTTATTATCGCCAACAAAGGCAATGATTTCTCTTTTGTCCGGAATGCGGGATCGGCCCGCAACCAGGTCCAGACGATCCCGTCCTAATCGGAAAGGCTATGGCTTGAGAACTTCCAGCAAAAGATGGTCCCGAAATTCCAGGTTGAGTTTGGGATAAGCTGAATCTACTTCACCCAAATCTTTCCCATTCTCATAATCCATCACGCGGAACTTCCCTGTTGGCAGACCGCGCAATTCGATATCGCCGCGCCATGATTTTTGCAGACTCGGGGAGAAAAAGGCGTAGTGCATTTTTCCGTCTTTTTCAATGGCATAGCCCTCGGGCGCGTCGTACCCATAAACATAGAGGTTTCGATAATCTCCCCGGGAGAGCATCTTTGAATTGTATAGGTCAATCCATTTCTTCCAAATCGCCTCTTTCTCAGAAGTCAGCTTGACCTTGCGGAGCTTTGGATCAGGCGCATCGCCCGGCCAGGTGAATTTTGTGCCCACCACCCCGCCCGGACCGATCGTAGAGGCAAAATCCATACCCTGTTCCAGCCAATCATTCCCAACCCGTTTCTTGATACCGCTCAGTTCCACATGATCGCCATAAACGGCTGCTTGCGGCCCCAGGAGAGCTTTGTACATTTTAATCCGCCGGCGCACCTGGATTGAGCCGACCGGATCGGCGGTGACGGCCTGATCCATGTACGGCAGCCAGGCCAGGTTTGGCGTTGTTCCGCAAGGACAGATCTGCGTGACACTCTCCGGCTTGAGTGCGCGGGTAGTCTCAAAGATGACACGGTACAAATCAGCCACGGCGTGGATGGAGTCCTCCGGAGATTTATGATTGTGCTTCGGATTGTAACAAGGGGGTACACTGAAGGCACTGTC
This sequence comes from uncultured Acidobacteriota bacterium, assembly GCA_963803155.1. Taxonomy (GTDB): domain Bacteria; phylum Acidobacteriota; class Terriglobia; order Versatilivoradales; family Versatilivoraceae; genus CAWDMN01. The sequence continues at coordinate 92,204 of CAWDMN010000113.1, forward strand.
TATCTTGTGCCCGTCGAATCCCCAATCGCGGATAAAAATTTCGGTCAGCATCTTATGGTAAGCCTGAACTTCGGGCAGGGCCGGGCACATGGCTGCCACGGTGCAAACGGGACTGATCAGGCGAGCACGGCGCCCTTGCTGGTCGAGGATCATCCAATCAGGATGTTGGGCAACCAGTTGGGCAGACGTCATCGGTTTGCCCAGAGATGGCTTCCCCTGGCCATCTTCGACTCCAAGAGGCTGCCACCAGAGCGTAATTTTGATCCCCTGCTCATGAAATTCGTCCACCAATTTTTTAATCGCGCCATCCGGAAAAGTGTCCGGCCTTGGCTTCCAATCCCCAAAATTATTGAACCAGCAATAGTCGAGAGTGGCCCACCCGATGCCCAATTCCTTTAATTTGGGAATGGTGCCCAGCATTTGAGCGGGCGTAAAGTTCGCCTCATATCCCCAGCCACACCAGTTGGCGGCAAAGTCTCCACTGTTGGGCGCGGGCAAAGTCCAGCCCTGCCGTTGCAAGGCACTGGACCAAAGACGCAGACTCTCATAGAAGTCGCCACCGTGAACCATGACAAAGCTTCGCGGAGTGGAATAAGCTTCGCCGGATTTCAAGGTGATTTTAGGATCCAGCCGCAGGGAGGCATCGATCCGGCCATCGCTCTCCACTTTGACCGGGAGAGAGAGGACCAACGGTTTATTCTCCAAATGCCCAATGGCTTCGCCTACCTTCGCAGTCCAAAAGTCGACAACTGGAATCCCTCCGCCCTGTCCCTTTTCTCCCGGTCCGCCCATTCGGTTGGGCCGGAAAAAATTCTTGGGGAGAGGAAGGATTTCATCCAACCCCCAGTCAAAGCTGGCGCCTTGGAAAGACCATAGCCCATAGGGAGCCACCTGGGGATCAGCCAGCGTAGCATTGAGGCGGTGCCGCTCGGCGACCACTTGATCAATTGGGATTTCATCCTTTCCAGCATTCTTATAGCTAATCGTAGATAGCGCCATTGAAGGGAAATCGTCGTAGACTTCGACTACAATTCGTTTTTCCAGTTTTGTAGTTTCACCCGCGGAACTTTGACCAGAGATTTCCACTCTCTTGCCCACCGCTCCGAACTTGCCGTCTGCCTTGGTGATTTTCACCTTCGTAAAATCAAGCGTGAAATCGCGGATAATTTTGCCCTGGCTCACTAAATAATCCCCCGATGCCGCGGGGCCGGATTCCGGCTCGTCCAGTGACAATCGGTTTCCCTCTTTGAGAAGAAATGCCCGCACATAGCCGGAAGAAAGGATTTGGAATTCTGCTTTCGCCGATTTCAGGATCACCGGACCTCCCGTTTGCACTGACACTGTGATGGCAGATTGGGGAACAGGCTTTTCCGCCGGAGCGGGAGGCGTTTTAGAACAACCTAGACTGGCGAAAAGCATTGCCAGGGATAAAATTCTCCATTTACCTGTGTGCATGTGGGCCATCGAAGACCGGCACAGTCGGACTCTGCGTTGACCATTCGGGGAACAAATACTAACGGGAACAAACTTCATCAGCTGCCTCCCTTATAACCGCCTTTGAATTGGCGAAAGATGCGTTCAGCATTCAAGTGATATACTTTTTCCAGGATTAAATCTGGCAAATCCAAGCCATAAATCATCCACCGCCCCAGGGACGGGTAGTCCCAGTGCTCGAAGTTTTCATCCCCGGTTTCCAGCCACCGGAAATGATTTCGATACATCTCTTCGCTTACCGTATAATCGGTGCCAAACAGAATCCGGTCTTGATATTCCTGGAAGAACTGCCTGGCCCGGCGCGGCTGGCGGCCCAACTCCGCCTCGCGGGCGCCGAATTCGACCACGACATTGGGACAACGATCAAGCAAGTTTGAAACATAATCAAGGTTTTCAGGCCAGCTCGCCACATGGAGCGCAACGAAGGTTGTATTCGGGTGTTTTAGGAACATTCGTTTCTGGGCTTCGAGAATCTCCGGCAGAGAGGGATATTGCTTACGGTCAGAGAATTGCCAGGTTGGTTGGCCGATGAGCTCTTCATATTGTTCGTTGGTTTCGTTCACCGGTTGGAAGAAGGCTTCCGGATCTCCGGAATGAATAGCAACCGGCATCCCCAGGCGCCCGCACTCCTCCCAAATAGGATCAAGACGAGAATCGTCCACTCGCATAAGTTTTCCCGATGAATCACGGACTTCAAGGCCGAGGTCTTTCAAGACTTTTAACCCGCGGGCTCCTCGTTGGGCCGCATCCCGAATCTGTTCGATCATCTTCCGGCAGAAATCCGCTTCATTCACTTTGCTCCAATCGAGTTGTGTGAAGGCCATGAATCTCCCGGGGTATGGTTTGACCATCTCATCCAGCACTTTCTGTAATTTTTCACCCCACATTCCGGTCAGAATGCAAATGGTTTGGACGTTACAGTGGTCCATGATTTCAACCACCTTGGCGGGCGGAATCTGGTCGGGGTCGATCCCCATGGCATCATTTACATGGCTGTGCACATCAATTACCTGAAACTTGGCTCGAATAACATTGTGGGCTTCCGCATGGAGCATTGGCCGAGGCCTATAATCCCGCAATAGCAGTGTTCGCTTTTCATTGGCATCTTCCACTACGCCGTATTTGATTTGCCCATCAATCCTAATCAAACTAATCAGGAGAATGAAGATGCACAACAACCAGAACGATCCTGGGGGGATCCGCTTTCCATACCTCCGAAAGCTGTTGACACAGCCTATATTCGCTCGATTAAGCCATCCCAGATGGATGCGGTGGCTTCTTTTTGAGGGAGCCCTTGAATGCATTTCTCCTCCCTAGAAAATCAAAATTGGGCAAAGGTGGAGCGGGCACTCCGTGCACGCTGGCTGAGCAGGCTAGGCTGGCCAGGCGACGCGCGAAGGATCGCGCGTCCCACCTTGTTTTCATCTTCTTGTTGTGCCAAACGCGCTGGCATGAGTAGCTCCTCAGCAAATCCCCTCCACCGGAGTTGTCGCGAACTTCAGTCCGCGGAGGGTGGGTTCCAATAAGGGAAGGCTTTCCCGAATTGAACCCAGCCCTTCCGTCCGTCAGCTGACGGACGGACTCCCCTCCGGTGAGGGGAATCATCAGATCACTCCATTTTCATAATCTTGTTGTGACGGACACACCGTCATGCGCGGGCACTCAGATCAAAAGATTATTTTGACGCCAACCTGAATGTTGCGCGGGTCGCTGACTTCCCCGTTCCACATGCCAAACGTGGCGCCGGAGACATCCGTGTCAAAAATAGAAAAACCATTCCAGGCTTGCCCTTCCCCCCCGCGGCTGGTGAAGCAGTGCCAGTTCCAAACATTGAAGAACTCCGCCCGGATTTGGAGATTAACCCCTTCGCGGATCCGTGTGTTTTTCAGCAAGGATAAATCGTGGTTGTGGTAACCAAAGCCGCGGATGTTTGATACGCGAGGCCCCTGCCCCCAATAGAAATTGAAGGAATCTTTGGATTCAAAAGCCGCGGCATTAAAGAGTGGCTGATTCGGATCAAAATGGCTCCTATCCTGCGCATATGGATTGGCGCCCGGGTTGATAGCCGGAATGCACATGGCCCGGAATTCCCCGGGAACATTGCATTGAAACGACCGGAACCACATGGGCACACCCGAAGTCGCGCGGAAAATGTTATTCATCTGCCATCCGCCGAAGATTTTGCCTACCACACCGCCACGGTTCAAAAACCTCTTGCCCTGGCCAAAAGGCAGATCGTAGATAAAAGATAGAATGAACGATTGCGGCACATCATTCATGGCCAACCCCTTGTTCCGCTTTCGCTCAAAGGGAGAAATCACTCCCAGAGCATTGGCGCCCCCATAGGAGGCATAATCCATTTGCACTCCTTCCGAACTAGTCAGAAGTTTGGAAAGGGTGTATGTCCCGAGCAAGTACATCCCATGCGTCATGCGATGTTCAACTTTCAACTGGAAGGAATGGTACGTAGAGTTGCCGGCATTTTCATTTTGGCCCTGCAGGTCGCTGCAATATTGCGGGTACGGTCTCAAGGCCTGCGCCACCGTGGGAAGACAATTGGCATTGGTCATTTGCTCCCACCATCCCTGATATGGTAAGGGGACTCCCGCCAGTTCCGTTTGACCTTCTTGAAATTCTTCATAAAGGCTGGGGCCTAGGGACAGATACTTGGGGGCCAGGGCATTCAGGGCTGCGTCACGGGAAGGCAGTCGAGTACCTTTGTTGCCCACGTAGGCGGCATTCACTACCAGGTTCTGGGTGAACTGCCGTTCCAAAGTCAAATTCCATTGCTGGGCGTAAGGCAAGCGATTCGCATCGAGCGGTCGGTAGTTCACCGATCCTCCGTTACGGAACGAGGCATCAATGAAGGGAGGCCGCAGGGAAGGATCGATTTCAGGGAATCCATTTTCCAACAAAAATGCGGGGGCATAGCCGTCCCGTGTGCTGTTGAAATTGATGGAGGTATTGAAGCCATCCTGGGCAATCCCACCACTCCACCCTGGATAAATCGGACTTGAATAAAAAATACCATATCCGGCCCGGACGACCATTTTGTTGTCGACCGAATAGGCTAATCCAACCCGAGGCGCAAATCCTTTCTTCCACAATTGCTCGGGATAACGGGCTCCGTAACTCGCGGCACCCCAATTGGTCCCGGCAAAAGCCAGACGTCCCGGACGATTGCCGGCCGCTGGATTCGCTCCATTCGGATCAAGGAAAGAGAGGTAATCGAACTTTTCCAGCGGAGGCTTGAACAGATCCCAGCGAATTCCCAGGGTCAAGGTCAATTTCGGAGTCACTTTGTAGGTGTCTCCGAAATGGAAATTATAAGCGGCGGACCGGGGATGCTGGGAGGTCACGGTGTCGATGTTGTAGCTGGCCGAGGAGACCTGGCCCAACAGGAAACTGGCCATCGAATTTCCGCTGGTGAATTCGCTCAACCCCGTGCCTAAGCGGGAGAAGTTGAGAGTCCCCGATTCGTCGATGTAGTTCACCGAGTTGTTGCCGTGTTTGCGGATTTCACCGCCGAACTTGAGGGTGTGGTTCCCTCGAACCCAGGTGATCAAATCATTGGCGATCCAACTCGGACGCGAGTCCGTGCCTACTTGATTGTTTCCGAAGCCGGCGAAATCGTCAAAATAGAGGACGCTCGGATCTTCATGACTGGGGACCCCTGGTATTTGTGGCAAATCGTTGACATAGGGCCGGGCATAAGGCCATTGCGCAGTGTGAGTGTTAAGATAGCCGATTGCAAAATGGTTGAGCAAAGTGGGGCTGAACGTGTGCGTCCAGTTGGCCCGGTTCACAAAGCTGAAATTAGTATAGTAAGGCTGTTGCTGGGAAAGCTGCGCCGGCAACAGCGAGACCGTCGAGGGCTTGGCGCCGCGATAGTTGACGCTGACGAAGAAATGGTCCCTGTCCCGCCAGTACTGGTCTACCCGGATAGTGAGGAGAGAGGAATCCGCATATACAGAATCCGGGATGGGTTGCGGCACTACGTAATTGTTCCGCACCCCGGGAAGCGTGGGAGAAGGGAGAAATTGAAGCCACTTTGCCGCCAGGGGATTTTGTAGCCGTGGGTCAGTCCGGCAAATGACGTTGGGAGTGTTTCCATCACATCCCATGAACTGGTCTCGCAAATACTTTTCATTGTCTTTGCTGGAAGGAATATCCGGATTATAAGCAGGATTGAGACGAGTGGTGGCAGGATCGTAAACGGGGATCAAGTTTCCGTCACTATCGACCCAATCGCTGAAATCTCCCTGCCGTTCCTGCATGGTGGGGATTGAAAGAATGGGAGTGCTGACTCCCCCGCGGATCTTGAATCCTTCGTAGTTGAAGAAAAAATAGGATTTTTTCCGCGGCGTGTTAAAAAGTTGGGGGATTTTGATGGGCCCGCCAATGCTGCCGCCATAATCGTTTTCGATATCCTTGGGGCGGCTTTCTCTGGGAATCCCAAACTGCCTGGCATTCAGGACGGTGTTGCGGTGGAATTCGTAGAGCGATCCATGAAAGTCCTTGGTTCCGGCCTTCGTTTCCGCCGTGATTACGCCCGAAGTGGTAACCCCATATTGAGGCTCGTAGTTAGAAGTCAGCACGCTGATTTCGCTGATGGCTTCCGGCGACATGGGATAGTCCGAATAGGCGGCAATCATCCCGGTATTCCCGTTGATTCCTTCGCTCAGCGAAACTCCGTCCCAAACCGCCTCGTCGCCAGCAGTCAACCCGCCATTGATTCGCGTATTGTAGGGATTCTGGCTGGCGCCCTGGGTTGCCCCGGGCATTAGAGTGACAAAAGCCGCGGCCGAGCGGATGCTGCCACTGACGATCAACGGCAGTTCCCCCAACACTTCCGGAGCAATGCCCGCTTGAACAGTGGGGGTTTCGAAGTTAAGCGGAGAAACATCCGCCTGGACTTCGATGGTTTGCTGGGTTGCCCCTAATTCCAACCTAATGTCTACCCGGGTGACGGCATTCATCTTCAATTCGATCCCCCGCTGCAGGTACTCGCGGAATCCCGCCGCCGTGGCCCTCAATTCATAATTCCCCGTCGCCAGGTCCAGAAAGGCGAAGGCGCCATCCGCGCCGCTGGACTGTCTTACAACTGCCTTGGTCTCCACGGCCGTAAGCGTGAGTTCCACGCTAGGGATGCTGGCGCCACTGGGATCCGTCACCGTCCCCCGAATTGACGCATTAAAGCTCTGGGCCCAGCCAGACATCGTCAAACACGCGATGGTCATCAGAATGGCCAGAGCGATCACAACCTTTTTTTTAACCATGGGACTCCCCTTTCATGAAATAAGCTTTTGAAGTGAGGGGAAGTCGAGTGGATCATGGCGCCGCCGAGACACTCCGAAGACGAAGTCAGATCTTCCATGACTCCCCAGGAAAGAATCACCCCGGATAACCTGCCAGAGACCCGTTCACGAGATTGGAAAGTGAAATTGCGCCCGGCAAACCCGCGTTTGCGTGTACGTACACGCAAATTAGCACACGATTTATTACAAGTCAAGATTATTTGATTTATTTTTTAACGAAGCAACGAAAATATTTTTCGCCGTTAACCTCGGCCCAAAATCACGGACGGGAGGCTTCGGCTTGAAATCAGAACTGCTCAGGGTCCGCTGATAGAAATGGAGAAGTGGCCTCTGGCGTGATTTTTTGCCGCATTTCATTGAACAGGTGCAGGGTGGAACGCATCACGATTTGGGGGGCCAGAAAGAAGCTGGGAGGCAGTGGATGCCGGTGAACCAGGTGATCCACCGCCAGCCGCAAGGAAATCTGACCCTGGGCAAAGGGTCTTCCGTGGATTGAGGCGAAGATGGTCCCCTCTTCAAAGAAAGGAATCATTCCCGGAAAAAGATCGGTGGTGATGAGCCGGATCTTTCCGGCCAGTCCAAAAGCCTGAAGGGCGCGGCAAACTGGCAGACAATTGGCGGTGTTGACGTAAATCCCTTTCAACAAAGGATGCTTTTCGAGAAGCGCCGAGCATTTGCGGAATGCTTCCTCATCGTCATCATGAGCTTCGACAATCCCGGCGACTTTACCATTCGCACAATAGCGGGTAAATGAATCGCGGAATCCTTCCGTTTTGCCACGGTGGTCTTCAGTCTGCAGCATTCCGGTAATGATGGCCACCTGAGAACGAGGAGCCAAAAATCGACCCATCAATTCCGCCGCCAGCCTTCCACTGACTCCGGAATCAACTCCCACCATGGTTGAACGAGCGCTCTTCGACGCGTCGGTGTCGACACAGATTACGCGGATGTTTTGCCGTTCAGCTTCATTAATCAGGGGAATCAGCCGCTCCGGGTCTCCAGGGGTGAGGATCAAGGCCTGGATATTCTCGCGAACCACCTTTGCCACGCGTTCGTGTTCTTTTTCGCCCAACCGTTCGGTGGGACGATAATGGATTTCAAGGCCAAGAGGTTCAAGACGTCGCGCCTCAGCCAGGATGCCGTCCCGCAATTGGTCAAAATAGAAATGAATCTCCCGCGGGATGCAGACTCCAATCTTAATCGCCGCTTGCCCTTTAGAAAGGGATCGGGCCGCGAGATTCGGCTTATAACCCAACCGGTCGGCAATTTTCAGAATGTGCCGCCGGGTGGTCTCACTGATCCGATCCCGTCCATTGAGCGCACGATCTACCGTCCCCGCGGATACCTGAGCCAGCCGGGCAATTTCATGGATTCCAATTTTCTTCATGGCAAATAGAAAGTTAAACTTACCGCTTCTGAGATCGTTGGTAATTTACCACGGTCCATGGCAACCTTATTCATATTTTTAAAAAAGGCCCCTTGGGCACCCGCTTTATGGGCCAATTTCCCGCAAAGGATTTTCAATCTTCTGGAGCCCACCCCTGCAGGAGGAATCATTTAGGAGGAACAAAAATGGACGTAGAGTTTCCCTGTTTTCCAAAAGCGTCGATAAGGCCTCTCCTACATCGTAAAAAAAATCCGCTACCAGGCCCAGGCGTAACCTTCTCCCCGAGGATCGGCCCCGGCGCTCAGTGTTCTGCCATCCAAATCTACGACGATCGCCTCGTTCAATCCCAACGACCAGGCCCCGTTCACTTTTAGGAGGTGTCCTTTGGCCTCTAATAGCTTCTGAACCGGCTCTGGCACGCGAGCCTCGACCGACAAATCGCCCGAAACCATTGCGTGAGGAAAGGTGGAAGCAGGGAAACTCCGCGTTGACCAGCGAGGAGCTTCAATGGCCTGTTGAACATCCATGCCAAACTCGACCATGTTCAGAAAAGTTTGCATCGTCCGCATAATTTGATCGTCCCCTCCTGGGCTACCCATGACCATGTGCGGCTTCCCTTGCCGGAGCACCAGAGTGCTCTGCAGCGTGCTCCGCGGCCGCTTGCCCGGAACCAGTGCATTGGCTTCCCCGGGAATGAGTGAAAAATAATCGCCCCGGCAGTTGATAATGAAGCCCAGATCGCCAATCACAATGCCGGTGCCAAAGGAGTCATGCAGGCTTGGAGTAAAGCTAACCATATTGCGGTCCGCATCCACTACCGCAATATAACTGGTGTCTCCGTCATGTCCAGCGCCACCCTGGGCGGAGCGTCGAGGGGAGGAATGCAGGAGGCTGGCGTCCTTCTGATATTTTTCAGCAACTCCCGGACGAAACTCCAGAGAGGCTTTTGCTGGGTCAATCAACTGTCGTCTTTCGTTTGCATACTCTTTGGAAAGAAGACCCACAAATGGAATCCGGATGTAGTCCATGTCCCCGAGGTATTTTTCCCGATCGGCAAAGGCGAGTTTGAGAGCCTCGGCGCTGGCATGAATATAATCGGCACTGTTGTGTCCCATGCCCTTCAAGTCATAACCTTCCAGCATATTAAGAGTAAAAAGTTCAGCCGGCCCCTGGGTTGCGGAGGGATTCTTGTACACCTGGTAACCGCGGTAGTCTATGAAGACCGGTTCTTCCACTTTTGCGGTATACTCCATGAAATCCGTCAACCGGAAAAGACCTTCATTTTCTTCGCAGAACTTCGCCATCGCCTGAGCGATATCTCCTCTGTAAAAGCGGTCCCGCGCCGCTTTCAGCCCGGCAAGACGGCCGGCGCCTGAGACTTGCCGTTCAGCTTCCACCATCTTTTTCAAAGTCCGGGCCAAATCAGGATTGCGGAAAATTTCGCCGGCTTTTGGAGCCGTTCCGTCAGGCAGGTAAAGTCTGGTACTCGTGGGATACTTGCGCAGTTTTTTTGCGCTCGCGATCGTGTTGGCAAGTTCTCGACCGAGGGGGAATCCATTTTCCGCCAACTCAATGGCCGGAGCAAGCACCTGGCCAAAGCTCATGGTCCCCCAGCGCTCCAGCAAAATGTACCAGGCATCCACAACCCCAGGGACCGTACCGGCCAGCAGTCCGTCATTAATTGGAAGCTCTCCCTGATTGTGCTGCTTGTACCAATCGATGGTTGCAAGCATCGGCGCCCGCCCTTCTGCATTGATCGAGAATACTTTTTTCAGCTTGGCATCATAAAGCAGGAGCACGGCATCGCTGCCCACTCCATTGTTGGCGGCATCCACCAGCCCCAGCACGGCCTGGCCGGCCACTACGGCATCGAAAGCGTTACCCCCCTTCATCAATATTTGCTCCGCGGCGCGAGTCGCCTCGGCTCTCATCGAAGCGACCGCGGCGTGAGTTCCGCGGATCACGGGACGCATGGTCTTCTCATTTGCCGCCTGCGCCCAGCCTTGTGAGGTTGAGAACAGGAAAAGTAACATAACACATATAAATCCGATGGAACGGACCACTCTCATGATGCTCTCCTCTCCCTTGAAAATCGCTGCCCTTCGACAACCGATGGCGGCATTATAACACCACGCTAACCCCCTAAACCTTCCCGCCGCGGGGGAAGAAGGCTGAATGCATTGCATTCAGCGACGGAGAAGAGCCAATTGTAGCGCGGAGTCGATCTTTGACTCCGCGGCTTTTACCTTAGCAGAAAGCCGCAGACCCGCCAGAGCCAGGCAACCTTGCGGGTCTGCGCTACGAATCGAATCTATAGAATGCTCCAAGATTTTCATCCTCTTGTTGTGTCAGCCCCGCTGTCATGGGGAGCTCCCTAGAAAATAGCTTTGGGTAACTGCCCAAATTAGCCGAGCTGCCAAGCCTCCCCCTCACCCGTCTCGCCTACGGCCTGAAAGCAGTGCTTTCAGCCCTCTCCCCGCTAGCGCGGGGCGAGGGCTGTACTTTGGTGCATGTCCGCCTATGGCGGATGGTCCGATCCGCCTTGGGCGGAGAGGACCGGATGAGGGGGGCGTTGAATATTTTCATCCTCTTGTTGTGCCAGCACGCTGGCATGTGGAGCTCCTCAGAAAATAGCATGGTTTGTGCGCGGCAATAAAAAACCAAAATCAGAATCCAAGCTGGTCCGCACAATCTCTCATCGGGTACGCCGAACCCACTCTGGACGGTTCCAAGTGAGAATCCGCGTTTGAGTACGCGCTTCTTCGCCACTCTTCAACGCTTCCTGCCGGGCCCGCCCTTCCCCTTTGACGGCAATCATCGACCAGGAATTCCGGTAGCAATACTGCCGTACCAGGCGGCTGCCGAGATCTTCCAGTGCCTGGAATACCGTCGCCACCCAGCTTTCAGTCTTCAGTGCGCACCCCGTCCCCAAGTTGAGGCCGGCATCATCGGCGATAGCCATGAGCAGCACGGCTCCGGTCGGCTGATCGGAAAGGAATTTCACCAGTTCCGCCGCCACGAGGCCGCCTCCGCCATAGAGATCGAAAGAACGGATTGGGACTAGCGGCTCACCGCTTCTTGGATCCAAGACCGCGACATTCAATCCTCGCCCTCCGTCCGTTCCGCGGAGAAAGTGGAAGGCAATATTATTTTTGAAGAAGCCTGCCACTCCATTGCTCCAGGCATATTCAGCAACCGAAGCGCCATTGGAGTTAGCCCGCAAAGTCATCGGCTCATCCAGGGATACTGGACGGGGTGCAATCCTTTCATAGCCACGGATGTAATCAATTTCAAAGTAGGAAGGAAAGGGAGTCGTGGAATCAGGGTATCCGGGCCAACTTCCCCCTACTGCCAAGTTGGCGATCAGATACATGGGTTCTTGCGGCACTCCAATATAGGAGCGGAAGCGCTCCACGCCGTCCACATACCAGATAATCACATCCGGTTCCCAATCAATGCCAAAAAGGTGGAAGTCAGAACCGAAATCAGGTCCCTGAAACCATTGTCCCTGGCTCTGGTGATGCTGCCAATCTGCCCCCCAATGGTTGGTCAGGTATACCACGTCAGTCTGGTGTCCGAGCACTTCCAGAACATCAATTTCGGGAGGCCAACGATCCATGGGTAAAAGCCAGAAGGCCGGCCAAAATCCTTTCCCCTTGGGCATCTTGGCACGAATTTCAAAGTAGCCATATTGCTGGCGAAAGCTCCTGTAGCTGGTGATCACTCCGGATGTGTAATTGAATCCACCCATGCTTCGCTTCTCGGCCCGAATCCTCAGAATGCCGTTCTGAAATTCAAAAGCATCGTCGGCATAGTATTCTGCCTCTTGGTTGCCGCTGAGGGTCCGGCTTCCATCGGAATAGGTGGTCATCCAGCGATTCAAATCCAACGTTGACGCTTCAAATTCCTCGCCAAAAGTGAGCCGCCAATTCGCTGGGTCCGGGGGCTCTGCCTGCCCCTGAAGCGGCATAAAAGCGAGTCTAATGAAGAAGACAAACCATGGCAATATCCTTCGGTGAGATAAAAAATACATACGGAATGACCTCATGGCCCTCACCAATCTCTCCTGCTCCAAATTATGAGAAGCCTGACCTTGAAATTATATGTGATCAGTCGAATCCAGGTAACGAAATTATTTTGGAATGCAGCCGCATTCTTCAATTCCATTTTGGATTTTATCTTTGGCCAATCGATGAGTTTTATCTTCTCAAGATATTAAGTTGACCGTTGCCCGGAAAATGAATAGATTATCTACCAAGGTAGTTAATAAAATGACAATCTTCACCATCGCGGAAAATCTGGCGCGTTTCGGCTTCTCTTCCTACGAAACGAAAGCCTATATTGCTCTGCTCAACAAAAATCCGGTTACAGGGTACGAACTTGCCAAAAATTCCAGAATTCCCCCTTCCAAGATTTATGAAGTTCTGAACAAGCTGTTGAGCAAGTCCATGGTAATTCCCATGCAGAATCATCCGATCAAGTATGTCCCGCAGGATGTGAAACTCTTCCTGAAGAACATCAAAGACGAAACCAGCCGGGCCATTGAGATTCTTGAAAAATCTCTCCCTCAGGGGCGCACCGATGTGTCCCACTATATTTGGCAAGTGACAGATCGGGGCGAACTGCTGCACAAGGCCAAATCCCTTGTCGAAGAAAGCCGGCGGGAGATCCTGGTTTCAGGATGGCCCCATGAGTTGAGAGAATTGGTCCCGGCTTTGGAAAAGAAAAAGAAGCTGAATGTGGCCGCTGTCGTTTACGGGGATCTCTCTCTGCGGATTGGGGCGGTTTATTGCCATACCATTGCCCATATCAAGAAGAGAGAGAAAGGGGGCCGCGAGTTCACTCTGGTCACCGATAACTCCAACCTGCTCCAGGCCATTATTCCGGGATCCCGCTCGATAACGGGCGTCTGGACCACCAATGAAACCTTGGTGGATGTGGCCAAAGATTTTATTTTGCACGACATCTACTGCTGGAAAATGATCGCGCGATGCGAGCCGCACATCAAGCGGGCTTTCGGGCCCGAGTTCGACAAATTGCGCAAAATCTTTTCGAAATAAATCCCGGAGGAAGCCATGAGCAATCCATTGCGGCTGAAGCCCTTGTTTGAGGCTCTCGGGTTGAAATCCGTCAATCCGGGCGCAACCGATGGCGAACGCTGGTTTGGCGGCGGCCGGGCTCTCGCCGTGGTGAGCCCAATCGACGGTCAAACCATTGCCGAGGTGAAACAAGCGTCGGGATCCGATTATGAATGCATCATCCAATCGGCGGAGAGCGCTTTCAAGTTCTGGCGTGAATTCCCTGCCCCTAAGCGGGGAGAAATCGTCCGACAACTGGCGGAGGAACTTCGGAAATACAAAGAACCGCTGGGCAAGCTCGTCACTGTTGAAATGGGCAAGTCCATCCAGGAGGGATTGGGCGAAGTGCAGGAAATGATCGACATCTGCGATTATGCCTGCGGACAGTCGCGCATGCTCTATGGCGTGCAAACCCACAGCGAGCGCCCACGGCACCGGATGTTTGAGCAATGGCACCCGCTGGGAGTCGTGGGCATCATTTCCGCTTTTAATTTCCCGGTGGCGGTCTGGAGCTGGAACCTGGCCATAGCGCTCATCTGCGGTGACATCTGCGTCTGGAAGCCGGCCAGTGCCACGCCACTCACCGCCATTGCTTGTCAGAAAATCTTCGCGCGAGTGTTGCGGAAAAACAAGCTGCCCGCCGGGATTTCGTCGCTCGTTGTCGGGAAAGGATCCGAAGTCGGCGAACTTTTGATCCAGGACCGGCGCATACCATTGATCAGCTATACCGGCTCCACGAAGATTGGCCAGCACATTTCAACTTTGGTGGCACAACGATTCGGCAAAACCATCCTGGAATTGGGGGGCAATAATGCCATCATCGTAACGGCCAAAGCAGATCTCGCTTTGGCGGCGCAAAATATTCTGTTTGGCGCCATCGGAACCGCCGGCCAGCGCTGCACCTCCACGCGGCGCGTGATCGTCGAGGATCAGGTGTATCCCCGCTTTGTCGAGAAGCTTAAGGAATATTATCAAAAGGTTCGAATCGGCAATCCGCTCAATTCCAGGGTTCTCATGGGACCGCTCGTGGATCCTCTGGCGGTGGAGGTGATGATGAAAGCTTTGAAAGCTGTGGAGGAGCAAGGAGGAAAGATTTTGCGGGGAGGCAGGAAGCTGGGAGGGAAGAACTTCCCTGGCGGCTGTTATGTGACTCCGGCCATGGTGGAAGCAACACCACAAATGCCCATCGTCAAGGAGGAGACCTTCGCCCCCATCCTTTATTTAATGAAGTACAAGGGTGGCCTGGAAAATGCTATTGCCATTCAGAACAGTGTCCCCCAGGGACTGAGCTCCGCGATTTTCACGGGCGATCTTGTGGAGGCGGAAACATTTCTCGGCCCGGCGGGATCCGATTGTGGCATCGCGAACGTCAACCTGGGCACGAGTGGCGCGGAAATCGGCCTGGCCTTTGGAGGCGAAAAAGAAACTGGGGGAGGCCGCGAAAGCGGGTCAGACGCCTGGAAGAGTTATATGCGGCGCCAGACGAATACCATCAATTGGAGCCACTCGACAACATTAGCCCAAGGGATTCAATTTGATTAGCTCATCATAGGTATATTTAGAGGCAGAGCGCTGGATACTATCAGGTGAAAGGAAGACAGATGGCCCGATATAAAATTGCCTGGCTGCCCGGAGATGGCATTGGTGTGGAGGTTATGAACGGGGCACGCCTTGTTCTAGATGCGCTCAAGTTTGATGCCGAATACCTCCATGGAGACATCGGCTGGGAATTTTGGTGCAAGGAAGGAGACGCTTTCCCACAACGGACAATCGACCTGCTCAAGAATGTGGATGCCGCCATGTTTGGCGCCATCACCTCCAAACCAGCCAAAGCGGCGGAAAAGGAACTTACCCCTCCTCTTCAAGGCAGAGGACTCACATATCGATCTCCGATTGTCCGGATGCGGCAACTCTTGGACTTGTACATCTGTCTTCGCCCCTGCAAAGCCTATCCCGGCAATCCCCTCAACTTCAAAGAGAAGATCGATCTGGTGGTCTTCCGGGAAAACACCGAGGATCTTTACTCCGGCGTTGAGTTCAATCCGGTGCCGGGAGAACTCAGAGACCTATTGCTCAAGCTCTCCAAACCCTTTGGCGCCTTTAGTGAAGTCCCCCCCGATCAGTACGCCGTTTCCTGCAAGGTGAATACCAGAAAAGGTTCTGAGCGGATTGTGCGCGCGGCGTATGAATTCGCTCGTAAACACCACCGACGGAAGGTAACCATTGTCCATAAGGCCAACGTAGTGCGTGCTACCGATGGACTTTTCCTGGAAACCGCCCAAGAAGTCGCCAAGGAATATCCAGACATTCAAACCGATGATGCCAACATTGACGCCATTTGTATGTGGCTACTCAAGAATCCGTTCAACTATGATGTGTTGGTAGCTCCCAACCTTTACGGCGACATCATTTCCGACCTCTGCGCGCAGATGGTGGGAGGGCTGGGATTTGGCTGCTCGGGCAATATAGGAGAAAAGGTCGCTGTCTTTGAGCCTACTCATGGCTCAGCCCCAAAACATGCAGGCCTCGAGAAGTGTAATCCCATTGCCACAATCCTTGCGGCTAAGATGATGCTGGAGTGGCTGGGTGAAAAAGAGATGACCCGCCGCTTGGAGGCCGCCGTTTCTAATGTTATCCAGGAAGGAGAGGTGAGAACTTACGACATGGGCGGAAGCAATAGTACTACTGACTTGGCCCAGGCCGTGGCGGAAATGCTGTGAGGAGCTGCACATGCCAGCGCGGCTGGCACAACAAGGTGATGAAAATCCCCCTCCAACGGAGGGGATTTACTGAGGAGCCACT
Organism: uncultured Acidobacteriota bacterium; assembly: GCA_963803155.1. Classification (GTDB taxonomy): domain Bacteria; phylum Acidobacteriota; class Terriglobia; order Versatilivoradales; family Versatilivoraceae; genus CAWDMN01. The sequence goes on from CAWDMN010000113.1 coordinate 108,283, forward strand.
CATGCCAGCACGGCTGGCTCAACAAGAAAATGAAAATCTCCAGACCTCACAGGTCTTCGAGACCTGTGAGGTCTCTGGCACTACGATTTTCTAGGGAGAATATCGTGAAAAAGAGCGCCACTTTAAGAAGAGCAATCATGGAGCGAAGGGCAGTCCGCGTCCCGGGCTGTCACGATGCCCTCTCCGCGCGGATCATCGAAGCCTGCGGATTTGAAGCCATCCAGGTTTCGGGTTATGGCCTAGCTGCCTCCCTGCTCTGCAAACCCGATGTAGGGCTGGTGCAGATGAAGGACATCCTTGACATTACTTTCAATATTGTCCAAGCGGTGACCATCCCCGTCATGGCAGACATCGACACGGGAGGCGGCAATGCCGTGAACGCGGCTTCGATTACCGAACGGCTGATCCTGGGCGGAACTGCCGGCATGAACATCGAAGACCAGCTTTTTCCCAAGCGCTGCGGCCATATGGCGGGCAAGGAGGTAATCCCGGCGGAAGAGATGGCGGGGAAAATCCGCGCCTGTGCCAACGTTCGTAACCGCCTGGACAACGACTTCATCATCAACGCGCGCACTGATGTTTTCGAGGGTGCGGGACTTGCGGAAGCCATCCGCCGCTGCAATCTCTACATCGAGGCCGGGGCGGACCTGGTGTTCATTGACGGCATCAGAACCAGGAAAGATGTGGAACAGGCCGTGCGCCAAATCAAGGGGCCTTTATCCGTTAATCTGATGGATGCCATCTCCGGTATGAAGACTGAGCTTATCCCCATTCCCGACTTAGCCGCCATGGGAGTGGGACGGGTATCGATTCCCGTAGCCTCCATCATGGTGATGCATAAATCTCTGATGAATTTCTTTGCCGCGCTGAAAAAGGCGCCACAAGGCATTTTGCCCGGAAAGACGCAGTGGGTTTCCTCTTTCGAGGAATTTACCGATTTCGTAGGACTCAAAGAATACCGGAAGTTGGAGGAGGAGTACCTGCCCCGTGAGCGAATGATGGAGAAGTATCACGACGCCAAAAAGATTGTGGGATGAAGTGCATTAGGGAGAATGAACCTATGGGAATGACAATTGCGGAAAAAATACTGGCACGCGCCAGCGGCCTCGAGCAGGTGCGGCCGGGCGATATCATTGAACCAGCAGTCGACTTGGCAATGTCTCATGAAAATGCCGCCCTGGTCATCAACCAGTTTATGGAGATTTTCCAAGGGACCAGCCTTGCGCCGAAAGTATGGGCCCCGGATAAGATTGCCATCATCTTCGACCATCGGGTCCCGGCGGAAAGTTCAAAAACCGCCAACAACCAGAAAAAAATCCGAAATTTCCTGACCGAACAAGGCATTAAAAAGTTTCACGAGATCCGGGGGGACGAAGGGGGCATCTGCCACCAGATCCTTCCGGAGAATGGCTATGTGCGGCCAGGATTTGTGGTGGTGGGAACGGACTCCCACACCACGAGCCATGGCGCGTTGGGCGCATTTGCCATGGGTATCGGCGCCACCGAGATGGCCAGCATCTGGGCACTGGGATCGGTGCTGAACCTTGAAGTGCCAGGCACAATCCGGGTGAATGTAAATGGCAAACTCCCCAGACACGTCTATGCCAAAGACCTCATCCTTCATCTGATCGGCAAGATCACCGCCAATGGCGCCACTTTCAAGGTGCTGGAATTCCACGGATCAGCCATTGAAAGAATGGGCTTGTCCGGGCGGCTGACCCTTTCCAACATGTCGGTGGAGGCTGGGGCCACGGCTGGCATAATCCCCGCGGACGAAGAGACCCGGCGTTACCTCAAGGAAGAGGCCGGTGTCAAAGGCAAAATTCTCCCGCTGGATGCGGATAAAGATGCCGTCTACGAACATGTTATAGACATCGATGCCACCCAACTCTCGCCTCTGATTGCTTGTCCGCATGCAGTGGATAATGTCAAGCCGGTCAAGGAAGTCGCGGGGAAAATATTGGATCAAATCGTTATTGGATCCTGCACCAATGGCCGGCTGGATGACTTGGAAATTGCGGCAAAAATCCTCAAAGGGAATAAAGTCGCATCCAATGTCCGGCTGCTTGTTTTCCCCGCTTCCGCCAGAATTTATCAGCGGGCCATAAAGAAGGGGATCATCCAGACAATGGCTAAGAGCGGCGCCGTGATTATGAATCCAGGATGCGGTTGCTGCCTGGGCGTGCACCAGGGGGCTCTGGCTGACGGCGAAACGGCGCTGGCCACCACAAACCGGAATTTCAAGGGACGTATGGGCAATCCTCAGGCTGAAGTCTATCTTTGCTCTCCAGCCACGGCCGCCGCTTCAGCCCTGACAGGCAGGATCACCGAACCGGGCAAGGGAGGGAGATAACATGGCAAAAGTGGTAATGAAATTGGAGAACGATGTATCCACGGATGCAATTTATCCCGGCCGTTTCATGGCTACGGTGCTGCCAAACGAAACGCCTCAATTTGCCTTCGCGGATTACCAGGACTTCAACAGGAAGTTGAATCAAAAGGAAATCCCGCTGGGCAGCATCATTGTGGCGGGAAACAACTTCGGCTGCGGCTCCTCGCGCGAGCAGGCGGTGTCCTGTTTGAAAGGGCACGAGCTCGTGATTGTGGCAAAGAATTTTGCCCGCATTTTCCTCCAGAATTCCGTAAACCTGGGGCTGAAGACCTTGACTGTGACTGACATTGAAGCGAATCAAGACGACGAATTAGAGATTGGATTAAACGAGGCGATCAACAAGACAAGCGGGAAAGTATTCAAGGTTGAGCCGCTCTCGGGCACAAGACAAGCAATGATAGATGCGGGCGGGCTGATCCCATATACCCGTTCGCGGCTCTTGAAGAAATAGGACTCCCTAGAAAATCCCCTCCAACGGAGGGGTCACCGCCCTCGGCGGTGGGGGTGGGTTCCAAGCGGGGAAAGCTTTCCTGAATTGGACCCACCCCACCCGCAAAGCGGGTTTCCC
>CAWDMN010000114.1:0-45480 GCA_963803155.1 uncultured Acidobacteriota bacterium
ACATTGGCGTTGGTGGAGCGAGGAGAATTGGTCCCCCAACCGCAAAATTCAGCCTTTGCCACCTATGCTCCATTGCTGAAAAAAGAAGATGGACTCATCGACTGGTCCCAGCCGGTTCAGCGGATTTATAATCAAGTTCGGGGACTGAATCCTTGGCCCGGGACTTATACATCATTGGGCAGGGAGGGACTTAGGATCTGGAGAGCGACTCCTAGGGAGATCTTTGCCAGCGATTTCTCTCCGGGAACTTTCATTCACGATCTAGCCCTGGGCGCTTGCGTCCAATGTGGTTCCGGAGGATTACAGCTGTTGGAAGTCCAGCCTGAAAACCGCAAACGCATCACTGGCACGGATTTTTTGAATGGCCTGCGATTGGCTGCGGGACAAACTCTAAAGCTTGGAGGTTGAGTTTGGCCTTATCTCCAGCACGCCGTCTTGCCTGTCAATTCCTGCAAAAACTCGAAGAATCGGAAATCACCCTTGGAGAGCTGATGTTTTCCGGCGCCATGGAAAAACTCCACGCGGCGGACCGGAACCTGGTGATGGAATTAGTTTATGGAGTGTTGCGTCAACGCCGTCTTCTGGACCATGTGCTGCAAATTTGTTGTCATACTCCTCTGACAGCGCTCGATCAGCCCGTGCTTCAGGCGCTACGGCTGGGTTCGTATCAAATTCTGTACCTCTCTCGGATCCCTCATAGAGCGGCGGTTTATGAATCCGTGGAAATGGTCAAATGGCAACGGCTGAGATCTTCCAGCGCTCTTGTCAATGCTGTCTTGCGCCGGGTGTCAGCGGACAAACTGGATCAGGCGTTCTCCAATGGCGGAGCCAATGCCGTGGAAACACTTGCCCGGCGCTTCTCCCACCCTGAGTGGTTGGTGGAGCGATGGGTTGGTCGATACCAACTTCCCACTGTCCAACGACTGCTGGAATTGAACAACCAACCGCCTCCGACCTTTTTCCGGGCGAATGCTCTGGATTTGACTCCAGATTACATGGAAAAAATTTTGGGCGCCGGTGGCGTTCGAATCGAGTGGATGCGGCCCGGCGAAGGCCGGGGCCGCGTATTGGAAGGAGATCTTCATCGAACGGATCTTTTTCGTGAAGGGAAAATCGTCATACAGGATGCAGGATCCCAATCGATCCCCTTTCTATTGGCGCCCCGGCCAGGAGAGAAGATTCTGGATCTTTGTTCCGCTCCAGGGGGAAAGACCTCAGAAATTGCCTGGTTGACTCGGGACCAAGCGGAAATCTTTGCAGTCGATGTTAGTTTTTCCCGTCTTTTGGCGGCAAAGAGTAGGCAGGAGCCTTTGTGGAAACACATTCATCATTTTGCGGCTGATGGGACACAGCCTCTTCCCTGCCGCGGATTGTTTGACAAGATCCTCGTCGATGCCCCATGTTCAGGGACTGGGACTCTGAGGCGCAATCCGGATATTCGTTGGAAGCTGGAACAGAAAAAGCTCCTCGAATTGCATTCTCGCCAACTCCTCCTTTTGGAGAATACGGTTCCTCATCTTCGGCCTGGAGGCGTTCTGGTTTATTCGACTTGTTCTCTTGAAGAAGAAGAAAATGAAAGGGTGGTTGACATCTTTCTGAACCGGCATCCTGAATTTCATTTGACTATGCCCGATGCTCCCGATTTATGCGCTCATTTCGATTCAAAATTTTTTTTTTACGTCCTTCCTTCCGAAGCCAATGCTGACGGTTTTTTTGCCGCAGTGCTCAAGAAAGATCCCCAGGGCTGAGCAGGTCAGCGGATGATGCAGATAAACGCAAATGATTCAGCCGCCTAATTCGTGTATATTGGTGTTTTTATCGGATTGTTGAATATAATGAATATGCCGAGGCGAATTCAAATGAATGGAATTATCAACCGACGAAGTTTTTTGAGCAGTATGGCGGGAATGGGGACGGCCATGTTGTTAAAATCAAATTCCGTCCAGGCTGAGGGAGGTGAGAAAATTCAGCTCGCCTTTGTGGGCGGAGCCCACATTCACACTCCGGGATTCATCAAGCTTTTGAATGGCCGGTCAGACGCGCAGGTAAAATATTTTTGGGACCATGATCCAGCCAGGGCCGAAAAGCGTGCGGAAGAATTAAAAAGCACTGTAGTGCGGGATTTGCAAACCATTTGGAGGGATGAAGATGTTAAAGCAGTCATCATCTGTTCTGAAACCAACCGGCATCCGGAGTTGGTGATGGAGGCTGCCAAAGCTCACAAACATATGTTTGTGGAGAAACCTCTCGGGATCACGGCCAAGGAAAGTTTCGCCATGGCGTCCGAAATTGAAAAAGCCGGACTGCTTTTCACTACGGGCTATTTCAATCGCACGCTGCCACAACATCTATTTCTGAAAGAGCAGATCGCGCAGGGAAACCTCGGCAAAATAACGCGGATACGAGGTTCCAATTGTCATAATGGATCGCTGGGTGGGTGGTTCGATACGGAATGGCGCTGGATGGCGGATCCCAAAGTGGCGGGAGTAGGAGGATTTGGCGATTTGGGGACTCATCTGCTCGACATCCTGATCTGGCTAATCGGCGATGTGGAGCGCGTGGCGGCCGACATCAAGGTGGTCACTCAGCGATACGGGGATTGTGACGAATCTGGGGAGGCTCTTGTCAAATTTAAAAATGGCGTGACCGGGACCTTGGCTGCTGGCTGGGTGGATGTGGCGGACCCCGTGACCCTTCTGTTAAGCGGTACCGAGGGCCATGCGATGATGCTCAATGGCGAGCTTTATTTTAAGAGTCAGAAGGTGGAGGGAGCAGATGGCCGCAAACCCTGGAAACAGCTTCCGGAGCGCCTTTCTGCTCCGCTGGATATGTTCGTGGATGCGGTGTTGGGGAAAAAGGGTTTGCCTTTGGTATCTCCTCATGAAGCGGCCGTGCGAGTCAGCGTGATGGAAGCGATGTATCAGGCCGCGAAACAAAAAGCCTGGATCAGACCGGTTTGAATAAAGACTCCTAATTCTATTCATTCAGGGCCGATTCGGACTTGTGGGATAGGCTCTGCTCTGCATTTGTATCGTCGCGCGCTTAACGAGTGTGAGCTAAGGGTCAAATCCCACCGGCTCAATAAAGTGGGAGCTGCTGTCCTCAGCAGCGACCTGGGAGGCCGCCCTCGGTCGCCAGCATGGACGGTGGCTCCCAAACCTTAACCTTACTCCCCGTCGCCTCTGATGGGTGCTATCTTCTCCTTGTTTAGGTTTTCTCAGGGCAAGGGGGGATCTCTGATTTGATCCTTCCTCCTATGCTTGAGAACATGCGACATTAATGATGCGCACCGTGTACTGGAAACCCCTTTGCGGGATCGGGGGGGTATGATAAAATTTCCTGTTTTATTACTCGTCTGAGGAGAGCTGCTTTGCAGGGTCGATTGCTCGGTTTCATCCGGTGGGTGTTCAAGGTATTCATCATCCTGGCCGCTGGATTCTTAAGTTGCCTGGCCGCGATGCGGATCGCAATTCGGGGCAGCGAGGTGATGGTGCCCAATCTGATAGGTAGGACAGTGTCGGAAGCTTCCAATCAGCTTGCCCCCATTCAGATTCAGATGAAGATCGACGGTTATCGTTTTGATCCGAAGATATCCGCGGACAGAATACTATCTCAGGCTCCGTCGCCCGAATCTCGGCTAAAAGTGAATCGGCATGTACGGGTTATTGTCAGCCTCGGTGAAAAGAAAATAGCCATCCCGGATTTGAGGGGGGATACTCTGCGGGCGGCCCAAATCACTCTGCTCAAAAGGGGCTTGACTTTAGGCGGAAGCGCACAATTCAACTCAGATCTCTATGAAGCCGACAATATTGTCTCTCAAGAACCGCTTCCTCAGGACCAATCGGCTCAGTCGCCGGTGGTGAATTTGTTGATTTCTTCCGGAAAAAAGGAGAAGACTTTTTTGATGCCGGATTTGACCGGGATGGATGTCAGTGAGATCACCCGCACCATTAGCGCCTCGGGCCTAATATTAGGGAAAGTGACTGCTCAGCCAGTATCTGGAATCACGCGGGGTGTGATTTTGCATCAAAATCCACCGGCCGGAAGCCGGTTAAGAGATGCGGAGGAGATTGTTTTGGAGGTTGCCAGATGAATCCCGTACAGATCGCTCCCTCCGTGTTAGCTGCGGATTTTGCTCGGCTTGGGGACCAGGTGCGATTGGTTGAAGAAGCCGGAGCGGATCTTATCCACATCGACATTATGGATGGTCATTTTGTCCCCAACCTGACCATGGGCCCCCCGCTCGTCACTTCGTTGCGGCAGGCAACCCGGCTGCCGCTGGATGTGCATCTCATGGTGGAGCAGCCGGATCGATTGATTGCCGCGTTTGCTCGGGCTGGGGCTGATTGGATTTCAGTTCATTACGAGGCCTCCCGCCATTTGGACTATACCTTGAATTTGATCGGCTCCTACAACATAAAAAAAGGAGTAGTCCTGAATCCGGCCACCCCATTAAATGTTCTTGAAGAAGTCCTCCCTTTAGCTGATCATGTGTTGTTGATGACGGTGAACCCTGGCGCCGGAGGACAGAAATTCATTCCTTATTGCATGGAGAAGGTTCGTCGCTTGCGCAAAATCGTCCGGCATCGGAACCTTTCGGTAAAAATTGAGGTGGACGGAGGGGTAGAACTTTCCAACACTCAGGAATTGGTTGCCGCAGGCGTAGATGTTCTGATTTCCGGATCGGCCATCTTCCGATCTCCGGACCCGGCGGAGGCTGTCCGGCAAATGATAAAGATTTCCGGTCGAGCATTTCAAGATCGTCAGACCCTGGAGTGTGTTGACTAATCCATCTCCACGATTCGGCTGGACTGGATGGGACCAAGACACTGGCGGGAAGGATTTGTGAGGGAGGATCGAATGAGAATACCAGTTGGACTGGTTTTGATTTTGTTGCTGGCATTGATGCAGCCGGCATGCTTTTTCCATCATGCGAAAAAAGAACAAGTGGTGACTCCGACTTCATCCGCGGAACCGGACAAGATCCTCTATGAAAAAGCCTTGAAGGATATTGCCAAAGGCCGTTACGACATCGGACGGCTGACTTTGCAAACGTTGTTGAATACTTACGCCGATAGCGATTACAAAGAAAAGGCTAAACTGGCCATTGCCGATTCTTATTTCAAACAAGGGGGAACCACCGGGTTGGTACAGGCGGAAGCGGAATATCGGGATTTTATGACTTTCTTCCCGACAAGTGAGGATGCGGATGATGCTCAAATGCGCATAGCCATGACACATTACCAACAACTGGAAAAACCGGATCGTGATTTCACTCAGGCTAAAGACGCGGAAAAAGAGTTTAATGTATTTCTGGAATTATTCCCTGACAGCCCCTTGGCCGACGAAGCCCGCATGCACCTGCGAGAAGTCCAGGAAGTCTTGGCCAAACATAATATGTTGATTGCCCAACAGAGCATGCTTCGTCGGAATTTTCAGGGGACGATCATGCGCACGCGGAGTATCCTGGAAAAATATCCAGATTTTAGCGCACAGGATGAGACTCTCTATCTAATAGCCCAAGCGTATGAAAGAAAGAAAGACATTCCCAAGGCGGGCTTTTATTACGGTGTTTTGGTCAGTTATCATCCGCTGAGTCCGCTCATGGAAGATTCGCGGCGGAAACTGGAACAATTGAACATGCCCATCCCGGAAACGAATGCGGAGGCATTGGCCAGAGCTCAATCGGAGCGGGATTCTCAGGTGAAGCAATCATTTATTGGACGTCTCGGAGGGATTTTCAGCAAGAAGCCGGACATTTCCAATACACGCAAAGCCAATCGGCCGCCCGTCCCTATCATCCCGCGGCCCGTGGATGCTTCCGCCAGTGCTGGAAATAAAGAACCCGCGGCGGGCGCTTCTTCACCCGGCCCGGCCTCCGACATGAGCCCAGGCTTGGCGGTGGAAGTGGTGACCCCTTCTCAGTCCAAGAGTACAAAGACACCATTAAAAAGTGATTCAGGAACGGGATCTGACGCAACCGATCCTAAAAAATAGCTGGTTCGATTTAAAGCCTCATGCACTTTCTGACGAGCCGCTCATGACGGCGCGGTTGGCGCCACTAGCGGATGAAAATGGACCTCTAAGGCGGCACGCGCGAATGTGACGAAGTCGCGCATCGTATAGTGAGTTTTGCCTGCTTGAGCCAGCGAGCACCGGTGACGGGGGTCACCCGGGCCCACTGCATCTTTGCTTAGCTGGGATCTTCTGAGGTGCTCGCAGAAATCTCGAGAGTGGTATCCAGTGCGGATATATTCCGGCGAGCTTTGAAATTTTCTTTTTCTTTCACTCCTTCGTGTTTTCGAAGAAGCTTCATGCGGAGTTTTCCGTGTTGGGGAATGGGGCGCACTTTCCCTTTTGAAAAATCCGCATTGCATCGGGATGGAGTTCAAGCTAAAATCTCGCCAACTTGACGGGAAAAGTTCTGGGCGCAGATATATTGCAGGTGGCGGGTTGGTGGTCCATGATATGGACGATCCATGGTGGAGAAAGCAGCCGTGCTTTTTTCTAAAGTTTCTTCTCCATTGAACGATTCAAAATTAGAGCGACTCTTTACTCTTGGGCTGTCCGGTAGGAGATCTGAATGGCAAAGACAATCCTTTTGGCGGATGATAGCATCACCATCCAAAAAATCGTTAACCTCACCTTTTCCGGAGAAGGGATCGATGTGGTGACGGTGAGCAATGGAGATGCGGCGCTGAAAAAGATCCGGGAAATCCACCCGGATTTAGTGCTGGCGGATATATTCATGCCTGGTGAAAATGGCTATGAATTATGTGAGCACCTAAAGAATGACCCGGAATTTTGCCGTACGCCGGTGATTTTGCTGGTTGGAGCCTATGAGCCCTTCGATCAAAATGAAGCCGCCCGGGTCAAAGCCGATGGCCACCTGACCAAGCCCTTTGAAATTCGAGTCCTGATTTCCGCGGTGAATTCACTCATCGATGCGGCTCAACAAGCCGCCGCGGCGTCAACATCGCCGGGAGAATCTGTTCCAGAGACCTGTCCGGAGCCTGAAGTGGCTGTCGAGTTGCCGGTGGAAGCGCCTTCCGCGGAACTCTCCGTTGCTCCTGAAGAAGAAAACTTCACTGCAGCCTCAATGCCAGTGGAAACTTCCACAGAGCCGGAGAAAGCTCCCGCCGAGATGGGAGACATTGCGGCAACTCCTTCGGAAATGGTGAAGGATGTGTCGGAGAAAATCCCATCCGTTTTGGAAGAAAGTTCTCTCGAGAAAGAGGCGCAAATCGAAATATTTGCTCTGCCCGCGACTTTGGAAGAACCGCTATCCTCTGGCCAGGAGAGTGAACCTGAACTCCCAGCATTGGAGGCTTTGTCTAGAGAGCAGCCCAGCGCTGAAAAGATCGAGACCTTGCCGCCAGTGAAGACTATCGAACCTGCGATACCGCAGCCGATAGGGGAAAGCATGGCTCAGCCGCATGTTTCGGCTCTCCCGGATACTAACGCCTTGGATGAGGCTGATGTGTTGGATATTTCCGTTCTCGAAATCCCGCCCTCATTTGCTGGGGAAGAGATCAAGGATCAGATAGTTGAGGCAGGCGCCAATGTAATTGATATTTGGGAACCCCCGCCTGGAGCAGTCCTCGCGTCAGATCAGGAGATTATTGTCAAAGAAGAAAAGGCAGACCGAATTCCTGCCGCAGTCCAGAAAGAGACTAAATTGGTTCCTTTGGAAGCCATGACTGGTGCAGCGATTCCCCTTGTAATGGAAAATCTGGTGCCTGTCGAGTCCGTGTCCTCTCCTTCAGAAGAACCTTCCGCTGAGGAGAAGCTACTGGCAATGGAACAGCCTATCGTCTCTCCTACGCCTCCACCAATTGCCCCCTCCATTTCAGACGCTCTCCCCCTGGATGAAGAAGCATTGGCTGAGCGAATTGCTCAAAAGGTCATTCAAAAGCTGAGCAAGGAAGCCATCGAGCGAATCGCCTGGGAAGTCATTCCTGATTTAGCCGAGTTGATGATCAAAGAACAGGTGAAAGTCCACTTAAAACAGATCTCGCAAAACTGAAAAATACGCCCCATCCCTTTTGCCACATTTTCGCATTAGTTTGTTTAACAGCAGGTGGCATGCTGGAAATATTGGCGATCGGATGTTGAAAAATGAAATATCTCGCGCGAAGATGCTGAGGCGCTGAGGGCAATTCTACGAGTCCTTGAACTGCGAATGCGACCCCCCCCTTCTCTGCGGCTTTGTGCCTCTGCGCGAGATTCGAAAATAGACATTCCCTTACCCTGAGTGCGCCTGGCCGCTACTTGCGGTTGCGATCAGTGATCCCAATCGTAAATTTGCTTGCGCCGCAAAAGTCGGCGACTTCGATTCAAGTCTTGAAATGGTGGTCAGCAAGTTCCTATAATTCGAGGCGAAGTCTCGCTAAACCGGTTCGATGTAATCCAGGTTTTTTCCATAGGTCTCCTCCAATTGAAAGAGCGCAAAAAAGGCAATGAGGACTGTAATGGCGCCAATCATGGCAGCAGTCAGTACTACTCCAAAATAGGGTTTGAAATTTTTGAAGGCGAGGGTGAGGGCCACCGTTAGACCGCGCACAAAATTCGGTGCGGTGACGGCGACAGTCGCGCGTAGATTTGTGCCGAATTGCTCGGCTGATACAGTGATAAAGACAGCCCAATATCCCGAAGACCATCCAATCAGGAAGCAGAAAAGATAGAACAGGCCAATCGATCTTCCCCCCAAAAGAAAATAGGAGGCAAAGAAAAGGACGCTGAGCAGCATGAAGGCGGCAATGATCTTTTTGCGGGTTCGAAACAACTGGCTCAGGAAACCGTTGGTGAGATCCCCCAAAGTTAGGGCGAGGTAGTAAAGCAATATCGCATGGCCCGCTTGGGGGACTACGTTGAGGCCAAGAGACTCTCCGATTTCGGGCGAAAATGTGATCAGGATGCCGATGGCATACCAGATGGGCATTGCGACGAGGATAAGGCAAACATATTTCTTCAGCCGCCCAAGGTGAGTGAATAGGGCAAGAAAATTGCCGCGAGATACCGATGTTGTTTTGGCGCGGTCGAAGAGGATGGATTCGCGAACGCCAAGTCTTAGCAACAGCAAGAGGAAGCCAAGGCCTCCCCCGATAAAATAGGCGGTGTGCCAGGGGAAGAGGTTGCCTACCTGCGATGCGGTCACCACCCCCAGCACTCCCACGGCTGCGATGATCATGGTCCCATACCCGCGGTTCTCCTTTGACATCAGCTCTGAGACCAGCGTGACGCCCGCCCCCAGTTCTCCGGCCAGACCAAATCCTGCGGTAAACCGGCATATCGCATAGACTGGGACATTCCCCGCAAATCCGTTCGCCAGGGTGGCGATCGAGTAGAGGATAATGGAACCGAACAATACGGACCGCCGGCCATAAATATCGCCGAGCACACCCCACACTACACCGCCCGCCAACATGCCGATAAGCTGCGCGTTCAGAAGGTCGATGCCCACGCTGAGTATTTGATCTCCAGAAAGTCCGATCCCCAATAGACTCTGATTGCGGACAATGCTGTACAGCAGCAAATCATAGGCGTCGACAAAGAAGCCCAAGGCAGCGGCGAGGACGGCGAGTGCAATGATTCTGTGCGACTGGTTCGATTTCATTTTCGACTCTTCAAGGGGATAAATGGAGAGCTCTCCCGGCTGGCTTGAGACCGCTCTGATGGACTCAATCGTCAGCATGCCCATTGAGGAAAGGCTCCGACGAGTATCTGGTGCTGATCTTGCCGATTCAAAAGTCCTTATTATAGCCGAACCAGTGACCTTGCATTCTGAAAACCTGTCCCACCGTCATTTTGAGGCACTTCCCCAAAGAAACCTGGGAAGCATTGGCCCGATGGCCCCCGCGCAAGCGAGTTCCCCAATAGATTGATAATTTCGATGATGCTACCATAGCGCACTGTTCCCAGGACATTGTGAAATCAAGGGTCTTCCGATATGATTGGCTTGCCGGACCGTTACTTTGTCCCGGCCGGAGGAGGAGCCTCGTTGTTTTGCCTCAGTCTGATTTATTGATTTTTTCCCTCCACACAATATGAGCAGGCGGCCTATCCAAACGGGCTGGATTTGTCAGCTGGCTGACAGGGGCATCGCAATTTTCCCCCTATCGATTATTATGTCGAATGGCACGGAAACGGAAAATGCAAAAAACAAAAGCCACGGTAATGGAAATGAGCATATGGGCCTTGGTCTGGCCTATGTTCATCGATCTTTTATTGAGCATGACGCTTGGGCTGGAGGATGCTTACTACCTGGCCAAGATCTCTGACCGGGCTGCCGCCGCGGTGGGGGCACTGCTGCCGATTTTGGGAGCCTGCAACATGGTTTTTCAAACGTTGGCGTTCAGTGGAAGCAGTGTGGCTTGCCAATTGATGGGAGGCCAGCGCTTCGAACGGGTAAATCGCACTTTTCAAACCATGATCCTTCTCAATGGATCGCTCGGCGCGGTCTTGGGCTTAACCATAATCTTGTCGCATCAATGGATCGGGGCAGGGATGGGCCTGCGTGCCGACATTTTTGACATGGCAACGCAGTTTCTCAGGTTGGTTGGCCCGATTATCTTCATCCAAGCCGTCCGCTTTGCCTATTCGTCGATCGTCAACGCGCATGGCCGGCCCCGTTGGAATCTGTTGGCCGCGGTTTTAGTGAATATCCTGAATTTGTTATTCAATCAGCTTCTTACCCAGGGAGCGCAGGGAATTCCCCGCTTAGGAGTTACGGGCATCGCCCTCTCCACAATCATCGCGCAACTGGTCGGATTGGCCGTCGCGGCCGGTTTCGTACATGGAAAGTTGCAAGTCCGATGGAATTTCCGCCATTACTGGAAACAATTCTCCACTTATATCAAGCCGATTCTGAGCATTGGAATTCCCTCGGCGATGGAGCCTCTTTCCTTTCAACTCAACCAATTGGTCCTGACCCGGATGGTGGTCTCCCTGGGCGCTATTTCCTTGGCCACGCGGACCTACACATTGAATTTGATCATATTTGCCATTGTCTGGTCTTCCTCCTTGTCGTTGGGGACCCAAATCAAAATTGCGCATTTCATTGGGGCCCGCCGTTTTCAAGAGGCGAATGCTCAACTGCATCGAAGTCTGCGCCTTGGCCTACTGGCGGGATTCTGCATGATGGTGGTTCTGAGTCTGGCTTCCACTCCTTTGTTCCATCTCTTTACCCGCGATCCGGCGATTGTTGCATTGGGGCATACACTCTTTCTGCTTGGTTTGCTACTGGAGCCCTGCCGGGCCAGCAATATTGTGGTGGGGATTTCTCTGCGGGCCTCTGGAGACGCCCGTTTTGCCGCGCTGGCCAGCGTTCTCATCACTTGGGGCATTGCCGTTCCTTCGGCGTATTTTTTTGCATTCCCCTTGAAATTGGGATTGCTCGGCATCTGGCTGGGAATGATTGCGGATGAACTTCTGAGGGGATTGATGAACTACTGGAGATGGCGTTCAGGAATCTGGCAATCCAAAGGAATCATGGTTCGCGAACAATCCTCTTTTGTGGAGAGCGCCGGATGATCTGGGAGGAAGCGGCTACCTCAATCCCGGCGAATGCGGGAGTCGCGCGCCAATCCATGCCGCACCTCGCGCAGAGTCTGAAGGATGAAGGAAGAGACCGCCAATTCCGAAGATACAAATCGTATCGGGTGGATTGAAAATATCGCGGCGATTTTCCTGGTCTTCGCTGCCGGGGGACACAGGGCTTGTATTAGGGGATTGACCAATGACTTTCCATCCTGTTGCCATTGATCTCAATCGGATTTATTGTATTGTTCAAAGCTGTTAAATATTGCCAAGGGGCCTTGGTTGTGAGATTTCCATGAATGACAACATGGAGTCTATTTTCCCTGGCAGTTGACGAAAGAAATTTTAGCCAAAGCAATTTAAAAAGGAGAACAAGCCATGATGCTCATGCGATGGGATCGACTTTGCTTCTGTTTTGCTTTTGGCGCAGTTCTTTCCATATCCCTTTTAGCCCAGCAGCCGGCGGCCCGAATCAAAATTGACACCGAGCGGATCATTGGCGAAGTGGATCCATTGCTGTTCGGGAATTTTACCGAGCATCTCGGTCGTTGTATCTATGGCGGGATTTTTGAAGAGGGAAGTCCGTTATCCGATGCCGATGGTTTCCGGAAAGATGTGATGGAAGTCACGCGGGGATTGGGGGTGACCGTTCTTCGGTGGCCTGGAGGAAATTTTGCCTCCGGCTACAATTGGAAAGACGGGATTGGCCCCCGAGATCAGAGGCCGCCCCGCCGGGATCATGCCTGGGGTCTGATGGAATCCAACCGATTTGGCACCGATGAGTTCTTGCGTTATTGCGAGAGGTTGGGAGTTGAACCCTATGTTTGCATCAATGCCGGCCTTGGCGCCATAGAGGATGCGCGCAATTGGGTGGAATACTGCAACGAAGCGGGCGACACCTACTGGACGCGGCAACGTCGGAAAAACGGCCGCGATAAACCATGGGCCGTGAAATATTGGGGATTGGGAAACGAAATGGATGGCCCCTGGCAACTCGGCCACAAAAATGCCGAAGATTACTCCAAATTTGCCCTGGAGGCCGCCAAAGCCATGCATCGAGTGGATGGTACCATCAAACTCGTTGCTTCTGGTTCCTCCAATTTCGGAGCGGATTGGGTCGGCTGGAACCGCATGGTTCTTGAGTATCTGTCCAGGGAAGTGGATTACATTTCCTTGCATACCTACATCGGGAATAGAGACAACGATTTTGAAAAGTATATGGCAGTCTCCCGCGATCTGGATGAGAGGCTTGAAGTCGTCGAGGGACTGATCAAAGCGGTGCGGGCAAGGCAACGGGATGCCCGTCCGGTGAAAATCGCGTTCGATGAGTGGAACGTCTGGTACCGCATCAGCGGCAACTCCGATTACGAAATGGGAAAGCTGGGGTTGGAGGAAATTTACAATTTTGAAGATGCCTTGGCCATGGGCATGTTTTTCAATTCCTTTTTTCGTCATGCCGATACCGTCAAAATGGCCAACCTGGCGCAACTGGTGAATGTCATCGCCCCAATCTTTACCAACCAGCAGGGACTTTTCCTGCAACCGATTTATTTCCCCCTAGTCGAATATGCGAAACAGCGTGGCAACCAGTCGCTCAATCTCCTGGTGAAATCTCCGGAATACCAGCCGGATAACAGAATGCCGCTTGGCTATTTGGATACATCGGCTACCTATGATCCCAAGGCCAGGAAGGCGTTTCTGAATGTGCTGAACCGAAGCGAGAAAAGTGATATTGCCGCTGCCATTGACAGTGTGAATAGTCCAATCAATAGCGCCGTCCAAGTATGGGAAATGAACCATGCTGATTTAAAGGCCACTCACACTTTTGGCGATGACAAAAAAGTTCGCCCGGCTCTTCGCACGATCAATGTGGCTGTCAACAAAAACGGATTCGTCTACACATTTCCGAAGCATTCATTAACCATTTTGACGATGCAATTGCAGTAGCCCGGGCATTTTCACGGATTCGTATAGAGTAGAGGTTGACAATGGGATGATGGAGGTGGCCTGCCCTCAGGCTGTCTCAGCAGGCTTGGCAAACTCAGACGGGGTGGGGGCACCCCGCCTCCATCCACGCTATTTTCTAGGGAGCTACTCATGCCAGCGTGGCAGGCACAACAAGAAGATGAAAATTTATTCCCCCTTTGAAGGGGGATGGCGTCCGTCAGCTGACGGACGCCAGGGGGATGTCTTGTCGGTAGGTCTGACATCCCCCGACGCCCGCAAGCGGACGCCACCCCCTTCAAAGGGAGATTTTCTAGGGAGTCGCCCATGCCAGCGGGGCTGGCTCAACAAGATGATGAAAATGCCCATTGGGCTGCTATGTGATATCAATAACTTGCAGCGATTTTCTGAGGAGGAAGAAATGATTCGCAAAGCATTTGCCATGAGTGTCTATCCGGAGCATGTCGCTGAGTACAAAAGGCGCCACAATCCCATCTGGCCTGAATTAGAACAGAAATTGAGAGAGCATGGAGTTTCCACATACACCATTTTTCTTCATCCTGAAACTCATCAGCTCTTCGGTTATGTGGAATTTGAAAATGAAGAGAAATGGAATGCCGTTGCCGGCACGGAAGCATGCCAGCGCTGGTGGACCTATATGAAGGATATCATGCCCTCAAATCCCGACAACAGCCCGGTTTCAATCGAGCTTAAAGAAATATTTCATATTGAAAAATAGAGGCGCCTATGCATGAATCTTCCGTCGTGGCAGGTGTTCTGTTGGCTTTGTTGGGAGGGGTGTTCAATGGGATTTTTGCGCTTCCGATGCGATTAATGCACAAGTGGAAATGGGAGAATACCTGGCTGATTTATTCTCTGGTAGGGATGGTCCTTTTTCCCTGGATGGTCGCCTGGTTGGTGACGCCACACATCGGCGAAGTCCTTGGTGCGGCGCCTCTGCTTCTCATCGGCGGTTTTGGCCTGGCTTGGGGGATTGGATCGGTCTTTTTTGGCATGGGAATCAATTTGCTGGGACTCGGATTAGGACTAGCGCTCATCATGGGAATCATTGCCGGAGTGGGATCTCTAATCCCCATGTTTGTGCTGGAACCGGCCAAAGCTGCCACTCGGGCTGGCGTATTTATATTTACCGGCAATGCGTTGTTAATCGTGGGTATTGCCTCGTGTGCCCGGGCGGGCGGAATGCGGGAACGCCTGCGGAAGCAATCCCAGACAGCCAATCAGGATTCAGTTTCTCCCGCCAAACGCTCCACGCTGTTGACGGGGCTGCTGGTGGCCATCCTCTCCGGCCTCTTTTCTGCCATGCTCAATTTCAGTTTTGCATTTAGTGGGCAGGCGCAGGAACAAGCCGTCCGGCTGGGAGCGTCTCCCGCGACCGCCGGAGTTGTCATTTTCGCCATTGCCGTCTCCACTGGCTACTTTGCCAATCTTGCTTTTTGCCTTTGGAAAATTAGAGGCAAGGGATGGGAAGCCTTTCTTATCCCGGGGACCGGTTTTTATTGGGGGGGAGCTGTCTTGATGGGTGTGCTGTGGTTCAGTTCCTGGATCGTCTACGTCATTGGCGCTAGCTATTTGGGACCCAGCGGAAAATTTATCGGCTGGCCAGTCTTGATGGGTGGCACGATCATCACCAGCAACATTGCTGGATGGTTTGCCGGCGAGTGGAAAGGGGCTGATCGAAAGATTTTGGCTCATTTGATCGTCGGTGTGCTGATTATTTTGTGTGCGGTCGTCTGCATCGCCCAGGGGAATTAGTGCGCGTAAGTAAAATGCCGGTACGAAATGAACATTAGGGATTGGCCGCGAGTCTTTAGCGTGGGAAAAAGCTTTCTCCCCGCTCCCTGGGAAGAAGGAAAACCGGCCTGTAGCGCAGACCCACAATGAAGATCTGCCCAGGCGGGTCTGCGGCATTTAGCGAAGCAAAAAGCCGCGGAGTCTGTAAGGCGACTCCGCGCTACAATCTCAGGCCGTCTCAGCAAGCCTGGCAAACCCAGACGGGGTGGGAGCACCCCACCCCCATCCGTCAGCTGACGGATGACCCCTCCGTCGGAGGGGATTTTCTAGGAATTACGTCTATCTCATCCTTCAGGGATTTCTTCTTGTCCTTTTGAGGTCATTTATTATGACAGATTTAAACTCAACTCAGCGTTGCCGTCCCTTGCGGATCCAGCCAGCGAGCGAAGTTCCCTCCCAACTTAAGGCCTGTGATTCTCTTCATGATTCAAAATTAGGCTCATGTCGGGAGAAATATCAGCGAGAGGAGGCAAGAAATCTCCCAGGCTTCTTTTCACGGACAATCCTCATGATGGTTTTTCTGCCTCTCCTTGTGCCTTTTGCCACTGCCCAAAAACCGCCGTCCAGGCCGATAATTGATGGCTTAAAACGTGAAACCGATCAGGTTACTCGACAAGCTATTGAGGCGGAGATGAATTCTCGTGTCAGGCGGCAATTGTCTCGGCACTGGCTGGTGGTTGACTATTACCGGATCGGCCGGAGATTAGCGTTCCCGCTGGCTATAAAGCAAATTGAGATACCGAAACTGGAAGTCCCAGGCATCCCGGATTACCCTTGGGAGATTTGGCTGAGCTGGGAATTAGAGGAACGTCTTAACTGTCTAGGCTGGCAGGCGGAATGGTCGAAAGAGCCGGAGGCTACGAAAGCTGTAATTAGGGACCTGGAAGCCCTCGCTCAATGGCCGGAGTTCACTCCCAACCGCCGCCTGGATCTCTGTCTCGGCCACACTTCGCGAGTGATGGTGCTAGCCAGCACCCGTTGGCATTTTGTGCCGCCAGAAGTGAAGAATGCTCTAAGGAAAGCCTTGGAGCGCCTCGTGGATCAGGCTCTCCCTTGGGCGGAAAACCGTTACGGATCGCTGCCCATACTCGAGAATTTACTTCGGAATCCCGAATCCAGCCGCGAGGTGCACAATATTCCTTTTATTGGATTGATCGGGACAGCTTTGGCTGCCGGAGTGGTCCGACCCCAAGTGGCTCCGCGTTTGAATGGAATGGTGGAGCAGCTTTTGGAGTTGCTGATGGCGTTGCGTCGGAAGGGATATTCCGAAGGAGTCGGCTATGATGGGTATTTGTTGGATTTTCTGGCCTGTTGGCTCCAAAGCTTGCCGGAGGAGCGCCAGCAGAGTCAGCTGGATCGGTTCGACTTCCAGGAATTCCTTGATGAGTCTCTGAATTTGGCCGCACCTGGCGAGATGGCTCAAGTGGCGGAAATCGCGGATGTGGAACCAGTGCAGATGCCTTTTCACCTCTCGGCCCAGGCGCGTCTCCAGCAGCTTCAGCCGGATCTTCGAAGAGCGTGGTATCTGAACCATTGCAGGATTGAGAATTGGCGGGCTGACGGATTAGCTGTCTTGCATGGGTTGTTTCCTGACAGGTTGAGGCAAACGGAATCCCCTTCCGCTGGTGTCTTAAATGCCCGCTACGCCCAGGTACTTCGGAGCGGATGGAAAATATCTGACCTTGCCGTCGCCATTGCGGCCAGCAATTCTTCGGCAGGGCATATCCATAACGATTTCGGGTCCATCACCATCGGAACCGCGGGCCGATGGCTCCTCGCCGACCCTGGTTATCAACAGTATATGCCGGGCCTCGAACGGGAATTCACGCTGGGGCCCACGGCCCACAATACACCCGTATTAAATGGTTTGGCCCAGTCCGAGAAAGCTGGCAGGATTCTGGAGGCAAAGCAAATTGATCAAGACACTTTCCGCCTCCAAATCGATTTGGCAAAATGTTATCCCCGCGAGCTGGAGTTGCGGAAACTCGTCAGGACCGTTTGGTTGTGGGGCAATCATACCGTGGTTGTTGCTGACCAGATGGAAGGTCCCGCCATCAAGCAGGTCGGCTACTGCTGGCATGGCCATCCGGCGGCGGCTTGGTGGGTAGAGGACGGGAGAGCCCTGCTTTATTGCAATCCCGCTACACTTTGGATTTCCACCCCTTCATTCGAAATATCCGGGAATCAGCTCGATCGTCTCCCCGGCTCGCGAGGACAGATGAGTCTCAAAATCCTCGGATCGCCCCAACCGGTTATCTGGTGGGTCTTTAACCGGGGAGAAAAACCGTCGAGGCTCGAATCGGATCATTTGAAATTCATGCTGTTGGTCAATCATCGGCAATTCCAGCTTGATTTGAACCCTACCCGATGATGTGGAAAATCCCCATCAAAGAAACTATACTGCTTGAAGAAGTGGTTGAAGGCAAAGCATTTGAAGCGGCGCATTGTCGGCTATCCTCCCCACGTATTCCCGGCGATTTGCCGATCATGATTTCCTTGATGCCCCCTTCCTAATTTGAGTCCTTGGTAAAAAAAACGAAATTTTGAAAAATGCTCATCATTGATGAGCTGGTGGAGCGACGATTCCCAGGAACCGAGAATGGAGTAAACCTCCGGTCGGCCAGTTCCGGCTTGCTTTGTTAGCCAGTCAGCGCTAAGCCAGATCCAGGTCCGGAAAGTCCCCGGCAACCAACAGGCGGAGGCCTGGTCCACTTGAAAAATGAGGATTATCGATAGAATCGACCTAAAGAATCCAAGACCATTGGCCGATGACATAATTGGATATCCATATACTTTTTGGCATTCGATGAGATTCAATAATTTTTTGTAACTGCTCAGGCAGACAGAATTCAGGAGTCAGAATCCAGAATGACCTACGAATAAGTTTCTAAAAGATTGCGCCAAAAACATATGAGCTTTTGCCACGCCACAAGGGCATCAAATCTCGTTGCTGACGTGTTCATTCTGACTACTGAATTCTGGCTTCTGGCTACAACCTGAGTAGTTACAATTTTTTTTAAACAGGGAAGTTATTTAGTGTTCCCTTCGTCTGCCACAAACGCCTAAGGTTGGAGAAAAAATTGTTTATTCCCGCTTAGAGGTGGAAAATTATGGCATCAAGCACAAGCAATTCCACTATCGATCATGCATCCAGCCAAGAATTGGACGCAATATTATCGAAACCTTTCGAGAAGAGCACACAGCCTGCTGCTCCCACAAAAGACATGCAGGCGCTCTTTTCTCATTTCTTGGACAAAGAAATAGGGGAGCCTGCTTCTGATGGCTTGGCTCCAGATCTGACCTTGAGATTGTTGGAAACGTTGAAGGAGGTCGGTTTAAAGAAGGAAGTTGGCCCGGAACAACCGAAAGAGGTTGTGTTTTCCGTTCAAGGCAAACGCAAGATTGAGGCACTGAGACAAGAAATTCCGGGAAAGTCAGAAAAAGCCACTCCAGCGACAATTTCAGTAGAACCCTCTCCCGCGCCTGTAATCGTTACGCCTCCAGCGACTCCGGAAATTGCCACGCCAGCCGAGGAAAAAGCCGTCTCCGCACCGATGGTCTCGCATCCCCCCCCAACAACAGTCAAGAAGAACAGCCCACTAAGCATTATGGCTGTTCCAACCCGCACAGTTGAATCTCAGGGGAAAAAGAAAGCGATTATGTGGGGAGCAATAGCGGCGGCGGTTCCACTTTTAGGCGTTCTTTATTTCCTTTTTGGGCCGCCACATGCCAATCTGCCCTTTCATCAAACGCCCAATGTCGGCAATCCACCCGCGCCGTCGGCCCCACGGGCTGAAAATCCTCATGTCACTTCGAGTCCCGTTTCCGTGTCTACATCTTCCAACTCTCCCAAAGATCCAGGATTAAATTCCAAACAAGCCGATCGTCAACACCATGTTGAAGGCATGCCGCTTGTGGCTTCTCCCGGTTCAAATCGCGCAAACCCTCAAATTACCGGAGTTTCGACCTGGTCGCCGGCTGAATCATTGGGAACATCTCAAACTCTGCCAGCGCCAATGCAAACCTCCGTGAAAGAGCCTGATTTGCCGTTGCCCGTGGCGCCGCGCATGCCGGCGGCCAGCACGGCAACTCCCGTTCCGAGTTCGAGTCAAGGGAACCACCCGCCGGACAGCCGTCCAACATTAGCCGAGCCCCTTTCAAAGGTCCTCCCCGTCATCCCCGATATTGCCCGCAAGACGCATATGACGGGTGTGGTCCGGGTTTTAGCCAAAATAAGTGCGCAAGGAAAAATCATCGATGCTTCCGCCCTCAGTGGTCCTCAGATGTTGCGAAAATCCGCTGAAATGGCCGTGCGCCAATGGATATTTAAACCGGCCCAGTTAAATGGGGCTAACACCGAAAGCGAAGCGGTATTCTCCATAGAATATAAATGACAACACATATCTGAATTTGGGGCGATGAACGTGCGGACCTTAGAACATTGAACCCGGCATGGACTGATGCGCAAGATGGCAAAATCGGAATTGGATCGAATCGATAAGGATATCGGGGCCGAATCGTCGCAAGCAAAGGAAAGTCTATTAGAACTGCAACAGGCCAAAAAAGACGCCCATCGGATCTGCGATTGAGCCGCTCGTTTGGGCCTCGAGAGCGTTTTTGAGATGAAAATTTTATCGGCCAAAACAATGAATTACACAAAGACGCCAAAGCACTGAGGGAAAAAAATTGAATGATTCCGGCACAATGAGAAAATATATTCCTCAGTGACGTTGTGCCTCCGCGAAAAATCAAAACCAAGAAAATGAGTGCCTGTCTGCGAATGCCTCGCCAGGAATTTAAATCCTAAGTGCTATTTCAATGGCTACTCGGAGTTCCCCGGTCTTCCAAGTGAGAATATTTTCGTAGGTCTCGTGCAGCAAGTTACAGCAAAAGATGGAATCCTGTTCAATTTCCTGGATGATCAACTCACGGTGGAACCGATTCGGCTCCTGATTGGCCAGTTGCATGAGCGCATGGAAAATGTCGTACCAATGATTGTGGCTGATATAACATGTTCTTAAAATGAATTTAGTCATGCGTTGGCAAAGGTCGACATCCCAGGGCAAGCTCTGCAACAAAAGCCGGGCAAAAGAATCTCCGGCGCGGGGGAAAAGAACCAGGTCGCTGGAAATTAATTCCGGATCCATCAAACGCCCAATTGAAAAAGCTTGAATGAACTTCCCTTCTTTGACCAATTCAATGGCCCTCTTTTTGATATCTTCCAAATCGTCCCATGAGATTGACACCAAGCTCGTGGCATGGGCAGGGGGCTTCATCGTTTCTCGAAAGCGTTCATGAAACTCCTCATAAGTTTTCTCGAATATCGCGATCAAATTGCTGAAGTAAGCCATGAACATTTTCGACAGCAAATTAATCTTTTCGAAAACTAGGGGTCTAAGGGCATCTTGGCCTACCATGCTGGTAAAGGTGAGATCATATTCATCTAATGCCTTGAATTCTGCAATCTGATCCAGAATATCTACTTTAACCACGACCTTCCCCCGAGAGATTCCGTCCTCATCGATTTGGCCATTCAAGAGCATCTGTCTGTAAATGTCAGGATTTCTCACAAGGATGTCGACCAGATTGTCCCGGTCCATTAGATAAGGGACTTTTCTAGCTTCCTCAATAGATCGAGAGATAAAATTACTCAAGACCCAGATGAGTTTTTTCTTGATCTGCGTCTGGTCCATTTTCCCCCGCACCAGTATGTCCGGCAACTGAAGTCCACGGCTCAATCTCTCCCCTCAGTGAGCTAGAAAGGCTCGTGAGAGGATTCGAAGTTGCGTCTTCTTTGCGCTCAACCGCGTTTCGATCTCCCTCCTTCAGCATTCCGATCAGGTCCGCGAAGATGGAAACGTGGACGTTCAGCAAACGTTTCTGTCCTTCATATTCACGGGGTATCCCACTGCCCGTTTTCCATGCTGCAACTCATCAATTTAAGAAATCGAGTATAAAATCTCTGATTCCTAAAATCAACGTGAGTTTCTTTTCAGCTGTTGAGTGGTCACGGGGGCAAAAAAAATATCCCATCAAAATATCAACTTCAAGAAGATCTCCTAGAACGAAGTCTTTTCGAAATGACATAGAAACAGATTAGGCCTTTTAGTTTGAGGCAAAGGCGGCAGAGAGGAGGCAGTAGCGGCTCTTCTTAAAAATTCAAGATTCTTTTTTACGAGTTTCCGCATAACATTACCTGGGAAAACCTTAATCGGGGGGATCTTCGAAATTTCATCGGCCGCGCTATGGCAAATATTACGCGAATATCCCTTTCGAGGGTTTAATGCCTTAACCTCCACGACGGCAGTTGAAGCAAGGCTCCTTTGGTTTTAGATCAAATTCGTCTATTATGTCCTGTAGAGAATTATTCTGGCTCTATCTGGTCAGCGGCCATTCTTCAATTTCTCAAAATGGTCATGTTTTATTTCGCGCAGCTTTGAGGCCACCCTTTCATTATTCTTTAAAGGAGCCGGAAATATACTTTTTGTCTGGAGGATCGGCGGACTTATGAAGAGGAATTTTCTTTTTGCACTTCTACTGTTGGGTGTTTTATTCTTGTTGCTTCCTTCCGTTCAAATAGCGGGAAACTACAAGAATTTCCGAGTCTCTGTTTACGTTCGTTCTTATGAAGTCCAGCAGATGAAAGATCTGGAGTGGCTCAGGAAACGATGGGATGCCGTTGAAAAGCAGGTGAAGGCCGACAAGGTGTATCTCGAAACCCACCGGGACTTTGTAATGCCGGATGAGGCCACACTTGTGCAGGCGAAGAAATTTTTCCAAGAACGTGGTATTCAAGTGGCCGGCGGAATCACCACCACTGTGAATGAACGCAACCGCTTCCAGACTTTTTGCTATACGAATCCTGAGCACCGGAAGAAGCTAAAAGAGGTGGTTGAATTCACGGCCCGTAATTTTGATGAATTAATCCTTGATGATTTTTTCTTTACCAGTTGTAAATGTGAATCCTGCATTCGGGCCAAGGGGGATAAGAGCTGGACTCGCTTTCGGCTGGATCTGATGGCGGAAGCCGCCCGAGAACTGGTCATCCAGCCAGCCAAAACCGTGAATCCAAAAATTAGAGTGGTCATCAAATATCCCAATTGGTATGACCATTTTCAATATCTGGGCTTCAACCTCGAAGTGGAACCCCCGCTATTTGATGGAATATACACCGGCACGGAAACGCGCGACCCGGTCTATTCCGATCAGCATTTGCAGCCCTATCACGGCTATTCCATCTTCCGCTTTCTGGAGAACATCAAGCCTGGCGGCAATGGCGGCGGCTGGGTCGATCCTCCGGGACGAAGGACTCTCGATCATTATGCGGAGCAGCTCTGGTTGACCCTGTTTGCCAAGGCCCCGGAAATCACGCTATTCGATTTTCGACAATTAAATGAACCCATCCGCCAGGAAGATGGATCGGAGACTCCGGCGACACTGGTGGGTCGCGTCGCGGGGTATACCTTTGAACAAGTAGATGGTTTTCTGGGCAAATTGGGTAAACCCATAGGTATTCCCAGCTACAAGCCGTTCCATTCGTCAGGGGAAGATTTCCTTCAAAGCTATCTCGGCATGGTCGGGCTTCCCATGAATATCACTCCGCGGTTCCCAGTCGACGCTCCCACCCTCCTGCTCACGGAAGCGGCTAAATATGATCCCGCAATCGTAGAAAAGATCAAAGGCCAATTGGCGGCTGGAAAAAGCGTGGTGATCACCTCGGGATTGCTGAAAGCTTTGCAGGGCAAAGGAATCGAAGACATCGTAGAGTTGGAGTACACGGACAAAAAAGCAACGGCCAAAGATTTTCGCAGCTGGTGGACCGTGTATCACGCTGAATCGGAAATCGTCATACCGCAAATTCGTTATGCCACCAATGATGCCTGGGAGACCATTAGCTGTATGAGCAATGGCGGCGGATATCCTCTTCTACTGATGGCCAAATATGCCAAAGGGACGATGTACGTTTTAACAGTCCCGGAAAATTTCAACGACTTATACAATCTTCCGCCCGATGTATTGACCGCTATTCGCGGAGTGCTGGGGAAAGATCTCTTCGTCCGGCTGGAATCCCCCAGTCAGGTGTGCCTGTTTGTCTATGATAACAACAGCTTCATCGTAGAGTCATTCCTGCCTTATGCCGCCAGTGTCCGCATGGTGTTGGATAAGAAGTTCACAAAGTTGAAGCCACTCACGAGTTCGGGTGGCTTTCCCGGTGCTGGCCAGGGAATGCCGGGGCAGGCCCGGGGAGACAAGATGGTTTTTGAAACTTTCCTCGGCCCGCATTCCTATCGTGTTTTTGCCGCTGAGTGAGGGAGAAATCAAGATGACAAGACTATTCAAGAGTCTTCAGTTCCCCAAGGCGATTGGCCTTGTCGTGCTGAGTGCTTTGCCGGGTTTGGCCGCTGATCCCACGGTCGATATCAAGGTAGATCAAGCCGGATATTTACCCGCTGCTCCCAAGGTGGCGTTTGTAGTAACGGCAAAATCCGCCACGGCGTTTGCCGTAAAACGAGCAACAGACGGGGTTGTGGTGGTTCAGGGGAAACTCTCCGCGGGTGTCGATGACGCGGATTCCGGCGACCGGGTTCAAGCGGCTGATTTTTCAAAACTCTACAAAACCGGGCAGTACTTTTTGGAGGTGGAAGGAGTGGGCAGGAGTTGGGAATTTGCCGTGGGTCCGGATGTATATTCCCGTGCCTATTATATGGCCATGCGGTCATTTTACGGCCAGCGATGCGGAACCGCGATCGATCTAGGGCCGGAATTCCCGGGATACTCTTATGCCGCTTGTCACCAAAGGGGCGCCTGGCATGTTTCTTCGGGGAAAAATGGCGAAAGGCCATCCTTAAAGGGATGGCATGATGCCGGCGATTACGGACGCTATATCGTGAATTCCGGCATTACCACTGGGACATTGTTGTGGACGTGGGAACTCTTCGGGAAAGAAATCGGCAAAATTAAACTGAATATCCCGGAATCGGGCAATGGC
This sequence comes from uncultured Acidobacteriota bacterium, assembly GCA_963803155.1. Classification (GTDB taxonomy): domain Bacteria; phylum Acidobacteriota; class Terriglobia; order Versatilivoradales; family Versatilivoraceae; genus CAWDMN01. The sequence continues at coordinate 24,287 of CAWDMN010000114.1, forward strand.
ACTCCGGACATCTTAAATGAAATCCGCTGGAATCTGGAATGGATGCTCTCCATGCAAGATGAGGATGGAGGCGTTTGGCATAAGCAAACGAGTGAACGGTTCCCTGGATTCATCATGCCCGACAAGGACACTACCGTAAGTTATGTAATTGGAACTGGCCAGCAGCCTCACAAAGGGACGGCGGCGACGGCGGATTTTGCCACGGTGATGGCTATTGCAGCCAGAGCATATAAGCCCTATGATGCTCCGTTTGCCAATAAATGCTTGAAGTCGGCTCAACAAGCATGGCAGTGGGCCAGCGCTCATCCCAAAGTTTTATTCCGCAATCCTCCTGGAATCTCGACTGGCGGATATGGCGACATGGATTGCAGCGACGAATTATTATGGGCATCCGCGGAATTGTGGCGAACCAGCGGGGAAGAGCAATATCATCGTTACTTTTTGGATCACTATCGGGATCAGCTCAAATCAGTTTGGACCATTCAACCGGAAGCATGGGCCCATGTGGCCCCGTTTGCATTGTGGACCTATGTCTTGGGCCACGGAAGAAATGCCGAGGCCGTGGCCGCCATCCGGGGGGAATCGTTGGCCGCCGCCGATCAAATAGTGGAGCGCTCCAGCCGGAATGGGTATCGCATCAGCATGAGGGCCAATGAATATGAATGGGGCTCCAATGGTGTCGTGGCCAATTATGGGATGCAATTGCTGGTGGCCAATTGCCTGAAAGCCAGGCCGCAATATGTTCAAACCGCCCTGGACAATTTGCACTATCTGTTGGGAAGAAATGCTTTTTCCCTTTCCTGGATTACGCGAGTCGGACAGAATCCCTTCCGTCATCCGCACCATCGTCCCAGTTCCGCCGACAATAATCCGGAACCCTGGCCAGGTTTGCTTTCTGGCGGACCCAACTACAGGCGGCAAGATGAGATCACCCGAAAGCTTCCTCAACTGCCTCCAGCCAAAATCTATGTGGATTCCGAGGCTTCTTATGCCTCCAACGAAAATGCCATCAACTGGAATGCCCTTCTGGTGTTCCTTCTGGCTGGTGTAATGGTAGAGAAGTGATGGAGAGTACAGATTTACGATGGGGTATTTCCCCCCATAATTACAATCCTTTGGCAAAAATTTGGGACTTAAACAGGGTTCGGCTGCGATCGACAAGTCTTGATGACTTGTGCCGGTAGTAGCCACGGTGAGGGTTTTCCAGCGAGCCGTGGGCTTTTGGATGGGTGGCCAGGCTCCACATCTCATGAAATGTACTCAGCGTGGCTATCACGCGGAGGGGTGCTTCGAGGATATGAGGTTCTTTTGTAGATGGAGTCCTTGAAAATCGAACCGGCATGGGGAAAACCGCCAATATTTGCTGGCTATTTATTATCGTCCATATAAAGGAGAATCATCATGGCAACCACTCTAGACAATCTGAAGGAAGCTTTCGCGGGGGAGAGCCAGGCCAACCGTAAATATCTGGCTTTTGCCAAGAAGGCTGAGCAGGAAGGATTCTCGAATGTGGCCCGGCTTTTTCGGACGGCGGCCGAGGCCGAGACAATCCATGCGCTGGCACACCTGGGCGCCATGGAGGGAGTCAAATCAACCGCGGAAAATTTGCGTGCGGCAGTGGCGGGGGAAACTTATGAATACACGGAAATGTATCCACCGATGCTGCAACAGGCTCTAGTGGACGATCATCGGGGCAAGCGGATGTTTGGGTATGCGTTGAAGGCGGAGGCTGTTCATGCCAAACTCTATCAGATGGCTCTTCAGGCCGTGGAACAGGGCATAGATGTGGCAGAAAACAGTTTCTATCTTTGTCCAGTCTGTGGCCACATCGAATTAGGAAAAGCCCCCGATTCTTGTCCGATTTGTGGCGCCAAAGGAGAAAAATTCCTGCAGGTGTGATGAAACTCCGCCCGAGAAAGCAGGCAACTGCAGTGAGGATTGAGAATCTGCCAGGACGTATATCCCAGACGTCGTAAGAACAAGCTTGCAGTATGGAATCCCACCGTTTCATGGGGGTTTGCGGGGTGGATTTTTCCAAGCGGACTCGCAAGGAGGAATACTCATGGGCACTTTCACTGTGCGGCTAAAAGATCGCAAGGAAGTTGCCAATGGCACGATTGCGGTTTTTTTTAACAAACCAGAAAATTTCGAATTCGTTGCAGGCCAGTCGATTGACGTGACCCTCATTGATCCTTCAGAAACAGATGCCAAGGGCAACCTGCGAACCTTTTCCTTGGCCAGCGCCCCATATGAATCGGATCTGATGGTCGCCACCCGGGTGCGTGAAACAGCTTTCAAGCGCGAATTGAAACGGATGCCATTGGGGACTCCCGTGAAAATCGAAGGCCCTTTCGGGTCCATGACGCTTCACAAGGAGCCGGCCCGTCCCGCGGTGTTCCTGGCGGGAGGCATCGGTATCACACCTTTTCGCAGCATGTTATGCCAGGCCACAAAGACGATGTCCAGCCACGAACTGACGCTCTTCTATTCTAATCGGCGGCCCGAAGATGCGGCATTTCTTGCTGAACTCAAGGAACTGGCGGAACAGCACTCGAATATTAAGCTGGTTGCCACCATGACTAACCTTGAAAATTCCCAGGACCCTTGGACCGGCGAGAAGGGATACATCAATGAGGAGATGCTGAGCAGGTTTGTGCGGGATTTTAGACAATCGATTTATTATATTGCGGGTCCCAATGCGCTGGAGTCCGCACTGCGCAATATGCTCCAGGAGGCTGGAGTGGAAGATGACGACATCAATAGCGAAAGTTTCTCGGGATACTAAATCCAAGCAGTCTTTGTTTACATCCTCACGAGGATTCGCGCCATCCGGTCTTTTTGCGGTATCATGGTAGGAATGCAGGATATAAATTTGATCTTACGAAAGGCATAATTATGTCACAGCCAATTCGAGCAGCCGACAGTCCGTTTGCCGTGGAAGTGGAGGCCGGGAAAAGTTACTTTTGGTGCGCCTGCGGGGGAAGCAAGAAGCAGCCTTTTTGCGATGGAACGCACCGAGGGACCGGATTTGCTCCGGTCAAATATGATGCGAGCGAAAATGAGACCGTCTATTTTTGTGGCTGCAAAGGCACGGGGAATCCTCCTTTCTGCGATGGAAGCCACAAAAAGCAGACTGGCGGTTGAAGAAGTTGATGCGAGGCATTTTCGTGCCCCAGCAGGAGACTTCAGGCGCGAGCCGATGAGTTCTAAAGCGGAGATGGATTTGTCTTGGAAGAGATCATCTCCGCTTTTTTTATTCCAGACAATCTCCTCCCATCATTTTTCGCTGGGCTTTAACCCCCCCCTCGTGAAGTAGTATATTCCCGGCCCATCCAAAGAAAATCCTTTGTTCCCGGTTGTTTTCGGTATTTACTATATTTATAGATCAGTGTTGAAGCCGTTCGTCTTTGATAAGGAAATCCACGACACTTTTTTCATGAGCCAAAATTTCCCCTGCCCGACAATGCCTCAAGTGCTGATGGGAGTTTTTGAGGGGGGAGATGAATCGGAAATTGTGGTGGTTCGGAATTTCTTTCGTTCTTTCCCGAATGTGTTTGCTCGGATTTTTTCGGGGGAAAGGCTGGGTCCACTTCTCCTTTGAAAAATAGGGTCAATTTTGAGCAGAGTTAATCGCAGGACGGTTCTTTTGCTTTTCCTCGGGGCAGACACCTTCAAAATTCCCGTCTGGCGTGCCGCCTCTTTAATTTGAATGACTTTCGATGCCATCGGAATGAAACAAACGATGTTGACCGTTGGCTTGAGATAAGGAGAATCCGGGGAATGAACATTCTTCAGATTGAATGGCCGACAGAGCTGCTGCCGGATGGATTATTTCTGCTGCTGGCTGGGGCAGTCATTGCCGCGGGATGGTACTTTTTCCGAAAAAAAATTCACAAACAGCAGCAGGAGTTGGAACGGGAACGACAACTAGCCCAGGAGCGGCAGCACGCCCACGAGGTGATGAAGAAGAACAAAGAACTCTATCAGTTCTTGACAGATAACGCTCAAGACATGATCTCACGCCATCGTGCCGATGGGACAATACAATATGTCTCGCCATCCTGCCGCTCCCTGCTCGGCTATGAACCGGATGAGATGATCGGCCACAAGCCCGAAGAATTTATACCCTCGGATGATCTTTTCGGAGTTTGGGAATGCATTCAGGCTGCTGTTGCAGGACGAAAGAACAATTACCGCGCGCAACATCGCATGCGGCACCATGGAGGGTTCTGGGTTTGGGTGGAGACGAATGGAGGCCTGTTTTACGATCAGGCAGGCAATCTGGTGGAAATTCATTGCATCGTTCGAGACATCACCCAACGCAGACAAGTGGAAGAAGAACTTCACAGCAGCCGTCAGATGCTGGCGCTAATCTTGAATTCCATTCCCCAGTCTATTTTTTGGAAGGATCGGGAGAGTATCTATCAGGGATGCAATGAAGTCTTTGCCCGGGCAGTGGGACTGGAACACCCGGAACAGGTGATCGGGAAGACAGATTATGATCTGCCTTGGGCGCACATGGAAGTGGAGGACTATCGCGCCGCTGACCAGGAGATCGTCAAAGGTGGGAATCCCCAAAAACATGCCATTCGGCTTCTCCAACAAGCCGATGGGCGTCAGTCCTGGATCGACATATCCAAAGTCCCCCTTTTTGATAGTCGCGGAAAAGCTTCCGGTGTTTTGGGAATTTATGAAGACTGCACGGAACGCCTGCGAATGGAAGAGACGCTGCGGGAATCGGAAAAAAGGAACCGGCGCTTGTTTGAGACCATGCCTCATGGTGTGGTATATCAGGACGCCCAAGGGCACATCATTGAAGCTAATCCCGCAGCGGAAAAAATTCTGGGATTGTCTTTAGACCAGCTGCAGCAGCGAACTTCCATTGATCCGATGTGGCGTTCGATCCATGAAGATGGGACGGATTTTCCGGGAGTGGAGCATCCTTCCATGGTTGCATTGCGCACCGGGGAGGAAGTCCACAATGCCATCATGGGGGTCTTCATCCCTCAGCAGAATAGAATTGGCTGGATTAAAGTAGATGCAGTTCCGCTTTTCAAGGTGGGGGAGAGTGTGCCGCATCAGGTTTATACTACCTTTGAGGATATCACGGAGCGCAGAGTGGCAGTTAAAGCGCTTCGAGAGAGCGAAGAACGCTACCGGCAGGTGATCCAATCGAGTCCCATGGGAATGCACATGTATGAATTGCAGGAATCTGATCGTCTCATCTTCCTTGGAGCGAATCCGGCCGCCGATCAAATCCTGGGGATCGAGAATTCAAAGTTCATCGGTATGACCATTGAAGAAGCCTTCCCTCCTCTGATTTCGACGGAAGTGCCCCTGCGTTACCGGAGAGCCGCCGCCGATGGGATCTCCTGGCAGACCGAAGAGGTTATCTACGAGCATGGCGCCATCAAAGGTGCATATGAAGTGTTCGCTTTTCAAGCCGGGAAGAATCGGGTCACTGCGATGTTTTTGGACATTACAAAACGCAAACAGACGGAAGAAGAAAAGAACAAAGCAGTCCAAGCTTTGCTGGAAAGTGAGAGGAAATTCAAAGAGCTGGCGGAACTTCTTCCAGAGACCATCTACGAGAGCGACAGAGATGGACGCATCACTTTTGCCAACCAAATTGCCTTAAAAAAGTATGGTTATTCGCAAGAGGACTTGGACCGGGGGCTGAATGTTATGGAAACACTGGCCTTCGCGGACAGGGAGAAGGCTAAAGAAAACCTCAGCAAACTGATGCGCGGAGGAATATTACCCCCCAGAGAGTACACGGCCTTAAGACGTGATGGCTCCACCTTTCCTATCATCATTTATTCTTCAACCATTGTATCGCAAGGCCAGATCGAGGGGCTGCGCGGGATTATAGTCGATATCACCGAGCAGAAACAGGCGGAAGAAGAGCGGCTGAAGTTGGACCGCCAAATGCAACAAGCTCAAAAATTGGAAAGCCTCGGCGTTTTGGCTGGAGGGATCGCGCATGATTTTAATAATATCCTTACTTCCATTTTGGGGAATGCCAGCTTGGCGCTGGAGGAACTGCCACCTTTGACTCCGGGGAGGGAGAACTTGGAGGGGATTGAAGAGGCCGCCCGGCGGGCCGCCGATCTCTGCCGCCAGATGCTGGCATACTCAGGCAAAGGGCGATTTGTCATAGAGCGTCTGAATTTGAATGACTTGATCGACGGTCTGGTCCATTTGTTGAAGACCTCCATTTCGAAAAAAGCTGCGCTGAACCTTCACCTCGAAAAAGGGCTTCCACCGGTTTCTGGAGATGCTACGCAGATGCGGCAGGTCATTATGAATCTGGTCATCAATGCCTCAGAAGCCATTGGAGAACAAAACGGTTTTGTCACTGTTGCTACGGGAATGATGGAATGCTCCAGCGAATATTTACGGAGCTGCTGGTTTCATGAACCCACTTTGGAGCCGGGATATTATATATGGCTGGAAGTTTCGGATACAGGTTGCGGCATGAATGCTGAAGTGCAACGGCGCATTTTTGAGCCCTTCTTCACTACTAAATTCACTGGGCGCGGATTGGGACTCTCTGCGGTCCTCGGCATCGTCCGGGGGCACAATGGGGCTTTACAGGTGGAAAGCCAGCTGGGGAAGGGCACTACCTTCCGCCTCCTCTTTCCCGCAGTTCAGGCGGATGCCGTACTGGTTCGAAAAGAGAGTACACAATCCGATCATTGGAAAGGCAAAGGCCGTGTACTTCTTGTGGATGACGAACAAGATGTCCGGACACTTGGGCAAAAAATGCTGGAACGGCTTGGTTTTGAAGTGGCGGTAGCTGCCAATGGATTCGAGGCGCTGGAAATTTATAAGCAACGGCCCGGTCAATTTGTTTTGGTGCTGTTGGATTTGACTATGCCTTACTTGAATGGAGAAGAGACTTTTCGGGAGTTGTGCCAGATCGATCCGCAAGTGAAGGTCATCCTGAGCAGCGGATATTCGGAATCCGAAGTGGCGTCCCGTTTTGCGGGAGAAAGGTTGGCGGGATTCATTCAAAAGCCTTATAGTTTGCAGGAACTGCGCCAACGGCTGCGCGAGGTGTTGAAAATTTAGCGTAACCCACCTAGTGGTTTGGCCTTTGAAATCTCACTCAGTTTTTCAAAGAGTCGTTCCATCACACACATGGAATTCCAAAACCAGAGAAGGATTCTGAGCGTCACGAGAGGGATATCCAAGGAAAACCATCACGGTACGACGGACATTGGGATAAAACTCCCGTCGCCGGTGCGGGCCCCTGGTTCTCCTCCGTCATTGATGACGGCATAGGTAATGAAGGGATTGCTGCCGCTCATCCGGATCACACGGGCATATCCCTGGCGGACTCCGGCAGCATATTTATCCAGAATCATGTCGATCTGCTTCCATTGCCTGGGGCTCACAGTTACGCCTTGCACCGTCCCTTTACGCTCTCCGGTTTCGCCATCATAGATCTCAACATTAAAAATGTCCGTGCTTTGATCCCATTCCCCCGTGTTGACAATGGCGAGGTTGCTCCGGTTCTCGAGATTCTGCTGCAATCCGAACAGCCAAGCCGAGCCAAGCGCGGAGGAGCCATAAGGAGTTCCCGGATAGAAGAGTCCATACTGACCGCCATTCGACAAGATCGCCGCGGTGCGCGCTCCCACGAAAATGCCATCCACATCCCCCCGATCGGTGGTGACAAATAGCGCGCCGGCTTGCGAAGTCCCATGGGGCGCTAATCCAGAGACTCCGGACTGGCGCAGGTAATCGATGATATCAGGAATGATCAATTGTTGGCTGGGCGGCAAGGGCATGGAAAATGCGACCGCTCCATTGGCGGTCTGATTGCCGCTGGAAACGTAAGTAAAATGAACATTGCGCGTCACTCCATAGGAATTGGTGAGCACCAGTTCCGAAGAGAACACGGGAGTTTCAACGATCACGGGGAGCGTCAAACCTGGTTTGCCCGCGTACGCCGTTTCGGGAATCGGCGGCACAAAAGAGCCGTCCGACGTAATCTGGTCATTGATGACCGCATAAGCGTAGTAGGAGGCAACCCCGCTCATTCTCTCTATGCGGACGAATCCATTGTTCAGGCTCATCCCATTGGAAACAAGAATTTCATTGATTTGGTGAAAGCCTCCAGGAGGCAGAGAAATCTCGGGCAACGTCAGCGAAAAGGGATTGTTCAAATCGCCGGAGTAGACGGTGAGGCTCAAAACAATGTCTCCCTCTTCAAGGCTTCCCATATTTTGCAGGGCCACATTGCTGCGGTCATGCTGGTTTTGCCGGAGTCCATACAGGAAAGAGGGAGTGCGCAGCCCTTGAACTGCATCCAGACCCAGATAGGCCAATCCAGCCCGGCCATTGGTCACGGCACTGGTGGTCCTCGTCGTGATGGAAATGTCATCAGCGGAGGAAATGCTCCAGCAGCGGATCCGCAATGTGCCGCCCTGGTTCCCGCTGTCGGGGATCCGCACCCCGAGAGACTCCAGGTAATTGATGGCGTTGGTTTGAATTTTCTGCTGTCCGGCCTGCAATACATCCGAAGCCACTCCGCTCGAATCGCCAAATGCATCGACGAAAGAGAAATCGAGGACGGCATTGCGCGTTCCCCGATTGGTCAAACCCAGGGCGGATGTATAGTAGGAATTGTTGACGCCGCTCGATGAGAGAACAATCGGAACAAAGAGGGTGGCAACCGGATCGGAATCGGAAACATCATTCTGGGCTACCGCAAGAGTGACCCGTTTGGTTATGCCGTCGTAACCGGCGGAAAAGACGACGGCTGTCGAGGAGGTCACACTTGTAGTGTTGACCTGGAAGCTGACAGAACTGGCGCCGGCGGGAATAGTGACGCTGGCCGGGATTGTGGCAATCAGTTTATTGCTGCTAGTTAGGGCGACGGTCGCCGCTGCTGGCGCGGCCGCGCCATTCAAGCTCACGACTCCGGTCACGGATGTCCCTCCCTTTATGCTGGTAGGAGTAACCGAAATGAAGGAAATTTGAAGGGGTTCAACGGTGAAAGCCACCGGAGCAGAGGGACTGTCCGTGGAAGCATTGATGACGGTAATCTGTTTTTCTCCCACGGTACCGATGTCGGCGGAGGAAATGGCCGCCGTCACTTGATTTTCGTTGATGAAGGTGGTGGCCCTTTCAACTCCATTCCAGCGCACTTTGGAGGTTTTGGCAAAATACTTTCCGTCCAGCGTCAAAGTGAATCCGGCTCCTCCCGCCACGGCGGAGGAGGGACTGATTCGCGTTATGACTGGCAAGGCGTTCCCTATAGTAAAATTAAAAGCGGCGGAAGTCCCGCCGCCAGGCGCGGGATTGAATACAGTGATTTTTATCGCGCCGGGTTTAGCCAGATCATCGGCGCTGATGGATGCCTTCAGTTGAGTGGGGCTGACAAAGCTGGTTTCCCGTTCTCCCCCGTTCCACTGAACTTTTGAAGTGTCGACAAAATTGGCGCCCGTCACGGTCATCGTGAAAGCGGGATCTCCCGCGCGCAGAGTGGATGGTTCACTCTTGCTCAGAGTCGGAACCGGATTGTTGACTGTGAAATTGGCGGCTTCCGACACGCCTCCCTGGTCGGGATTGATTACGGTGATTGGAATTGCGCCGGCTTTTAAAATATCCGCGGAGGTGATGGAAGCTGTTAATTTTGTGCCGCTGACGAATTGGGTCGTACGCTCCTCACCATTCCAACGCACTTTGGAGCCTGAGACAAATTTTGATCCATTCACGGTGAGCGAGAAGGCGGCGCTGCCGGCCAGGGTGGAAGTGGGATTGAGCCCGGAAAGAGCCGGTGGCGGGACGGTGACGACGAAGTTGATGGAACTGGAAGCGCCACCTCCCGGGGTGGGATTAAATACCGTCATCGGGACTGTGGCAGGCTGAGCCAATTGGCTCTGGGCAAGCGCCACGGACAGTTCCGTTGGACTGATGTATTTGGTCGTCATATCCGAACCGTTCCAGCGAACCTTAGAAGCGGCTACGAAATTACTCCCCTGCACCGACAAGGCAAGAGTGCTGGTTCCGGCCGCGACGGATGCGGGAGAAAGCTTGGTCAAGGCAGGCACTGGGTTTGTGACCTGGAACGTCATCCCATTCGAAGCCCCCCCACCCGGCGTTGGGTTGAATACCGTCACAGTCACAGCTCCCACGGTGCTCAACGATTTTACCGGGACGACGGCAGTCACCCGGGTAGAGTTGACAAAAGTGGTTGCGAGATCCGCTCCGTTCCAACGGATGGTGGAACCGGCCACCAAATTGGCGCCGTTGGCCGTGATGGTGAGGGCGTCCGCTCCCACCGTACTGGAGGTGGGAGACAGGCTTGACAATGCGGGCGCCGGATTGTTGACGGTGAAGTTTTGGCTGTTGGAGGTTCCCCCTCCAGGGTCAGGATTAATCACGGTCACCGGAAACGTTCCACCCGTCGAGACATCCCCGGCATTGAGAGTAGCTTGCAGTTTTGTGCTGCTTACAAAAGTAGTGGAGCGTTCCTGCCCGTTCCAGCGAACTTTTGAGTCGGCGATGAACTTGGAGCCGTTGACCGTGAGCGTCACATTGGCGCCCAGTAGCGCCGAGGCCGGAGTAATGCTGGTGGTGGCCGGCGTTTGGTTGTTCACTGTAAAGGATTCCGCGTTGGAAGTCCCGCCCCCCGTGGGCAGATTGACAACGGTTATGGAGGCAACGGCCGCCACTTGAAAATCACTGGACGGCAAGACCGCACTTAATTGGGTAGAGCTGACAAAAGTTGTAGTCCGGCTTAGCCCGTTCCAGCGTACTACCGAGCCATCCACAAAATTAATTCCCTTGACCGTCAAGCTGAGGGCATTGCTCCCCGTGGCGATAGTGTTGGGAGTGAGCGAGGTAATGGCAGGCAGAGGATTATCAATCGTAAATGTCAGAGCATTGGAGAGTCCCCCGCCCGGCGCAGGGGTGAAAACCGTGACCGTCGCACTTCCCACTCCAGGAAGGTCGGACGCAAGGATGGCCGCCCGCAATTCCGTGCTCCCCACATAAGTGGTAGCGCGGTCCAGCCCGTTCCAACGCACTTTGGAATCGGAGCTAAAGTCGGTTCCGGTGAGGATCAATTGAAAAGCGGCACTGCCTGCTGGTTTGATGTTAGGACTGATGCTGGTCAGGGTCGGGGCGGGCCGGACATAGGAAATTGAAAAGTTGAAGGGGTTGGATTCTCCTCCTTGAGGGGCCGGATTGAAAACTGTGACCAGCGCGGTCCCAGCGCTGACAATGTCACTGGCGGGAATGTCCGCCCGCAATTCCGCGCCGCCCACCACGGTGGTAGTTCGAGGGCTGCCATTCCATCGTACGATTGATCCTGAAACAAAGTTGATGCCGGCCACGTCTAGCACAAAGGCAACCCCTCCGTAAACAACGGAACTGGGACTCAGCCCGGTGATGGTGGGGACTGGATTGATCGCATTGATTGTGAATGACTGAGCCAGCGAAATGCCGCCGCCCGGAGGTGGATTCCAAACCATGACCGCAGCCGTTCCCGCTGCCGCAAGATCCGCCTGGGTGATGATAGCCCGCAATTCGGTGCCGCTCACAAAAGTAGTATCTTTATCCACCAGATTCCATTTCACCTTGGCGCCCGCCACAAAATTGCCGCCAGTGACCGTCAGAGTAAACGGGGAGGAGCCTGCAGTGACCGAAGCGGGATTCATCGCAGTCAGCGTGGGAGCGGGATTACAACTTATGGTGGTTATAAATGCCGGAGCCTGACTGGGCTGCAATGGGTCGTTGAAGCGGGGCAGATCCAGAGTTCCGCCCGTGGGAGAAAGCTGGGCTTGAATGGTGCCTTGGCCAATATCCGCGCTTCCCGTAAAGGAAACCTGGGGAATGACGGTAAACGATTCCACATTGGCATCGCTAATAGACTGGTTGGTGGTCGTGAATTGATATACAACGTCAGTGGGAGTCTTATTGACCACCTGAAGCGTGCCCGGCCCTGCATTCGCGGTGATGGAGTCAGGCCAATTAATGGTCACTCCTGAAGGGAGACCCGTCACTACAATATGGATTTGTGTATTGGCCGTCGCGCCATAAAGGGGACGGGGAGAAAGCGGGGAGACGGACGACACCGGAACCTGCTGGACAAATGCGGATATAAACCCCTCCGTGAGGGTAATCGAGGGATTAAAGGTAGATCCGCAAACCGGAATGGTCACGCCCGTCACTCCTACACTCAAACCAGACTTGGTGGAAGCGACGACAGTGGTTGGAGAGGAAAAGGTAAAGGTGTTGGCCGGATTCTGATCCAAGAAAACAGCAATGTCACTGTTCAGAGCGTTGGTGGTTACATTGGCGCGCACGCCATTAATCTTGATGGAGTCTCCATTATTGATGGACAAACCGGCGGGAATAGTCAGAGCAATTTGTCCGCCGGTCCCCGTGTCGGCGGTCACCTGCGCGGTTATGCCCGTATTGACCCAGCCTCCCGTCATACGAATGGCGATGCCTGCCGTGTCCAGAATGCCGGAGTTGGAGAGGCTGACGGGAAAGGCCCCCGAAAATGCGTTGGAAATTGAAACTCCTGGGTAGAGAAGCAGCAGCGTGCTGGCTTGAGTCACTTGAGATCCCGCGCCCGACTTGGAAAGAGTCAGGTCGCCTAGCACTTCCGCCACACCCGTCTGAATGACGGAGTTGGTGCTGCTTGCGACTTGGATAGTCACTTGAGCCTGGACAGCCAACGGAAAGAGCAGAGATAAAAACATCGGCAGATGGAACGAGCGGGATCGACGCTTGTTCTCGAATAGTTGGCGCACAATTTGTCGAGGCATTAAATTCATTTTCAAATACACCGTTCTAAGTTTGCGAGCAGACCTATGACGGGCCGATTGTGCGACCAGCCAAAACTACTCCTCTATTTAATATTTCGGAAGATTAGAAGAAATAATTACAGAAAAGCTTCAATTAAGGTTTTTGCATGGAATGCATTGGCTGGAGAGGCAGTAGCAGTTAGGTGACAAGAATCAGCAAATTGGTAACACTTCTCTTAAAAGGCACAATGTATCTATGGAAGGCCATTCATGCAGGCGCATTCTGGCTTCTCGATTTCAAATGTCAAGGGCTGCGCAAGTCGGATAGGGTGCGACCCTTGACATTTGAAATCGAGAAGCTGGTAAACATCATTTATGCATGAATGGCTTTCTATATGCCCAATTAATCTCATTTTAAATTAGGATTGTTACCAATTTATTGATACTTGCGAGTGTTACCAATTTGCTGATACTTGAGAGTTAGGGTCTCTTTTTGCTAAATGACTATTGTCGAACAATCGGTTGAAGCCATTGTGCGGCACGCACAAAACAAGAGATGGTCTTGGTGACATGTCGAGGTCGAATCCCCATTGGTGCGAAAAGAAATTAATGAGGGCCTCTGGCCGCATTGTGTTTTTGGTTGTAAATACGAGCACTCTCCCGGTTCAATTGCCGGTTCACTTGCGCTTTTTCCTTAAGGGTCAGATTGCCCCCATTCGCCTTCCGATCCCCATGGACTTCTTGATTGATCTTTCTTTCCTGACCTTCCAATCTGGCCGCTTCGCCAGCTGTCAGTTGTCCGGACTTTATCCCATTGGCAATGCGATTCTGTTGATTCTCGCGTCGCCCGTCCACCTCATTGACACCATAATGTTGAGTCGCGGAATTATGTTTTTTATTGTAAATCTCCTTGCTCAACGCATTCTGTTGGCGATTGAGGCGCTGTTTTTCAACGTTGGTAAGATTACCACCGTTGGCGTTGCGGTCACGCCGGATTTCCCGGTTGATTTTTGATTCTTGATTTTCCAGTTTCTGTGCCTCGCCCGCGGTCAACTCCCCGCTGGCCACGCCATTCGCGATGCGATCCTGCTGATTTTCTTTGCGATCTTGAATCTTTGATCCGGAGGTTGACTGCGCCATAGCTCCGCTTGCGAGAACGGTGACAAACATTGTGCTTAGGATCAATTTCCCCATGGTTATTCTCCTTATTTTTAACATTCTTCCATGTTGAGTGGAGTTGCACCCGATAGAACCAATTCCCCAAAATCAGCGATTGGTTGCTGACCGGTTAAACCCAGGAGAATATGAAAAGTTGTGCCCGGGGGGAAAAATTTCCGTAAACTCTTATTCTTTTGCCTGTACTCAGTCGGTATTCCCTCGAACAGCCGTGGGGCGGACACTCGAGAATGAATCCGCTCCCCAGACTGCTTGGTATGGCGTGGCTGCTCACCTGCCAGCGCGCCTTATGCACTGATCAGGCGAAGTCGGCTGGTTGGCTTTTTTCGCGGAGGCACAAAGTCACGGAGAGAGATTTCTTCCCTCACGATGCCAGAAGCATCAAATTCCTTTTACCCCCAGTGTCCGCGTCTTTGTGAGATTAATTATTTTGGCCAACAAGCGAATTCATGTGAGCGGTCACCACGGGAGCAATCCATGGGTTGCATGTCTTCCGTGTGAAACTCAAAAACGCCATTCATCGTTACGCTAAAAAGTGGAAACCGAAAAATTGGTAATGTATGGAAAAGCCGCGACGAATCCCATACCTTCATAGCTGCCCGCGAGGAAGGCCATTTCATAGCTGTCTTTTGATTGATGGCAACGTTCTCATCCGCATTGTTCGAGCTCATCGCGGCCTTTGAAGGGAATGTAATAGACTTTGAAAAACGATTTTTTATCAGCCATCTGCAACATACTTTATCCGACATTGAGTGCAGGATATGGTCTGGATTTTGCAATTTGCATATTTATCCCTATGACTATATTGTCTTAACAATGTCGGGTTTTTTTGTGACAGAACAAGCGCTTTGAGTCCGCGACTGTTTTTCCACCCGCGGATTTAACGGAATGTTAGGCCGTTTTATCTGGCGCAGCACGTCTTTGGAGGTCCTGGCGCACCCCGTCGATTACCCAACGCAAGAATGATAGTTTATGAGGCTCAGGCACTCCCAAGCAAGGCCCGAGGACGACGTCGTACGTAAGGCACATGATTAATTCGTCCACGCCACCTGTTACCGCGGCGCCGGCTTTGTAGGATTGAACGCATCTGTGCCATAGGGCTTGAACGTTGGTCCTATACTCCTCACCCCATCGGGCCTGGAAGTGTGTCGTCGGGTCCACTGAATGGACAAAGCGGATGATTTGGTCAATCGTTGCATCCGCCTCGGGCAGCGTCTCCAGCGACGGTAGCCTCAACGGTGAATGTGTATCCAAACCCATACTCCCTCCGTTCATTGGCCCAATGCCAGGGATAACCAGACTTTTTGAACACAAGAACAAAAAGTTTTGGTTCATCCATTTGTGGGGCCATTTTCTTCTCTCCCGTTTCGCTCCGCGCTTGGGTGGAGTTGTTTCCAACGCCCAAGGTATAGAAAGAAAATCCCTGGGCCAAAGGATAGGAGCAAAACAGAAAGGCCGAAGACAATCCCAACAAATGTGCCTGCGCCCGCACAACAGTAATCTCTGTGACGGGCAACAATGTGCGTTGGTACGGCCACCAAGAGCGAAAGGACGCTCCCCTTGATCAAATGGCGGCATTGCTGAGTAAGGATATCTCGAGGAGTCTCACTTTTCGCAACATGCGAGAATATGATCGCCCACGCAATCCAGAGGAGAGCTGACGCGCCGAGGGCGCTCCACTCTTGCCATGATTCCTTGAAAGGGGGATACTTTTGAAAAAATTCCGCAACGGAGCATATAAGGCCCAAAAGGAGGCAACCCATAAGGAAGGCTGAGGCCACAACCGGAAAGTAGATCATGCAACGTGATATGGGCCGACGGTTTGCCACCTTCACTGGAACCAGCAAGAGAGCGGTCTCACAAAGCAACATGAGCGCGATCCAAACCCAGTATTGCCACGCTGAGAAAATATGGAGGACTTCCGAGAATCTGGCGGCCGGATAAAAGAACCCCAACAGGACAGGCACACTGAGCACAATTAGGAGACATGCATATAATAGAACAATGATGAACGCAGCCTTTTTCACCTTTTTCTCATCTCTGTTGCCCAAAACCTCGAATTGAGCGGGTCGGCGAAGGCGGACAATGGGCGTCCATTCTGGAGTAAGCGACAGGCAGTGCACGATAAGATGGAAGGCCGCCCGCCGAGAGTCGGCTCGAATGAGATTGAGCGTCCATTAAATAGTCTATGCGAATTCGACGGCAAATTCACCCCTGCCCGCGTTTGCTGGATGATTCACACAAACAATCCTTTTCTTCTGACGAAGCAATTAGGAAATTAAAACTACTTCCTTGATTTTGGCCAAAACTGCTTGTCGTATTGCGTCGTCCTTGAGCTCGATGCGGTCTCGATGGTGAGGCCCGTGCGCGAGCTCACTCTAAGGTGAATCGAGGAGATCACACTGATCTATCGAAGACTCTGATAGCCCGGCCGCTGTCTCTCTGTTCTTCCTACAGTGAACCGGCCGAATCCACCAACCATTTCTCGCCCTCTTTGATCAACTCGATCGATACCACCGACTCGCCGCTGTCCATGGTGCGTTTGTATTCCAGCATCACGATCTTGGGCATGTTGGTCTTGATACCCTTGTATTCCCACTTCGCTTGGTGTTTTTCAAGCTCCGCCCGAGCGGAGTCCCACCAGCGTTGGATCTTGCAGTTCTTCGCGTTCTTGGCGAACTCATCAAGCAGTTTAGTCGACACTCTGGCTTTGTAAGCTTCAAAGTCGTTGTCGACGATCGCTTTGATGAATGCGTCCGAGACTGCCTGTATCGGCTTGGTGTCCTGCCCAGCTGCCCATACCGCTCCCACGAACGCCAGCATTAGGACCATGCGCACAATGGCTCTCATTCCGGGCTCCTTTCCTCTTATACTCGTTGTGACTGATATCTGAAGTGTATCCAGGTCCAAAGGCAAGTGCAAACAAAAAACGTAGCTGCTCAGCTCACCCAAGCAATGGGAGGGCTAAGCTTGGATGGGGCCCACTGAATGGAATGGATAAGGCCGCACTTTATGTGCGCCAAGTAAGCTTGGCGCCTGGAGTTTCAATATTTCTTTCCGTTTGAATAAGCAAAATAAAAAGACCAAGATTGAGAAAAAAGTAATGGAGCGCAGTCCTTGATAAGGAGAGGCTATAATGAATAAAAGACACTCCAAGGACACAAAGGAATTTCACTGGAATTTAACGTCTTCGGGCGGCTTAAAAATATGCGACAGAGGATTGCCTTGGACATTGCTTTTGTCGCTAGACGTAATTCCTCGCATAGCGAGGATTCAAGAAGAACGAGAAATCCTCGCTGCCCAACTCGATCCAGAATTCCTCGCGTAGCGAGGACTCGATGGTAGCCGTGGGATTTATCCCACGGGAATCGGCAACCCACAGCCGATGTGTCGCGTAGCGACATTTGAATTCCGGCAGTTTGCCCAAGTATCAACCGTCGCTACCTGACACATTCGCAAAGGGCAATCCGTGAAGCCGGCCTTGAAAAACTGGCCTACCCTTGATCGCCGAACCGCGGCCATAAAATGCCGTCCCTGCTCATGCCAGGATCAGGCGGCAAGGCAATCCTAAGATTGTTAAATCGGGCTCAAGCCCGGCTTCTAAACAAAATTGGAGGAATTAGCGGCGGGACGCCCTCGTCTCGCTCTTCGCTTCCCTAATACGCGGCATTGGTTTCCCCCCCAAAATAAACCCCTGAGCACGACCAGCCTGCTCAGGGGTTATTTTAAAAACAGTATGTTACCGATGGCGATCAGGCTTCAGGTGTATATCGCTTGAAAATCAAGGCCACATTGGTGCCGCCAAAACCGAAGGAATTGGAGAGTGCATAATCAATCTTGACCTTCCGAAGCGTATTGGGCACGTAATCCAAATCGCAATCAGGATCAGGGATTTCGTAATTAATGGTGGGAGGGATGACTTGGTTATAGATCGCCAAGGCCGAAATTCCGCCTTCCAATCCACCCGCGGCGCCCAGCAAGTGACCGGTCATCGATTTGGTTGAGCTGACCGCCAGCTTATACGCATGCTCGCCAAACACCCGCTTGATGGCGATGGTCTCAAACTTATCGTTATAAGGAGTGGAGGTGCCGTGGGCATTAATGTAGTCCACTTGTTCAGGAGCAATCCCGGCATCTTTCAACGCATTTTGCATGACGCGAAAGGCGCCATCGCCATCTTCACTGGGTTGGGTGATATGGAAGGCATCGCCGGACATTCCGTACCCCGCCAATTCCGCAAAGATCCGAGCGCCCCGACTCCGGGCAAATTCCAGCTCTTCCAAAATCAGAATGCCTGATCCCTCGCCGATGACAAAACCATCCCGTTCTTTATCAAACGGCCGGGAGGCCTTTTCAGGAGCATCATTCCGGGTGGACAGTGCCTTCATGGAAGCAAATCCGCCCACACCCATGGGAGTGATGGCCGCTTCAGAGCCGCCGCAAATCATGACGTCAGCTTCATCCCGGGCGATGATCCGGAAGGAATCGCCAATGGAGTGGGCTCCGGAGGAACAAGCCGTACAAGTGGAGGTGTTGGGCCCTTTCGCCTTGTAGCGGATGGAAACTTGACCCGCCGCCAGGTTCACAATGGCGGAGGGGATAAAGAAGGGCGAAATGCGCCGCGGTCCACCTTTGAGCAGTTCCGCATGTTCCCGTTCAATCGTGGAAAATCCGCCGATACCGGACCCGACATGAACCCCCACCCGGGATTCCAGTTCCGGGGTCACCTGCAATCCGGCGGAACGCATGGCAAAATCGGTAGCCGCCAACGCATATTGGATGAAGGGATCCATCTTCTTGACTTCTTTTTTCTCCATCCAGTTGAGGGGATCAAATCCCTTCACTTCTCCGGCAAAGCGGACTGAAAACTGGGAAGTATCAAATCGGGTGATCATCCCGATTCCGCTTTGGCCCTCCAACAATCCTCTCCAAGATTCCTCCGTTCCAATTCCCAGGGGACTGACCAAGCCAATTCCCGTGACGACGACTCTTCGTTTCAAGACACACCCTCCTCCAGTTTCATGTTACCGACTCAGCCGGGATCCTACAAATAGACTTTCAAACCAAATCCTTGCCATGAGTGAGCCGGGGGAAAAACTCTCACTATGGCTCAAGCAGCGGGGTATTCCTAGGCTGGAGGATCCACTGGGAACAACTCTCCTCCCGGCCGGATACTCAGCGGCTGCACCTGGAAGAACAGTCCAGCCCTTCTGGACCGGGATGTCATGAGATATTTCCCCGCGAACCTTACAACAGACAAAGAGTCCACTTAGGCCTTCGCGTGGGCGTCGATGTACTTGATAGCATCTTGGACAGTCTGGATTTTTTCCGCATCTTCGTCGGGAATTTCAATGCCAAAGCCTTCTTCAAAGGCCATCACTAATTCCACGGTGTCGAGGGAATCGGCTCCCAAGTCATCCACGAAGGAAGCAGTCGCGGTCACTTCTGATTCGTCCACGCCGAGTTGTTCCACAATGATCTGTTTTACTTTTTCTTCAACTGAAGCTGACATTCCAAAAATCCTCCTGTCAAAATGGTATTCGGGATTGTAAAGGTTGATATGCAATTCTGCAACTGCTGAATTTATGATTTATTTTTATAACTAATCAGGCAGACAGAACTCAGAAGTCAGAATCCAGAATGGCCTGCGAATAGGCCTCTAAAAGATTGCGCCAAAAACTTATGAGCCTTTTGCCACGCCACAAGGGCATCAAATCTCGTTGCTGGCGTGTTCATGCTGACTACTGAATTCTGGCTTCTGGCTACTCCCTGAGTAGTTACTCATTTTTTCAGACTTTGGACTTTAAACCTTCGACAACGAACATTGCTTCTCGACAAAATTTTTGTATTTCAGCCTATTGTCCGGTGTCCGCCATCCGAATTTGAAAATTAATTATCAAGCCGCTGGTCTCCACGAGGGCTGCATGTCTTACATGTACAAACCACCGTTCACATTAAGCACTTGTCCGGTTATGTAGCTGGCTTCTTCCGAGGCCAGGAATATAACGCCGTTGGCCACATCCTGATCCGTTCCCATTCTACCCAGGGGAACTCGCTCCAACAAACGGGTGCGGGCCTGCTCTGAGAGAGCCTGCGTCATGGCTGTGTCGATAAATCCTGGAGCCACCGCATTCACGGTGATGCCGCGGGAAGCCACCTCCTGGGCTATGCATTTGGTGAATCCAATCACTCCAGCCTTGGAGGCCACGTAGTTGGCCTGGCCGGGATTGCCCATCTGGCCTACGACCGAGGCGATATTGATAATTCTTCCCGACTTCTGTTTTATCATGATTTTGACGGCTTCCTGCGAGCAGAGAAAAACCCCGGTCAGGTTGGTCTGAAGGACGGCATCCCACTCCTCTTTCTTCATGCGCATGAGGAGGCCGTCGCGCGTAATGCCGGCATTATTGACCATGATATACTTCGTCACCGGCCAATTGCTCGCCGTGGATGGCGGTTTGAGCCAGCGCTAAAACTACTCCGCGAAGGCTGGAGCCGCGGCCGTGAGGGAGCGGTTGCGGCCGCGCAGTGACAGCGACGGAGCGGCTGGCGGAGTGATCCCGCCACCAGCCCCAGGGTAAAATACATTTGATGAGCGACACCGAAAATAGCCCGCAGCCGCAGGAGGATTTTCGCATCCCGCCGCCGCCCGCCTCCTTTTCCTTTCTCGTGCTTTCCCTGCGCGCGCAGGCCGAAATGCAGCTTGGGCTGATGCCGTTTGGTGAGGAGGACAAGCCCAAGCCGGACCTACCTGGCCCGCCACACCATCGATATGATGGGCGTGGTGTCCGAAAAGACCAAAGGCAATCTCAGCCTGGAGGAGCAGCGGCTGCTGGAAAACTCCCTCACCGAGTTCGCGCTTCCGTTTCGTGCAGGTCTCCGAGGAACTAGCCAAAGCGGCCGCCCAGGCGAAAGTTTGAATGGCGGCGCCGCTCAAAATCACCGTCTTGGGTTCGGGCACCAGCGTGGGCGTGCCTACGCTCGGCTGCCATTGCGCAGTCTGCACTTCCACCGATCCGCGCGACAACCGGCTTCGCCCTTCGGTGCTGGTGAGCTACCAGGACCGCCGCGTGCTCATCGACACCACTCCCGATTTCCGCGCGCAGGCTCTGCGCGCGCACCTCGACCGCGTGGACGCGGTCCTGTTCACGCACGCGCATTTCGATCACATCATGGGACTGGACGATGTGCGGCCTTTCAATTTCCGCCAGAAGGAGCGGATCCCGATTTACGCGGCGCCGGAAACCA
>CAWDMN010000115.1:0-3856 GCA_963803155.1 uncultured Acidobacteriota bacterium
GACCCCGGGGCAGACACCACCTTTCGCGGCTATAGTTTGGAAGAGGTCGATTACTCGTTGCGGGAGTTTACCTGCCGGGCTTGCTCGAATTTCTGTGATATCCAGGAATTTACCGTCGAAAACGACCGGACTTACTGGGGAGATAAATGCTCCGACCAGTTCCGCCGCCGTGCCCAGAAAGATCGCGAGGCTATAATCGAAGATTTGATCGCCTTGCGCGAAAAGCTTTTGATGGAAGATTATGAACCCGAAAGCGGTTCCGGCCCGGTCATTGGCTATCCCCGCTCCATGTATTTTTATGAGCAATTCCCCTTCTGGCGGGCCTTCCTACAGACTCTGAATTTTCAGATCAAGCTTTCTCCAAAGACTAATAAGTCGGTGATTGCCACCGGAGTGGAAGCCGTATTGTCTGAGCCATGTTTCCCTGTCAAAATTGCTCATGGGCATGTCCAGAACCTCTTGGAAAGCGGAGTGGATTATCTTTTTATTCCCAACGTGATCAATGCCGCCACGGAATTCCCTCAAGTTCATTCCTTTCTCTGCCCTTGGGGGCAGACTCTTCCTTTTGTGATCAACCATTCAGCTTTGATGGAAGGACATGACGGGAAACTGCTCAAGCCGACGATTCATTTCCGGGAAGGAAAGGAATTTGTGAAGAAAGAACTTCACCCGCTGGCCAAGCAGTTTGGCTTCAGCAAGAGGCAATGCGATGAGGCCGTCGAGGCAGGGTACCGGGCCGAGGAAAAATTCAAGAAGGAAATCGCCGAAGCTGGCCAGAGAAACCTGGCCAAGCTTCAGGAAACCGGCGCGCTGGGGATCATTCTGGTGGGCCGTCCCTATAATGTCAATGACAATGGCGTGAACTTGGACATCGCCCGTAAGCTTCGTGACTATTATGGCGTCAATGTCGTCCCGATGGAATTTCTCCCTCTGGAGGGGGTCGATATCAGCGATATCAACGATAACATGTATTGGAGTTATGGCAGAAAAATTCTGCAGGCCGCCAAAATCGTCGGGCAATATTCCAATCTGCATATCATTTATATTACCAATTTCAAGTGCGGACCCGATTCGTACATCAAACATTACATCCAGGCTGCCGGCAAAAAACCTTATTTAGTGCTGCAGTTTGACGGACATTCCAACGACGCCGGAGTGATCACTCGTTGCGAAGCCTACCTGGACAGTAAAGGCTTCTTGCGGTGGTGGAAGTCCGCTCAAACGGCGCCGAATGCCGCCTCAGAGGCACAACTGACGACCGCGGATTAACGAAAACCGGCATCTGGAGGGGGGGGTGCCCTCAGGCCGTCAGAGCACGCTGGGCAAACCCATGCGGGGTGTGGGGCACCCCGCCTCCATCCACGCTATTTTCAGAGGGGTGAAGATGACGCAAAAAACGCTACAAGGCAGAACTATATATATTCCGCAAATGCCCAACGGAGCCACCCGTTGCATGGCGGCCGCTTTTCAATCCATAGGCTTTGAAGCCCAACCGGTGCCGGATTCGGATTCTACCACGATGGAGTTGGGCAGCAAATACACCTCCGGGGACGAGTGTCTTCCGGAAAGAATCACCTTGGGTGATTTTCTCAAGATCACCCGCCAACCTGGATTCGATCCAAATAAAGCGGCATTTTTCATGCCCACGGCGGGAGGACCTTGCCGTTATGGACAATATGAAAACCTGCTGAAGAAGGTCTTGGGCGATTTAAGACTGGATGACATCCTGGTCTTTTCTCCTTCCAGCGGCAACAGTTATGCCGGCATTGGCAACCGTGGCTTTATCCGCACTGGCTGGCGGGCCTTGGTGGTGGCCGACGCTCTATTAAAAATGCGCCACAAGATTCGTCCTTACGAATTGAAGAAAGGTGAAACCGACCAGGTTTATGAGGAATGTTTGCGGAAAGTCTGCGGGACCATCGCAAAACCTGGAGATCATAGGACCCGTCTTGAACGCTTATCCTCGGAACTGGTCACCATCCGGAACCAATTCAAAGCCATTGCGGTGAACCACGATTCCCATCGCCCTTTGATCGGAATTGTTGGAGAAATTTTCTGCCGCAACAACGAATTCAGCAATGACAACCTGATTCGGAAAGTGGAGGAGCATGGGGGGGAAGTCTGGCTTTCGGATATGACGGAATGGATCTGGTACACTTTGGACGATGAGAGGCTCAATCTGATTTTGCATGGGAAGCGCTTTTCCAAATCCATGCTTGGCAATCGGATCCGCAAATTCATTCAGCGTTCAGACGAGCATGCTATTTTTAAAGCCTTCCACGAAGAACTTAAAGGATATGAGGAAGCGGAAGACATCACCGAAGTCCTCGATTATAGCGAGCCCTATCTGCCGGTCTGGGGAGCTTTGGGTGAAATGGTATTGAGTGCGGGTAAAGCCATCTATCTTTACCACAAGGGAGCGGATGGAGTCATCGATATCAGTCCTTTCACTTGCATGAATGGCATTATCTGCGAAGCGATATATCCTAAGATCAGCAAGGATCACGAAAATATCCCTATCCGGAATTTTTATTTCGATGGCACAGCCGTCGATCTGGACCGGGATGTCGGCATCTTCATCGAATTGGCCAAAAATTACCAAAGGAAAAAAACTAAAACGGGACGGGTGCGCTTCCCTCTTCAGACCGCCGGCCGTATTCAGGCTCACGCTTAAAGTGAAGATTCCGATTAGAAAAATGGTTGCCCTGGTAGCGACTTTGCGCGCAATTTAGACGTCTGTCTGAAGCGGCGATCCAAGGGTAGTTTCCGCTGTTTGTCCAGTGGTTGTGACCTTTCTCTCAGAAACCATAAAGGGTCTTCGCGTAAGAGTGTGGGTAAAGTGAAGACCCATTTAAGATATGTGACCCGAATGGTGGCGCGAATGGCGCAGACCCCACTGGCGCCGACCGGCTGCAATTTCCAGAGCACTCTTTGGTGTCGCCCACAGCCGGGGAAGCCGGCCTGTGGGCTGGAATGCCAAGTGAATATCACGCGTATAGCTGGTTGGAAAGGGCGCCCGAGGTCATCGTGGTGTTCGCGGTATTTGCATTATTGGAGTAATATTTGGCGACCATCTGCAGCAGCGAGGTGTTCTGGGTGGCGGTAGAGGTCTCAGAGCTGTTTGAGGCATTCCCTTGTTTGTTTTTAAGCCCGCTTTCCAGTTCCGTCAACGAGATCGCTCCATCGCCGTTGGTGTCCATGGATTTGAAGAGGTCGGCGATGCTGGAACTGCTTGAGGAAGCAGAATGTGCATGGTGGTGATGATGATGAGCGTGTTGGAGAGCTGTGTTTTTCAATCCGGTGGTCAATTCCGACTGACTGATGACGCCGTCTCCGTTGGTGTCCAGCGACTTGAAGAGTCCGCTGGCATCTGAATCCGTCTTGCCAGTGGCCTGGTTCAGTGCCCGGGTCAGTTCTGTCTGGCTGATGCCACCGCTTCCATCCGTGTCCAGTGCACCAAACAGCTTCTGGCTCAATGAGGAAGAAGAGGCTGCAGTTGCTGACGAGGAAGCATTCGTTCCATCCGAGCTGCCCAGAAGGGCGTGAAAATTGGCCTGGGAACTGCCCTTCCCCTTGTTTTTGTCGCACGATGACTGGATCAACAATTTGTCCAGGTCATTTGAACCGTAGCTGCTGATATTTGAAATCATCCGCTTTGCTCCTTTCAAACGCGAAAAAGCTTACGAAAAAATAGCTCCTGCCATTTGGGCTGGAATCCTGCGAGGTTGAAGAGGAGGATTGATTTTTCCAGAATCTTCCTCCGACGGATAAGAAAGGCAATTCACCCTCCAAATTGATTTTGTGGCATCGAGCGGGACAAGAATGGTGGAAGGCGTGGGGTAGAAGCCATCCTCAG
>CAWDMN010000116.1:0-10918 GCA_963803155.1 uncultured Acidobacteriota bacterium
CGTTCGTGGTTTTCTCCTGCTCGGAAAGAGGCCACCGGCCGTGAAAAAGAATGTCGTGAATGCGGGGAAGAATTGCTGGCGCGCGGGGAAGCGGCCGTCCTTACTCTGGCCGCTGGCGCGGGGAGCCGGTGGACCCAGGGGGCCGGAGTTGTCAAGGCTCTCCACCCGTTCTGCAAGCTGGCGGGGCGGCATCGCCCTTTTCTGGAAGTCCACCTGGCCAAAAGCCGCAAGACCGGCGCGAGATTTGGAACATTTCCTCCCCACCTCATCAGCACCAGCTATTTGACTCATCAGCCCATCGAGGAGTTCCTCGGCCGGGAACAAAACTATGGCTACCCAGGGCCGTTGTTTCTTTCTCCAGGGCGTTCCGTGGGATTGCGTTTGATCCCCATGGCGCGTGATTTAAGGTTCCTGTGGGAAGAAACGACCCAGCAGCTCTTGGATGAACGCGCTCAAAAAGTGCGGGAGAGTCTGCAATCTGCCCTGATCAATTGGGCTCTCCAGTCGGGCGAAGGAAACGATTACACGGACAATATTCCTCTGCAATGTCTCCATCCGGTAGGGCATTGGTATGAGATTCCCAATCTGTTGAAAAACGGACTGCTCTCGAGGTTGCTTGCCCAACAGCCGGATTTGAAGTTTATCATGGTCCACAACATTGACACACTAGGCGCGGACCTGGATCCGGCCCTTTTGGGATTGCATGCGCAAAGTCAGGTTTGTCTCACCTTTGAGGTGATTTCCCGGAGGGTGGAGGACCGGGGAGGCGGTTTGGCGCGCGTGGGTGGGCGGACGCGATTGGTGGAGGGATTGGCCATGCCACGGGAAGAAGATGAATTCAGGCTTTCCTATTACAACTCCAATACCGCTTGGGTAAACGTTCACCTTCTACTGAAAGCCTTTGGACTTGAGCCAGGGGACCTGTCCAATCAATCCCTGGTCAATGATGCGGTCCGAAATCTCGCGGCCCGAATGCCCTCATACATCACCTTGAAAGAAGTAAAAAAACGCTGGGGACATGGGCTGGAAGATATTTATCCCGTGGCGCAGTTTGAGAAATTGTGGGGAGATATGTCATCACTTTCCTGCATCAGAACCGCCTTTGCGGTGGTGCCTCGGCTGCGAGGCCAACAGTTAAAAGAGATTGCCCAGCTCGATGGCTGGTTCCGCGATGGATCGGCTGCTTATGTGGAATCCTTAATTCAGAATGGAGAGTGACAGAGTCGTGGTGAGTGTAGATAATTCGTCTGAAATATTATCAAACAAAGAGATTCTGCCGTGGTATGCACTTCATGTCCGGCCTCGCTATGAAAAGCAAATTAGTCAAATATTAAAGAGCAAGGGATTTGAGGAGTTTCTTCCACTCTATACCAGCCGGCGTCGATGGTCTGACCGATGGAAGACCGTTGAATTTCCGCTCTTCCCCGGATACATGTTTTGCCGGTTAAATGAAGAGATACGACTCCCGGTGTTGACCATCCCCGGTGTCATCCACATCGTCGGAGCAGGTGGCCATTGGATCCCCGTGAGTGAGCAGGAAATTCAGGCAGTCCTCAAAATTGTAAAATCGGGATTAGCCGCGGAACCTTGGCCATACTTGAAGTCTGGACAGCGTGTGTTGATTGCGGAAGGGAAATTAGCTGGATTGGAGGGAATCTTCCTCAAAAAAAAAGGGGCACACCGCCTCGTGATCACAATCGAATTGCTGCAGCGCTCGGTGGCGGTGGAAATTGATGCCTCTTGGGTCCGACCGACCAATTAAATCAGAAAGGCCAAGTAACTTGACTACGGAGAGTCTCAACCGGGAGGGTGAGCTCAGGGAAGAACTATCGTAAACCGGCCAGATAAAACATGGGGTTGACGGGAGCGCTCCCCCGGCGCACTTCATAATGGAGGTGCGGCCCTGTAGACCGTCCGGTGGTTCCCACGGCTCCGATGCGCATCCCTTTTTTCACCAATTGCCGGGGAGCCACAAAAATGCTGGCCAAGTGTGCATACCAGGTAGTAATTCCCTGGCCATGGTCCAAGATGATCAGGTTGCCATAATCGCTGCGGCGTCCCGTCAAAAAGACGAATCCATCCGCCGCGGCAAAGACCGGGGTTCCGCGCGGACAGCAGATGTCAATACCCGTATGAAAGGCCGATTCTCCGGCGGCTGTAATTTCCTGCCGTCCTCCAAACCGATCGGAAATCATCCCTTGAGTCGGCCAGATTGTCGGAAGGTGAGCCAGCTTAAAATTAAATTTGTCGTAATAGCGATCCAGATTTTGAAAGCGGCTTTCCAATTGATTGGCGTCGGTGGACAGAATTTCCAGATACTCAGCGGGAGTCACTTGCGTCGATTCTTCGTCGGTATTGTAGAGCAGACTATGCTCGGACGGGGCCTTTTCCTTTTCATTTTTGTTGTCGGAGCTCTTCGGAGGAGCAGGCTTGCGTTCAAATCCCGCTGCGGAACTGACTTTGTTGGCCAACATTTCCAGCAGACTGAGTTTTTCGCTGAGTTGGTTGGTCAGCATTTCATAATTTTGGTTTGCCGCCTTGAGTAAGGTGACTTCAGAACGTAGTTGGTTAAATTCCCTGACTTTGACCACCATCCGAGCAAAGTTGACCACAAAAATAGTCAGAGTCAACAATCCGATCACCGTGGCAAATGAGAGGAAGTAGAAGAGCGCTTGGGGAACTGGGATGCTAATGTTCTTAAGGTCCCCGGGGAGTGCAACGGTGAGAGTGCAAATCTTCTTTTTCATGAAACATTTCTCCCGTTCACAACCAGACTTTTGAAAAAAAAATCCCCCCCCTGGCAAATGCCTATGAGCAAATGATAATCATTTTGGGTTTAAAGGGAGGACGCCGGTACACAAGCGACAAAAAATGCTAGCAAAAAAAACGTCTTGGGTCAAATAAGTTTTTTAGAAATTTTGTTTGTCTAAAGAGTGGTCAGCTATGATAATAATTATCACCGTGGAATTTCCGAGAATACGAGACTATATCGATGGCCAATATTTTGGTAGTGGAAGATGATGCTCAAGTATCGAAGCTGTTCAGAGACATCCTGACCAGGGCGGGGCATCACGCTGAAGTGACGGCCAATGGCAATGAAGCGATTCTGGCCATGGGAAAACAATCTTTCGATTTGGTCATCACGGATATCTTCATGCCTGAAAAAGATGGATTGGAGTTGATACGGGAGATAATGGCCCACAATCCAGGCCTTAAAGTGATTGCAATTTCGGGTGGCGGAAAAAACAGGGCCCCCCTTTACTTGGAGATGGCCAAAAAACTGGGAGCCTGTCGGACTTTGGACAAACCCTTCGAGTTGAAGGAACTTCTAAAAGTGGTCGAAGAAATCATCCCGCGCAAAGAACCCTAGACTCTGGCATCAGCAATCCTGAAGCCGCCGGAGGAGCCGCGGGCCCCATCAGATTATTTCGTCCAATTAGGTCAAGATTTTGGAGAGCCGGTCTTTGAGCTCTTCCACCAAATCTTGGAGTTGTAACCGATTCTCTCCCTCTGCCATAATTCGAATCAACGGTTCCGTTCCGGAATATCGAACCACAAGCCTTCCTTTGCCTTCTAGGCGACGTTTTGCGTCGGAAATCACCTTTTGCAGTTCGGGTGATTTTTGAAAGGGGACTTTTCGCTTGACGCGCAATCCCTCCAGGATTTGAGGACAAGGATGATAATCACCGATCAGCTCGTCCAGCGTGGTTTTTTCACCCACGACGCATTCGGCGATTTTGAGGGCAGTCAATATTCCATCGCCCGTCGTGTGGAAATCACTCAAAATAATGTGGCCGGAAGGTTCTCCGCCCAAATTGGCCCCAAACCGTTTCATTTCTTCCCAAACATATTTATCGCCAACCCTGGCTCTAATTAACTCCAACCCTTCCCGCCGCAGAATCTGTTCCAAGGCAAAATTGGTCATCAGGGTGCCGACCACTTTCCCGGACTTTAGAGAGCCATTCTGTCTCCAGCGCCGGGACAAGGCCAGCAAGACACAATCTCCATCGAAAATTCTCCCCGACCCAGTTACAAACAATGCCCGGTCAGCATCCCCGTCAAAGGCAATGCCAAAATCAAGTCTATTTGAAGGAACCCAATCTATCAGGCTTTCCAAGTGAAGGGAGCCGCATCCCAAGTTGATGTTTCGGCCGTTGGGCGCATTATTCAAAACAGAGATATCGGCTCCTAGACGGCGAAATATTGCCGGGGCGAGTTCATAAGCCGCCCCATGGCACACGTCGAGACCGATCCGGCAACCGTCCAACCTAACATGAATCTGGCTCCGCAGAAATTGAAGATAGTCTTCAGCCAAAGGGGCAGAGTCCTTGACCGCCTTTTTGCTTGATTTGGCTTCTCTCTCACCCATCATTTTCTCAATGCGGGATTCGATCTTTTTTTCCACGGCGTCGGGAAGTTTGAATCCGTCACTGGAAAAAATTTTGATTCCATTGTCCTGAAAAGGATTATGAGAAGCGGAAATCATGATGCCAATCACGTAAACATGCTTGCTGACAAGATGAGCCAATCCGGGAGTACTGATGACTCCCGCGTCGTGGATTTCCAAGTCACAGTGGCTAGCCAATGAGTTTGCCAGAAGGCGGCTAATCCATGGGCCGGACTCCCGAGTATCGCGGCCCAATAAAACATTTCCAGTCCGGCCGGATGCGGAGAAGAACTCTCCCACGGCCCTGCCAATAGCCGTGATGGTGGGTTCATCCAATGGAAATTTCCCAGCCACTCCTCGAATGCCATCTGTACCAAAGAATTTTTTCATGTCCTTCTATTTTTTTCCTATTGGAATAATTTCGATGAGGACGTCTATTTCCGAGGTTTGAGGCAGCCGGATTTGGTGCGGCTCGCTGAGAATGCGCACACGCCGGTGCAAGGTGGTTTTCGCGCCCTTTGCGTCGATGGGCTCGGTGGTAAGAGTGGTCACTTGATTGGCGTAACGTTCGGGACCCTGAATCTGGACCGTTTCAGGCGACCAAGAGATGTTTTTCACCTGAAAACCGGAAGCGATTTCTCCTTTTCCCAAAATTCTGGGTTGAATATCCACCTCACGGGTGATGGTTTTATCGAATTCCATTCTGACTTGGTTTGGAATTATCTCCTGTACGGTCACTCTCCCCGACGCAAAGGCGGGGAGGCGGATATCGGCAGGTGCAATGGTGTAAGTCTTGACTCTGGGTTGGAAATTCTTGAGATCCAGAATGGCGCTGGCTTCATCGGAACTGAGCCGGCGAACCAGGCTAGAAGGGCCGGTGAGCTGAACATCGAGGTTGTAGACCGGATCGCTCACGAGCTCATATTTAACCTCCGGCAAATTGCGCACCACCAGCGGTACCTTCAGCCAGCGAGTGTCGTTGGGTCCTTTGGGCTGTTTGTTGATGGCGATCCAAAGCAGAAGCGCGATCAGCAGAGAGAGCAGCTTCAAATTCAGGTTCTTAATGAACAGGTGATGGAGTGTGTGGATTACCCGGTTCATCGCCCCTCCGATGTTGCGGACAGATGAGAGATTCTCTCGGTGGAGGATTTGCCTTCGATGATCGAGTGTAAACGATCGCGCAAGCTCTCCCCGTCCAAGTCGCGCTCAATGATCCCCCCGACCACCAGGGAGATGATGCCGGTTTCCTCGGAAACCACCACCACCACTGCATCCGATTCCTCGGTGACTCCGATAGCCGCGCGGTGTCGGGTTCCCAACTCTTTGCTCAATCGGGGATTCACTGTCAGCGGCAAAAAACAAGCCGCCGCCGCGATCCGGTCTTTTTGAATGACGACGGCGCCGTCATGCAGCGGGGCGTCAGGGGAAAAAATTGTGACCAGCAGATCGAAGGAAAGTTGAGCGTCCAGAGCTACCCCGCTTTCCACATAATTCTTCAAGCCGATATCTCTCTCCAACACAATCAATCCACCAATCCGCTGGGAGGCGAGGGAGGTGGCGGCCAGAACGATTTCATCATAGGTTTCAAATATAGAATTGCTGGAAAAACGGCGCAACAATGGATTTTTGCCAATGTGGGCCAAGCCGCGCCGGATTTCCGCGGCAAACAACGCAATGATGGCAAAGACGAGGTAGGGAAAAGAGCGGGAAATGATGATCTGAAGGGTCTGCAATTTTCCGGCGAGCGTTGCCATGTAATAGGCGGAAACAAGGAGGCCAACGCCGATGGCCATTTGCATGGCTCGAGTGCCGCGAATCAACAAGAGAACCTGATAGATGACAAAAGCCATGATCAGCACGTCAAAAGCATCGCTGCCACCAAACTTCTGCAGGCTCAAGGCTTCGAGGAAGCTCATGAGCCGATTCGTAATTGTCTCTGTCAATGACACGTCACTCTTCGCACTTTCCGTTGAAAGTCATGTGGATGGCTGAACCCGGCCTTTTGTGAGCTTCCGCGGAACGGCTGCTCTTCCGGACGGATTGTTCCCCATCAAAGAAAAGAGATGAAAAGTCGCCGCTGCTCCCAACCGGATTCTCTCAAAACCGAATGCGCCCGCGGGACTTCCCTTTTCTTATCATCGTCCACGCTTGTCTGACAAGGAGAAAATTCTTAGCCCCATAAACAGGGGAGACAGACTCAGCCGCAAACCCCAATCAAGACGTCTCGAGTTCTCGGGGGGAGCGCTGAACATTTACGAAATTGCATCACACATCCGCGCAACCTGCGCGCTTTCCCGGACATCATGCACCCGGACGATGTGCGCTCCCCGTAAAATGGCCGCCGCGACGCAAGCCAGGCTTCCCGCCAGCCGTTCCTCCACGGGAAGATCCAGAATTTTGCCGACAAAAGATTTGCGGGAAGCCCCCACTAGAATCGGCATTCGGAATTTGGCCAATCGGTCAATTCTTCTTAACAAAATCAAATTGTCTTCGGCTTGTTTCCCAAAACCGAGTCCAGGGTCCAGCAAAATTCTCTGCCGCGAAATGCCCGATTGGAGGGCAGTTCGCAGGGAAGAAGCCAATCCCCTCCGCACGGATTCCCAAATGCTTTTCAAGGGCGGCAGTCCATGCATTTTTTCCGGACGGCCGCGAGAGTGCATCAGAATAATGCCGCCGCGGCGTTTTCGAACAACTTCGGCCATGGCCCGATCGAAACGCAATCCGCTAATATCGTTTACCAGGTCAGCGCCCCGCTCAAAAGCGGCGTCGGCCACCCGGCTTTTATAGGTGTCAACCGAGAGAGGCACCTTGAGTTTTCCGGCCAACTGTTCCAAGACCGGCAAAAGACGCCGCAGTTCCTCTTCCACCGGCAATATTTCCGAGTGTGGCGGCCGGGTGGATTCAGCTCCAATGTCAATCAAGTCCGCCCCTTCCGCTTCCATCTGCAGGGCGCGTTCTACGGCTTGTCCTATCCGGTAAAAGCGATTGCCGTCCGAGAAAGAATCAGGAGTCACATTTAGAATGCCCATCACCAAGGTTCGGTGTCCGGTCTCCAGAGTGCCGGAAGGGAGCAGTATTTGGAATCGAGCGCGACGCATATATTCACACCGGCACTTATTTTAAGCTGGAGCGGGATTCTCCTTTTGACCGGCCAGGGGGGGAAGAGGGGCCGATGGTGATGGTGTGGCAAGCGGCACAGGCGGCGGGGAAGACCCTTCCAGCGGTTGGGGACTGGTCTGGTTTTGCGACTTCAGAGGTTTGTTTTGAATGAGAAGCTTAATTTCAAGGGCATCCAAAACCTCGCGTTCCAACAAAGCAAGAGCGATACGTTGCAGGGTCTCCGCATTCTCACCCAGAATGTTCCGGGCCGTCTCGTATCCTTCATCGACGATCCGCTTAATTTCCTGATCGATTTTAATGGCGGTATCTTCGCTATAATCCCGATGTTGGGCAATTTCCCGGCCCAGAAAGATTTGCTCTTCCTTTTTGCCGAAAGTCAACGGTCCCAAGGCCGACATGCCATAATCGCAAACCATCCGCCTCGCCAGTTCGGTAGCCTGTTCTATGTCGTTACCGGCGCCCGTGGTCATATGTTCAAGGAACAACTCCTCGGCTACCCTCCCGCCCATCATAATGGCAATCTGTCCCTGCAAGTAGTCGCGAGTGTAGGTATGTTTGTCGTCCACCGGCAATTGCATCGTCACGCCCAGAGCCATGCCGCGGGGAATAATGGTGACTTTGTGCAATGGATCGGCTTTGGGCAGAATGGAGGCAACCAGGGCATGGCCGGCCTCATGATAAGCGGTGTTTTTCTTTTCTTCGTCGCTAATGATCAATGATTTGCGTTCTACTCCCATCAGTACTTTGTCTTTGGCGCGTTCGAAGTCCGACATCGAGACGGATTTCTGATTATAACGGGCGGCATTCAAGGCGGCTTCATTCACAAGGTTGGCCAAGTCGGCGCCGGAAAAGCCTGGCGTGCCGCGTGCCAACACGGTGACATCCACATCTTCCGAGAGGGGGATCTTCTTGGTATGCACTTGGAGGATTCCCTCGCGCCCCTTGACGTCCGGACGGGCCACCACCACGCGCCGGTCAAATCGCCCCGGCCGCAAGAGCGCGGGATCCAGGACATCCGGGCGATTAGTGGCGGCGATCAGAATTACTCCTTCATTGGACTCAAATCCGTCCATCTCGACGAGCAACTGGTTCAAGGTCTGTTCCCGCTCGTCATGTCCCCCGCCCAAACCCGCGCCTCGATGCCGTCCCACCGCGTCGATTTCATCGATGAATATAATGCACGGCGCGTTCTTCTTTCCCTGTTCAAAAAGATCGCGCACCCGGCTGGCGCCGACTCCGACGAACATTTCCACGAAATCGGATCCGCTGATGGAGAAAAATGGGACTCCCGCCTCTCCGGCAATCGCCCGGGCCAACAAAGTCTTTCCCGTTCCGGGAGGGCCGACGAGCAACACTCCCTTGGGAATCCGTCCGCCCAGTTTCTGGAACTTTTGGGGCTCCTTCAAAAACTCGATGATTTCCTGAAGCTCTTCTTTGGCCTCCTCAACCCCGGCCACATCCTTGAAGGTCGCCTTTTTTTGTTGGGAGGAAAGCAGCTTGGCGCGGCTCTTCCCGAAGGAGAGCGCTTTGTTGCCGCCGCTTTGCATCTGCCGCATGAAAAAAATCCAGAAGCCGATGAGCAGCACAAAAGGCGCCCAGGAGATCAGAGCCGCCAGCCAGGGGCTTTGCGAAGGCTCTTTGACTTTGATGTCCACATTTTTTTCACGCAGGATTTTTATCAAGTCCGGATAGTCCGGAACGGTGGTTTTGAATGCCCCTCCACTTTTATATTCGCCCTTGACCTCGTTGCCGGTAATTTCAATATTTTTGACGTTGGCTTTTTCGACTTCCGACATGAAGGTCGAAAAAGTAGTCTCCTGTTCCTTGGCCCCCTGATTCCTCTGAACCACCTGGTAAAGGAGAATTGCGACTACAATTAAACCGACCCAGAATAAGAGAGTTTTGGCCGTGGAATTCAATGAAACCTCCCACAATGATCTTCCCAATCATGTAATTTTAATAACTTGTAGCAGTCCACCCTTCAGGCGGACACCACCCATTCTTATGTAAAATACCATTTTAGCGTCTTTTTTTCGAATCAAATCGCTTGTACTCGACAAAATGAAAAGAGCCACTCTGAGCATCAAATATTCAACATGGAGTCTGTTCAACAATCACAGTCGGTTTATTGGCGGGACACGCGGCATTGATTAAAAAACTCGCTTCAAACTATGGGCGCTGATTCTCAGATGTGTCGCGCCCTTCAAATTGTAGCATTGTGCTAGGAATCATACTTTCTTTACTCGTGGATTCAAACGGCTCAAGACGGTTGAGGCGGGTTGGGTGAGAATCTGACTAAATTACGAGTCCGGTGAACTATGAAATGGCCGGTTTCGATTTTTTTCCCGCATTTTCCTGGGCTTAATAATTCCAGCACCGCGCGGACATGTTTTAAAGAGGGAAAAGTCCGGGCGGGAGAATAATGCCGCAATATTTCGCGGACCACAACCGCCTGCAATCCAGGGGGCTGCGAAGTCATCTTATCCAAGGGAAGTTCCACCTTGCCGCATGAAAGGTCCGTTTTGCCAATAAAGGCGTCTGCCAGGATTTTTAATGCTTCTGATTCCTCGCGCAGTGTGTCGGCGGTTTCCATGAGAGTGGCGCGAAGATTCGGATTATATTCCTTCTCCAACAAGGGCAGCAAATGATGACGCACGCGGTTGCGCAAATAATCATCCGTCGCATTGGAAGAGTCTTCCCTCCAGGCGATTTTATTCTCGCGCAGATAGCCCAGGATTTCCTGCCGGCTGGCTTTCAGAAGAGGCCGGATCCAAAGTCCTTCCCGGATGGAGGAGATTCCGCTCAAACCCGCGGCGCCGCTTCCCCGCAGGAGCCGCATCAAAACAGTTTCCGCTTGATCGTCCCCCGTGTGCCCCAAGGCGATTTTTTGCGATTTTATTTTTTGTGCACTTGCCAATAAAAATTCAAAACGAAATTGTCTGGCCCGATCCTCCAAATTTGCGCCGTGTAGTTGGAGCTTATCGTCCCCGCCGGCGAAAAAATCCAATCCCTTTTTTTGGGCCAGTAGACGGACAAATTCCTCATCTTCATCCGATTCCCGGCCTCTCAACCGGTGATTGTAATGAGCCACAGCCAACTGGAGATGAAATTGACGAGAAACCTCCGATAGCAGAAAGAGCAATGCCACGGAATCCGCTCCGCCGGAAACCGCAACCAGGACGCTATCTCCGCGGACGAGCAAATGATGTTGGTTTATCGAACGAATAAATTTTTCGAAAAGTATGCCAGGCATGATTCTCCGCCAAAACAACGTCTCGAGTGCTGAGCAAGAATGAACTTTGTCTCTGCGCCCTGGGCTTTAATCTCCCCGAATCTTTTTGGATATTCCAAAAATTGCAATGCATCTGGGACTTTGCGTTTAAGTGGTGAGGACACATTTGCGAATTCGAG
>CAWDMN010000117.1:0-6374 GCA_963803155.1 uncultured Acidobacteriota bacterium
CTTTTCCTTGAACCGGTGCACAACTTCGAAAAGTTTTGTGCTCGAAGGAACTTCCACAACATCCTTTGTCATTATGATGGATACATTGGTTGTCAATGGCAAACCATTCTCTATTGCTTTAGTGATATCACTCACCGTGATAATTCCTTTGAGTTTTCCTTGTTCGATAATAGGTGCACCATGGATGCGGTGCGCGTTGAAAAGAGCGATGGCATCGAAGAGCGTGTTTGAATTCGCAAGAGTCTTTAATGGAGTGCTCATGTAATTTTTATTTTTATTTTTTGGAAGCGAGACCATCTCATATGTGGAAATGAGAAGAAGCCGTTCCCCCTCATCCATTCCGAAGATCTCTCCTTTAATTACGAGTTTATTTACCGTGGTAGGACCGATCGAAATCTGATCTCCAATCTCAAAAAGTTTGGTACTGCCAATCAGTTTGATTACTGCATGACATAGATCGGGATGGCAAAGTGTAATAAAATCAATCTCTTTGACCTTTGCCCTTTTTACTATCTTTCCGTTTCGATTAATATTTACGTCGTAGTCCCCCTCATCACCACTCAAGGTTCAGGCTCTTTATACGCAAGTGCTGTTGGAATATACCCCCCTTTTGGACCTGGGACCCCGTCAACAAACCCGATTGCCTTCAGTGCTTGCATCTGGTTACGGACAGTCACGGATGACGCAGCGGGCAAAAAGCTCACCCAAAAGCTGACAAGTCTCGCGGTGCGCCCAGCTATTGGAAAGACGGTCTCCCCGCTCGCTCCCGCCGTCTCGGGCAAAAAATTTTTCCTCCCGAATAACGACCAGGGCATAGAATTCGTGACTCTCCAATTCAACTCCGATGGCGCGGCTTTGGTATTTCGCACTTCCAGCGGCGAGAGCAGAATCAACTGCGGAGCCAGTGGCTGGAGAAAGGGACAGATCTCCTCTGCCAGCGGCCTTACCGGCAACTTGGTGGCGCCTACGGAACAGCCGGCTGCGGCCAGCGGCGCCTGGACAAGTGACGACACTTATACCATGAAGCTTTGCCTCTACGAGACTCCGTTTTATATCACATATGTTTTCAGGTTCAATGGAGATCGGCTCTTCTTCGATTGTGAATACAACGTTGCATTTGGCCCGACAAAGCTTCCGCAACTGACTGGTTACGCCCGATCCATTGAATGATCGATAGCTGGATCGGCGGTATCCTAAAAGAGGATTAGGCGGATCTCCTAATCTTGGATGAATCGCATCCTTCAGTTTGCCTTAAAGCTTCGGGGCAGGTCCCATCAGCTCCTCGATTGACAACACTTTTAGCGGGCCCAGGTTGAGGGACTTCAGGCCCGCTTCGATTTTTTGGCGGTCGCCTACTACTACAATCGTAAGCTTGTCCATCTGGATATACTTATCAGCCACCCGTTTCACTTCTGTGGCACTGACGGACATAATGTTGGCAATATATCGGTTAAAATAATCGTCAGGCAAATCGTAACTCACCAGTTCTCTCAGCTCCCCCGTGATATCCCTCAGCGTCTGAAAATTGTTTCGCGGAAAACTCAAGGCAATATAATTTCGAATTTTTTCCAGTTCCTCAGACGGGACTGGAGAATGAATACCTTTCAGTTCCTTGATGAATTCCGCCAGGGCTTTATCCGTGACTTCAGTTTGCACGGAGGAACTAGCCAGGAAGGGTCCAGGCAAGGGGAGAAAATTGAACCGCGACGCAGCCCCATACGTATAGCCATGTTCTTCCCGCAAGTTGGCATTGAGACGGGAGGTAAACGTTCCACCTAAAAGCGTGTTCATTACCACAAGGGGAAAATAATCCGCAGTCAAACGGGGCGCTCCAATCAGCCCAATATTGATAACCGATTGAGGAGCGCCGGGCTTATCCACTATTAGAATGGTGAGTGGATTCAAGGCCGGCATTGCCGGAAGAGAAACGGCAGGGACATTTCCCTTTTTCCAACTCCCCAACTGGCGTTCCAATAAAAGCATGGTTTGGGAAGAGGTGATATCCCCGGCCAAAACCAGGGTGGCATTGCCGGGCAGGTACCATTCCGAATGAAAACGGCGCAGATCTTCCACTGTAAACGCACGCAGAGCGGATTCTTCATCGGCTACGAATCCATAGGGGTGACCTTTTCCGTAGAGCGCTTGGTTGAATTGGATCGCCGCCAGCAAAGGGGGCTGGTCTCGCGTTTGCAGGAGTTGGGTCAGGCGGGCTTTTCTTTTTCGTTCCAATTCATCCGCTATGAAAGCAGGTTGTATAACCATGCCAGCAAGCAAGGAAAAAGCTTTTTCCATCCGGGCGGCGGGGACATTCAAGCTGATCAAGGTGCGGTACAGATCGCTGTTGCTGGTCAGCTCAGCCCCCAGTTGTTCAACGGCTTCGGAAAATTCCAGGGCATTCCGCCCCGCGGATCCTTCCACTAGCATTTCCGCTACAAAGTTGGCCAAGCCTGCCTTCCCTGGCGGGTCTTGAACACGACCAGCCTTGACGATCAGTTCAGCCTGAACCAAAGGCAAATCGTGCTTTTCCATCAAGACCACCGACAATTCATTTTTCAACTTCAAATGCTGGAGTGCCGGAAGTTTTAAGGAGGGCGGAGCCCCTGGAAGGGGGGGCTGACTGCGATCGGGAGAAGTTTGGGCCGTTAAAACCACGGAGGAAATAATCAGGACCAGGCTCAAAATAATTATGATTTGAAGAGTCCTTTTCACTGGCGCACCCCCTGGCTGGCGGCAGCCGCCATATTTTTCTGGCCGGCCGGCACAATGCCGAGAATGAAGCGGGCTTGGTCCTGCAGATAAGTTTGAGCGGCACTCTTGAGATCATCAGGATCGATGGCCTTGTAACGGTTCAGATCTTCCTTGAAGTAATCGGGATTCCCGGCCGTCATCTGGTAGTTGGTCATTTGGATGGCCCGGTCGGTAAGTTCCTCCATGCGCCTGATAAAGGTGGCTTCGGTCTGGTTCAGCACCCGGTCGAGTTCTCGGCTAGACGGGGATTGCTGCCGGATCCGATCAATCTCTTCCTGAACCACCTTCTCCAGTTCGCCCAGCGTATGTCCTTGTCGGGCGGTGACATCAATAATGAAGCGGCTTTCCAGCCGTTTGGAGGCTTGATAGACTTCGACGTTTTGCGCAATCTGCAATTCATAAACCAGTCGTTTATAGAGGCGGGAATTTTTGCCTTTCCCCAAAATCAGCGAAAGCAAATCCATTTCCGCATCCCCCGGGGAGAGATAGGAGGGGGTCAGCCAACACATATAGAGGCGTGGCAACTGGACTTTATCTTCCACCACCAGCCGCTTTTCTGAAGTCAGCATCGCCGCGGGAATGGCGGGAGGAGGAACGGGTTGGCCTGGCAGGCACATCGGCAAACCACTTTTCCACCTGGCGCCGAGTCTTGATGGGATCAATGTCTCCTGCAATACAGAGCACGGCGTTGGTTGGTGAATAGTAGGTTTTAAAAAAATTAATCACATCATCATGGCTGGCTCTGGAAAGATCCTCCTGGGATCCAATCACGGCCCAGTGATAAGGGTGGTCCGGCGGAAAAAGATTTTCCGGAATAAGAATTTCCGCAATGCCATAAGGTTGGTTTTCCACTGACTGACGGCGTTCATTTTTGACCACGTCCCGCTGGGCATTCACTTTTTCCGGGGTCATGGCATTCAGCAGATATCCCATCCGGTCGGACTCCAGGAAAAGAGCCAACTCCAACGCATTGGAAGGAACGTTTTCAAAATAACTGGTGCGGTCTTCGGTGGTAAAGGCGTTGTTGTCGCCGCCGGCTGCTTCCAACCACTGATCGAACTTCCCGACCGGGACATGCTGGGAGCCCATAAACATGAGGTGTTCAAAGAGATGCGCAAAACCGGTCCTCCCGGGCTTTTCACGAGAAGATCCCACGGAGTAGTGCATGTTCACGCAAACGGAAGGAATAGTGTGGTCTTCATGGCAGATGACCTCCAATCCGTTGGACAGACGAAAGCGGGTGTAGTTGACTTTTAGCCGCGCCTCCTCAGCCCATAGCGCACCATTGAATGAAAACAGGAGCAACAGCAAAATCAGACGTTTCATATTTTCTCCCAAACCCTCGATTCCTCCGAACCGCACAGGGAATCAAGGGGAATGAACAACTGAATTACACCCTCAATTTCACAATCTAGTTTCAGCTTTCCTGTTCGCTGCCGTTCAGTTTATCATGTGTCCGCTCAAAACATACAATGCTGCTATGATTCTGGGTGCAATTAAAAGTGAGGGAAAAAAGGAACGTGAAGTGATTCAGGCGGAATTGAAAATCCATGAATATCACATGACGAAAACTGCTCAATCTCTTGGACTGGAGCGAAGCCACCTCTATAAAAAATGCCAGCAGCTGGGGATCGATTTGAAAACTGAAAAAGGAGTGGATTAAAAAGGAGATGATCTCATGCCAGAACTAACTCAGGAAAGTGACTGGAAATTCTTCAAAAGTATCAAGCAGGGCTTGCTTTCCACATTGTGTGAAAGAATCAATCTCAAGGCCCAGGAAATTCTTCAGCAAGGCAATTCCTCTCCACACGAAAAATATATGGCTCTCTATCGGCATATCATGGAGTCTGATGCCATCATTGCCGACTGCTTCGATGACTGGAGGCGTTCCACCCTCTTTTCAAAAATCGCACAACTCTATCATCATGAATTGCTCTCAGAAGAACAGCTCCGCCATCTATCCGAAAATCCGCGGTATCTTCTAACTAAATTAGTCGGTTCGAGGGATGAAAATGGCTGATCTTGAGTCGAGTTGTGGTTTGCTGATCCAACAGGTCCATTTAATCTTGGATCCAGTCTCGGTACGTCAGTGGAGTCATGAAATGGAAAATGAGAAAAATCCTTTCGAAATGGAAATCAGGGATTCCCATATGTAGTCAATTTTCCACCCTCGACTTTTTGATCACACCAGAAAAAGTAAAGCCAAGGGATTGCCTCGATTGAGGGTGGCTGATCTTCTTGTACATCACCTCTCCGCCTTCCTAGTGAAATTTTTATCCAAACAGTTCTCCGAAAAAAAGTCTCACTTCGGAAGTCCGTAGGAGTTTGTAATAATATTTCTATCAAAATCGTATATTTTAGTAGTATATTTGTACAATTCTGGCGAGGATTGTTCCTCTCAGAGTTAGTAAGATCAT
Source organism: uncultured Acidobacteriota bacterium (assembly GCA_963803155.1). Lineage (GTDB taxonomy): Bacteria > Acidobacteriota > Terriglobia > Versatilivoradales > Versatilivoraceae > CAWDMN01. The sequence goes on from CAWDMN010000117.1 coordinate 5,166, forward strand.
CCTTAATTCTCCTATTTAAATTGAACCGTTTTATCTCCAGGGAAATTTCTTCCATGCAGGCAATGAATGGCTTATTAGATCCCATCGACTTGAGATTTCCTGGGACACGATGCAAAAAAACCTGCCTATTTCATATCATCATTTTAATTTTGTTGGAAATGCCTGCCGTTTGTTCGGACCACACCCGAACCATTCAACAATTCACCACAGAACAAGGTCTGTCTCAGAGTTCCATCAGCAGCATTTTACAGGACAGCCGGGGTTTTGTATTGACGGAGGTGGGGATCGATGTGGGCGTACATGTGATCGATACCCTGTCGCCGCTGTTCGCGAAGCGCGGCATCATTACCCAAATTCGACATGTCGAGGATGATCGAGAAAAAGTACCTTGGCGAAGAGCGGCAGGGGAATGTACCGGTACGACACGAAGAAGAAAAAAGGCGGAAGGCCGGAAAACGAGGACGTGTATAAAATGCTCGGCGGCCCTTCGAAGAAGAAATTCGACGTCACCGAAATCCGGAGCAGTAGTTACCGTGGCCAACGCCCGCCAGGCTGAGGCCTACGGAACAGGTCCGCCTTCGCCGCCAGGCGGGACAACTTCAGCAGCCGGCCAGGTGCTCGTCGTTCCCGACATGGAAGGGCGCCGCATTGGCAGCGGCGCAAGCACCGTCCAGTGTCTGCTCACGATCGTGAACCGCGAGACGGCGGAGCGCGGCGGAGTCAGGAATTTCGCCGAGGTCGAGGCTGTTCTGCGCCGGTTCCGCATACTGATTCTGCACGCGGGCGGCGACGCGCCGTTTGCCAGCATACTCGGCGTGCAGGAAGATCTTCGTCCCGTTGCCGACGTGCCTGCATTCCGGCGGCCGCATCGCCGTCATCAGTTTTCACGCGGGCGAGGACCGCCTCGTGCGGCTGGCCTTTCAGGACGGCTTGCGGGCGGGCATATCGGTCGCCAGCGACGAACCCATCCGCCCCGGCTCCGACGAGCAGAACTCCAACCCCCACAGCCTTCGGCCCGGCTAAGATGGGCGGTGAAGGCGTAGGCTGCGCCTTCGGCCGCTGCTTTTCGCCGGCCGGCGCCGTGGCTTCTCAGCGATTGTAGTACCGCAGCAAGGCAAACATGGCGCGACAACCGCCGCGACAACCGCACCGATCAGCAGCACGAGCGTCCGCTGCCGTGAGTGCGCATCTGCACACGCTTGGCCCACG